>NZ_JBHDVM010000020.1:0-54474 GCF_042610525.1 Pantoea sp. sgz302252
CGGGTCGTTAGCTCAGTTGGTAGAGCAGTTGACTTTTAATCAATTGGTCGCAGGTTCGAATCCTGCACGACCCACCAGTGTAGAAAGGCGCCCTAAAGGCGCCTTTTTGCTATGCGTAATGCGGGCAGGGTTCGAACCTGCAGCAGGTCGAGTCGACCAAAGGGAGACAGCGTTGCTGAAAGCAATGACCCGAAGGGCGAGGCTTTAGCCAGGTTATCCTGCACGACCCACCAGTGTAAAAAGGTTTGATGACAAACCCCAGGTCGCGTTTAAATCAGTGGCAGAGCAGCAGAGGCAGATCGGAACACGGACACGCCGTGAACACGGTCCCTGTGGGCTCGGTTGGCGCGTCCATGCGCCAAACGGTCCGCTTATCCGCTCAGCCTCTGCCGCTATCAAGCTGCAGAGTTGCTGTAAAAAAACAGTTGTTCACTCAAGCTTTTTTAGCTTTGTCAGCAGTCTGGAGGCGCCCTAAAGGCGCCTTTTTGCTATGCCACCACCTTAATCTACTGGCGGCGCGGCAAAAAAAAACCCAGAGCCTGGGCCCTGGGTTGTAGCTAATAAATTAGTTAGCTCAGCGAGCCACTAATTTCAGACAGCGCGCCGGTAATGGTGCTAACGATAACCGGCACAGCCGCGGCTGCAGAGTCTTCGTTAATATTGGCGATCTGACTGACTAAATCATTCTGCAGGAAATGCAGAATAGTCGACAGACCCGGCAGAATGTTATAGATATCCGCCGTAGAGCCGTTGGCAGAACCCACCAGGTCAACCAGCTTGGTTTTTTCCGCCAGCGTCGTCTGCAGATCCTGGAAAGTCTGCTGATTGCCAGCCAGCACGCTCTGCCATTTTTTCACCAGCTCCAGCGCTCCGGCCAGGCCAGACAAACCACCCAAAGCGCCCAGGCCGCTCAGCAGGCTATAGCTTTTCTGCGCTTTATCCAGAGAAGCCTGGTTGCCGGCAAGCGTACCCTGTAGCGAAGTAAGCTGTGAGGTCAGTCCGCTGATGGTGTTCTGCAGCAGATTGCCTGAACTTGCCACCGAATCCTTCAGCGGCGCGATGGTTTGAATAGCGCTGTCCACCGTCGCTGAAAAATTAGCCACGTTTTCTTTCAACAGATCGCTGTAGGTAGAAGGCTTTGTCGCATCTTCCGGCTTGATATTACTAAGCGCCTCAGTGGTAGAGGTGACAAATTCCTTGCCTTCGTTCTGCAGATTAGTCACAACAGAAGTGATCTGGGCCAGGGTATTTTGCAGCTGGGTGACAGAGCTGTCGCTGCCGCCGCTGGTTACTGATTTCAGCGCAGAGGTAATGGTGTTAAGAGACAAAATAGATTGCGTTAAAGTAGAAGACATAGGTAACTCCTCGATCATTATTAATTGAGATAAAAGTATTTAATTTTACGGTTCCGATTTGATAAACCGGCCCGGTTTGCAGGTGACGACAACTCCACTCAGGTCATATTTCTATACCATCATCTCCTCCCCATATTTATGTTTCTATTTGTCATAGCATCCGTTGCTAACAAGCAAGACTATGGCCTGCTAATTCCTTCCATTGAAAACCCCGGCACAGAAAAGCCCAAATAACACCGTCCCTTTAAAATATTATTTTCACGCCTGGTTATTAGCGTCACAAACAGGTAATCCCTGAAAAACAACAGCACTACTGACCTCGAGTTAAGGTATAACAATTCCCTTATAAATCAGTCAATTGCGTACGCATCCTATCGGATTTTCCTTAGGGTATTAAGACGGGGATATCAATAAAAAAGTATAAGAATCAATAACAAAAACCCAAAAGCACCTTATTTAAATAATTATTCTGTTTTACGGCGATTTTTATAAAAGAACAGGCTATTAGCAAATAATATGGTGAGGGTATTTTGATTAAAGTTCGGCGGCATCTTCAGGCACGAGGAAAGATGAGGTTTTAATAGTTACTATAAGGAATATTTACCCTGATAAAATAAAATCACTAAAACTGAGACTGAAGTAATATTTCTTATGTTATTTCATATTGAACTGACTTCTGTAGCGACCAGACGAGCGTAACTATAAATATGAAATATTGCGCAGAACCCGCTGTGAGTTTAACCGCTGTTCGGGCACGAATACTTATCCGTGCAGGGCTCTTCCCGCTTCGCTTTCGAATTCTTATCACTTCTTTTACGATTTGCGTGGTCAAGTCTCCTGATTTGCCTACCGATAACCGTATTGGTCTATTACAAAGGAGATAGCAATGACAACTATTACTACCAGTACAAACACTTCCATTGGTTCCGGCGGGTCGGGCAGCGCCTCTACTTCTAAAATCGCCTCATTGAATAAGCAGGTGGTTAGCCTGCAGAATCAGCTGAAAACGCTGGATAAGGACACTACGCTTACCGACGAGCAGAAAACGGAGCAGGAGCAGCTGATCAAAAACCAGATCCAGATGATTGAAGCGCAGATTGCCCAGCTTGAGCAGGCTCAGACGCAGAAAGCTCAGGATAAGCAGGAAACTAAGCAGGATTCTGCCTCGGCCTACAGCAAGGTCGCCGACGGCGTAAACCGTCCGACCGCGACCAACTCGCTTAACGTTTATATTTAAAACGCTGGCGCGAGTTCCCGTTGCTGCGTCAGCAGGGCTGCCTGCTGGCGCACTTCCTGCCAAATCGCTTCCGCTGCGGGCGTCAGCGAGCGGTTTTTCCGTCTGACCAGCATAATTGAGCGGTTAATTTCCGGCGTCATTCTTCTTACCATCAGCGGCCGTCCCTGCGGCAGCGGCAGCGCCAGCGCGGGTAAAATGCTGATGCCTATGCCCGCCTCCACCATCGGATAAAGCGTGGCCGGATGGCCTATCTCCTGCACTATTTCCGCCTGTACCTGCTGTAAACGCAGCGCTTCGTCGATCAGTACCCGGCTGCCTGAAGAGTAATCCTGCAGCACCAGCAGCCGCTGATTGAGCATCTGCCAGCGGATTGTCTGTTCGGCGGCCAGCGGATCGTCCTGACGACAGAGCAGCAAAAAAGGCTCGTCCAGAATTGCCTCGCACTCTAAATCCTCTACCTGAAGCGGCCCGATGGCGATGCCGAAATCTACTTCCGCATTGCGGATGCTTTGCAGCACCCATTGCTGTGGCCGATCGCGTAGCATGATTTTGATTTCGGGGTAATTTAACTGGCTGGCGGCCAGGCACTGCGGCATCAGATGCGCGGATATCGTCTGGCTGGCAGCCACCCTTACCGTGCCGCTGCGCTGGTGTCCATAGCTACGAACATCCAGCAGCGTGGTATTGAGCTCTTCCAGCAGACGTTCCAGACGGCTGGCTAACTGTACGCCCGCTTCGGTCAGGACTACCTCACGCGTGGTGCGATCGAGCAGACGGATGCCCATTTCGCTTTCCAGCTCTTTGATGCTGTGGCTGACCGCCGACTGGCTGAGGCCGATCATTTGTCCCGCCTGGCTAAAGCTGCCCTGCTGCGTAACGGCGACAAAAACGCGCAGCTGTCTGAGGGTGTAATTCATCTATTCGGCTCATATATGAATTCAATAAATCAATTTTATTTCTAAACCCGGCTGACGCACAATAGCGCCATGATTTTTTTAACGAGGCGTTAACAATGCGTTTTCTCCGGCTTGACCCTATGATGGTTAAACTGATTATCACCGTGCTGCTGGCGACGTTTTTGCCCGCGCGGGGCCACTTTGTTTCTTTCTTTGAATGGCTGACCACCGCCGCTATCGCGCTGCTGTTTTTTATGCACGGTGCCAAACTGTCGCGTGAAAAAATTATTGCGGGCGGCGGCCACTGGCGGCTGCATTTATGGGTAATGATCAGTACCTTTGTGATCTTCCCTATTCTTGGCCTGCTGTTTGTCTGGTGGCATCCGCTGCCGGTCAGCGTGGAAATCTATACCGGCTTTCTTTATCTCTGCATTCTGCCCGCTACCGTTCAATCCGCTATTGCGCTGACTTCGCTGGCAGGCGGCAACGTGGCGGCGGCAGTCTGCAGCGCTTCGGCTTCCAGCCTGCTGGGCGTGTTTATTTCTCCGCTGCTGGTCGGGCTGGTGATGAATGTGCATAACGATGCTGCCAGCGGTAGCCTGTCGCAGATCGGCAGTATTATGCTGCAATTGCTGGTACCCTTTGTGCTGGGCCATATTTCGCGCCGCTGGATTGCGGAGTGGGTGGAGAAACATCGCGGGCTGATTGGCAAAACGGATCAGGCTTCGATTCTGCTGGTTGTTTACTCTGCCTTTAGCGAAGCCGTAGTTAATGGTATCTGGCATCGCGTTGGCGCGCTTACCCTGCTCTATATTCTGATCGGTAGCCTTGGCATTCTATTTGTGGCGCTGGCGATTAATCTGCTGGCAGCCCGCCTGTTTGGTTTTAATCGCGCGGATGAGATAACCATTCTGTTTTGCGGCTCGAAAAAGAGCCTGGCGAACGGCGTGCCGATGGCGAACATTCTGTTTCCTTCCGCCGCCGTGGGGATTATCGTGCTGCCGCTGATGATCTTCCATCAGGTGCAGCTGATGGTTTGCTCAATGCTGGCGCAGCGCTATAAAAAGGCGGGCGAAAAACAGGCGGAGAGCCAGAAGAAAACCGGCAAGGCGGTTATTGAATCGCAGAAATAGAGTACGGGGGAACAGCTCCCCCTTTATTCAGGGTTTTTTCAGCGGCTTAATCAGCCCTTCCAGGCCTTCGATTTTTATCGCCAGCGTCATTTGCAGCAGCTCGCCCAGGTGGCCCGCCGGGAATTCGCCCTTGCGGGCGAACCACAGCAGGTAAGGCTCTGGCAAATCGATTAGCGAACGCCCTTTGTATTTCCCAAAGGGCATTTCGGTATTGGCTATTTCGATCAGGTGTTCTTTTTCCATTTATTCACCCAGCAGTCGAATCATCTCCGCTTCGTCAATGACCGCAATGCCCAGCTCCTGCGCCTTCGCCAGCTTGGAACCGGCGGCCTCGCCTGCTATGACCAAATCGGTTTTTTTCGAGACGCTGCCGCTTACTTTCGCGCCCAGCGCGGCAAGCTTGTCTTTGGCTTCGTCCCGCGATAGCTGCGTCAGCGAACCTGTAAGCACTACGGTTTTTCCGGCAAAGGGACTGTCGATCTCTTCCGGCTTCACTACAGCAACCGCTGGCCAGCTGATACCAGCATCTTCCACCAGCTGACGGATAACCTCACGGTTGCTCTCCTCGTCCATGAAATTGCGCACATGGGCGGCTACCACCTTACCTACGTCCTGTACAGCAATCAACGCCTCCAGATCGGCGTTCATGATGCTTTCCAGCGAGCCAAAATGCGCGGCCAGATTGGCTGCCGTCGCCTCGCCTACTTCGCTGATACCCAGCGAATAGAGAAAACGGGCCAGCGTGGTGTGCTTTGATTTTTCCAGCGCGTCCACTACGTTTTGCGCCGATTTCGGCCCCATACGATCCAGGCCGGTCAGCTTGCCTGCCGTCAGCCTGTAGAGATCGGCTGGCGTTTTGACATACTCTTTTTCTACAAGCTGGTCGATGATTTTATCGCCCATGCCGTCTACGTCCATCGCGCGGCGGGAGACAAAGTGCTTTAGTGCGCCTTTGCGCTGCGCGCCGCAGATCAGACCGCCGGTACAGCGCGCCACTACTTCGCCTTCCACTCGCTCTACGTCTGAGCCGCAAACCGGACAGTGCGTAGGGAAAACGACCTCTCGGGCGTTTTCCGGCCGTTCGGCTTCAATAACGCCAACGACCTGCGGGATAACATCGCCCGCGCGGCGGATTATTACCCGGTCACCGATGCGTAAACCCAAACGGTCGATTTCATCCGCATTATGCAGCGTAGCGTTGCTGACCATCACGCCTGCAACCTGTACAGGCTCCAGCCTGGCTACCGGCGTAATCGCGCCTGTACGGCCAACCTGAAACTCAACGTCGCGCACGTGCGTCATCTGCTCCTGCGCGGGGAATTTGAAAGCTATTGCCCAGCGCGGCGCGCGTGCCACAAAGCCCAGCTGCTCCTGGAGATCCAGCGAGTCGACTTTGATGACCACGCCATCGATATCGAAGCCCAAAGTGGCGCGGTCTTGTTCGACCTTACGGTAAAAGGCCAGCACCTCTTCTGGCGTATGGCACAGGCGCACGCGATCGCTGACCGGCAGGCCCCAGGCTTTAAACTGTTCAAGACGGCCCAAATGGCTACGCGGCATCTCGCCGCCTTCCAGCAGGCCCAGGCCATAGCAAAAGAAGGTCAGCGGGCGCTTAGCGGTAATACGGGGATCCAACTGACGCAGCGAACCCGCCGCCGCATTGCGCGGATTGGCGAAAACCTTGCTGCCGGTGCGGCGCGCCTCTTCGTTCAGCGCCTCGAAGCCCGACTGCGGCATAAAGACTTCGCCCCGCACCTCTACGCGCGCCGGAATATTATCGCCATGCAGCCGTAACGGGATGGCGCGGATAGTACGAACGTTTGAAGTAATATTTTCGCCCGTAGTGCCGTCGCCGCGCGTGGCTGCTCTTACCAGCAGGCCATTTTCATACAGCAGGCTGACCGCCAGGCCATCCAGCTTTAGCTCGCAGCAGAAGGTGATTTCATCAACGCTTTTTAGTCTGTCCTGCACTCGCTTGTTAAACGCCAGGTAGCTCTCTTCATCGAAAGCGTTGTCCAGCGAGAGCATAGGGATTTCGTGCCGCACCTGCTCAAATGCGCTTAACGGCGCGGCGCCTACGCGCTGGGTAGGCGAATCGGGCGTGGCCAGTTCGGGATGTTCGGCTTCCAGCTTGCGCAGCTCGCCCATCAGGCGATCGTATTCGGCGTCCGGCACCACCGGCTCGTCCAGCACGTGATATTGGTATTCATAATGGCGAAGCGTGGTTTGCAGCGCGATAATTTTGTCTTGTACGGATTCCATAGCGGCACCATAGAGATAAAAAACCCCCGGCTGGCGGGGGTTTTGTAGAAAAGAGGGTGGAGCTTAACTCAGGCGTTCGCCTCAATAACGTCACGAATGCGGTTTTTATAGCTCTCCAGCTTCTGCGGCGTCATCATGCGGCGTTCATCATCCAGCACCACGCCGCCGACATCGTCAGCGATGCGCTGGGCGGACTGCAGCATCAGCTTGAAGTTCTGATTCGCGTCGCCATAGGAAGGCACCATCATAAAGATAGAGACGCCAGGCGTGGAGAAATCCGTCATTTCGTCAGGATTGAACGAGCCGGGCTTCACCATGTTCGCCAGGCTGAAGAGCACCGGGCCGCTGCCCGCCGGGCTGAGATGACGATGGAAGATGTTCATTTCGCCAAACTGGAAGCCTGCCTGCAGCACGCCCTGTAGCAGCGCCTCGCCGTTCAGCATGCCGCCAGCGTGCGCGCTAACGTGCAGCACCAGCACCGTTTCTTTGGGTTTCTCCTGCGGCGCTACCGGACGCTCTGGCTGAGGTTCCGGCTGCGGCTCAGGGGCTGGCTCAGGTTCCGGCGCAGGCTGTGGGTCAACCTGCTGCGGCTGTACTGGCGAAGGCTGCTGCGGCACGGGCTGCTGAACCTGAGGCGCGCGCGGCGCTTCCGGCTCTCTGCGGCCTACGGGCGCATGCGGCTCGTCGTCATAGTCGGCTTCCTGTGGCAGATCGCCACCGAACAGCGGATCCAGCTCGGGAGATTCCTCTACGTGGGGCTGATGACGAACGGGTTCAGGCTGGGCGCGCGGCTTCACCGGGCGCGGCGGCGCCTGCTCTTCGAAGCTGCCGACCACCGGCTCCTCTTCTGCCTTGCGCGTGCGCGGCGTTTTGGCGCGCGGCGCTTCCTCGTCGCTATCGACGTCGTTAAAAGCTTCTTCTCTATCCTGTTTTAAACGTTTGTGAGGACGATCGCGAAAAACGGATGAGCGCTCTTTACGGCTGGTCCAGAAGCCGTGAAGCAGTAGCGCTATTATAGCGATCGCGCCAACAACGATTAATATCAGACGCAAATCCTGCATCATTGTATTCTCTGTTGTTCCAATACCTTGCCACCGCGGCAAACTTTATCCCTTAACTGTATTTGCCCCGCTGCACAAGTGCAAGTCCGTGCAGTATTTTCTGACAAATAAGCGTAAAACGACAAGCTTATTTGCTGTTTTTTCGCGCAAATCTCTTCTGACCCGCGCAAAGTGCTGAGTTATGATAGCCGCGCTCAGGTCGCTAAATTAAGGAAAGCAGAACATGGCTACTCACCGTACTGGCGCTTCCGGCAACGGAATCCACTATTTTACCGCTGGCTGGCAGCTGATCCGGCTGCCCGGCATCCGCCGCTTTGTGATCGTGCCTCTGGTACTCAATTTTTTGCTGATGGGCGGCGCTTTTATCTGGCTGTTTTTTCAGTTAGGCCATTGGCTGCCTGAGCTGATGGCTTACGTGCCTGACTGGCTACAGTGGCTGAACTATATCTTCTGGCCGTTGACGGTTATTTTTATCCTGCTGGTGTTCAGCTATTTCTTTTCAACGATCGCTAACTGGATAGCCGCGCCTTTTTGTGGGCTGCTGGCCGAGCAGCTTGAGGCAAAACTTACCGGCAAGCCCATGCCTGACAGCGGCTGGATGGGCATGGTGAAAGATATGCCGCGTATTATGAAGCGCGAGTGGCAAAAGCTGGCCTGGTATCTGCCGCGCGCGCTGGTCTTGCTGCTGCTTTATTTCGTTCCCGGCTTCGGCCAGACGGTTGCGCCCGTGCTGTGGTTTTTATTCAGCGCCTGGATGCTCTCTATCCAGTACTGCGACTACCCTTTCGACAACCATAAAGTGAGCTTCCGGCAGATGCGCACGGCGCTGAAGCAGCATAAAACGGATGTGATGCAGTTCGGCGCGCTGGTCAGCCTGTTTACGATGATCCCAATCCTGAATCTGGCAATTATGCCGGTGGCGGTTTGCGGGGCCACCGCCATGTGGGTTGACCGCTACCGTGGCTCGCTGGGGCTGGTGAAATAGGGCTTATGCCTTTTGCTTAACCCTTATTGCTGCAAAACATATGTATATACTATTTCTTCACTTCCTTGAAAAAGTGAACCGGGTATGCTGTGACCGTTCACATTTTTCATACAGTTAAGGACGGGTTATGAGTAAGATCTATGAAGACAATTCGTTAACAATCGGTCATACGCCTCTGGTTCGCCTGAACCGCATTGGTAACGGACGCATTCTGGCCAAAGTCGAGTCCCGTAACCCGAGCTTCAGCATCAAATGCCGCATCGGCGCGAACATGATTTGGGACGCGGAAAAGCGCGGCATTCTGAAACCCGGCGTTGAGCTGGTCGAGCCGACCAGCGGCAACACCGGTATTGCCCTGGCCTATGTAGCCGCCGCGCGTGGCTATAAGCTGACGCTGACCATGCCCGAAACCATGAGCGTAGAGCGTCGCAAGCTGCTGAAAGCGCTGGGCGCGAATTTGATCCTGACCGAAGGCGCCAAAGGCATGAAGGGCGCTATCGCTAAAGCAGAAGAGATTGTCGCGGGCAACCCGGACAAGTTTGTACTGCTGCAGCAGTTCAGCAACCCGGCCAACCCGGAAATTCATGAAAAAACCACCGGCCCGGAAATCTGGGAAGATACCGACGGCGCGGTTGACGTATTTATCGCGGGCGTAGGCACAGGCGGTACGCTGACTGGCGTCAGCCGCTATATCAAAAACACCAAAGGTAAAAAAGATCTTATCTCGGTAGCCGTAGAGCCAACGGATTCCCCGGTTATCGCCCAGGCGCTGGCTGGCGAAGAGATCAAACCTGGCCCGCATAAAATCCAGGGCATCGGCGCTGGCTTTATTCCGGGCAACCTGGATCTGAATCTGGTTGACCGCGTGGTAGCGATCACCAATGAAGAGTCTATTTCCACGGCGCGTCGCCTGATGGAAGAAGAAGGCATCCTGGCTGGTATCTCTTCCGGCGCTGCCGTTGCCGCCGCGCTGAAACTGCAGGAAGATGAAGCTTTCGCCAACAAGAATATCGTGGTGATCCTGCCCTCTTCCGGCGAACGCTATTTGAGTACCGCCCTGTTTGCCGATCTCTTTACCGAGAAAGAACTGCAGCAGTAGGCTAAAAACTGTCTGAAAAAGCACCCATAAGGGTGCTTTTTTGTGGAGCGCGTCAAACTTTTACCACCTTCCACATTGCTTTTACCCGCCCGGGTCTGGTATCTAAGCAACCAATTATTTCACACCTCAAAATTAATCGCCGCGCGAATTGCCCTTAGCTGAATCGATTTACCGATTTGGCGCGATTGCCCAAAGCACGGCATAATGAGGATGGTAAAAGCGCAGCCGGTAGCCGGTTTCGATCGCGCGCTATCTGTCTCTTTTCAGCGCGTTTCCACAGGCAAGCCTGCGCAAGAGATTCAGGCCAAAGTTCCGCCGCCAGGCTAGACTTTGGATACGACTAAACCAAATAAATTTAAGTTGGGGAAACAACATGTTCCAGCAAGAAGTTACCATCACCGCGCCAAATGGCCTGCACACTCGTCCTGCCGCTCAGTTTGTTAAAGAAGCCAAGGCGTTCGTCTCTGAAATCACCGTGACCTCTAACGGCAAATCCGCCAGCGCTAAAAGCCTGTTCAAGCTGCAGACGCTGGGCCTGACTCAGGGCACCGTGGTAACGCTTTCCGCAGAAGGCGAAGACGAGCAGAAAGCCGTTGAGCACCTGGTCAAACTGATGGCCGAACTCGAATAAGCGTTAGCTTTATCTACGCGACCGCCACTTTACTGCAACATTCTTGATCGCGGACAGCATGTCCGCGTTGTTGTTTTCATACAGTAGAGCGTCGGTCAACTGCGGGTGGCCGCCGGGTTTCTCGCTCGCGATAATCAGTTATTAAAAAAGGTAGGGTTATGATTTCAGGTATTTTAGCATCACCGGGTATCGCTTTTGGCAAAGCGCTTCTGCTGAAAGAAGATGAGATTGTCATTAACCGGAAAAAAATTACTACCGACCAGGTTGAGCAGGAAGTTCAGCGTTTTCTCGAAGGCCGCAGCAAAGCCGCCGCGCAGCTTGAAGCGATCAAAACCAAAGCCGGAGAAACCTTTGGTGAAGAGAAAGAGGCCATCTTCGAAGGCCATATCATGCTGCTGGAAGACGAAGAGCTTGAGCAGGAAATCATAGCCCTGATTAAAGACGAGCTGGCCTCTGCGGACGCGGCGGTGTACTCGGTGATCGAAGGCCAGGCCAAAGCGCTGGAAGAACTGGACGACGAATACCTGAAAGAGCGTGCGGCGGACGTGCGCGACATCGGCAAACGCCTGCTGCAGAACATCCTGGGCCTGCATATCGTCGATCTCAGCGCCATCGCGGAAGAGGTCCTGCTGGTCGCCAAAGACCTGACGCCTTCTGAAACCGCGCAGCTGAACCTGAATAAGGTACTGGGCTTTATCACTGACCTGGGCGGCCGCACTTCCCATACTTCAATCATGGCGCGCTCGCTGGAGCTGCCGGCTATCGTCGGTACCGGCGATGTTACTTCCCAGGTGAAGAATGGCGATTATCTGATTCTGGACGGCGTAAACAACCATATTTATGTTAATCCAACGCCGGAGCAGATCGACGAATTAAAAGCTATCCATAATCAGTATGTGACTGAAAAGAACGATTTGGCCAAGCTGAAAGATCTGCCAGCCATCACGCTTGACGGCCATCAGGTGGAAGTTTGCGCCAATATCGGCACCGTACGTGACGTAGCGGGCGCAGAGCGCAACGGCGCGGAAGGCGTGGGCCTGTACCGTACCGAGTTCCTGTTTATGGATCGCGACTCGCTGCCAAGCGAAGAAGAGCAGTTCCAGGCCTACAAAGCCGTGGCGGAAGCAATGGGCGCTCAGGCGGTTATCGTGCGCACCATGGATATCGGCGGCGATAAAGACCTGCCGTATATGAACCTGCCGAAAGAAGACAACCCTTTCCTGGGCTGGCGCGCGATCCGTATCGCGATGGATCGTCCGGAAATCCTGCACGCCCAGCTGCGCGCCATTCTGCGCGCCTCGGCCTTCGGCAAACTGCGCATCATGTTCCCAATGGTAATTTCCGTTGAAGAAGTTCGCGCGCTGAAAGCAGAGCTGGAAACGCTAAAAGCGCAGCTGCGCGCGGAAGGCAAAGCCTTCGACGAGAAGATCGAAGCAGGCATCATGGTGGAAACACCGGCTTCAGCCGCCATTGCGCACCACCTGGCAAAAGAGGTAGATTTCTTTAGTATCGGTACCAACGACCTGACCCAGTACACGCTGGCGGTGGATCGCGGTAACGATTTAATTTCGCATTTGTATAATCCAATGACCCCTTCCGTGCTGACGCTGATCAAGCAAGTTATTGATGCTTCTCATGCTGAAGGGAAATGGACAGGGATGTGTGGCGAGCTGGCGGGCGATGAACGTGCTACACTACTGTTACTGGGAATGGGGCTGGACGAATTCAGCATGAGTGCCATTTCTATCCCGCGCATCAAAAAAATTATTCGTAATACGAATTTTGAAGATGCTAAGGCGTTAGCAGAACAGGCTCTGGCTCAACCCACAGCGGAAGAGTTAATGAATCTGGTCAACAAGTTCATTGAAGAAAAAACACTCTGCTGAGATCCAGAAGCGCTGGCCAAATATTACTGCTTAGGAGAAGATCATGGGTTTGTTTTCAAAACTTTTTGGCGATAAGTCAGACACCGCATCTGGCGCCATTGAGATCGTAGCACCGCTATCCGGGGAAATCGTTAATATCGAAGATGTGCCGGACGTGGTGTTCGCGGAGAAAATTGTTGGCGACGGTATCGCTATCAAACCTGCCGGCAATAAGATGGTGGCGCCTGTGGACGGCACCATTGGTAAAATCTTCGAAACCAATCATGCATTTTCCATTGAATCGGACAGCGGCATTGAGCTGTTCGTTCACTTCGGGATTGATACCGTTGAACTGAAGGGTGAAGGCTTTAAGCGTATCGCTGAAGAAGGCCAGAAGGTGAAGAAAGGTGACGTCGTCATCGAGTTTGATTTGCCTCTGCTGGAAGAAAAAGCGAAATCCACGCTGACGCCGGTAGTGATTTCCAATATGGATGAGATCAAAGAGCTGGTGAAACTGACGGGTAGCGTTACCGTTGGCGAAACCCCGGTGATCCGCATCAAAAAGTAAGCTGCCGCGTAAAGATAAAGGCCGCCAGAGCAATCGGGCGGCCTTTTTTTTCAGGCCAGCGCCTCCCACAGGCTGGGCGTCTCCGGCTCTTCATCCAGCGCCAGCTGCTGCTCCATTTCGTCCATATGATGCGCCATCAGCCGCTGTGCGCTGTCGATATCCCCTTCCTGTAGCGCGGCGACGATCGAGCTGTGCTGTTCACAGTGGCAGCTGGGGTTTTCATTGCGTTGATAGAGCGCGACAATCAGCGAGCTGCGCACCGTGAGATTGGCAAGGATTTCGCTGAGTACCCGGTTATCGCTGATTTTAGCCAGCAGCAGATGAAACTGCGTGAGCTGCCGCACGATCTCCAGCCGATTGCTGTTGGCGATAGCTTCTTTTTCTGCCAGGCGCTGTTTGGCCAGCTCCTGCTGATGACGCTGCATGTTCTCTGGCGTGATAGCGGCGATAATTGCGCTCTCTACCGCACGGCGTGCGGTAAAGACCTCTCGAGCTTCGCGCGCCTCCGGTTTGGCGACCATAGCGCCACGATGCGGCTCTATGGTTACGATATGCTGCATCGCCAGGCGCTGAAGCGCGCTTTGCACATGATTACGGTTCGCGTCCAGCACTTCGACCACCTGAGTTTCAATCAGCCGTGTGCCTGGCTTAAGCCGATGCTGAGCGATCGCATTAGATATTGCATCGACGATACGCTGCACTTCCTGTTGCTTACTGGGTGCTGCTTTATTCATCTTTTACCTCATAAATATGAATAAAACGTTTCAGGCAATAATAACATCCTTATTAAGCTAAACCACCCAGTGTGGCAATTTGATGGTGAGTTCCAGCCCGCCATTTTTGCCGTTGACCGCGCTGACCTCGCCCTGGTGAGCAAGGATAACCTTGCGCACGATAGACAGCCCCAGCCCGTAGCCTTTGCCGGAAAGCGGTGAATTAACCCGCACAAAGGGGTCGAAAATACTGGAAAGCTTGTCGGCATCCACGCCCGGCCCCTGGTCGCTAACGTTAATTGTCAGCCAGCCGCTTTCCTGATGCAGAGAGATTTTAACCTGTTGTCCCTGGACGGAGAAACGCAGTGCGTTACGCACCACGTTTTCCACCGCTGAACGGATCAGCTTGGCGTCGCCTTTTACCGTATAGTCGCTGTTCTGGTCGGCATAAAGCAGGATTTCCACGCCGGGCACCTGAGCTTCGTAGCGTGCATCATTGGCTACCGCTTCCAGCAGGCCCAGCAGATCAAAATATTGTTCGTCCGGCACGCTCAGGTGCTCGGCACGCGACAGCGTCAGCAGCTCGCCGATCATTTTATCCAGCCGACGGGCCTCTTCGTCGATTCTGTCCAGCGACTGCCCTACCGATTCCGGCGTCTGCCGTGCCAGCCCGGTAGCCAGCTGAAGGCGCGCCAGCGGCGAGCGCAGTTCGTGAGAGACATCGTGCAGCAGCTCTTCGCGCGCTCTGACCAGCACCGCCAGGCGTTCGATCATCGCATCAAAATCCTGCGCCACCACCGACAGCTCGTCGTGACGGCGGCGCATTTTAGGAAAGAGCCGTACGGAAAGATCGCCTTTGGAGACGCGATCGAAACCTTCGCGCAGCTGGCGCATCGGCCGCGTCAGGTTCCAGGCGAGGAACAGGCTGAACAGCAGGCCGCCGCCACCGGCCATAAACAGCATCGGCTCCGGGATGTTCAGGAAACTCCGGTGGCCGCCGGTCATATTGCTGTCTTCACGCAGCGCCTGTACGTCGTAGCGCAGCTGGTATTGCCTGCCATCGGCGCCGGTTACCCATTCGATAACTTCTTTAGGAAATTCGCCGGGACGCAAATCGCGATTGAGATCGCCGCGCGGCAGCTCCTGCGGCGGCCTTTTCATTAGCTGCACGGAGAAGAAGCGGCGATCGTTATCCGACCAGTCCGCCATCATATCGTTGAGCGCCTCCATGCCGCCGCGCTGCAGTACCGAAACCGCCGAGGTCATCTGCAAATTAACGATGCGCCTTGCGGCAAGGTTTTCCGGCGGCTCGCGGTGCTTGCCGTAAACGGAGAAGCTTAGCCAGAGCAGCTGGCTCATGATCAGGAAGGTCAGCCAGAAGCCCAGCAGGATTTTCCAGAACAGCAGCCCGCGAAAACCCGCCCTCATCGGATGCGATAGCCTATGCTGCGCACGGTCTCAATGGTGATCGCATCGTTGGTTAAGGCAGAAAGCTTCTGGCGGATGTTGCTGATATGCACGTCCACGCTACGGTCGTAGGCTTCGCGCGGGCGGCCCAGCCCTTTTTCCGACAGCTCATCTTTGGAAACCACGCGATCCGGCGAGCGCAGCAGCAGATCCAGCAGGTTAAATTCTGAAGCGGTTAAGTCAAACGGCTGTTTTTGCCATTCGCTGATACGCGTTGCCGGGTTAAGGGTCAGCGCCCCCCAGCTGGCCACTTCTTTATTCTCTACTATTACCGGCTGTTCCTCGACCCGGCGCAGCACTGCACGCAGTCTGGCAACCAGCTCGCGCGGGTAGCAGGGTTTGGGCATATAGTCGTCGGCGCCCATTTCCAGGCCGATTACGCGATCGATGTTGTCGCCTTTCGCGGTGAGCATAATTACCGGCAGGCGGCCGCTCTGCCGTACCTGACGCAGCACGTCGATGCCGCTCATATCCGGCAGCATAATATCCAGGATCATCGCGCTGTAGTCGCCCGACAGCGCCCCTTCGATACCTGCTTTGCCGCTCAGCACCAGGGTGGCGTCGAACCCTTCGGCAATCAGATACTGGCTGAGCATGGTGCCCAGCTCCAGATCGTCATCAACCAGTAAAATTTTCATGCGTCATCTCTCTGTAGACCAGGCGCTATTTTCACCTGTTGCTCAAAGAATAGCAGCAGGTTTTACCCAATCCTTACAGTGTAACCGCGAGTGAGAGGCTGAAAAGAAAAGAATAAAGCGGCCCGAAAAATCGGCGCGCTAAAGAGGCGAATTGTGTACGCCGGTAGAAAGGTATCTGTCGCCACGATCGCAAATTATCGCCACGATGATGCTGCCGGGCTGCTCATGGGAGATACGCAGCGCGCCAGCCACCGCGCCGCCGGAACTGACGCCGCAAAAGATGCCTTCGCGACGGGCCAGCAGGCGCATGGTTTCCTCGGCCTCCAGCTGGGTCATATCCAGGATGCGGTCGATAAGTTCAGGACGATAGATGCCGGGAAGATAGGCTTCCGGCCAGCGGCGAATGCCGGGAATGCTGTTGCCTTCCGCAGGCTGCAGGCCAACGATTTGCACGCTCGTGCTCTGCTCTTTCAAAAAACGGCCCACGCCGGTAATGGTTCCGGTCGTCCCCATGCTGGAGACGAAGTGCGTCAGGCGTCCGGCGCTCTGCCGCCAGATTTCCGGGCCGGTGCCAGCGTAATGGCCCAGCGGATTATCGGGATTATTGAACTGGTCGAGGACTTTGCCTTCACCGCGCGCTTCCATTTCGCGGGCCAGATCGCGCGCGCCTTCCATGCCCAGCTCACGGCTGACTAAAATTAATTCAGCGCCATAGGCTCGCATAGCTGCCTGGCGCTCCATGCTCATATTGTCCGGCATCAGTAGCTTCAGACGGTAGCCTTTCATCGCCGCAATCATCGCCAGCGCGATACCGGTGTTACCGCTGGTCGCCTCAATTAGCCGATCGCCAGCCCGAATTTCGCCACGGAGTTCCGCTTGCTGGATCATCGACAGCGCAGCACGATCTTTCACCGAGCCGCCGGGATTATTGCCCTCCAGCTTTAGCCAGATTTCACTGCCGTTGTCCGGCGTCAGCCGCTGAAGTTTAATCAGTGGCGTATTGCCGATGGTTTGTTCGAGCGTGGTCAAGTTGCGTTTCCTGAAAGAGGCCTTAGCACCATAAAAAAGGCCAGGCAAGCCTGACCCCAGACTGCTGACAAAGTTAAAAAAGCTCGGACGAGCCTCTGTTTTTTGCAGCAATACGGCAGCTTAATAGCGGCAGAGGCTGAGCGGATAAGCGGACCGTTTTCGCGCATGGACGCGCGAAACGAGCCCCCATGGACGGGTCTACGGCGTGTCCGTGTTCCGATCTGCCTCTGCTGCTCTTTCACAGATTTAAACGCGACCTGGGGTTTGTCATCAACCTCAGATCGGGCAAGCCTGACCCGTATCGCGGTAGAAAATATCAGGCGCTCTGCGCAAAGGCAACCTGCCGCAGCGGCGTATCGCCTTTATAGAGCCGCGCATGCTGCAAGCCAACAAAAAGCCGCTCGCCGCGAATCGGCGCTGTCTGCTCGCCTTCCATCACCACGGTGATCGGTTCATGATGCTGACCCCAGCCCGTTGGCTGCGCTACCAGCTGCCAGTAGTGCCCGCGCGGGCTGACTTCCAGTACCTGCACCGGCAGCGGCGTTTCCAGGCTGCTCTGACGGCTGACGTCAATTTCCCACGGACGCAGGAAAAGCTCGACTTCGCCCTGATGCGCCGGAGTATAGCCCAGCGGCCAGTGATGGGCGCCAACGTGGAACTGCGAACCATGCACGGCGGCATCGAAGCGGTTGACCTCGCCGAGGAATTCCAGCACGAAACGGGTTGCCGGTTCGCGCCAGACTTCTTCCGGCGCGCCAGCCTGCTCGATATTGCCCTGGCTCATTACCACGACGCGATCGGCAACCTCCATCGCTTCTTCCTGATCGTGCGTTACAAAGACGCTGGTAAATTTCAGCTCTTCATGCAGCTGACGCAGCCAGCGGCGCAGCTCTTTACGCACCTGCGCATCCAGTGCGCCAAAAGGTTCATCCAGCAGCAGGATTTGCGGATCGACTGCCAGCGCGCGAGCCAGCGCCACGCGCTGCTTCTGGCCGCCGGAAAGCTGCGCGGGAAAACGTCCTGCCAGATGGCCAAGCTGCACCATTTCCAGCAGGCGCGTAACTTTCTCTTTGATCGCCGCTGCAGAAGGCCGCTCACGGCGCGGCAGCACGGTCAGACCAAAAGCGATGTTGTCGAATACCGTCATATGGCGGAACAGCGCATAATGCTGGAACACGAAGCCGACGCGGCGGTCGCGGGCGTGCAGCTGCGTGACATCGTTGCCGTGAAAGCTCAGGCGGCCGCTGTTCTGGCTTTCCAGCCCGGCAATAATGCGCAGCAGCGTGGTTTTACCGGAACCGGACGGCCCCAGCAGCGCCACCATCTGACCAGAAGGGATATCCAGCGAGATATCGTTCAGCACCTTCGTCCGGCCAAAGGATTTGTTGATGTTACTGATTTCAATGCTCATTGTTCCCCCTCCTGATGCGCGCGGCGTTCTAAACGCCATTGCAGCGCGCTTTTCACAAACAGCGTGACTATCGCCATCAGGGTCAGCAGCGCGGCGGCGGTAAAGGCGCCAACGGTGTTGTAATCCTGATGCAGTAATTCTACCTGTAGCGGCAGCGTATAGGTTTCGCCGCGAATCGATCCCGATACCACCGAGACCGCACCAAATTCACCAATCGCGCGAGCGTTGGTTAAAACCAGACCGTACAGCAGCGCCCAGCGGATATTCGGCAGCGTTACGCGCCAGAACATTTTCCAGCCGGAAGCGCCCAGCAGTACCGCCGCTTCATCTTCGTTGCTACCCTGGCTCAGCATTACCGGCACCAGCTCGCGCACCACAAATGGACAGGTGACGAAAATGGTGACCATGGCCATGCCGGGCCAGGAGAACATTAGCTGGATGTTATGCTCATCCAGCCAGCCGCCTGCCGGGCCGTTCACGCCCCAGAACAGCAGATACATCAGCCCCGCCACCACCGGCGATACGGCAAAAGGAATATCGAACAGCGTCAGCAGCAGCTGGCGGCCCGGAAAAGTAAAGCGCGTAACCAGCCAGGCCAGCAGCGTGCCGAACACCAGGTTGACCGGCACGGTGATCAGCGCCATTAAAATAGTCAGCCAGATAGAGTGCAGCATATCGCCATCTTTCAGGTTGCTGAACATCGCCACCACGCCATCGGAAAAGGCGCTGGCGAAGATGGCGATTAATGGCACTACCAGCAGGCCGAGCGAAATAATCATGCCCGTGCCAATTAGCAGCCATTTGCCCCAGCTAGCGCGGCTGCGCCCCACGCCGTTCAGTTGGGTGATATCAGCCATTAGTGACCTCCAAGACGACGGCCAAAGCGGCTCTGTAAGGTGTTAATCGCGAACAGCAGCAGCAGCGAGGCCGCCAGGATCACCGAGGCGATGGCGCTGGCCGCCGGATAATCGAACTCCTGCAGACGGACAAAAATCATCAGCGAGGTGACTTCGGTTTTCCAGGCAATATTGCCCGCGATAAAGATCACCGCGCCGAACTCGCCCAGGCTACGGGTGAAAGAGAGCGCCGTACCGGCCAGCAGCGCCGGGCCAACTTCCGGCAGCACCACGCGGCGAAAGCTCTGAAACGGCGTTGCGCCCAGGGTTTCGGCTGCTTCTTCATATTCCGGGCCAAGCTCTTCCAGCACCGGCTGCACCGTACGCACCACAAAAGGGATACTGGTGAATGCCATCGCTACGGCAATGCCGATCCAGGTGTAGGAGACCTTGATATCGAACTGTGCCAGCCACTGGCCGTACCAGCCGTTAACGGAGAAAAGCCCCGCCAGCGTCAGGCCCGCCACCGCTGTCGGCAGCGCAAACGGCAGATCCATCAGGCCATCCAGCAGCGCGCGTCCCGGAAAACGGTAGCGGGTCAGGATCCAGGCCATCAGCATGCCGAAAAAGGCGTTGAACAGCGAGGCAACGCCCGCCGCCAGCAGCGTTACTTTATAGGCGGCGACCATCTGAGGGTTGGTCACCACTTCCCAGTACTGCGCCAGCGTCATTTTAGAGAGCTGCATCAACAGCGCGCTGATCGGCAGCAGCAGAATTAAACAGGTAAAAAACAGACTGCTTCCCAGGCTTAAACCAAAGCCGGGCAGCACGCGCTTACTTTTCATGGCAAACATTACTGACGTCCCGCTGCTAACAACTTATCCAGCTCGCCACCGCTGGCGAACTGCGTGTTCATAACCTGCTCCCAACTGCCGAAAACCTGCTCCACGCGGAACAAATCGACGGCCGGGAAGCGCGCTTTCTGCTGCGCCATCAGCTCAGGATTATTTACGCGGTAATAATACTGGGTGATGATTTTCTGCGCCTCAGGCGTATAGAGATAGTTCAGATAGGCTTTGGCGGCTTTTTCCGTCTGGTTAGCCGCTACGTTTTTGTCAATCCACGCTACCGGAAACTCTGCCAGCACGTTGCTGTGCGGCACTACCACTTCGAATTCCTGCTGCGGATACTGATTGCGAATGGTGTTTACTTCCGATTCGAAGCTGATCAGCACATCGCCCAGACCGCGATCGACAAAAGTGGTGGTCGCGCCGCGTCCGCCGGTATCGAAGACCTCGACGTTCTTGAGAAACTGCGTCATAAAGCGTTCTGTTTCCGCTTTATTGTGTCCGTCCGCTTTATCCGCTGCGCCCCAGGCTGCCAGATAAGTATAACGCCCGTTGCCGGAGGTTTTCGGATTAGGGAAAACCAGCTTCACGTCGTTTTTGACCAGATCGCGCCAGTCGTGGATTTTCTTTGGATTGCCCTTACGCACCAAAAAAGCCATGGTGGAGTAAAAAGGCGAGCTGTTGTTGGGCAGACGCTGCTGCCAGTCTGCCGGGATCAGGTTGCCGCGATCGTGCAGGATTTGCACATCGGTTAGCTGGTTATAGGTGACGACATCGGCTTTCAGCCCCTGCAAAATAGCCAGCGCCTGTTTGGAAGAACCGGCATGCGACTGCCTGATGGTAAGTTTGTCGCCGGGGTTCTGCTGCGCCCAGCGCTGTTCAAAAGGCGCGTTCAGGGCGGCAAAAAGCTCGCGTGAGACATCATAAGAGCTGTTAAGCAGCTCTGTTGCCTGGGCTGAGCCGGCCAGCAGCAGCAGCGCGGCGCCGCTGAAGATTTTTTTTAATGTGGTCATGCTGTTCATCCCGGAAAGATGGCCCGGCCCACGGCCTGAGATGCTTCAGTTTATTTATAACCACACGAAAAGCAGTAACTGTTTTATATACCGTTTGGTGATTTGGAAGTTTAAAAAGCTATAAGCGCGCGGCAGAGCTTATGCGGCAGGCGGAAATAGCAGGTATGGCGGCTGCCTCATGGAGCGAGGTCAGCCGCGACAGAGCTAGCGCCGCCAGATAATCTGGCTGACCGTCCATTTTTTCAGCGTATCGTCCGAAGGCAGCAGCCCTTCCGGCCCGTGCCATTCGCCGGTAAAGACGTAGCTGATATGCTGGCTGTCCGGCGCTTTGCACTCTACGCCGTCGCTGCCCGAAGCCTTCTGGCATGAACCAAAGGCGCGGCTATAAAGATCGCTGAAAGGCGTGCCGATTTTTACGCCTGCAGCCGCTTTGATATCGCTATCCATGACTTTAACCTGGCTCACTTTAGTGTCGCCCTGGATTTCCAGCTTCACTTCTTTCCCGTCCAGCGCCTGGAAGAAAGTAATCACGCTGCCGTTTTCGCCGCGCATCCCTTTACGCAACTGATAATCGCCGTTCAGCGCATCGCCGATTGCCTGCTCGTTCATGGCGGTCGTGCCGTTCAGGCCGCCGACGCCCTGCTCGCTAACCTCGATGGAAGAACCAAACCAGTGCCAGGGCGCCAGGCTTGACCATGAGTAAGTGAGCGGATTCCACCAGGTGGCGCCGCTGCTGGCCGGGGCTGAAGCGCCGGAGCTGGCGCAGCCAGCCAGCATGACGGCGGCGGCGAGAGCTAAAGGACGAAGGGTTTTCATGAAGACTCCTGACAAAAAAGAGATGCGGCACCGCTCCAGGGTTTACGGCAGCCTCAAAGAGAGGTTGGAGTACGGATCCACAGAAAAGTTTTATCCGGCATTCAGCTCGGGAATAAAGCAGTCGCGCAGGCGCGCGCTAAAGCTGAACCAGCCAAGCGCCAGCAGATCGAAACCCGTAAACAAAATCATCCACGGCGAGAGTTCTTCTTCGCCCAGCCAGAGACTGGCGAACTGCACGCAAAGCATGGCGGCCAGCGACAGGCAGAGTACCCAGCGCCACGCCTGCCAGAGGCGCGGCAGACGCTGCCGGTAACCGGTCAGCAGCAGCCCGAGCGCCGCAGGCACGCCCAGCGCGATGCCTGTCCAGAAAGCTCGGATATCGGGATAAAAAAGCTCCAGCAGCGCCGTGCCCTGTTGCCGGGAAGCGCCAGCCATAATAAACAGCAGCCAGGTGCGGGCCTGCAGCAGCAGCACGCCCCAGAAAGCCAGCGGCAGTTTTAGCTGGCCTTTGGCGTCATAGTCGTCGGGAGTATAAAAATTCATGCGGACCGGCAGATTGCTCAATATTCGCGATCTTCTATCAGGCGCTTGCCGAGCAGCACGCTGTCCTGCATTTCGTAATCCAGCTTCTCGTAGAAACCCAGCACCGCGTCATTTTCTTCCCGCACCATCACGTTGATTTTTGGACAGCCGCGCGCGATCAGCTTTTTTTCCAGCCGGTTGATCAGCGCATTAGCAAAGCCCCTGCCCTGATAATCAGGATGGACGCCCAGGTAATAGGCCGAACCGCGATGGCCATCGTAGCCGCCCATTAAAGTACCGACTACGGAGCCGCCTACAACAGCAACCAGAAACAGGTCGGGATCGTGGTTGAGCTTGCGCTCGATGTCCATTTCCGGATCGTTCCACGGCCGCAGCAGGTCGCAGCGCTCCCACAATGTAATAACTTCTTCGAAATCGTCCTGGCTAAATACGCGAATTTCCATAGCGTTGCCCCAGAGGTTAACCATAATTCGCTGATTATCGCGGATTCTTTCGCTGGCGCAAGCATCCGCCGCGATAATTGCGTGAAAACGCTGCTGAAGCAGCCTTTATGCTCAGCTTCTCTGCGAGCGGACTGGCCTGGAGAGCGCACAGGCAGGGAAAAAGCCGTGCCGTTAGCGAGCTGCAATAAAAAGTAAACTGTTGAAATAGTTCCCGTCTCGCGGCCGCCTGATTGTTACGATATAACAGTAGGCACTTTGCGCCCTGAGGATGTTGTAATGAAAAAATTTGGCTCCATGACTCCGCTGACCTCCCGCCGCCAGCTGCTGCTTTCTGGCCTGGCGCTGGCGCTGTTGGCAAATAAACCCGCCAGGGCGAAAGAAGCGCCGCTGACGACGCCTCGCAGCAAACCACATGCGTCAGTGCCTAAAACTAACGGCAAGAAGCTGGTGATGATCGATCCCGGCCACGGCGGCATAGATTCCGGCGCAGTGGGCGAAGAAGGCTCGGAAGAGAAACACGTGGTGTTGGAGATCGCCGGCTATATTCGCCAGATGCTGAGCGATCATCCGCATATAGAAGCGAAGCTGACGCGCGAAAGCGATCACTTTATCCCGCTGGGCGAACGTGTCGAAATCGCTCATCGTCATGGCGCGGATCTTTTTATGTCGATTCACGCCGACGGTTTTACCAGCCCGGCAGCCAACGGCGCGTCGGTTTTTGCTCTTTCCAACCGGGGTGCAAGTAGCCGCATGGCACGCTATTTATCCCAGCGAGAGAACGCTGCCGATGAGGTGGGCGGCGTGAAGGTGGCGCAAAAGGATCGCTATCTGCAACAGGTGCTGTTCGATCTGGTGCAGACAGATACCATTAAAAATAGTCTGACGTTGGGCAAGCACGTGCTTAACCAGATCCGGCCCGTGCATCATTTACACAGCCAGCATACCGAGCAGGCCGCTTTTGCCGTTTTAAAATCGCCTTCTATTCCTTCGGTGCTGGTGGAAACCTCGTTTATTACTAATCCAGCCGAAGAGCGTTTGTTGGGCACTACCGCTTTTCGGCGTAAAATTGCCAGCGCCATAGTCAGCGGCGTTATCAGTTATTTTAATGAGTTCGACGCCAACAACCGGCGCCCCAGCTAAGGTATTTTGGCGTATACTTCGCGCGTCATTTTACTGTCAGGCAAAACTATGAATAAACCCGATATCGCCCAGGTAAAGCAGTTTCTGCTTCATTTACAGGACACGATTTGCCAGCAGCTGGCGCAGGCCGACGGTCAGGCGCAGTTTGCGGAAGATAGCTGGACGCGCGAAGCTGGCGGCGGCGGCAGAAGCCGCGTGTTGCGTAACGGCGCGGTGTTCGAACAGGCCGGCGTGAATTTTTCGCATGTGCATGGCGACCAGATGCCCGCTTCCGCTACCGCGCATCGGCCCGAGCTGGCTGGCCGCAGTTTTGAAGCAATGGGCGTATCGCTGGTCATCCATCCGGAAAATCCCTATGTGCCCACCAGCCACGCCAACGTGCGCTTTTTTATTGCCGAAAAGCCGGGCGCGGATCCGGTATGGTGGTTCGGTGGCGGCTTTGATATGACGCCCTACTACGGCTTTGAGGAAGACGCGGTGCACTGGCACCAGACCGCCGCCGATCTTTGCCAGCCTTTTGGCGAAGAGGTTTATCCGCGCTATAAAAAGTGGTGCGACGACTATTTCTTTATCAAGCACCGCAACGAACAGCGCGGCATCGGCGGCCTGTTTTTTGATGATTTGAATACGCCGGATTTCGACCACTGTTTCCGCTTTACCCAGGCGGTTGGCGAAGGCTTCCTGAAAGCTTATGTGCCGGTGGTCGAGCGCCGTAAAGCGCTGCCGTGGGGCGAGCGCGAGCGCCAGTTCCAGCTTTACCGTCGCGGCCGCTATGTGGAGTTTAACCTGGTGTGGGATCGCGGCACGCTGTTCGGCCTGCAAACCGGCGGCCGCACCGAGTCTATTCTGATGTCGATGCCGCCGCTGGTGCGCTGGGAATATGACTATCAGCCGCAGCCCGGCACGCCGGAAGCCGCCCTTTATACTGATTTCCTGCCGGTTAAGGCGTGGATTTAATCACCTCAGCCGCTATGCGAGACCGCTCCAAAACTTAAGCTCTACTGCTGTTACTTGCTCTCAGCCTGTCATACTCTGACAGGCCTGAACCTGTTTGTACTGAGTGAGGCAGAAATGGACTTATGGAATCAACCTCTGGCAATTGACGTCGATGCGAAACTGCTCACCGATATTATGTCAGACATTATGAAAACAGATTTAGACCAGCATGAAGCGCCGACAAAGCCCGGCGGCCACACGCCTGTTTATGCTTATCCTGGAATAACGAGGCACCTGTAAATATACCTATGCTCACTCATTGGTTACAGTTTATACTGCACGAGTAATTAAAGGTGGACCTATGCACAAGTTCCAACCCCAGGCCTCAACTGAAGTTGATGAAGCAATGCAGCTTCTGCGCCATGCGCCTGCCACTACGCTGGATGGCAAAACCGAACATGAGCGTATGGCTCAGCTCTACAAAGCCATGGTAGGCGAAGAAATGCCGGAAGGATTCTCAGAGCATGAAGCCGGTTACTATCGCTTCGGTTAAGGTAAGCAGTTCCTTTGGCGCTGCCAGTGATTACTTCGGTTATTCTCGCCAGGACAAGATAAAGCTTTTCTATCCGGTTCACAGCATAGCTGAGCACTGGCGTGCACAAGGTTACGTCGAAATATTTGACGATGACAGATATCAAGATTAGGCGAGGGCTAAAGATTCAAACTCTGTGTATGCCTCCTCGCCTTACTATGTTGGGCTTTTCCATGTTCATGTATTCAGTTCGACTTACGATCCCATGATCATCATAAGTTTTGAACCTGTGAAGGTGGAAGATGAATCTATTACGCATTGTGTAATTATTCACACGCTTATTTCCCATAAACGTATGTTTGGTGAGTTTGGGCGTGAAAAAGCAGATCCAGCTGCGATGCGTATATTACGTGAAGATGTGCGTCAAAAAGTTGAAGAATTTCATCAACAAAAAATCCGTTATCCTGCGCTGAGAGCTGACAATTAGCTTTGCCAGGAAAAAACCGTGTTAAAAAGCCCCCCGGCTTCTCCCGCCGTTAAACACTAGCCGCCACCCTGGCGGTACGGGCGTTTTTTTACGCGCGCCCGTGCCGGCAAAATGTGGCAACCCGTGCTGTTATCCGCCGCCATGCTAAAGAAGTGCTACACTTTCGGGTGCGGCATTTTATGCGCCAGACCCCGTTCATTGGGCTAACCCATTGCAACAATCAGAGAAAACGCATTTCTATTACCGGACGTCTGATGCAATGTTTGGCCTGAGAATATTCTACCGTGCCGGGAGCCGATTCCCTGCCATTCTGCGGATTTCAGACCGGTCAGTTCGGCTTTCCCGTCATCAGGGCACGATGTCCGCCGACCCTTCGGCACGGTTATCATTTGTTTTGCAGATTGCCCATCAAGGAGCCATGAGATGAACCAGCTAGACGCACTGAAACAATACACCACCGTGGTGGCTGACAGTGGCGATATCGAATCTATCCGTAACTATCATCCAGAAGATGCCACCACTAACCCATCTCTGATCCTGAAAGCTTCCAGCCTCGATTCCTACAAGCACCTGATCACCGACGCTATCGACTACGCCAAAAAACAGGGCGGCAGCAAAGAAACGCAGATCATTAATGCCAGCGACAAAGTCAACGTCAACCTGGGGATGGAAATCCTGAAAAGCGTGCCGGGCCGCGTTTCTACCGAGGTGGACGCTCGCCTGTCTTTCGATCGCGGCATGTGCGTTACCAAAGCGGAAAAGCTGGTGAGAATGTACGAAGACAACGGCATCGACCGCTCCCGTATTCTGATCAAGCTGGCTTCTACCTGGGAAGGCATCCGTGCAGCGGAAGAGCTGGAGAAAAACGGCATCAACTGTAACCTGACGCTGCTGTTCTCCTTTGCCCAGGCGCGCGCCTGTGCGGAAGCGGGCGTATTTCTGATTTCGCCTTTCGTCGGCCGTATCTATGACTGGTACAACAGCCGCAAACCGCTTGACCCTTATGTGGTGGATGAAGATCCGGGCGTGGTTTCCGTGCGTAAAATCTATGAGTACTACAAGCAGCATCGCTATAACACCATCATCATGGGCGCCAGCTTCCGTAAAACGGAGCAGATTATCGCGCTGGCGGGCTGCGATCGCCTGACTATTTCCCCTAACCTGCTGGAAGAACTCCAGGCCAGCAACGCGCCGGTCGAGCGCAAGCTGACGCCTTCCACAGAAGCCTTCCACCAGCCGGCACCGCTGTCTGAAGCAGAGTTCCGCTGGGAGCATAACCAGGATCCGATGGCGGTAGAGAAACTCGCCGACGGTATCCGCCAGTTCGCCGTCGACCAGCAGCATCTGGAAGACGTCCTGGCCGCTAAACTGTAATTTCGCTGATGGGCCTCCCCGGCGCGTGTCGGGGAAAGTGCCCGACGTTTATTCGTCCAGTTGTTCCCCAAAAAAAATCAGGGAGAAAAATATGTCTTCACGTAGAGAATTGGCTAACGCAATCCGCGCGCTGAGTATGGATGCGGTACAGAAAGCCAAATCGGGCCACCCGGGCGCCCCAATGGGTATGGCGGATATCGCCGAAGTGCTGTGGCGCGATTTCCTGCACCACAACCCGACTAACCCGGCCTGGGCCGACCGCGACCGTTTTATTCTTTCTAACGGTCACGGCTCCATGCTGCTGTATAGCCTGCTGCATCTCAGCGGCTACGATCTGCCAATTGAAGAGCTGAAAAACTTCCGTCAGCTGCACTCTAAAACCCCAGGTCACCCGGAGATTGGCTATACGCCTGGCGTAGAAACCACTACCGGCCCGCTGGGTCAGGGCCTGGCTAACGCTGTGGGTCTGGCTATCGCCGAACGCACCCTGGGCGCGCAGTTTAACCGTCCCGATCATGAAATCGTCGATCACCATACCTATGTGTTTATGGGCGACGGCTGCCTGATGGAAGGGATTTCGCACGAAGTTTGCTCGCTGGCCGGTACGCTGGGCCTTGGCAAGCTGATCGGCTTTTACGATCACAACGGTATTTCGATCGATGGCGAAGTGGAAGGCTGGTTCAGCGATGACACCGCCAAACGCTTTGAGGCCTATAACTGGCACGTTATCAGCGAAGTGGACGGCCACGATGCCGAGGCGGTAGCGAAAGCAATCAAAGAAGCGCAGAGCGTGACCGATAAGCCTTCGCTGATCATTTGCCGCACCATCATTGGCTACGGTTCGCCGAACAAAGCCGGTAAAGAAGAAGCGCACGGCGCGGCGCTGGGCGATGAAGAGATCGCGCTGACCCGCAAACAGCTGGGCTGGAGCCACGAGCCTTTTGTTATCCCGCAGGATATTTACGCGCAGTGGGATGCCAAAGAAGCGGGCCAGAAGCTGGAGCAAGCCTGGAACGACAAGTTCGCAGCTTATAAAGCGGCTTATCCGGAGCTGGCAAAAGAGTATTCCCGCCGTATGGATGGCGGCATGCCGGAAAACTGGCAGCAGGAAACGCAGAAATTTATCGCCGAGCTGCAGGCTAATCCGGCAAAAATCGCCAGCCGTAAAGCGTCACAAAACGCGCTGGAAGCCTACGGTAAACTGCTGCCGGAGTTCCTGGGCGGCTCCGCCGACCTGGCGCCGAGCAACCTGACCATCTGGTCTGGCTCCAAATCGATCAAAGACGATTTGGCGGGCAACTATATCCACTACGGCGTGCGCGAATTTGGTATGACCGCTATCGCTAACGGTATCGCGCATCACGGCGGCTTCGTTCCTTATACCGCGACCTTCCTGATGTTCGTAGAGTACGCGCGTAACGCGGTGCGTATGGCTGCGTTGATGAAAGCGCGCCAGATCCTGGTTTATACCCACGACTCTATTGGCCTGGGCGAAGATGGCCCAACGCACCAGCCGGTTGAGCAGATCGCCAGCCTGCGCGTGACGCCAAATATGAGCGTATGGCGTCCTTGTGACCAGGTGGAAACCGCCGTAGCCTGGAAACACGCGATTGAGCGCCATCATGGTCCGACCGCGCTGATCCTTTCCCGTCAGAACCTGGCGCAGCCTGAACGCACCAAAGAGCAGCTGGAAAATATTTCCCGCGGCGGCTACGTGCTGAAAGATTGCGAAGGGACGCCGGAAGTGATCCTGATTGCGACCGGTTCAGAAGTGGAAATCACGCTGGGCGCGGAAGCAAAATTAACCGCTAACGGCCACAAAGTACGCGTAGTTTCGCTGCCTTCAACCGATCTGTTTGATAAGCAGGATCTCGCTTACCGCGAATCGGTACTGCCTTCCGGCGTAACCGCTCGCGTAGCTGTGGAAGCAGGCATCGCAGATTACTGGTACAAATATGTCGGCCTGAACGGCGCTATCGTGGGCATGACCACCTTTGGCGAATCCGCTCCGGCAGAGAAGCTGTTTAACGAGTTTGGCTTTACGGTGGAAAACATCGTCAGCCATGCGGAAAAACTGCTGAAGCCGCACTAAGTTAAGTCCCCTCTCCTGCCCGCGCTGCGCGGGCAGGAGCTTATCCTGGCAGCCTGATACCGAAATAGTTCCTGCTCTGACGATGCCGATACCAGGCCTCGCCGTCATGTAATTCCGCAATCGCCTTAACCATCGCCAGTCCCAGGCCAGTGCCAGCGCTGTGACGCGCCTCGTCGCCCCGCCAGAAGCGCTCAAACAACTTTTCCGTTGCCGTTAAAAGCTCGCCCTGGTTGCCTATGGCAATATTGACCCCGTCCGTGCAGATTTCTGTCTCGATGCTGATTAAGGTACCCGGCGGCGCGTGCCGAATCGCGTTGGTAATAAGATTAACTATGGCTCGCTGGAACAGCAGTTTATCCGCCTGAAGGTCGCCTTGCGCCTGCACTGAAAAAGAGAGCGCTTTTTCTTCTGCCAATGGTTCCAGAAAATCAGTAATGTCTTCCAGCATATCCGACAGAGAAAAGCGTTCTTTGCTGAGCGCTACGTTATGGTGATCCGCCCTGGCGAGAAAAAGGATGTTGTCGATCAGACGGGAAAGGTTTTCCAGCTCTTCAATATTGCCTTCCAGCAGCTGCTGATACTCATCCACAGTACGCCTCTGTCCCAGCGTGACCTGGCTTTGGCTCAGCATCACGTTAATCGGCGTGCGCAGTTCGTGGGCCAGATCGTCGGCAAACCGGGTCAGACGGGTAAAATCATCCGCCAGGCGGCTACGCATCAGGTTAAGGGCTTCGCCAAGCGGTAACAGTTCGCGAGGTAAATTATGCAGCGGAATTGGCTGGCTGAGCCTGTCGGTGCTGGTGTCGGCGGTAATTTTGCTGAGCGCGCCGATGGCTTTCAGGCCACGGCGAATGAACAGCGGGCTCAGAATGGCGCAGGCCGCCAGCGCCGCCAGACACACCAGCAGGCTCTGCCAGCGATATTGCGCCAGCATACGGGCTCTTTCCCGCGCCACGCGCGCTACGGTCAGGGTCACAGCGCCGCTATCCGTCTGGCCCTTCAGGCTGTATATAGTCAGCTCCTCGCCTTCTTTGGTGCGCTGCCGGTGAAGCTCGCCGGGCGCAGGCGATGAAGCCAGCGTAGCGCCCGTGTGGTTAATAGTGACGCCAGGCCCGTTCACTGGCTGAATCAGCAAAATATCCTGGCGGGTATCGACCATACGATTAAAGTAGAGCGGCAGCATCTCTGGCTTAGCGCCGTCCTGCAGCAGCTGGCGCAGCTGCGCCGCGCGGTTAATCAGCGTTGTGTCATCGCGCCAGATAAGCTCGTGCCGCAGCGCGCCGTAAAGCGTAAGCGCAATGCCAGCGCAGGCCGCCGCCATCGTCAGCACGAAAATAATCGTCAGCCGAACCGTCAGCGAAGGCTTACGCATGCTGCTTTCCGGGCCATAACAGTTGATATCCCATGCCGCGTACGGTAGCAATGAGCTTAGGCTCATAGGGATCGTCTATTTTGCGGCGCAAACGGCGTATGGCTACATCGACGGTGTTGGTTTCGCTGTCGAAATTAATGCCCCAGACTTCACTGGCGATCAGCGTTCTGGGGACAATTTCGCCTTTTCTGCTGGCAAGAAGCCACAGCAGGGCAAATTCTCGGCGGGTCAGCGCAACCGCTTCGCCCTGGCGGCTGGCGGTCTGGCGTACGGAATCCATGACCAGATCGCCCACGGTCAGCACGGCTTCAGCAGGATGATTATCCCGCAGCTGCGCTCTGATGCGTGCCAGCAGCTCGGCGAAAGAGAAAGGTTTCACCAGGTAGTCATTGGCGCCCAGCTCCAGCCCTTTAACCCGATCGTTAACGGAATCTCTGGCCGTCAGGCAGATCACCGGCGTAGCCCGGGCGGTGCGAAGCGAGCGCAATACCTGCCATCCATCCATGCCCGGCAGCATAATATCCAGCACAATCAGGGCATAGTGCTGGCCTAGTGCCAGGTGCAGCCCGTCGCGGCCATCGGTTACGCTGTCCACGACGAATCCTGCCTCGCGCAGGCCTTTGGCAAGCCAGTCGCTGGCTTTTTGATTATCTTCAATCAGCAATAATTTCATAAACGCCAGTCTGCCATGAGCCTGTTAATTTGTCCCTGCGCTTCGTTCAGGATGACATTTTTGTCATGCTGGCGTCAGGTTAGCTGCCCTGGTCACGGGTTATAAAGAAAGGGTGATGACTACAGGAGAATCGACCATGAAAAAATATTTTGCCACAGCCGTACTGGCCGCCGCGCTGGCTGCCTCTGCGGGCGCTGCCGCCGCACAAAACCTGCTGAGCGTGCACGTACTGAATCAGCAGACCGGCAAGCCAGCGCCGGGCGTTGAGGTGACGCTGGAGCAGAAACAGGAAGCGGGCTGGAAATTTATCAATAAGGCTACCACCGACGGGGATGGACGCATCAAAGCATTCTGGCCTGACCAGCCCGCAGCCGCAGGCGATTACCGGGTGGTTTTTAAAACCGGCGACTATTTCAAACAGCAAAAGCAGGAGAGCTTTTTTCCTGAAGTTCCGGTGGAATTTCATATCAGCAGCACCAGCGAGCACTATCACGTTCCGCTACTGCTGAGCCAGTATGGCTATTCTACCTATCGCGGTAGCTAACAGGCCTTGCCGCGAGGCAGCGGCGGCGGTACAAACCGCGCCTCAGGGCCGGTTCGCCGCCGTCTGGTCTGGCTGCGGTGGCAGCTCTCTTTTGCTGCTCCACAGCGTCGGCCAGTCGTCGCTGCCGTGCCAGGCGTCGCAGGCGCCCTCTTCGGCATATTCTGCCAGCACGAACTGGCGACCATCGTATTGCCAGCGCGTAGCGGTGCCGCAGTCGCCCAGCCCTCTTCCCTTACTGAAGGTCAGCAGCTCGCCCTTGCTGGCGTCATAGTCGGCGTTAATCAGATCCAGTTTTCTTTCACTACGGTGCGGCGGCGTAAAAGGCAGCGTCAGCGTTAATCCCCGGGCTATATAAGGCTGGCTGCGCGTCACTTCAAAAGCCAGATCGATAACGTTATAGGCGCCCATTTCACAGCTTACCAGCAGCAGCGCTTTACGGTCGTTAAGCGGCGCAACGCTGACTTGTCGCCGCTGGGGATCCAGCGAGCAGCGATCGGTATTGACGCGCCAGGTGCCGTAATCCAGCAGGCCGGTAGTTTCTTCGCGCGTCAGGGCTGGAGGTACAGGCGGCGTGCGGGGAAGCACAGGTAAAGCTGGCGGCGGCGGTACTTCGCTTGCCGGGCGCTCGCCTTTTTTTATCCAGGCGCTCAGGGTGTTGACTCTTCCCTGGATATCATCCATCAGCAGCAGCGCTGCCTTGAGCCCGTGCAGCGAGACGGTGGCGCGCGGGCGATAGAGCAGCTGCAGATTATCGGCCTCCATCACCAGCGATAAAAATTCGTTAATAGAGATGGCATGGCCGGTAGAGAGATGATGCGGCTGCACATCCCAGTGTTTGAGATCGGGTTTTAGCCGCTGACCGTCCAGCAGCAGGTTGTCCTGCAGCGGCGCACCGTTCAGCTTGCCGGTGTAGCGGCTGCCGTAGTCGATGCGTAAAAAAGGACGATCGTCAATGCCGGCGTGGCGGCTCAGGGTCATCACCAGGCCGTTAACGCCAGGCACGCTGCGCGCTACGCAGTAGTTCTGGTTATTGCAGGTAATCTGCCAGTCAGAAAAGCTTTTTTGCAGGGGTTCGGCATGCAGTGCGGCGGTGAAAAAAAGCAGCGCCAAAGGTAACTTTATCCAGTAATGCATTGATAGCCCATATCCCCGAATGACAGTTAAGCAGTAAGCATAGCGGTTGCCGCCCGGCATGAATAGTCCGAACGCCGGAAATAAAAAAGTGCGTCGACGAACCTTATTTGCGTTCCATCATGACCTTTGCCAGCGGGCCGCTCAATCAGATAAATCGGACAAGAAAAGCCGTGCGCCGCAGGCGACAGAAAAATCGCTTATTCGCGGTGGAAAATAAAGTCTTATCGTCTCAGGCCGTTTAAGCAGAATGCTATATTGTGAGCGCCATCACTTTTTACCACGGTTGCGCCCTGTCCGATTAAGATTAAACAGCAAAAAATGCTGCCGGGCCAGCAGATTGCTCGTTTGCGTCCGCACGCAGTATTCTTTTTTTTCAGCAAACATTATGCAGTTAATGGAGACGTTTAACTTATATTTGTGTTACCACCGAAGAAGAGATGCCGAATAAATAATAAAGTCACTTTTAAATAGTTAAAAATAACGGTACTCCTTTTCGAGTAATTTTTACTTATTCGACATTCTTTTTAACTTATTAATGGCAGGCAAAAGGCGTTATTACGCAGGCCGCAGCCAGCCGGAAATCAGTGCGTGCTGAAGCAGCATTACCGTTTTGCCGTCTTTGATTTTTCCCGCTTTTACCATTGCCCAGGCTTCGGGAAAGCTCAGCTCCAGCACGTCGATATCTTCATCGTCAACGCCGCCGCCCGCCGTGGCCCGTAGCGAATCGTGGTATTCGGCGGCAAAAAAATGCAGCCGTTCGGTGACGCCGCCAGGCGACATATAGAGATCGTAGATTTTCTCTACTTTGCCGGGCTGGTAGCCGGTTTCTTCTATCGCCTCTTTGCGGATGCACTCTTCCGGCTCGTCATCGTCCAGCAGGCCCGCGCAGGCTTCAATCAGCATTCCGCTGGCATTGCCGTTTAGCCAGGTAGCGATACGGAACTGGCGGGTCAGGATTACGCTATTTTTTTCACGGTTGTAGAGCAGGATGGTAGCGCCATCGCCGCGATCGTAAACCTCGCGTTTGTGGCGTAAAGTCACGCCCTCTTTAGTGGTGAGGTCATAGGTAAAGTTGCGCAGGAGAAACCAGTTTTCCGACAGGATTTTATCTTTAATCACTTCTACTTTGACTGACATACAGACTCCGTTGCCTTAAGCGGAAGTCAGCCATCATAAAGCCTGCGCGCGGCGAAAACTATCTGAAAGGCAGATATAAAAAAAGGCAGCCACCGGGGCTGCCTTCTGAAGCTGCATTCGCGTTATTTGGCCGCTTCTTCTTCGTGATCGTGCTCGGTTTGAGCAATGGCATGGGCGCGTTTACGCACGCCAAACCAGCCCAGAACCAGAACCACAGCAATCAGAGGGATTGCGGCGATGGTGTAGGTGCCGTTCGGGTAATCGAACGCCATCAGTACCAGCACGCTGACCAGGAACAGCAGCGTCAGCCATGAGGTGAACGGCGCCCACGGCAGCTTAAAGCTAACGTCTTCCGCCTTGCCTTCTTTAATGGCCTTACGCAGACGCATCTGGCAAACCACAATAAAGCCCCAGGAAGTAATAATGCCCAGAGAGGCGATATTCAGGACGATCTCAAACACGCGCGAAGGCACGATGTAGTTCAGCCAGACGCCGACAATATAAACGCCTACCGTGACCAGGATCCCCATGTAAGGCACCTGCTGTCCGCTCATTTTAGAGAGGAACTTCGGCGCCGAGCCGCCCATTGACATTGAGCGCAGGATACGGCCGGTAGAATAGAGGCCGGAGTTAAGGCTGGAAAGCGCCGCGCTGAGCACCACGATATTCATGATGCTGCCGATATAAGGCACGCCCAGCTTAGAGAAGAAGGTTACAAACGGGCTCTGGCCCGCCTGATAGGCGTTCCACGGCAGTAGCAGCACCAGCAGCACTACCGAGCCAACGTAGAACAGGCCGATACGCCAGATAACGCTGTTGATCGCTTTTGGCAGCATGGTTTCCGGATCTTTGCACTCGCCTGCCGCCGTTCCTACCAGTTCGATAGAGGCGAAGGCGAAGACCACGCCCTGTACCAATACCAGCGCTGGCAGCAGGCCGTGCGGAAAGAAGCCGCCGTTGTCGCTAATCAGATGGAAGCCGGTCGCGTTGCCGTCCAGCGGCTTGCCGCTGCCAAGAAACACCACGCCCACGATCAGGAAGATAGCGATAGCCAGCACCTTGATCAGCGCAAACCAGAATTCCATTTCGGCAAACCACTTTACGCCGATCATATTCATGGTGCCGACAATGGCTAACGCCCCCAGCGCGAAGACCCACTGCGGAACATCGCCAAACGCGCCCCAATAGTGCATATAGAGCGCCACGGCAGTGATATCCACAATACCGGTCATCGCCCAGTTGACGAAGTACATCCAGCCTGCGACATAGGAGGCTTTTTCGCCAAGGAATTCACGAGCGTAAGAAACGAAGCTGCCGCTGGAAGGACGATGTAATACCAGCTCGCCCAGCGCGCGGAGTATAAAGAAGGAGAAGATGCCGCATACCAGGTAAACGATAGCCAGCGCCGGGCCGGCAATCTGCAGGCGGGCACCCGCGCCGAGGAACAGGCCAGTACCAATAGCGCCACCGATAGCAATCATCTGCACATGGCGGTTGTCCATTGCTTTGTGATAGCCGGAATCATGAGAATTTAACCAACGTCGTCTTGCGGCGCGCTTGTCTGCAACCGCTTTTTTATCAGCTTTCATTTTCTTTCCTATTATCCTGTCCACAGTGTTACGGCTACCGTTCCCGGGCGACCTGATTTTTATTGCGCTGACCAAACGATTGCGTTGCCATGCAATCGTCCGGACGTTTTACCCGAATCCTGTAGTTATAGTGTTGACGGAGACGGGAAAATCACGGCGATGCATCCTAACCGTTATGTCAAGCCGACGCAAAAAATCTGTAGCGGAAATCGTGAGGTTTTGTGACTTTCATCAGAGGACGCAGAAAAAAACCGACCGCTTAAGACGGTCGGTTCTCTGGCTGGGGAGAAGGCTACATGGACAGGGCTGGCTTAGCGGTAAATCTCGGCGTTGCCGCTCCACAGGCTGGAGTCGCCGGGGGTGTCGGCGCGGATAACACGATAATGATTGGCACCCATCTCTTCGGCTTTTTGCGCCAGCTGGGCGGTGGCATCATCTAATGAACCGTTGACGCCAGTAACGGAAACCGTGCCCATTTGTTGCAAATTTTGGCTCTGTTCTTCGCTGACTTGCGTGGCGGCCAGCGTTGAAAAAGAGGTGGCGGCCAGCACAGCGGCGGCGATAATTGCGGGTAATTTGCTCATAGTGAACTCCTCATCGGGTTCTGAAAAATAGTAACGAGGTTAACTATGACCTGCGGGATGAAAACCAGGGTAAAGCCAGGGTAAAAGCGTTAAATGAATGTCACAGAGGTAAATAGCAATCAAAAGAATCGTCAATTAAAGTTACTTTTTCTGCACATTGTAACCATGCATTTATTTTAAGCCGATTCAGGAAACATAGACTCCACCTTAACAGAGGCAGCCTGGGGCTGCAAAGGTGGGATCTTCTTTTCAGCCGCGCTATTCTGCCGCTATGGCAGCGTCAAAATGGCCGGCGCGCCGCCTTTCAGGGAGTTTTCCATGTCAGAACGTTCCGTTACCCGCAGCCTGGCGCGCGCCCTGTTCGCCATTGTGCTGCTCGCCGTTTTCTGTTCGCTTTTGTCGCTGCTAACGCTTTCCGCCAGCCAGCGCGACGCCGAAGCGCTTAACATGGCCGGTTCGCTGCGCATGCAGAGCTACCGTCTGGCCTGGGACGCATCCGCCCATCCGGCCGCGCTGGCCGCAGATATCGCCAGCTATCAGCGTTCGGTTCAGTCGCCCGCTCTGCTTGCGCTGCGCCATGCCTGGGTGCCCGACAGCGTAAAAGCCCGCTACCGTGAGCTGCTGGCGAGCTGGCAAAGCCTGCAACCGGAACTGCAAACCGGCGATAGCCGCCGCTTTCAGCAGAATGTCTCGCTCTATGTTGAGCAGATAGATAGTTTCGTGCTGGCGCTACAGCGCTGGGCAGAGCTGAAAATGAAGCTGGTGGTTGGTGCCTGCCTGCTAAGTTTTATCGCCATCCTGCTGCTGGCCAAAGCCTTCTGTCGGATGTCGGGCGAGCTGGAAAAGCAATACCTGTGGCTGGAGCAGGCGGTCAAAGAGAAAACCGCCCATCTGCGCCAGGCGAACCGCAGGCTGAAGCTACTTTATCAGTGCTCGGAGATTTTGCGCGGCCACGATAAAGCCTATTCCCGTGCGCTGGCGCTGGCAAAGGAGCATGAGAATTTATCGGCCGTAGCCCTGAGCGCTCCGCCTCGCTGGCAGCTGTCCGTTGGTCAGGAAGATACGGCTCTGGCCTGGCACAGTTTGCCGCTGGAGCAAACCATCGGCGGCGTGCTGCGCTGGCAGGCCAGCGCCAGCGAACCGCAACTGATGAAAGGATTAGCAAGCATGCTGGCGCGCTCGCTACAGTTAGACGAAGCGGAAGAAAAAGTGCGTCATCTGCTGCTGATGGAAGAGCGTGCCACTATCGCCCGGGAACTACATGATTCGCTGGCGCAGTCGCTGGTTTATCTGCGTATTCAGATGACGCGCCTGAAGCGGATAGTCGGCAAGGAGTCGGCTCCGGCAGCTATCGTCAGCGAGGTTGATGCCGCGCTTGCCGAAGCCAACCGCCAGCTACGCGAACTGCTGACCACTTTCCGCCTGTCGATTGAACCAGCTGATTTAGCCACCGCGCTTGCTCAGGTTATCGCGCAGCTTCGCCCGCAAACGGAAGCGAAAATCCATCTGACTGGCGACGCGCCGCCGCAGCATCTTAATGCCCACCAGCAGGTACATGTTCTTCAGATTGTGCGTGAAGCGCTGCTGAATGCCATTCGCCATGCGCAAGCCAGCGAGATTGAGGTGCGCGTGGCGCGACCAGATGAAAAACTCTTGCAGATTGAGGTGAATGATAACGGCCAGGGGTTTAGCCAGCCCGGCGCGAAACCGGGTCATTATGGGCTGGCTATCATGCAGGAGCGGGCTAAAAGCCTCGACGCAACGCTGGAGATTGGCCAGACAGAATATGGCGGTACGCGGGTTTCGCTACGGTTTGCCGCTGAGAGTAAATAACTGTGCTGCCGGACAAAATCCCCACGATTTCGCACGATAATTTACACTTAATCCTCAATTTCTCCACGATTCACTCTGAGGGGCCGGGTAAAGTGAAAGGATCCAAATAATCATAACGCTTCGCGTGCGGCGTCTGCCGGTCGCCTCTTTCCCTGAAATTGCCTGGAGTCTGCAATGGCGAATTTTTTTATCGATCGCCCCATTTTTGCGTGGGTGATAGCGATTTTGCTCTGCCTGACCGGCACGCTGGCCATTTTTTCCCTGCCCGTTGAGCAATACCCCGCGCTGGCTCCGCCTAACGTACGCATTACCGCAAACTATCCTGGCGCTTCCGCACAGACGCTGGAAAATACCGTGACCCAGGTTATCGAGCAGAATATGACCGGCATCGATAACCTGATGTATATGTCCTCGCAAAGCAGCAACACCGGCCAGGCGACGATTACGCTAACTTTTGTCGCGGGCACCAATCCCGATGAGGCGCGCCAGCAGGTGCAAAACCAGCTGCAAACGGCGCTGCGTAAGCTGCCGCAGGCGGTGCAGTCTCAGGGCGTCACGGTGACCAAAACCGGCGATACCAATATCCTGATGGTGGCTTTCGTCTCTACCGACGGCAGTATGGATAAGCAGGATATTGCCGACTACGTTGCCAGTAACGTGCAGGATCCGCTGAGCCGCATCGATGGCGTAGGCCAGGTAGACGCCTATGGTTCGCAGTACGCCATGCGCATCTGGCTCGATCCCAATAAGATGATTAACTACGCGCTGACTACCTCTGATATCGTCAGCGCGATCGAGTCGCAAAACAGCCAGGTCGCCGTAGGCCAGCTGGGCGGCCTGCCTTCCGTAGAGCGCCAGGCGCTTAACGCTACGATCAATTCCCAGTCGCTGCTGACCACGCCCGAACAGTTCCGCAAAATCACGCTGCGGGTAAACCAGGATGGCTCGGAGGTACGCCTCGGCGACGTGGCGGAGGTCGCGCTGGGCGCGGAGAAATATGACTATCTGAGCCAGTACAACGGCCAGGCCGCTTCCGGCCTTGGGGTCAAGCTGGCCTCGGGCGCAAACGAGCTGCAAACCGATAAGCTTGTCAGGGCACGTATCGATGAGCTTTCCCACTATTTTCCGCCTGGCCTGAAAGCGGAAATCGCCTATGAGACCACGCCTTTTGTGGTCGCCTCTATTGAGGATGTAGTAAAAACGCTGCTGGAAGCTATCGCCCTGGTTTTTGTGGTGATGTATCTGTTCCTGCAAAACTTCCGCGCCACGCTGATCCCAACTATTGCCGTTCCCGTCGTGCTGCTTGGCACTTTCGCCATTCTTTCCGCCTGCGGCTTCAGCATTAATACGCTAACCATGTTTGCGATGGTGCTGGCAATAGGCCTGCTGGTAGACGATGCCATAGTGGTGGTGGAAAACGTCGAGCGAATAATGAGTGAGGAAGGCCTGTCGCCACGCGAGGCGACGCGAAAATCTATGGGGCAGATCCAGGGCGCGCTGGTCGGCATCGCGCTGGTGCTTTCCGCCGTGTTTGTGCCGATGGCGTTTTTCGGCGGCACCACCGGCGCTATCTATCGGCAGTTTTCCATTACTATCGTTTCTGCCATGGTGCTTTCCGTGCTGGTGGCGATGGTTCTGACGCCTGCCCTTTGCGCCACGCTGTTAAAACCGCTGCCGCAGGGCGAACACCACGAGCGGCGCGGGTTTTTCGGCTGGTTTAACCGCACTTTTAACCGTAACGCGGATCGCTATGAGCGCGGTGTAGGCAAAATCGTGGCGAAAGCCGGACGTTGGCTGGTGCTCTATGTAGTGATTATCGCCGGAATGGCGCTGCTGTTTCTGCATCTGCCAACCTCTTTTCTGCCGCTGGAAGATCGCGGCGTCTTTACCACTCAGGTACAGCTGCCGCCGGGTTCGACGCTGCAACAGACCAATAAGGTCGTGAATAAGGTTGAGCAGTACTACCTGACGCAGGAAAAAGATAATGTGCTCTCGGTGTTTTCCACTATCGGCGCCGGGCCTGGCGGCAACGGCCAGAACGTGGCGCGTATGTTTGTGCGGCTGAAAGACTGGCAGGATCGCCCGGGCGCGGAAAACAGTTCGTTCGCTATTATCGAACGCGCTACCGAGGCTTTTAAAAAGATCCGCGAAGGCCGCGTTATTGCCAGCAGCCCGCCAGCCATCACCGGTATGGGTAATTCCGCCGGTTTTGATATGGAGCTACAGGATCACGCAGGAATGGGCCATGACGCGCTAATGCAGGCACGCGACCAGCTATTAACGATGGCAGAGAACAATCCTTCGCTGGCTCGCGTGCGCCACAATGGCCTGGACGATACGCCGCAGCTGCGTGTCGATATCGATCAGCACAAAGCTCAGGCACTCGGCGTTTCCGTAGATGATATCAACGATACGCTTACTACCGGCTGGGGTTCGACCTATGTTAATGATTTCCTCGATCGCGGTCGCGTGAAAAAAGTCTACGTACAGGCAGCCGCGCCTTTCCGCATGCTGCCGGACGATATCGATAAATGGTATGTGCGCAACAGCAGCGGCGGCATGGTGCCCTTCTCTGCTTTCGCCAGTACAAGATGGGAAACGGGTTCGCCGCGCCTGGAACGTTATAACGGCTATTCGGCAGTAGAGATTGTTGGTGAAGCGGCGCAAGGCGTCAGTACCGGTACAGCGATGGATATCATGGAGCAACTGGTCAGCAAACTGCCAACCGGGTTCGGCGTACAGTGGACAGGTGCATCGTTCCAGGAACGGATGAGCGGCTCGCAGGCGCCTGCGCTCTACGCCATATCTCTGCTGGTGGTTTTCCTTTGCCTTGCCGCGCTTTATGAAAGCTGGTCAGTGCCTTTCTCGGTAATGCTGGTTGTGCCACTGGGCGTAGTGGGCGCGCTGGCAGCAACCTGGCTGCGCGGGCTGGAAAACGATGTCTATTTCCAGGTTGGGCTACTGACGGTGATAGGACTCTCGGCAAAAAACGCCATCTTGATTGTGGAGTTCGCCAACGAGATGAACAGCAAAGGCCGCGACCTGCTGGAAGCAACGCTGGAAGCCTCTCGCCAGCGCCTGCGCCCGATTCTGATGACCTCGCTGGCCTTTATCTTTGGCGTGCTGCCCATGACTGTCGGCAACGGCGCAGGCTCGAGCAGCCAGCATGCGGTGGGAACGGGCGTAATGGGCGGTATGATCGCGGCAACCGTACTGGCATTATTCTTTGTGCCGATTTTCTTTGTGATGGTGCGAAGACGCTTTCCGCTAAAAGAGAAGCCGATCGCATAAATGGGAAAAGGCAGCCAGAGGGCTGCCTTTTGTTTATTCGGGTACTGAAAGTAAAGCTGATTGATGTTGTCGCCGAGCTTTTCTTTATGAATGTGTTACTTACGAGTCAACATCGCTTCGATAAAGTCTTTCCAGTTCCCCAGTTCTAAATCGATCATACATCACCTCTCTTGTTGTAGTGAGGCCATTATAAGATTAATCCTAAGGCGAAGTGAACAACTTTCAGCCATGAACCGGGGTAAAATATTAAGAATTATCTTAATCTGTGCGCCCGAGCACATTTCTTAGCGACTGATTTTTAAAGAGATTAATAGCCTGCTTATCATCAGAAGGCAGAGCTTTCGTTAAGTGGCTGATTAAGCAGGCCTGCGGGGAACCCGAACCGGCAGAAGGTTTTCTCGAGGGGGCTTACGCCCCCTCGCGCGTTACTACTTTAATACGATAATCCTGTCGTAGCCGCCGCTCTCGCTGTCGATATGGGTTTTGGCATCGGGATGTTCGGCCAGCACCGCTTCAACGATATGATTAAACTCGTCGCAGCGGGTCTCTTTTTTCCTGGCGATAACAATTGTCGACTTAGTCTCTTCAACCGTATGGGCGGAAGACGCTTTCATATAGTTCATATTGTCCCTCCTTCTCCTCTGTTCCTGGGTTTATACCGTCTTCCCTGCCTCGCAGGCGTATCCCTTAGCAACTCAGCGCCTGAGCAGTATCGAATATAGATGAAACCCACAGAAAAAAGAAGGTGACTGTTAAGCCTGGTTACAGTGATGGGCTGGCACGCCCTATACCAGGTTGTCCGGCGCGCCGCTGGCAAAGGTCGGTACTTCCGCTTCCGCCTCTTTGCCTTTCTGTCTTTCTAGCGGGTTTGCTGATATGTTGGCTGCGGCGTAGATGAATTGCGCGCTGCATTTAGCAGTCAGGCCGCTGCCCTCGCCCATGATCCGCAACTGGTTATGATAAGCAGCATAGTGATTATTTATATCGCAACATCACAAATTATAAAATTATAAATAACCAAATTTCTTCAACACTATACTTCATAAAAACCAAGTTAAATCAAAAAACTTTATTTTCACCTATTGATTTAACGCGAATAGATAACAACCTCCATCCCTTTATTATTAAAATAAATCCTATCAATTACACCACCCTCGGTATAATCACATGATAAAACTAAAAATTTCAATGGGGAACTATTGCTTACTGTTAGAATATTTTTTATAAGATCCCCGTCATAAAAGTAATAATACCCAGTAATATTCTCTTCATCATTTACAAAGTAGGCAGTCAACGGGCGCTTAAGTTCATCCAGGAAGACTTTACTAAGTGCAATAAAGTCGCCTTTTGCTTCTCGTCTAATTCCCATAAGCTCATCGTTTTCTCTTATAATAAAAGATTCGTCACCAACTTCCCCTTTTGAGTTATAGCTAACTACTTTATCGATATTTTCATCATTTACAAAATAGCAATATGTATTTTTTTAGCTCGTGGCTCTTTGAATTGCATTTTGCCAGACTTATAACCCATCAACTCATTATAAAAAGGTATAATGCTAAACGCGTTAGTTTTTGACCATAATATATTTTTGTCATCACAGATATTTATTTTTTTAATTTTACCGACCAACTTCTCTCTGGCAAATAAAGTTGATAATACAATATCAAATTTAATCCTGATATTTTCAGATATCTTTTCCATCATATTTTCATTCATAATACAGGCACCATTTCGTTCTCAAGGTAGTTAGCTTGCGTAGCTATCAAGATCTAATCTGTCAGCTTGCCTTGTTTGATCGGACTGGGCTGTCTGGTGCTGCTCCCCGACAGCTGCGAGGAGACGAGGCTTCGTCACGAGCAGCGCAGCTTGCACGACAGCGGCGGGAAATGCAGCAGACCCGCCAGTAGGCGCTGGCGTTGCTGACCCAGGTCGGCGGCTAAAAATAAAGCCGGAGGAATCACGGGGATCGCTTCCGGCTTATTCTCAAAGATTATACTGGAAAGATCCCAGCCTCATACGACTTCCATAAATAGTTGACAGGCCAACTATTTTTTTCATTTAAGGCTAAGTCTTTAGCTATTAATTCAAAGTCATCTGATATTCTGGCAGAAATTTCATCACTTTCAACAACCCTGAAAGACTCTTTGAAAACGTACTCTCTTATTTTGTTGATGATATTTAAATCATCTTTATCGAATGATTCATTCTCAAGCCTGTTAAAATTATCCATCCATTGACTATCGAAAGGATCTTCATCCCTGGCATCCAGAGATTCATCAATGTCTAATTTTTTCAAAAAATCGAAAAATGTTGCAACAGATATTTTTATGAAAATGTCATTTAATTTATTTACGGTCATTGAATAAGCCCTTGTTCAAAATCCATTTTTCAACTAAATCAACAGCTTTTACAGGAGTAACATTTACCCCCAATAAATAAGCTCCAAGCACAGGTTCTGCTGCACCGACTGGAAACCTGTTGCGGTTTCCCGCTCTGTTTCTCCCCGCGTGGAGAAGCGCCCGCGCCAGACCACTTCGCCTTGCTCGTTGATCATGCGCTGCGGCAGGCCGTTAAGCTCGGTGTGGTACCAGAATATATCAGATTGTTCTCTTATGCTGTCGACACGTGCCAGCGGCACCCAGCTGCCTTCGCCATATATGTACTGCGTGCTGCATTTGGGCTTCAGGCTGCTGCTCTCGCCCACCAATCGCAGCCCGCTCCACCGGAACGTGATTACCTCGGGTTCTTTATCGTGGCGGTGCAGGATTTTCTGCGTGCGCCGCCCCAGGGCATCGTAGCGGTATTCCGCTCGGCTGAATTCTTTGTGGCCCTCAAGACGTACTTTGTTTAGGAAATTACAAAATTGCAATTACCGTTTCGAAGCCGGATTTAGTTAATAACTCCGGCTTCTTGACTGTAAAAAACCCCTGAAATCGCTTAATACTAAATAACTCTTTTAGTTACTTCAAGGTAATGGTTGTATGTATCCTTGCTAAAGTATTTACGGGATAAATTATAACTATAATCATTACCCATCAGAGATTCAAAAATACAGGTATTTAGAACATCATTCATGGATTCGTCATTTAGCAAAAACATTTCGTCTATAAATAAGAATATTTTATTTATTTCATTTTCGACCAAATCAGCATCTCTATATATTTTTTTTAAATCACAATAAAAATAATTTTGAGGAGATGTGAAATCAAGCATATATAAATTAATAACGTCTAATGAAAATGAGCCAAAGGCACCATACATCAGATAAACATCATCCTCTCCGTCATAAGTCTCATCAAAAACAGGAAAGCGTTCTTTCAATTTATGAACAGCAGCATTTATTATCATGGAATTAACCTCAAGGCCTCATTTAGATCACTCATTATATAACTAGCCAAACTTCTATCAGAACTGCTGAGCACTTCTCCCTTATATTTTCCAGTACCACTCGTAAGTTTCTTCAGCGCTTCTAAATAGCTTACTCCTTTAGCAATATGATCTGAACCTCCTACTAACTGCCCAGTGATTTTTGTATGCAATATGGATGCTGCTGTACCTCCATCAGGAATATTTGCCCCCGGACGATATAATTCAGAGAAAATACTTTTAAGTCTATTGTTATCTATAGAATCAATAATCCCCTGTCTTTGAGAAGGTGAAATAGCGTAGTTATTTCTTCTTGCGTTCCTCAGAGTTTCAACAGAACAAGTAGTTAGCCCCAGCGGATCAATATAACTTAAAGGATTAGGCCCATAGGTATAGATATTCAATCCACCCGCCAGCCCAATCGGGGCGCTCTGGGTAAATCTACCGCCTGCGGGATCGTAATACCGGAACAGATTGTAGTGCAGCCCGCTTTCACGATCCAGGTATTGCCCCTGAAAACGCAGGTTCTGTGGCACATTCAGCGAGACGCCACTGTTCTCATACTACGTTTCGCCCCAGAGGGAGAAACGCCCGCGCCATATCACATCGCCACGGTGGTCGGTCATGCGCTCCGGCAGGCCGTTCAGCTCCGTGTGATACCAGAATACTTCTGAATATTTCCCCGTGCTGTCCACCCGCGCCAGCGGCTCCCAGCCGCCTTCACTGTAGATATACTGCGTGCTGCATTTGGGCTTCAGGCTGCTGCTCTCGCCCACCAATCGCAGCTAGTCCTGATGAGCAGCGCAGCAATTAATTGTATCGTAACAATATTAATAATAAAATCATGGAAGACTAAAAACCAGCAACCATATATTTTATAAATCCATAGGTTACATTAGATTAAAAAACCACTTCCGCATTTTAATTTAACGCGGATATATAACCACTTCGCGTCCTTTATTAATAAAATAAATTCTATCAATTACACCATCGGTGTTATAATCACATGATAAGATTACAAATTTCAATGGGGAGTTATTGCTTACTGTTAGAATTTTTTTTATAAACGCTCCATCATAAAAATAATGATACCCAGTAATATCTCCTTCATCATTGACAAAGTAGGCAGTCAGTGGGCGCTTAAGTTCATCCAAAAAAACTTGACTAAGTGCGATAAATTCGCCATTTGCTTCTCGTCTAATTTCCATAACCTCATTATTTTCTCTAACAATAAAAGATTCGTCACCAACCTCTCCTTTCGAGTTATAGCTAACTATTTTATCTATATTTTCATCGCTTGCAAAATAGCAATATGTATTTTTTTTAGCCCGTGGATTTTTGAATTGCATTTTGCCAGACTTATAGCCCATCAGCTCATTATAAAAAGGTATAATGCTAAACGCGTTAGTTTTTGACCATAATATATTTTTGTTATCACAGGTATGTATTTTTTTAATTTTACCGACCAACTCCTCTCTGGCAGATAAAGTTGACGATACAATATCAAACTTAATTCTGAGATTTTCAGATATCTTTTCCATCATATTTTCATTCATAATACAGGCACCATTTCGCTCTAACGGTAATTAGCTTGCATAGATATCAAGATCTAATCTGTCAGCTTATCTTGTTTAATCGGACTGTATATACAGTCCGGATAAGATAAGATGAAAAGTATATATTTCTGTTCTGGTTTATATTTAACCTACTGTATTCCATGAGGAATAATCAGATACATATATTTCTTTAAATTCTAACCCGAGAGGAAGATCATTTAGATTATCCGCTATTTCATCATAAGGAGCAGGTAAGATGAAAGATATTCCAAAATCGTTATCAATGATCAGAGAACCATTAAATATACGCTGTCTTTCAGTAAAATTGATTATTTTACCTATAGTGTCTCCAGGATATATTATTTTTTTATACCCACCTTTATATTTATTATTACACCCAACCGAAAATATAATACCATCTGATTTTGTTGCAATAGTCATAGTACTGTCAAGAAAATAAGCTATCCGTTCATCCCCATCAGGTAGAGCATATTTCTTCACCTCAACATTGAAGCGAGAATACATTTCATCGATATAAATACTTATATTTTCATTTAAAAAAACATTACCAACAGAACGGTAAGATAAAATTGCAGTACTAAAATCGATCAAGTTATAACCTCCATTCATAAGATTACCGTCGACATAAACAGGTGAATCAACAATCATGATCCTTTACCAAAATCCATATTCAAACCGCGTGCGGGAGGGCTTATCTTCCGCGGCCAGCGGATGCTGAACGATTTCCGTTACCTGGCCCAGCGCGTCGTAGCCGTAGATTTTCCTGCGTCCGGTATAGTCGGTCTGCGCCAGCAGGCGCTCGCCGTTGGAGGTAAATAAAATAACAGCCTATAAAAATCCGGAAGAAAGTTACAGAAGCCCCCGGATAAATGTTGTCATGGCTGTGTCTCTTTCAAATCACGTTCAATATGTCACCAACCTTGCCAGGCATTGTATTTAAAGTTATCATCTATATTTATAAATTCAATTCCTTTAAGGTTTCGGCTTTCAAAATCCTCTTTAAATTTAAGAGAACAAACGGGTCGGGAAAGCTCCTGGCAAAAGAAAAGATCTTTTTTCAAATCTTTTTTAATTACAAAATTACTTATTTCATCATAATAAGTTTTTGATAGCCCTCTTGAATCAGTTGTATCAGGCAGCCCTGTATAAATATCCTGAGAAATAATATATTTTGATTTTTCTTTATCAAGAATTTCAATATAATCTGTTAAATAAAAAAGAAAGTACTCTTTTTCTGGTTTTTTTCTTTTAAGCAAAGAGATGTTCAGGTTTCTACAAAGATAACTTACCCCATATTTATTACATAATTCAATAAAAACCGAAGATGCGAGGTTATCTATGAATGAAAAGTCACAATCAAGTTCTTCAGTTGATGCTTTTAATCTATAGTTTTCTGAAAAACTATGCTCTTCAGGCGGTGATGTGAAAATATCATAATCCGGTAATTCCGGACTCCAGTTTTTATCCATAAAATGCGGAGAACCTGCATCATCAGGTAAATACTCCATGACATAGAAATCCTGACAAGATTTAGCCATCATACCTTCTATGTAATAACCGTGATTTTAAATTTAAAGCTCAATTATTTCAATGAGCACTTAAAACATCTAAGATTTAAAAGAAATTATAACTCATCATAATTTTAAGCCTTTCAATCCAGCGAAATAACCAAAGGCAGCTAAATGCGTTAATTAGCATATATTTTGATACCAATATAATTTGCATATTTTCTACTCGAACACCCTTGAAATATCAAAGGTGAAGCATTTAACCTCACCTAACTGCAGATAATATCATTACTCTCTAAGAGAGATTGGATTAAATACAACAATCTTTTCTTTTTCTTTCAATATACCGCATGGCATAACCCCATGTTTATATATTGAAAAAACTTGCTCAAGAAAAGACTCTTTGATTTCACCATATATATATCTTTGCGTTGCCACCATGTTTAGCATGTAAATGGATTCATCAGATACATCTTTAATAAACCCCTCATAATTTTCGTTTTCTACGAGCCCGTTTTTCTTTTTTACAAGAAAAGCCTTTCTTTTTCTGATGCTGTCTTTTACCCGCTCATTGTTATTTACCAATAGGTTTTTTCTTATTTCATCTTGTGATTCCCGGTAATCCTCATGAAGCAGTAGATCGGATATTTTACTTGAGAAGAAATCACTCCATATAAAATACCCCTCAGGAACATCCTGATCAAACAACAAAGACAATGCTTCATCTTTATTTGCAATAGATGGGTAACCAATAATGTCGCTTTTATTTCCTGATAAAAAAACGGCATTATCTGCAAATAACGCTGGCTCCATAAAAAAATTTACTTTTTCATTCAACATATTGTCACCTAAGTATATCAGACCAAAGATTATAAACTTTTTCCCTACCAATCTGACCTAAGTCTTTTCCAAAAATATCAGAATTGTACATATCCTTTGATCTTAATGGAAAACCATTTAGCATACCAGTTCTTGCTTTATTTTGCAGATTTGCAATATCTCTGGCAATCCCCTGCTTTGATTGATCTAAATTTATACCATCCAGAGCATCTCTGATGGCATCAGTGTAGCCGTGATGATTACCTTGATGTCGAGACATTGTACTGGTTGTGATATCTGTTTTCCTAAGAAAAATCCCATTAGACGCATCGTCAATATAATAATTAATTCTTTTGAGTGCAGCATGGTCGGCTAGTTCTTTTGGCAATATATGATGAGCCTGATATCCTTTCCAGGTCGTGGAACGTGGTAAGCCCATCGATTCCATCATGTTTTTTCCTAGCGTTGTCGAACAACCCTTTAACCCCAACGGATCCACCCAGGTTAGCGGATCGCCCACGTAGGCATAGGTATTTAACCCGCCCGCCAGCCCAATCGGGTCGCTCTGGGTAAATCTACCGCCTGCGGGATCGTAATACCGGAACAGATTGTAGTGCAGCCCGCTTTCACGATCCAGGTATTGCCCCTGAAAACGCAGGTTCTGTGGCACATTCAGCGAGACGCCACTGTTCTCATACTCCGTTTCGCCCCAGAGGGAGAAACGCCCGCGCCATATTACATCGCCACGGTGGTCGGTCATGCGCTCCGGCAGGCCGTTCAGCTCCGTGTGGTACCAGAATACTTCTGAATATTTCCCCGTGCTGTCCACCCGCGCCAGCGGCTCCCAGCCTCCTTCATTATAGATATACTGCGTGCTGCATTTGGGCTTCAGGCTGCTGCTCTCGCCCACCATTCGCAGCCCGCTCCACTGGAACGTGATTACCTCGGGTTCTTTATCGTGGCGGTGCAGGATTTTCTGCGTGCGCCGCCCCAGCGCATCGTAGCGGTATTCCGCCCGGCTGAATTCTTTGTGGCCCTCAAAACGTACTTCGCTGATGCGGTGCTCGTCGTCATAGCTGAAGTACTGCTCCGCCTCGTCCGACGAGGCTTTTCGCCGCTTCAGGCGGCCAAAGCCGTCATATTCCCAGCGCGCGCCTTTCAGTCTCAGCAGCAGGTTGCGCCACAGGGTTTCGCCCGGCTTTTCCGTCCGGTTTCCGGCGGCGTCCCAGCTGTAGTGCTCTTCTCTGCTGCCGCGTATTCCTGCCGTGACCCGGCCTGCCGCGTCGTAGCCAAAGCGCTGCCGCTCGTTTTCCGCCAGCACGCCGTCCGCCACCAGCTGTTGCAGTATTACATCCAGGCTGTCCCAGCTGTAGCGCCGCTCCAGCACCACGCCCGCCCTGTCGGGAAAGCCGCTGCGGCGCATCACGATACGCCCCGCCGGATCGTAGCGCGTTTCCTGATGCAGCGGGCCCTGGGTGCGATCCACTTCGCGGTGTAGCCTGTCGCGCTGCCAGCCTGCGATTTCCTGCTGTATACCGTGCAGCTTCAGGTTCATTTGCAGCAGGTGCCCGCTGCCGTAGCGCAGGCAGCTCAGCTCGCTCCCGTCCGGCTGCGTGCTGGCCGCCAGGTTACCCAGCGCGTCGTAACGGTGCGCAAACAGCCCGCCGTGGTTTTCTTCGCTGAGCAGGTTGCCCAACGCGTCGCTGGTAAAGGTCAGGACTTCCGCTGCGGCCTCTTTACCCTCCGCCTGCGCCTGCTGCCACGCCGCCAGCGTCATTTTCCTGATCTCCACGCCGCGCAGACCGTAGCGGTATTCGGTACGGTGCTGCGCCGTGGTTTTCGCCGTCAGGCGGTTCACCACATCATATTCAAACCGCGTGCGGGAGGGCTCATCTTCCGCGGCCAGCGGATGCTGAACGATTTCCGTTACCTGGCCCAGCGCGTCGTAGCCGTAGGTTTTCCTGCGTCCGGCATAGTCGGTCTGCGCCAGTAGGCGCTCGCCGTTGTCATAATCAAACTGCCAGCGGTCGCCGTTGGGGTTTACCAGGTTCTTTAGCCGCCCAAGACGATCGTACTGATAACGGGTAATATGCCCCGCCGGATCTGTCTCGCTGGTTATCTGCCCGCGCACGTTGCGCGTCACGCGACGTTCCGTGAAACTGTCGATGTTTTCCCCGACCAGCATGCCGTGCTCGTCGTACTTATATTCTGTCTTGCGTCCGTCAGGCCGCGTCAGCACCAGCAGGCGGCCCGCTTTGCTCCAGCAATAGCCCGTGGTGTTGCCTTCCGCATCCGTGCTGCCCACCAGTCTGCCCGCTTCGTCATAGCGGCGGTGGCTCTGATAGCCGGAACAGTCCTCTTCGCGCCGTATCTGGCCGCGTTCGTTCCACCAGAAGCGATGGGTATTCTCCAGCGCGTCGGTACGCGTAAGCAGATCGCCCTGGTCGTTCCAGCTGAAGCGGCTTATACCGCCGAGAGGATCCGTTACGGCTACCACGTCTCCGGCATCGTTATACTGGTATTCCCACGCCGCGCCGTCGGGCTGTACCTCTTTCAGCGGAAACGCATAGGAAGGATGCCAGACGGTAGTTGAGGTTCGCCCGGCAGGATCGCGCACCATGGTTAGCCTGGCGCGATCGTCGTAATCATATTGCCAAAGCCGATCGCCTGGCGCCTGCGTCGCCATCAGCAAATCGCCCTGCTCCGCCCAGCGATATGACCAGTGTCCGCCATAGCTGTCTACGTAGTCGGTAATCCGGCACAGCTCATCCCAGCGATGCTGCGTGCTGCCGCCGGAGAAACGGGTTACCGTAGCGCGGCGGGCCTCTTCGTCAGCGTCTATCAGCCAGTGCTCAAGGCAGTTTTGGCTCTCATCAAGCACCCGATATTCATAAACCCGCCAGTAGCGCGGATCGCTGCCTGGCTGCCACAGATAGTCGACGCTCATGCCGGTGGCATAGCTGTGCGACGCCATTAAATCGCTGGCGCGATCCCAGCTAAAGCGGCGCGTTACGACGCCGTCCGCATCCTGTACGGCGATCAGCTGGCCCTGCGAGTTGTAGCTGTAGCGCATTAGCGGGTGCAGCTCTTTACCCACTACCTGGTCTATCGCCGTGACTCTGTTATGCAGCGGCTCATAGCTGAGCCGGATATCCAGCGCCTCGTTATCGCCCGAAATAGCGATTAGCTGCCCGGCTTCGTTCCAGCTAAAGTGCTGGCAGTTTTCGTGGCGGTCGTAAATACGCTTGATGCGCCATTCGCCTTCGCGCAGCGGATCCGGCTCGTACAGATGGAATTCGCCCTGCGCGGTTTGCATCACAAACACGCCCTGTAGCGAGCAGTAGAGCGTAAAGCCATCCTCATCAAAGCGGACTACGTCGCCCGGCTCGATTTCTCCCAGCCCCAGCTCCTGGCCGGTGATGTCGCGCCAGGCTAACTGAAAGGCGCCGCGCTCGTCCTGAAAGCGGATCAGGCGCGTTTCAAACGGCATCATCCAGCCGGTGCCGAACATGCCGGAGGTCAGGTTGCGGCTGTGATAGATGCGCTGCCAGTAAAGCGAGATACGATCTTCCAGCACAAAATCCAGGTCGTCCTGGTCTGCCAGGATCTTAGCGCCGGTCGCGTAGTTAACCGGATGGGCGCTTTGCATGGCCGCCGTGGCTATCGCGCCTGCTGCTGCCGCGCCCGCCTCGAAGGTGATGGTACAGGCGATCTGTCTTAGCGCTCGCCTTGCCGCTATACGCGTGAACAGCTGCTTAAGCAGCATTTGGCCGCCTTTGCCGATGCCGCCGCTCAGCAGGCCGCCGATAGCATAAGCCAGCATGTTTTTGCCGCTGCGGATATCGCGCACCACAATGCTGTCGCCGCCGATGCGTACGCGGGGATTTTCACTAACCTGAACAGTGGCTTCGCAGGTGCTGCGGTCGCCGTTGCGCACGGCAGGATGGCCGTTGATAAAGACTTTTTTTGACCCTTCCGCCAGGAAATTGGCGTTTTCCGCCAGATGGCCTTTGCTACAGGCGACGGTATCTTTGTCGGCGGGCGTGGCGTAGGGGCTGGCGCTGGCGACGGTCGGCTGCACCAGGTCGTCCCAGACACCGCCGAGCCAGCTACCTACGGAAGCGGCGCTGAGATGGCTGACTTTGTCCAGCGCGGCGCTGACCGCCTCGCCCGGATGACGAAGGGTTGAAGCGATGCCGCCAGCCACGGCCATGGCGATATCCTTCAGGCCCGGCTCGCTTTCGCTCTCTTGATGAGGCGCGGCCAGCCAGTCGCGATTTACCGTACCCGCCGCGCGGGCAGCCGGTTTGCCCATGATCTTTACGTTATCGGAGCCGCTGGTGATAACCGCATCCGGCGGCCCGCGCATGCCCAGCATATCCAACAGGCCATCTACGGCCTCGCTGGCCATGTTGCCGAGTTTTTCAGGGTAGCCGGAGGCCATCGCGCCAATCACCAGGCCTGCGCCGACGGCGATTCCAGCCAGCGGGTTAGCGGCGAACAGCAGGCTGGCGCCAACCAGAATGCCGGTGTAGACAGCGCCTTCCGCCAGGCCACCGACAAGGTCGGCCAGCGCGGAGCTATGAACTAAAGGATCGTCTAAACGAGCTGCGATCGGGTTCGACATGACTCAGGCCTCCACGCCCGCAGCAGGAATAAACCCTTTTTTTATCTCCTGCCAGACCAGCAGCGCATCCGCCTCTAAAGAGCCTGCACGGCTAAAGGTTAGCGTCAGCAAATGGGTCGGCATTTTGACTATCAGCAATCTTTGCACCACCGCCACGCCCTGGTTTTCAAAACGCATGGCGACTTCTCGTGCAGGCAAATCGCCGAAAAGCGTTTCCTGCGGCGCTTGTGCAGCGAACTTTTTCATATCGCGCCTGACCTTCGCCAGCTGCTGTTGCAGGTAGTTTTCTTCTTCGCCTGGTTTTATCTCCCACGCGCGGGTCACGACCAGCGTGGCGCGCGTTTGCGGCAATCTGAGGATGGTGATGCTTTGGTCCTGAGTAGTTTCCGGCAGGCGCAGCTTTCCTTCCGTTAGCCAGTATTCCTGTGTCATGCGCTGTTCCCTTTGCCGAAGAGCTCTTTTTTGATTTCGCTGGCAATATCCGTGGACGTTGACGGCGCCGCTTTGCCCGGCTGGTTGATATTCAGATCGAGCGTGCCGCCGGTGTTGATCTGGCCCTGTTCCTGGGCGTTGATCTGGATGTTATTGCAATTTATTGAGATGGTGCCGTTGGCATCAAGGGTGATGCTGCTGTCGCCGCTGACGAGGCTGATGCTTTTGCTGGAGACCAGCTGCGCTCTTCCGTCCGCTTTGATGGTGTAATCCCAGCCGACCAGCTCATAGTGTTCGCACTGCGTGGTGTTAAAACAGGAGCCGAATATCTTAGCGTTGTAGGTTTGTCCAACCTGTAAGGTCGAGTTGCCGCCTATCGTGCAGGTTTCATCATTTTTGACGTTGGTATCCATATTCTTCTGCGCCTGGATCCACACCTGCTCTTCGCCCGCCCTGTCTTCAAAGCGCAGCGCGTTCGCGTTATCCGGCGTGCCGTCCTTTGAGCGGCTTAAAAAGCCCATCTGCGTCGCCGCCGCCGGCAGCGACCACGGCGGCATGTTCGCCTCGTTGTAGACGCG
>NZ_JBHDVM010000021.1:0-30082 GCF_042610525.1 Pantoea sp. sgz302252
AATACGCTTTCCTCCTTCAGAGTCAACTTCTTTTTCAGAAGTTTTTCTCCGGCGGTTCAGCTTCCTGAACCTCCTGAGCCGCTGGCTGTAAGCCGTTGTGCCGTCTCAGTGGTTGCGCATTATAGGGATCCGTTCTCAGAGCACAAGCCTTTTTTCGATCTTTCTTTTTGACTGCTTTATTTTCGCGCTTATCGTTCTGTTATCAGTCGATTTGAATAAAAATAAGGCTAATTTTAAGGGAGGCGTTGATCGTTAATAGCTTACGGCCCTACGCTTCAGGGATCATTTCACAGAGAGTATTCGCTATGTCAGGAAATTTACGTCCTTATAAAGAAACCTTTCCCCGCTGTGGCGCACGCGTTATGGTCGATGCAGCAAGCGTGGTGGTTGGTGATGTTGAACTGGCTGACGATGTCAGCATCTGGCCGCTTGTTGCTATCCGGGGTGATGTTAATAAGGTCACTATCGGCAAACGCAGCAATATTCAGGATGGCAGCGTACTGCACGTTACGCATAAGTCAGCTGCTAACCCGGAAGGCTTTCCATTGATCGTAGGCGAGGATGTCACGGTTGGCCACAAGGCTATGCTGCACGGCTGCCGGATAGGCAATCGTGTTTTAGTAGGTATGGGATCAATTCTGCTGGATGGCGCAATAGTAGAAGATGATGTGATGATAGGCGCGGGAAGCCTGGTGCCGCCGGGCAAGCGTCTGGCCAGCGGCTTTCTTTATCTTGGCAGTCCGGTTAAACAGATCAGACCGCTTACCGAAGCTGAAATCAGCGGCCTGCTTTATTCATCCAATAATTATGTTGGCTGGAAAGATGAGTACCTTGCTCAGGAAAGCCAGACCCAACCCTGATCGTCCTCTTCTTCAGCTTTGATCGCCTGTTCCGCTTCTTCTTCTATATCCCAGCGGAACTGCTGAAAATTTTCCAGTGCGGAACGATCGTTACCATAACGGCGGATCAATGATTCGCCGCTTATAGCGCAGAGTACCTGAAAACCGTTAACCAGCGCGGGAAAGCAAACCGCTTTCGCCGATTCGTCCCACCATTCCCTGTCGGGGAACTGAATGGCCTGGTTCATTGCTGTAGCTCAGTTTTTAAGGCCGCAATGACTGGCGCTACATCAGGAAAAACGCCATGCCATAAAAAGAATGACCATGCGGCCTGCCCCACCAGCATTCCCAGCCCGTCCGCCATCTGCGTCGCGCCCTGCTCACGACACCAGCGCAGGAAAGGCGTCGCACCAGCCTGGTAGAACATGTCATAGCAGCGGGTGTGCGGATTGATTAATGAAGCGGGTATAGCCGGTATTTCTCCGTCTACGCCACTGGAAGTAGCATTGATGATGAGATCGAATGAGGTTTCTTGCAGCCGATCCATAGGCCAGGCGACGATCTCGCCAGATTGCTGGAACAGTTCCGCCAGCGTTTGCGCTTTTGCCAGCGTGCGGTTGGTGATAGTCAGGCGACAGCTTAAAGCGAGCAGCGGCAGAATAACGCCCCGCGCCGCGCCGCCCGCGCCCACCAAAAGTACGCGATCGCCAGGTTTTACCAGTTCCAGCCTTTCCAGATCGCTGACCAGGCCGATGCCGTCCGTGTTATCGCCCAGCAGCCGACCATCTTCCAGCTTTTTAATAGTGTTGACCGCACCCGCCAGCGAAGCCCGTTCGCTTAACTCATCCACCAGCTCAAAAGCCTGTTCTTTAAAGGGCAGCGTAACGTTGGCGCCCGCTCCACCCTGGGCAATAAAATCTTCTATCGCTGCACCAAAACCATTTACCGGCGCACAAACGCGTCCATAGGGATGAGCTATCCCTGTTTGCTCTGCAAAAAGCTGATGGATCCGTGGCGATTTACTGTGATTGATTGGGTTACCAAAAACCGCAAAGTTCCGCATTCTTTATCCCTGCCTGATTAATTCACCGGTTAAGGCGTCGCGGATTTCAGACGGATTGGTTCTTCCGCCCGTTTCTCCCTGCAATACGGGAAAATCTGCCCCGAACTGCTGATGAACTTCCGCTGCCGTACGGCATGGCGGCAGGCCGGTCAGGTTAGCGCTGGTAGAAACCAGTGGCTTGCCAAAGGTCTGACAGAGTTGACGAACATCAGGATGATCGCTGACCCGCACGGCCAGGGAATCAAAGCGCCCTGTCAGCCAGCGCGGCGTAGCCGCATTGGCAGGCACCACCCAGGTGACCGGGCCAGGCCAGGAAGAGAACATTTTCTCTTTTTGTTCGGCGTTCAGGCGCGTTTCATCAAGGTAAGGCTGTAACTGCTGATAATCTGCCGCAATCAGGATAAGTCCTTTTTCTACCGGGCGCTGTTTTAACGCCAGCAGCGCCATTACCGCGGATTCGCTGTCGGGATTGCATCCCAGGCCAAATACCGCTTCGGTTGGATAAGCAATAACGGCGTTATGATGTAAATGAGAAATGCAGGCGTCCAGCGAGCCTGGCTGATAATTATTCTTCAATGCTGTTTCCTGCTGTTACGGGCTTGCCGCAGGCTTTACTGGCGCAAAATCGCCTGACGCCACGTGCGGTTTTTTTCTCAATCAAAAGGGGGAAATCACAGAATTCGCACTTTCCCTCTACCGGCGTAAAGTTTACGGCAAACTGGCAATCCGGATAACGATCGCAGGCATGGAAAGTTTTGCCATAGCGCGACCGCCGCTGCACCAGTTTGCCCTGCTGGCATTGAGGACAGGCAAGTGTGGTTTCATCTGGTTTGTCGATCAGTTCCGTATGCGCGCACTCGGGATAGCGGCTACAGCCGATAAACATGCCGTAGCGCCCCTGACGTAGCGCCAGCTCTGCCTGGCAAAGCGGGCAAAACTGTCCTTCGAGGATTTTAACAATATGGCCGTCGGCCTGATTTTTAAGGGGGCGGATATAATCACATTCGGGATAAGCCGAACAGCCCAGAAAAGCGCCGTGCTTTCCGGAACGAATGACTAATTCCGCCCCACACTGTGGACAAGGCTCATTTTTTCGCACAGCGAAAAGCGCTGTTTTATTCATAGCATTGGCGACACGAAGAGGGTCTTCAGTGCACTATTCCTTCATTAACGTCGAAAAGAAGTTCTTCCATCTGCTGATAGGCGTTTTCGCATCCGGGAATGTTAAACAGCACCATCAGAACTACCCACTTGAGATCTTCCAGATCGAATTCAAGCGTATCCAGCGCCATAATACGCTCAATAACCATCTCGCGGGTTTCCAGATTCAACACCTGTATCTGCTCCAAAAACAGGATGAACCCCCGACAGTTGGCGTCTAACCGCTGGCTCTCTTCTTCTGTATAAATACGCATTGAGAGCGGATCGGCTGCCAGCATAAAAGGTGCCGCCAGACCATCCTGATAGTCCGCCAGTTTCTCCAGCCAGTTCAACGCATTATAAATATCTTCGCGATGAAAACCGGCATCGGTTAGATCATCCGTTAGTTTATCCTGATCGACGCGCATTTCTGCTTCGCTATGGATATAGGTCTCAAATAGATACATCAGTACGTCGAACATGGCTTGCCCTCCTCAATCGGACATAGCCGCCGGGTACAGCTGTAATCCAACCTGCTAACTCCAGCTCGAGCAGTTTAGCTACGACGGCTGGCACAGGTTGGCAGGCACGTTCAGCGACAACGTCAACAGGTGTGACCTCATCTCCTACGTTAGCCAACACCTCGGGAAATGGCAATGAACTATTCTCCTCCGTGGCAGAATATATTGTGGTATTTTCCACCGGCGGCAGCCATTTCAAATCACTTTGCAGCTGCTCAAGGATGTTGTTGGGATGAGCAGTAAGCAGCGCGCCCTGTTGGATAAGCCAGTGAGTACCTTCACTGCCGGGATTGCCGATTGCGCCCGGTAGCGCATAAACATCGCGGTTTTGTTCCAGAGCCAGCTTTGCCGTCACCAGCGAACCGCTTTTCAACGCGGCCTCGACCACCAGCACGCCCAGGCTCAGGCCGCTGATAATTCTGTTTCGCCAGGGGAAATGCCAGGCGAGTGGTGCGGCCTCCAGCGGAAATTCGGAAACCAGCGCGCCGCCTTCGTCCAGGATCTGCTTTGCCAGCGAACGGTGCTGAAAGGGATAGATTTTCTGCAGCCCGCTACCGAGCACCGCCAAAGTTTTGCCTTTTACCTCTAAAGCAGCGCGATGCGCGATACCGTCTATCCCCAAAGCCAGGCCGCTGGTGATAGTCAAACCGCTTAACGCCAGCGTTTGTGCAAAACAGCTTCCCCAGGTACGGCCATAAGGCGAACAGTTACGGCTGCCGACAATGGCAATTTGCGGGGTTTTCAACAACCGCGGATCGCCCTGAACAAAAAGCGCGGCGGGAAAGTCGTGGATATTTTTCAATAAAGAAGGATAGGCAGCGCTATCGCAGGGAATAAAATGACAATTGTCCTGCTCCAGCCAGGCCAGCGTTTTATCGACAGCTGCTCTGTCATAAGCCAGAAAAGCCGCCGCCTGGTCCGGCAGCAGCCCCGCTTCGCGAAGCGCTTCTTTATTTAATGCCGTCATTTGCTGCAGCCTGGCGGCTATCTTTGCCCGCTGCTGATTAGTTAATCGCTTTACGCCTGACAGACGTAGCCAAATCTCCGTTGCCGTCATAGTGCTGTCCTTGCCCCGCGCCTGGTTAACGTAGCGGGAATGCTGTCAATCATGAGGCGAAATGTCTACAATAAGAAGGATAAATCTCTCATCCCTTGAACACAAATCTGGAAAGTTATGTCCGTTTTGCAGGTATTACATTATCCCGACGATCGCCTTCGCATCGTAGCTAAGCCCGTGGCCGAAGTTAACGCCGATATTCAACGTATCGTGGATGATATGTTTGAAACCATGTACGCCGAAGAAGGTATTGGCCTGGCGGCGACGCAGGTGGATATTCATCAGCGTATTATTGTTATCGACGTCTCTGAGAATCGCGATGAGCGCCTGGTGCTGATCAACCCCGAGCTGCTGGAAAAGAGCGGCGATACCGGTATTGAAGAAGGCTGCCTCTCTATCCCGGAACAGCGGGCGCTGGTGCCGCGCGCCGAGAAGGTAAAAATTCGCGCGCTGGATCGCGATGGCAAAAGCTATGAGCTGGAAGCGGACGGCCTGCTGGCTATCTGCATTCAGCACGAAATGGATCACCTGGTCGGCAAGCTGTTTATCGATTACCTGTCGCCGCTGAAGCGCGATCGTATTCGTAAGAAGCTGGAAAAACTCTATCGCCAGACGGCGCAGGACTGATCAACATTTGAAGAAGGGAAACCCGTGTCCGACTCTTTAAACATTATCTTTGCCGGCACGCCCGACTTTGCAGCGCGGCATCTTGACGCGCTGTTGTCGTCCAGCCATAAGGTGGTAGGCGTTTTTACCCAGCCCGATCGTCCGGCCGGTCGCGGCAACAAGCTAACGGCCAGTCCGGTAAAGCAGCTGGCTGAGCAGCACGGCATCCCGGTGTTTCAACCTAAGTCGCTGCGCCCGGAAGAGAACCAGCAGCTGGTTGCCGATCTACAGGCGGATGTCATGGTTGTGGTGGCTTATGGCCTGATCCTGCCAGCAGCAGTATTGGCTATGCCGCGTCTGGGCTGTATCAACGTGCACGGCTCGCTGCTGCCGAAGTGGCGCGGCGCGGCACCTATCCAGCGTTCGCTCTGGGCTGGTGATGCCGAGACTGGCGTCACCATTATGCAAATGGATGTGGGCCTGGATACCGGCGATATGCTGCACAAGCTCGCCTGCCCGATTGAGGCTACCGATACCAGCGCCAGTCTTTACCAGAAGCTTGCCGGGCTCGGTCCGCAGGGCATGCTGACCACGCTGGAACAGCTTGCCGACGGCACTGCCAGCCCGGAAGTGCAGGACGAAGCTCTGGTTAGCTACGCCGAAAAGCTCAGCAAAGAAGAAGCTAAGCTGGACTGGGCGCTTTCCGCCGCCCAGCTGGAGCGCTGCATCCGCGCCTTCAATCCCTGGCCGGTCAGCTATTTTGTGATTGACGAGCAGCCGGTGAAGGTCTGGAAGGCTTCTGTTCTGCCCCACGTAGCGAAAATGCCTGGCGAAATCGTGCAGGCCGATAAACATGGCATTCAGATTGCCACTGCCGAGGGCGTGCTGAATATCGAAGAGCTGCAGCCTGCCGGTAAAAAAGCCATGAAAGCGCAGGATTTGCTGAACTCCCGTCGCGAATGGTTTGTCCCCGGCAATATCCTTGCCTGATTTTTCGCCCGGCCGCGCGTCGGGCGATGTTTAAAGCGATCCTATGAAAAAAAATACAAATCTGCGCAGCGTGGCTGCCGAGACTATTACAAAAGTAGTCGAACAGGGAGAGTCGTTGAGCAATATCCTTCCTGCCGCGCAAAAAACGCTGCCAGAGAAAGATGCCGCGCTGCTGCAGGAAATTTGCTACGGCGTTCTGCGTACGCTGCCGCAGCTGGAATGGGTTATTGGCCAGCTAATGGAGCGCCCGCTTACGGGGAAACAGCGCGTTGTGCATTTCCTGATTATGGTTGGCCTTTATCAACTTCTGTTCACCCGCATCCCTGCTCACGCCGCGCTGGCGGAAACGGTTGAAGGCGCCGTTTCGCTTAAGCGACCGCAGTTAAAAGGGCTGATTAATGGCGTGCTGCGCCAGTTTCAGCGCAAGCAGGATGAGCTGACCACGGCAATGGCTCAGGGCGAGCAACAATTTCTGCATCCTAAATGGCTGCTGGCAAGGTTGCGAAGCGCCTGGCCTGAACAGTGGCAGCAGATTGTGGATGCCAATAATCAACGCCCGCCAATGTGGCTACGCGTAAACCGGCAGCACCACAGCCGCGATGCCTGGCTGAAGCTGCTGCAGGAAACGGGTAAAAACGCCGAACCTCATCCGCAACATAGCGATGCGCTAAGGCTGGATGCGCCCTGCGCCGTGTCGCAACTGCCGGGATTTGAACAAGGCTGGGTAACGGTTCAGGATGCTTCCGCTCAGGGCTGCGTCGCGCTACTGGATCCGCAGAACGGCGAGTCGATTCTGGATCTTTGCGCCGCGCCAGGCGGAAAAACCACCCATATTCTGGAAGCCGCGCCGGAAGCCAGCGTAATGGCTGTAGATATCGACGCGAAGCGACTGGCCAGAGTCAGCGAAAACCTGCAGCGGCTGAAGATGACCGCCGAAGTAAAAGTCGGCGACGGCACTGCGCCAGAGAACTGGTGTGGCGACAGGCAATTCGATCGCATTCTGCTGGATGCGCCCTGCTCGGCAACCGGCGTGATCCGTCGCCACCCGGATATTAAGTGGCTGCGCCGCGATCGCGATATCCCTGAGCTGGTTGCCGTACAGCAACAGATTCTGGAAGCCATCTGGCCGCATCTGAAGCCGGGCGGCACGCTGCTTTATGCCACCTGTTCAATATTGCCGGAAGAAAATCACCTGCAGATAGCGGCGTTTTTGGCCCGCCATGCCGATGCCACGCTGAAAGAGACAGGCGATGCGCAGCAGCCCGGAATTCAGGTTTTTCCAGATGCTCAGGGCGGCGACGGCTTTTACTATGCGAAACTGGTAAAGAACTAACCTGGTGGCCGGCTTACCCGGCCGAATCCTTTCACCTGAACAGACAAGCACAATGAAAATCATCATTCTTGGCGCCGGTCAGGTAGGCGGCACGCTCGCTGAAAACCTGGTGGGCGAAAATAACGATATTACCCTGGTGGATACGGATTCCGGTCGCCTGCGCCAGCTACAGGATAAATACGATTTACGCGTTGTGCAGGGCCATGGTTCGCACCCGCGAGTGCTGCGTGAAGCAGGCGCAGAAGATGCCGATATGCTGGTTGCGGTAACCAGCTCCGACGAAACCAATATGATCGCCTGCCAGGTCGCCTATTCTCTTTTCAATACGCCGAACCGTATTGCCCGTATCCGCGCGCCGGATTATCTACGGGATGCCGAAAGGCTTTTTATCCCGGAAGCCGTACCGATCGATCATTTGATTTCTCCGGAACAGCTGGTTATCGATAATATCTACCGGCTGATTGAATATCCAGGCGCGCTGCAGGTGGTTAATTTCGCCGAAGGCAAAGTCAGTCTGGCAGTGGTTAAAGCCTATTACGGCGGGCCGCTGGTAGGGAATCCTCTGGCGACCATGCGCGAGCATATGCCCCATATTGATACCCGCGTCGCCGCTATTTTCCGTCAGGATCGCCCTATTCGTCCGCAAGGCTCCACCATTGTGGAAGCTGGCGACGAAGTTTTCTTTATCGCCGCCAGTCAGCATATTCGGGCAGTGATGAGTGAATATCAGCGCCTGGAGAAACCTTACAAGCGCATTATGATTGTAGGCGGCGGTAATATTGGTTTCGGGCTGGCGCAACGCCTGGAGAAAAACTATAGCGTGAAGCTGATTGAACGTAATCAGCAGCGTGCCGCCGAGCTGGCAGAAATGCTACAAAACACCATAGTTTTCTATGGCGATGCTTCAGATCAGGAGCTGCTTGCCGAGGAGCACGTCGATCAGACGGATCTTTTTATCGCTATCACTAACGATGATGAAGCAAACATTATGTCGGCCATGCTGGCAAAGAGAATGGGCGCAAAAAAGGTGATGGTGCTGATCCAGCGTAAGGCCTATGTAGATCTTGTACAAGGCAGCGTGATCGACATTGCCATCTCACCACAGCAGGCGACCATCTCCGCACTGCTAAGCCACGTGCGTAAAGCCGATATCGTTGGCGTTTCGTCACTGCGCCGCGGAGTGGCTGAAGCGATCGAAGCGATCGCACACGGCGATGAAACCACTTCCCGTGTGGTGGGAAGATCCATCGACGATATCAAGCTGCCGCCAGGCACCATTATTGGCGCAGTGGTTCGCGGCGACGATGTAATGATCGCCAATGACAATCTGCGGATCGAACAGGGCGATCACGTGATCATGTTCCTGACTGATAAAAAGTTTGTGCCGGACGTGGAGCGGCTATTCCAGCCCAGCCCATTCTTCCTGTAAAGCAGCCGGGCAGATGCCCGGTTTTATCTTAGCGAAACGGCGTTATTTTACCCGCTCGCTCTGGCCACCGCGATTTTCTCCGCCCCGACAATGGCAAAAGCCGGTTCGTTTGTTAGACTTACCCACTGGCACAGGAAAGGAGATACCATGAGTTTATTAAAAGAATTTCGCGATTTCGCTATGCGTGGCAACGTGGTCGATCTGGCGGTCGGTGTCATCATCGGTGCCGCATTTGGTAAAATCGTTTCTTCGCTGGTGGCAAATATCATTATGCCGCCGCTGGGATTATTGATTGGCGGGATTGATTTCAAACAGTTTGGCTGGGTGCTCAAGCCCGCCGTGGGCGATACGCCTGCGGTAGTGATGCAGTACGGCATCTTTCTGCAGAACGTTTTCGATTTTGTTATCGTGGCTTTTGCTATCTTTTTGGCTATCAAGCTGATGAACAAGCTGCACAAGAAGAAAGAAGTAGAGAAGCCGGCGCCTAAGATCAGCGCTGAAGAAACGCTGCTTACCGAGATCCGCGATCTGCTGAAGCAGAAAAACGGCCAGATTTAAGTAGCCATAAAAAAGAAACCGCCTTTATCGGCGGTTTTTTTATGTCCTGAAAGCAGAAGGCCAGTGGTAAAGTCTGCTTTACCACTGGCCTCCCGGGCTACGTGTTTGTCCTTACGCCGGTAGCTGCCTTTGCCTTTTTTGTTGGCTTCGACCCGGCTTCTGAACAGCGGATCGTGCAGTAAGGCTTCCAGCGCGTTGTCGCGGATGACGCCCTTTTTATGCTGATATTTACTCATGGGATTTTCCTTGTATGAATTCGGCAATGAATATAGAACTGGTCGAGGAAAAGATCAATCCTCCGCTGAAGCCAGCGCGCCTTTTTCTAACGCTTCCAGAATTGAACAATAAAGGCTGCTGTGGGCCGTGCCACAACAGGCGTCATTCAGTCTGCTGAGCGAGCGCTGCATATGTTGCAGTTCGGCAATCATACTTTCGACTTCCCGTAATCTGGTCTGAACGATGGTTTTCGACTCCTGACAAGTATGGTGTTCGGGATCGATGCGGATCGACAGCAGTTCGCGGATGGCCTCCAGGCTAAAGCCAAGCTGTCTGCCATAGCGGATAAACTTAAGGCGCTGCAAATCATTTTGGCTGTAAAGCCGGAAACCGCCTTCGGTGCGGATCTCATGATCCATCATTTGCTGCTTTTCGTAATAGCGGATCGTATCCGGAGTAACGTCCGCCAGCTTCGCCAGCTGACCAATCTTATACATTATTTTTCTCCGAACAGGCGCAGCTGCAGCCGCTCGCCGTACTCGTTTCTGAGAAAATCTGTGCTCATACCAGCCTGACGCAATTTGCTCTCGAGTAGCGCGAGACGTTTAGCATGGTGCGAATAGCGTTCGTCCTCGGGTTTGATACCGGCAAGCAGCTCGTTCAGTTCAACGGCTTCGCGTCGCATCTCCAGCTCAGGCGGCAGATAACCAGAATTTTTCAGCAAACGGTATCCGGCGCGGAGTTCAGGCGGTACATGACTGTCGTCATCCAGCTCCAGCTTTTTACCGCTGCCGGGCAGGTTGTCGAACTCGCCGTTTTTTTGGGCTTCGGCAATGTGCTGCTCTACCAGTTGGTCGAATAACCACATAGTGACCTCACGGCTGGGAAGGGAAAAATCAGGATAGCGCGTTATATCACGGAGGGGAAATCACAGGTATAAAAAAACCGGGCCAGGGCCCGGTTTTTCCAGATTGCGGCAGAAATTACTCTGCTGCTTCTGCTTGAGCTTCTGGACGATCAACCAGCTCGATGTAAGCCATCGGAGCGTTGTCACCAGCGCGGAAGCCACACTTCAGAATACGAGTGTATCCACCGGCACGGCTCGCGAAACGCGGGCCCAGCTCGTTAAACAGTTTTGCCACGATCTCGTTATCACGAGTGCGGGCGAATGCCAGACGACGATTAGCTACGCTGTCGGTCTTGGCAAGAGTAATCAGCGGCTCAACTACACGACGCAGCTCTTTCGCTTTAGGCAGGGTCGTCTTGATGATTTCATGACGAACCAAAGAGCCTGCCATGTTGCGGAACATAGCCTGGCGATGGCTGCTGTTGCGGTTCAGTTGACGACCACTCTTACGATGGCGCATGACCTTATCCTTCTCAGTGAAACCTTAACCTGTGATCGGGTTATTCATCAGCAATGCTGGCTGGCGGCCAGTTCTCAAGGCGCATGCCCAGAGAGAGTCCGCGAGATGCCAGCACGTCTTTAATCTCGGTAAGAGACTTTTTACCAAGGTTAGGCGTTTTAAGCAGCTCAACCTCGGTACGCTGTACCAGATCACCGATGTAGTGGATAGCTTCTGCCTTAAGGCAGTTAGCAGAGCGGACAGTCAATTCCAGATCGTCAACAGGGCGCAGCAGGATCGGATCGAATTCTGGTTTCTCTTCTTTCACTTCCGGCTGACGTACATCACGTAAGTCAACGAAAGCTTCCAGTTGTTCAGCCAGAATGGTTGCCGCACGGCGGATCGCTTCTTCAGGATCAATAGTGCCGTTGGTTTCCATTTCGATGACCAGCTTGTCCAGGTCAGTACGCTGTTCTACACGCGCTGCTTCAACATTGTAGGCAATACGCTCTACAGGGCTGTAGCAGGCGTCGACCAACAGACGACCGATCGGGCGCTCATCTTCTTCCGAATGAATTCGGGCAGAAGCCGGCACATAACCACGACCGCGCTGAACTTTGATACGCATGCTGATAGCCGCGTTCTCGTCAGTCAGGTGGCAGATCACGTGCTGCGGCTTGACGATTTCGACATCACCATCATGGGTGATATCGGCTGCAGTCACAGGGCCAATGCCAGATTTATTCAGAGTAAGAATAACTTCATCTTTCCCCTGAACTCTTACCGCCAAACCTTTCAGGTTGAGCAGGATTTCCAGGATATCTTCCTGTACGCCCTCTTTGGTGCTGTACTCATGCAGTACACCATCAATTTCAACCTCGGTCACCGCGCAACCCGGCATTGATGAAAGCAGAATACGGCGCAGTGCGTTACCAAGAGTATGGCCAAAGCCACGCTCTAAAGGCTCAAGGGTCACCTTGGCGTGCGTCGAACTCACTTGCTCGATATCTACCAGGCGCGGTTTTAGAAACTCTGTCACAGAACCCTGCATTGTGTCCTCTCTTTGGTACTAAGCTTTACTTAGAGTAAAGCTCGACGATCAGGTGTTCGTTAATGTCCGCAGACAGATCGGTACGTTCAGGCTTGCGCTTGAAGACACCTTCCATCTTAGTTGCATCAACTTCCAGCCAGGTTGGCTTTTCACGCTGCTCAGCCAGCTCCAGAGCGGCTTTCACGCGAGACTGCTTTTTGGCTTTCTCACGGATGCTAACAACGTCATTCGGAGTTACCTGATAAGAAGCGATGCTAACAACGCGACCATTTACCATGATGGATTTGTGGCTAACCAGCTGGCGTGCTTCTGCACGAGTAGCGCCAAAGCCCATACGATAAACAACGTTATCCAGACGACCTTCCAGCAGAGCTAACAGGTTTTCACCGGTGTTGCCTTTCAGACGTGCTGCTTCTTTATAATAGTTACGGAACTGACGCTCCAGCACGCCGTAGATACGACGAACTTTCTGCTTTTCACGTAACTGTACGCCATAGTCAGACAGACGCGGTTTACGCGCACCGTGCTGGCCAGGGGCTTGTTCAATCTTACACTTGGTATCAATCGCGCGAACGCCAGACTTCAGGAAGAGGTCTGTACCTTCACGACGGCTCAGCTTGAGCTTAGGACCCAAATATCTTGCCATTTTCTTTCTCCAACATTCCTAAAAAACGGGCGTTATACGCGGCGTTTTTTCGGCGGACGACAACCGTTGTGAGGGATCGGAGTCACATCAGTAATATTAGTGATGCGGAAACCAGCAGCGTTCAGAGCACGAATCGTTGATTCGCGGCCTGGACCAGGACCCTTAACCATAACTTCCAGGTTCTTAATACCGTAATCTTTTACAGCCTCTGCACAGCGCTCTGCAGCGACCTGAGCAGCGAACGGCGTAGATTTACGTGAACCGCGGAAACCGGAACCACCGGCGGTTGCCCAACCCAGCGCGTTACCCTGACGATCGGTAATGGTCACGATGGTGTTGTTGAAAGATGCATGGACATGAGCCACGCCATCAGAGACTTGCTTTCTTACACGCTTGCGTGCACGAACTGGTGCCTTTGCCATTATTCAATCACCCCGATTATTTCTTGATCGGTTTACGCGGACCCTTACGGGTACGTGCGTTGGTCTTGGTACGCTGACCGCGCACTGGAAGACCACGACGATGACGTAAACCACGATAGCAACCAAGGTCCATCAGACGCTTGATGCTCAGGGTGACTTCACGACGCAGATCGCCTTCAACAACAAACTTTGCAACTGCGTCACGCAGAATGTCGATTTGTTCTTCAGACAGCTCACTGATCTTAACATTTTCAGCGATTCCCGTTGATGCACAGATAGCCTGTGAGCGGGTCTTGCCGATGCCGAAGATCGCGGTTAAAGCGATAACGGTATGTTTATGATCAGGAATGTTAATGCCTGCTATACGGGCCACTATGCACTCCTACTATTTAAATATGCGCCCCATGCTGAAAAGCCCGTTTTCAGGATACTCAAATGGAAACGCATAGACATACAAAAGATTGGCTGGCTAATCTAGCCAGCTCAACCCGACTTTGCAAGAAAAATATTAGCCCTGACGCTGTTTATGCTTAGGCTCGGCGCTGCAAATCACACGTACGACGCCGTCGCGACGGATGATTTTGCAGTTACGACATAATTTCTTGACGGAAGCACGAACTTTCATTTTTACTCTCCGTAACTTCTCAAGCGCCTGAATTAACGGCCGTAGCCCTTCAGGTTTGCTTTCTTCAATGCAGACTCGTATTGACTGGACATCATCAGAGTTTGCACTTGAGCCATAAAGTCCATGATGACAACAACTACGATCAGCAGTGAGGTACCGCCGAAGTAGAATGGAACTTTCATCGCATCACGCATGAACTCCGGGATTAGGCAGATGAAAGTAATGTAGAGCGCACCCACTAAGGTGAGACGCGTCATTACTTTATCGATGTACTTCGCCGTCTGTTCTCCCGGACGAATTCCTGGTACAAATGCACCAGACTTCTTCAGGTTATCTGCTGTTTCTCGCGGGTTGAAAACCAACGCCGTATAGAAGAAACAGAAGAAGATGATTGCAGTCGCATAGAGTAACACATAAAGCGGTTGACCTGGCTGCAAATACATTGAAATAGTCGTCAGCCAGTTCCAGCCTGTACCGCCCCCGAACCATGAAGCTATGGTCGCCGGGAACAGGATAATGCTGGAAGCAAAGATTGCCGGGATTACGCCCGCCATATTCACTTTCAACGGTAAATGTGTGCTCTGCGCAGCATAGACACGACGGCCTTGCTGACGTTTCGCATAGTTCACCACAATGCGGCGTTGACCACGCTCAACGAAAACAACGAAGAAGGTCACTGCAAATACAAGAACTGCAACCAACAGCAACAGGAGGAAGTGCAGGTCGCCTTGCCGCGCTTGCTCGATGGTATGGCCAATGGCCGGCGGCAGACCCGCAACGATACCAGCGAAGATTATGATTGAGATACCGTTGCCGATACCGCGCTCAGTAATCTGTTCGCCCAGCCACATCAGGAACATTGTCCCGGTCACCAGGCTGACAACAGCGGTAAAGTAGAAGGCAAAGCCTGGATTTAACACCAGGCCCTGCATTCCGGGCATATTCGGCAGGCCGGTAGCAATACCGATCGACTGAAATATGCCCAGTACCAATGTGCCGTAACGGGTGTACTGGCTAATCTTACGACGGCCAGCCTCCCCTTCTTTCTTGATTTCTGCCAGCGCGGGATGAACCACGGTGAGCAGCTGGATAATGATCGACGCCGAAATATACGGCATGATCCCCAGAGCAAAGATAGAAGCACGGCTCAGAGCACCACCAGAGAACATGTTGAACATTTCAATGATGGTGCCACGCTGTTGCTCAAGCAGTTTGGCAAGTACAGTGGCATCGATACCAGGGATTGGAATAAAAGAGCCAATGCGGAAAACAATCAGCGCACCAATCACAAACAAAAGTCTGCGTTTCAGTTCGCCAAAACCACCTTTGGCACTTTGAAAATCTAATCCCGGTTGCTTAGCCATCTGCTACTTATTCCTCAATTTTACCGCCAGCAGCTTCGATTGCAGCACGAGCGCCTTTAGTGACACGCAGACCGCGAACCGTTACCGGTGCAGTGACTTCGCCAGACAGGATAACCTTAGCGAATTCAATCTGAATGCCGATAATGTTGGCTGCTTTCAGCGTGTTCAGGTCGACGATCCCGCCTTCAACTTTCGCCAGATCAGACAGACGAACTTCTGTCGTAACCATAGATTTGCGAGAGGTGAAACCGAATTTCGGCAGACGACGGTACAGAGGCATCTGACCACCTTCGAACCCGCGACGTACGCCACCGCCAGAACGAGAGTTCTGACCTTTGTGACCACGACCACCGGTTTTACCCAGGCCAGAACCGATACCGCGACCTAAACGCTTGGAAGCGTGCTTAGAGCCTTCAGCCGGAGACAGAGTATTTAAACGCATCTGTTACTCCTCCACTTTAACCATGTAGTAAACCGCGTTAACCATGCCGCGTACTGCTGGCGTGTCTTCACGCTCTACGGTGTGGTTAATACGACGCAGACCCAGGCCAAGCAGAGTTGCCTTGTGTTTCGGCAAACGTCCGATCGAACTGCGGGTTTGAGTAATTTTAATAGTCTTAGCCATGGTCTTTACCCCAGAATGTCTTCAACGGATTTGCCACGCTTGGCAGCGACCATTTCTGGGGAATTCATGTTGGCCAGGCCATCCAGCGTTGCACGAACCACGTTAATCGGGTTAGTGGAACCGTAGGCTTTAGCCAGAACGTTATGAACCCCAGCGACTTCCAGAACGGCGCGCATTGCACCGCCGGCAATGATACCGGTACCTTCAGAAGCCGGCTGCATGAACACACGAGAACCTGTGTGCACGCCTTTAACAGGGTGCTGCAGGGTGCCGTTGTTCAGCGCGACATTGATCATATTGCGACGAGCTTTTTCCATCGCTTTCTGGATCGCTGCTGGAACTTCACGCGCTTTACCGTAACCAAAACCGATGCGACCGTTACCGTCGCCTACCACTGTCAGTGCAGTGAAGGAGAAAATACGACCACCTTTAACGGTTTTCGATACGCGATTTACCGCGATCAGCTTTTCCTGCAGTTCGCCAGCTTGTTTTTCGATGTGTGCCATCTTACACCTCTACCTTAGAACTGTAGGCCAGCTTCACGGGCAGCATCTGCCAGTGCCTGGACACGACCATGATATTGGAAACCAGAGCGGTCGAAAGAAACACCAGTGATGCCTTTTTCGATTGCGCGCTCAGCGACTGCTTTACCAACAGCGGCGGCGGCGTCTTTGTTTCCGGTGTACTTCAGTTGCTCACTGATTGCTTTTTCTACTGTAGAAGCAGCAACCAGAACTTCAGAACCGTTAGGAGCAATTACCTGTGCGTAAATGTGACGCGGGGTACGATGTACCACCAGGCGAGTTGCACCCAGCTCTTTGAGCTTGCGGCGTGCGCGGGTCGCACGACGGATACGAGCAGATTTCTTATCCATAGTGTTACCTTACTTCTTCTTAGCCTCTTTGGTACGCACGACTTCGTCGGCGTAACGAACACCCTTGCCTTTGTAAGGCTCAGGACGACGGTAGGCGCGCAGATCGGCTGCAACCTGACCAATCAGCTGTTTATCAGCGCCTTTCAGCACGATTTCAGTCTGAGTTGGACATTCAGCAGTGATTCCCGCTGGCAGCGCATGCTCAACCGGATGAGAAAAGCCCAGGGCCAGACTCACGGCATTGCCTTTAACGGCTGCACGATAACCTACACCAACCAGCTGCAGCTTCTTAGTGAAGCCTTCGGTAACACCGATAACCATACCGTTCAGCAGTGCACGAGAAGTACCAGCCTGTGCCCAACCGTCTGCAAAACCTTCGCGCGGAGCGAAAGTCAGAGCGTTGTCAGCATGCTTAACTTCTACAGCATTGTTGATGGTACGAGTCAGCTCGCCGTTTTTACCTTTAATCGAAATAACCTGACCGTCGAGTTTTACCTCTACGCCGGCAGGAATGACGACAGGTGCTTTAGCAACACGAGACATTCTTTCCTCCGTTAAGCTACGTAGCAGATAATTTCGCCACCAAGACCAGCCTGGCGCGCTGCACGATCGGTCATCACACCTTTAGAGGTAGAAACAACAGCGATGCCCAGTCCAGCCATTACTTTTGGCAGTTCGTCTTTGCGCTTATAGATACGCAGACCTGGACGGCTTACACGCTGAATGCTTTCTACCACAGCCTTGCCCTGGAAGTACTTAAGAGTCAGTTCCAGTTCTGGCTTGGTGTCGCCTTCGATTTTAAATTCTTCAATATATCCTTCTTCCTTCAGCACGTTGGCAATTGCCACTTTCAGCTTGGAGGAAGGCATGGTGACCGCAACTTTATTCGCGGCCTGACCGTTACGGATACGGGTCAGCATATCCGCGATCGGATCTTGCATGCTCATCTGTCTTTACTCCCGTGATTCTATTGGTAATTACCAGCTAGCCTTTTTCAAGCCAGGCACTTCACCGCGCATGGCGGCTTCACGCAGCTTGATACGGCTCAACCCGAATTTGCCCACATAACCATGTGGACGGCCAGTTTGGCGGCAGCGGTTACGCTGACGAGACGGGCTGGAATCACGCGGCAGAGTTTGCAGCTTGAGAACCGCATTCCAACGTTCTTCGTCGGAAGAGTTCACACTAGAGATGATAGCTTTTAATTCCTCGCGTTTAGCGCGGTATTTATCAGCCAGTTTTACGCGAACGACTTCGCGTGCCTTCATCGATTGCTTAGCCATGAAGTAACCCTACCTTACTTGCGGAACGGGAAGTCAAAGGCAGCCAGCAGAGCACGGCCTTCATCGTCAGATTTCGCAGTAGTGGTAATGGTAATATCCAAACCACGAACGCGATCGACTTTGTCATAGTCGATTTCTGGGAAGATGATCTGCTCACGAACGCCCATGCTGTAGTTACCACGACCGTCGAAAGACTTGGTGGACAGGCCACGGAAGTCACGGATACGCGGTACAGCAATAGAGATCAGACGCTCAAAGAACTCCCACATGCGCTCGCCACGCAGAGTTACTTTACAGCCGATCGGATAGCCCTGACGGATTTTGAAGCCTGCAACAGATTTGCGTGCTTTGGTGATAAACGGCTTTTGACCGGAGATTGCTGCCAGATCGGCTGCTGCGTTATCCAGCAGTTTCTTGTCAGCGATCGCTTCACCAACACCCATGTTCAGGGTGATCTTCTCGACCCGAGGGACTTGCATGACAGAATTGTAGTTAAACTCGGTCATGAGTTTCTTAACTACTTCGTCTTTGTAGTAATCATGCAGTTTCGCCATCGTACTACTCCAAATTACTTGATAGTTTCGCTGTTAGACTTGAAGAAACGGACTTTTTTGCCGTCTTCGAATCTAAAGCCTACACGGTCAGCCTTGCCGGTGGCAGTGTTGTAAAGCGCAACGTTGGAAACCTGAATAGCGGCTTCTTTTTCAACGATGCCACCTGGTTGGTTCAGAGCCGGAACCGGCTTCTGATGTTTCTTCACCAGGTTGATACCTTCAACAATGACCTTGCCAGAAGACAGGACATTCTTAACTTTACCGCGCTTACCTTTATCTTTGCCGGTCAGCACGATAACTTCGTCATCGCGACGGATTTTAGCTGCCATTTTTCGCTCCTTAGAGTACTTCTGGTGCCAGAGAGATAATTTTCATGAACTTTTCAGTACGAAGTTCACGAGTTACCGGCCCAAAAATACGCGTTCCGATAGGCTGCTCGCTGTTATTGTTCAGAATAACGCATGCATTACCATCGAAGCGAATGACAGAACCGTCCGGGCGACGAACACCCTTCCTGGTGCGCACCACTACCGCTTTCAGCACATCACCTTTCTTAACCTTACCGCGAGGAATTGCTTCCTTGATGGTAATTTTGATGATATCGCCTACGCCTGCGTAGCGACGGTGCGAGCCACCCAGAACCTTGATACACATTACGCGACGTGCACCGGAGTTGTCGGCGACGTTCAGCATAGTCTGTTCTTGGATCATTTTAGTGCTCCGCTAATGTCAACTACTACTTCGGGACCTGATTCAGGTCGTATAAAAGCCCCATTATTGAGGGCGCAGCATTATAACACCGCAACTCGCATATGGGTAGAAAAAATAAACGACTCATATCGAGCCGATATTTGAACCTCGATTTGAGGAACGCGACATTCTAAGGAATTGTTCACCCGGTAGCAATCGTAATCTGCGCACTTCTTCAGCTTAATGGCGGTTATTCTGTTAACCTGAAGCCGTGTCGCAGAAAAACGGCAGGAAAAACCTCGCCGTTGGTGCAGAAAAAACGCTTCAGAGGTAAAGCTGCGCAGCGAGCGCATTATGCTGCATCACCAGTTTGTCCAGCTCCAGCGAAGTTAACCGGCCTTTATCCACGACTATCCTGCCATTGATAATGCTGTAGGCCACCGTTCCGGGATTGCAGAAGACCAGCGCGGCCAGCGGATCGTGCCCTGCCCCGGCCAAACCGGGCTGGTTAAGATCGAAGATGGCGAGATCCGCCATCATGCCGGGCGCTATGGCACCGACGTCGTCACGGTTCAGCACTTTAGCGCCGTTGAGCGTAGCCAGCTCCAGCGCCTGTCTGGCCGTCATTGCGTCCGGGCCAAAACCCACACGCTGCAGAAGCATCGCCTGACGCACCTCCGCTATCATATCCGCTGTATCATTGGAGGCGGAACCGTCCACGCCCAGTCCGACATTCATCCCGGCATCCAGCATTTTCCTGGCCGGCGCGATGCCGGAAGCCAGCCGCATATTGGAACAGGGGCAGTGCGCGATGCCGGTGCCGGTGCGAGCGAACAGCTCAATGCCGTAATCATCCAGTTTTACGCAGTGGGCATGCCAGACATCGTGCCCCACCCAACCCAGTTCTTCCACATACTGTGCCGGAGTGCGGTTGAATTTCTCCCGACTGTATTTAACGTCGTTATCGTTCTCGGCCAGATGGGTATGCATCGAAACCTTATAGCTGCGGGCCAGGCTGGCGGACTCCTTCATCAAGTCCTGACTAACCGAAAAAGGCGAACAGGGGGCGACGACGATACGCAGCATAGAACCCTGAGTGGCATCATGGTAGCGCTCGATCAGCCTTTGGGTATCTTTTAAAATCGCCGCCTCGTTTTCAACCAGCGCATCCGGCGGCAGCCCTCCCTTGCTCTGCCCTACGCTCATGCTGCCGCGGCTGGCGTGAAACCGCATGCCCATTTCGCTGGCGGCTTCAATGCTGTCATCCAGGCGACAGCCGTTAGGGAAGAGATAAAGATGATCGCTGGAGGTGGTGCAGCCGGAGAGGATCAGCTCCGCCATTGATAGTTTGGTAGAGACGTGGATCATTTCCGGCGTCATCTTTTGCCAGATGGGATAAAGGTTAGTGATCCACTTAAAGAGTTCGCCATCCTGTGCGGGAGGAATGACGCGCGTCAGGCTTTGGTACATATGATGATGCGTATTGATCAGGCCGGGAATAACAATATGCCCTTTCAGGTCGATGACTTCATCTGCCTGAGTCGGCAGCTCTTCGGCTTTACCTACCGCGGCGATGGCATTGCCTTTGATCAACACGCTGCCGTGGCGGATCTCCCGCCTTTCCCTATCCATCGTAGCGACCAGATCGGCGTTTTTTAACAACAGGGTGCGCTCGGGATTAGCTGACTGAGGACGTTTTTTTATAGCTGATGAGGGGCCAGCGGCCAGTAGCTTTGAGGAAGCGGCGAGTAACGGTAGCGTCAGCAGCAACCGGCGAGTGGAATCGGGTTGATTATGCATAATGGCTTTCCATGTCGTTGACGGGATCAGGACACTTTGCCTTATGCGCCCTGTTTTAATTATCCAGCTTAACTGAACAAAAAAACATCTTAAGCTTTTTATCAGGCGCAGACCTGATCTCGATCAGTACCGGGGAAAACTGCGAAGGAAGAGAATTTTTACGGCGGAAAGAAAAAACCCCCGACAAGCGGGGGTTTTTTACCGAGAAAGGATCCTTACAGAATCGCTTTCTCTACAACGCGAACCAGGGTCCAGGACTTGGTCTTGGACAGTGGACGGCATTCGCGGATTTCAACCACGTCGCCGATACCACATTCATTGTTCTCGTCATGTACGTGCAGTTTAGTCGTACGCTTGATGAATTTACCGTAGATAGGGTGTTTCACAAAACGTTCGATAGCTACAACAATGGATTTCTCCATTTTGTCGCTAGTCACACGACCTTGCAGAGTACGGATTTTATCGGTCATTACGCACCCGCCTTCTCAGTCAGTAAAGTCTTAACGCGTGCAACATCACGACGCACTTGCTTCAACAGATGAGTCTGTTGCAGCTGGCCGGATGCTGCCTGCATGCGCAGGTTGAACTGCTCACGCAGCAGGTTAAGCAGCTCAGTGTTCAGCTCTTCAACGCTTTTCTCACGCAGCTCTGTTGCTTTCATTACATCACCGTCTTAGTTACAAAGGTGGTTTTGATAGGCAGTTTTGCTGCTGCCAGCTTGAATGCTTCACGGGCCAGCTCTTCCGGAACACCGTCCATTTCATACAGGACTTTACCAGGCTGGATCAGGGCAACCCAATACTCCACGTTACCCTTACCTTTACCCATACGCACTTCCAGCGGCTTCTCGGTAATTGGTTTGTCCGGGAATACACGGATCCAAATTTTACCTTGACGCTTAACTGCACGGGTCATAGCACGACGTGCGGCTTCGATCTGACGAGCAGTCAGACGACCACGGCCAACAGCTTTCAGACCGAAAGTACCGAAGCTAACATCCGTACCCTGCGCCAGACCACGGTTGCGGCCTTTGTGCACTTTACGGAATTTTGTACGCTTTGGTTGTAACATCAGCGACTCTCCTTACTTACGGCCTTTACGCTGCTGCTTTTTAGGTTGAGCAGCCGGTTCCGGTTGTTCAACAGCAGCCATACCACCCAGGATCTCGCCTTTGAAGATCCATACCTTAACGCCGATTACACCATAAGTGGTGTGCGCTTCAGAGGTGTTGTAGTCAATGTCAGCACGCAGGGTGTGCAACGGCACGCGGCCTTCACGGTACCATTCGGTACGCGCGATTTCAGCACCGCCCAGACGGCCACTAACTTCAACTTTAATACCTTTAGCGCCCAGACGCATTGCGTTCTGTACAGCACGCTTCATCGCACGACGGAACATCACGCGACGCTCCAGCTGAGAAGTGATGCTGTCAGCAACCAGTTTAGCGTCCAGTTCCGGTTTACGGACTTCGGCGATATTGATCTGTGCAGGCACGCCAGCGATATCCGCTACGACCTTGCGCAGTTTTTCTACGTCTTCGCCTTTCTTACCGATCACGATGCCAGGACGAGCGGTGTGAATGGTCACACGGATGCTCTTAGCCGGACGCTCGATAACGATACGAGATACGGACGCTTTAGCCAGTTCTTTAGTCAGGAACTGACGAACTTTAAAGTCGCTGTCCAGGTTGTCAGCGAATTCTTTGGTATTGGCGAACCAGGTAGAGTTCCAGGGTTTAACAATACCCAGGCGAATACCATTAGGATGTACTTTCTGACCCATTGCTAGTCTCCAGAGTCTCAGCGATCGGACACAACCACAGTAATGTGGCTGGTGCGCTTCAGGATGCGATCTGCACGACCTTTTGCACGCGGCATAATGCGCTTCATGCTTGGGCCTTCGTCTACGAAGATCTTCGTGACTTTCAGATCATCAATGTCCGCGCCATCGTTGTGTTCGGCGTTAGCAATGGCAGATTCCAGTACTTTCTTGACCAGTACAGCCGCTTTCTTGTTGGTGTAGGTCAAAATGTCCAGAGCCTGCGACACTTTCTTACCGCGTACAAGATCTGCTACCAGGCGAACCTTCTGGGCAGAAGAACGAGCGTGGCGATGTTTAGCGATAGTTTCCATCTCTTCCTCCTGTTAGCGTTTCTTGGCTTTCTTATCAGCAGTGTGACCGCGATAAGTACGAGTCGGTGCAAATTCACCCAGTTTGTGACCGACCATTTCGTCGGAAACAAAGACAGGAACGTGCTGACGACCATTATGGACAGCGATGGTCAAACCGATCATGTTAGGGAAGATCGTTGAACGACGGGACCAGGTGCGCAAAGGCTTCTTGTCTCCGCTTTCCACCGCTTTCTCTACCTTCTTCAGCAAGTGCAGGTCAATAAAAGGACCTTTCTTGAGAGAACGTGGCATGGCTTATCCTCTAAAATTATTTGCTACGGCGACGTACGATAAATTTATCAGTACGCTTGTTGCTACGGGTCTTCTTACCTTTAGTCTGCAGGCCCCAAGGTGATACAGGGTGCTTACCAAAGTTACGACCTTCACCACCACCGTGCGGGTGATCGACTGGGTTCATCGCAGTACCGCGAACGGTAGGACGAACACCGCGCCAACGAGCTGCACCGGCTTTACCCAGAACGCGAAGCATGTGCTCGGCGTTACCGACTTCGCCCAGGGTCGCGCGGCAGTCAGATTCGACTTTACGCATTTCACCAGAACGCAGACGCAGGGTAACGTAGGAACCTTCACGCGCAACGATCTGCACGTAAGCACCAGCGGAACGGGCAATCTGACCGCCTTTGCCTGGTTTCATTTCTACGTTGTGTACGGTGGAACCCACTGGGATGTTGCGCATCGGCAGGGTGTTACCCGCTTTGATCGCCGCATCAACGCCAGACTGAATCTGGTCGCCAGCTTTCAGGCCTTTAGGGGCCAGGATGTAACGGCGCTCGCCGTCTTTGTACAGAACCAGTGCGATGTTCGCAGAGCGGTTCGGATCGTACTCAAGACGTTCAACGGTAGCCGGGATACCATCTTTGTTGCGTTTGAAGTCAACAATACGGTAAGCCTGCTTATGACCACCACCGATATGACGGGTAGTGATGCGACCATTGTTGTTACGGCCACCGGATTTGCTGTTCTTTTCGATCAGCGGGGCAAATGGTTTGCCCTTGTGCAGCTCCGCGTTCACCACTTTAACTACATGGCGACGACCCGGAGATGTCGGTTTACATTTAACAACTGCCATTGTTCTTCTCCTCCGACTTACTCAGCGCCGCCGACGAAGTCCAGATTCTGGCCTTCTTTCAGGGTGACGTAAGCTTTTTTCCAGTCGTTACGACGACCAATACGCTGTCCGTGACGCTTCATTTTCCCTTTAACAACCAGGGTGTTCACGTCTTCTACTTCCACTTCGAAAAGTTTCTGTACAGCGGCTTTGATTTCTGCTTTGGTCGCGTCTTTAGCAACTTTGAGAACGATGGTGTTAGTTTTTTCCATCGCAGCAGACGCTTTTTCAGATACGTGCGGCGCGCGCAGTACTTTCAGCAGACGTTCTTCACGGATCATGCCAGCATCTCCTCAACTTGCTTAACTGCATCAGCAGTCATAACGACTTTGTCGAAGGCGATCAGGCTAACTGGGTCGATACCCGCTGCATCACGTACGTCAACCTTGTACAGGTTGCGAGCGGCCAGGAACAGGTTCTCTTCCAGTTCGCCAGTGATGATCAGCACGTCTTCCAGCGCCATGTCTTTCAGTTTCTCTACCAGCAGCTTAGTTTTAGGCGCTTCCAGAGAGAACTGCTCGACAACGATCAGACGATCTTGACGTACCAGCTCGGACAGGATGCTTTTCAGCGCGCCGCGGTACATCTTTTTGTTAACTTTTTGACTGTGGTCCTGTGGCTTTGCAGCGAAGGTCACGCCACCGGAACGCCAGATCGGGCTCTTTGCAGAACCTGAACGCGCACGGCCGGTACCTTTCTGGCGCCATGGCTTTTTGCCAGAACCAGTTACTTCAGCACGGGTTTTCTGACCGCGAGTACCTTGACGGGCACCTGCTGCGTAAGCAACAACAACCTGATGTACCAGCGCTTCGTTGAAATCACGACCGAAGGTAGTTTCGGAAACAGTCAGCGCGCTTTGCGCGTCTTTCAATACTAATTCCATTGCTATCCCCTTACGCCTTCACAGCTGGTTTAACAATCAGGTCGCTACCGGTTGCGCCGGGAACTGCACCTTTAACCAGCAGCAGGTTGCGCTCAGCGTCAACACGTACTACGTCCAGGCTCTGAACGGTTACGCGCTCATTACCCAGCTGGCCTGCCATTTTCTTGCCTTTGAATACTTTGCCCGGAGTCTGGTTCTGACCGATAGAACCCGGAACGCGGTGAGACAAGGAGTTACCGTGGGTAGCATCCTGAGTACGGAAGTTCCAGCGCTTAACAGTACCGGCAAAACCTTTACCTTTAGATGTACCAGTCACGTCAACTTTTTTCACGTCAGCGAAAACGTCAACGTTGATGCTCTGACCTACGGTGAATTCTTCGCCTTCGGCGGTACGGAATTCCCACAGACCACGGCCAGCTTCTACGCCAGCTTTAGCAAAATGGCCTGCTTCAGGTTTAGTCACGCGGTTAGCTTTTTTAGCGCCGGTGGTTACCTGGATAGCAGTGTAGCCGTCGTTAGCCAGGTCTTTAACCTGAGTCACGCGGTTTGCTTCAATTTCGATCACGGTTACTGGGATAGATGCGCCGTCTTCAGTGAAGACGCGGGTCATACCCACTTTTTTACCGACTAAACCAATCATTGTTTCAACCTCTCAATCGCTCAATGACCTGATTAACCCAGGCTGATCTGCACGTCAACACCTGCAGCCAGATCCAGACGCATCAGAGCATCAACCGTTTTTTCAGTTGGCTCAACGATGTCAACCAGACGCTTGTGAGTGCGAATTTCATACTGATCGCGCGCATCTTTGTTGACGTGCGGGGAGATCAGAACGGTAAAGCGCTCTTTGCGGGTCGGCAGAGGAATTGGACCACGAACCTGCGCACCAGTACGCTTGGCAGTCTCAACGATTTCTGCGGTCGATTGATCGATCAGACGATGATCAAACGCTTTAAGACGGATACGGATTCTTTGGTTCTGCATGAGACCAGAGCTCCAATTATTTATAAACGAAAAAAATTACTACTCGCACCCATTACGATTGATGGGGGAGTGTAATCGTCTGCACATAACTCCCCGATTGGGAGTATTGTCAGGGAGCTAATTGCTCGCCTGCGGTTCAGATTGAACCGGGCCGCCATTTCTGACAGGCCCGCGCATTATACGTACATGACGCGGCTTTGCAAGGTATTTCCTGGGGGTGCTGTGTTTTGAACGGCGTGGTGAAGAGAGATGAAGCAAAGGTGAGAGGGAGGATGCCGCTGAAGTTACTGTTTCAGCGGCGTCTATTTTTTCAACAGCATGGTTACTCTACTTTGATTTGCGACTGCAGATAGTTCGGCACGCCGATTTTGCCGATAAGCTCGAGTTCAGTTTCCAGGAAATCTATATGGTGTTCTTCGTCTTCCAGGATGGCAATCATCATATCGCGGCTGACATAGTCGTGAACCTGATCCGCATAGGCGATAGCTTCGCGCAGGTCTCTGGCGCCTTCCAGCTCCAGCGTTAAATCCGAGCGCAGTATCTCTTCTACATCCTCGCCGATCCGCAACTTGCCCAGATCCTGCAGGTTTGGCAGCCCTTCAAGAAAAAGAATACGCTCTATGTACTTATCCGCATGCTTCATCTCGTCTATCGACTCGTGGTATTCGATATCGTTCAGGCGCGTCAACCCCCAGTTTTTGAACATCCGCGCGTGCAAAAAATACTGATTGATGGCAACCAGCTCGTTTCCCAACAGTTTATTTAAATGACTTATGATTTTGGCATCGCCCTTCATTTTGCATCCTCCGCTTCCGGTTACTCTGATCCTGGATGCACTAAACGCGGAAGTCAAAAAAGCAGGACAAAATGCAGGGGTTTATCAGGCGATCTCTTTATACAGCGGCATTGGCGCGTTTTGCAGCTCTTCGTCCAGGATCTCGCGCGCGGCGCGGATGCACTTGCCGCACTGATTGCCAATGGGCATAAATTTGCGCAGTTGCTGAAACGATTGAGGATAATACTGGCGCACCGCCTGACGGATTTTTTTGTCACTAATACCATTACACAAACAAACGTACATGCTCAGCTCCGCTTAAAATTTGCGCAAAGTGTAAATGAGAATAATTACGATTTCAAGCGTTTTCAGGGAGGATAAAACAGGGCAAAGCGTTCGCAGGATTAGCCGCCCTGCCCTGGTTTTAATGCGGCTTTTAGCCTTCTGGCATCATGGTGGACTCCGGTATGCGCCTTGCCGATTCTTCGCCAGTTATTTGCCCGCTCGCCCCGGCCATAGCCAGCGGCTCGGTTAAGGCCGATAGCGAACCACCGGCAAGGCCAACCTCTTTCAGTAAAGAATCGATCAGTGGTGCCTGGGTTCGATAAGTCAGCGCTGCGGAAAGCGCCTGCTCTGCGAGGTTATTGCCGCTGGTGCCGCTTTCAGCGCCCGTGCCGCCACGATTCAGGCCATCAATCTGGATAATTTTGATGCCGTCGATGGCTTTCATTGGCTCAGCAGATTTGGCAATAACTTCAGGCAAAGACTGCAACAGCGCCAGCCTGAATTTCAGGCTGGTCTGCTCATCTGAAAGCACGTTAATGGCATCGTTAATCGCCCGCTGGGCCTCCGCTTCCGCCAGGCCTTTTTGGCGGGCGGCCTCCGCCAGCTCGATAATTGCGGCGGCCTGCATTTCTGCCGCTTCTTTCTCTGCCTTCGCCTGCACGGTCAGCTCCACCGCTTTGGTTTCCGCATCCTGCGCTGCGGCGATTAAAGCCACCTGTTTTGCACGGTCTGCTTCCGCCGTTTGACGTGTGGTTTCTACATTTTGCTGCGCGCGCACCGCTTCCGCCCGCGCATCGCTGGCCCGTGCCTCTGCCTGGGATTGCTGTTCCGATTTAGCGGCAATGGCTATAGATTTCGTTTGGCTGGCTATTTCAGTGACCTGCTGCTGCTCGATCTCTTTTATCCGCACTTCACGCTCCGCTTCTACTTTGCGCGTGCGGACAGCCTGCTCGCGTTCTATTTCGCTTTCCTGAATTTGCCGCTCGGCCAGAATACGCGTTTGCTCCGCCTCACGATGTCGCTCAGCTTCAAAGGCGGCAATTTTGGCGTTCTGCTCGGCAGTGCGGGTTTTTACCTGCTGCTCCTGCTCAAGCGTCATAAAGGCTTCCTGCTGTTCAATCTCCAGCTTGCGCGACAGGGCGTCACGGTTCTTTTCACGCACGGCGACTTCCACATCCTGTTCAACCTCGTTGCGCTCACGACGACGTCGTTCTGTTTCCTGCGTCAGTTTAGTCAGCCCCTCGGCATCAAAGGCATTGTTGGGGTTGAAGTGAACTTTTTCCGTCTGGTTAAAGTTGGTTAACGAGACGCTTTCAAGCTCCAGGCCGTTTTTTGACAGGTCTTCCGCTACGGTGTTCTGCACGCCCTGTACAAAATTCTCACGGGTATCCTGAAGTTCATGCATGGTCATTTGTGAGGCGGTTGCGCGCAGCGCATCCACAAATTTGTCTTCAACCAGTATACGCAGGTCTTCTGGCGAAAGCGTACGCTGACCCAGTGTTTGGGCGGCAGTCGCAATGCCCTCTACTGAAGGTTTCACCCTGACGAAAAATGCCACCACCACATCGACGCGCATACGATCTTTAGTGATTAAGCTGTCGGTCGCGGAACGGCTGACTTCAAGCTTGAGGGTGTTCATATTGATAGGGATAATTTCATGAAAGATGGGCATTACGATGGCGCCGCCGCTCATCACAACTTTCTGACCGCCAAGGCCGGTACGCACAAATGCCTGCTCCGCAGAGGCGCGCTGATAAAGTCTGGCAAAGATAATACCGATAACAACAACTACCATAACCGCAATCAATGCGGATACCATCCATGATGGCAATATATCCATTACATCGCTCATTGTATCCTTTCCTTAGGTTATTAACGTTTTTATAAAACATCGGGCCAGGGATTCAGTTCTGCTAAATATCGCGTGGCCGAAAGCCGGCAAATAATAAGCACTCTGTCCCCTTGATGAAATTCCTTACCCTCTTCTGGTTCCAGCAACAGATAATGCGTCTGGCCAAACTTATCGGTGAATTTAGCCTCACAGGGTAAACCTGCCCTGCCTGCGTGCCCGGTAACCACGGCCATACAGCCAATATAATCTTTTTCATTGATAGCGCTGGTTTCGTCATGCGGCAGCCAGGGCGCAATTGCTTTGCCGGTATAGTGCGCGGCAATGACGGAAAAGATCAGGGTTAGCGGCACAAGCAGGAGATTGCTCAGAGGAACCTGCCAGAAACTGACCCAGCCCTGCTGGGCAAGCAGGCCAAATATGCCGAAGTAACCCGCCAGCAGGCAGAGCGCCGCCAGAGCAGGCAAGCGCCCGATATTCAGGTAATGGAGGATCTGCCCCACATTGCCATTGCTTAAGGTTTCATAATCTTCCAGATGGGCATCCAGCGCGCCGGAAAGCAGCTGGCCGAAAATAAGCGCAATAACTTCCAGCACTAAGATAAGCAAGACAAATGAGAGGGCAAAAAGATAAGGTCCGTTATAGGGCGAAAATAAATTCATCTCTCCACTCCTGTAGAGATAACCCGTAGGGTTAGCAATAAAACTCTTCCCGTGATCCTTATGTTTATATCATATTCCTGGCCAGAACAGAGCTACAGACTAACGTTTTTGTGATGCGTCATCCAGGATAAAATGTTGCTTGAAAAGCGCCCATAAAAAAAGAGCACCGAAGTGCTCTTTTTATCAGCTTTAAATTATCAACAATTAAGAGATAACTTTAGCAACAACGCCCGCGCCAACGGTACGGCCGCCTTCGCGGATTGCGAAACGCAGACCGTCGTCCATTGCGATTGGGTGGATCAGGGTAACAAC
>NZ_JBHDVM010000022.1:0-26803 GCF_042610525.1 Pantoea sp. sgz302252
AATACGCTTTCCTCCTTCAGAGTCAACTTCTTTTTCAGAAGTTTTTCTCCGGCGGTTCAGCTTCCTGAACCTCCTGAGCCGCTGGCTGTAAGCCGTTGTGCCGTCTCAGTGGTTGCGCATTATAGGGAGTTCTCGCGCCCTGACAACCCCTAATTTTAGAAAAATAGCGCGTTCGCTGCATTCCACAGCAAAAGGCCTGTTTATACGCATTTACCCACAAACTTATCCACATTAGCGGGCACAGGTAAATTTAGACGAGCATCGCGCAAACGTTTTCGCTACAATGCCCCGGAAAAATCCCGGCCCCCATTTGGGGGCGTTACCTGAATCTTTGCCGCGTTCTTTCTATATAGAAGAGGGAAAACGCTAAGATTGATGTAACGCTCTTATCTATGCGAACCAAAGCCAAGGGATAAAACCTCATGCAACAACCTCGTCCTGTACGCCGCGCCCTGCTCAGCGTGTCCGACAAAGCCGGTATCCTCGAATTTGCCCAGGCGCTTTCCGCGCGCGGTGTTGAACTGCTTTCCACTGGCGGCACCGCCCGCTTGCTGGCAGAAGCCGGTTTACCCGTTACAGAAGTGTCCGACTACACCGGTTTCCCGGAAATGATGGATGGCCGCGTCAAAACTCTGCACCCTAAAGTACACGGCGGTATTCTGGGACGTCGCGACCAGGACGGTGCCATTATGCAGGAACATGGCATAGCGCCTATCGACATGGTAGTTGTTAACCTTTATCCCTTTGCGCAAACAGTGGCACGCGAAGGCTGCTCACTGGAAGACGCGGTAGAGAATATTGATATTGGCGGCCCGACAATGGTTCGCTCTGCGGCCAAGAACCATAAAGACGTAGCTATCGTGGTGAAGAGCAGCGACTATGACGCTGTTATTGCCGAGATGGACGCTAACAATAACTCGCTTCAGCTGGCAACCCGCTTTGACCTGGCGATTAAGGCTTTTGAGCATACCGCCGCCTACGACAGCATGATCGCTAACTACTTCGGCAGTCTGGTTCCGGCCTATCATGGTGAAACCAGCGAACCGGCCGGGCGCTTCCCTCGCACGCTTAACCTGAACTTCATCAAAAAGCAGGATATGCGTTACGGCGAAAACAGCCATCAGGATGCCGCCTTCTATATAGAAGAAGATGTCACTGAGGCTTCGGTCGCCACCGCGCAGCAGATTCAGGGCAAAGCGCTTTCCTATAACAACATCGCCGATACCGATGCGGCGCTGGAATGTGTGAAAGAGTTCAGCGAACCAGCCTGCGTTATCGTCAAGCATGCCAACCCTTGCGGCGTGGCGATTAGCGATTCCATTCTGGGCGCTTACGAGCTGGCTTATAAAACCGATCCGACTTCTGCTTTCGGTGGCATCATTGCCTTCAACCGCGAGCTGGATGAAGCGACCGCGCAGGCGATTATCAGCCGCCAGTTTGTCGAAGTGATTATTGCGCCATCTGCGAGCGAGGAAGCCTTAAAAGTAACTTCAGCTAAGCAGAACGTTCGTGTGCTGGTGTGCGGCGAGTGGAAGCAGCGCAAACCGGGCCTGGATTTCAAACGCGTGAACGGCGGCCTGCTGGTTCAGGATCGCGATCTGGGCATGGTAGAAGAAAGCCAGCTACGTGTAGTAAGCAAGCGCCAGCCGACCGAACAGGAGTTGCGTGACGCGCTGTTTTGCTGGAAGGTGGCTAAATTCGTCAAATCCAACGCTATCGTTTATGCCCGCGACAATATGACCGTAGGCATTGGCGCAGGCCAGATGAGCCGTGTTTACTCAGCCAAAATCGCTGGCATCAAAGCTAAAGACGAAGGTTTGGTCGTTGAAGGCTGCGCGCTGGCTTCTGACGCCTTCTTCCCTTTCCGTGACGGTATTGATGCGGCAGCCGAAGCAGGCGTGAGCTGCGTGATCCAGCCGGGTGGTTCAATTCGCGACGAAGAAGTTATCGCAGCGGCCGATGAACACGGTATCGCAATGATTTTCACCAATATGCGCCACTTCCGCCATTAATAAGGAACAGACCATGAAGATTTTAGTAATTGGCAATGGCGGCCGCGAACATGCGCTGGCGTGGAAAGCTTCTCAGTCGCCGCTGGCGGAAACCGTATTTGTAGCGCCGGGTAACGCTGGCACCGCGCTGGAACCAGCCTTACAGAACGTAGCTATCAGCGCGACGGATATTCCTGCCCTGCTGGATTTTGCTAAGCGAGAAAACATCGATCTGACCATTGTCGGTCCGGAAGCGCCGCTGGTGATTGGCGTGGTTGATGCTTTCCGCGCCGAAGGCCTGAAGATCTTTGGCCCAACGCAGGCTGCCGCGCAGCTTGAAGGCTCAAAAGCCTTCACCAAAGATTTCCTTGCGCGCCACAAAATCCCTACGGCGGAATACCAGAACTTTACCGATGTAGATGCCGCGCTGGCCTACACTCGTGAAAAAGGCGCGCCAATCGTGATCAAAGCTGATGGCCTGGCTGCGGGCAAAGGCGTAATAGTAGCGATGACGTTGCAGGAAGCGGAAGAAGCTATTAAAGATATGCTGGCCGGTAACGCTTTCGGCGACGCCGGACATCGTATCGTGGTGGAGGAGTTTCTGGACGGCGAGGAAGCCAGCTTTATCGTGATGGTCGATGGCAAGAACGTGCTGCCGATGGCGACCAGCCAGGATCACAAGCGTGTGGGCGATGGCGATACTGGCCCGAACACCGGCGGTATGGGCGCCTATTCTCCAGCACCAGTAGTAACTGACGAAATCCACCAGCGCGTGATGGATGAAGTTATCTGGCCAACCGTACGCGGCATGGCGGCGGAAGGCAACGTCTACACTGGTTTCCTCTACGCCGGTCTGATGATCGACAAAAATGGCCAGCCGAAGGTGATCGAGTTTAACTGCCGCTTCGGCGATCCGGAAACGCAGCCGATCATGCTGCGCCTGCAGTCGGATCTGGTGGATCTTTGCCTGGCCGCTGTTGACGGCAAGCTGGATACTAAAGATTCGGTGTGGGATCCGCGCCCTTCACTGGGTGTAGTGCTGGCGGCTGGCGGCTACCCTGGCGACTACAATACCGGCGACCAGATCCACGGTCTGCCGCTGGAAGAGACGCCGGACGGCAAAGTTTTCCACGCTGGTACAAAAATGCAGGACGATCTGGTTGTGACTAACGGTGGGCGCGTGCTGTGTGTAACAGCCCTGGGCGAAGACGTAGCTGCCGCTCAAAAACGCGCTTACGAGCTGGCTAAGCCTGTCTCCTGGAACGGCAGCTTCTGCCGCAAAGATATTGGTTACCGCGCCATTGGCCGTAAGTAAATCACTTCGGGGGATGAGCACTTCATCCCCTTTCTCTTCTCAAAAACTATCTGCCTGAGGCTCAGCGGCGCAAAGATTTTCCTGCGTTGCCAACAGCAGCTGAGTGCCGCCCGGCGCTTCCAGCCAGGCAAGGCTAAGCGGTTCACCAGAGGCCTGCTGGTGCTGAACGATATAGCGCACCGCATTTTCGTCAAAATCAGGCGAAGCATTATTGCCATCGCATAAAGTTACCGCGCCCGAAGCCGTCCGATGTCCCTGTAACAGCCTTACGCGGCCTTTTAACAGATCGTTGCTGATAGCCAGCATACGTCCCGCATCAAACTGATAAAGCGCTACAGCGTCAGCAGAGAGCGCTTCGCGGCGGTTTGCCAGCTGCCGCTGCATAAAGCTCAGACGACCGTTCTGGTCAAAGCGTAGGGTGACGCTCTCCGTATGGCTGCCGGCGCTATGCCGCTCGATTGAAATCAGTTTGTCCTGTTGCCACTGGTAATCCGTGATTTCCGTTACCGGCTCGTTAAAAGGGGTATAGACGGTTTGCAGATGAGTACTGCGAGGAGAGTGCTCTTTGCGCCAGATACGTACGGCGCCGCGGTCGGCCAGATAGCCGCTGGCGGTAAAATCGGGAGTGTGCTGCGAACTACAGCCTGTTAGTAGCAGGCACAGCAGAGAAAAACAGGAAGAACGGTTCACGCGCTTCCCCGAACGAAAAAGCCTGAACAAAAGGGGCTTATCGCCCCCCTGTTTAAAACTTTTCACCGTTGATTATTTAACGGCGTCTTTCAGTGCTTTACCAGAAACAAATGCCGGTACGTTTGCAGCTGCAATTTTGATTTCGTTGCCAGTCTGCGGGTTGCGGCCAGTACGCTCAGCACGGTGGTTAACTTTAAAAGTACCAAAACCAACCAGTTGTACAGCATCACCTTCTTTCAGAGACTCAGTAATCGCAGCCAGAGTGGATTCCAGTGCAGCTTTAGCCTGGGTCTTAGACAGGTCCGCTTTGTCCGCAATTACATCAATCAGTTGAGTCTTGTTCATAAGTTATCCTTACAGTGTATTTATCGCTTGCTAAGCATCGAGTGCGAGGGAAAAACCAGTTTCTGGCACTCTCCTGCATACACGCACCGATAGCCACTTTTTTCAGCCCCCCAAATGTAGACCAGACTGGGGGCGAATGTGAAGCCTTAAGGCGCTACAAATCAGGCCTGAAGTCACGTTTTCTCGCCTTACTGCTGAAAATTTATACCGATATTGCTGATCCCCGCTTCCCGCAGGTCGGAACGTAGGCCTTTTATCAGCTCGAGATCCCTTTCTTCGCAGGCGCTGAGCAGGCGAAAAATTTCCCACTGGATGTCCCATTCCTCTTCGACAGCGGGATTGGCTTTTAGCTCTTCCTCGGTCATTTCGCGCTCGGCCTGGGTCATTTCCAGCATTGCAACTGTGGTGATTGAAGCCTCGCTAACGGCGATCGCATGAGCCAGAGTTTCGCCGCTTAAACGGGAATGCAGCAGCTCACTTAAGGCCACGCAGGCGTCAATGGCTGGATAGACGCCGTACAGGTCGTAATCCTCTGCCGCCGGAATCGCCTCTTCCAGCTTTTCCAGCTGCGAATCAAAATTCACTTTAGCGTCCTTGACCACCAGCGTTTCCCACACCAGGTCCAGGATACGGCGATAAAGCTGCCCGTCGCCGAAGCCGGTCTGCTGGCAAAAGGCCCAGTAGTTGGGATACATACGCTCACACAGGCAGGCCATAAAAGTAACGTGCTGCCAGCTTTCCAGCTTTTCCAGCCGCAGGTGAATCGGATTACGTAACATGTTGGGATCTCTTAAACAAAAGTGCGCGGCGTGCAGTGTAACCGAAAAACTGCCGCCTCACACCGTTATAGCGGGATACCGAGACGGGCAAAGGCGGGCCGGTTAGAGGCGACGGCATCCGCCCAGCGGGTCGGTTCCGGCAGGCGATAGCCCTGCAGGCAGGTTTCCACCCAGTTCAGCGCGGTATCGACGCTGACACGATGGCCCGGCGAGATAAACAGAGGATTACAGCGCTTTTTGCTGCGCAGCACCCAGCCGATTTGTTCGCCCTTATCCATCAGCGGCTGGCGTGAGCCGGGCTCATCGCCTAAAGGTTCAAACTTGCCGCACAGGCGACGTTTAGCCACGCCGATAGTCGGTACATCGATCATCAGGCCAAAATGGCTGGCGACGCCCAGGCGGCGCGGATGAGCGATGCCCTGGCCGTCGACAAACAGCAGGTCTGGCTTTTGCTCCAGCATTTCCCACGCGGCCAGCAACGCCGGATATTCGCGAAACGAGAGAAACCCGGGAATATAGGGCATGGTAGTGGCTATTCGCGCGACACGATGCTCGATTAGCTTCAGCGACGGATACTCCAGCAGCACCAGGGCGGCTCGCGTTACCTCGCCGCCCTGTTCAAATCCTACATCCGCCCCGGCGATATAGCGCGGCGGCATTACTTCAAAATCATCAGCGCGTACCACTTCTGCTGCACGCGTCGTCTGTTCCTGCTTTAATGCCTGTATATCCATGACTAGTCCTGGTGATACTGCCCCGAAAGTTTGTGGACGGCCTCCACAAAAGCACCCGCGTGTTCCGGCGGCACATCCTGATGAATGCCGTGGCCCAGGTTAAACACGTGGCCCGTGCCCTTGCCGAAGCCCTGAAGTATGCCCGCCACTTCCTGCTCGATACGGGCAGGCGAAGCGTAGAGCATTGAAGGATCCATATTGCCCTGTAGCGCTACCTTATGGCCGACGCGACGGCGCGCCTCGCCGATATCGGTGGTCCAGTCCAGGCCAAGCGCATCGCAGCCGGTTTCCGCCATCGCTTCCAGCCACTGGCCGCCGCCTTTGGTAAACAGCGTTACCGGCACGCGGCGGCCATCGTTTTCACGCAGCAGGCCATCCACGATTTTGTGCATGTAGTGCAGCGAGAATTGCAGATAGTCGCGCCCGGTCAGTACGCCACCCCAGGTATCGAAAATCATCACCGACTGCGCGCCCGCACGGATCTGCGCATTCAGGTAAAGCGTTACGCTGTCCGCCAGTTTATCCAGCATCAGATGCAGGGTTTCCGGCTCGGCGTACATCATCTTTTTCAGTTTGGTAAAGGCTTTGCTGCTGCCGCCTTCCACCATATAGGTCGCCAGCGTCCACGGACTGCCGGAGAAACCGATCAGCGGCACTTCGCCCTTAAGGTTTTTACGGATGGTGCGTACCGCATTCATCACGTAGCCCAGTTCCTGCTCGGGATCGAAGACGGGAAGTTTTTCTACGTCCGCGCGGCAGGTCACCGGTGAAGAGAAGCGCGGGCCTTCGCCAGCTTCAAAATAGAGTCCCAGCCCCATTGCATCGGGAATGGTCAGGATATCGGAGAAGAGGATCGCCGCATCCAGCGCATAGCGGCGCAGCGGCTGCAGCGTGACTTCGCACGCCAGCTCGGCATTTTTGCACAGCGACATAAAATCGCCAGCCTGAGCACGTGTTGCCTTGTACTCTGGCAAATAGCGTCCCGCCTGGCGCATCATCCACACGGGCGTGACGTCTACCGGCTGACGCAGCAGCGCACGCAAATAACGATCGTTCTTCAGTTCACTCATCTTCAGGACTCTTTTTTATTCAGACGCACAGTATATCAGTTATTCCGCCTCGGCGCGGCAGAGCGCTACGGTGTCTTCAATCAGCCTTCGTGCTACCGTGCCCGCTGGCGGCAGCTGCGGCAAGGCGTCAAAACGATACCAGCCAGCATCAAGCAGCTCTTTGGGATCGATGTTAATTTCGCCGCTGTCGTAATCGGCCATAAAAGCCATCATCAGCGACTGCGGGAAAGGCCACGGCTGGGAAGAGACGTAGCGCAGGTTTTTTACTTTGATGCCGCTCTCTTCCATGACTTCGCGCGCAACGGTTTGCTCAAGGGTTTCGCCTACCTCCACAAAACCGGCCAGCACCGTATAGATGCCGTTGCGATGGCGAGTATGCTGGGCCAGCAGGATTTTATCGTCCCGGCGGATCGCCACTATGATGCAGGGCGCGATTTGCGGGTAGTAGCGCTGGCGGCAATGGCTGCATAAACAAGCCCATTCCGTTTTGCTGCGGTGCATAGCGTGACCGCAGTAGCCGCACCACTTGTGCGAACGATAAAATTCGGCCAGCTGGATGCCGCGTCCCGCCAGCTGAAACAGTGCAGGATCCTGATCGATCAGCTGTCGTAGCGACGCCATCCCTTCCGGACGGTTTTCACAGATCAGCCGTACCGGTTCACCCTGCCACTCGCCGATCAGGGATCCTTTTGATCCTGCCAGGCCTAAATTTTGTGCGCTACCGTACGGTAATTGACCTTTTGGTAGCCAAAGTTTCTGTTCATGGCTGACAACCCACCAGCCAGCGTCTACGCTTGAAATCTCAAGTTCCATAAATTGCTCATCCTCACTTCACGCCTTACCGGATCGGGATAGACAGTTAAAAATAACACTTTTGGAGTCACTCATGCTTGACCAGCTGGAAGTTCTGACCTCACGCGTAGGCGGATGTAGCGAACTGGTAGACTTTTGCCTTACTTCACGCAAGCAGCTTTTAGTTGCCTATTATCAGATGGTTGGCATTAAGCCTAACAAGGAATCGCTGACTTCGCTTGATGAAAACGCGCTGGATAATTTTTGCCAGAGCCTGGTGGACTATCTCTCTACCGGCCACTTCACCGCTTATGAACGTTTTATTCAGGAGATGGAAGGCACCGAGCAGCTTTCTAAAGCGGCGCTGATTTATCCTTCTCTTCAGGCGAACACCGAACAGATCATGAAGATCTACGACGCCCACCTGGAAAACGCCATCGATCACGATAACTACCTGGAGTTCCAGCAGGCGCTGTCGATGGTCGGCGAAGTGCTGGAAGCCCGCTTTACGCTGGAAGACAAGTTTATTCAGCTGGCGCTGGAGAAATACGCCGAGAAACCAGCCGCTAACGACGCTGCGATGGCTCGTCCCGCCTGATAAGTTATAAATTTGTAAAACGCTTGAGCTTTCCATAAAGCCCCTTTATGCTGAATGGGCAATCACATGATTGCCCTGGCGCAAGCCAGATTTCTTCTTGTCGGAGTGCCCCCTGGGGCTGAGACCGTTTATTCGGGATCCGCGGAACCTGACCAGGTTAATACCTGCGTAGGGAACAAGAGTAAAGGTTCAGTGGGGGCTCGCAGCCCTGCGCTTACTCATCCGAACTCCGGACAAGCAAATTTCCGCTCAATCAGGAACTTGCTATGTCTACCCCAGTTAAAAAGCCAACCAGACGCGAACAGCGCGCCGCAGCCCAACAGTTTATCGATTCTCTTAAGGGCGCTGCCTTTCCCAACTCCAGACGCATTTATCTGACCGGATCCAGAGCCGATTTACGCGTGCCGATGCGCGAAATTCAGCTCAGTCCGACGCTAACTGGCGGCAGCAAAGAAAATCCGCAGTTTGAAGAGAACGAAGCCGTACCGGTTTACGATACCGCTGGCCCCTATGGCGATCCCGCAGCCGTCATCGACGTGCATGCCGGAATAGCCAGGCTGCGGGAGGACTGGGTTGCTGAACGCGGCGATACTCAACCTATTGAGCAACTCAGCTCTGTTTATACGCAGCAACGCCTGGCGGACGAAGGTCTGGATCATTTGCGCTTTGATAACCTGCCGCGTCCGCGCCGCGCTCTGGCTGGCCGCTGCGTTACTCAACTGCACTATGCCCGGCTGGGCATCATCACGCCGGAAATGGAGTTTATCGCGCTGCGTGAAAATATGGGCCGCGAGCGCATCCGCAGCGAGGTGCTGCTACAGCAGCATCCAGGGCACGGCTTTGGTGCACAGCTGCCGGAAAATATTACCCCTGAATTCGTGAGGCAGGAAGTCGCTGCCGGGCGCGCCATTATTCCCGCCAATATCAATCATCCCGAATCGGAACCGATGATTATCGGCCGTAACTTCCTGGTGAAAATTAACGCCAACATTGGTAACTCCGCAGTCAGCTCCTCAATTGAAGAGGAAGTGGAAAAACTGGTCTGGTCAGCGCGCTGGGGCGCAGATACGGTGATGGATCTCTCTACAGGGCGCAATATTCATGAGACCCGCGAGTGGATCCTGCGCAACAGTCCGGTGCCGATTGGCACAGTTCCCATCTATCAGGCGCTGGAAAAGGTTAATGGCGTGGCGGAAGCTTTGGACTGGGAAGTTTTCCGCGATACGCTGCTGGAACAGGCTGAACAAGGCGTAGATTACTTTACTATCCATGCCGGCGTCCTGCTGCGCTACGTGCCGATGACCGCTAAACGCCTGACCGGCATCGTTTCGCGCGGCGGATCTATTATGGCCAAGTGGTGTTTGTCGCATCATCGTGAAAGCTTTCTCTATGAACACTTCCGCGAAATTTGCGAGATCTGCGCCGCTTATGACGTCTCTCTGTCGCTCGGCGACGGACTGCGTCCCGGTTCTATTCAGGATGCCAACGACGAAGCGCAGTTCGCCGAGCTGCGCACGCTGGGCGAGCTGACCAAAATCGCCTGGGAATATGACGTGCAGGTGATGATTGAAGGGCCAGGACATGTGCCGATGCAGATGATCCGCCGCAATATGACCGAACAGCTGGAACACTGCCACGAAGCGCCATTCTATACGCTTGGCCCGCTAACAACTGATATCGCGCCGGGTTACGACCATTTTACTTCTGGTATCGGCGCGGCAATGATTGGCTGGTTCGGTTGCGCCATGCTCTGCTACGTGACGCCAAAGGAACACCTTGGCCTGCCGAACAAGGAAGATGTAAAGCAGGGATTAATTACCTACAAAATTGCGGCACACGCTGCCGATCTTGCTAAAGGCCATCCTGGCGCGCAAATCCGCGATAACGCTATGTCGAAAGCCCGCTTCGAGTTCCGCTGGGAAGATCAGTTTAACCTGGCGCTGGATCCGCATACCGCTCGCGCTTATCACGATGAAACCCTGCCGCAGGAATCCGGCAAGGTCGCCCATTTTTGCTCAATGTGCGGGCCAAAATTCTGCTCAATGAAAATCACTCAGGAAGTTCGTGAGTACGCTGCGAAACAGGAAGCGCAGGCACAGCCGATAGAAGTTGGCATGGCGGAAATGTCACAGGCGTTCCGCAGCCGCGGCGGTGAGTTATACCATGCCGCTGACGCCCTGGCGCAGGAGGAAAAAGCATGAGCCGCGGCCCTTTTCCCCTGACGGAAGCAAAGTTGGGACTTTATCCTGTGGTGGATACGGTTGAATGGATTGCGCGCCTGCTGGAAGCGGGCGTGCGTACCCTACAGCTCCGCATCAAAGATCTGCCGGAAGAAGCGGTAGAAAAAGATATCGCCGTCGCTATCGCGTTGGGCAAACGTTATCAGGCGCGCCTGTTTATCAACGACTATTGGCGGCTGGCGATCAAACATGACGCTTACGGCGTGCATCTGGGCCAGGAAGATTTGGATATCGCCGATCTGGATGCTATTCATCGCGTCGGGCTGCGGCTGGGGCTTTCCACCCATGACGATGCAGAACTGGATCGCGCGCTGGCGGAGCGCCCTTCTTACATCGCGCTGGGCCACGTTTTTCCAACTCAAACTAAAGAGATGCCTTCCTCACCTCAGGGCCTGCAGGAGCTTAAACGCCACGTCTCGCGTTTACAGGGCATATCAACAGTTGCCATTGGCGGCATTTCACTGCAAAGAGCGCCTGAAGTTTTGGCAACCGGCGTCGGCAGCATTGCCGTAGTCAGCGCTATTACCCAGGCCGCAGACTGGCGAGCGGCAACTAAGCAGTTGCTGGCCCTGGCCGGAACCGGAGGCGAAAATGCTTAGCGACAGTGATTTTATGCGCTACAGCCGCCAGCTGTTACTGGAAGAGTTTGGCCCGGCAGCGCAGGAAAAACTCCAGGCAGCCAGCGTGCTGATTGTTGGTTTGGGCGGCTTAGGATCGCCCGCCGCCGCCTATCTTGCCGCTGCGGGTGTTGGCAAACTGCTGCTGGCCGATGACGACAAAGTGCATATCAGCAATTTACAGCGCCAACTCCTCTACCGTAGCAGCGATGCCGGCCAGCCAAAAGCCGCGTTAGCGAAAGAGCGTTTGCAGGCGCTGAATCCGCAGGTCGAATTTATTGCCCTTGAACGGCGTATGGATGCCGAATCCTTACAGGAAACGGCACAGTGGGTCGATCTGGTACTGGACTGTAGCGATAACATGCAGACACGCCATGCCGTCAATGCTGCCTGCGTGGCAAGCGGTACGCCGCTAATCAGCGCCAGCGCGGTTGGCTTCGGGGGGCAACTGATGGTGATAGCGCCGCCTTTCAGCCACGGCTGTTACTGCTGCCTGTGGCCGGATCGGACAGAGCCGCAGCGCAACTGCCGCACCGCTGGCGTCCTTGGCCCGGTGGTGGGCGTAATGGGCACGCTGCAGGCGCTGGAAGCACTAAAAATGCTCGCCGGTCACGCTTCAGCTCTGGACGGCAAGCTGCGCCTGTTTGATGGCAAGGCGCAGACCTGGCGCACGCTAAGCCTTGAACGCAGTTCAGGCTGTCCGGTATGCGGAGGCGATCGTGAACATCGTCATTAATGATGAGCCGCATACGCTGGACGCGCCGCTAACGCTGGCGGTGCTGCTGGAACAACTTTCCCGTCGGCAGCCCGGTACCGCGCTGGCCGTTAACCAACAGATAGTGCCGCGAGAGCGCTGGTCTACCCATCTTTTACAGGAAGGCGATGAACTGGTGATTTTCCAGGCTATCGCCGGAGGCTGATATGCTACAGATCGCTGATAAAACCTTTTCTTCTCGTCTGTTCACCGGCACCGGTAAGTTCTCCAGCCCGACTATGATGCTTAATGCGCTGCAAGAGTCCGGTACGCAGCTGGTCACTATGGCGATGAAGCGCGTGGACTTGCGCGGCGGCGATGACGGGATCCTTGAGCCGCTACGCCAGCTGGGCGTACAGCTACTGCCTAATACATCCGGGGCGAAAACCGCTGAGGAAGCCGTATTCGCTGCTCGTTTGGCGCGCGAGGCGCTGGGCACGCATTGGGTAAAACTGGAAATTCATCCCGACGTCCGCTATCTGCTGCCGGATGCCATAGAAACGCTGAAAGCTGCCGAAACGCTGGTCCGTGAAGGCTTTACCGTGCTGCCCTACTGTCATGCGGATCCGGTGTTATGCAAAAGACTGGAAGAAGCAGGCTGCGCCGCCGTTATGCCGCTTGGCGCGCCTATTGGCAGTAATCAAGGGCTGAAAACCCGCGATTTGCTGGCAATTATTATTGAACAGGCTGGTGTACCTGTCGTAATAGATGCCGGTATCGGCGCGCCCAGCCATGCCAGCGAAGCGCTGGAAATGGGTGCTGACGCGGTGCTGGTTAATACCGCAATGGCTTCAGCGCGCGATCCGGTGCAGATGGCACGCGCTTTTCGGCTGGCGGTCGAAGCTGGCGAACTGGCAAGGCAAAGCGGATTAGGCAGCCGACATCAGCAGGCTGTTGCCACCAGCCCGCTCACCAGCTTTTTGCAAAGCGGAGCAACGGCATGAAGAATTTTGTCTCGCAGTGGGAAAAGCTGGACTGGGACGATATCCGCCTGCGCATTAACAGCAAAACTTCTGCCGATGTGGAGCGGGCGCTCAATGCACCTGTTGTAGGCCGTGAAGAGTTGATGGCGCTACTCTCGCCAGCCGCCCAGGCCTGGCTGGAGCCTATGGCGCAAAAGGCGCAGCTTTTAACGCGCCAGCGCTTCGGGCACGCCGTCAATTTGTTTGTGCCGCTTTATCTTTCTAACCTGTGCGCTAACGACTGCACCTACTGCGGTTTCTCAATGAGCAACCGTATAAAGCGTAAGACGCTGGATGCGCTGGAGATCGAGCGCGAATGCCAGGCGATCCGCGCGATGGGCTTCGATCAACTGCTGCTGGTAACCGGCGAACACCAGACAAAAGTGGGCATGGATTATTTCCGCCAGCATCTTCCCGCGATCCGTGCGCATTTCAGCTCGCTGATGATGGAAGTGCAGCCGCTGGCGCAGACGGAATATGCCGAGCTGAAAACGCTGGGGCTGGATGGCGTGCTGGTTTATCAGGAAACCTATCATCCAACTGTCTACGGCCAGCATCACCTGAAAGGCAACAAGCAGGATTTCTTTTTCCGCCTGGAAACGCCGGATCGGCTGGGCCGCGCGGGCATCGATAAGATTGGGCTGGGCGCGCTAATCGGTCTTTCTGATAGCTGGCGTGCCGACTGCTACATGATGGCTGAGCATCTGCTGTGGCTGCAAAAAACTTACTGGCAAAGCCGCTACTCCGTTGCTTTTCCCCGGTTGCGGCCCTGCGCGGGCGGCATTCAGCCCGCTTCGCTGATGGATGAGGCGCAGCTGGTACAGGTTATTTGCGCTTTTCGTCTGTTTGCGCCGGAAGTTGAGCAGTCACTGTCAACGCGCGAGTCGCCGCAGTTCCGCGATAAAGTCGTCCCGCTGGCAATCAATACGCTCAGCGCCTTTTCGAAAACGCAGCCCGGCGGCTATGCGGATGGGCAAAGCGAGCTGGAACAGTTTTCACCACACGATAACCGCCACCCGCAGCAGGTTGCCGAGGCGCTGGTTAAAGCTGGCATGCAGCCGGTCTGGAAAGACTGGGATAGCTGGCTGGGAAGGGCTTGAGCCATAACTCATAAAGCAGCGTCCGGCTTTTGCCGGGCCTGGCTTATTTTTCCAGCTCCACCAAATCTTCTTCCATTGCCTGCTGAATGGCCTCGCCCAGTTTTTTCAACGCTTCTTCCGTACTGGCATTAAAAGGCTGGCCGTAATTGAGACGCAGGCAGTTTTGATACTTTCCGGAGGCGGAAAGCAGCGAGCCGACAGCGATCTGGATCCCGCTTTCATGCATCCGTTTGTTCAGCTTTGCCGTGTCTACCACTTCCGGTAGTTCTATCCATAACAGGTAGCCGCCCTGCGGCCGGGTAACGCAGATGCCGCAGGGAAAATGTTGCAGCACGGCAGCGGTAAAAGCTTCCAGATTACGTTGGTAAAGCTGCCGCATTTTACGAAGATGCGCCGGGTAGCATCCCTGGCGTATAAATTCCGCTACCGCAAACTGTGTCTGCTGTACCGTAAAGCCGGTAACTATGTACTTCATATGCAGCACGCGATCCAGATAACGTCCAGGCACGACCCAGCCCACGCGTAAACCTGGCCCCAGCGTTTTGGAAAAAGAGCTACAAAGCAGCACCCGCCCATCGCTGTCAAAAGCTTTTATCGCGGGCGGACGCGGGTATTCCCATGCCAGCTCTCCGTAAACATCATCTTCAATAATCGCGATATCAAAACGCTGCGCCAGCGCCAGTAAAGCGCGCTTCCGGCGTTCCGGCATAATAAATCCCAGCGGATTATTGCAGTTGGGCACCACAATAACCGCTTTGACCGGCCACTGATCCAGCGCCAGCTCCAGCGCTTCCAGGCTGATGCCTGTTTGTGAATCGGTAGGAATTTCAATCACTTTTACATTCAGGCCGTGCAGAATTTGCAGAATGCCATGATAACCGGGCGATTCGACCGCCACGATATCGCCAGCCTGGCAGACGGCCCGAATGGCAATAGAGAGCGCCTCATGACAGCCGTTGGTGGCGACAATTTCTTCCGGCGTCAGATGGCAGCCGCTATCGATAGCCAGACGCGCGACCTGCTCTCTTAATTCCGGAGCGCCATAAAAATGTTCGTACCTGAGCAACCGGATATCCTGCTGCTGTCCAATGCGGCTGATGATTTTCCATAGCGATTTGAGCGTTGGCTGCGTCAGATCGGGCGTACAGTCGCCAAACTGCATAATCCCCGGCTGCTGACGCATATTAATCTGCTCCAGCACGGCTTCCCATTGCGTAACGTCCACGGGATGTTGCGGCGGACGTGTCAACGCAGGCATTGGATGAGCAGATTGATGTGGCGTAACAAAATAGCCCGAGCGCGGCTGCGGCGTAATCAGCTGCTGTTCTTCCAGCAAGTAATAAGCCTGTTGAACTGTACTGATGCTGACGCCGTGTTCTCTACTCAGCGCCCTGACCGACGGCAGACGCTCTCCACAGACATAAAGCCCCTGGTTAATCCGCTGCGCCAGCAGCCTGGCCAGATGCTGATAACGAGTCATCGTTTCCTTTTTTCCTTTTCGGATGGCAAATCAGTACAGATAGCGAGGCAAATCCCCATTCAGAACTACTATCGCGCAGTTTGTATGTTAAATAAAAGTGATTATTGCATCTGTATCGCTTTTCCATGCCCGCACAAAATAGTGTTACGGCGCAATGAGGAGACGAGTATGGAATTCAATGAGAACAAAGGCGGTAAGCCTTTTAAGGCATCGCCCTTTATATTGATGTTCAGGTTGCCGCGGCGGCTCTGGCTGGCATGGCGGCATCGGGCCTATAGCCGTAAAGTATTAGCACGACTGAGCGATGCGCAGCTAAAAGATATCGGTCTGACCAGCGAAGATGTAAAAAAATATCGATAAAACGGGCCAGGCAAAACTAAAAGCAGGGCAAGCCAGACAATAAAAAACCCCGCCAGCGCGGGGTTTTTTAGTTCAGAAGGGGATTGCCGTCCTCTCAAGAACTTTACTGCTTAATTGCGATTACAAGCCAACCACAAAGCCAATATAGAACCAGCGAAGATAAAAAACCAGCTGTTTTTCCGTTCAATTCTGGTGCTGTTTTCTCCATGAGAATTGAGTCACACAAATTTTGTAACCCGCATGAAAACCCGATATCCGTTGCGTAACCTCTCGTATTTGTCGGATAAAAAAATGCCGGCCTTATCTCCAGTTGTTATTGTTGCCCTGCAGCCTTCTCACCTGTTGCCGCAGGCCGCCGAACCAGAGAGAAGGGTCTGTTATAGCATGCCGTGAAAGCAAGCCAACCACTGCTTGTTTCGTTTGTGGCATTTCGGCGGGTTGCAGACGATAGCGGTTCCTGAGGAAGGAATCTCCCATGAAACGACGTACCGGGCTTTTATTAGTCACGTTATTCATGGCGCTGATAATGAGCGGAGAAGGTGGCTGGCAGGTTCGCCTGTCAGATATTACTATCCAGCTCAACTTGTATCAGAACAGGTAAGGCCTCAAGCCGCTCTCACGAGCGGCTTTTTTATTACCAACGCTGAATTTTAGCCAAAAAAAACCCCACCGAAGTGGGGTTTAGATCGACTGAAACAGCGATTAGTCGTCGTTGCCGCCCAGACCCGCGTTCAGCAGTTCCGCCAGGCTGGCGGAAGCTTCGTCTGCGGTAACCTGAGGCGCGGCAGGCAGTTCGCCCGCTGCGCGACGGCGCATACGATCCTGGTGATAAGCGTAACCGGTACCGGCTGGGATCAGACGGCCCACGATAACGTTCTCTTTCAGGCCGCGCAGTTCGTCGCGTTTGCCCGCAACGGCTGCTTCGGTCAGTACGCGCGTTGTTTCCTGGAAGGATGCGGCCGAGATAAAGGACTCGGTCGCCAGCGACGCTTTGGTGATACCCAGCAGATCGCGCATATAGGTTGCCGCGATTTTGCCGTTGGCTTCCAGCTCACGGTTAGAAATCTTAACGCGTGAAACTTCAACCTGCTCGCCATCCAGGAAGTCAGAGCTGCCTGCACTTTCGATGGTGGCTTTACGCAGCATCTGACGCACGATAACTTCGATGTGCTTATCGTTAATCTTAACGCCCTGCAGGCGGTAAACTTCCTGCACTTCGTTAGTGATATAACGGGTCACTGCATGCACGCCACGCAGACGCAGAATGTCATGTGGTGACTCTGGGCCATCGGAGACTACGTCGCCGCGCTCTACGCGTTCACCTTCGAACACGTTCAGCTGACGCCACTTCGGAATCATCTCTTCGTACGGATCGCTACCGTCAACCGGGGTGATAACCAGACGACGCTTGCCTTTGGTCTCTTTACCGAAGGAAATGATGCCGCTGATTTCAGCCAGGATTGCCGGCTCTTTCGGACGACGCGCTTCGAACAGGTCAGCAACGCGTGGCAGACCACCGGTGATGTCCTTGGTACCGCCGGATTCCTGCGGAACACGAGCCAGGGTATCACCCGAGCTGATCTTCACGCCGTCTTCCAGCTGCACAATCGCTTTACCTGGCAGGAAGTACTGAGCAGGCATATCCGAGCCTGGGATCATTACGTCGTTGCCGTTAGCATCCACGATTTTCAGCGCAGGACGCAGATCTTTACCGCCGGAAGTACGTTCTGCACTGTCCAGGATCACCAGAGAAGAAAGACCGGTCAGGTCATCCGTCTGACGGGTAATGGTCTGGCCGTCGATCATATCGGTGAAGCGCACGAAACCGCTCACTTCGGTGATAACCGGCATGGTGTGCGGATCCCAGTTTGCTACGGTCTCGCCCGCTGCAACCTGCTCGCCGTCGCCTTTTGCCATGGTAGAACCGTAAGGAACCTTATAGCTCTCTTTGGTACGACCGAATTCATCGATCATTTTCAGCTCGGTGTTACGCGAGGTGATAACCAGTTTGCCCGCGGAGTTGGTAACCGACTTGGCGTTAGAGAGTTTAATGGTACCTTTGTTCTTCACCTGAATGCTGGATTCAGCAGCCGCACGAGATGCCGCACCACCGATGTGGAACGTACGCATCGTCAGCTGTGTACCCGGCTCACCGATGGACTGTGCTGCGATAACGCCGATGGCCTCACCTTTGTTGATGATGTGACCACGCGCCAGATCGCGTCCATAACAGTGGGCGCACACGCCGAAGTCGGTTTCACAACTAACCACGGAGCGAACTTTCAGGCTGTCGACAGAATGCTCTTCCAACAGGTCACACTGCTGTTCGTGCAGCAGGGTGTTGCGCGGCAGCAGGATATCTGCCGTGCCTGGTTTCAGCACGTCTTCTGCAGTCACACGACCCAGTACGCGTTCGCGCAGCGGTTCTTTAACGTCGCCACCTTCGATAACCGGAGTCATCATGATGCCTTCGTGCGTGCCACAGTCGTCCTCGGTCACCACCAGATCCTGCGCTACGTCTACCAGACGACGAGTCAGGTAACCGGAGTTCGCGGTTTTCAGTGCGGTATCCGCAAGACCTTTACGAGCACCGTGGGTCGAGATGAAGTACTGGAGTACGTTCAGACCTTCACGGAAGTTCGCGGTAATTGGCGTCTCGATGATGGAGCCGTCTGGCTTAGCCATCAGGCCACGCATACCGGCCAGCTGACGGATCTGCGCAGCAGAACCACGAGCACCGGAGTCGGCCATCATAAAGATGCTGTTGAAGGAAACCTGGCGCTCTTCTTCACCGTCGCGGTTGATGACCACTTCGGTAGAGAGGTTTTCCATCATCGCTTTCGCAACGCGTTCGTTGGCCGCGGCCCAGATATCGATCACTTTGTTATAGCGTTCGCCAGCGGTTACCAGACCAGACTGGAACTGCTCCTGGATCTCGGCAACTTCGGTTTCCGCTTCGCTGATGATCTCGATTTTCTTCTCTGGGATCACCATGTCGTCGATACCTACAGACGCGCCGGAGCGTGCCGCGTAGGCAAAACCGGTGTACATGGTCTGGTCAGCAAAGATAACCGTTGGCTTCAGGCCCAGGATGCGGTAACAGGTGTTCAGCATCTTAGAGATCGCTTTCTTACCCAGCGCCTGGTTGACGATGGAGTAAGGCAGGCCTTTTGGCACGATCATCCACAGGATCGCACGACCAATGGTGGTGTCGATCAGGCTGGTTTTTGAAGTCCATTCGCCCTGCTCGTTCTTCTCGTGCTCGGTGATACGCACCTTAACGCGAGCGTGCAGAGAGGCCAGGCCAGCGCGGTAAATACGCTCGGCTTCTTTTGGACCAGTCAGCACCATGCCTTCGCCTTTGGCGTTAACACAGTCGCGGGTCATGTAGTACAGACCCAGTACAACGTCCTGAGAAGGAACGATGATTGGCTCGCCGTTCGCAGGTGACAGGATGTTGTTGGTAGACATCATCAGCGCGCGTGCTTCCAGCTGGGCTTCCAGCGTCAGCGGCACGTGAACAGCCATCTGGTCACCATCGAAGTCGGCGTTATAGGCCGCACAAACCAGCGGGTGCAGCTGAATAGCTTTACCTTCGATCAGTACTGGCTCAAACGCCTGGATGCCCAGACGGTGCAGCGTTGGCGCACGGTTCAGCAGCACCGGGTGTTCGCGGATCACTTCATCCAGGATATCCCAGACGACGGCTTCTTCACGCTCAACCATTTTCTTGGCGGCTTTGATGGTGGTAGCAAGACCACGCAGCTCCAGCTTGCCGTAGATGAACGGTTTGAACAGCTCCAGCGCCATTTTCTTCGGCAGACCACACTGGTGCAGACGCAGGTATGGACCAACGGTGATAACGGAACGGCCAGAGTAGTCAACACGCTTACCGAGCAGGTTCTGACGGAAACGACCCTGCTTACCTTTGATCATATCGGCCAAAGATTTCAGCGGACGCTTGTTAGAACCGGTGATGGCACGACCGCGACGGCCGTTATCCAGCAGCGCATCTACCGCTTCCTGCAGCATACGTTTTTCGTTACGTACGATGATGTCAGGCGCGGCCAGATCCAGCAGGCGTTTCAGACGGTTGTTACGGTTGATAACGCGACGATACAGATCGTTCAGATCTGACGTAGCGAAACGACCACCGTCCAGCGGTACCAGCGGACGCAGATCCGGTGGCAGTACAGGCAGCACGGTCAGGATCATCCACTCTGGCTTGTTGCCAGACTGCACGAACGCTTCCAGCAGCTTGATACGCTTGGTCAGCTTCTTGCGCTTGGTTTCGGAGTTGGTTTCGTTCAGCTCTTCACGCAGCTGCTCGCACTCCTGCTCCAGATCCATGTTTTTCAATAGGGCCTGAACCGCTTCCGCGCCCATCTTCGCGTCGAACTCGTCGCCGAACTCTTCCAGCGCGTCCAGATACTGCTCTTCAGTCAGGATCTGACGGCGCTCAAGGTTGGTCATGCCGCCTTCAACAACCACATAGGATTCGAAGTACAGCACGCGTTCGATATCGCGCAGCGGCATATCCAGCAGTAAACCGATGCGTGACGGCAGCGATTTCAGGAACCAGATGTGTGCCGTTGGCGAAGCCAGCTCAATGTGGCCCATACGCTCACGGCGAACTTTGGTCTGTGTAACTTCAACGCCACACTTCTCGCAGATCACGCCGCGGTGTTTTAAACGCTTGTACTTACCGCACAGGCATTCGTAATCTTTTACCGGCCCGAAAATACGCGCACAGAAAAGCCCGTCACGTTCTGGTTTGAACGTACGGTAGTTAATGGTTTCCGGCTTTTTAACTTCGCCGAAAGACCAGGAACGGATCATGTCTGGCGAGGCCAGAGCAATTTTGATCGCATCAAACTCTTCGGTCTTAGTTTGCGCTTTCAGAAACTTAAGTAAGTCTTTCACGGATTAGCTCCCGTCGGAGTGAGACTTCTCAAGACGGCCTGGCGAACCAGGCCATCTCGTAACCAGTACAAATTCGAGTGCTTACTCGTCTTCCAGCTCGATGTTGATACCCAGCGAGCGGATCTCTTTCAACAGTACGTTGAAGGATTCCGGCATGCCTGGTTCCATCTGATGGTTGCCGTCAACGATGTTTTTATACATCTTGGTACGGCCGTTAACGTCATCAGACTTCACGGTCAGCATTTCCTGCAGGGTATAGGCGGCGCCGTATGCTTCCAGCGCCCACACTTCCATCTCACCGAAGCGCTGTCCACCGAACTGCGCCTTACCACCCAGCGGCTGCTGGGTAACCAGGCTGTAAGAACCGGTAGAACGCGCGTGCATTTTGTCATCCACTAAGTGGTTGAGCTTCAGCATGTACATGTAGCCAACGGTAACCTGACGCTCGAACTGCTCGCCGGTACGGCCATCGAACAGGGTAATCTGACCGGAAGAAGGCAGGCCGCCGAGCTGCAGCAGCTCTTTGATCTCGCTCTCTTTCGCGCCGTCAAACACTGGCGTGGCGATTGGCATACCTTTTTTCAGGTTCTCTGCCAGACGCAGTACTTCGTCATCGCTGAAGGTATTCAGGTCTACTTTCTGACGCACGTCGGTGCCCAGATCGTAAGCGCGCTGAATAAACTCACGCAGTTTGGTCACTTCTTCCTGACGCTTCAGCATGGCGTTAATTTTCTCGCCAATGCCTTTCGCAGCCATACCCAGGTGGGTTTCCAGAATCTGACCAATGTTCATACGTGATGGTACGCCCAGCGGGTTCAGTACGATATCGACCGGCGTGCCGTTCTCATCGTATGGCATATCTTCGATCGGGTTGATCTTGGAGATAACACCTTTGTTCCCGTGACGACCTGCCATCTTGTCACCAGGCTGGATCTGACGCTTAACGGCCAGATACACTTTCACGATTTTCAGCACGCCAGGTGCCAGGTCATCGCCCTGAGTGATTTTGCGGCGTTTCGCTTCGAGTTTCTTCTCAAACTCGTGCTTCAGCTCGTCGTACTGCTCTGCCAGCTGCTCCAGCTGACTCTGTTTTTCTTCGTCGGCCAGGCCCAGTTCAAGCCAGCGCTCGCGCGGCAGCTTGTCCAGTTTTTCCGCTTCCACGCCGCCGGAAACCAGCAGGTAGTTGATACGGCTGAACAGGCCAGCTTCGAGGATCTGCAGTTCTTCAGACAGGTCTTTCTTCGCCTGCTTCAACTGCATCTCTTCGATTTCCAGCGCGCGCTTGTCTTTTTCCACGCCATCGCGGGTAAAGACCTGTACGTCAATAACGGTACCGGATACGCCGTTTGGCACGCGCAGAGAAGAGTCTTTAACGTCAGACGCTTTCTCACCGAAGATCGCGCGCAGCAGTTTCTCTTCTGGCGTCAGCTGGGTTTCGCCTTTAGGCGTTACCTTACCAACCAGAATGTCGCCGCCGGTTACTTCCGCACCGATATAAACGATACCGGATTCATCCAGCTTGGAGAGCGCAGCTTCACCCACGTTAGGGATGTCGGCAGTGATCTCTTCTGGCCCCAGCTTGGTGTCACGGGACACGCACGCCAGTTCCTGAATATGGATGGTGGTAAAGCGATCTTCCTGTACCACACGCTCGGAGACCAGAATGGAGTCTTCGAAGTTGTAGCCGTTCCACGGCATGAACGCCACGCGCATGTTCTGGCCCAGCGCCAGTTCGCCCAGATCCGTTGACGGGCCATCTGCCAGCACGTCGCCGCGCTCGATTGGCTCGCCCAGGTTCACACACGGCATCTGGTTGATGCAGGTGTTCTGGTTCGAACGGGTGTACTTGGTCAGGTTGTAGATGTCGATGCCCGCTTCGCCCGGATACATCTCGTCTTCGTTAACTTTGATAACGATACGGGATGCGTCAACGTACTGGACGGTACCGCCACGTTTCGCTACGGCTGTTACACCGGAGTCAACCGCTACCGCGCGTTCCATACCGGTACCAACCAGCGGCTTGTCAGCGCGCAGAGTAGGAACCGCCTGACGTTGCATGTTTGCACCCATCAATGCGCGGTTGGCGTCATCGTGCTCCAGGAACGGGATCAGGGACGCACCGACGGAAACCACCTGCTGGGTGGAAACGTCCATGTAGTCAACCTGGTCGCGGCTGAACAGGCTCGATTCGCCTTTGCTACGGCAGGTCACCAGGTCGTCTACGAAGTGGCCTTCGTCGTCGAGGTTGGTGTTAGCCTGAGCGATAACGTAGTTACCCTCTTCAATAGCAGAGAGGTAATGAATTTCGTCGGTTACCACGCCTTCGCGTACGCGACGGTATGGGGTTTCCAGGAAACCGTACTCGTTGGTCTGTGCGTACACGGACAGCGAGTTAATCAGACCGATGTTTGGACCTTCAGGCGTTTCGATTGGGCACACGCGACCGTAGTGAGTCGGGTGAACGTCTCGAACTTCGAAGCCTGCGCGCTCACGCGTCAGACCGCCCGGGCCAAGTGCAGAGATACGACGCTTGTGCGTGATCTCAGACAGCGGGTTGTTCTGGTCCATAAACTGTGACAGCTGGCTGGAACCAAAGAACTCTTTCACTGCCGCAGAAATCGGCTTGGCGTTGATCATATCCTGAGGCATCAGGGTATCGAGATCGCCCAAAGAAAGACGCTCTTTCACCGCACGCTCAACACGTACCAGACCTACACGGAACTGGTTCTCAGCCATTTCGCCGACGGAACGGATACGACGGTTGCCGAGGTGGTCGATATCATCCACTTCGCCAATACCGTTACGGATACCGATGAGCTTCTTCATCACTTCGATGATGTCGTCTTTGCTCAGGATACCGGAACCTTCGATCTCGTCACGCAGCAGAGAACGGTTGAACTTCATGCGGCCAACCGCAGAAAGGTCATAGCGGTCTTCAGAGAAGAACAGGTTCTCGAACAGATTTTCAGCCGCTTCACGCGTTGGCGGTTCGCCAGGACGCATCATGCGGTAGATCTCAACCAGCGCGCTCAGGCGATCGGTGGTTGGGTCGACGCGTACGGTCTCGGAGATGTACGGGCCGTGATCCAGGTCGTTGGTGAACAGGGTTTCGATGCGCTTGTGACCGGACTGACTCAGTTTAGCCAGCAGATCCAGCGACAGCTCCATGTTCGCGGCAACGATCAACTCGCCGGTGCTTTCGTCGATGTAATCTTTAGCGACGACTTTACCCGCGATATATTCAACCGGAACTTCGATGTGCTCAACGCCATCTTTTTCCAGCTGACGAATATGGCGTGCCGTGATGCGGCGGCCTTTTTCGACGTAGACGGTGCCGTTTGCTTCGATATCGAAGGAGGCAGTCTCACCGCGCAGGCGCTCTGGCACCAGCTCCATCTGCAGCTTGTTGTTACGAATTTCGTAAACAACTTTCTCAAAGAACAAATCCAGGATCTGCTCAGTGGTATAGTTCAGCGCGCGCAGAATAATGGTCGCTGGCAGTTTGCGGCGACGGTCAATACGAACGAACAGGTTGTCTTTCGGGTCAAACTCAAAGTCTAACCAGGAACCACGGTAAGGGATGATACGTGCGTTATACAGCACTTTACCCGAAGAGTGGGTTTTACCCTTATCGCTGTCGAAGAAGACGCCAGGACTACGATGCAGCTGAGAAACGATAACACGCTCTGTACCGTTGATGACAAAGGTACCGTTATCGGTCATGAGCGGAATTTCGCCCATGTAGACTTCCTGCTCTTTGATGTCCTTCACGGTGCCTTCCGGCGCTTCACGCTCGTAGATCACCAGGCGCAGTTTTACGCGCAGAGGAGCAGAATACGTGACGCCACGGATCTGACACTCTTTTACATCAAAGACAGGCTCGCCTAAGCGGTAGCTGACGTACTGCAGCTCAGAATTACCGCTATAGCTTTGAATTGGGAATACAGAACGGAATGCCGCTTCCAGACCATATTGACCTTCCGGATCTTGCTCGATGAACTTCTGGAACGAGTCAAGCTGGATAGAAAGGAGATAAGGAATGTCCAGAACCTGCGGACGTTTTCCAAAATCCTTACGAATGCGTTTTTTCTCGGTATAGGAGTAAACCATAGGGTTCCTCAGCTCGCTGAAAAGTAGAACCTCGCTGTCCGTCCAGGGGGGACAGTTCATGCAACACTATTTTGTTGGGTCGGAATGAACAGCTTCCGTAATACCTCTTTCTATCACTCTTAAATCATTTCATTGCCGTGCAAGGCAGGGAACCCTGCGGGAAAGCAGTATATTAAGGCGTCGATAGAAAAAGACATTAAGCAAATCAGTGACTAAACGGTGTGAAACATCACTGATGCTCTACAGCGCAAAAAGGCTGGTGACCAAAAAGTCACCAGCCGTCAGCCCGATTAACTCAGGCTGCAAACTGAAAGCCTGGCTTATTTAACTTCAACTTCCGCGCCAGCTTCTTCCAGGGATTTCTTCAGAGCTTCTGCGTCGTCTTTGCTGATGCCTTCTTTCAGGGCAGCAGGTGCAGACTCAACCAGGTCTTTAGCTTCTTTCAGGCCCAGACCAGTTGCGCCACGTACTGCTTTGATCACGGCAACTTTGTTAGCGCCGATAGCTTTCAGTACAACGTCGAACTCAGTTTTTTCTTCAGCAGCTTCAGCCGGGCCTGCAGCAACAGCTACAGCAGCAGCAGCAGAAACGCCGAATTTTTCTTCCATAGCGGAAACCAGCTCAACAACGTCCATTACAGACATAGCCGCTACTGCTTCCAGAATTTGATCTTTAGTGATAGACATGACAATTGTTCCTGTGAATCAGAAATAGTTTATACGTAAAAGTGCAACGGGCAAAAAGCTTAAGCAGCTTCTTTGGCGTCGCGTACGGCAGCCAGGGTGCGGACCAGTTTGCCTGCAGCGGCTTCTTTCATGGTCGACATCAGACGTGCCAGCGCTTCTTCGTAAGTTGGCAGAGTTGCCAGACGGTCGATATTCGCCGCCGTGATCAGCTCACCTTCAAAGGCCGCAGCTTTGACCTCAAATTTTGCATTCGCTTTCGCGAACTCTTTGAACAGACGAGCAGCAGCGCCCGGGTGTTCCATAGAGTATGCAATCAGGGTCGGACCAACAAACGTGTCTTTCAGGATCTCAAACTGAGTTCCTTCAACGACGCGGCGCAGCAGGGTGTTGCGAACAACACGCATGTAAACGCCAGCTTCACGACCTGCTTTACGCAGTTCAGTCATTTTGTCTACGGTCACGCCGCGGGAATCCGCAACTACCGCAGACAGCGCGCCTTTGGCTACTTCGGTGACTTCAGCAACAATCGCTTGTTTGTCTTGAAGATTTAATGCCATTAGCTTTTGCTCCTGGATTTTGACCGGAGAAGGATTCCTCCGGAACTCACATCACCTGCGAACATTACTGTAAGCAGGCGCTCAAACACGGTGAGCAGAATCCAGCAAAGACTATAAAAATATTCTTCAGGTTCTGTCACCGTCTACGCAGGAAATTAAGTCTCTTGCGAAACACCTGCGGTCTTGGACGGAGGCCTGGATAAGGCCAGGCTCCAACCGAAAATTCTGGTTCTGCGCAATTGCAGAACAACGGGCGTAAGATTCTAGTAGAAAATTTCGCCCGCGTAAAGCAGATTAGTTAGTTGCCGCGTTCAGGCCAGCCTGATCAACCGCTACACCTGCACCCATAGTGGTGGAGATGCTAACTTTCTTGATGAAAACGCCTTTTGCCTGAGAAGGTTTCGCTTTTTTCAGCGCAACCAGCAGGGCTTCCAGGTTTTCTTTCAGCTTATCGGACTCGAAATCAACCTTACCGATAGTGGTATGGATGATGCCGTTTTTGTCGTTACGATAGCGAACCTGGCCCGCTTTAGCGTTTTTAACCGCGTCAGCAACGTTAGGGGTAACGGTGCCTACTTTCGGGTTTGGCATCAGACCGCGTGGGCCCAGAACCTGGCCCAGCTGGCCAACAACGCGCATCGCATCCGGAGAAGCGATAACCACGTCAAAGTTCATTTCGCCTTTTTTGATCTGCTCTGCC
>NZ_JBHDVM010000022.1:26832-28946 GCF_042610525.1 Pantoea sp. sgz302252
AGCTGCTTTAGCAGCTTCGGCGTTTGCGCCCTGGGTAAATACGGCAACGCGTACTGAACGACCGGTACCGTGTGGCAGTACGGTAGCACCGCGCACGTTCTGGTCAGATTTACGAGCATCGATGCCCAGGTTTACAGCTACGTCAACGCTTTCTACGAACTTAGCGGTGGCCAGTTCTTTCAGCAGAGCTACAGCTTCGTTGATGTCGTACTGCTTGGTAGCATCAACTTTGTCACGGATCACGCGCATGCGCTTGGTCAGTTTCATGTATTAATCCTCTACTACCAGGCCCATGGAACGAGCAGTACCTTCGATTGAGCGAGTCATCGCTTCAATGTCAGCACCAGTCATGTCCGCAGCTTTAGTTTCTGCGATTTCACGTACCTGAGTACGTGATACTTTACCTACTTTGTCTTTGTTCGGCTTGCCGGAACCAGACTTGATACCAGCCGCTTTCTTCAGCAGTACTGCTGCCGGAGGCGTTTTGGTAACGAAGGTGAAAGAACGGTCAGAATAAACGGTAATAACAACCGGAGTCGGCAGGCCTTTCTCCAGGGATTCTGTTTTGGCGTTAAACGCTTTACAGAATTCCATGATGTTAACACCCTGCTGACCCAGAGCTGGACCAACTGGCGGGCTTGGGTTTGCCATACCGGCTGCAACCTGCAGCTTGACGTAGGCTTGTACTTTCTTAGCCATGATATTTCCTCTATTGGGTGCAATCGCTCGGTAAAGAGCTCCCCGTGATTAATATTTTACGCGCCGGGCGCATAAAAACAAAAGGCGCGAAATTGTAGGGCAATTTCGCGCCTTTTGCAACCAGTATCCGGTTTCTTACTGCCTGGTCAGCCTTTCTCGACCTGGCCGAAATCCAGCTCGACCGGCGTAGCGCGGCCAAAGATGGAAACAGAAACTTTCAGGCGGCTTTTTTCGTAGTCCACTTCTTCCACCACACCGTTGAAGTCGGCAAACGGGCCGTCGTTGACGCGCACCATTTCGCCTGGTTCGAACAGGGTTTTTGGACGAGGCTTATCGCCAGCGGACTGCAGACGGTTCATAATCGCGTCGACTTCTTTATCGCTAATAGGTGCCGGACGATCGGAAGTACCGCCAATGAATCCCATGACGCGCGGTACGCTACGCACCAGGTGCCAGCTTGCGTCGTTCATGACCATTTGAACCAGAACATAGCCCGGGAAGAACTTGCGTTCGCTTTTGCGACGCTGTCCGCCACGGATTTCAACCACTTCTTCGGTTGGCACCATGACGTCGCCAAAAAGCTCTTCCATGTTATGTAATTTGATATGCTCGCGCAGCGACTGGGCTACACGGCCTTCAAAGCCGGAAAACGCCTGAACGACGTACCAGCGCTTTTTTGGAGCTTCAGACATCTCAGAACCTCAGGCCAGTGATAAACGATACCAGACGGACCAGAATACCATCCAGTCCCCACAAAATCAGTGACATCACGGCAGTAACCGCGGCAACGATTAACGTGGTATGCAACGTTTCCTGACGAGTCGGCCAAATAACCTTGCGAACTTCCGTGCGCGCTTCGCGGGCAAAAGCCAACGTTGCTTTGCCCTTCGTCGTCAGCAGCGCGATACCACCTGCTGCTGCGATCAGGATGACTACGGCCAGCGCGCGCAGCGGGAGGGTAATGTCACGATAATAGTAGTTGCCGACAACGGCCACGAGCAGCAGCAGCGCCACCGCTAACCATTTTACCGTTTCCAGTCCGCGCCCGCTCCCTTGAGCTTCGGTATTAGCACTCATAAACCAACCTGCCACAATAGATCAGAAACTATTTTGCCCCGTAAATACGCGGCAACCGAACCGAATAATGCGCTCAGGCGAAACTCGGCATATAACGCCGTGCAACAGAGCCTGCCTCAGCAATGATTATGGTTGAAAATCACTGATGAGCCAGGTTCTATGTTACAGCGTGCAAAAAGGGCATCAAATGATGCCCTCTTCTTGTGCGTTGCGTCAAATATTATCAGCGATTAAGCGATAACTTTAGCAACAACACCTGCACCAACGGTACGGCCGCCTTCGCGGATTGCGAAACGCAGACCGTCGTCCATTGCGATTGGGTGGATCAGGGTAACAAC
>NZ_JBHDVM010000023.1:0-12314 GCF_042610525.1 Pantoea sp. sgz302252
CTGACCAGCCAGGGCGCGGCAAAGCTTGCCAATGCCGCCGCGCTGGGAACGAAAATCCAGATTACCGAAATGGCCGTAGGCGACGGCGGCGGCACGCTGCCCACGCCCGACGCGGCGCAGACAAAGCTTATCGGTGAAAAACGCCGGGCCTCGCTTAATGCGCTGACGGTTGACGCGGCCAACAGCAGCCAGATTATTGCCGAGCAGATCATTCCCGAAAGCGAGGGCGGTTTCTGGATACGCGAAATCGGGCTGTTTGACGCCGACGGCGTGCTGATCGCCGTGGCTAACTGCGCGGAAACCTACAAGCCGCAGCTCGCCGAGGGCAGCGGTCGCACGCAGACGGTGCGCATGATTTTAATCGTCAACAGCACAAGCGCGGTCACGCTGAAAATCGACCCTGCCGTGGTGCTGGCAACGCGGCAGTACGTGGACAGCGCGGTGATTGAGGTAAAGGCTTATGCCGATAAGGCGCTGGCCGCGCACGTTGCCGCCGCCAATCTGCACAAGCAGTACCTGCAAACGGCCAATGCGCTGGCGGAAATTAAGGACGCCGGACTGGTGACGCAGCTGCTTAAAAACCTCGGTCTGGGTGATGCAAAGTTTGTGGTCAGCCGGGGAAAGAATGCCAACGGTGTTTGGGTGGTCTGGTCGGACGGTGCCGTAGAGGCTTACGGTTATTCGCCTTCCTCAATGGTTAACGGGCTGGCTACCGTCACCTATCCCATTGCGCTGCCCGCCGGATCGCTTTACATCAGCATCGCCGAGCGTCTGGCAAGCGATCCGGGTTCAACCAACGTTTTACATACATCAATGGTGATAGACCAGACAGTCACCAAAACCGGTTTTAAAGCCCGCTGCCAGATGTTTGACGGTACGGCTTCCGGATCCTCATTTTCATGGAGAGTATATTGTGCGCCTGTTTAATCCTGTAACCATGACTGAAGCTATTCCCGGTATGCATGACCTGACCGGGGCTGTTGAGCTGGCCGACGATAACTGGTTTTTTATATATACAGAAATTCCTAAGGGTAAAATGCTTAGAGTGGACAAATATGGGTTTCCAATCCTTATAAATGAAGAGGAAGCTAATTATTGAGTGAAAAACTAAGGCCACAGGAGTGGCCTTAGTTATATACTCTTACGCTGCGTTAGCGTAAAAGTATACAGATAAAATAAATACAAAGGCTAAGGCAATCAACGTTCTTTTAAGCCATGTAATAAATTTTGTTCCTTTTTTATCATATTCAAGCACTTCACTTAGTGCTGAGTTATACTGCTCAGTTAGAACGGCTTTTATATTATCAAGGCCGGATTGACCTATGGTGCTGGCTAAATATTTGTTAAATAAATCTCTTCCCCTTACTTCGGTTTTAATGTTTGAGGGCATGTTCATCATTACTAGCTTAAAAGTTTGGTAATTAGATTCTATGATTAGCTCAACAAATCCTTTTTCATTCAGAAATTCTTTTATTTGAATGATGGGTTCTATGATTTTGGTTATATCTCCATTGTCAAGGGGAGATACTGAATCTATTTTAGTGTATGCAGCACTGATTGCTTTAGAGGATTTATCTATTAAAGGTAATATAAAAGACATTTTTGCGCGCGCTTCAGATATCCTTAAGTTCAGCAACCCCCAAAAGAAAATAAATATAGCTGCAAGTGGGGGTAGCGCTGCCTTTATATTCTCTGTCCATTTCCTTTCCATGTAAGGAATATTAAGAGTGTTGTTTATTTTAACTAGAGTATCTTTGATTTCGAATAATCGATTACTTATATCATTGCCATGTTCAGCTGGTTTCTCTACCGGTGTAGGTGTAGGTGTAGGTGTAGGTGTAGGTGTAGGTGTAGGTGTAGGTGTAGGTGTAGGTGTAGGTGTAGGTGTGCCGATTATTTTTATGTTGGCTATGCTAACTTTTAATTCAGTAATTTGTTTTTTTAATTCATTGATTGATTTTAAATTAAGGTCTTCTTTACTCTGAAATATTTTGTTGAATTTTCCGGTTATATTTCCTAGTAAACTATTGTCTTTTTTTTGTACGCTTGTGTTTTCTGATGTAGGGAGGTTGTTTGTTATTTCAGTACTACTAGAGCTAACGGGATATGTACAGCCCGTCATGGAAAAGAAAATTAGAACCAGAAATCTAAGCATGTTTCCTTGCCTTATGTTAGTAGAAGATAGCATTGTCTGCTGGGAATTATTAGCTTGATGTTACTGTATGTTAACGGATTTGGTGCTTTTTGAAAGAAGGACGTAGCTCGAAAGGACGTAAAATTGTTGTGCTACTTTCTTCCTGTTTTGTGATGTCTGAGTAAACACCGTAAAGCTGCATATATCAGAAAGTAAGGGCAATCTGAGCGCACCCATTACACGGAGTGCATCAGATGTCTGATTATCATCACGGTGTCCGCGTCGTCGAAATTAACGACGGCACGCGCACCATTTCCACAGTCTCCACGGCAATTGTCGGGCTGGTCTGTACCGCCGACGATGCCGACGCGACCGCGTTCCCGCTGAACACGCCGGTACTCCTGACCAACGTGCAGGCCGGTATTGCCAAAGCCGGTAAAAAAGGCACGCTGGCCGCGTCCCTGCAGGCGATTGCCGACCAGTCAAAGCCCGTCACCGTCGTGGTGCGCGTGGCTGAAGGCGCGACCGAAGCGGAAACCATCTCCAATATCATCGGCACCACCGACGAAAACGGCCAGTACACCGGCATGAAGGCGCTGCTAAGCGCGCAGACCCAGCTTGACGTCAAGCCGCGCATTCTCGGCGTGCCGGGCCTCGACTCGCTGGATGTGGCGACCGCACTTGCCAGCATCGCGCAGCAGCTGCGCGCCTTCTGTTACGTCTCGGCGTGGAACTGCAAAACCGTTTCCGATGCCATGAAGTACCGCGAAAACTTCAGCCAGCGCGAAATAATGGTTATCTGGCCGGACTTTATCGCCTGGAACACCACGGCCAACGCATCAGAAACCGCGTACGCCACGGCGCGTGCGCTGGGCCTGCGCGCCAGAATCGACAACGACATCGGCTGGCACAAAACGCTTTCTAACGTCGGCGTGAACGGCGTCACCGGTATTTCGGCGGGCGTTTTCTGGGACTTGCAGCAGACCGGCACCGACGCTGACCTGCTGAATGAAGCCTGCGTGACCACGCTTATCCGCAAGGACGGCTTTCGCTTCTGGGGCAACCGCACCTGCAGCGACGATCCGCTTTTTGCCTTTGAGAACTACACCCGCACCGCGCAGGTACTGGCCGACACGATGGCCGAGGCGCATATGTGGGCCAACGACAAGCCGCTGACGCCAGTACTGGTGCGCGAGATTATCGCGGGCATCAATGCAAAATTCCGCGAGCTGGTCAACGCCGGTTATCTGCTGGGCGCGTCCTGCTGGTATGACGAGGCGGCCAACGACAAGGACACCCTGAAGGCGGGCAAGCTGTCGATTGACTACGACTACACGCCGGTGCCGCCGCTGGAAGATTTAACCCTGCGCCAGCGTATTACCGACTCCTATCTGGCGAACTTCGCCGCGTCCGTTAACAGCTGAGGACTGAAAAATGGCACTGCCAAGAAAACTCAAGGGGATGAACCTCTTTAACGACTCAAACAGCTATCAGGGCGTCGTGACCAGCGTCACGCTGCCGAAGCTGAGCCGCAAGCTTGACGCTTTCCGGGGCGGCGGCATGAGCGGCGCGGCGCATATCGATATGGGCCTGGATGACGACGCGCTGGATATGGAATGGAGCATCGGCGGTATCGATGAACTGGTGCTGACGCAGTGGGGAGCAACGTCCGTGCCGCTGCGCTTTACCGGTTCGTACCAGCGCGACGACACCGGCGAGGAAATCCCGGTGGAGATTGAGGTGCGCGGCAAGCATCAGGCGTTTGATTTTGGCGAGGCCAAACAGGGCGAGGACACCGAAACCAAAATTACCACCAAATGCACCTATTACAAGATGACCTTTAACGGCAAGGAACTGATTGAAATCGACACCATCAACATGGTGGAGAAGGTCAACGGCACCGACCGTCTGGAGCAGCGCCGCAAAAATATCGGCCTCGTTTAACTGACCGCCAGTGCCCGGCGCTGGCCTTACCCCGACTTAAAAAAGAGAACAATCATGGAAAACAAAGAAAACATCGTCACCCTGGAAACCCCGGTTATGCGCGGCGAGCAGGCAATCAACACTATTGAAGTGATTAAACCCAACTCCGGCGCTCTGCGTGGAACCCGCCTGGCCGACCTTGCAGGCTCGGACGTGGACGCGCTGATTACCGTGCTGCCGCGCATCACGCTGCCGACGCTGACAAAGGCGGAATGCCTGAACCTCGATCCGGCCGACCTGATTACGCTGGCCGGTAAGGTGATCGGTTTTTTGTCGCCGAAGTCGGACGAGTAAGCTGGCCCAAAACGCTGACCGTTAACGAGCTGATGGCGGACATAGCCACCGTGTTTCACTGGCCGCCGTCTGAAATGTACGCCATGCCGCTGGGCGAGCTTATCGACTGGCGGCACAAGGCTGTCGTGCGCAGCGGAGTAAAGACCGATGAATAACCTCAAGTTGCAGGTGCTGCTGAAGGCGGTAGACCAGGCGTCGCGTCCGTTTAAAGCCATTCAGAACCAGACAAAAGCGCTGGCGGGCGGCATCCGCGAAACGCAAAGCAGCCTGAAGGAGCTGGAAGCGCAGGCGGCGAAAATTGACGGATTTCGCAAGACGAGCGGCCAGCTTGCGGTCACGCAGCAGAGCCTGAAGGACGCCAAAGCCGAAGCGGCCGCGCTGGCCGTCGCGTTCAGGAACACGGAAAAACCCACCACGGCGCAGGCCCGCGCACTGGAGAAAGCGCGGCAGGCCGCCAGCGCGCTGCAGACCAAAATCAACGGCCTGCGCCTGTCGGTACAGCAGCAGCGCGAGGCGCTGAACGCCGCCGGGATCTCCACGAAAAGCCTCGGCAGCGAGCAGCAGCGGTTGAAAACGGCCGCCGCCCAGGCAACCGTCAGCCTGAGCCGTCAGAAAATGGAGTTGCAGCGCCTGGGTCAGCAGCAGGAGCGGCTGAACCAGACCAGCGAGCGCTACCGCAAGGGCCAGGAAATGTCGGCGAAAATGCGCAACGTTGGCGCGGCTGGTGTCGGTGCCGCCACGGTTGGCGCGGTCGCGGCTTCCTCCATCCTGCGTCCGGGCTACGACTTTGCGCTGGCTAACTCCACGCTGCAGGCGACGCTCGGCCTTGATAAAAACTCCGCTGACTTTCAGTCGCTGCGCACCCAGGCGCGCAGCATCGGCGACAACACGGCGGCCTCGGCCAACGACGCCGCGCAGGCGCAGATCGTTATCGCCAAATCGGGCGCAAGCGTTGACGACATCAAGGCGGCTACGCCGGTAACGCTGAATATGTCGCTGGCGAACAACCGCACGATGGAGGAAAGCGCCGAGCTTTTGATGAGCACCAAAAACGCTTTTGGTCTGGCTAACAGCGAGGTTGCGCACCTGGGTGACGTGATATCCGCGACGCTCAACAAAACTGCGACTAAATTCGACGACCTGAGCGACGCCATGCCCTACGTCGCGTCGGTGGCTAAAAATGCGAAGGTCAGCGCCGAACAGACGGCGGCGATGATTGGATCGCTGGCAAACAACGGCACGACCGGCAGCATGGCCGGGACGGGCATCCGCGCCATGCTGCTGCGCGTGCAGGCGCCAACCGGCGAAGCGGGAAAGGCGATAAAAGAGCTGGGTGTAAATACCGCCGACGGCAAGGGTAATCTGCGGCCGTTCTTCACCATCCTGAAGGAGATGCAAAAGTCCTTTGATAAAAACAAGCTCGTGGCCGGTCATACAGTACCTGTTGAACACTGTAAATCCCCGCCCAAAATATCCTATAGATATCCTGGAAAACAAAAAGGACCTACGCTATTAACGTAAGTCCTTGATAAATCTGGTGGCCCCTGCTGGACTTGAACCAGCGACCAAGCGATTATGAGAACTATCAGGCGCTATATAAAAACAATGACTTACCTTAAAATCAATAAGTTATGAAGTTAATATAAGGCAATATAGGGCAATAAACCTAATCTTCAGCGACACTTTTGCGACACATTTCCAAAGGGTTGAGCTTAACGGCATCTTCAAAGTGATCGGGCGCAAAATGCGCATAACGCATCGTCATTTTGATATCGGTATGGCCGAGTATCCGCTGCAGTACCAAAATGTTCCCGCCATTCATCATAAAGTGACTGGCGAAGGTATGACGCAGCACGTGCGTCATTTGCCCATCAGGCAGCTCGATTCCGGCTCGATCCAAAGCTGAACGGAACGCGTAATAGCAAGGTGTGAAAAGCGCGCCGTTCTTCTTAGGCAATTCTTCGGCCAAAGCTGGGGAAATGGGAATTGTGCGATTCTTCTTCCCTTTGGTTTTGACAAAGGTAATACGCTGCCCTGAAACCTGCGAACGTTTCAGGCCTTCCGCCTCACTCCATCGCGCGCCGGTTGCCAGGCATAGCTTCACGATCATCAGCAGGTCTTTAGCCGAACTGGCTTCGCACGCGTTTAACAATAGTGCGATTTGCTCTGCGGTCAGGTAAGCCATTTCGCTTTCGTCGATACGAAAATGGCGGACGTTCTCAAGAGGATTCGGTAACGTCCATTCGCCTAACCTTTTAAGTTCATTAAAGACGGCAAGAAAATAAGCCAGTTCCAGATTCAAAGTGCGCGGCGCAACTTTACTTATCCGCTTAGTGCGGGCGAAATGACCTTCAAGCCGTTTAGCTCGATAGGAAGTGAAAAGCTGTGCATTGAATTCTGCTGCAAGCGGATAGCCCATACATTCACACGCCCACGTCATAGCAGCTTTACGCTTTTCACCATCTTTGAGCGTAATACCGTGACGGCTGAACCAAAGTTCTACCAGGTCAGTTAAGCGGCGCGTTTCTTTCGCTTCACCCAACCAAGGAGCCGCTTCTATTTTCTCAAGCGTATAGCTTTCAAACGCCAGGGCTTCGCCTTTGGTCGCAAACTTCTTGCGGACGCGCTTACCTTCTTTTCCGCTGCTACGGTCAATAGTGTAGAAATCAGCGATCCATTGACCGTTGGGGAGCTTTCTGACTGGCATAATTAGTTATTCAATACCTATTGTTTCTGTTGCCTGTATACAGCCTGAACTATCCAATGTTGAGCTAGCTTATCGTCAGAGCGACGCGGCCGATTATATTGATTTCATCAAGTGAGCAGTCGAAAGATGCTCCTGCGCCAACGCTGGACACGCGCACTTTTTTAACAGGGATACGTGTAAGTACTCTTACGCTGGTTTTACCTTCAATCTCAATCAACCAGTTATTGTCGTAAATTTCGCCAAAATCTTTATCGATAATGTACTGCGTTGAGCCTTCCACCACGCAGACAGGATCTTTTGGTAAGGCCTTTCCCGGCAAGAATGCGTTCTTATCAATCATAAAACTGCCGTCATCGAAAAGCTGCCCATCAACAATTTTATGACGCGGTAAATTTAAAACATCCAGCTCGCCGTCGCTGTGCTTAAGCCCCTGACCCGTAACCAGCCATTCCAGCGTCGCACCTGTTTCCGCCATACATCTCACCACAACATCAGCAGGGAAAAAGTCACGCTTATAACGATTGGCGAGACTACTACTTGCGATCCCAAGGTGGTCGGCCAGAGCAAGTTTTGTACTAAAACCGTACGCTTCGATAACCCGATCCAGTACCGCAGCTCCGCCCTGAGTGAAGTTAATTTGTAGGTTCACGAAAGTTTGACCTTGCAAGTTTTCACGAAGTGAGTTTAAACTTCGCTTTGTAGGTTTAAGGAAGTATTAACGCTTATTGCCCGATATTGACCTATCGGATTAACCAACGGAGTTTGCCCCATGCGTCCCAACATTACAATTGTGATACCCGAACCTTATCTGCCGCTGGATGAGTACTGCCGCAGGACAGGCACCAACAAAGAGACAGCTAAAAACCTGATTGAATACGGAAAACTGCCTATCAAGGCTAAAGGAAAGCAGAAAAAGGCTTTAGTCGAAGTGAACATGGCGGCGCTGACTATTCAGGCGCTAAGTGAATGCAACGTCTCACTTCAGGCGTGAAAAGATCGTATCAGCTAGGATGAAGCGAATCATGTTTGATTATCAGGTTTCCATACAACCGCACTTCGATAACGCCTGTCAGGCTTTTGCCAGCCGCCATAACATTCGTGAGCTGGCCGACAGGTTGGGGATGAATCACCAGACGCTGCGTAACAAGCTGAACCCGGAACAGGCGCATCAGCTTACTGCGATGGAGATAGCGGCGATTACCGACGTTACCGAGGACGCAACGCTGATAGATGGTTTGCTGGCACAAATGAAATGCATGCCAGCGGTGCCGGTTAATGAGGCCAAAGCCGAACGCATGACGCACTACGTTTTGCAGGCAACGTCGGAAATAGGGAAGGTGGCCGCTGCTGCTGTGTCAGGCCAGAAAATGACGCCTTCCTGTAAAAACGCGTTTATGGAAAACATCAATGCAGGCATCCGTTGCCTGTCGCTGATCGGTTTAAGCGTTCACGCCCGCGTGCATTCTAATCCCGCCTTGGCTAACACCGTTGATGCAATTAGCGGCCTCGGTGCCTCCATCGGACTGAGTTAATTATGACAATTTCAATGGCTGCGCTACTGAAGCGTCGAAGCCCGCTGCCCGCATACGGTCATGGCTGGATTATGACTAAAGAAGGCCAGCGCTGGCACCCGACATTAAGCAAGCAACAACCCGCCGGAAATATGGCAGTAAGCAAAAGAGGTAAATCATGGCTATCGAAGCTGAAGCAGCACTGGCTGAAATAAAAACGGGCGCGAGAGTGGCCGGACTAAATCACGTTGCCGAGCTGCGATCTAAATTTTGGGGCAACGATTGCGGAAAAGATATCACCCGCTTTTTTGATGAAATGCGCGATACCACTGACCGGAACTATCAGGAAAACAAGCGGGCATTAAGCGCCATTTTCTATCTGGCGAATATTCGGACTGAGCGGCACGAACTTGATTTCAGTGAGCTGACCACTGATGAAAGAAGCGCGCTTATCCGTGCGATGAACCATTTTCGTGCAGTTGTGAGCTTATTTCCCAAGAGAATGACGCTGCCCAATTAATCACTCTTTTTAAATAAATGACGTCAACCCGTCGGGCATCCCTTTGCCCGCCTTCAGGAAAAAGAAAAATGAGAAATATCGAAACCCGCAATTTTGACAGCGAAACAGAGGCGCTGACCGCGCTGCTGAATAAGGCCCGCATTGAAGAGCGTAAAGACCGTGCGCTGGCCGTTTCCGACCGCCTTGTTGAGCTGGCCGTATATATCCATCAGCAAGAACTGAACGGCACCGAGGCCGCCGAACTTATCCGCCGTGAGGCCGAGCGTTACACTAATGAATCGAAGGAGCTGCACTGATGGCCGACTCAATGGATCTGGTGCAGCTGCGCACTGAAGAAATGCTGGCGCGTAATATCGCCCAGGTAATTTATCGACCGCTAACGGTCAGTGCCTCTTTTTGCGAAGACTGCGATGCGCCTATCCCTGAAGCGCGCCGCCGCGCCGTTCAGGGCGTTACCCGTTGCGTGACCTGTCAGGAAATGGACGAGCTGCAAAGCAGATACCGTCAGGTCAGCGCGCAATGATGCAGGAATATGCTTACCCGTGGAACGCTCCACGGGAAGCGATCGCCAGTCCTTATCGCACTTATGAAGAAGAGCACAGCCGCAGTCGGATGATTGCGGCTTTGTCACGTGCGCAGGATTTATTGGAGAAGCAGCCGACGCTTGTACAGCTGGATGTAAAGCGTCGCACCGGTGAGCTGGAGAAAACTCACGGCACAGCCCGTGCCAATGCGTACTTAACGAAAACTTTCGTTGAGCGCACATTGCCACGCGTTGAAAGCGTTAGCTCGCAATATCACCTCGGTGAAATGAGCGCTGGCACCTTTACGCTACTGACGGGTAATGCCACTGATAAAACGGGCGCAGCCGGTGCGGCGGGTACGCTATGGGAGCTGATGAACCGCTTTAACCGCCTACCGGATCTGGCCCGTGCCGACGTGGATTTGCTGGCCGGGGATATCGCCAGCTTTATTCTGGCGGAAATGGTGCAGGCGCACGGCCAGTCTGAGGATGAATCAGACTATAAATACACGCACCGCGTGTACATGACGGCAGCGACCATCACCCGCGAACTGAAGCAGACCCCGCCACTGTGGGAGAAAGTTACCTCGCGTATTTTCTGCCCGGAAGACGTGACGCCTGCGATCATGCGTATGCAGACTGAAAAATGGTGGAAAGGCCGCCTGCGCCGCGTGGCTTCCTCATGGCGTGAACACCTGCAGATCGCACTCGCCAACGTCAGCAAAAAGCATACGCCTTACGCCAGCACCATGACCGTAAACGAGTGGCGCGAGCAGAAACGCCGCACACGTGAATTCCTCAAGGGCATGGAGCTGGAAGACGAGGAAGGCAATCGCATCAGCCTGATTGAAAATTACGACGGCAGCGTGGCAAACCCGGCGATCCGTCGCTGTGAGCTGATGACCCGCATTCGTGGCTTTGAAAATATTTGCAACGATATGGGCTTTGTCGGCGATTTCTATACGCTGACCGCGCCCGCCCGCTATCACGCCACAATCAAGACCGGCTATCGCAACCGCAAATGGAGCGGTGCCAGCCCGGCGGAAACGCAGCGCTATCTCTGCAACGTCTGGCAGAAAGTCCGCGCCAAACTGCATCGGGAAGAGATCCGCATTTTCGGCATTCGCGTGGCCGAGCCGCATCACGACGGTACGCCCCACTGGCATATGCTGATGTTCATGCGCCCGGAAGACGTGCAGCGCGTGCGGCAGGTGATCTGCGATTACGCGTATCAGCAGGATAGCTACGAACTGACCACGGACAAAGCCAGAAAGGCCCGCTTTCATGCTGAGGCTATCGATCCAGAGAAAGGCAGCGCGACCGGCTATGTGGCTAAGTACATCTCCAAAAACATTGACGGCTACGCGCTCGACGGCGAGCTGGACGACGAAAGCGGCAAAGAGCTGAAGGAAACCGCGCCCGCCGTGTCTGCCTGGGCGGCGCGCTGGCACATCCGTCAGTTTCAGTTTGTCGGCGGTGCGCCGGTAACGGTTTATCGTGAGCTTCGCCGTATGGCCGACAGTGAAACGGCTCAGGGTTTAAGCGTTGAGTTTGCCGCCGCGCACGATGCTGCAGACGCGGGCGACTGGGCGGAATATGTTAACGCCCAGGGCGGCCCGTTCGTGAAGCGTGACGAGCTGGCCGTGCGCACCTTGTATCAGGCAAGCGAAGACTGCAACGAGTACGGCGAGGAAACCGTGCGCATTAAGGGCGTTTACGCCACGTCAGTTGGTGAAGACACCCCGATCTTAACCCGCCTCGCACAGTGGAAGATTGTGCCAAAGCGCGCCGTTGACCTGGCCGTTGATTTTAAGGACGCGTCCGCGTCCTCTCGGAGTTCTGTCAATAACTGTACGGGAGGTTTGAGATCCGAAGATTCGAAACTGCCGGAAAGTATTGGTCATCGTGAGCTTTCAACATTGACCCGCAAGGAACGGAGGAGGCTGTTAGTCAGGGTAAGGGCTGATATACCGGAAAAGAGACATATTCAGCTGCGCCGCTCTGACAAAACAGAGGCAGCGTGCGACAACGTGATCGGCCAGATACGCGACATCACCCGCGAAACCATCAGCCGTGCGGTCGCCGTGCGCCTTATTAGCGGTACAGAAACCAAAATCAACGGGCAATGGTTCCGCAGCTCTGCCGGTGGTGATCTATTTAGGCCTAGAAAGCGTATCAATGCTGAAAACCTGTTAAGCAGATTCAACCGCTTGGCGGATAAAAATGCCAAATCACATCTATAGAATAAAAAGCTATTTTAATCAGCGACATAAAAATGTTGCTTTGGCATAAGATTTTTCTCACGTAACGATTTAAGGTTATGATACTGTATAAAAACACAGTAAATAGGGGAGGGAATGTGGATAACGAGTTACAAGAGCGTGTAACGCTTGAACGTGTAGAATTTATAGCCAGGCTGACAACGGAAGGGATGTGTAAAGAGCGGGACAGAGAGATTGCGCTGAACCTGATCGCCGAAATCGCAGCCAACAACACGCTTTCAGATGGAAATTTTTCGGTCGCATTTTCGACCGTACCTTGTCAAAAATAGTTTCAGGTGACTGTCAGCAAAACGGGTCAGCAGCCATGCATGCATCAGGTGCATGGTTTTGCATGCTTCGATCCCTTTTGAGGATCCCTCT
>NZ_JBHDVM010000024.1:0-10661 GCF_042610525.1 Pantoea sp. sgz302252
TGCTTGTGCACGTACTGCGAGGCCGACACCACGGCGCGCTTTGTGGACTCGCTCCAGCCGGTATCCCAGCGGTCAACTGACCACGCCCAGGCGAGGTATGGCAGCAGCTCCACCGGGCAGGTTTGCGGGTTCCATAACCGGCGCAGCGGTGCCGGGATGGCTTCAATCGTGGCGCAGGCTTCTGCGGCGGCCACCTCCAGCGCCGACGAGCCGGACGGCAGCAGGCGATCACTCATCCGAACCCCCGATCGTAATGCCGTAGCCGGTGCAGTACGCGGCCTGCGTTTTATCCAGCACCACGTCGGCGGCGGGCTGCGCCAGCTCCACGCGCTGCACGCCTTCAACGTGAAGCGCCGCGTACAGGGCAGATTTGCGGATATCCCTGCCGAGGCGGGCCTGCGCGCTGACAAAGGCGGCAAGCTTTGCCTCGGCGGCTGCGCGTATCGGTTCAGCTTCCGGCCCCGGATAGAGGTACAGCACGGCTTCAACGGCGTAATCCACAATCGTGGCCGACTGCACAGTTACCCTGTCGGCCACCGGGCGCACGTCCTCATCGTTCAGCGCCTCATTTACCACGGCCAGCAGGTCGGCGGCCGCCTCGCCGTTGCCCTCGCGTGACAGCACGGTGATAGTGACGCAGGCGGGCGACGGGCTTATCGCGGACGCATCTGCCACGCGTCCATCGGCGCTTTTGGCGTGGTACTCATACGCGCCGGACGGCCCGGCCACGCTCAGCCCTTCAAAGGCGGCCGCAATGCGCACGCGGTAATCGTCGTCGCTCTCCATCACGGCGGCGGTTGGCGGGGTTGTGGTGTCGTCGGCAGCCGTCAGCGTCAGACGGTTAACGCCGTTGTTTGCGCCGAGCTGGTCTAAATCATCCGCCAGGGCATAGGCAACCATCACGGCCTTAGCCGCCTCGTTGACGCGCTGGCGCAGGATCACCTCGCGGTACGCGTTTTCCTGCAGCAGCTTGACCACCGGCTCGGACTCCAGCGCCAGCGTGCGGGCGATGGCGTCCTGCTGCTCCGCCGGATACAGCGATACCAGCGTGGCCTTTCGCTCATTGAGTAATGTTTCATAGTCCAGCGCTTCCACCACGTCGGGCGCGGGTAGCTGGCTCAGGTCGATAGTTGCCATATCAGCTCACGGGTACGGTTAAGGAAAAATCCTGCGCGGTGTCGGTGCGGCTGCCGGTGATTTCCACCACCATGCCGCCGTCGAACGCGGATTCGTAAGAGATGCCGGTCAGCCTGATGCGCGGCTCCCACTGCAAAATCGCCATATAGCAGGCCGACATAATCTGCAGGCGCAGCGATTCATTCTGCGGCTGATCAATCAGCGCGGATAAAAGCGAGCCGTAGCTACGGCGCATCACGCGGGAACCGACCGGCGTTAACAGAATGTCGCGCACGGACTGGCGAATATGGTCAAGGTCGGTCAGCGCCTTGCCGGTGTCGCGGCTCATGCCGGAATATCGCACGGTCATCACTGCGGCCCTCCCGATATGTCGCCGCCGGACTTCACGCCGCCGTGTTTGTGGGAATGCACGACCACGCCGTTAGAAGTAAAGCCGCCGCCGCTGTGCGTAACGTCGCCTTTCATCTTGCCGCCTTTGGTCACTTCAAGCGTGGCGGTTTTCAGCAGAGCGGAGCATTCGACTTCCGGCGAGTCCAGCATGATTTTGACGGCGGCCTGTATGGTTGCGGTCTGGATACCGGTTGCCTTCAGCGCACCGTTTTCCGGTTCGTACTCAATCACCGCGCCGTCGGGAAACGACCAGTGCAGCGCATCAGCCGAGGCCGACGGGGCGGGATGCTCGTCAGAGAACACGCCCGGCAGCACAAAGCCGGTATCCAGCTCGCCGCCCAGGCACAAAACAAGCACCTGCTCGCCGACGGACGGCGCATTCCATGAACGTGTGCGACCGGCCCGGCCGGTCAGCCAGTGCAGCCAGTTAGTTGTGTTGTTGCCGGTATCCACGCGGCATAGCCCGTCGTCAAGGTTGACGGCGGACACGGTGCCTATGCGGATCAGGTTGCGCAAGAGGCGCATGAGTTCTAAATAAGATTCATTAGTCATATCCTTATGTTCAATACTTCCTTAATTGATTACAAAGAGATATGTTTGTGTGGTTCACCACCAAACAATCGTCCTCTTAATCGAAAGTATTAGATGGAAATATTATGGCCTTCAAAGAGATAATGCATTTTGGCGAACCTTTAACAATACATAAGGCGAGAATAACCCCTGATTTTAATAGCAAAAAGGTTTTAGTATCAGACTCTTGGGATTATGTGAATTTATGGCTAAAAAGAAACGGTGCGTCTAAAGCTTGTTTTTTCTGGGGGCAGGCTGAAAATTTCTATAAAGCATCAAAGCTACTTGACAAAACTGCATCTCCCCTTACAGCCTACTATTGTTTTCTTAATGCTACTAAAGCCCTACTTATATCTAAGGGGGTACAATTCGGTGAGGCTCACGGAGTATCGGGGTTCACCTTAAAAGGTAAAACCTCCTTATCCAATGAAAAAGTCAAGATCAGTACTGGCGGCGTAATGGGTGCTTTATGTAAATATTTAGGTGATCCGCAAGGGGTATATATATTTAGCTTAAAAGATTTGCTTTACAACTTACCTTATATACATCGAGCTTACAGCCTATCATATAAGTCTTCAGCAGAATTATTCATACGCATCGAAAACCCAAGGATTGTAAAGTCTATAACTACATCTGAGGCTTGGTTCGTTGCAGATATAGATAAGAGACATGCATCACAAACCACAATAAATAAGCTACCAAACGATTTACAAGAAGAAAAATCAGTTAATTCAGGCGCTTCCATAAGACTTAAACAGCGATTCAAATGGAAGGCTCATCAAAAAAAAGCAAGCTTATTGCGGTATCAAACATACCATAAAAAAATCAGAAAACACATACATTCTATATCAGGCCCTAAAAGACTTTGGTATGTAAAAAGAGATAAGGCTGTAAATATATCAGTGATTGATCACTCTTCTTTAAGCATTGCTTTCGCTGCAATGCATAAACTGAGTGAATTAGCTCGATATACACCTGACATATTATCAAGGCATTTTGACACTCAACAAAACTGGCTAATCTCAGAGTTTATTGAAAATTCACTCATACAATATATCGATGAGATTGCATCAGAAATAACCTCACAAGAATTTATATTACCAGGTAGGACAATAGAATAATCAGTTAGGATCGCGAACAACATTTAACCTTGGAGCAATAATGAAATTATATCGCTATTAAGTTTATTTTGTAATTGCTCGTTGATTCCTAATAACGGTCTCGCATCATACTTTACCTCTTTCCCCCCACGGGCTGGCTGGTCACGCAGCCCGTAATGATGCACGCGGGCCATGCGCTGCACGTTCCCGGTAAACTCCACCACGGCGTCGTCGGCGGTGCCTTTTGCCTTCATGTATTTGGCCGTGCGCAGCTTTGCAAACATCTCGCGCTTTATCCGGCCTTTCTTTTTACGCGCCGGTGCCTTTCGCGGCTTAAACGCCGTGCCGTCCGGTGCCTGCTGGCGTTTGATATTCAGCTGCTGACCGGCACGCAGACGCTTTGCGATGGTGCGTGCCATCTCCTTGCGCGCAGCGGGCGACAGGTTGCCGATCAGCGCGTTTAGCCTGGCGTCGAACGCCTCCAGCCCGTTCACAACTGCAGCCCGCTAACCAGTTCACCGCCTGCGTAAAGCTGCGCTGGCCGGGTTACGTTATCCGGCAGCGGATTTTCGCCCGCGTGGGTAACGTGCAGCGCGTCGCCTTCCTGCTTCACGATCACGCGCTCCGTCAGCTGCAGGTCAATGCTGATATCGCACAACGTATCGCTCAGCACGTCCACCTTAAAGGTGAAGCCGGTGCGGCGCTTCTCTTCGGTCGCCATAATGTCGGGCTGGTTTTCGCGCAGCCACGCCAGCAGCGGCACCATAATCAGATCGATATCGTCGCCGTAATCGGTGATCACCAAATTAAGCTGATACTGGTATTCAAACGACAGCGAGCTGGCGAGCGTTGAGGCAATGCGCCCGCCGTCGATAAACATATTCAGCCCGTCAGGGTTTCTTTGCAGCAGTGGCACGCTGTCGGTCAGCGCCCGGCGTAGCTGTTTCGGTTTCAGCATCGTGCTGCTCCTGGCATTCTTTGATGATTTCTACCTGCAGCCCGCATGATGCAAGCGCAGCCTCTAACTGGCGGTTATCCGCTGCTAAATCGCCCTGGGTCTGCAGGCGATTGCCCGGCAGCGGGCAGCTTGTCACGCGCGGACAGCCAGTCCAGATAATCTCGGGCGTTGCTGAATGCGGGCCGCGACTGCAGCCGGATAACGTCAGCAGGCAGAGCAGCAGCAGACCAGCTGCGTAATGTCGGATTGGCATCGGTTTCTCTCTGTATGGTCAGTTCACGGTTCAGGGCAGCCGTCCCGGCGCGGCCCTGCAGCAGGCGCAGCGCGGCCTCGCGTTTCTGGCCCGCCTTCGCCTCATCGTTCAGACGGGTAATCGCCTTATCGCGGCTTTCAATTCCGGCGGAAAGCGTGCCGATAATGCGCTGCGCGTCGGTAAGGTGGCCGTTTGCCGCATTCAGTCGCCAGCCGGTCAGGCCCAGCGCGACCAGCGCCACGGCCAGCAGCGCCGCTAACAGGCGGATCATAACGCCCCCTTTAAGCACCAGGCCTTTTCCCGCTGGCGGCGGTTTTCCAGCCCGGCATTTCTGACGCCGTTCACGTATACCCAGCGGTCAAGCTGCAGGCAGGCGCGTTGCCACTCGCCCCGGCGAACAAACCCGGCCAGCGTTGAGGTGCAGGCCGCACGCACGCCCACGTTAAAGCCGAACGATACGACCGCATCGTAGACCAGCTGCGGCATGGCGGGCATACAGGCATCAATCCCGCGCTCCACGCGCATCACGTCGTAAACCAGATTAACGGCAGCCTGCCGCTCGCTGACGTGGCTTTGCGGCGTCACGCCTGCGGTATGGCCGATCCCGTTCGTCCAGACTCCGGCGCTGCACTGATAAGGCGAGGTGCGGCAGCCTTCAGCATCGGCAATCAGCGCCAGCCCGCCGTCGGATATCTTCAGCGTGCTGAACTGCGGCAGCAGCGTTGCAATTGCCAGCACGGCCAGCACGGCGCAGTGTTTAGCGGCCTTCATGGTTTACCCCCTGCCGCTGCAACTCATAGGTTTTGCGGCGGTAGTGCCAGTTGATAAAAAACGTCGCCACGTTAATTACCAGCGTCACCACTGCGACGCCGGAACCGACCATAAAGGCGATATCCTGCGGCGTGTGACGGCCGAACCACATCAGCACCAGGCCGATCAGGTAGTTAACCAGCGAATTGATTTTCTCCATCTTCTTCAGTCCCACAGGTTGACGGTTTCATCCGTAGCAGCGTCGGGCAGATCGGGCAGCGTCACCTCGCAGCCGTGCATTAGTACCGGCCCGCTTTCGGCAAGGCCCGGATTGGCGGCATAGACCAGCTCCACAGCCTGCGCCGTGCGCCCGTAGTACCGCCAGCAAATCTGGTCTACGGTGTCGCCCTGCTGCGCGTAGATAATCACAGCAGGCTCACGATGCAGCCGGAACGCCCGGCGATGCGGCTGATACTGAAACGCGCGTCGCGCCAGTACTCGTCCGCGCTCGCCTCCACCTCCGCCCCTTTTTTGCCGCTGGCGTCATAGCCGCGATAGCGCTCAACGATGGCGGCCCCGGTCAGGGCGCTGACGGCGGCAAAATAGTGCGTGGCCTTTTCGCTTTCGCCGTCGTAGGTTTCCGCCGGAACGTCGGAAAGCTGGTTAAAGCCCGCCGCCATTTGTTCGGCGCGCCAGTCGTACAGCTCGGCGTTCACTTCTGAAATCGCCGTTTTTACCGCAAGGCGCAGGCGCTGCGCGGTCACGGTGCCTTCATAGCGCAGCGTGTTGCGCAGCTGCTGCAGGTTCACGTCAGGCCAGAAAAAGGTGTTCTTTACCGGCGGCTCGGCATCGTCTGCCGGTCGCGGGGCGGGTATCACAATCGTGTTCATAGTCGGCCTTAAAATAGGTGGGCGGTGGAGAACGGCGCAGACGCTGAAAGCGCGTTACCGTTCTGCCGCCCGGCGCGGGGCGCGTTCGGTCAGCGGCGGGCAACAGCCTGCTTTTTCAGCTCAGTCGCCAGCCGCTCAATGTCTTTTTTGACGCCGCAGCCTTCATGCAGCTGCAGCGCCCTTTTTAAATGTTCCATCGCATCCAGAGCCCTGCCCGCATCGCGTAAGACGTAACCGGTGATTTTGTGCAGCTTGGCGCGCACCTGATCGGGCATGTCTTCGGATTTCGTCAGCTCAAGCGTTGCCAGCAGCGGCCCGGTATCAACCGGCGCTCTCAGCGTCCAGGCACGGGTCGCCGCTTCGGCCACCTCTTCGGCCAGCAGGTAGGCGGTCGCGTCGCGCTTAAAGCCCGACGGCGGCACTAACCCGTGCTGAAGAGCGTACCGGGCAATTTCCAGCGCGCCCGGCACGTCGCCCGCATCCAGCCGCCAGATCATGACGGTCATCAGTACGGCGTCCTGCGCGCCGCTGCCTTTCGCCAGCACGCCCGCCACCCAGGGCAGATACTCCGGCAGCATGTCGCGCTTGAGTTCTGCCTTTCGCTCTTTCGAGCGCACTTTCTTCAGGCGGCGCTTGTCGTCGTTGAGCTTCAGCAGCATCAGCTCGTAGCCGTTGGCGTGGCGCAGCGGATTGCTGGCCCGCTGCGAGGCCGCTTCCGCCTGCTGGCGCATAAGGTGACGTCGGGCAGGGCTTAACATGCGTTATGCCTCCGGCGTTGCCGCGTCAGTTTCAGTTTTCGCAGCGGCTACCGGCGCGTCGGACAGGGTGATTTTTTCAATCAGGCAGCCCGCCGCGTAATCCTCCACCACGTAGTCCTCGTTGATTGACTCGTAGTTTTCGATGCGGTCGCGCTTCGCCACCTCGTCGATCATGCGGCGGTGCGTGCCTTCCTGAAAATAAATCGACAGGTTGTCCAGGCGGGTAATCAGCATCGCGTCCGCCGGGAAGTACGGCACGCGCACGGCGGGCAGATTGCCAATACGCTTCTGGCTCACAATCAGATCGCCCGCCAGCGCCTCGGTGTTGGCCTGCACCTGGTTAACCAGCGGGAAATACTTGTCGGCCAGCAGCTGACGACCGCAGACAACAACCAGCTCCGGGTCTTCCTGATACCACGGCTCGATCAGGGTGTTGGTTGCATCCATCACCACGGCGTCAAGGTTGGCGTAGGTGCGGCCTTTACCGATCAGCACGCCGTCGGTCACGGTGCCGTCTTCCGCCGTGGTTTTGTTCATCACGCGCTCCGGCGCGTCGTTGCGGTACTTCTGCAGCCAGCCAACCGCCACGTCCTGCAGCATCGGATTTTTGGCGCGGTTAGAGGTTTTGGCGCGCGACACGCCGTTAAAGCCGATCATGATGCGGTCGAGCGACTGGCGCTTGATGATGGCGTCACGCAGGCGGGCCTGAAAATCCTCATAGCGCGCCCACAGGTCTAGCGTGTTATAGCGGATATGAAAGTCGTAGTTAACCTGCACGCACTCATAGCCGGTGCTGTCCAGCGCGGCAAAGTCGGCGGTTTCGCGCTCGTCGCCGCCCGCCGTGTCGGTGGTGCTGGCAATCGAGCCGGACACGCCGATCCCGATTTTCTCGCCCTTCATTTCGGACACCGGCACGATGTTGATGCGGGTTAGAAATTCTGACGACTCCTGCACGCGGTTCATCAGCGTCTGCGTCACCGCTGGCTCAACGGTGAATTTCTTGTTCATGTCGCCGGTTTCGACGCCGTTCAGCTCGGCCAGGCGGGACATAAAGGCGTTAAATTTAAAGCGGGTGTTCTGGCGCATTTTGCGCTCCTGTATTTAGTTAAGTGTTGGCCGGTCTTCAGGTCGGTAATCAGCAGTCGGTCTGCACGCTGGCGGTGTTATCGCCACCGGTCGAGGCCGGGCGACGTGAAAAGCCGCCGTCGGTTTTGGCAAGCTGCGCCTGCAGCGCGGTAAACGCGGTGCGGTCTTCCCCGGCCTGTAGCTCCAGCGCGTCGAGCCGTTCGGTTAACGCGACTTCCAGCGCCGACAGGTTTTGCGCCTGCGCCTCGCCGTTCTGCTGCACCTGCTCTGCAACGGCAGTTACCGCCGCGCTCACGTCGGCAAACTGCAAATCGGCGCCTCTTTTCTTCGCGGAGAACATCGCGGTAATACGCTCAAGCAGCGACGGCACCGGATCGGCCTCTTCGGTAAGTTCGATTAGCGTTTCTTCGGCGGCGGTAAAGAGGTTGTCTTTGTGCTGCTTGCGGGACGCCAGCGGATTGGCTGACGCCGTGGCGCTGAAGCTCAGGATTTCGGTGCCGAGGCTTGCAGGGTCGTCGGTCACGGCCAGGCCAACCAGATACGCCTCGCCGGTGTCGGCAAACTTCGGATTCACCTCAACAGAGGTATAAATTTTCTGGCGGGCTTTGGTCAGCTCAACCAGTTCCGGCGTCGGGCTGATTTCGCCGTACAGCGCCAGCTTGCCTTTCAGCGGACCGTCTTTGATTTCTTCCGCGCTCAGGCCGGTGACGTCGCCATAGCGGCGGAAAGGGCTGTCAGGGGTGTAGCCCTTGATATGCTCCATGTTGATGCGCGCGCCGTACATCGCCGGGTCATAGTTCGCCGCCATCTGGGAAATCCAGTCGCGGGAAATCTCGCGGCCGTCGGTGGTTGCGCCTTCCACTGCGATACGAAAACGCTTTGCTTTAGTTGCCATTAATCAGGCTCCGGTTGTGGGTTCGTTCAGGTCGGGGCCAGTTTCCCTGCCACGGCCCATCCGCTCAACGAAAGCCAGCCCGCTCAGCGACCAGCAAACAGGGACAGCGGGCGCGCCTTTTTGCGCCCCGGTAGCCTTGTCGGCATGAACATACAAACCACCATCAGCGATCCGCGCCGTCAGGCCGCACTGCTTTACTGGCAGGGTTATTCCGTGCGCCAGATTGCGGAGACGCTCGGCCAGAAAACACCGACCGTGCAGAGCTGGAAGCTGCGCGACGCATGGGAAGATATCGCCCCCATCAGTCGCGTCGAGGCCAGCATGGAGGCGCGGTTAATTCAGCTCATCATGAAAGAGGTAAAGGGCAACGGGGACTACAAGGAGATAGACGCGCTGGGCCGCCAGATAGAACGGCTGGCCCGCGTCGAGCGCTACCGCAGTTCGGGCAACGAGGCCGACCTTAATCCGAACGTGCGCAACCGCAATAAGGGCGAGCGCCAGCCGGTAATTAAAAACGTCTTCAGCGACGAGCAGACCAGCAAGCTGACCGACCTGTTTATGGATAACTGCTTTGAATACCAGCTCAACTGGCATAAAGCCGGGCTGGAGAACCGCATCCGCAACATTCTGAAGTCCCGCCAGATTGGCGCGACGTTCTACTTTGCCCGCGAGGCGCTGATTGATGCGCTGACCACCGGGCGCAACCAGATTTTCCTGTCGGCCAGCAAGGCGCAGGCGCACGTTTTTAAAAACTACATTATCGACTTTGCCCGGCAGGTTGACGTCGACCTGAAGGGCGATCCGATTGTGCTGCCGAACGGCGCGCGCCTGATTTTCCTGGGCACCAACGTGCGCACCGCGCAGAGCTACACCGGCAACCTCTATCTGGATGAATATTTCTGGATCCCGAAGTTTCAGGAGCTGCGCAAGGTCGCCAGCGGCATGTCGTTACATAAAAAATGGCGCACCACGTATTTCTCCACGCCGTCGAGCCTGTCGCACAGCGCGTATCCGTTCTGGTCAGGTGAATTATTCAATAAGGGGCGGCGCAGCAAGGACGACCGCATCGAGCTGGATTTGTCGCATTCGCATCTGGCGAAAGGCGCGCTGTGCGGCGACGGCCAGTGGCGGCAGATTGTCACCGTTGAGGACGCGCTGACCGGCGGCTGTAACCTGTTTGACCTTGACCAGCTGTCGCTTGAATACAGCCCGTCGGAATATCAGAACCTGCTGATGTGTGAGTTTGTCGACGACGAGGCGAGCGTGTTCCCGTTTGCCGAGCTGCAGACCTGCATGATCGACAGCCTGGAGGAATGGACGGACTTTAACCCTTACGCGCTGCGCCCGTTTGACTACCGCCCGGTGTGGATTGGCTATGACCCTTCGCACACCGGCGACAGCGCGGGCTGTGCCGTGATTGCGCCGCCGCTGGTTGCGGGCGGCAAGTTCCGCGTGCTGGAGCATCACCAGTGGCGCGGCATGGACTTTGCCGCGCAGGCTAAATCCATTGAGGACTTAACCAAAAAATACACCGTGGAATATATCGGCGTGGACGCGACCGGCATCGGCCAGGGCGTTTTTCAACTGGTACGGCAGTTTTACCCTGCGGCCCGTGAGATCCGTTACTCGCCGGAAGTCAAAACCGGGATGGTACTCAAAGCCAAAGACACTATCAGCAGCGGGCGGCTTGAGTACGACGCCGGAAGCACGGATATCACGCAATCTTTCATGGCTATTCGCAAAACCATGACCGCCAGCGGCAACCGCTCAACCTATGAGGCGAGCCGCAGCGAGGATGCCAGCCACGCGGACGTCGCCTGGGCAATCATGCACGCGCTGTTAAACGAACCGCTGACCGCCGCCAGCGGCGGCGC
>NZ_JBHDVM010000025.1:0-9256 GCF_042610525.1 Pantoea sp. sgz302252
GACGCGCTACGTGGCGGGCGACGACATCACGGTGAGCGTGGTGCTGAAGGACGCGGAAAACAACGCGGTGACGGGCAAAGGGCACACGCTGAACGGCAGCGCGGTGACGGTGCCGAACGCGGTGGCGAAAGCGGGCAGCAGCTGGGAGGAAAGCGCGCCGGGCACCTACGTGCGCGTCTGGACGGCGCAAACGGTGGGCGAGGATCTCACGGCAACGTTGAAAGTAAAAGATGGCAGTACGGTCTCCAATGTTTACAGCATCACCGCAGGCGCGGCAGCGGCAGCCGGTTCTGCTATTGCGGTGGACAAAGCGAGCTACGTGGCAGGCACTGAGATGCAGGTTACGGTGACGCTGAAGGACAGCCAGCAAAACGGGGTGAGCGGCCAGACGGGGATCCTGACGGATGAGGCGATCGGGGTAGCGAACGCCGAGGCCAAAGCGGGCAGCAGCTGGACAGAAGTTGGCGACAACTCGGGCGTCTACAACCGCACATATGTGGCCAAAACCACGGGTGAAAATCTGGCGGCGACGCTGAACTTATCCGATGGGAATAAAAAGTCGGGCGTCTACCGCATCACGGCGGGCGAAGCGACCACGGCAAACTCGGCTATCGCGGTGGATAAAGCGAGCTATGTGGCAGGCTCAGAGATGCAGGTCACGGTGACGCTCAAGGACGCACAGGGCAATGTGGCGAACGGCCGGGCGACGGCGCTGGCGAATGCAGTGACCGTGGCGAACGCGGAGGCGAAACCGGGTAGCGGCTGGACGGAAACCGGCGGCACGGGCGTTTACACGCGCACCTATGTGGCGAAAGTAGCCGGTGAAAACCTGAAAGCGACGCTGACGCTGGCGGGTGAAAGCCAGGCCTCTTACCTCTACAGCATCACCGCGGGCGCGGCGGCGGCGGCCAGTTCCGCGATCGCCGTAGACAAAGAGGTTTATACCGCAGGCACGGATATCCGGGTAACAGTGACGCTACAGGATGCGCAGGGCAACATGGCGGGCGGCCAGGCAGCAAGCCTGACGGATGCGGTCAGCGTGGCAAACGCGGAAGCGAAAGCGGGCAGCAGCTGGGCAGAAAGCAGCAGTGCCGGTATCTATACCCGCACTTACGTGGCGAAAATCGCAGGCGAAGGCCTGACGGCAACGCTGAAGCTGGCGGGCGAAAATCAGCTTTCCGATACCTACAGCATCATCGCAGGCGCGGCAGCGGCGGCCAGTTCCGCTATCGCCGTGGATAAAGCACTCTATACAGCGGGCACGAATATTCAGGTTACGGTTACCCTGAAGGATGCGCAGGGCAATATGGCGGGGGGCCAGGCAGCAGCGTTGGCAAATGCGGTGACGGTGCCAAATGCGGAAGCGAAAGCGGGCAGCGGCTGGACGGAAACCAGCAGCACGGGCATCTACACCCGCACTTACGTAGCGAAAACCGCAGGTGAAAACCTGAAGGCAACGCTGAGCTTATCCGGCGGCAATAACGCTTCCGGTCTCTACAGTATTACCGCAGGCGCGGCAACAGCAGCCAACTCGGCGATCGCGGTGGATAAAGCAAGCTATGTGGCAGGCACGGATATCCAGGTTACGGTGACGCTGAAAGATGCGCAGGGCAATTTGGCGAGCGGCCAGACGGCAGCGCTGACGGATGCGGTGAGCGTGGCGAACGCGGAGGCGAAAGCGGGTAGCGGCTGGACGGAAAGCAGCAGTGCCGGTATCTATATCCGCACTTACGTGGCGAAAATCGCAGGCGAAAACCTGAAGGCAAACCTGACGCTGGCGGGTGGAAACCAGACTTCCGGCGCCTACAGTATCACCGCAGATACAGCAACAGCAGCCAACTCCGCGATCGCCGTGGATAAAGCAACTTATACAGCGGGCACGGATATCCAGGTCACGGTGACGCTGAAGGATGCGCAGGGCAATATGGCGGGCGGCCAGGCGGCAGCGCTGGCGAATGCGGTCAGCGTGCCAAACGCGGAAGCGGGCAGCAGCTGGACAGAAAGCAAAGAGCCTGGCATCTACACCCGCACTTATATAGCGAAAACCGCAGGTGAAAACCTGAAAGCAACGCTGACGCTGGCGGGCGCAAACCAGACTTCCGGCGCTTACAGCATCACTGCAGGTACAGCAACAGCAGACAGTTCTGCGATCGCGGTGGATAAAGCGAGCTATGTGGCAGGCACAAATATCCTGGTCACGGTGACGCTGAAAGATGCGCAGGGCAATATGGCGGGCGGCCAGGCGGCAGCGCTGACGGATACGGTCACGGTGCCAAACGCGGAAGCGAAAGCGGGCAGCAATTGGAAAGAAACCAGCAGTACGGGCATCTACACCCGCACTTATCTGGCGAAAACCGCAGGTGAAAACCTGAAGGCAACGCTGGCGCTGGCGGGCGTAAGCCAGACTTCCGGCGGCTACAGTATCACTGCAGATACGGCAGCGGCGGCAAACTCGGCCATCGCCGTGGATAAAGCAAGCTATGTGGCAGGCACGGAAATCCAGGTTACGGTGACGCTGAAGGATGCGCAGGGCAATATGGCGGGCAGCCAGGCGGCAGCCCTGGCGGATGCGGTCACTGTGCCGAACGCGGAAGCGAAAGCAGGCGGCAACTGGACAGAAACTATCAGCACGGGTATCTACACCCGAACCTATATGGCAAAGGCTGCCGGTGAAAAACTGGCGGCAACCCTCGAACTGATGGGAGAAAGTAAAGCCTCCAACATCTACAGCATCACTGCAGGTGCAGCAACAGCAGCCAACTCCGCGATCGCCGTAGATAAAGCAACTTATATAGCGGGCACGGATATTCAGGTGAAGGTTACGCTGCGGGATGCGCAAGGAAATATGTCAGGCGGCCAGTCGGCAGGCCTGACGGATGACGTGGTCAGCGTGCCAAACGCGGAAGCAAAAGCGGGCAGCGCCTGGACGGAAGGCAAAGATCCGGGCATTTATATCCGTACTTACGTGGCGAAAAACGCTGGTGAAAACCTGAAGGCCGCCCTGAAGCTGGCGGGTGAAAGTAAAACCTCCAATATCTACAGCATCACCGCAGGTACAGCAACCACAGCCGGTTCCACCATCGCCGTGGATAAAGCGAGCTATGTGGCGGGCACGGATATCCTGGTCACAATCACGCTTAAGGATGCGCAGGGCAATATGGCGGGCGGCCAGGCGGCAGCACTGTCGGATGCGGTCACCGTGCCAAACGCAGAGGCGAAAGCGGACAGCGACTGGGCGGAGACCGGCAGCACAGGTATCTACACGCGCACTTATATGGCGAAGGCTGCTGGCGAAAACCTGAAGGCAACGATGACGCTGGCGGGCGGCAGCCAGACTTCCGGTACTTACAGCATCACCGCAGGCACAGCGACGGCAGCCAGTTCTGCGATCGCCGTGGATAAAGCAAGCTACGTAGCGGGAACGGATATCCAGGTCACGGTGATGCTGAAGGACGAGCAGGACAATATGGCAGGCGGCCAGGCAACAGTGCTGGCGGATGCGGTCACTGTGCCAAACGCGGAAACGGGCAGCGGCTGGACGGAAACCAGCAGCACGGGCATCTATATCCGCACTTACGTGGCGAAAACCGCAGGCGAAAACCTCAAGGCAACCCTGAAACTTACGGGCGGCAGCCAGACTTCCGGTACTTACAGCATCACTGCCGGTACAGCAACGGTAGGCGGATCCACCATCGTCGTGGATAAAGCGAGCTATGTGGCAGGCACGGATATCCAGGTCACGGTAATGCTGAAGGATGCGCAGGGCAATATGACAGGCGGTCAGGCGGCAGCGCTGGCGGATGCGGTCACCGTACCAAATGCGGAAGCGAAAGCAGATAGCAACTGGACGGAAGGCAAGGAGCCAGGCATTTATACCCGCACTTATATAGCGAAAGTGGCCGCTGAAAACCTCAGGGCAACGCTGAAGCTGGCGGGCAAAAGCCAGACTTCCGGCGCTTACAGCATTATCGCCGGTGAAGCCGTGGCGGCCAGCTCTACGATTACCGTGGATAAAGCGAGCTACGTGGCAGGCACGGATATTCGGGTAACAGTCAAACTGAAGGATGCGCAGGGCAATATAGCGGGAGGCCAGGTGACAATCCTGAACGATGCAGTCACGGTGCCAAACGCAGAAGCGAAGGCTGGCAGCAGTTGGAGAGAAACCCGAAGTTCGGGCGTTTACGAACCGGGTGTGTACAGCCGAATTTATGTAGCGCAAACCGCAGGCGAAAACCTTAAGGCCGTGCTGACGCTGACGGGCGAAAGTCAGACATCCAGCGTTTACAGCATCAGCGCAGGTAATGCAGCGGCAGCATACTCGGCTATCGTCGTGGATAAAGAAAGCTACATAGCAGGCACGGAAATCCTGGTAACGGTAACGATGAAGGATGCGCAGGGCAATGCGACATCACTGTCAGGTTTAAATCTTAGCGTGCCAAATACTGAGGAGAAAGTACGCTTCACCTGGATAGAAGGCGAAGAGCCGGGAGTCTATAGCTGTACTTATGTGGCGAAGGTTGCCGGTGAGAATCTGAAGGCAACGATGACGCTGGCGGGCGAAAGCCAGACTTCCAACTCTTACAGCATTACCGCAGGTACAGCAACAGCATCCAGCTCTGCCATAGCTGTGGATAAAGCGAGCTATGTAGCAGGCACGGATATCCAGGTCACGGTGATGCTGAAGGATGCGCAGGGCAATATGACAGGCGGTCAGGCGGCAGCGCTGGCGGATGCGGTCACCGTACCAAATGCGGAAGCGAAAGCGGACAGCGGCTGGACGGAAAGCAAAGAGCTGGGCATTTATACCCGCGCCTATCTGGCAAAAACGGTTGGCGAAAACCTGAAGGCGACGCTGAAACTGGCGGATGGAAGTCAGACCTCCGGTGTCTACATCATCACCGCCGGTACAGCAGCGGCAGCCAGCTCCACGATCGCTGTGGACAAAGCGAGCTACACGGCGGGCACGGATATTCAGGTCACGGTCACGCTGAAGGATGCGCAGGGCAATATGGCGGGTGGCCAGACAACCGCGCTGGCGAACGTGGTCACGGTGCCAAACGCAGAGGCAAAAGCGGACAGCGGCTGGACGGAAAGCAAAGAGCCGGGCATCTATACCCGCGCCTATCTGGCAAAAACGGCAGGTGAAAACCTGAAGGCAACCCTGAAACTGGCAGAGGGGAACCAGACTTCCGGCCTCTACAGCATCACCGCAGGCACAGCAACCGCGGCCAATTCAGCCATCGCCGTAGATAAAGCGAGCTATGTGGCAGGCACGGATATCCAGGTCACGGTCACGCTTAAGGATGCGCAGGGCAATATGACAGGCGGTCAGGCGGCAGCGCTGGTGGATGCGGTCACCGTACCAAATGCGGAAGCGAAAGCGGGCAGCGACTGGGCGGAAAGCAAAGAGCCGGGCATCTATACCCGCATTTACGTAGCGACAACGGTTGGCGAAAACCTGAAGGCGACGCTGAAACTGGCGGATGGAAGTCAGACCTCCGGTGTCTACATCATCACCGCCGGTACAGCAGCGGCAGCCAGCTCCACGATCGCCGTGGACAAAGCGAGCTACACGGCGGGCACGGATATTCTGGTGACGGTAGCGTTGAAAGATGCCTGGGACAACGTAGCAAACGGCCAGACGGCGATGCTGACGGATGAAGCGGTCAGCGTGGCCAATGCGGAAGCAAAATCAGGCAGCAATTGGGCAGAGGCCAGCGATAAACCGGGCGTTTACACCCGCACTTACGTGGCGAAAGTTGCCGGTGAGAATCTTAAGGCAACCCTGATGCTGGCGGGCGCAAGCCAGGTTTCCTCTCTCTACAGCATAACCGCAGGCGAAGCAACAACAGCAAACTCGTCTATCGCCGTGGATAAAGCGAGCTATGTGGCAGGTACGGATATCCAGGTCACGATCACGCTGAAGGATGCACAGGGCAATGGGGCAACTGGCCTGGCAGCGAGCCTGACGGATGAAGCAGTCAGCGTAGCGAATGCAGAGGCAAAAGCAGAAAGCAACTGGATAGAAACCAGCAGCCCGGGCATCTACAGCCGCACTTATCTGGCGAAAACGGCGGGCGAAAAGCTGAAGGCGACATTAAAGCTGGTGGACGGCGTTAAAACATCCGGCGACTACGATATTACCGTAGGCGAGCCAGCAGCAGTCTGGTCCGAAATTGCCGTAGATAAAGAGGAATATACGGCAGGCGAAGAAATGCTGGTGACGGTAACGCTGAAGGATGCGCAGGGCAATGCAGCTTATGGCCAGGCAACAGCGTTAACAGATGCAGTTACTGTGCCGAAAACGGTAGCGAAGACGGGCAGTAACTGGACAGAAACCAGCGACCAGCCGGGTATTTATAGCCGTACTTATATAGCGTACTACGCAACTAACGCAGAAAGCGCAATATTGAAATTGTCTGGCGAAAGTAAAACCTCTAATAACTACCGTATTAAAGCGGGCGAGGTATCGACAGCAACTTCGTACATTTCCGTAGAAAAAGAGATAACTGCGGCAGGCGTGGTGATGCTGGTGAAGGTGATGCTGAGAGACGCATATACCAACCTGATAGCCCAGCAGGAAGCGAACGCTTTATTAGAAAAGGTAAAAGTCTCAAATGCGCAATTCATTACCGGGTGGGAGCAGGGGCCTCTGGTGGGCCACGAAGATCTACTGAAAAAGGCAGGAATTAAGGATGATGACAATACTGATTACTCCTACAGGGCCCTATATATGGCCGAAATCGCGGGAGAAAATCTTAGGGCAAGCCTGTCGCTTCCTGACGGAGAGATCTATTCCAACTACAGCATAATTGCAGGTGCACCGTCAACGTCGTCTGAGCTACCAAGTAAATTCTATTTTAGTGACGACGGAAGTGCTCTTAAGACGCTTTACCCAGTGGAAAGTGAGATACACGTATGGGTGAAATTGCGGGATAAATATGGAAACCCGATACCCGGTCAGGCGGACTTGCTGAATGATTGGGTTACCATTCCAAACGTGGAAGCGAAAACAGGCAGCAGCTGGGCGGAAGACAAAGAACCTGGCATCTACACCCGTACCTATATAGCAAAAATTGTTGGCGAGAATTTAAGGGCGACCCTGAAATTATCCGAAAAAAAATTAACTTTCATCTACATTATCAGCGCAGGCGCAGCAACGGCAGCAAACTCGACCATAGCCGTAGATAACACAACCTATAAAGCGGGCGCGGATATCCAGGTCACGGTAACGCTGAAGGATGCCTGGGGTAATGTAGTAAAAAAGAAGGAGACGAGTCTGACAGATAAAGCGGTCAGCGTGGCCAATGCGGAAGCGAAGGCAGACAGCAACTGGACAGAGGCCAGCGATAACCCTGGCGTTTATACCCGCACTTATGTGGCTAAAGTTGCCGGCGAAAATCTTAAGGCAACCCTGATGCTGGCGGACGCAAGCCAGGCTTCTTCTCCCTACAGCATTACCGCAGGCGAAGCAACAATAGCAAACTCGGCTATCGCCGTGGATAAAGCGAGCTACACGGCGGGCAGCGATATCCAGGTCACGGTAACGCTGAAAGATGCGCAGGACAATATGGCGACCGGCCAGGCGGCAGCGCTGACGGATGAAGCGGTCAGCGTGGCGAATGCGGAAGCGAAAGCAGGCAGCGCCTGGGCAGAAACCAGCAGTCCTGGTATCTACGCCCGCACTTATCTGGCGAAAACGGCAGGTGAAAACCTGAAGGCGGCGTTAAACCTGAATGACGGTGTTAAAACATCCGGCACCTACGATATTACCGCTGGCGCACCAGCAGCAGACTGGTCTGAAATCGCCCTGGATGCATGGTATAAGGTGGGCGATGAAATGCTGGTGACGGTCACGCTTAAGGATGCGCAGGGCAATATGACGGGCAGCCAGGCGGCAGCGCTGACGGATGCGGTCACTGTTCCGAACGCGGAGGCGAAGGCAGGCAGTAGCTGGAGCGAGGACAACAATAATCCAGGCATCTATACCCGAACTTACCTGGCCGGTGCTCCAGGTAATAGTCTAAAGGCGTATCTGACACTGTCGGAAAGAAAAAATGCACGACAAAGTTATGACATCACACCTGGCTATGAAGTATCAATTTGCGGTGCTAATAATAGTATGTTTTCTGTGTATATCACGTTAACAAATGTGCATGGCAATATGCTAAGTGGTCTCAGTGGCTATCTTGAGAATGTCCAGGTAGATCTGGAAGCTGTGTCAGGAAGCAACTGGACAGAGGTTAGTACTGGTGTTTATCTACGTTATTATCCTGTGCCGACAGATATAGATAGTATGGAGACATTGACCTTCCGCATGCCGGGTTATGTAGTCACCTTTATGAACCCCTCGCATTTTTTAAGTCGGGCCTGTAAAGTCTATAATTAATGGAGGGCATATTTATCAGCTTTGGTTCTGCTCTGACATAAAATTACCATAACGATTTTATTAAAACTTAATAAAGTTATAAAAAAGTATATCCGCAAGGAGTAAATCTTTAGAATTATCCTGATGCCAATCTAAAGAACAAGCCCGGCGCCGGAGGCGCGACTAAAACGGAGTCAGCATGCTGTTTAAAATTATGCCTGCTGCATCGGCAATGCTTCTTGTCGCCTGTTCATCAGGCGTAGCCACGCATGCAGAAACAATGTCGTTAAAAGCGGAGCAAGAAGCCGGAGCGGAAAGCATCACGCCCGTTATCAAACATGCTATGAACGAGGGGGTGCCGATTAATCCGGTAGCTTCCAGCAATCAACAATGTATCGATTATTTTAATTTTTTGCGCCAGACCGGGGATAAGCACTATCAAAAGTATGCAAAGGAATATACCAAAATAAGTGAGGGCTACGATTTTCTACAGGCCCATGAAGAAACCATGGGTGCCGATGCTAAACGCGTCTACACCATGGAGCTGGATATGAAGCTGGATACCCTGTGCCTGGAGGTTAATTTTAACGGCTACAGGGTTATTCAACAAAAGGTCAGAGAGCTTTACGGTATCTGATTTATTAATGACCGGAGGTTTTTACCCGCCATTCTGCCGGGTATATAACGGATAATCTATTCTCAGGGATGAGTGACTATTATGTTTACTAAATTACGGCTGCATAAAATTGTTGCATATATACTTATATGGGTTCAGCTTTTAACGCCGCTGCTTTCCGTGATGCCTTCAATAGCGCGGGCGGACGTACCGGCAGAGATGCAGCAGACCATTCAGGGCCTTAATTCACTTATCCTTGAGCAGGATCCGGC
>NZ_JBHDVM010000026.1:0-9046 GCF_042610525.1 Pantoea sp. sgz302252
CTGGCCATATTACCCAGCATCTGGCTGCCGATCGGGCCGCCGCTGCTCATGCCCACGCTCTGGTGCTCAACCTTGTAGTCCGCGTGGTTCTCTATGTTGCTGAAGCCCAGCGTGCCGGTATCCAGCTTATTGAGGCTGGCATCCGCCGTTGAGCCGATAACCGCGCCGTTCAGCTGCGTGTGCTCGCCGACCGTCACGTCAAAGCCGCCTTTACCTGCGAAGATGCCCGTCTGCTCGTTCACGCTCAACTAAACAGACCACACCAATAGCGAAGTTATACTCTTAAGATATGCAGAGGTGGTGACCATGCTAAAGCGGGCCTGTAAAAATCTTTCTGAACGTAAGCAGCAAGAGATTGCGGCATATATTGAGCTGTTTGCCATGTCGCAGAAACGAACACAGAAAATCACCGAAGAAACGGTAAACTGGTAGGTATTTTGAATTACATGACTGAATGTGAAAGAATATCCCAACCTCAAGGGCTGGGATATTCTATTTTAAATTGGGAGTTTAGTCATTAATTCCTCAACTTTTCCTGTATCTTCAGGATGAAGCCGAAGATATTTTTCGCAGGCTAACCGAACATACTGATAACAGATATCTTCGCTGACAATGACCGTATCATCTTTTTCTGGCGGATAGCCTATTGCAAACTCAACCCCTTCAAAATGTTCACTTTCATCATAACTATTCATGTCAGGAAAGTTACAATAAGCTCCATCAACATTGAGTGTCCATTTTTTTGATAACAGTTCAATAGCTTCCAAAAACTTATTTTCGTCATAAAGCCTTTCAAAATAGGATATAATGACTAAGTTTAATCCTTCATCAATATCTTTTTGATTAAAAAGTTCTTTTCCCATTATTAACCTCAATTAGGATGAAAATTCCGTACCAGTCCTGTAGATTTATCCACATAAATTCTGAAGCTAACTCCATCAGCGGTTGCACTGGCTTGCCCATTCTTACTCGCCATTGCATCTTTATAACCTTTAGCAGATGCTTGTTGTCCGAGCTCTAACATTTTCTCATCAGTGAATATATTAGGATCATAAATGGTTTTTGTTTCAACTGTATTTTTATATTGTCCCGTAAGGTTTCCTGCACGATCTTTAGTAGGTATTTGATATTTAACCTCCATAATGCCTTTTATAGCAGTATGTCTCTCGCTAATAACTTTCACACCGTACTCTTTTACAGCTTTATAAAAAGCATTTGCATTATGCCCACCTGATATTCCTGTTTTTTGTGTAAACCCATCAACAGTAGCCAGATGTTTTGGCTGGTCAATCCTAAAGCTGATACCGGATGGATAAATATTAGCTTCTTTAACCAAGGCACTGAATTTATTAGCAGCTGTCGTTCCCAGTACAGGCGATATTGAAGCAGCAACGATCCTCATGCCGTCATAGTTGGATATATACTGTTCTGCCGTCGCCCTGTCTACACCAAACTGCCGCATGGCATAGTTTACCGTGGCGTCCTTCACCTGCTGTTGATTTTGTGCGTCAACGCTGGTGATGTTCAGCAGGCTTATTATCTGGCCGTAAGCATCAGGATACATATCGCTGACTTTGTTATTGTACTGCCCAACTTCATACTCACCCCTGGCTGAGTAAGCTTCAAGCCTTGCAGAAGCACATCCCGCACTTGCAGCTTTTCCGTTAGCACAGGCATCTATAACTTTTTGGTCACGACTGATGCTTTTATCCAGCAGTTCATTTATCTGCTGCTGTGCCTTCTCTTGCTCTGCCGGGTCGTTGCTCTTGAGTTTCTGCTTCGCTATTTCAAGCTCGGTCTTTTCACTGACGTGAAGCCAATTATTCTCAACCGCATTCTTCCCGGCCTGAGCCCCCGTCATAGCTCCACCCGCGCTGTCCCCGACAAGGCCGCCCGCCAGACCCGCTGCCAGCATGCCCAGCGCGCTTATCGTCTGACGCTGCTCTTCGCTCAGGTCTTTACGGTCAACGCCCGGATAGAGCTGCTGCGCGATATACTCGCCCGCCGCGCCGCCTGATGCGCCCGCCAGCGCCGAACCGCCCGACGCCTGCGCAACCGCCGCGCCCAGCACCGCGTGCGCTATCAGGTTCGCCTCGACGTTCACCACTTCTTTGCCATTCGCATCTTTCGTGGTGGTCGCTTTATGAATAAGCTCCGCCAGGTACGGCGCCGCGCCGCCCGCTACCGCTGCCGATACGTTGCCGCCCGCCAGCGCCGAGACTGCCGCCGTCGCCGCGCTGATGCCCTGCTGAATGGCGCTGCCCGTTCCCCACGGCGCCATGGCATTGTTGTAAGCCTGCTGCGCTATATCCTCGTATCCGGGCGCCGTTTTCACGTTGTTCTGCCACGTCCTGCTGAGGTAAGTAACTGGTTATAAAGTAAAACCCCAGCTGCAAAAGCTAGGTTATTGCTGGTTAACAGAAGTCTGGATCTATCTGACCTTCCGCTTTCAGGATCTCAAGGAAGCGGTTGTAAGCAGTTTGATCTAATTCCAGAAGACCGTCTAACAAATCCTCTTTGATTAATGCCCAGTGATAAATACCATGCCCAACATTTTTAAAAAATACGTACTCTCCTTTAATTTCAGGCTCAACAATAGTTACTTCTCTCGCTGAGTAAGCAGATAGCCCTCCATAGTTTTTGGGCATTCCTAAAAAATTCACCTCACAATTAATGAAGTAAATTGCATATATATCAACAAGCTCACCATCGCATTCCTTTATTTTCATCGAACTTTATCCTTTATATTACTGATGACGTCTTGAGGATCGGCTATAACCCTCTGTGGTGTAGTTATTTTCATATCATATGCCTTACCAGTTTTTGAATTGTACTGATAATGAACAGTTATTGTTGAGCCATCTGAGAGCTTTTGTTTTGCCTCCATCTTCTGAAATCCTGATGATACAGGGAAGCGAGGGTCTTTATTCATGCCATCCAAAGCCTTACCAATTGTTGGGTTTTCTTTTACCTGATTCCATAATAACTGCTCATTGAGATCCCTTGGCGCTGTAAACTGCTGGCCCGGTTTCGCTGTCGAAATTTTCTTCGCTGCACTAATCAGGATCTTGTTATCAATAACCTTTGCCGCTTTTCCGACAAGTGACAGCGCTTTTTCTGCCGGGATTGACGTCAGCAGTGCCAGTGCATAGTCTTTTGCATCTTCCGCAGTCAGAAGCGCCATGGCAGTATCTGAACCGGGATTATTGCTCAGGATAGCTTTGATAATATCTGCGCTTTCAGGCAGATCGCCTTTCACCATTCGGGCCAGATCTGCCTGTACCTCTTCCGGGTGCAGATTCTTATCCTGAGCATACTGCGCGTATGACTGTACAGACTGGCCGAATCTATCGCGCCTGATGGCAATATATTATTCCAGCCATCACCCAGCGCATTATTCTCAACGACTAATTTTTCGGGGATAAGCGACGCTGAAAAAATCATAAGTCGATGCCAGCCGCTTTCTTACATAAGGATCTTGTGCGACCTCATCATAGCGTGCATAAAGTTGTGCTATTAAATCCTCTGAAAATGCCGCTCTAAATGACGTGTTACTATACTGAAATAAACCGTCCATCGCTGCCCCCAATACCGGCGCAGGCATATTTTCCACCTGCGCCGCGACATACTCTAGCGCATAGTTTTTATTTAGATCAAAGAGATGCCTCAAACAAAGGCTGTCTAAATAAACATCACCCACATCGCTGGATAACATAATTTTTCGACAAAAAGTCTCGCATGCGGCACCATTGATAAAATGTAATTCCATCAGTGCTGTGGCCGCCTCTTCGGGAGGATTGTCAAAAGAGTTAATATCCAGATACCCATTCTCAATGTAACTCGTGAGTTCTGTGATCAGCTGTTCTTTCGTTCTTGAGATCTTCATTTAAGATTAAAAACTCCAGTAGTAACAGTCGACAGGCGCTTTTTTCCGTCAGCCTGGACTACCCATGTTGCCGTAATTCTTACGGAGCCATTTGATCCTGTCATCACAATAGAGCTCTTCCTATTAGTAGCGGTGACGTTTTTTGCTGAACTCAATAACTTATCAATAATTATACTATTGTTTAAATTACTTATATTATCAATACCCACTCTTTCAAGATCTCGCCCCATTTGCCTGGACCGATCAATTCTTTGGAGATTATTTTCAATTTCTATAATCTCTTCAGCCTTTCCGGACTTAGCGAAGTCTTTTTGACTCGCACTTCTCTCATCTTTCAATTTATTGAGGCGAGACGTTAATGCTTCAACATCACCCGCAGACCCACCTCGAAGCCATACTTCTATTTTATCGACAGGAATATGCACATCTCCTTTAACTATCGTTGCATGATTTTTACCGTGAGCAACTGGTAACCATTTTACGCCACTTTCCATTTGAGCAACTTTCTGGATTGCTTTTGCCGCGGCTCCCGATACAACGATATTCGTTCCTATGTTTCCTGCAATCTTACCCTGCAACGAACCAGCCATTTTTCCTGCTAATTCAGGATCATTAATCAGAGCATACTCATACAGTTCGCTCCATTGCGTTACTGTTAATTTGATTGCCCCATAGGTTTCGTCGTAGTTCCACACAGCTTCAATTAAATCAGACATAGCATCAATCGGATGAAGAATGCTTTCCGCGGTACCTTGAACAACCTCCACCACACCGTCTTTGAAGCCCTCTTTGACACCCTCCTCTCTCCCTTTTCGGTAGGCATCCTTTTTCTCTTGATCATTGCCATAAACTTGATCTAAATCGACACCATCAGCCTGCCTTTGAATGCCATCCCGAACTTGCTTATCAGTTCTTCCTGCCAGGTTGAACGCATTATTCTCAACCGCATTCTTCCCGGCCTGAGCGCCCGTCACCGCGCTGCCCGCGCTGTCTCCTGCCAGGCCGCCCGCCAGACCCGCTGCCAGCGTGCCCAGCGCGCTGATGGTCTGACGCTGCTCTTCGCTCAGGTCTTTACGGTCAACGCCCGGATAGAGCTGCTGCGCGATATACTCGCCCGCCGCGCCGCCTGATGCGCCCGCCAGCGCCGAACCGCCCGACGCCTGCGCAACCGCCGCGCCCAGCACCGCGTGCGCTATCAGGTTCGCCTCGACGTTCACCACTTCTTTGCCATTCGCATCTTTCGTGGTGGTCGCTTTATGAATAAGCTCCGCCAGATACGGCGCCGCGCCGCCCGCTACCGCTGCCGACAGGTTGCCGCCCGCCAGCGCCGAGACTGCCGCCGTCGCCGCGCTGATGCCCTGCTGAAGCGCCCCGCCCGTTCCTTTACCGCTGTCCAGCATCGCTTTGTTGTATGCAGTCTGGTACAGCTGCTGAACGATATCGTCCTGCGCTGGCGTTTTATCCGGGTTGGCCTTCTGCCATTCCGTCTTCGCTGCCGCAAGCTCTTTCGTACCGGCCCTGTTCAGCGCTTCCGTGGCTGACTTCGTCGCCGCTATCTTACCCCCGGTTCTGACGATATCGCTGACCTGCAGGCCGATATCCACCACCGCCTGCACCGTTTCCACCCGGCGCTGCTCTTTCTCCTTATCGAAGATTTTCTCCAGTCCCGGATTCGCATTTGCCACGTCACGAATCAGGGGCGTCGGTAACGTGCGGGTGATGCCGGGACATCTTCTGCTGAGTGCGCGCGAAACCGTACTGGAGCCGCCCGCCGAGCCGGGAGTGATGACCAGGCTGCGTAAGATCTGCAAAAAGCTGTCGGCCCGCAAGCAGCAGCAGATCGCCGTGTTTATTGAAACGATCGCCATACCGCAGAAGCGGCCACGTAAGATCCCGGGTGGGGTAGTTGAGTGACGGACGCTTTAAGATAAGTGACTGGTTGTAAAGTAAAATGCCGCCTCAGTGGCCGGGATTTTTATCAAGGGCCTTGCCATTGTAGCTTAGACTTTAATTCATCAGGAACCAGTTTAAATAATGATTCTATATATTTAACATGTTGAATATAATTAGGTGATATTTCTTCACTGCATTTCTCAAAATAGTATTTTGCTTGATTATTTAAAAACCATAAATCATGCTCAACAAAGTCTGAGATGAGTAGTGTATGCATTAGGTTATGTACTAATTCAGCTTCAAAGTAGCACGATATATCACGCCCTTTATCTTTTTTATCCAATGACTGAATATTTCTGATGTAGGGCAAGGAAAGAGATAGCATTTTTACATATATCTCATTTTTTTTCATAAGGGTATCATTCTCCATAAAGTCATCACTTCCTTGTCGGCATAGATTTAGCTCCTGCTGGAGAATTCTTTGTCTGAGTCCATGAGCCATTTTGAAGTAATTTATCTATGTAAGATTTATCTCCAGTCTTTTTATATATTTCCTGAGCAGCCACCATCCGATGATTACCTTCCGATATATAATAATTCCCCTTACTATCTATATATCCAGCTATACGACCTTCAGGAGCATTAAATCTATAATTTCCTGACCGTCATATCATTTTTTATCTGGTCTACTTGCTGGGGGTTTCTCAACCCTGTTTGCATGCTCTTTATGCCTGTAGATACTCCAACTTGAGCTATATTTGAAACAGTTCTCTTAGCAAGCTCAAAAAGATCATTTCCCAATTTACCTAATGAAGCTAATGCTGCCTGATTCTCAGGATCTGATGCAAACGCCGCATATTTTTCCCACTCAGGGCTGTTTACATCTATCTTCGCCAGATCCTGACCGTTCCACTGCTGAACGTAGGCTTTGGCTTCCTCACTGGTCATCGCATCTACACCCGGCAGTTTACCCAGCCAGCCAGGTCGCTCTGCCATATTATAGCCGCCCTGGGCTACTTACTTATCCCATACCTGAACTCCCAGTGGGTCGTCCTGAAGTTTCTGGTCGGTTTCTGCGCTTTGCTTATCGCTTACCTGCTTCCACTTATCAATAACGGCCTGGCAGTCACCACCGGATTTACGGCAATCCGACAATTCTTTATCGAAGGCAAGAGATTGGGTAGCGGTCAGCGCATTATTCACATCACTAATTCAGCATTATTTCCCGCACATCGCCAGTATGGAAAAACTCACTAAAAACTTTAGTGACGAATGAAAAATCAGTTGTTATCTGGTTTTCAGGCCAATAATCCCCTAATATATTTATTTTATTGTTGGATTTTTTTTTATCAAAATACGATCTAACCTCATAATCATCGTTTATTATTTCTCCTAGCATTAACAAATAATTCCCTGCCTCGGCCCTTATTTGTAGCAACTGAGGCCCCTCATCATTGTCGTGAATATCTAATGTTAGTGTCCCATATCCATTTCTCAAAGCAGCTAATTTTATTTGAATAGCATTCCATAGAGGATGATTATCATTTCCTCCGTAACCATTTAGTGTCCAACTCATTGTAATAAGCATTATTTTTTCTCCTTTAATGATTTCATCCCTGGGTTCCAATACAATATTTTCCCACTGCTTTCCTCATAAACGGTGAGGGATTTTAAGCCTGCTTTATCTGCCATCGCAGCAATATCTCCACGACAGTACCCACATACGGGCTCTTTTGTGACTCTCATACTCATATCTTTACCAACCGTAATCCCATTATCGAATGCCTGTTGAATAGCACCAACTTCAGCATGGGCAGAAGCCATATTCCCATTAGGCAAATACTTACCAGGATTTTTCTCTATTTTAGATTCTATTCTACCGTTAATTAGAGTTGGTCTGCTTGCGTCACCCAAATAAAAATCCGGTCTATTACCCTGATTTGTATCAATAAAAGTCTTCCCGGTTATTGTATCCGTCAGTTCTGCTGTTACCTTAGGTATTGATGTGCGCGTTTGACGATCTAATACATGTGAGCTGTTCTGAGTCGCCAGCTGAGTTGGAGAAACTATTGAGCCATCAATATTGCCCACAACTTTATTACCCTGCCTGCCTCCCAAAACTATTGCCGTACCTAAGCCAACGTTGGCAAAACCCTTTGCATATTCCCCCTTGCTTATCTGTCCAATACCTGTACCAGTCTGATAAGCCCCTCCGACGGCTACGCTGCCACGTACCAGTGTTCCGGGTACTCCAGGAAGAACCATAAGTGCATCGGATCCCAATGCCGCCTGCCCTGATTGAGCGCTGTAAGTCTTTAAATAACCCAGTGCTTCATTATAGGCTCTGGCATCTGCTTGTGATGCTACAAAAGCATTGCCTGAAAGAAGCGAGCGTATTGCATCACTGGCCTTATTTGATGAATATCCGTACACCGTCTGCAGTTCTGTGCCATATTGGTCAAGCAATCCTGCCAGCTGCTGCTTTTCACTGTCCGTGATCGTTCCTTTCAAGAATTTGCCTACCAGCACATTGCTGGCTCTATCCTCATTCGTTGCCCTGACTATAGTCTGCGAAGCTTCCAGTAAATTCCTGCCTGCTTTTTGGTCTTCAATAGCTTTATTTAGTGCTTCGTTTTTCGTGACAGAAAGAAGATTATTCTCAACAGCATTCTTCCCGGCCTGAGCCCCCGTCACCGCGCTGCCCGCGCTGTCTCCTGCCAGGCCGCCCGCCAGACCCGCTGCCAGCGTGCCCAGCGCGCTTATCGTCTGACGCTGCTCTTCGCTCAGGTCTTTACGGTCAACGCCCGGGTAGAGCTGCTGCGCGATATATTCGCCCGCCGCGCCGCCTGACGCGCCCGCCAGCGCCGAACCGCCCGACGCCTGCGCAACCGCCGCGCCCAGCACCGCGTGCGCTATCAGGTTCGCCTCGACGTTCACCACTTCTTTGCCATTCGCATCTTTCGTGGTGGTCGCTTTATGAATAAGCTCCGCCAGGTACGGCGCCGCGCCGCCCGCTACCGCTGCCGACAGGTTGCCGCCCGCCAGCGCCGAGACTGCCGCCGTCGCCGCGCTGATACCCTGCTGAAGCGCCCCGCCCGTACCCTTGCCGCTGTCCAGCATCGCTTTGTTATAGGACGTCTGGTACAGCTGCTGAACGATATCGTCCTGCGTAGGCGTTTTATCCGGGTTAGCCTTCTGCCATTCCGTCTTCGCTGCCGCAAGCTCTTTCGTACCGGCCCTGTTCAGCGCTTCCGTGGCTGACTTCGT
>NZ_JBHDVM010000027.1:0-4455 GCF_042610525.1 Pantoea sp. sgz302252
GCTGTACTGCTTCGTCGGGTCCTGCTTTTTCAGGTCGGCCAGCGCTTTGTCGCGGTCGCTCTGCGTGGCGCTCGCTATCTTCTCGTTCGCAGCTTTGGTCGCCGCTATCTGGCCTTCAGTCCTGGCAATATCCAGCGCCTGACTACCAATCTCCGCTATCAGCTGCGCCGCCTTCAGGCGGTTCTGCTCTTTCTTCTTGTCGAAGATTTGAGATGATCGCCACGCCGCAGAAGCGGCCATGCAGGATCCCGGATGGAGTCGTTGAGTAGTGGACGCTTTGGGCTAACCAACTGATTATAAAATGGAAAACCCAGCCGATTGGCTGGGGTTTATAGCATGTTAAGACGCTTTTAATTCTTCTTTTGCTTCAGTTATTATTTGTAAAAAATCACTTAAGCTAAACTTCATTGTGTTTTGTTCAGCTAACATTCTGGCATCAGAAAAGAATTCAATTTCAATGTTATCAGGCCCTTTATCCTTGTTTAATTGACAAAGTATTTGATCCTTATAAGAGATCTCCACTGTGATTTCTTCATATTTAGAATCACTGAAGAAGGTGATTTCAAAGTTATTATCCATAAATTTATCTCGGTTTTTTAGGGTCTAATAAACCAGAAAATGAACCATCTGAGTTATAACGTATCCCCCGTCCATCAGGAAGCCTATACTCTACTCCACCTCTAGAGAGATCTGTTTTTACAGTATTTGTATTATTCAAAACTTCGTTTATAAACTTATTTGCAGTTTCATTTTTTTGTACGTGGTTACCTTTTAACGGTTCAAAAACACCACCAGGCCTACCTGCATGTTTCTCCCAAGCTCTGGCCGCTGCGGATAAGCCCTGTTCGTTGATTGGCTTATTAGCCGATGACAAAAGGTCATCTTTATTAAAACGATCAAAATTATTGATTTGGCTATTTTCATTATTCCGCTCATTCTCCTCATCCTGAGGTTCCCAGCCACCCGGCGTTCCCGCTCCTGAACCACCCAGCTCTGCTTTCTCAGCATCTGTCAGCTCCTTACCGACATTAGGCTGGTTCTGCTCTTCGGTAGAATCCGACGAACATGCCCGTCCAAATGAGCATTCGGTCGCTTTATCAATCGACTCGACGATATCCTTCACGGCTTTGTCTAACGCCGAAGCCATGGTTTTGTTGGCATCGCTGACCGCTTCGCCGGTATTTGTTCCGGCTACCGGCGGTGGCATGACGGGAACAGCTAACGTATTGTTCTCCAGCGATGTTTTACCCGCCTGCGCTCCCGCAACAGCATCCGCAGTGCTGTCACCTGCCACGCCGCCAGCCAAACCTGCCGCCAGCGTACCCAGCGCGCTTATCGTCTGACGCTGCTCTTCCGTCAGGTCTTCCCGTTTAATATCCGGATACAGCTGCTGCGCGATAAACTCGCCCATCGCCGCGCCCGATGCGCCCGCCAGCGCTGAGTTGCCCGCCGCGTAAGCGGTGACCGCGCCAACCACCGCGTGCGCCATCAGGTTCGCTTCGCGGTTCACCACCTCTTTGCCGTCCGGGCCTTTGGTGGTGGTCATGTCGTGAATGACTTCCGCCAGATAAGGCGCTGCCGCGCCGCTCACCGCCTGCGCCACGCTACCGCCCGCAAGGCCCTGTATCGCAGCCGTGGCCGCCTGAAGTCCCTGCTGTAGCGCGCTGCCCGTGCCGAACGGCTTCATCGCCGTATCATAAGCCTGCTTCGCGATTTCATCGGCGGTCGGGTTCAGTTTGCCTTTTCCGGCAAGTTCCGCTTTGGCCGCCGCCAGCGCCGCCGGGTCGCGCTTCGCTTTTTCGCCCGCTATCTGCCCCTCAGTCCTGGCGATATCCAGCGCCTGACTGCCAATCTCCGCTATCAGCTGCGCCGCCTTCAGCCGGTTCTGCTCTTTCTCCTTGTCGAAGATTTGCTCAAGGCCCGGATTCGCATTTTCCACGTCGCGGTTCGAAAAGGTTAACACTTAAGATACAGGAGACGCCGAATTGCATTGTCATCATCACTCAGGACACCCGCGAGCTATGGGCTGCGTCGAAGGCTTAAGCGTGGTGCCCATTAAACGTCGGAAGGTAGCGAAGTGGCTGAAGGAGTTTCCGGACGCAATGCACAACACCTGCTCTGAGCCGAAGTTTAAACGCAGCAGAGGGCATTTTGAGTAAGGGCTGGTAAAACGATCCCGGCCATTTAGGCCGGGATCTTATCTAAATTCAGGGAACTAACTGGATCGGGAATGTCATTTCTTTTCCTTCAATATAATCCCAGGCCATTTTATTAAGCCTTTTTATTATTTGAGGGTCTTCTATCATCAGATTCATTAAAAAAAATTCTAATTCCTCAGAAGAAGATATAAACTTTATCCCATCCTTGTTTTGAGCAGTGGTAGTAAATATATTTTTACTTCCATCAGACGAAAAACAGAAGGTTATTTCGTTACTTTCTGCGTCATACTTAATCTGTTCTATTTTCACGCTATCATTGTTTAAATATGGCGATTTCATTCCATGCTCCATTAAAATCTTTGATTGTCATCTTGTAACTGGTGCCTTTCCATGGGTCATGTATAAGAACATTTCCCGCTTTATCAATCCCTTTAACAACAACCCAATGTCCAACTTTATTGCCGCTATCCCACATCATAGCGCTCCAGGAGCCTGTTTTATTTAAAGCATCAAAGCTCTCCGATCCGACAAAACCACCGTTCCAGTTATTATCATACTTGTTAAGGTCTTTAACTAATCTCTCGGCACTTTTTAGTTCAGTACCTAGCTCAATTTGTGAAACGAAGATATCTCGATCTTTTAACAGCATTTCACCACATGCACCCCCACACCCTGTTGGTGAAGTTTGCTTAACCACATTTGGATCAACTATTTCATCCAGAACATTCCAGTTTCCACCGGCCCCGCCCTTAGGCTCAACATTTTTAACAACGATCTTTGTCGCAGTATTTCCAGAGAAAATAATTTTCGTTGGTACTAAAATACTTGTTAATATTCCTGCAACATTTTCCAGTGCTATCTGATCGCCATTGGCAGCCTTGACGGCCGTGGACTTAATTCCCTCCCACGCTTCGCCGTTGGTTATGGCATTAAACGTCCTTGCGGCTGCGGCATCTTTCTTCGCTAAGTCACTTTTAGCCTGACTACAATATCCATTACCCGTCGCACAGGTTGCCAACGCCGCCATCAAATCAAATGCGGTGTCCCCACCAAGCATCGCCATATCGCCGGTTTCACTGGTAAAGTTAATCAGACCGTTTGCAAGCTGGGATGCCAAATTTTCGCCTAGTTTATCTCTAACCTGTTCTTTCCAGTATTCGGCACTTTGCTTAACAGCTTCACGGGACTTATCCCCGGCCATCGAGTTATTTTCAACCGAATTTTTCCCCGCCTGAGCACCCGCCACAGCATCCGCCGTGCTGTTACCAGCAACACCGCCAGCCAGACCTGCCGCCAGCGTCCCCAGCGCGCTTATCGTCTGACGCTGTTCCTCCGTCAGGTCTTCCCGTTTGATATCCGGATACAGCTGCTGCGCGATGTACTCGCCCATCGCCGCGCCCGATGCGCCCGCCAGCGCTGAGTTGCCCGCCGCGTAAGCGGTGACCGCGCCAACCACCGCGTGCGCCATCAGGTTCGCTTCGGTGTTGACCTTGCCGTTCGCATCCGTGGTCAAGTTATGGATTTGTTCAGCCAGATAAGGTGCCGCCGCGCCGCTCACCGCCTGCGCCACGCTACCGCCCGCAAGGCCCTGTATCGCAGCCGTGGCCGCCTGGAGTCCCTGCTGTAGCGCGCTGCCCGTGCCGAACGGCTTCATCGCCGTGTCGTAAGCCTGCTTCGCGATTTCATCGGCGGTCGGGTTCAGTTTGCCCTTTCCGGCAAGTTCCGCTCTGGCCGCCGCCAGCGCCGCCGGGTCGCGCTTCGCCTTTTCGCCTGCAATCTGCCCCTCCGTGCGGGCGATATCCAGCGCCTGACTGCCAATCTCCGCTATCAGCTGCGCCGCTTTCAGGCGGTTCTGCTCTTTCTCTTTGTCGAAGATTTGCTCAAGGCCCGGATTCGCATTTTCCACGTCGCGACTTAAGTCTGCAACCTTCTGCGTCTGCTTTTCCTTATCGCGGATGACTATTGTGCCTTCGCTTACCGCCGCTTTGGTCACCGAGTCCGCGCTGTCCGAGCCGTTCAGGCCCGCCAGCACGCCGTTGGCCATATTGCCCTTGAACTGGTCCAGAAGCGTGCCGCCGGTGCTGATGCCCGCGCCCACGTGCTCCACGCTGTACTCCGCGTGGTTTTCGATATCACGCCAGCCCAGCGTGCCGGTGTCGAGGGTGTTTTTATCCGCCGTGGCCGTGGAGGCGATAACCGCGCCGTCCAGCTGCGTGTGTTCGCCCACCGTGATATCAAAGCCGCCCGCGCCCGCAAAGATGCCCGACTGCTCCGTCACCGACCGCCAGTCGCTGTT
>NZ_JBHDVM010000028.1:0-4224 GCF_042610525.1 Pantoea sp. sgz302252
TGCTTGTGCACGTACTGCGAGGCCGACACCACGGCGCGCTTTGTGGACTCGCTCCAGCCGGTATCCCAGCGGTCAACCGACCACGCCCAGGCGAGGTATGGCAGCAGCTCCACCGGGCAGGTTTGCGGATTCCACAACCGGCGCAGCAGTGCCGGAATGGCTTCAATCGTGGCGCAGGCTTCGGCGGCGGCCACCTCCAGCGCCGACGAGCCGGACGGCAGCAGACGATCACTCATCCGAACCCCCGATCGTAATGCCGTAGCCGGTGTAGTAGGCGGCCTGCGTTTTATCCAGCACCACGTCGGCGGCGGGCTGCGCCAGCTCCACGCGCTGCACGCCTTCAACGTGAAGCGCAGCGTATAAAGCCGATTTGCGGATATCCCGGCCGAGACGGGCCTGCGCGCTGACAAAGGCGGCAAGCTTTGACTCGGCGGCGGCGCGTATCGGTTCGGCTTCCGGCCCCGGATAGAGATACAGCACGGCTTCAACGGCATAATCCACAATCGTGGCCGACTGCACCGTTACCCGGTCGGCCACCGGGCGCACGTCCTCGTCGTTTAAGGCGGCATCCACCACGGCCAGCAGGTCGGCGGTTGCCTCGCCGTTGCCCTCGCGCGACAGCACGGTGACGGTGACGCAGGCGGGCGACGGGCTGATGGCAGATGCGTCCGCCACACGGCCGTCGGCGCTTCTGGCGTGGTACTCATACGCGCCGGACGGCCCGGCCACGCTCAGCCCTTCAAAGGCGGCGGCGATGCGCACGCGGTAATCGTCGTCGCTTTCCATCACGGCGGCGGTCGGCGGGGTTGTGGTGTCGTCGGCAGCCGTCAGTGTCAGGCGGGTAACGCCGTTGTTTGCGCCGAGCTGGTCTAAATCATCCGCCAGGGCATAGGCAACCATGACGGCCTTTGCCGCCTCGTTGACGCGCTGGCGCAGGATAACCTCGCGGTAGGCGTTTTCCTGCAGCAGCTTCACCACCGGCTCGGACTCCAGCGCCAGCGTGCGGGCGATGGCGTCCTGCTGCTCCGCCGGATACAGCGATACCAGCGTGGCCTTTCGCTCATTGAGTAATGTTTCATAGTCCAGCGCTTCCACCACGTCGGGCGCGGGTAGCTGGCTCAGGTCGATAGTTGCCATATCAGCTCACGGGAACGGTTAGAGAAAAATCCTGCGCGGTGTCGGTGCGGCTGCCGGTGATTTCCACCACCATGCCGCCGTCGAACGCGGATTCATAGGAAATGCCGGTCAGCTTTACGCGCGGCTCCCACTGCAAAATCGCCATATAGCAGGCCGACATAATCTGCAGGCGCAGCGCCTCGTTTTGTGGCTGGTCAATCAGCGCGGATAAAAGCGAGCCATAGCTGCGGCGCATCACGCGGGAACCGACCGGCGTTAACAGAATGTCGTGCACCGACTGGCGAATGTGGTCAAGGTCGGTCAGCGCCGCGCCGGTGTCGCGGCTCATGCCGGAATAGCGCACGGTCATCACTGCGGCCCTCCGGACGTGTCGCCGCCGGACTTCACGCCGCCGTGTTTGTGGGAATGCACGACCACGCCGTTAGAGCTGAAGCTGCCGCCGCTGTGCTGAACATCGCCTTTCATCGTACCGCCCTGGGTCACTTCCAGCGTGGCGGTTTTCAGCAGGGCGGCGCATTCGACTTCGGGCGAATCCAGCATGATTTTAACGGCGGCCTGAATGGTCGCGGTCTGGATGCCGGTTGCCTTCAGTGCGCCGTTTTCCGGTTCATACTCGATCACCGCGCCGTCCGGAAACGACCAGTGCAGCGCGTCAGCCGAGGCCGACGGTGCCGGGTTAGCGTCAGAGAACACGCCCGGCAGCACAAAGCCGGTATCCAGCTCGCCGCCCAGGCACAGGACAAGCACCTGCTCGCCGACCGACGGCGCATTCCATGAACGGGTGCGACCGGCACGGGCGGCCAGCCAGTGCAGCCAGCTGGTTGTGTTGTTGCCGGTATCCACGCGGCACAGCCCGTCGTCGAGGTTGACGGCGGACACGGTGCCGATGCGGATCAGGTTGCGCAGCAGGCGCAGGATTTCATTGATATTTTCTTGTTTATTCATATCCTGATAATGCTTGCCTAACTGACCCTTTAGCAATCGGCGTCAGTTTGTTCATCTACTAACAAACAAATGAGATAAATATGAGTAAAAAATCTTGGATTGTTTTTTTTATAGCGGCAACGATAATATTGGCAATTCCTCTTGCTGTGCTCATTGTTTTTTCACATGCTGTTACTGGTTATGCCTTCCCGGTATTTAATGATGGGTGGGCTGCTTTTTCTAATAAATCTGAAGAATGGTCGAATTTTGGATCATTACTAAGTGGATTATTCGGACTGTCTGGTGCGCTTGCTACAATGATCACCCTTGGATTTGTAATTCACCAGTCTAATGAGTCAGTAAGAAGAAGCGATAAACAAGCTCAAGATTTAAGAGAGGCTCAAAAACTACAGGACGCTAAGATTGATGAGCATAATAAAGGAATTAAAAATTTCCAAGAAAATATAATGCACTTCAACCAAGAGGTGAAGGGATTTAATGAAAGTATAATTTTATTCAACAAATCACAGCAAATGAGGGACACTTTCGACAAATACAGACTTCATAAGGAAGAGTTTAACTTATTAATAGGGGATATCCTTTTTGATTTGAATCATTTCTACGGAAATGAAAATGCAAAGATATATCAAAGAAGCGAGCTTTATAGGAAAATATTCCCTAGAAATAATTTTGAGTTTTTCTCAACAGACAGTTTAGAAAAAGATCATCAAAACAACCAAACTTTGGAAGCCATCCGATTCCACCTTGAACATATATTCCTTTGGTTAAACAGAGATTGGGAACATGACAGTACCATGATAATTCTTGAAAGTTTCAGTAGGCTTCATGGTTCCATTAATTTATATATTGATATCAATCCCAATTCATTTGGTGAGATATTTAGACGTGACAGAAAAGAATATATAGTCTCAGTTCAATTTTTTATAGAGGAGCTAGACCTAATCATTTCCACTTGCAATAAAATATTATCCTTCGCTAATAAAGAGACGATACAGGAGCATGTACCGTACGACCGATTTATTTTAAAAGCTAGACTCTTCAATATTCACAAAGAGTTAACTTGCAACGTTAATGAAACTATCACCTACGTCGCACACCCTCATAATTACAAAGGGGATGAAGTGAATTTATTCGAGATATACTCATTAACAAGGATATTCAAAAATAGATTTAATCATACATTTCAATTTGAAAAAGGCTGGGTTAGAAATCTTTTAAATGAGATACTTAATCACCCCATTCAAAACAGAAGTAATGCTGCAACAATAGATCTACTAGACCAAATAAGTGAAGAGATGGATTACTTGTTAGTTAATTTCCAACAGAAAACAGTAAATGATACCTCATCAGAACACCTGCTTCTAAAAATAAAAGAAATAACTGAAAAAACCAAAGCTAGCCTAATGCGTTATTAAACATCAACTTATTTACTCTCAAGGCCCCTACAATCCTAAAAGGAAAATATTTTCAACAACCTGCAAGTCTTCTTCAGTTAATCCTAATAACGGTCTGGCTTCGTACACCACCTCTTTCCCTCCACGGGCTGGCCGGTCGCGCAGCCCATAATGATGCACGCGGGCCATGCGCTGCACATTACCGGCAAACTCCACCACGGCGTCGTCGGCGGTGCCTTTTGCCTTCATGTATTTGGCCGTGCGCAGCCTGGCGAACATCTCACGCTTTATCCGCCCTTTCTTTTTACGTGCCGGTGCCTTGCGCGGCTTAAACGCCGTGCCGTCCGGTGCCTGCTGGCGCTTGATATTCTGCTGCTGACCGGCGCGCAGGCGCTTTGCGATGGTGCGCGCCATTTCCTTACGCGCATCAGGTGACAGGTTGCCGATAAGCGCGTTTAGCCGGGTGTCGAACGCCTCCAGCCCGTTCACAGCTGCAGCCCGCTGACCAGCTCGCCGCCTGCATAAAGCTGCGTGGGACGGATGGCATTATCCGGCAGCGGGTTGAGTACGACGCCGGAAGCACCGACATAACGCAGTCCTTTATGGCGATCAGCAAAACCATGACCGCCAGCGGAAACCGCTCAACCTACGAGGCGAGCCGCAGCGAGGACGCCAGCCACGCGGACGTCGCCTGGGCAATCATGCACGCGCTGTTAAACGAACCGCTGACCGCCGCCAGCGGCGGCGC
>NZ_JBHDVM010000029.1:0-3127 GCF_042610525.1 Pantoea sp. sgz302252
ACGAAGTCAGCCACGGAAGCGCTGAACAGGGCCGGTACGAAAGAGCTTGCGGCAGCGAAGACGGAATGGCAGAAGGCCAACCCGGATAAAACGCCAGCGCAGGACGATATCGTTCAGCAGCTGTACCAGACATCCTATAACAAAGCGATGCTCGACAGCGGCAAGGGTACGGGCGGGGCGCTTCAGCAGGGCATCAGCGCGGCGACGGCGGCAGTCTCGGCGCTGGCGGGCGGGAACCTGTCGGCAGCGGTAGCGGGCGGCGCGGCACCGTACCTGGCGGAGCTTATCCATAAAGCGACCACCACGAAAGATGCGAATGGCAAAGAAGTGGTGAACGTCGAGGCGAACCTGATAGCGCACGCGGTGCTGGGCGCGGCGGTTGCGCAGGCATCGGGCGGTTCGGCGCTGGCGGGCGCGTCAGGCGGCGCGGCGGGCGAGTATATCGCGCAGCAGCTTTATCCGGGCGTTGACCGTAAAGGCCTGAGCGAAGAGCAGCGTCAGACCATCAGTGCGCTGGGCACGCTGGCGGCGGGTCTGGCGGGCGGCCTTGCAGGAGACAGCACGGGCAGCGCGGTGACGGGCGCTCAGGCCGGGAAGAATGCTGTTGAGAATAATCTTCTGTCAAATAAGCATGGCGTTGAAAACCTTGATGCCAAAAGCCGTGCTCTTTATGAAAAGCTAAAGGCTGCCGGTATCGGTGGTATGGATGAGCTTCAGGAGCGATTTACTGCCTGCGGGGACGGAGAGTGCGAACGTGCGGTTCGTAATGAATACCGTCAGCAAGAGAAAGCGGCAGGAGAAAAGCTAATTTCAATGTATAAATCCGGGGCGCTGACCGCAGATGATTTCAATCTGCTGGTAACGGATTACGCGAATACAATGCTGGCAGGCGCAAAAGAAGGGCAGCTTGACTCTGATTATAAAGGATTCCTGGGGGATATTTACTCGCAAACGGGCATTGACTGGACGCCTATGGGCGTTGTCAGCAACCCTTATGTTGCGGCGATTAAAGGCAGCCAGCAAATCGCAGAATGGAAGTCGCAGGGGTTAAGCGACGAGAAAATTCACGATCTGGCCCTCAAAAATGATGTTATTTCATCAGCGCTGTCGCCTGTTGACGTTAATGGCGTTATGAACCTGCTGGACAATGGGGCATCCGGTCAGGATGTCATCAAGTTTGCATCAGGGGTTGCGTTTAATAAAGTATTACAAAAGACGCAGGCAGCAAGGCAAAATGTAAGCTCTGAAGATAATAATATAGCGAAAGTAAATGAGGTGGCTGTAAAGGCTGAGCGGGATTTATTAAATGAAATTAATAGCTTCAGTTCTAAGTCACAGGCAAATAAAAGCGCTACGATGGTGGGGGCTTATGATCCAGTAACCGGAAAAGTAGCCATAGGAAGTAGTAATGCTCAAATTAATGCAGAATCTTTACATCCTGTAACTGTCAAATACATTGAAAAACAGTTAGGGGTTAAGATTGGTGAATTTACAAGCTTTTGCAAAAATAAAGCAGGTGCATGCGCAGAAGTTTCTGGAGCTGATAAATTGATTCGGCAAGGGGTTGCTCCTGAAAATATTAAGTTTACAGATGCAGTCAGACCCAGAATTGTTTATGATGAGGGAGTTGTTACCCCCGAAGCGATTATAAAGCCTTGCGCAAATTGTCAGGTAACATGGCCCAAAGGAAAATAACTATGAGTATATTGAATTTAGATTGGAAACCTGAGTTTGGAACTATTTATACATGGTTCGCGATGGATAAGTTTGGTAAAATTGCGGTTATGGTGAATAATTGCTTTGGTGATCTCCCTAAAGCAATTCTATCTATAGAAAATGCTGAAGTACTGCTTGATGAACTTACTGATTATATGTGGGAAGAGTCCGACATATATGATTCCTATCCTGAAAATAAGATGGGTGATACTAAGGTTGATTTATACTCTGCGCAAAGGTTCAGCCATTTAACCACAAGGGATGAAGTAGACGGTTGGATAAAGGAACGTTCTCATTATACTCAAAAATTACGAGAGTATAGCCTGCCGTCTATTAAAGGATTGTTTGTATATCATGCAGTTGAAGGAAGCTATGAAGGTGAGGATTACCCGGTTGGTTATGAAAGTAATACAAAAACAGGAGACTATTTTAGGTTTTTAATGCCAACGGTGTGCGCGACTATTGATGACTTCCCTTATAAGCTCCGTCGCATTATTGCTGTGTCAAAAACAATTGATTTCTCTAAAGAAAAAGTGATAGATAACGATGAAATAAATGAGTTTTTTCCAGATTTGTATATTGGATAAATTCACGAAGCGAGCAAGAAATTGTTTCTGTGATTTAATTATTTTTGCTCGTAATAAGCTCTGTGTAAAGGCTAAAAAGATGTGCAAATTAACTCGACATTAAAAGGAATTCATATAGAGGCTAATAATATTCTCTGACCAATAAATATACGATTACATTGGTTAAATATTACTATCATTCACTGCGTAAAATGCAGCAAAAATTATTTTGTATGCGACTTTAGAACCAGAAAGCGATTGTGGGGAGTTAACCTATGCTTATGTTGATAAGCATAGTGAGCTGTGTTGGGTAAATCAAACTGATAATCCAGGCGAAAGCTTTCTCGATCTGCTTGTCGAGTTAAGAAATTATTTTTTTGCTATACCCAGTTAGTTATTTCAAACCGCCGCCACTTAAATGCTCCCAGCCGGGATCTTTCGCGTTCGCTTCTGCGGCGTGGCAACCAGTTCGAAAAATGCCGCAATCTCTCGCTGCTTACGAGTCGACAGCTTCTTACAAGCCTTACGCAGCATGGTCACCACGTCCGGTTCTGCTGGCCGTTGCTGATGCGGCTCTTTTCTGATGATAACCAGGCACTCCAGCATTACCTGCACAGTAGTTTGTATAGTTCGGGCAGTAATGGCCTGCCCCATATGGAAACTACGCTGAACGCGGGCAACGCCCTGAGCCTGAACGCCGGACGCGACACGCTGCTTCAGGGCGCGCAGGTCAGCGGCGACAGCGTGAAGGTGGATACCGGACGTAATCTGACGCTGACCTCGGAACAGGACAGCGACCGCTACGATTCGAAGCAGCAGAGCGCCAGCGCCGGAGCCAGCTATAC
>NZ_JBHDVM010000003.1:0-484799 GCF_042610525.1 Pantoea sp. sgz302252
TGCGATAACCCCGACCGAAAGGCCGGGGTTTTTTGCGTCTGCGCGACGGTAAAATATCCCGATGCGGGACCAGGGAACTGCCGGGCATCAAATTGCGATAGCCCCGACCGAAAGGCCGGGGTTTTTTGCGTTTAGGTTCAGGGAAATAAAGGACGGTATTGTACAAAAACGCGGCCTGAGCTTATAAAAAGCCCAGCTTACAGCTGAGCCTTTAGCGGCATTCTTCGTTAATGTATTACCTGAGAAAGGAAAGCGCGCGTTCGTTCTGATTTCGGTGCAGAGAAAAATTCCTGCGGCGGCGCCTGCTCAACGATCTCGCCTCTGTCCATAAAGATTACCCGATCGGCCACAGTCCGGGCGAAACCCATCTCATGCGTAACGCAAAGCATCGTCATTCCATCTTCAGCCAAACCAATCATCGTATCCAGCACTTCTTTAACCATTTCAGGATCCAGCGCAGAAGTAGGTTCGTCAAACAGCATAATCTTGGGCTTCATGCAGAGCGACCGGGCGATAGCCACGCGCTGCTGCTGCCCGCCGGAAAGCTGTCCTGGAAACTTATGTGCATGCTCGGCTATCCGCACGCGTTCCAGATAATGCATCGCCAGCGCCTCAGCTTCCTTTTTAGCGGTTTTCCGCACCCAAATTGGCGCCAGCGTGCAGTTTTGCAGCACGCTCAGATGAGGGAAAAGGTTAAAGTGCTGAAACACCATACCCACTTCCGTGCGAACACGCTCGATATTGCGTAAATCATCGTTAAGATGAATGCCGTCAACCACAATCCGTCCCTGCTGATGTTCTTCAAGATGATTGATGCAGCGAATAGTGGTAGATTTTCCGGAGCCGGAAGGGCCGCAGAGCACAATACGTTCCCGCGCCTTTACCTGTAGATTAATATCCTTCAGCACATGAAATTGCCCGTACCATTTATTAACGTTTTCCAGCGTAATCATCATCGCCTCATCGGAGTGAATTAAAGGTTTGGTCATAATAAGCCTCAGTGCGGCGTGCGCCCGGTGTGAAAACGCCTTTCCAGATACTGGCTGTAACGCGACATGCTGAAACAGAAAATCCAGTAAACCAGAGCGGCAAAAACATAGCCTTCAGTCGACATACCAAGCCAGGCGGGATCCACCGTAGCCTGCTGCACGCTGCTGAAGAGATCGAAAAGTCCGATAATAATGACCAGACTGGTGTCTTTAAAAAGAGCGATGATGGTATTGACCAGCCCTGGGATCACCAACTTCAGCGCCTGCGGCAGAATAACCAGTCCCTGAGTTTTCCAGTAGCCCAGCGCCAGCGATTCTGCAGCCTCGTACTGCCCTTTAGGCAAAGCCTGCAACCCTCCGCGTACTACTTCCGCCACGTAAGCAGACTGAAAAAGGATTACCCCAACCAGCGCCCGAATCAGCTTATCGATACTGCTGCCTTCCGCCATAAACAGCGGCAGCATTACTGAGGACATAAATAACACCGTAATTAGCGGCACACCGCGCCAGAATTCGATAAAGATAATCGATAATGAGCGCACCACCGGCAAGGTTGAACGTCGTCCAAGCGCCAGTAGAATGCCTAAGGGTAGAGCGCCTGCAATGCCGACCGAAGCGATAATCAGCGTTAGCGTCAGGCCGCCCCACTGGCGGGTTTCCACACGTTCAAGGCCCAGAAAACCGCCATAGAGCAGAACCCAAACCACTACCGGATAGACCACAGCCCAGACGGCGATATAACTCCCCCGGCGCGGCAGGGATTTCAGGAACATTGGCGCAACAGACAGAAGGCCAATAACTAATGCCAGGTTAATGCGCCAGCGCAGTTCGTGCGGGTAAAGCCCATACATAAATTGCCCGAAGCGGGCGTGAATAAAGACCCAGCATGCGCCTTCTTTAGTGCAGTCCGCTCGGGTCGTGCCAGTCCAGTTGGCTTGAAAAATAAGCCAGTTTAGCGCTGGCGGGATCAGGCTCCAGATAACCCACAGGCAAAACAGCGTCAGCAGCGAATTACCCCAGCTCGAAAACAGATTTTTTCTTGCCCATTTTACGGCTCGCATTAAAGAACTGGCCGCAACAGGCTGCGTATCATGCGTGGCTATAGTCATAGTTATCCCGTTCTCTTAACGCTCGATCAGCCGGATTTTACGGTTATAGATATTCATCAACAGTGAGATCAGCAGGCTGATAATCAGATAGACGCTCATAGTAATGGCGATGGTTTCTATTGCCTGGCCAGTCTGATTCAATACCGTCCCGGCAAACAGCGATACCATATCGGGATAGCCGATTGCCGCCGCCAGCGAGGAATTTTTGACGATATTCAAATACTGGCTGGTCAGCGGTGGAATAATGACCCGCATCGCCTGTGGAATAATGACCTGGCGCAGCGTCACCGGATTAGGCAGGCCCAGCGAGCGGGCTGCTTCACTCTGTCCATGGGGGACTGACTGGATCCCGGCGCGGATCACTTCGGCGATAAAAGAAGAAGTATAAATAGAAAGCGCCAGCGTTAGCGCCGCCAGTTCAGGAATAAGTACGAAGCCGCCGCGGAAATTGAAGCCACGTAACGCCGGTACATCCCAGTGCATTGCCGCGCCAAATGCCAGATGGGCGAGCAGAGGGAAAAGAAGCAGCATTATCACTATGACAGGCCAGCTACGCCTTAACCGGCCCGTTTTAAGCTGATAGCTGCGGTTGTAGCGGAACAGAGCAATACTGCCTGCCACAGCCAGCAGCAGAGATAAGACAAAAGGCCATGTGCCCGGCGCATATTCCGGCGAGGGAATATAGAGGCCGCGGTTACTGAGAAAAGCCAGTTCAAATGCATTTACCGCCTGGCGCGGCCCCGGCAGGTTACGCAGCACGGCAAAATACCAGAAAAAGATTTGCAGCAGCGGCGGAATATTGCGGAAAATCTCAATGTAGATCGTTGAAATCTTCCGCAGCAGCCAGTTATCCGACAGGCGGGCAAGCCCGATAAAAAAGCCCAGCAGGGAAGCGAAAACAATGCAAAGCGCGGAAACCAGCAGCGTATTAGTTAAGCCGACCAGAAAGACGCGGGCATAGCTATCGCCCTCGCTGTAGTCGATAAGATGCTGAACGATGCCGAAACCCGCGCTGCGTTCCAGAAAGCCGAAGCCGGAGGTGATGCCGCGGCTGGCCAGGTTGATTAGCGTATTGTGGATCAGATAGCCTGCTACGATCAGCACCAGCGCTACGGCGATAATCTGGTACAGCCAGGCGCGCACCGCAGGATTGCTAAAGGAAATATCCCTTTTCACGGACGGGCGTTGAGACATAGTGAATCCTCGGTCACGAATTCTGACAAGGGCGCCGGACGGCGCCCTGTTGCAGCGGGGAAATTAACGTACCGGCGGGGCGTACTGAATGCCGCCTTTATTCCAGAGCGCGTTCTGTCCGCGAGCGATTTTCAGCTGGCTGTCTTTACCCACGTTGCGGTCAAAGACTTCCTGATAGTTGCCGACCTGCTTAATGATGTTGAAGGCCCACTTGTTATCCAGCTTCAGATCTTTGCCGAAGTCGCCTTCAGTGCCCAGCAGATGCGCCATATCCGGCGTGGAAGGTTTTGCTGCCATCTGTTCGACGTTTTTAGAGGTAACGCCCATCTCTTCCGCATTCAACATTGCGAACAGCGACCACTTCACGATAGTGAACCAGTCATCGTCGCCACGGCGTACCACCGGCCCCAGGGGTTCTTTCGAAATCACCTCTGGCAGCACGATAAAATCGTCCGGTTTGCCTAATTTAATGCGCAGCGCGTAAAGCTGTGACTGATCGGAAGCCAGCGTATCGCAGCGGCCGGTATCCAACGCTTTGGCGGATTCGTCAGAGCGATCGAAAGTCACAGGCGTATACTGCATCTTGTTAGCTTTAAAATAATCGGCGACGTTTAGCTCGGTATCGGTGCCCGCCTGAATACAAACCGTCGCGCCATCCAACTCCTTAGCGCTTTTCAGGCCCGCTTTCTGATGCGTTAAAAACCCAATGCCGTCGTAATAGTTCACGCCGGCAAACAGGAAGCCCATGCCGCCATCGCGGGAAGAGGTCCAGGTGGTGTTGCGCGAAAGAATATCTACTTCGCCAGACTGTAACGCGGTAAAGCGCTCTTTAGCGGTTAGCGGCGTATATTTTACCTTTGTTGCATCGCCGAACACTGCGGCGGCCGCGGCACGGCATACATCCACATCAATACCGCTGAATTTGCCGCTGGCGTCGGCGAACGAAAAGCCGGGGAGGCCGTCGCTGATCCCACACTGTACAAAACCTTTCTTTTTAATCCCATCCAGCGTGGCGCCGGCATGAGCTGCCGTTGCGAATAAGGCCGCAGCGGCCACCAGTGTGGAGAGCATCATTTTTTTCATAAAGCATCCTGTGTGGCGTAAGCGTTTGGTTATGTTTTAGCGCACGCTGCGGCGCGCTTATCCTGAAAAGCCATCACAACACTGCAAAGGAAATGCCAGTTTTATCGCGCCCTGAATTGCCCGGAAAGGTTTGCTAATAATTGGAAGCCGATTGAAAGTTTGGCTAATAATGCGCACCAGCGTGAGGCAAAAGCCGCGCTGTTGGTCACAAATAGTGCAGAAGGTTTCCTGAAATAAGCGGGTGATGTGAGCGAAAGCGCAAAAGCGCTGGTCGTGCGAAGAAAGGAAAGCAGGAAACAGGGTGCCCGAAAGCGAAAAGACGAACCGCCGGAACAGCCACTGGCAGCTGTTCCGGATTGCTGCCTGTCAGTAGAGCGGTTGTGAGCCGTCCGGGCGGGTTTTGAAGCGACGATGCAGCCACATATATTGATCGGGCGCGCGCATGATTTCGGTTTCGATAACCTTATTCATATAAGCAGCCGCCTGTTGCTCATCTGCAACAGGATAATCTTGCAGTTCAGGCTGGATCACCAGCTCGTAACCGCTGCCGTCTTCGTTGCGGATCAGAACCACGGTAATCATGGCAGGCTTAGCCATGCGCGCCAGCATCCAGGTACCGCTGGTGGTTGCCGCCTGTGGCACAGCGAACAGCGGAGCGAACACGCTGCCTTTTGGGCCGTAATCCTGATCCGGGGCAAACCAGACCGCTTCGCCTTGTTTTAGCGCCTGTACCATGCCGCGCAGGTCGCGACGATTGATCATCGCTTTGTTGGAACGCATGCGCCCTTTGGTCTGCACCCACTCCATTAATTTATTATTGTGCGGGCGGTACATCGCCATCATTGGCTGGCAGAGACCCATCGCCCGGCCGCCCAGCTCCAGCGACATAAAATGAACGCCGATAATCAGCGCGCCGCGTCCCTCTTTTTGCGCCGCTTGCAGATTGTGCAGACCGTTCACGGTAAACCAGCGCTTGACGCGGCGATCGGACCAGAACCAGGCCATGCCGGTTTCCAGCAGCCCCATGCCCAGCGATTCAAAATTGCGTACTATGCTTTGCTCGATCTGCTTTTCAGACATCTCGGGGAAGCACAGCTCAAGGTTACGGCGGGTAATTGAGATACGGCGCTTCAGGAAACGCATCGAGGTGCGGCCCATCCAGGTGCCCAGCTTCTGCAGCAGCGGAAACGGCAGCTGCACCAGTAAAAACAGCAGCGCCAGCCCGGCCCAGGTAATCCAGTAGCGAGGATGCAGCAAACTGCGGGTAAAGCGAGGAGATTCCTTCATATTTCTCTCTTTATGCATGCATGGAAAGATGTAGCGCATAAAGAAGTGATTCCATAGCGATACAGGCAATAAGACAGCGCAAACGGCAGGAAGTTGAGCTAACCGTCTGTTATTTACACAATCAAGACAATTCTGCCCAAATCGCGGACATTAAAAAAGGCGCTAACACCAGGTAGCGCCTCTGTCACAATGAACCGAAACTTAGTTCATGCCGTATTTTTTCAGTTTCTTACGCAGCGTACCGCGGTTGATGCCCATCATCAGGGCTGCACGGGTCTGATTGCCACGGGTATATTGCATAACCATGTCTAACAGAGGCTGTTCCACTTCAGCCAAAACCAGCTCATACAGGTCATTCACATCCTGACCATTCAGTTGAGCAAAATAGTTCTTCAGTGCCTGTTTGACCGAGTCACGCAGGGGCTTTTGGGTCACCTGATCCTGGGAGTTAACGGTTGAAACGGTCAGTACGTCAGAATTTACGCGTTGTTCGAACATAGTTCTGTCAGCTCTTTATTTCTATTATGCAAGTTTTTCGAAGTATGCCTCCAACGCCTCCAGCTGTTCGCTGGCATCCTCAATGGCGTTGAATGTGCGCCGAAACTGGTCGTTTGGGGCATGCTCCTGGAGATACCAGGAGACGTGCTTCCGGGCAATACGGTATCCCTTGCGATGACCATAAAAGTCGTGCAGTTCCCGTAGGTGCCCGATAAGCAAGCGCTTTACTTCAGCCAGTGGCATTGGTGCCAGCAGCTCCCCAGTGTCCAGATAATGCTGGATTTCCCGGAAGATCCACGGTCTTCCCTGAGCCGCACGTCCTATCATCAGGGCATCCGCCCCCGTATAGTCAAGCACGGCTCTGGCTTTATGCGGGTCAGTAATGTCTCCGTTCGCGATAACCGGGATAGAGACATTCTGCTTAACTGTCCGAATGCTGTCATATTCAGCTTCGCCATTGAACAAACACGCGCGTGTGCGTCCGTGGATGGTCAGGGCCTGAATGCCACAACGTTCAGCCAATTGGGCAATTTCAACACAATTGCGGTTGTCCGTGTCCCAGCCGGTGCGAATCTTTAGCGTAACAGGCACTTCCACCGCATTGACCACCGCCGACAGGATAGACTTCACCAGTGCGGGATGCTGCAGCAGGGCAGAGCCCGCCAGTTTCCGATTCACTTTTTTAGCCGGACAGCCCATGTTGATGTCAATAACCTGCGCGCCCGACAAAGCGTTTACGCGCGCGGCCTCGGCCATCTCTTCAGGGTCACAACCTGCAATCTGCACGGTACGGATACCGGGCTCGTCACTGTGTACCATACGCAGTCGGGATTTATCGCTGGCCCAGACTTCCGGGTTTGACGACAGCATCTCCGAAACGGTCATACCAGCGCCCATTGCGTAACAAAGCGTCCGGAAAGGCCTGTCGGTAATTCCGGCCATGGGTGCTGCAATCAGGCGATTACGAAGCTGGTGGTTTCCTATGCGCATGAAAAAAAAGTGACCATAGTGTGTTCGCAAGGCGGCGTATATTACGCATTTTTTTCAGAAGATGAAAGGCCAAACTTTGAACAATTCACCCTAAAAATGTGCATTGGTCGCCGGTACAGACGATGAATCAGATAAATAATGTTATTTAACAATGCGTTGTGCAATGCAGGTTAAATTATGTGCAAATATTTTTCTTTTTTTGTGAGTCAGTTAACACTATAAATTGCGGCGCCGCGGGCATTAAGCGTCACAAGCGCCGCCATTGGCTTTCGCCAATCGGTGTTTTATTGACCCGGTTATTCGACAATTACACGCCCATGTAAGGGTTGTAATGGGCGATTATTGGCATGTTTCAGCGCTTGCTCAAACACGGCCAGCTGCCCAGCAGAGAGCGTAACAGGTTGCTTCATAATTAACCAGCGTACACCTTCTGTACAGGGTGGCGTAGTCAGCGAACCGCTGAAACGATAGTAATGCCTGTCTGAAGGGAAGAATGAAGCCAAATCGAGATTTTGTTTCATCACCTCTATGCGATCCTCCTCAGCCGGGAAAGCCGCAATCAGCGGCGCCAGCGTTTTGTTCTCCGCGCCTGTTTTGAACATCACCGCCACTACTGCCAGCTCGCCCTGGGCGTTAGCATGCACGAAATGCGCCTCCAGCGGGAAGGATTGGCCAAAGAGATGATTTTCGCTTGGGGTATGAAAGTGAAACTGCTTCAGGACGAACGCCTCGCCATCAAGCATAAAATCATCGCTATCTTTAACCGTGACCTGAATAGTATGGCCATTATTAACGATAGTCTGGGTAGCGGTATGAAAGTTCATGCCAAGCGGAGGAAGCTTGCCGTCGATCACCTGCTTAACATCGATCGGCGACTGATACTGGCCCTTTTTACAGGTTTGGAACTCATTCCCTAAATCGGCCCAGTGCTCAGGCGAACCCTGTCCTTCATAAGACCAGTGGATAGCAGAAGCAGCCTGAACAGGCGAGAAAGCGAGACAGGCCAGCAGCAGAACAGATCTTTTCATCTTCATTTCCTTGAAGTCGCCGACAACCGGCGCGTGAATAAAAAGGCCTGCTTATAGTAAGGTTATCGCCATCAAATGCTACTGGGATATCGTTAAGGAAGTGATAATCTACCGGGAAAACTGAAGTGATAGAGCGTCAGGATGCGAAGCGGAGGACTTAAGGCCTTTCTTAACGCCAAAAGCGGCTGTTCCTTCCCTGGAACAGCTTGCGGCTTAGCGGCGTACGCCAGTGATACGGCACCATTCTTCTTTTTCTGCCACCGGATCCAGCGCGAACTTATCCGCGTAGGCTTCGCACACGCCTTCTGCCTGGCTGGCCAGCACGCCGGAAAGGCCAAGATGGCCGCCAGCTACGGGCAGCACGCTGATAAGCGGCGCCAGCTCACGCAGCGGGCCGGCAAGGATATTGGCGACCACAACATCGGCGCTGAGGTTTTCCGGCTGCTCATGCGGCAGATAGAGCGACAGACGCTCCGATACGCCGTTGCGTTGGGCGTTATCGCGGCTGGCCTGGATCGCCTGCGGATCGATATCAATACCAATAGCCTGCGCCGCGCCTAGCTTAAGAGCAGCGATAGCCAGGATACCAGAGCCGCAGCCAAAATCGATCACGGTTTTGCCTGTCAGATCCAGACCGTCCAGCCAGCTCAGACACATTGCGGTAGTGGGATGCGTGCCGGTACCAAAAGCGAGGCCGGGATCCAGCATCACGTTAACCGCATCCGGATCGGGCACATCGCGCCAGCTTGGGCAAATCCACAGGCGCTGGCCGAAACGCATTGGATGAAAGTTTTCCATCCACTCCCGCTCCCAGTCTTTATCTTCAATCTGTTCGATTTTATGCGCAAAACCCGCGCCAAGCAGCGGATGCTGCTCCAGGCCCGCAATCACATCCTGCATATCGGTTTCAGCATCGAACAGGCCGATTGCATCGGTATCGCCCCACAGGCGCGTTTCACCAGGCAGCGGCTCAAATACCGGGTTGTCGTGCGTATCCTGAAACGTGACCGAGACAGCCCCGTTCTCGATCAGCGCGTCGCCCAGCTCTTCAGCCTGAGCGCCGGTGGTGTTGATTTTCATTTGTATCCAGGGCATGGCGATTCTCTTTAGTCAGTCAAACAGGTCGATGGCCGGTCAGCACGGCCAAAACGGTTGCCGATCGCAAAAGCGATCAGGCTCAACAGCAGCGCGGGCACTATCGGGTGAAAGCCCCACGGCTGAAGGGAAAAACTGGCCAGCAGCGTGTAGCAGCCTGCGCCGCTAAACATACTGGCAAGCGCGCCGGCGGCGTTGGCTTTTTCCCAGTATAACCCCAGCACCAGCGGCCACAGAAATACCGCCTCCAGCCCGCCGAAGGCCAGCAAATTAAGCCAGATCAGCATATCAGGCGGATTCCACGCCGCCAGCAGTAAAAGTAAACCCAGCGCCAGCGTCACGGCAGAAGAGATCTTTCTCAGCAGCGGCTCATTTTCCATTTGCTGAGGACGAGCGCGCAAATAGAGATCTTTCACGATCGTGGCGGAAGATTGTAGTAGTTGCGCATTGATCGTCGACATGATCGCAGCCATTGGCGCCGCAAGAAAGATCCCGGCCGCCAACGGCGGCAAAACGTGGATCATTAACGTTGGGATCACCAGGTCGGGGATCGTCAGGCCTGGCATGACGGCGCGACCCAGCGCGCCCGCCAGATGCATACCGAACATCAGTACGGTAACCACGACGGTGCCCAGTAAAATTCCCCGATGCACCGCTTTGCTGTCTTTATAAGAGATACAGCGCACGGCAGTATGCGGCAGGCCAATGACGCCGAAGCAAACCAGCACGGAGAAAGAGGCCAGGAAGGTTGGAGTGAGAATATGGCCGACGCCGCCTGGCGCAACGAGCTGCGGATCGATCTGCTCAAGCTTTTGCACCGCGCTATGCATGCCGCCAGCAGCGTGGATGACAGCAAACAGCAGGATAAAGGTGCCCAGCAGCATCACTACGCCCTGTAAGGCATCGTTCAGCACGCTGGCGCGGAAGCCGCCGAAGGCGGTGTAGAGAGCAATAGCGCCGCCAAAAATCAACAGGCCGGTACTATAAGGGATGCCTGCTGCCGTTTCCAGCAGCCGCGCGCCGCCGATAAACTGCACGGTCATGGCACCGATAAAAGCGATCAACAGGCTCAGGCTGGCGACCCATACCAGCAGCGTGCTGCCATAACGGGCATAAAGCATATCGTTCAGGGTTAGCGCGTTATAGCGCCGGGCCAGGATAGCAAACTTTTTACCCAATACGCCCAGCGACAGCCAGACTGCGGGAACCTGTACCATCGAAAGCAGCACCCAGCCCAGGCCATATTTATAGGCAGCGCCCGGCCCGCCGATAAACGAACTGGCGCTGATATAGGTCGTGGTCAGCGTCATCGCCAGTACGAAGCCGCCCATCGAGCGGCTACCGAGAAAATATTCGCTCAGGAAATTGCCTGTACGCCGTTTGCGCATGGCGTAGAGGGAAAGCGCCGCCACCAGCAGCAGATAGGCGATCAGCGGTAAAATGATGCCGGCTTTCATTCCTTATCCTCCAGCGAAATATCCTGAAAGACCCGTTTGATCATCAGCCAGCACAGCAGGATAAACAGTAGCGGCACCAGCAGGCAGGCCAGCTCAAACCAGCGGGGCAGGCCGGTCAAACCCGGCCCGCTGCCGCCAAAAGCGGCGGTTAACGACCAGGCAGCAAGATAGGCGACCGCCAGCCAGAAAGACCAGCGCGCCTCGCGGTGCGCCTGCACAAAGCGTTTTTCCATTTTTTCCTCCCTTTACAGGCAAAGAAAAAGGCCGGTTAAACCGGCCTTCCTTGTTCACTCAAGCGGATCAGGTTTCCTGAAGGCCGAGTTTTTTCTCCAGGTAGTGGATGTTGGTGCCACCCTGCTGGAAATGTTCGTCGCTCATGATCTTCATCTGCAGCTCGACATTAGTCTTGATGCCGTCGATGATCAGCTCTGCCAGCGCGTTCTTCATGCGGGCAATAGCCACTTCGCGCGTTTCGCCGTAGGTGATCAGCTTGCCAATCATGGAATCGTAGTACGGTGGCACGGTATAGCCAGCGTAGATATGCGATTCCCAGCGTACGCCGAAGCCGCCCGGCGCGTGGAAGCGGGTGATTTTACCCGGGCTCGGCAGGAAGGTGTTCGGGTCTTCCGCGTTGATACGGCACTCGACCGCATGGCCGCGCACTACCACGTCTTCCTGTTTGATCGACAGCGGCTGACCGGCAGCGATGCGCAGCTGCTCTTTGATCAGATCGACGCCGGTGATCATCTCGGTAACCGGATGCTCTACCTGAATACGGGTGTTCATCTCAATAAAGTAGAACTCGCCGTTTTCGAACAGGAACTCAAAGGTGCCTGCGCCGCGGTAGCCGATATCGATACAGGCTTTAGCGCAGCGGTCACCGATAAAGCGGCGCTGTTCTTCGGTGATGCCTGGCGCTGGCGCTTCTTCCACAACTTTCTGGTGGCGGCGCTGCATGGAGCAGTCGCGCTCGGCCAGATAGATGGCGTTGCCCTGGCCGTCGGCCAGTACCTGGATTTCGATATGGCGAGGATTCTCGAGGAATTTCTCCATATACACCATGTCGTTGTTGAAAGCCGCTTTGGCTTCCGCTTTCGTCATGTTGATGGATTGCTCGAGATCCTTGTCGCTGCGCACAACGCGCATACCGCGACCGCCGCCGCCGCCTGACGCTTTAACGATAATCGGGTAGCCGATACGTTGAGCGATAGCGCGGTTTTTCTCCATATCTTCGCCCAGCGAACCGTCAGAACCCGGAACGGTTGGGACACCGGTTTTCTTCATCGCGGTGATAGCGGAAACCTTATCGCCCATCAGGCGGATGGTATCTGCTTTTGGCCCGATAAAGATAAAGCCGGAGCGCTCGACCTGCTCGGCAAAATCGGCGTTCTCAGAAAGGAAGCCGTAGCCAGGGTGAATTGCCACCGCGCCGGTGATCTCCGCAGCGGAAATCAGGGCAGGGATATTCAGGTAGCTTTTAACGGAAGGCGCAGGCCCGATACAAACGGTCTCATCGGCCAGCAGCACGTGTTTCAGATCGCGGTCGGCGCTGGAGTGCACGGCCACGGTCTTGATGCCCAGCTCTTTACAGGCACGCAGAATACGCAGCGCGATTTCGCCACGGTTAGCTATTACAATTTTATCAAGCATGGTTCGCCTCGTTATTCGATGACTACCAGCGGCTCGTCAAATTCTACTGGCTGACCGCTTTCGACCAGAATCGCTTTTACCACGCCGGATTTATCGGCTTCGATCTGGTTCATCATTTTCATCGCTTCAACGATGCACAGGGTGTCGCCAGCATTAACTTTCTGGCCGACTTCGACAAAGGCTTTCGCGTCCGGGCTTGGCGTACGGTAGAAAGTACCGACCATTGGTGAACGTACGATGTGGCCACTGATCTCGGCAGCCGCAGGCGCTTCCATTGCTGGCGTGGTGGCCGGCGCAACGGCAGTCGCCAGAGCTGGCTGCTGCTGCTGCATCATTGGCGCGGCCCAGGCCTGCTGCATCATAGGATAGCCTGAATTGGCCGGGGAACGACTGATGCGAACGGACTCTTCACCTTCGGAAATTTCCAGTTCAGCAATGCCTGACTCTTCAACCAGTTCGATCAGTTTTTTAATCTTACGAATATCCATTAGTGTGGTTCCGTACTCTGTTTAATTAGATTGTGACAGGCGTTTAACCGCCGTCTGTAAAGCCCAGGTATAACCGTCGACGCCAAGTCCACAGATTACGCCGGCAGCAATATCAGAAAGATAAGAATGATGGCGGAAAGGCTCGCGGGCATGCACGTTAGACAGGTGCACTTCGATAAATGGAATGCTCACTGCAAGCAGGGCATCGCGAAGCGCTACGCTGGTATGTGTATAAGCCGCCGGGTTAATGACAATATAATCGACATTGCCTCTCGCCTCATGAATGCGGTCAATTAACGCGTATTCCGCGTTGGACTGCAGATGGCTCAATTTCACACCAAGTTCGCCAGCCTGCGCGGTCAGTCCACTGACGATTTCTGCCAGCGTTGTGCTGCCGTATTTCTCCGGCTCGCGAGTGCCAAGGAGGTTCAGGTTGGGACCGTTCAAAAGCAGTATGTGAAACTTATCAGCCATCTTGCTGCTATCTCCTGCGATAATTGAGGCATCGCACAAAATACAACGGGAAAAGCCATTTGTCACCTTTCATGGTGAAAATTGGCCTGTTCGCAGGGTTAAAACCGGGCATTATAACGATTTCACTGCAATTAGCAGCTAAATACTGGTCGTATCAGCGAAGATATTCTGCCAGCCGCAATCTGGCCGCGTAATTCGCCCTTATCGCCGCCGCGGCAGGAATTTTTTATAGCGCCACAGCAGCAAAGCCAGCGCGATCAGCGCATAAATCCACGGCTGGGGCGAAAAGGTCTTTACCGACCATAAATAGTGAATGGGCGCCAGGATCAGCACAAGATAGATGGTGTTATGCAGCCTCTGCCAGTTTCTTCCCAGCTTGCGCTGCGCCTTCTGGAATGAAGTCAACGACAGCAGCAGCAGGATAAACCAACTGATAATGCCCAGCGTGAGATAAGGTCGGGAAATCAGCTCGGAGCCCAACAGGTTTAGATTAGCCAGGCCCAGCTCCAGCAGCGAGTAGCTGACCAGATGCAGCGTGGCCCAGGCGAAACACCATAGACCCAGCAGGCGGCGCACGCGGATTAGCAAAGGCTGTTTACCATAGCGCGCCAGCGGGGTCACCAGCAGCGTGCCCAGCAAAAACTTCAGCGCCGTGCGGCCGGTAAAATGCTGGATATCCTTGGCCGGGTCGGCGCTAAGCCAGCCCTGGTTGATGGCTAAAATCAACCAGAGAAAGGGTAAAAAACCGGCCAGATGCAGCAAAACTTTCAGGCCGGTAATCTGCTTGCTGGTCAGACGCACTAAAAATTCTCCCGCAGATCTAAACCTTTATAGAGCGAAGCGACCTGGCTGCCGTAGCCGTTAAACAGCAGCGTAGGCTGGCGCTTTACGTCCAGAATGCCGCCGGAGCCGATAAAACGCTCCGTAGCCTGTGACCAGCGTGGATGATCGACATGCGGATTAACGTTGCCGTAAAAACCATACTCGTTGGCGGCCAGCAGATTCCAGGTAGTAGGCGGCTGCTCTTTGACCAGCGTAATTTTTACGATGGATTTAATGCCTTTAAAACCGTACTTCCACGGCACGGTCAGGCGGATCGGCGCGCCATTCTGCGGCGGCAGCGCTTTGCCATAGACGCCGGTGGTCAACATAGTCAGCGGATGCATCGCCTCGTCCAGCCGTAGCCCTTCCACATAAGGATAATCAATACCGCCGCCAACAAAGCGGTCGCGCTGGCCCGGCATCTCTTCCGGCGCGTAAATAGTCTGAAAAGCAACATAGCGCGCGTTGCTGGTGGGCTCCGCGGCTTTCAGCAGCTTACCCAGCTCAAAGCCGATCCACGGCACCACCATCGACCAGGCCTCAACGCAGCGCATGCGATAAATACGCTGCTCCAGCGGGAAACGCTTAAAAATATCGTCCATATCCAGCGTCATCGGCTTCGCGACTTCGCCACCGATCGCTATCTTCCAGTCGGCGGTTTTCAGCGAACCGGCATTGGCCGCCGGATCGGCCTTATCCAGACCGAATTCATAAAAGTTGTTGTAGCCCGTTACCTTATCTTCCGGCGTCAGCGCTAAATCCGCCTGATACTGCGCGGGTTTGCTAAAGTCGAGCGGCTTGCCGACCGGAGCTTTCGGACTCTCTTTTCCTTTCCCTTGCAGCCAGGAAAGCACATCGGCCCGCGCTGGCGGCACTGATAAAGCAGCAACGCTGATGCCCAACGCCTTCATAACCTGACGACGCTGGGCGTTGAAAATGCTTTCGGGCGTTACATCATTTTCAGTGAGTTTATCAATGGGCTTCATGGCTGGATCTCCGGAGGCAGTCATCTTTTAGCATGACCAAAGAAAGCGAATTGAGCGAATAAAAAACGGCCTGGCTAACAGAATATCAGGCCCGGAAAAAAGTTGAGAGGCGATCAAGTGTAATGAGTTATGTGGATGTTGAAGAAAGGTAAAGATAAATGAGATTGATGACAAACCCCAGGTCGCTTTTAAATCGGTGGCAGAGCGGCAGAGGCAGATCGGAACACGGACACGCCGTGAATACTTCCATGTAGGCTCGGTTGGCGCGTCCATGCGCCAAACGGTCCGCTTATCCGCTCTGCCTCTGCCGCTAAAAAACCGCTGCGTTGCTGCAAAAAACAGAGGCTCACCTGAGCTTTTTTAACTTTGTCAGCAGTCTGAGATAAATGGTCTTATACAGCCAGTTAAGGCAAAAGTGCCTGAGGGTCTGGCCCGCCAGGCGCAGCAGACAAGCTAACGAATTTTTACCAGCGTTCTTCCGGTCAGCTCATTATTCAGCAACTTTTGCGCGCTGGCCGCCGCTTCCGTCAGGGAGATTTCAGTGGTGGCCTGCTGATAAAAAGCGTCGGGCAGGATTTTCAGCAGCCGCTTCCAGGCCTGCGCGCGGCGTTCTGCTGGCGTGGTCACGGAATCCACGCCCTGAAGCCGTACATTACGCAGGATAAAAGGCATCACGGTAGTCGGCAGCGCAAAGCCTGCCGCCAGACCGCACGCCGCTACCGTACCGCCGTAACTCATCTGTGCCAGCAGGCTCGCCAGCACTTTATCGCCAGCGGTATCCACCGCGCCAGCCCAGCGTTGCTTTTCCAGCGGACGACTATCCGCGCTGAAGGCCTCGCGCGGCAGAATTTCGCTGGCGCCCAGCTGGCGAAGATAGTCGTGGGTGGATTCACGTCCGCTGACCGCCGCGACCCGATAGCCCAGCGAACTAAGCAGGGAAACCGCCGTGCTGCCCACGCCGCCGCTGGCGCCGGTTACGACAACCTCGCCGCTCTCAGGCCGCACGCCGCCTTCTTCCAGCGCCATTACGCACAGCATGGCGGTAAGTCCGGCGGTGCCGATAATCATCGCCCGACGGCCATCCAATCCTTCTGGCATCGGGGTCAGCCAGTCGCCTTTAACCCTGGCCTGCTCGGCCAGGCCGCCCCAGTGATTTTCACCCACGCCCCAGCCGGTCAGCAGCACCTGTTGCCCGGCGTGAAATCGCGGATCTTCGCTGTAGCGCACCTCTCCGGCAAAATCAATGCCGGGCACCATCGGAAACTGGCGAATAATTTTGCCTTTGCCGGTAATCGCCAGCGCATCTTTATAATTCAGGCCCGACCAGGCGATATCCACGGTGACTTCGCCCGGCGGCAGCGCCCCGGCGTCAAGCTGCTTAACGGTTGCCTGGGTTTTACCTTCCGACTGCTCAAGAACAAGTGCCTGCATGAGAATCTCCTGAAAATGGAACCTGAGGTTATAATTAAAGCCTGACCTCACTATACTCGCGGCAAACGGCAATACCCTGTTTAAGATTCATAAAAACGTAAAGAAACTCTTGCAGGCTATCTGTTGCGGCTATCACGCCGCGACGCCTCTTTAACGGCAGTCAACGAGCACAGGGATGCGATTAACCACCAAACTTTCCGCCATGATTACCTTTGTCAGCGCACTGGTCATGCTTGTCATGCTGGTGGGCGGCGTAATGAGCTTTTATTATCTTAGCGATCTGCGTGCTGAACACCGGCTACAGACAATGGCCGAAGAGATCGATGTAGCGCTAGACAGCCAGCCGCCAGAACAAATTGCGCAGTGGCTGCCGCAGATTATGGGGCCGTTGCAGATCATCCGCCTGAGCCTGAGCAAAGATAGGCAAAACGTGCAAACGGTCGCTCGCCACCAGAACGCGGTACTGGAAGATCAGCCCAATCGCTACCGCGAAAGCCTGATCCCGTTAAAAAAGCATCCCGGCATCAAACTGCATATCGTTTGGGTCGATACGGCGAAAACCTGGCTAACTTCTTTTATCGGCGCCTCAATATTAATCCTGATCGTCCTGACGGTAGGTATGCTGCTGCTAATCCTGTTTTTCTCGCACCGCTGGCTTTACCGGCAGCTTGAAGGCATGGAGCAGCTGGAAATCCGCGCCAAAAAAGTGCTGCGCGGTGAAAGAGAAAGCGTCAGACATGGCTCAGTGCTGGAGTGGCCGCCGGTAGCCAGCAGCGCGTTAGATCGTCTGCTGGCCGATTTGCAGGAGGCGGGCGAGCAGCGCAATCGTGTGGATACGCTGATCCGCGCTTTTGCCGCCCAGGATCCCATGACCGGCCTGCACAATCGGCTATTTTTTGATAACCAGCTGGCTACGCTGCTGGAAGATGTGGAAACGCCAGGCGCACACGGCATGGTAATGATGATCCGCTTGCCGGATCTGGATACCTTGCGCGACAACTGGGGACATGCGCCGGTGCAGGATTATTTGTTCAGCCTGGTAAACCTGCTTTCTACTTTTGTGCTGCGTTATCCCGGCGCGCTGCTGGCGCGCTATTTTCACAGCGATTATGCGGTCTTGCTGCCGCATCGCAGCCTGAAAGATGCCGACAGTATCGCTTCGCAGCTAATTAAAGCGGTGGATGCGTTGCCGCCCACACGCATGCTGGATCGTGAGGATATGATCCATATTGGCATCAGTGCCTGGCAAAGCGGACAGACCACGCAGCAGGTGATGGAGAGCGTAGAGCTGGCGACGCGGCATGCGGCGCTGCTGGGTGGCAATAACTGGTCGGTCAGCGATAAGCCGCAGCCGGAGTTCAGCCGGGGCAGCGTCAAATGGCGAACGCTGCTGGAAAACACGCTGAGCCGTGGCGGCCCGCGCCTGTACCAGAAACCGGCGGTGACGCGTGAAGGTAAAGTACACCACCGCGAAATCATGCCGAGAATATTCGACGGCAAAACCGAGCTGGCCGCCGCCGAATATCTGCCGCTGGTGCAGCAGCTGGGCATGGCCGAAGGCTACGACCGGCTACTGATTGGCCGTATCCTTGCCTTTACCCGCATCTGGCCGGAAGAAACGCTGGCCGTTCCGCTCACTATCGACGCGCTGCTACAGCGTCCTTTCCAGATTTGGCTGCGCGACACGCTGCTGCAATACACTAAATTACAAAGAAACCGTATTTTATTTGAACTTGCGGAAGCGGATGTTGGTCAACACCTCTGCCGTTTGCAGGGCGCTTTTCATTTGCTACGGGGTTTTGGCTGCCGTATCGCCATTACCCAGGCGGGTTTGACCCTGGTCAGCACCGCCTATATCAAAGCGGTAGCGCCGGAACTGATCAAACTGCATCCGGGACTGGTGCGGGATATCGATCGCCGCAAGGAAAACCAGCTTTTTGTGCAGAGCCTGCTCGAAAGCTGCAAAGGCACCGCAACCCAGGTTTTTGCCGCAGGCGTCAAGAACCGCAGCGAATGGCAAACCCTGGCAGCGGCGGGCGTTAACGGCGGCCAGGGCGATTTTTTTGCCGCTTCGCAGCTGTTAACAGGCGATGTGAAAAAATATTTGCAAAGATATCGAGTTTAGTCTGCCGTTAAGCCGGTTTTCACGTAGAATAGCCGCGCGGCTGTGGTGCCGGCTACGGTTGACGGGCAGTGAAGCAGTGCCCAAATATGTAAAATTTCATGTGCGTTATGTCCGTAATACAGCCTTAAAACAGGGGCGATGCGCCTGAACTCAGGCATTCTGTTCGCTTAGCTTTTGGGGTTGTGACTCAGGCGAGAGATAGCGTGATTTTTCACCGAAGTAGAGCGTTTTTGCGCCTTGTCGCTGCTTCGTGTGGTTGGTAAAGTAAGCGGATTTTATTTTCCGCCCCCAGCTAGCAGGATTATCCTTCAGTATGTTTAAAAAATTTCGTGGCATGTTTTCCAACGACTTGTCCATCGACCTGGGTACCGCCAATACCCTGATTTATGTGAAAGGACAGGGCATCGTTCTGAATGAGCCTTCCGTTGTCGCCATTCGTCAGGATCGTGCCGGTTCGCCAAAGAGCGTCGCGGCGGTCGGTCATGACGCCAAACAGATGCTGGGCCGTACTCCAGGTAATATTGCCGCTATTCGTCCCATGAAAGACGGCGTGATCGCCGACTTCTTCGTGACCGAGAAAATGCTGCAGCACTTTATCAAGCAGGTTCACAGCAACAGCTTTATGCGTCCAAGCCCGCGCGTGCTGGTGTGCGTGCCGGTAGGCGCAACCCAGGTTGAGCGCCGCGCCATTCGTGAGTCCGCCCAGGGCGCAGGCGCACGCGAAGTTTTCCTGATTGAAGAACCAATGGCGGCCGCTATCGGCGCTGGCCTGCCGGTTTCCGAAGCGACCGGCTCCATGGTTGTTGATATCGGCGGCGGCACCACCGAAGTAGCGGTAATCTCGCTGAACGGCGTGGTTTACTCCTCTTCCGTGCGCATCGGCGGCGATCGCTTCGACGAAGCCATTATCAACTACGTGCGCCGCAACTACGGCTCGCTGATTGGTGAAGCCACGGCGGAGCGCATCAAGCATGAGATCGGCTCTGCCTATCCGGGCGACGAAGTGCGCGAAATCGAAGTACGCGGCCGTAACCTGGCAGAAGGCGTGCCGCGCGGCTTTACGCTGAACTCCAACGAAATTCTGGAAGCCCTGCAGGAGCCGTTAACCGGCATCGTTAGCGCGGTAATGGTGGCGCTGGAGCAGTGTCCGCCGGAGCTGGCTTCCGATATTTCTGAACGCGGCATGGTGCTGACCGGCGGCGGCGCGCTGCTGCGCAACCTCGATCGCCTGCTGATGGAAGAGACCGGCATTCCGGTAGTAGTGGCTGAAGATCCGCTGACCTGCGTCGCGCGCGGCGGCGGCAAAGCGTTGGAAATGATCGACATGCACGGCGGCGATTTGTTCAGCGAAGAATAATTTGCCCTAAAGGCGCGCGGGCTCCGCGCGTCTTGTTAATGATGTCGAGGACTACGCCGAGTTTATGAAGCCAATCTTCAGCAGGGGACCATCCCTGCAGTTACGCTTGTTTCTGGCCGTTGTGGTAGCGATAGGCGTGATTATCGCCGACAGCCGTATGGGCGCTTTCAGCCAGATACGCACCTACATGGATACGGCGGTCAGCCCATTCTATTTCCTGGCCAACGGGCCACGACAAATTCTGGACAGCGTTTCCGAAACGCTGGCCTCCCGCCAGCAGCTTGAGCTGGAAAACAAAGCCCTGCAGCGCGAGCTGATGCTAAAAAACAGCGAGCTGCTGATGCTCGGCCAGTTTAAGCAGGAGAACGCGCGCCTGCGCGAGCTGCTGGGATCGCCGCTGCGTCAGGACGAGCACAAAATGGTCACCCAGGTGATCTCGACCGGCACCGATCCCTATACCGACCAGGTGGTGATCGACAAAGGCAGTGTGAACGGCGTCTATGAAGGGCAGCCGATAATCAGCGATAAAGGTGTGGTTGGTCAGGTTGTTGCCGTAGGGAAAATCACCAGCCGCGTAATGCTGATCTGCGATTCCTCGCACGCGCTGCCTATTCAGGTGCTGCGCAACGATATTCGCGTAATAGCGGCGGGCAACGGCTGCACGGAAGACCTCCAGCTCGAACATTTGCCGGGCAACACCGATATTCGTCCGGGCGATGTCCTGGTCACTTCCGGTCTGGGCGGTCGTTTCCCGGAAGGCTATCCGGTCGGCGTGGTCTCTTCCGTTAAACTGGATACGCAGCGTGCCTACACCGTTATTCAGGCGCGCCCAACGGCAGGTCTGCAACGCCTGCGCTATTTACTGCTGCTGTGGGGCGCTGATCGCAACGGCGATATGCCAATGGCGCCGGACGAAGTGCACCGCGTCGCCAACGAGCGGCTAATGCAGATGATGCCGCAGGTACTGCCTGCCGCCAGCGAGCTGATGGGGCCGCCAGCGCCGGATAATCTCTCCGCGCCAGCCGCCGCTCAGGCCACGCCAGCCGCCGCTCAGGCCACGCCAGCCGCTGCGCCGCGCCGGAGCCAGCCTTGAGCAGCTATCGCAGCCACGGACGCTGGGTCATCTGGTGCTCTTTCCTGATGGCGCTGGTGCTGCAAATTATGCCCTGGCCTGAACAAATCTATATGTTCAGGCCCTCGTGGCTGCTGCTGATCCTGATCTACTGGGTGCTGGCGCTGCCGCATCGCGTCAATGTCGGCACGGGCTTTGTAATGGGATCTATAATGGATCTGATTTCAGGCTCGACGCTGGGCGTCCGCGCGCTGGCCTTCAGCATTGTCGCCTACCTGGTCGCGTTCAAATTCCAGCTATTCCGCAATCTCGCCCTTTGGCAGCAGGCGCTGATGGTGATGGTGCTCTCGCTGGCGATGGACGTTATCGTCTTCTGGGCGGAATTTTTAGTGATTAACGTCTCGTTTCGTCCGGAAATCTTCTGGAGCAGCGTGATCGACGGTATTCTGTGGCCCTGGCTGTTCTTGCTGATGAGAAAAATTCGCCGCCAGTTCGCCGTACAATAAGGAAGAGTATGCAATCCCTTTACCTGGCTTCTGGTTCTCCCCGCCGTCGCGAACTGCTGACGCAGCTTGGCCTGCGCTTTGAGCGCCTGAGTACGCAAGTCGAAGAAAAACAGCGGCCCGACGAAGCGGCTGAGGCCTATGTCAGGCGGTTGGCGATGGAAAAAGCGCTGGCTGGTGTGGCGGTAGCGCAACAGGATCTACCTGTGCTTGGCGCAGATACTATAGTGGTGCTAAATAGCGAAGTGCTGGAAAAACCCGCCGATGAGCAGGCCGCAGCGGCGATGCTGGCGAAGCTATCCGGCCGCACGCATCAGGTAATGACAGCGGTCGCGCTGGCGGATCGCCAGCGGCAGCTGGCTTGCCTGGTGGTAACAGAAGTCACTTTTCGCCTGCTCAGTGAAGAAGATATCCTGGCCTATATCGCCAGCGGTGAGCCGATGGATAAAGCGGGTTCCTACGGCATTCAGGGGCTGGGCGGCAATTTTGTCAGAAAAATCAACGGAAGCTATCACGCGGTGGTGGGGTTGCCCCTGGTGGAAACGGCTGAACTGCTAAGCCAGTTCCAGGCACTGCGCGAGGTGAGGGAACAAGATGACGGCTGAACTTCTGGTAAATATCACGCCTGCGGAAACCCGGGTCGCTTATATCGACGGCGGCATCCTACAGGAAATTCATATCGAGCGCGAAGCGCGCCGGGGCATTGTCGGCAATATCTATAAAGGCCGCGTCAGCCGTGTATTGCCCGGTATGCAGGCGGCTTTTGTCGATATCGGCCTGGAAAAAGCGGCGTTCCTGCACGCTTCCGATATCATGCCGCATACTGAATGCGTGGCGGGTGACGAGCGCAAAAACTTCGCCGTACGCGACATCTCCGAACTGGTTCGCCAGGGACAGGATTTAATGGTGCAGGTGGTGAAAGATCCGCTGGGTACCAAAGGCGCGCGCCTGACCACCGATATCACGCTGCCTTCGCGCTACCTTGTTTTTATGCCGGGCGCTTCCCACGTCGGCGTATCGCAGCGAATTGAAAGCGAGAAAGAACGCGATCGGCTTAAGTCGGTAGTGGCGGCCTACTGCGACGAGCTGGGCGGCTACATTATCCGCACCGCCGCCGAAGGCGTAGGCGAACAGGAGCTGGCTTCCGACGCCGCCTTTCTCAAGCGCCTGTGGACCAAAGTCATTGAGCGCAAAAAACGCAACAAAACCCGCTGCCGCCTGTATGGCGAAGTGGCGCTGTCGCAGCGTATCCTGCGGGATTTTGCTGGTGCAGCGCTGGATCGCATTCGCATTGACTCGCGCCAAACCTGGGAACATCTGGTGGAATTCACCAGCGAATATATCCCGGAAATGACGGCAAAGCTGGAGCTCTACACTGGCAAACAGCCAATCTTCGATCTGTTTGACGTGGAAAACGAAATCCAGCGCTCGCTGGATCGCAAAGTGGAGCTGAAGTCCGGCGGCTATCTGATCATCGATCAGACCGAGGCGATGACCACTATCGATATCAATACCGGCGCTTTTGTCGGCCATCGCAACCTCGACGAAACCATCTTTAACACTAATATCGAAGCCACCCAGGCGATCGCGCGCCAGCTGCGCCTGCGCAACCTTGGCGGCATTATCATTATCGACTTTATCGATATGAATAATGAAGAGCATCGCCGCCGCGTGCTGCATTCGCTGGAACAGGCGTTAAGCAAAGATCGGGTCAAAACCGGCATCAATGGCTTTTCGCAGTTGGGGCTGGTGGAGATGACACGCAAACGCACGCGCGAGAGCATTGAGCACGTGCTGTGCCAGGACTGTCCGGTCTGCAAAGGGCGCGGCACGCTGAAAACGGTGGAAACCGTCTGCTATGAAATCATGCGTGAAATCGTTCGCGTCCATCATGCTTACGATTCGGACCGGTTTTTGGTTTACGTTTCCCCGGCAGTTGGCGAAGCGCTGAAATCCGACGAATCGCATTCGCTGGCGGAAGTGGAAATATTCGTCGGCAAGCAGGTGAAAGTACAGATTGAACCGCTCTATACTCAGGAGCAGTTCGATGTCGTCATGATGTAGCCTCGGCTGCTATCCCGCTTTAAAAAAGCCAGCGCGCCCCGCCGGGCATTAACATATTTATAGCCCGCCTGGCGGGACTCAAGGAGAGGTGTGTGTGAGGCAATTGCCGAGGATCCTGCTACTGACCGGCGCAATAATCGTCGTTATTGTTGCGCTGATAGTCAGCGGTCTGCGTCTGGCGATGCCGCATATGAACAGCTGGCGCCAGCCCATATTACAGCATCTCTCTTCCGCCATTGGCGTGCCGGTAACGGCAGCCTCTCTAAACGGCCGCTGGGAAAACTTCGGCCCGGTGCTGGAGATCAAAGCCCTCGATATAGGTTTAAAAGACGGCGGCACGCTGAAAGTCGATCGCGTTTCGCTGGCTTTCGACGTCTGGCAATCCCTGCTGCATCTGCGGCCGCAGTTCCGCAACCTGACTTTCTGGCAGCTTGATCTCGTTACCAATACGCCATTGACCGCCGACGGCAGCGGCAAGGTGCAGCTAAAGCCGGGCCAGTTCAGCGACCTTTTTTTACGGCAGTTTGACCATTTCGATCTGCGGCAGAGCCAAATCAGTTTCCTGACTCTTTCCGGACAGCGCGCAAAATTAGCTATTCCGCAACTGACCTGGCTCAATGAAGATAACCGTCATCGGGCGGAAGGGCTGGTCAGCCTCTCCAGCTTTACCGGCCAGCACGGAGTAGTGCAGGTGCGTCTGGATCTCAGCGATACCAATGGCTATCTCGATACCGGTCGTGCCTGGATGCAGGCGGACGGCATAGACGTCAAACCCTGGCTGGGCCAGTGGATGCAGGACAATACCAGCCTGAAAAGCGCGCGCTTCTCGCTGGCGGCCTGGATGAGCCTTAAAGAAGGGGAAATCCACAGCGGCGATATTCTGTTAAAGAAGGGCGGCGCGGATTGGCAGGGCGATCGCCAGGCGCATCGGCTGACGGTGAATAACATAGCCGCCCATATCAGCCGCTTTCAACAGGGTTGGCGTATCGAAGTGCCGCAAACCAACCTGAACACCGACGATATAGCCTGGCCAAAAGGCAAGGTATCGCTGCTCTGGCTGCCGTCTGACGCCAGCGGCCCGGAACAATCAGCAGAACTGCGCGTACGCGCAACCCATCTGGCGCTGGAACGTATTGACGCGTTGCTGCCGCTGTTTTCCAAAATCACGCCGACGCTGCTGGCGAACTGGCGAACGCTGCAGCCGCGCGGCGAAGTACAGACGCTGGCCGCCGATATTCCTTTGCAGCAGCCGGAAAAAACTCGCTTTCAGGCCAGCTGGCAGGATCTCAGCTGGCAGCACTGGGAGCTGCTGCCGGGCATGCAGCATTTTAACGGCTCGCTGACGGGCGGCGTCACGGACGGCAGGCTGGACTTTAATCTCAAAAACGCCGTGCTGCCTTATGGCACCATGTTCCGCGCGCCGCTGGAGATAGCCCAGGCACGCGGCGCGTTAAGTTGGCAGAAAGGCAGCGATGGTTTGACGCTGGCTGGCAGAGATCTGGATGTGCAGGCTCGCTCGCTATGGGCAAAGGGCGATTTTACTTATGCACAGGCTAAAGATCGGGCGCCGCGGCTGGATATTCTGGCTGGCATTAACCTGACCAATGCGGGCGATGCCTGGCGCTATTTCCCGGAGCCGCTAATGGGCACGGCGCTGACCGACTACCTCAGCGGTGCCATCAAAGGCGGCCAGGTGAAAAACGCCACGCTGCTGTTTGCCGGTAACCCGCAGCTTTTCCCTTTCAAGCACAATGACGGCATGTTCCAGGTTTGGGTACCGCTGCGCCAGGCGACCTATCGCTTTCAGCCCGGCTGGCCAGATCTGGAAAAGCTGGATATCAATCTGAACTTCATCAACGACGGGCTGTTTATGAAGGCGGAAGAGACAAAGCTCGGCAAGGTGCAGGGCCGAAACATTGCCGCCGCGATCCCCGACTACATGAAAGAAAAACTGATTATCGACAGCGATATCAGCGGGACGGGCGTGGAAGTAGGCCGCTATTTCAACCAGACGCCGCTGAAGCCGGAACTGGGTGCAGCGCTTGATGAGCTGCAGATTGGCGGCGATGTAAACGGTCACTTACATTTAAATATCCCACTGGACGGGCAGCAGGTTAAAGCCAGCGGTGACGTTAACCTGCGCAATAATTCGCTGTTTATCAAGCCGCTGAACAGCACCATTAAAAACCTGAGCGGCCGTTTTACCTACGATAACGGCAACCTGCAAAGTGAGCCGCTGACCGCAAGCTGGTTCGGCCAGCCGCTTAACGTCACCTTCAACACTCAGGAAGGCGATAAACATTATGATATTGGCGTCGATCTCAACGGCAACTGGCAGCCGGGCGGCGTGGATGTGCTCCCGGCGGCGCTGCGACAGAAACTAGGCGGCAGCGCCAGCTGGCAAAGCGTGGTAGCGATTACGCTGCCGCATGGTGGCGGCGCAAACTATAAAATATCCCTGAGCGGCAACCTGAAAAATGTAAGCAGTAACTTACCTGCGCCGCTTGATAAAACAAGGGACGAGGCGATGCCGGTTCGTGTACAGGCGCAGGGCGATCTCTCGGCCTTTACGCTCCAGGGCGCGGTGGGCGACAATCAGCGTTTCAACAGCCGCTGGCTGTTGGGCAAACAATTGCGCGTCGATCGCGGCGTCTGGGAAAACGATGCGGCACAGACGCCAGCGCTGCCAGATACCTCAGGCATGGTTCTGAACCTGCCGCCGCTGGATGGTGAGGCGTGGCTGGGGCTGCTGGCGGGCGGCGCGGGTACCAACGGCAGCGCGCAGGCTTATCTGCCAGGCAATATCACGCTGCGCACACCGGCTTTAACCCTGGGCGGCCAGCGCTGGCACGATCTGGAAGCGACCCTCAGCCAGACCGTATCAGGCGAAAACACCGTTCAGGCTAAAGGCCGTGAAATCAACGGCAAGCTGGTCATGAAACAGCGCACGCCCTGGCAGGCGCAGCTCGATTACCTTTATTACAATCCGCAGTGGCCAGCTTCTGGCGACGCTACGCCATTTTCCGGGAAGTCCGCAGGCGTGAACTTCAGTAGCTGGCCAGCGCTGAACCTGAACTGTGATGAGTGCTGGCTACGCGGGCAGCGCGTTGGCCGCATTCAGGCCGGTCTCAGCCACACCAGCGATACGCTGAAACTGCAAAATGGGCTGATCGATACCGGTAGCGCTCGCCTGAAAGTGGAGGGTGAATGGGTTAACCAGCCAAACGCGCAGCGTACGGCGCTGAAAGGCACGCTCAGCGGTAAAAAAATCGATGATGCGGTTAACTGGTTCGGCATGAATTCGCCGCTGCGGGACGCGCCTTTCAACATCGATTATGACCTGCACTGGCAGGCGGCGCCGTGGCAGCCCTCTGTAGCGACGCTGAGCGGCGTGCTGAAATCGCATTTTGGTGCCGGACAGATTGCGGATGTTAATACCGGCCGCGCCGGGCAGCTGCTGAGGCTGGTAAGCTTTGATGCGCTGCTGCGCAAGCTGCGCCTCGACTTTACCGACACCTTCAGCCAGGGCTTCTATTTTGACTCTATCAACGGCACCGCCTGGATCGAAAAAGGCGTGCTGCGCACCGATAACCTGCTGGTGGATGGCCTGGAAGCGGACATCGCTATGCAGGGGAAAATTAATCTGCTGAAGCGGCAAATTGATATGGAAGCGGTGGTCGCGCCGGAGATCTCTGCAACCGTGGGCGTTGGCGTCGCTTTCGCCGTCAATCCAGTGGTGGGCGCGGCGGTATTCGCCGCCAGCAAAGCGCTGGCACCACTCTGGCATAAAATCTCGGTGCTGCGCTACCACATTTCCGGGCCGCTCGATAAACCGCAAATTGATGAAGTGCTGCGCAAGCCGCGAGAAAAGAGCGCGAAGTGAATTTGACGTGACCGGGGAATTGCCTCAGGCTATAGAGATTACGATGCCAGCGGCGACTGGCTCATCTAAACAGAGCGAGAATACATGAGTCTGAATCTGGTAAGTGAACAGTTACTAACTGCTAATAATATCAATCAACAGGATCTCTTTTCCGTTCTCGGCCAGCTTTCTGAACGCAAACTGGATTACGCCGACCTCTATTTTCAGTCCAGCTACCACGAATCCTGGGTGCTGGAAGATCGGATTATTAAAGACGGCTCCTGGAACATCGATCAGGGCGTCGGCGTACGCGCCGTCAGCGGCGAGAAAACGGGCTTCGCCTATGCCGATCAGCTCACGCTTAATGCCCTGACGCAGAGCGCCACGGCGGCGCGCAGCATAGTGCGCGAACAGGGCAACGGCAAAGCGCATACGCTGGGCGCGGTGATCAATCGCCAGCTTTATCCTACGGCCGATCCGCTGCAAAGCCTGACCCGTGAAGAAAAGATTGCGCTGCTGCATCGCGTCGACAGCGCCGCGCGTGCGGCAGACAAACGCGTTCAGGAAGTCAGCGCCAGCCTCAGCGGCGTTTATGAAATGGTGCTGGTCGCGGCTACCGATGGCACGCTGGCCTCGGACGTGCGTCCGCTGGTTCGTCTCTCTGTCAGCGTGCAGGTAGAGGAAGACGGCAAGCGTGAACGCGGCTCCAGCGGCGGCGGCGGACGCTTCGGTTATGAATTCTTCCTGGCAGATGAATCCGGCGAAATTCGCGCGGAAGCCTGGGCGCGCGAAGCGGTGCGCATGGCGCTGGTCAACCTGAGCGCCGTGGCGGCACCGGCCGGCAGCATTCCGGTAGTGCTGGGCGCGGGCTGGCCAGGCGTGCTGCTGCACGAAGCGGTCGGCCACGGCCTGGAAGGCGACTTTAACCGTCGCGGTACTTCGGTATTCAGTGGCCAGGTCGGCCAGAAGGTTGCTTCCGATATCTGTACCGTAGTAGATGACGGCACCATCGAAGGCCTGCGCGGCTCGCTGGCAGTAGATGATGAGGGCGTACCGGGCCAGTACAATGTGCTGATCGAAAACGGCATCCTGAAAGGCTATATGCAGGACAAGCTTAACGCGCGCCTGATGGGCGTTGCGCCTACCGGTAATGGCCGCCGCGAGTCCTATGCGCATTTGCCAATGCCGCGCATGACCAATACCTATATGTTGGCGGGCAAATCCACGCCGGAAGAAATTATTGCCAGCGTGGAGTACGGCCTCTATGCGCCGAACTTCGGCGGCGGCCAGGTAGATATCACTTCCGGTAAATTTGTGTTCTCTACTTCAGAGGCCTATCTGATTGAGAACGGCAAAGTCACTAAACCGGTTAAAGGCGCCACGCTAATCGGCTCCGGCATTGAGGCGATGCAGCAAATCTCGATGGTCGGCAACGATCTGGCGCTGGATAAAGGTGTCGGCGTTTGCGGTAAAGAAGGGCAAAGCCTGCCGGTCGGCGTAGGTCAGCCAACGCTGAAGCTGGATAAACTTACCGTTGGCGGCACTGCCTGATCCAGCCATAGCTACATTAAGGGCGCGCCCTCAGACTGCTGACAAAACTGAACCCTTCATTGGGGCTGCCTTTTTTACAGCAACACCGCAGCTTGATAGCGGCAGAGGCTGAGCGGATAAGCGGACCGTTTGGCGCATGGACGCGCCAACCGAGCCCACAGGGACCGTGTTCACGGCGTGTCCGTGTTCCGCTCTGCCTCTGCTGCTCTTTCACTGGTTTAAACGCAACCTGAGGTTGATGACAAAGTATGCTGGTGCCGGCTTAGGGGGGCCTGTGTCTTCCGCAAAGACGCAAAAAGCGCCTTTCGTGGCGGCTGCCGTCCATGGCCCGTAGTGCTCCACAGGCCATCCATCGCTTCAAGTTTGTCGCAGTCTGAGGGCACGCCCTTTTTTATTCCTGCCGATACTCCTGATAGACATCCGCGACCTTATGGAAATAATCCGTCAGATAGTTGATGCAGACCTGCACCTTCAGCGGCAGCTTGTCCTTTTGCGTATAAACCGCATAAACCGGGCGCGGATCGGACTGATAGTGCGCAAAAAGGATTTCGATTTTACCGGCGTTGATCTCATCGATAATCCACATCAGCGGCACATAGGCGATGCCGGTGCCGGCCACCAGCCAGCGGATCAGCGTTTGCGAATCGTTAGTGGCGAAACGTCCCTGCGGCGACAGGCGGATATTGATGCCTTCCGGCGAGGTCAGCTCAAAATCGTTGTCGGGCCGCACGCTGTACTCCAGCCAGGAAAAATTGCCGATATCGGAGGGTTTCTCCGGCGTGCCGTGCTGCGCCAGATAGCTTTTAGCCGCGCAGACCACCATTGGCATCGAACCCAGCCGCCGCGAAAAAAGGCTGGAGTCACGCAGCGCGCCTACGCGGATCACCAGATCCAGACCGTCAGCAATCAAATCCGGCGCGGGAATGCCCGTAACCAGATTGACCGTTAAACCAGGATACTCTTTCAGCATCTCTGCGGTCATATGCGCCAGCACGTTTTGCGCCATGGTAGAAGAGCTGCCGATACGCAGCGTGCCTACCGGCGTATTGTTGAAGGCGTAAAGCTGCTCGTGCACCTGCTGCGCCTCGTGCATCATGCGGCGGCAGCCCTGAAAATAAATTTTTCCGGCCTCGGTCAGGCCGATGCTGCGCGTGCTGCGGTTCAACAGCTTCACCTGCAGCTCGTCTTCCAGCCGGGAGACGATTTGGCTAACGGCGGAAACGCTCATCTGCAGGTGGCTGGCCGCCGCTGTAAAAGAGCCGAGCTCCACCACCCGCGCAAACACGGACATCCCCTTCATTCTTTCCATTATTAACTCTGGCTTAAAAGTGATTTAGATCACATTTGGTAGATAACAGATAGTCAGCCGCGTTACTATAGCATCGCCGGGTTACGATTCCGTAGCTCAACTCGCCGAAATGCTGGCTCCTGAATACGCTATTATTCATAGAGCGCCGGTTTTGATAAGACCGCACGCGGTCAGTCTGACATCATCACCCGTTGAGCAGCAGCCTCCCTTGCCGAGGGCGGTTTTTTCGCGCGGCGGAAAGAACGCCCGGCGAACCTGACAAGGATAAGAGATGAGTGTGCTTCCGGTTATTGTGATATTTGGGCTCTCCTTCCCGCCCATATTTTTTGAAATTATTGTGTCACTGATGCTGTTCTGGCTGGTGCGTCGCCTGCTGACGCCCACCGGGATCTATGACCTGGTCTGGCATCCGGCTTTATTTAATACAGCACTCTACTGCTGCCTGTTCTATCTGGTTTCCCGATTGTTTGTCTGAGGTCACAGTGAAAGCGTTAACAAGAAAAATATCCCGGTTCGCCATTACCCTTATCCTGGTAGCCGTTGCCGTCGTCGGCATTTTCCACATTTGGGTCTATTACACCGAGTCGCCCTGGACGCGCGATGCGAAATTTACGGCGGACGTAGTCGCTATCGCGCCGGACGTCAGTGGCCTGATCACCGATGTGCGCGTGCGCGATAACCAGCTGGTGAAAAAAGATCAGGTGCTGTTTGTGGTCGACCAGCCACGCTATCAGCAGGCGCTGAACGAAGCGGAAGCGGATGTTGCCTACTACCAGGCGCTGGTCAGCGAAAAGCGCCGCGAAGCAAGCCGCCGCAACCAGCTTGGCGTCTCCGCCATGTCTCGCGAAGCTATTGAGCAGTCCAACAACGATTACCAGACTTCGGAACATCAGCTGGCGAAAGCCGTAGCGACCCGCGACACCGCGAAACTGGATCTGGAGCGCACAGTGGTTAAAGCGCCTGCGGACGGCTGGATCACCAACCTTAACGTTTATCGTGGCGAGTTTATCACACGCGGATCTACTGCCGTGGCGCTGGTGCAGCAGCATACTTTCTACGTGCTGGCCTACATGGAAGAAACCAAGCTGGAAGGCGTGCGTCCCGGCTACCGTGTGGAAATCACGCCGCTGGGCAGTAACCGCGTGCTGCTTGGCACCGTAGACAGCGTTGCCGCAGGCGTAACTAACAGCAGCAGCACCATAGACAGCAAAGGCATGGCGACTATCGACTCTAACCTGGAATGGGTTCGCCTGGCGCAGCGTGTACCGGTACGTATTCACCTGGATCAGCAGCAGGGCAATCTTTATCCTTCCGGCACCACGGCAACCGTTATCGTGACCGGCGCCCAGGATCGCCAGCCGCATGAAAGGTCGCCAATAATGAAACTGATGCATCGCCTGCGCGAGTTCGGCTAAGCGCCATGTGGTATCAACTGCGCTTTCCGATCAAGCTGACTTTCGCCATTCTGCTGGCGCTGCTAATCGGCTTTCACTTTAATCTGGAAACGCCGCGCTGGGCGGTGATGACCGCCTGTATCGTCGCAGGCGGCACGGCCTTTGCGGCGGGTGGCGATCCTTTTTCTGGCGCGCTGCGCCACCGCGGCATGCTGCGCATTATCGGCACCTTTATTGGCTGCCTCGCCGCGCTGACTATTATGATCGCCACTATTCGTGCGCCGGTAGTCATGTTGTTGCTGTGCTGCCTGTGGGCCGGTTTCTGCGTCTGGCTTTCTTCGTTAATTAAAGTAGAGAATTCCTACGCGCTGGGCCTGGCTGGCTACACGGCGCTGATTATCGTAGTCAGCGTGGACGCCAACGGCTCGGTGCTGCTGGCGCCGCAGTTTGCCGTTGAACGCTGTAGCGAGATCATCATTGGTATTGTCTGCGCTATTCTGGCCGATATGCTCTTTTCGCCACGTTCGATTAAACAGGATATCGATCGGGTCATCGACGGGCTGCTGGTCGATCAATATAAACTGATGCAGCTTTGCGTAGCGCACGGCGACAAGGAAGAAGTCGATAAAGCCTGGACCGATCTGGTGCGCCGTACCACCGCGCTAAACGGTATGCGCACCCATCTGATGATGGAGGCGGGCCGCTGGCAAAAAGCCGACCGGCGGCTGCGCGCTCTGAATACGCTTTCGCTAACGCTGATTACCCAGGCCTGTGAAACCTTCCTGATCCAGAACAGCCGCCCGGAATATGTGCCGCCGCAGTTTCACCTCTTTTTCGAAAAGCCGGTAGAAAACGTCGCCGACATCCATAAGCGGATGAAAATTATGCGCCGCGTTATTACCGCCAGCGGCAGCAAAAACACGCCGGTTACTGTCAGCAACTGGGTTGGCGCGGCGTCGCGCTATCTGCTGTTACTGAAAGGCATCAAAACCAACAGCAGCATCAGCGGCATGGAAGAAGAAGTGCTGGACGGCGAGCCGGTAGTGAAAATGCGTTCGGCGGAAACCCGGCATGCGCTGATAAACGGCATTCGCACCTTTGTGGCGACGGCGGTTGGCTCGCTATTCTGGCTCTGGAGCGGCTGGACTTCCGGCAGCGGCGCTATGGTCATGCTTGCGGTTATCACCGCGCTGGCGATGCGTATGCCAAATCCGCTGATGATGGCAAAAGACTTTTTGTACGGCATGATAGTAGCGATCCCGCTGGGCGCGCTCTATTACATGGTGGTTATGCCCGCCACTCAGCAAAGCATGCTGCTGCTCTCTATCTGCCTGGGCGTGATGGCGTTTATCGGCGGTATTCTTATCCAGCGCCGTCAGATCGGAACACTGGGCGCGCTGGTGGGCACCATCAACATCCTGACCCTTGATAACCCGATGACCTTTAACGTCAGCGCCTTTTTAGACAACGCGCTGGGCCAGGCGATTGGCTGTTTCCTGGCGCTGCTGGTAATCCTGCTGATCCGCGATACCTCCAAAGCGCGTATCGGCCGCACGCTGCTAAACCGTTTTATGTATTCCGCTGTCGCAGCCATGACTACCAACCAGGCCCGGCGTCGTGAAAACCATTTGCCCGCGCTCTATCAGCAGCTCTTTATGCTGTTAAATATTTTTCCGGGAGATATCAATAAATTCCGTATCGCGCTAACGCTGATTATCGGCCATCAGCGCCTGCGCGACGCTGATATTCCGGTTAACAGCGACCTCTCTGCTTACCACAAACAGCTGCGCCATACGGCCGATCGGGTTATCTCCGCAGGCAGCGACGCCAAACGCCGACACTATTTTGAACGTCTGCTGGCCGAGCTGGCTATTTACCAGGAAAAACTTGTTCATTATGAAGCGCCGCTAAGCGTGACGGAACCGGTACATCGCCTGGCCAGCATGCTAAAAAAATACCAGACCACGCTGCTGCAAATTTAATCCTGCCTTTCTTACGGCCTGCTATGCGGGCCGCCATCTATACTTATCCCAACGGCAAACCCATGGGAGAAAAGTATGAGCAATCCGCTTCAGGACAACGACTTATTTCAGAACGGCTTTTTTATCGACGGCCAGTGGCAACAGAGCGATGCAACCTTCGAGGTACTAAACCCGGCTACCGGGGAAGTCATTACTCAGGTAGCGCGTGCCGGTAAGACTGAAACACAACGGGCCATTGCCGCCGCAGAAAAAGCCTTTCCCGCCTGGCGTGCCAAAACCGCCAAAGAGCGCAGCGAAATCCTTTATCGCTGGTATCAGCTAATCATTGAAAACAAAGCCTGGCTGGGCAAGCTGATGACGGCAGAGCAGGGCAAACCTGTGAAAGAAGCGGAAGGCGAAGTTGAGTACGCCGCCAGCTTTATTCAGTGGTTTGCCGAACAGGCAAAACGCGCCAATGGCGAAATCATTCCTCCGGCTAAGCCAGGCTCGCGCATTCTTGCCACCCGTGAACCTGTTGGCGTGGTTGCCGCTATCACGCCCTGGAACTTCCCGATGGCGATGCTGACGCGCAAGCTTGGCCCGGCGCTGGCCGCAGGCTGCACCGGCATTATCAAACCGGCCAACAATACGCCGCTGTCGGCTTTTGCGCTGGTGGCGCTGGCGAAAAAAGCGGGCGTACCTGATGGCGTGCTCAACGCAGTTGCGGGCGATACCAAAGCAATTAGCGAAGCCATTATGGCCAGTTCTGCGGTGAGAAAGATTTCGTTCACCGGCTCCACTCAAGTCGGCAAGCTGCTGATGCGCAACGCGGCGGAGACGATGAAAAAAGTCTCCATGGAACTGGGCGGCAACGCGCCCTATATCGTTTTTGAAGATGCAGATATTGATGCCGCAGTAAAAGGCGCTATCGCTAATAAATTTCGTAATGCAGGCCAGGTTTGCGTCAGCGTTAACCGCTTCTACATTCACAACAGCGTCTACGATCGCTTCGTCAATCAGCTGGCAGAAGAAGTCAGCAAGCTGAAGGTAGGTAACGGCATAGAAGAGGGTGTCGTGGTCGGGCCGCTGATCGAAGCTTCCGCCGTGGATAAAGTAGAAGAGCACGTTAAGGATGCTAAAGCTAAAGGCGGCAAAATCGTGGCGGGCGGCGACCGTCATGCGCTGGGCGGCAATTTCTGGCAGCCGACGGTCATAGCGGAAGCCAACGAGAGCATGAAGCTGGCGAAGGAGGAGACCTTTGGCCCGGTCGCCGCCTGTTTCCGTTTTGACAGCGAAGAAGAAGTTATCCGCCGCGCTAATGACACCGAATTCGGTTTGGCCGCCTACTTTTACACGCGCGATGTGCAGCGTATCTTCCGCGTTTCAGCGGCGCTGGAGAGCGGCATGATTGGCATCAACGAATGCGCGGTTTCCACCGAGCTGGCGCCTTTCGGCGGCGTGAAAGAGTCGGGCCTGGGCCGCGAAGGTTCGGTGTTGGGCCTGGAAGAATTTTTAGAGGTCAAAGCCCTGCATATCGGGGGACTGTAACGCTTCGGGCGGCCGCGCGTCGCCCGACCGTTTTCCAGTGGAGCGGCCAGTATGAGAACAGAAATTTTTGATTTTAATGAAATCGTAGACCAGGCACATTTCTTTCGGCAATTCAGCGATCGCTTTGCGCTGGGCGACAGGCTCATTACGGATCTGGACAGCCTGTGGGACGTTATCAACGAAAAGTCGCTGCCGCTGCCGCTGGAAATCGCCTTTATTAACCTTGGAACCGGTCAGAGGCGGCGCTATGGCGCGTTGATTTTGCTGTTTGACGAAGCGGAAGAAGAGCTGGAAGGAGCGCTGCGCTTTAACCTGCGCTGAAGACAAAAAAGGCCCCGGGGAACGGGGCCAAAGGGTTCGTCATAAAGCCGTCAGAATACGGCGACGAGGAATTATTTATAGAGTTCGGCGGTAGCGTGATAGTTGCCGTTGTTATAGGCCTCAATTACCCGATAAGACTTCGCGCCCTGCTCGTCGGCTTTCTGTGAAAGCTGCTGACGGATGGTAGTTGGCGCGCCATCAATACCGCTAACGCTAATGGTGCCCATAGACTGCAGATTTTCGTTGGCGACCTGCTGATCGGTTACCAGGTTAGCGGCGTTCGCGCCGAAAGAGAGAACGGAAGCGAGGCTTAGTGCAGCGAGAGTGAAGGTCGTTTTCATAACAGATGCTCCGAATGTAGGGCGATAACCGAAAGGGCTAAAAAGCTTTTTTTATTCTTGGGGTTATCGTCAGAGTTAAGGTTCGTTGTTGCTTGCGATTACTTATACAGCTCGGCCGTTGCATGATAGTTGCCATTCATATAGGCCTCTACCACGCGATAGGCTTTAGCGCCCTGTGCGTCCGCTTTCTGTGCCAGCTGGGCGTTAATATCCATTGGCGATGCGCTGACGCCGCTAACGCTTACGGTACCCACAGACTGCATATTTTGCGCCTGCTCTGCGTTAACAGCATCTGCGGCAAAAGCGCCGAAAGAGAGCATAGAAAGCAGGCTAAGGGCAGCGATGGACGTTTTTACGTTCATAATATTTTTCCTCGTCATTATTTTTATCGGCTTATTAGTGTGATTCACATCACGAAAACAAGTATAGATCTGCTAACGTAAAAAATTAATAGCATGCTAATAATTTTTTGTTGGGACACTTAAGCATTTAACCACCTTTTAATAACGTTAAGTTATAAAAAGAGGCGATTCGTTGTGCAGTGCTGGTTAAAGGTTCGTAAAAACAGCAGGATAGGCGAATTTAACTATCTGTGCGCTTATTTGCGACAGATCACGCTATGAGACCGCTGTCCTAAAAAACAGAAGGCCAACAGAAATTCGAATAAGCAGGATATTATGCTAATTTTATGGCGGGCGTAACGGACAAAATAAAGCGCCGAGGAATATCGGCGCTAAAAAACAGGGAGTTACTGGCGTAAAACCGGAAGCTTACAGTTCCTGCTCAAATAATTTCAGCACGGAATCGCGAAGATCTCTGATAGTGACATGGCGCGCCGGCGTAATAAAAATCGTATCGTCGCCCGCAATTGTGCCCAAAATACCTTCTGGTTTACCCAGTGAATCCAGCATCCTGGCGATCAGCTGCGCCGCGCCGGGGCTGGTATGAATAACAATCAACGCATCATTATGGTCGATATCCAGCACCAGGTTTTTTAGCGGGCTGCTGGTGGTCGGCACGCCAAGCTCGGCGGGCAGGCAGTAAACCATCTCCATTTTGGCGTTACGCGTGCGCACGGCGCCAAAGCGAGTCAACATGCGCGATACCTTGGACTGGTTGATGTTATCAAAGCCCTGTTCCTGAAGCGCAGCGACAATCTCGCCCTGTGAGCTGAATTTTTCTTCTTTTAATAAGGCCTTAAACGCCTTAATTAAATCTTCTTGTTTTGATGGATTACGCATAAGTGATCGCTAAAAGTCGCCAGGGAGTGCCCAATCGGGGGAAGCCGCTATTATGCAATTTATTGCATTTTTATGCAAACAGAGTGGCTTTGAGGGCGTCGGTTCATTGCCGGTTAGGGGAAAATTTCCATGAAAAATTCGCCATATTGCCTGCCGTCGCGCACAATAAGTGAACAAGTTGTTATAAAATTGATAGTGTTTAGATAAGGATTACTGGCGTAGCGTACGCCGATCGCGCTGTCTGCGGCGACGAAGGGCTATTCTGGCATAATGCGGTGAGTTTTCATCGTGTTATCCTGTATTATGCGCCGTCGTGCAAAGGAGGGTAAATGCTATCGCTCAGGCATCGCAGGTTATCTATGTTTATAGCTAAATGAATTCCCGGCAATTCCCCCCTCAAAATAATAAGGAGTTTAGGATGAAAGTCGCAGTTCTCGGCGCAGCAGGCGGCATCGGCCAGGCCCTCGCTCTTCTGCTTAAAACCCAGCTTCCGGCAGGATCAGAACTCTCACTTTATGACATCGCTCCCGTTACGCCCGGCGTGGCGGTCGATCTCAGCCATATTCCTACGGCGGTAAAAATCAAAGGCTTCAGCGGCGAAGACGCGACGCCTGCGTTACAGGGGGCTGACGTTGTCCTGATTTCCGCGGGCGTGGCGCGCAAGCCCGGTATGGATCGCGCCGACCTTTTCAATGTTAATGCAGGCATCGTGCGTAATCTGATTGAGCAGGTAGCCGCTACCTGTCCGAAAGCCCTGATCGGCATCATTACTAATCCGGTAAACACAACCGTAGCTATTGCCGCGCAGGTACTGAAAAAAGCAGGCGTCTACGACAAGAACAAACTCTTTGGCGTGACCACGCTGGATATCATCCGCTCCAATACTTTTGTCGCCGAACTGAAAGGCAAAGATCCGGCCGCGCTTAACGTGCCGGTTATCGGCGGCCATTCCGGCGTCACTATCCTGCCGCTGTTGTCGCAGGTACCGGGCGTAAGCTTCACGGAGCAGGAGGTCGCTGACCTGACTAAACGTATCCAGAATGCGGGTACGGAAGTAGTCGAGGCGAAAGCAGGTGGCGGATCCGCTACGCTGTCGATGGGCCAGGCCGCCGCGAAATTTGGTCTGTCGCTGGTGCGCGCGTTGCAGGGCGAAAGCAACGTAGTGGAATGCGCCTATGTGGAAGGCGATGGCGCTCATGCCCGCTTCTTCGCACAGCCGCTGCTGCTGGGGAAAAACGGCGTTGAAGAGCGCAAACCGATCGGCACTCTGAGCGCATTTGAAGAGCAGGCGCTGCAAAGCATGCTGGAAACGCTAAAAAAAGATATTGCTCAGGGCGAAGAGTTTGTGAAGTAATTCGCAACAGACCGCAGGTTTTTATGCGCCTTAAGGGCCAGCTATCGCTGGCCCTTGTGTTTTAGCTGCCAGGGTATTCCAGCACGGTAATCGGCAGCGTCATTTTGCGATCGTTACGCAAAATATCCACATCAATCACGGTACCTGGCCGTATTTCCGCAACCTGGTCCATTGTCTCCAGCGCTGAAACCGCGGGCTTATGGTTGACGCGGGTAATCACATCGTTCACCTGCAAGCCTGCTTTCGCCGCCGGGCCGCCCTGCGCCACGTTGGTGACAACTATGCCCTGAATATGATCGATACTGCCGTTCTGGCCGTGCATCTGCGGAATCTCACGCCCGCTAATGCCGATAAACCCGCGAATAACCCGGCCGTCGCGGATCAGCTTATCCATGATTTTGGCTGCCAGCGCGGTAGGGATAGCAAAGCCGATTCCTTCTGGCGTCTCACCGTCGTTGCTTTTATCAAACGACAGCGTATTAATGCCCATCAGCTCGCCCAGCGAGTTAATCAGCGCGCCGCCGGAGTTGCCTTTGTTGATAGAGGCATCGGTTTGCAGGAAGTTTTGATAGCGCGAAGGGCTGAGACCGACGCGCCCGGTAGCGCTGATAATGCCCTGCGTCACCGTCTGGCCAATGTTGTAAGGGTTGCCTATCGCCATCACCAGATCGCCAATATGGGCCACCCGTTTGGTATTAATCGGAATAACCGGCAGACCGGAAGCGGTAATTTTCAGCACGGCGAGATCGGTCAGGCTGTCTGAGCCAACCAGCATGGCCTCGAAAATACGTCCGTCCTGTAAGGCCACGATAATCTGGTCGGCATCGTTAATGACATGCTTATTAGTCAGAATATAGCCACGGCCATCCATGATCACGCCCGAGCCCAGGGTACGGATCTCCAGATTATGGGCCGACGCGTTGGCGCTGCGATTGTAGACATTCACCACCGCAGGCGCTGCCCGGCGGACGGCAGCGTTATAGCTGACCGGTGCCTCGCTGGCACCCTCATTTTGCAGGCTGAAAAAATCATTGCCGATGCGCAGCGCGGGCAGCGCGACCAGCAGCAGGCCCGCTACAACCAGGCCAAGAAGCACTGAACGCAAAAGTTTAGGAAACATGGCTTTAACTGATGAATAAATGGACGTGGGGCAGGATAACATGAGTCGGGCGGACGCGCAGGTGTCCGCCCGAATTTTTAACGTAAAAGCAGGTAGATACTTTCGTCGTTGCGGATAATATTCAGTGCCAGCAGCGCAGGTTTAGCTGCCAGCTGCTTGCGCAACTCCGCCAGGTTTTCCACGCGTGCACGGTTAAGCCCAACGATCACGTCGCCTTTTTGCAGGCCGAACTGTGCGGCAGGCGTGCCTTTATCGACGTTGTCTACGCTGACGCCTTTGCTGCCGTCTTTCGCCGCGCCATCGCTTAACGTCGCGCCCTGTAGGGCAGGATTCAGCAGCTCGGTGCTGGCAGTTTGGGTGCTGTTATCCAGCTTCACGGTGAGCGTCTGCGGCTTGCCGTCGCGCAGCAGGCCTACTTTCACCTCTTTGCCCGGCGCGGTAGTACCGATTTTCACACGCAGCGCGGCAAAACTCTCGACCGGCTTACCATCCAGAGAGGTAATAATATCGCCCGCTTTAATGCCGGCTTTTGCCGCTGCGGAACCCGGCAGCACTTCATTGACGAAGGCGCCGTGCTGCACCTCGACGTTAAAGGCTTTCGCCATCTCCGCCGTCATCTCCGTGCCTTTAATGCCGAGCTGGCCGCGCTTGACCTCGCCGAACTCGATCAGCTGCTGCGCCAGATTCATCGCCATATTGCCGGGGATAGCAAAACCAATGCCGATATTGCCGCCTGCGGACGAGAGAATAGCGGTGTTAATGCCGATCAGCTCGCCGTTAAGATTGACCAGCGCGCCGCCGGAGTTGCCGCGGTTGATGGCTGCATCGGTCTGGATAAAGTTCTCCAGCCCTTCCAGATTCAGGCCGCTGCGGCCCAAAGCCGACACTATACCGGACGTCGCCGTTTGCCCCAGCCCGAACGGGTTGCCAATCGCCACGGCGAAGTCGCCTACCTTCAACTGGTCAGAATCCGCAACCTTGATTTGCGTCAGGCCCTTGGCGCCGCTGACCTGAATCAATGCAATATCGGTCTGTTCGTCATGGCCAATTAATTTAGCGTCAAATTCACGCCCGTCGCTGAGCTGCACGCTGATTTTATCCGCGCCGTTTACGACATGGTTATTGGTCAGCACATAGCCTTTTTCGGCGTTAATCACCACGCCGGAAGCCAGGCCCTCAAAAGGCTGGGTGCTATCTTCGCCCTGGTCTTCCTGGCCGAAAAAGCGCTTCAGCTGCTCGGGAATTTCCTGCGTTTGCGTCGGCTGCGTGCCCGTTACGTGGACGCTGACCACCGCAGGCAGCACCTTTTCCAGCATAGGCGCCAGGCTGGGTACCGGCTGCCCCTGAACCTGTACCGGCAGCGTGGCCTGCGCCGCTGGCGCCAGGCTCATGCCGATACTCAGGGCTAACGCGCTCAACAGTAATGATTTTTTCATCGCTATAAGGCTCGCAAAAAAGGGATAAGAGATCCGGGACGAGGCCGGGACACAGCATTCAGAATAGTAAAAAGGGGCGGTCAACGCCCCTTCAGACTGCTAACAAACGTGAAGCGATGGAGGGCCAGTGGCTGGAGCAAAGCATTACGGGCCATGGACGACCCGTACTGAGCTGCCACGGAGGGCGATTTTTGCGTCTTTGCGGAAGACACAGGCCCTCGTGAGCCTCCACCGGCATACTCGTCATCAACCTCAAGGGGCGGTCAACGCCCCTTATCAACAATGAAGAAACTTATTTCTTGTGCGTGGCTTGTTCGCCGCGCAGCAGGCCGGTTGCGCTATCAGGATAGTCGCGCGGCATCTGTACCGGCACCTGATCGTTATCTGCTTCCGATTCGGTCAGCTGATAAGCAAACGGATTTTTCTCGCCGGGCAGGTTCGGCAGCAAATCGTTAGAGCCTTTAGCCATATGCTGATAGAGCTGGCGGTAGTCGCGTGCCATGTTATCCAGCAGCTCGGCGCTCTGGGCGAAGTGGCTGGTCAGCTCTTCCCGATAATCGGCCAGTTCGGCTTTGGTTTTTTCCAGTTCATACTGCTGGCTACGCTGCTCCCGCAGCTTTTTGTTGCCAAAACGCATCGCCAGCGCACCAATAATGATGCCAACCACCAAACCAATAAGCGCGTATTCCCAGGTCATATTAACTCCCGTGTTGTCTACATCGTTCCGTAAAACTTCTGGCCTGACGCCAGACCGTTAACAGCCACTATAACCGCTAATCTCATGGAAGTGGAATCCTGCGGCCGCATCGCTTAGTGTAGAACGGCCTTTTTTTCGACAATCAATCACCTGACGCACCGAATATTTCAGGGAATGGGAATCTATGCAAACGAAGTCTCCTCTTGCGCTTTATCACCAGGCGCTGGAAAACGGCGAGTATCGGCCTGACGATATCCAGCGAGAAGCTATCACCCGCCTGGATGGGATTTATCAAGCGCTGAGCCAGCGCGAACCCGTCGCCGAATCGCCAGGCAAAGGGCTGTTCGGCAAGCTGAAAAAGCTCACGGGAAAAGGCAAAAACGAAGCGCAGACGCCTGCACGCGGCCTCTACATGTGGGGCGGCGTAGGGCGGGGCAAAACCTGGCTGATGGATATGTTTTTTCAGGCAATTCCTGGCGAACGCAAGCAGCGGCTGCACTTTCACCGCTTTATGCTGCGCGTACATGAAGAGCTGACCGGATTGCAGGGACAGAGCGATCCTCTGCAAATAGTGGCCGATCGCTTCAAAAGCGAAACCGATCTGCTCTGCTTCGATGAATTTTTTGTCTCCGATATCACTGACGCCATGCTGTTGGGTACGCTGATGGAGGCGCTGTTCGCCAGAGGCATCACGCTGGTTGCCACTTCCAATATTCCGCCGGATGAACTCTACCGCAATGGCCTACAGCGCGCGCGCTTTCTGCCCGCTATCGAAATGATCAAGCAGCATTGCGACATCATGAATGTGGACGCCGGTATCGACTATCGCTTGCGCACGTTAACCTCTGCCCACTTGTGGATGATGCCGCTCAACGACACCACCAGCAAAGAGATGGATCGCATGTTCGTCGCGCTGGCCGGGAAAGATCGCAGCGATAAGCCCGTGCTCGAGATTAACCACCGTCAGCTGCCCACCTTAGGCGTGGCGGAAGGCGTAGTAGCGATGGATTTCCTGACGCTATGCGGCGAGGGGCGTAGCCAGCACGACTATATAGAGTTGTCACGCCGCTTTCACAGCGTGCTGCTGTTTAACGTGCCGGTGATGATTTACAAAACAGAAGACCAGGCAAGACGTTTTCTGGCGCTGGTAGATGAGTTTTACGAACGGCATGTTAAGCTGGTAGTCTCGGCAGAGGCCACTCTGCACGAGATTTACCAGGGCGCGCGGCTGAAGTTTGAATATCAGCGCTGCGTCTCACGCCTGCAGGAGATGCAAAGCGAAGAGTACCTTCGCCTGCCGCATTTACCCTGAGGCGTTAAATTTCCGGACGTCGGGAAGCATTTTATTGTAAAAAGGGGTCGCGCTTTGCAGGCGACTTCTCTATAATCTTGCGACCCCACGTTACAGCAAAGGTTTTTTTCCCAAAACTCTTTGTGTACCAGTAACGCTATCCGAGGGGGTGGCTTGCTGGTCGAGATGGTCGTGTGAGCCTCAACCGTTTATCTAAGCGTTTGGGATTTCACCAACGTGTAACTTAATTTGGGTAAGCTTTTAGATGAAAACTTTTACAGCTAAACCAGAATCCGTCCAACGTGACTGGTATGTTGTTGACGCAACGGGCAAAACTTTAGGTCGTTTAGCGACTGAACTGGCTCGTCGTCTGCGCGGTAAGCATAAAGCGGAATACACTCCGCACGTAGATACCGGTGATTACATTATCGTTCTGAACGCTGACAAAGTTGCTGTAACCGGCAACAAGCGTACCGATAAGATTTACTATCATCACACTGGCCACATCGGTGGTATCAAGCAAGCGACCTTCGAAGAGATGATTGCTCGCCGTCCTGAGCGTGTGATTGAAATCGCGGTTAAAGGCATGCTGCCAAAGGGCCCGCTGGGCCGTGCTATGTACCGTAAACTGAAAGTTTACGCGGGCAACGAGCACAACCATGCGGCACAGCAACCGCAAGTTCTTGACATTTAATCGGGATTACAGGCAATGGCTGAGAATCAAAACTACGGCACTGGTCGCCGCAAAAGCTCTACCGCTCGCGTATTTATCAAGCCGGGCAGTGGTAACATCGTTATCAACCAGCGTTCTCTGGAACAGTACTTCGGTCGCGAAACTGCCCGCATGGTAGTTCGTCAGCCGCTGGAGCTGCTGGATCTGGTTGGTAAATTCGATCTGTACGTCACCGTTAAAGGTGGTGGTATTTCTGGTCAGGCTGGTGCGATCCGTCACGGTATCACCCGCGCTCTGATGGAATACGACGAGTCCCTGCGTGGCGAACTGCGTAAAGCAGGCTTCGTTACCCGTGACGCGCGTCAGGTTGAACGTAAGAAAGTCGGCCTGCGTAAAGCACGTCGTCGTCCACAGTTCTCCAAGCGTTAATTTGTTCTGCTTCGGCAGAATCGATTATCGAAAAACCCGCCGCTGGCGGGTTTTTTCTTGTCTGTTTTTCGGCCTGGCTCCGAAAAACGCCACGGGTTCTGTCATTTTCCCGTCAAATCTCTATTCCCGCCCCACAAGCTGGCTAAAATCTGGTAAACTGAGTGACACTTTGTGCCCATTAGCCGGGCGGCTATACTGACCAGGGGTCGTTCGGGTCTGGCCGCTGGCGTATTTAGCAGCCTGGTCGCCGCGTGGCGGGCTTGCGCAGTAATTTTCTGGATAAACTTGGAGGTTTACATGGCTGTCGCTGCCAACAAACGTTCGGTAATGACGCTGTTTTCTGGTCCGACTGACATTTTTAGCCATCAGGTGCGTATCGTGCTGGCGGAAAAAGGTGTCAGCGTAGAGATCGAGCAGGTAGAAATGGATAGCCTGCCCCAGGATCTGATTGACCTCAATCCGTACCGTACCGTGCCAACGTTAGTGGATCGTGAACTGACGCTGTATGAATCACGCATCATTATGGAATACCTTGACGAGCGTTTCCCGCATCCGCCGCTGATGCCGGTTTATCCGGTTGCGCGCGGCGAAAGCCGCCTGATGATGCATCGCGTCGAGCAGGACTGGTATAGCCTGATGCGTAAAGTAGAAAACGGCACGGCGCAGGAAGCGGAAGCCGCGCGCAAACAGCTGCGCGAAGAGCTGCTGGCGATTGCACCGCTTTTCTCCCGCACGCCTTTCTTTATGAGCGAAGAGTTCAGCCTGGTCGACTGCTACCTGGCGCCGCTGCTGTGGCGTCTGCCGCAGCTGGGCATTGAGCTGATCGGTGCTGGTTCAAAAGAGCTGAAAGGCTATATGACGCGCGTATTTGAACGTGACTCTTTCCTGGCTTCCCTGACGGAAGCGGAACGGGAAATGCGCCTGCATACGCGGGGCTGATATGGAAATGTCGCAACTTACCGCACGTCGTCCCTATCTGCTCAGGGCTTTCTACGACTGGCTGCTGGACAACCAGCTGACGCCGCACCTGGTGGTGGATATCAACCTGCCCGGCGTGCTGGTGCCGCTGGAGTATGCCCGGGACGGCCAGATCGTGCTGAACATCGCGCCGCGCGCCGTGGGCAACCTGGAGCTGGGCAACGATGAAGTCACTTTCAACGCCCGTTTTGGCGGCGTGCCTCGTCAGGTAACGGTGCCGCTGGCGGCCGTTATGGCGATCTACGCCCGTGAAAACGGTGCGGGCACCATGTTCGAGCCGGAGCCGGTTTACGAAGAGGCGGGTGAATATAACCCGGCTACGGCAACACCGGAAGCGCCGGAAACCATGATGTCGGTGATTGATGGCGATCGTCCGGACGACAGCGGCCAGGACGACGACGGCAACGATGAGCCACCGCCTCGTGGCGGTCGCCCGGCGCTGCGCGTGGTAAAATAGCGCTCGCTTAAATCTCTAAACGGCTCCCTTCCGGGCGCCGTTTTTTTTGCCTGCGACTTTACTTAACCAGCCCTGACGCTAAAAAATAGCCCGGGTGAAGTTTAGGCTATTTTTGAATATTCTTAATGATGCCAATTGCATTTTATTTTATCTGATATTTATTAATGCTTTTTCCTATGGTTTTAAATTAAAAGAATAAATATTTATTTTTTTAATCCATTCTGGAAAGTTATTTTCACTGCGTTCGCTATTAATTGACATTAATCAAACAATAACAATAAAGCCAACCCTGGAAACGTTAATTTCATTGAACAGCTAAATAAAAATAATTAATGTCTCTGTTTTTAACATGAATGCAAACCCTGCCGGAAGATGAAAAATGACAGAGAACGGGCTGAAGGAAATAGCAATAAGCGTGGTCATTCCTACCTATAATCGCAAAGCGCTGCTGGAGAAAACGCTACGGGCGCTGGCGCAGCAAACGCTGGCGAAAAGCGAATTCGAGGTTATTGTGGTGGATGACGGCGGCGAAGATGACTCAGAGGCGCTGTGCCGTGACTACCTGAACGAGCTGAATATTCGCTATTACTGGCAGCCCGACCGGGGATTCAGGGCAGGCAAGGCGCGCAATATCGGCATTACCGCGGCGGAAGGCAGCTATATAGTGCTGGTGGATGCCGGCGTTTTGTTGCACCAGCACGCGCTGGCCAGGCATCTGCATACTCATCGGGACAGCCAGTTTCCGGTCGTCTGCATCGGCTACGTTTACGGCTTTGAAATGCCCGATGCCATGCTGGATAACCTGAACGTTTTTATCAATCCCAATGATGTCGCCGCCTCGGTACGCTATTTTCAGGAAATGAACGCCCAGGATATACGGCAAAGCCAGTATGATGAATTCGGTTATAATATTTCTGCCTGGCCTGCGCCTTTCGATATTTTCTGGACATGCCACGTTTCGGCGGAAAAAAATGCGCTGCTACAGGCAGGCCTTTTTGATGAAGCCTTTAACGGCTGGGGCGGCGAGGATGTCGATCTCGGCGTGCGGCTTTTTTTGCAGCATAATCGTTTTGTCGTAAATAAAATCATCTGTTCTATTCATTGTCCGCATCAAAAACACATAGCTGACCATAAACACGAGTCAGAAAATGCCGGTAAAAAAATTCACCATAAATATCAACTATGGCAAACAGCTTTTTACGGCTGCGATCTCGGCGAAAGTAAATTTTCGTTGAACAAAGTTATTCGCTGCTGCGCCGATCAAAACAGGGACGAGAACCATGCCTTTATACGAAAATATCTCTATCAGCCCTGAGCAAGCCGTTTTCCGACACTGCGTTACGCTGGCTAAAAATGTCAATTTTTCCGGTGAGCCGGATATCACGCTGACCTGGGTAAAAGATCCGGGCTATCAGCAGGACTATATCGACCTGATGGATTTTCCCCGCTGCATTACCATCGGCCAGGGCGCTTACCTGGAATCGCTGGACCGGCTGGCCTTTCACTGTGGCCGCCTCAAGCTGACCATAGTAAAGCGTAACGCTATGCAGGCAGGGAAAATTGCTATAGGCAGCCGATGCGTACTGCAGGGCACGGCTATCGTGGCCTATGAAAGCGTGGTCATTGAGGATAGCGTAGTATTCGGCCCGAACGTTACCGTGATGGACAGCAGCGGTCATCCCCTGACCAACAGAGGCGCCGATGACGAGGCATCACGAATCACCGCCAGGCCGGTGTTGATTAAAGAACAGAGCTGGATAGGCATGAACGCGATCGTTCTTCCCGGCGTCACTATCGGCCGGCACGCCGTGGTCGGCGCAGGCAGCGTGGTCAGAACAGATATTCCCGATTTTGCGATAGCTGCAGGAAACCCTGCCATGGTGGTTAAATACTGTGATGCGCCAGGGGACCATAAAGAATAGCGAAAAGCGCCGTCGGCGAAAGCCGACGGCGTTAGCATTAGTAAACGTCGCGCAGGTAGCGTTTCTCTTTCTTCAGCTGATCGACATAGTCTGCCGCACGCTCTGCCGAAAGGCCGCCAAACTGGGCAATCACCTCGTACAAGGCTTTATCCACATCTTTCGCCATACGCGATGCATCGCCGCAGACGTAGAAGTAAGCCCCTTCCTGCAGCCAGGCATACAGCTCGGCGCCTTGTTCCATCATGCGGTTTTGCACGTAAATCTTTTTCGCCTGATCGCGAGAGAAAGCCAGGTCCAGACGGTTCAGCAGGCCGCTTTCCTGCCAGCCCAGCAGCTCGTCGCGGTAGATAAAGTCATGCTCAAGGCGCTGGTCGCCGAAGAACAGCCAGTTTTTGCCTTTGGCGCCGGTGGCCTCACGCTCCTGCAAAAAGGCGCGGAAGGGCGCGATGCCGGTACCTGGCCCGATCATGATCAGCGGCGCGTTATTATCGGCAGGCACGCGGAAAGCCTTGTTAGGCGAAATAAAAATTGCTGGCTTTTCGCCACGGCCTACGCGCTCCGCCAGGTAAGTTGAGCAGACGCCGTTACGTGCGCGACCAGCGCTGTGATAGCGCACGGAAGCGATAGTCAGATGCACCTGATTCGGATGCGCCTTCGAGCTGGAGGAGATAGAGTAGGCGCGGTGTTGCAGAGGACGCAGCAGCGCCACGAACTCGGAAATGCTCAGCGTACGCGCCAGCTCAAGCTGCAGCAGATCCAGCGAATCTTTGCCCCACAGCCAGACGCCCATCGCGTCTTTATCGTCATGCTGCAGCACATGGCGCAGCTCCTGGTTGGTGGTGTTCTGGCCTACCCACTCAATCAGCTTGCGTGAAGGCTCAGAGATCTCGAACTGGTAAGTCAGCAGATCGCCCAGGCTGCGGTCGTAGCCGGAAACCGGCGTATCATAGTCCGCTTTCAGCTGTGTCAGCAGCAGATTAACCAGCGTCGGATCGTTAACCGGGATGACGCCCAGCGCATCGCCCGCTTCATACTTCAGGCCGCTGTCGGTGAGATCGAACTCATAGTGACGAATATCTTTTTCAGAATCCGGGCCGGAGAGGCGTTTATTGGTGACCAGCGCCGCCGCGTAAGGATTCTGTTTATTGCTACCTGGAATAACTGGCGCTTCCGGCCGGTTTTCCAGCGCCTTGCCGCTACTGCCCGCGCTGGCGGCGAACTGCGGCATAGAGGCATTCAGCCACTGCTGCGAAGGTTCTTCATAATCGATATCGCAGTCGATGCGATCCGCCAGGCGTTTTGCACCCAGCTGCTCCAGACGCATATCGATAAATTTACCCGCCTGGCAGAAACCGTCGTAGCCGGTATCGCCGATGGCCAGTACGGCAAAGTTCATCTGCTCAAGGCGCGGCGCGGTGCTGGCAGAGATCGCCTGCCAGAATAGCTGGGCGTTGTCCGGCATTTCACCTTCGCCATAGGTGGAGGTAATGACCAGAACATGGCGCATAGAGGCAAAAACATTGATATCTACTTCACCCAGCGCCTGTACTACCGGCACCAGCCCGCTGTCGCGCGCGGCTTTCGCTGCGCTCTGCGCCAGTGCTTCTGCATTGCCGGTCTGCGAGCCGAACAGAATATGCAGTTGCGTAGTGGCTGCCGCACCGGTGCCGCTTTCGCTCTGCGGGCGTTCTTCCAGCACCAGCAGACGTGAATGTAACCCGGCAAGAAAGCCCGCCAGCCAGTATTTCTGCTCGCCGTTAAACGGCGCGTCTTCAGGAATGTAAGGAATTTTCATCAGTTTTCTGTACTCGATCCGTCATCTCTAAACATGAGCCGGGCGTCAGGAAAGTTTCCCGACGGCAGCAGCGATCTCCGGCAGCGCGGCGCGGGCGAACAGCTCTTCGAAATCCGGCAGTCCTCCCAGCACTTCGCGGTTGCGCGCGTCCTGATAAATAATCCAGCCATAAGTCGCCAGGCTGTCCATTGCGCGGATGTTGCGCTGCGTCAGCGCCGCTTTGTAATCCGCCATGCGTTTCGCGGCGATCAGACAGGCCAGCTCATCGTCGCTATAGTTCTCAATTGCCGAGCGCGCGTGGCGCTGTAGCTTGCTGACCAGCGCAAAATCTTCCGTCATCAGCAGATTGCGCACCGCTTTTTCTACGGCGGCATTATCCACCGAAGTGCCTTTTGGCAGGCGAGAGAGCGCCAGCTGCTGGGCAAAACTAAGCACGGTATAGTTGTTCAGCAGCACAAACATCTCTGGCGTGTCGGTCGCGCCATAAGCGGGCACCGCGCCGTTAGCGATGGTCGATTTGTTGCGCCAGGCCGCTTTAAACTTCGCTACCTGATGAGCCGCCATAGCGGTGGAAAGCTCCTCCAGCAGATCCTTGCGCGCTTTCGCTTTCAGGATCTCTTTGCCATCCTGGTAAAGCAGCAGCGAGCGCGGCATTACGTAGACAAAGTGCTGGCATTCGCTTTCCCAGTGCTCCAGCAGCCAGGCGGCGCGTGGTGAAGCAGTGGCTTCCAGATGCCATTGCAGCATGCGCAGCACCGCATCTTTATGCGTTCTCGCCATCTCGTCGTTATCGGTGATAGCGCCGAACAGCACGGAATCGCCCGCAGCATGACTGGCCAGTTTGCCGTAAGGGTCATACTGGTAAGCGAAGCCACCGCTCATGCCGTTGCCGAAACCGGTACCGAAGGTGCCGAGGTTCAGCACGGCGCCATTGGTCATATATTCGCAGCAGAAATCGCCGACGCCTTCTACTACAGCAGTAGCGCCGGAGTTACGCACGGCGAAGCGGTCACCGGCCTGGCCCTGTACAAACAGGCGGCCGCCGGTAGCGCCAAACAGCGCGAAGTTGCCGATCAGCACGTTGCCTTCCGCATCCTGCGAACCGCCGCCTGGCGACATCACGATGATTTCGCCGCCGCACTGGCCTTTGCCCACGCCGTCGTTACAGGTGCCGCGATGCTTCAGCTGCATGCCGTCATTGCAGAACACGCCAAAAGACTGGCCAGCGGAACCGAAAGTAGCGACTTTTACCGTTTCCGGCGCCAGATAGTGACGACCACGATCGTCCGCCAGTACGGCAGGCATTGCAGCCAGCTCGTCTTTACTCAGCTTATGGTTCAGCAGACGTTCGATATCGATAGCCAGCTGACCGCCAACGCTCTTGTTGCGGTTGTTCAGCGTTACGCCATTGCCCAGCTCGATGGCGCTTTTCGTTGCCAGCACGCTTTCTGCCTGTTTGATCCAGCCTTCGTCCAGCTCGTAATCTTTCTCCAGGTAAACCGGCTGAGCGATTTTGATTTCCGGCACTACGGTCAGCATAGCGCGCAGATCCAGCTTGCCGACTTCCAGCGGATGATCCATCAGGTGCAGCAGATCGGAACGGCCACGCGCTTCGCGCAGCGAGCGCAGACCCAGACGCGCCAGGATTTCGCGCACTTCGTGAGCGACGTTCATAAAATACTGCGCCAGCTGGCGTGGATCGCCGTCAAAGGCTTCGGCATTGGTAGTCAGGCCCGCCGGGCATTTTACGTTACAGTTTTTCGCCATCACGCACTTCAACATCATCAGCGCGGTAGTGCCGAACTCAAAGCTATCGCTGCCCAGCAGCGCCGATTTCACCACGTCGCTGCCGGTTTGCTGCGCACCCGAGCTACGCAGCAGGACTTTTTCACGCAGGCCATTGGCACACAGCGCCTGGTGCACTTCCGCAATACCGATTTCCGCCACGCGGCCGGTATATTTCAGGCTGGTAACCGAAGCCGCGCCGGTGCCGCCGGTGTTGCCAGCGACGTTAATTACGTCCGCGCCCGCTTTCGCTACGCCAACGGCGATAGTACCGATGCCTTCTGACGAAACCAGCTTGACGATAACCCGCACGCGAGCGGCTTTACAGTCGTGGATAAGCTGCGCCAGATCCTCGATAGAGTAGGTGTCATGGTGCGGTGGCGGAGAGACCAGCTCTACGCCAGGCGTGCCGCCGCGAGCCGCCGCAATCTCCACGGTAACTTTTGCCGCAGGCAGCTGGCCGCCTTCGCCAGGCTTGGCGCCCTGACCGATTTTAATCTCCAGCTCTTCCAGCATCGGATCCGCCAGATAGGCGGCCCAAACGCCGAAACGGCCGGAAGCAAGCTGTTTGATACGCGAGGCGCGAATAGTGCCGTGACGCGAATAGTGCTCGCCGCCTTCGCCGCAGTTGCTCATGCCGCCAACCATATTAGTGCCGTGCGCCACCGCTTCGTGAGCGGGCGCGACCAGAGCGCCGTGGCTCATCGCGCCGGAAGCGAAGGTGCGGGTGATCTCACTGGCTGGCTGTACTTCGCTTAACGGCAGCGAAGGGGAAGTGGTGAACATGCGCGACAGATAATCCGCCGCCTTGCCGGTAGCCATGATTTGCAGGCTGCCCGCCATCACTTCGCCGCTAAGGATCTCGTCGCCGAAGCGACCCTTCAGCGCGCCCAGCAGAGCGGAAAGGCGTTCGATCTCGCTTTTCAGTCCCTGAATGGTATCGGAAAGGCGCAGCGTAAAGCGGCCTTCGCTGCCGTCAGTGGCTTCACACAGCAGCCCGCGCACGGCGAAACCATTGTTGATTAATGAGTAACGGCCCAGCTTGCGGGCAAACTCTGCCTGGCTGTCCACGTGGGTTAAATCTGCCGGGAAAGTCAGGATATCGCGCAGCGCGGCCGGACGGCGCTTACGTTCTTCCTGCATCTGGCTGGAAAACTCACGGTAGTCCGGCGTAATGGTAAAGCTGTCGATAACCTCGTTGGGAATACGCTCGAAGCTGCTGTCGGCAAAGGAGTCCGCTTTAATGCTGAAAGCGTTATCCAGTTTAGCCAGCGTCAGCAGGCGAATAAACTCATCCTCTTCGCGCGGCTTGTTGGCGAAACGTAAAGGCTGCTCCGTCATATCGATAAAGGTACGTACCGCAATGGTGCCGTATGAGTGGCCCGCGCCTTCCGCACGCTCTTTAAACAGACCCAGCAGCGGCACTTCCGCTTCGCCCTGAATTCTCAGCGCGCTCTGGTGCCAGTCCACCGCCATCTGGGCGATAGTGGCAAAGCCTGCGCCGCCCACCGGCGTTTTAATGTTCGGGAAATATTTCTTCAGCACGCGGTCTTCCGTATCCAGGAAGTTCGGCTCGAAGAATTCGCCGCAGCTGTAGCTCTCTACGGTGCAGAGACCCACTTTGCCCATGGTTTTCATCAGGGCCTTTTCTGCCGCTTTGGCGTAGCGCTTAAAGGCCTTATTGCCTTCTTCGCCTTCGCCATATTTATCTTCGGCACGCATCTGCACGCCCAGCGGATAGATAGCGGAAGCGCCAAAGCCCAGCGCGGCGGCGATGTGGTGCGAAGAGATGCTCTGTCCGCTCTCTACTACCAGCGACACGTCCAGACGCAGGCCTTCCTGCACCAGACGCTGGTTAATAGCGGAAACCACCAGCAGCATTGGGATAGCGGCGCGCTCGCTGGAGATATGGCGGTCGGTCAGCACCGCGATGCCGCCCTGTTCGCGGGCGAAATCCACTACCTGCTGCGCCAGAGCATCAATGGCCTTTTCCAGCGCATCGGCATTATCTGCGCGGCTCTGCGCATCGCTGCCTACCACCGGACGATAGAGCATGTCGAAACGCGCGTAAGGCGCCACATCCTGCTCGCGCAGCTGCAACATATCCAGATGCGTCAGGATCGGCGTCGGCACGATAATCTGTCGGCCTTTGCTGCGGCCCAGATGCGGTCGGGCGCCCAGCGCGACACGCAGCGTCATGCCGTCCGCTTCACGAATGGAGTCCAGCGGCGGGTTGGTTACCTGGGCAAAGCGCTGTGAGAAGTAGTGCGCCATGCCGCCTTCATGATCGGAAAGCCCATTGATGGCGTTGCCGTAGCCCATGGCGGAAATTTTTTCCGCGCCGGTGGCCAGCATTGGATCCATCATGAATTTAAAGCTTTCCTGGTTGTAGTAGTAAGCCACAAAGCGCTGCCAGATTTTCAGATCGCCGCTGTAGCGCAGAGGCGAACCTTGCTTCTCCGCAGGCACTACGGGCAATTCGCTCAGCGTTACGCGCGCCTGCGCCAGCAGCGTTGGATAATCTTTCTCTGCCGCCAGTTTCTCCAGCGCCTCAAGCGTGGTGTAGCTGCGCTTTTCGCTGTGATCGTAATAGAGCATGCCGCCAGCTTCGATACGGCCACGGCGCAGCACGCTTTCCGGCGGGAAGGCGATTTGCCCGGCTTCCGACATCGCGCCGATATACTCGGCGGTTTCCACGGAACGTAGCGGACGCAGGCCCAGGCGATCGAGACGCGCGCCGATCACTTCGCCGTTGCCAAAGATCAGCGCAGCCGGGCCATCGTTTTTCTCTTCATACAGCGAAAAATACTCCAGCATGGCGCGGACTTCCGGCGACAGCGTGTCGTCGTTTTCCCAGGCTGGTGGCATCATAGATACCACGGCGTTGATCAGATCGAGGTTATCCTCCATCAGGCGGCTGTGGATACTTTGATCGAGACGCGAGCTGTCTGACTGCCCTTTAGGCCGCACGATCTTTTTACCGCGTGCCTGTGCTAACGCGGCCTCGGCGATACGGTTTTTACGATCGGTGTTCAGCTCGCCGTTGTGCGCCATCAGGCGGAAAGGCTGAGCCATTGTGGTATGCGGATCGGTATTGGTGGAGAAGCGAGTATGGAAAAACAGCCCGCGAACCTGATGATCCGCATCGGTCAGATCTTTAAAGTAAGGGATCACCTCGTTGGAGTTCAGGCGAGCTTTAAAAACCTGAGTGCGCGACGAAAGAGAGAGCGGATAAAGCCCGCCGAATTCGCTTTCGGTAAAGGCGCGCGCTTCGATATCCAGCAGAGCGCGGTAAATGCGCTTCTCAAAAGCATTCTGATCGGCGACATCGGCTGGCGCGTTGAAGATCCACTGCACGATAGGCAGCTGGAACTGAATCGCCGCAGGACGCAGCACGCTGGTATCCAGCGGCATATCGCGCTTAAGGATAACCTCGAGCCCGTGCGCGGCCAGCGTCTCTTCTACCAAACCTTCGGCATTGGCGCGTAGCGCTGCGTCTTTCGGCACAAAAAAGTTGCCGACGCCGAAACGGCCCAAATTCAGCGGCGCGCCGGTGATCTTACGGAAAAAGTGCAGTGAGATATCGACGTTTACGCCAGCGCCGTCGCCCACGCCTTCGGCCGACATGCCGCCGCGATGGGGCACGGTGCAGAGCGCGCTATGCGCCATCTGAAGAATTTCATGGGTCTGCTCGCCGTCCTTACGGGTAATGAAACCGACGCCGCAGCTGTCGTTTTCTTTCGATGGGTCATACAGACCATAGGGAAACGCTTTTGGATTGGACATGGCAGACCTCCTGACTTCTTTGACATTACCTACATTGTTTCAGGCACAGAATGCGATGGAGAGGACTCCCCTGGCTCTGTATCATTTTTTTCCTGACTGCTTAAATAAGCGGGCGACTGTGCGCCGGGCTCTTTTCTTCAGATCGTACTGAAGGAGGCTGCTCGTTGTTTTCCGGGTCTCTGAGGAGATAGCCTGGGGAGTCTTCTTGCTGCATAGATATGCCGAGACACTGGCCCGTCAGGAACGCTTCCAGCGAAAATCCAACTTATCGGGAAAGCGAACTCAGGTCAAATAGCGCGCTTAACGGAGCTTTATGGGGTTCTTTATGAATTAACCTTCTGATTATTAAGCTTTTGTGACGATTTTTTCTGCCTGAACTTTCACCCGGTAAACCCCATGAAGTGTGAGCTGTCTCACTGTAGTGCAGGCTGCAAATCTCTGCACCATGCTGGTGCCGGAAAGATTATTAGCGGATTATGCTGGGAAAACGGCGTTAATTATTGAATGCGACTGTTTTTCAGCATGATGCTTATTTGAATTAAACCGGCCGTTGTCATTAGTAAAATTAATCAGCCTTGTATTGATTAAAGAATCATTTAATATGAATGTTTATTCTGCTGGAGTAGAGCGGGATCCCGGCCGAAAGCCCATATCGCCATGAATTTTCAACTGTGCCACGCAGTTGCAGCGAAAACGGGCAGATAAGATTATGCATCCGCTGAAAAGACGCTTTCCCTGTAATAACTTGTACCGCATGGCGGCATTTTCCGTTGGCGACCGCCTTTTTCATACAGCGCACAAACCTTATCCCACGCGGCTTTCGTGGATCTTATTTTAAATCAGGGAGTGGCCAAAGCCTTTAAGCCGCGCTATCTGCTATTTCGCCGAAAAACCTCTCGTTTATCGCGTAAGGTAAAAAGAGTTTTAACATCCAGCCTTGCGTAAGCTGCTGACATGCGTAAGTAATCACTTTCTTTATATACTGCACCGAACCGGTGCAGAGCCGTCTGCAAGTCGCCATCTTGGTCTTTTACGCTTTTACGGTATGATTGACTTTACCGCTCTGCAAGGGATCTTTTATGAAACAAATTCGTCTGTTAGCCCAGTATTACGTCGATTTAATGGTGAAACTGGGGCTGGTGCGTTTTTCTCTGCTGCTGGCTTCAGCGCTGGTGGTGCTGGCGATGATCGTGCAGATGGCGGTCACTATGGTGCTGCGTGGCCATGTGGAAAGCATTGATATGGTTCGCTCGGTTTTTTTTGGCCTGCTGATTACGCCCTGGGCGGTCTATTTTCTTTCGGTGGTGGTAGAACAGCTTGAGGAGTCCCGACAGCGCCTCTCGCGTCTGGTAGACAAGCTGGAAGAGATGCGTCATCGCGATCTTGAGCTAAATCAGCAGATGAAAGAGAACATTACCCAGCTCAACCAGGAAATCGCCGACCGCATCAAAGCAGAGAAAGCGCGTCTCCAGGCGATGGAAAAGCTGACGGAAGAGATGGCCAGGCGCGAGCAGGCGCAAATCGAGCTGGAGCAGCAATCTTCTTTCCTGCGCTCGTTTCTGGATGCTTCGCCCGATTTGGTCTTCTACCGCAATATCGACCAGCAGTTCTCCGGCTGCAACCGGGCGATGGAGCTACTGACAGGCAAAAGCGAAAAACAGCTGATCGGCCTGACGCCGCACGACGTCTACGATCGCGATGCCGCGACCAAGGTACTGGAAACAGACGAAAAAGTTTTCCGCCATAATGTCTCGCTGACCTACGAGCAGTGGCTGCAATACCCGGATGGCCGCAAGGCCTGTTTTGAAATCCGCAAGGTGCCCTATTATGACCGCGTTGGCAAACGCAGCGGACTGATGGGCTTTGGACGCGATATAACGGAGCGTAAGCGCTATCAGGACGCTTTAGAGAACGCCAGCAGGGAAAAGACCACATTTATCTCTACTATCAGCCACGAGCTTCGTACGCCGCTTAATGGCATTGTTGGCCTGAGCCGCATTTTGCTCGACACCGAACTCAACGCGGAACAGCTGAAATACCTGAAAACGATTCACGTCTCGGCCATCACTCTGGGCAATATCTTTAACGACGTCATCGAAATGGACAAAATCGAGCGTCGCAAAGTGCAGCTGGATAACCAGCCGGTCGATTTCACCGGCTTCCTGGCCGATCTGGAAAACCTCTCCGGCCTGCTGGCGGAGCCAAAAGGGCTGAAATTCGTACTGGAGTGCCAGCCGCCGCTTCCTCACAAAATTATCGCCGACGGCACGCGCCTGCGGCAGATTCTGTGGAATCTAATCGGCAACGCAGTGAAATTTACCCAGCGAGGCAGCATCATCGTGCGGGTGGCGTATCAGGGAGAAGATTGCCTGCGCTTTGAGGTTGAAGATTCCGGCATGGGCATCCCTCAGGACGAGCAGGATAAAATCTTCGCCATGTATTATCAGGTCAAAGATCAGCATGGCGGTAAGCCTGCGACCGGCACGGGCATAGGTCTGGCGGTTTCCCGTCGCCTGGCACAGAGCATGGGCGGCGATATCAGCGTTCGCAGCGCGCCAGGCAAAGGCTCCTGCTTCACGCTGACCGTCAGTGCCCCTCGTATCGATATCCAGCATGAGGACGAGCAGCCTGCGGACGATATGCCGCTGCCAGCGCTGCACGTGCTGCTGGTGGAGGATATTGAACTGAACGTGGTGGTCGCCCGCTCGGTGCTCGAAAAGCTGGGCAACAGCGTGGAAGTGGCGATGACGGGCGCAGAGGCCCTGGCGATGTTCGAGCCTGAAGAGTTCGATCTGGTGCTGCTGGATATTCAGCTACCGGATATGACCGGCCTGGACGTGGCGCGAGAGATCCATCAGCGCTACGGTAAACAGCATCTGCCGCCGCTGGTGGCGCTGACCGCCAACGTGCTGAAAGACAAAAAAGAGTATCTGGACGCCGGTATGGACGATGTGCTGAGCAAACCGCTGGCGGTGCCGGCCTTGACCGCGGTTATTCAGAAATACTGGGACTATCAGGAGACGGACAGCGAGCAGGAGCAGGAAGCCAATGCCGAAGCGCCTGTGCTGCTGGATGTCGCTATGCTTGAACAGTATATCGAGCTGGTCGGCCCACAGCTGATCGAGCAGAGCCTGGAAATGTTTGAGCAGATGATGCCAGGCTATCTGGAAGTGCTGGATTTAAACATGACCGCCCGCGATCAAAAAGGAATTGCGGAAGAAGGGCACAAGATTAAAGGCGCGGCGGGTTCGGTCGGACTGGTGCATTTGCAGCAGCTGGCGAAACAGATACAGAGCCCTGAGCTGCCGGCATGGTGGGATAACGTGCAGGAGTGGATCGACGAGTTGAAGCAGGAATGGCGTAAAGACGTGGCCGTACTGCGGGAATGGGTAGCTAAGGCCCAAAAAAAATGACCCCGACCGAGGCCGGGGTGCGCGAATACTGCGCCAACACCAGGGAAACTGGTCGCCCACGCGATTCTTAAAGTAAGAGTCTCAACGCGAAGGCGCGGTATTGGATAAAACGCTCAGCAACTACCTTAGCAAAACTCGCATCACATGTTACAAGATTCATTAAAATCTGTGATGTTGAACAGCGTTCCCGAACAGAAAACATTAATTTGATGATACAGTCAAGCACGGAATGAATTTATTCGCGATATTGCGCGTTTTTTGCACAATTGTACCAGTTTTTGTCCGGTTTAGATTAACGTCTCGTAGTAACCGGTTCCACCGATCGCTAGCGCTAATGCTAAAAGAATTTGGCCCCGATTGGCAAATATTTAACTCCATGTAAAACATGTTTTTTTTGTGAGATTGCCATCTCTATATTGCAACAGGCCAGAACCGGAGTAATAAAACGCGCTTTGAAAGGATTTAACAATTAATCTACCAATTCTATTAACATTTAGCCTGTTAAACGCGCCCATTTCCTGACCTGGGCGAAAAAGCGCAATCGGCTGCATTCTTCACCTGAAAAGGGCTGAGAAATTAAAATCACAAAAGCTAACTTATGGAATTTATAAGGAGTATGAATGTATAACCTGAGGTTTTATCCGTGAGCCATCATGATTAATAATTCACCGTTACAGGTTCGTTTCAGTGATGGAACCGATTCCTTATGCGCGGAAGTGATTGAAGGTGCTGGGGCATTTACAAAATGATACAGGATGTAAGCGTATGCAAACGCTTACACTCAGAGGGGCCTGGAGCGGGTTTTATCGACTTTGCAGGCCGGGTATAAAGGATAAAATGACGAGAATTCATAAGATCACCATGGAATATATTTATGAGTCAGCGTAGGAAAACAGTCTGGCAGCGTCTGAAGTCCTGGCTGGCACGGGCAGCGATCGGCGTTGTCGGCCTTTGGGTGGCGGGCATCCTGCTTTTTGCCTTTTTACCGCTGCCTTTTTCTGCCGTTATGGTGGAAAAACAGATCGGCGCCTGGCTAAGCGGCGATTTTCGTTACGTCGCCCATTCAGACTGGGTAGAGATGAAAGAGATCGCGCCCTGGATGCCGCTGGCGGTCATCGCTTCGGAAGACCAAAAATTTCCAACCCACTGGGGATTCGACGTACAGGCTATTCAGTCGGTGCTGGACAGCGAAGGCGGACGCATGCGTGGCGCCTCCACGCTTTCGCAGCAGACCGCAAAAAACGTTTTCTTATGGGATGGCCGCAGCTGGATACGTAAAGGGCTGGAAGCGGGCCTGACGGTGGCTATTGAAACCGTCTGGAGCAAGCGTCGTATCCTGACAGTATATCTGAACGTCGCGGAATTCGGCGAAGGTGTATTTGGCGTGGAAGAAGCCTCGCAGCGCTATTTTCATAAACCAGCCAGTCGCCTGACGATGGCGGAAGCGGCTTTGTTAGCTGCGGTGCTGCCGAATCCGATCCGCTTTCGCGCCGATGCGCCATCGCCTTATGTGCGTCAACGACAACAGTGGATTTTACGGCAGATGCGCCAGTTGGGCGGAGAAAGCTTCCTGAGAGCGCACAGGCTGTATTAAAAGGAGCGAGACGCCCAAACGCTTCCTGAGGCCGTAGAGAGAGTCAGTCTTCGTCAAAACCGGCATTAAACAGCTCGATTACCGCTGCCAGCGCCTGTGCTTCTTCCGGCCCGCTGGCTTCGATTTCAATCTGTCCGCCTTTCGCCGAATCCAGCATCAGCAGCGCAATCACGCTGCTGGCCTCCGCTTCCGTTCCGCTCTCGTTGCGCAGCAGGACTTCGGCATCAAAGCTTTGTACCAGCTCAAACAGCTTCATTGCGGGCCTGGCGTGCATGCCCAGCTTATTCTTAATCTCAACCACTTGTTTTACGGTCATGATTTACGCTTTTCCAGAGTGCGGTGGCGCGACTGAACGTTTTTGCCTCGCGAGCGGAAGTAGTCCGCCAGCTGCTCGGCGATATAAACCGAACGGTGTTTGCCACCGGTGCAGCCGATGGCGACGGTAAGATAGCTGCGGTTATTGGTTTCCAGCATCGGCAGCCAAAGTTCAAGATAGCTGCGCGTCTGATAGATAAAATTATGGACTTCGGTATGGCGATCCAGAAAGGCGGCCACCGGACGATCCAGCCCCGTCATCGGGCGCAGCTTGGGATCCCAGTGTGGGTTTGGCAAAAAGCGAACGTCAAAAACGTAGTCGGCATCGATAGGGATGCCGTGCTTGAAGCCAAAAGACTCGAACACCATTGTCAGCTCGCGTTCCCGCTTGCCCAGCAGGCGCGTACGCAGCATTTCCGCCAGCTCGTGCACCGACATTTCTGAAGTATCGACGATCAGATCCGCCCGCGAGCGCAGCGGCTCCAGCAGATCGCTCTCTTCGTCGATCGCGCTCTCCAGCGAAAGATTTTTGCTGGAAAGGGGATGCAGACGCCGGGTATCGCTGTAGCGGCGGATCAGGGTATTGCGATCGGCGTCGAGAAACAGCAGCTGGGGAGAGAAGCTGTCGGGCAGCCCGGTCAACGCTTTCTCAAAAATTTCCGGCGACTCCGGCATATTACGCACGTCAATGCTGACCGCGGCCGAAATATTGCGATCCGCCAGCGACCTGGCCAGCTCTGGCAGCAGCACTACGGGCAGATTGTCCACGCAGTAGAAGCCCATATCCTCCAGCGCCCTTAACGCGACGGACTTGCCGGAACCAGAGCGCCCGCTGACGATCATCAGCACCATGACTTATTCTCCTGATTGAGAGCCTTTTCAAAGGGACGGGAAAATCCCTGTCAGAATACGCGGGGCTGGCGCGCCAGCCCGGTAAGGCTTAAGAGGTGGCTTCCGGTGTCTCCGCCATAATCTCAAAAAGCTCTTCGTCACTTTGCGCCGCGCGCAGCCGCCGACAGACCGTTTTATCGGCCAGGCGTTTCGCTACCAGCGACAGCGTATGCAGATGCGTTTTACACTGATCGGCAGGCACCAGCAGGGCGAACAGCAAATCTACCGGCTGATTGTCGATGGCGTCAAAGGCTACCGGCTGATCGAGACGGATAAACACGCCTACCGCGCGCAGCGTATCTTCCACCAGCTTGCCGTGCGGGATGGCGATGCCGTTACCTATACCGGTGCTGCCCATACGCTCGCGTGTCAGGATCGCCTCGAAGATCGTCTGATGCGGCAGATTAAGCTGTTTAGCCGCCAGCTCGCTGATAATTTCCAGCGCCCGTTTTTTGCTTTGGCAGTGGACGCCGTTGCGGGTGCAGGAAAGGCTCAATACCGAGCTCAGTTCCAGTGTAAGGTCATTGTTCATCATAGGTTCACTTAGGTATTCACTTCCGCCTGGCAAAACGGCGCTGCCTGGCAGCTTGGCTGTCGGCAGGCCATCGGTCGAATGCACTATGCCCGTTGATTCACGGCCCGGCCTCCGCAACCAGAGGACGAGCCGGGACAGTTTACGCCATCAGGTAAGGGTGGCGGAAAAAGAATCACGTTCTGCAGGGCAGTTAATGCTGCTTCAGCTTGTCTTTATGTTTATTCAGCTGACGAGTCAGCTTGTCGATCAGGCCATCTATCGCCGCGTACATATCTTTCTCTTCCGAGGTGGCGTGCAACTCACCACCGCTCACGTGCAGCGTCGCATCGGCTATTTGCGTCACTTTCTCTACCTTCAGCACGATATAAACCTGGCTGATTCGGTCAAAGTACTGCTCCAGCTTAGCGAATTTCGCCGTAACGAATTCACGTAAAGGTTCGGTAATTTCAACATTCTGCCCGGTAATATTGAGTTGCATAAGCTCTTCCTTATCTGTTCGTTCAGACCAGCTGTTTGCGCTGGTTTGAGGGCGGGATGGATAAAGACTCTCGATACTTCGCGACGGTACGGCGCGCCACCATAATCCCCTGATCGGAGAGCAGGGTGGTCAGCTTGCTGTCGCTAAGAGGCTTGGCGGGATTCTCCGCCGAGATTAATTTCTTCACCAGCGCGCGTATCGCCGTAGAGGAGGCTTCGCCACCGCCTTCGGTATTCACATGGCTGGAGAAGAAATATTTCAGTTCAAAAATACCGCGTGGGCTGTGCAGGTATTTTTGCGTGGTAACACGCGAAATGGTTGACTCGTGCATCTCCACGGCGGCGGCGATATCCGCCAGCACCATGGGGCGCATAAACTCTTCGCCCTGTTCGAAAAACGCCTGCTGCTGATCGACGATACAGCGCGTCACCTTCAGCAGCGTGTCGTTGCGGCTCTCCAGGCTTTTGATCAGCCAGCGCGCCTCCTGCAGATTGCTGCGGATAAACTGGCTGTCGCTGTCGCTGCGGGCCGAACCGCCCAGCGAAGCATAGTGCTGATTGATCTTTAATCGCGGCACGCTGTCGGCATTAAGCTCGACCATCCAGCGGGCGCCGATTTTACGCACCAGTACATCCGGGATGACGTATTCCGGTTCGCTCGTGTTGATTGACTGGCCGGGGCGCGGATCGAGCGACTGGATCAGCTGCATGGCATTTTTCAATACTTCTTCTTTCAGCCGCGTAACGCGCATCAGGCTGCGGAAGTCGTGGTTGGCCAGCAGATCCAGATGCTCGCTGACGATCAGCCTGGCCTCTTTCAGCCAGGGCGTATCCTCAACGAACTGCGACAGCTGCACCAGCAGGCAGTCGCGCAGATCCCGGGCGCAGACGCCGATGGGATCGAAGCGTTGCACCCGCTTCAGCACCGCTTCCACCTCTTCGGCGGACAGCTCTTCGTCACCCATGCTCTCCTGGATTTCCTGAAGGGAAACGGTCAGATAGCCGGTGGGATCCACGGCGTCGACAATGGCGGTAGCGATAGCGCGATCGGTATCGGTAAAGGGCGTCAGCTCCACCTGCCACATCAGATAATCCTGCAGCGACTGGGTGGTTTCGCCCTGATAAACCGGCAGCTCGTCGTCGTGATAGTCGGTGCCGGTGCCCGAAGGCGTACCGGCGGTATAGATTTCATCCCAGGTGGCGTCCAGCGGCAGCTCTTCCGGCATATCCTTCTGCTCAAGCGCCTCGCGGGTATCCAGCGCCTCTTTTTCCTGATATTCGCGGCTGTCGACTTCTTCATGAAGATCGGTTTGTTCAAGCAGCGGATTGCTTTCCAGCGCCAGCTGAATTTCCTGCTGGAGTTCAAGCGTAGAGAGTTGCAGCAGACGGATCGCCTGCTGCAGTTGTGGCGTCATGGCAAGCTGTTGGCTAAGCCTGAGCTGCAAACCTTGCTTCATATTCAGGATACTTATTCCTCAAAAATCTTAACCGGTCTGCACACCTTATCAGAGTCTGAACTCTTCACCCAAGTAGACGCGCTTAACTTGTTCATCCTCGAGGATTTGCTCGGGCGAACCGTGGGCGATCAAATGACCCTGGCTGACGATATAAGCACGTTCGCATACGGCCAGAGTTTCGCGGACGTTGTGGTCGGTAATCAGCACGCCCAGGCCGCTGTCGCGCAGGTGTTCGATAATTCTTTTGATATCAATAACCGAAATAGGGTCAACGCCGGCAAAAGGCTCATCCAGCAGGATAAACTTAGGATTAGCCGCCAGCGCGCGGGCGATCTCCACACGACGGCGCTCGCCGCCGGAAAGCGCCTGGCCCATGCTGTCGCGCAGATGGGAGATATGGAACTCCTCCATCAGCTCATTAGCGCGATCGGTACGCTGCTCGGTGGTTAAATCATCACGAATCTGTAGTACCGCCATCAGGTTATCAAACACGCTCAGGCGCCGGAAGATCGAGGCTTCCTGCGGCAGATAACCGATGCCGCGGCGCGCGCGGGCATGCAGCGGCAGAATACTGATATCTTCATCGTCGATCACGATACGGCCTGCATCGCGTGGCACGATGCCGACTACCATGTAAAAAGTGGTGGTCTTGCCCGCGCCGTTCGGGCCAAGCAGACCGACAATCTCGCCGGACTTCACTTCCAGGCTGACATCTTCCACCACGCGGCGGCCTTTGTAGGCCTTGGCCAGGTTTTGCGCAATTAAAGTCGCCATGGCTTAGTTACTCTTCTTGTTTGACTGGGTGCCCTTATCCTGCAGCTGAGAAGGCACCAGCACGGTAGTGACGCGCTTGCCGGTGTTGCCGTAGGCCTGCATTTTCTGCTCTTTCACCAGATAAGTGATGCGGTCGCCTTTGACGTTGCTGTCCAGCTGTTCCAGATAAGCGCTGCCCGTCAGCTCAACGAAATCTTTCGCCAGCTCGTAATGCATTTTCTGCGCGTGGCCCTTCACGGGTTTGCCGTTATCCTGCATCTGGTAAAAGGTCGCCGGATTGCCCCAGGCATCGACAATGGTTTTATTGCTGTCGCCGCCCGGACGAGTCACTACCACTTTGTCTGCGGTGATTTTAATCGAGCCCTGGGTGACGATGACGTTGCCGGTAAAGGTCGCCACGTTGCCCTGCATATCCAGCGCCTGGTTTTCGGAGTCGACGTTAACCGGCTTATCCGAGTCGCCCGTCAGGGCGAAAGCGGGCAGGCTGGCCGCCAGCAGCAGGCCGAGCGTCAAAAACTTAAGGTTGGTTCGCATTCTGAATTTCATAGGAGGTTTTGACCTTTTCAATCAACTCGGCGGTTTTCTTCCGTAAATTGCCACGCATCTTCATGCCGGTAGAGCTGAAGCTGGTGCCGTATAACGTTACCTGATCTTCCGAGGTAACATCCTGCGTGACAAGGTTTACTACGGCGTTATCGGTTTTAATTCTTTGCAGCTGCGCATCCTGCGCCAGGCTGTTGACCTCAACGTGACCGTACAGATAGAGCATACGATCGTTAGTCAGTTTGGCCTTATCCGCCCGTACCGACCAGGTGGGAATTTTGTTTTCGTCATAGGTAGTCATGACCGGGTTATCGAACCAGCTCACCGCCTCGGCAGAGAAATAGGTGACTTTGTCGGACACCAGCTTATAGCTCAGTGCGCCTTCCGGGTTGTAGACCACTGTGCTGGAGGACTGGCTGGTATAGGTCGGCTCCAGGCCGTTGTTGGCAACCGGCGCGGGTTCATCCGTATCGGCCAGGTTCCAGCCAATCAGCACTATGGCTACCAGCGCCAGCAGTAGCGTAATCCAACGCCTTGTTTTACTCATACAGACTGCCCTTTGGCCTTATCAAACTTATCCTGCGCGATGAGAATCAGATCGCAAATCTCGCGAACGGCGCCGCGCCCGCCCGCGATACGGGTGACATAATCCGCCCTGGGAAGCAGTACCGGATGCGCATCGGCTACGGTTACGCTCAGGCCCACTTCCGCCATGACCGGCCAGTCGATCAGATCGTCGCCGATATAGGCAACCTGCTCTGGCGAAACAGACAGTGTATCCAGAAGTTCGCGGAAGGCCAAAAGCTTATCGGACTGGCCCTGGTAAAGATGCGTAATGCCCAGCGTGGCGCAGCGATCTTCCAGCAGCTTCGCTTTGCGGCCGGTGATAATAGCGACTTCCACGCCCGAGGTCAGCAGGCAGCGAATGCCGTAGCCGTCCCGTACGTTAAACGCCTTTAGCTCTTCGCCGCTGTTGCCCTGATAGATGATGCCGTCGGACATCACGCCATCCACATCGCAGATCAACAGCTTAACTTCACGTGCGCGGGCCATAACGGCCTCGCTTACTTCGCCATAACAGGTAGTTACCCAGCTTGCGCCAGCGCTCATTTTTTATTCCTTGTTAAACTACGCCGGCGCGCAGCATGTCATGCATATGCACAACGCCGACCAGGCGTTCGCCGTCGGCGACCATTAAAACGGTAATATTGCGGCTCTGCATCAGATTCAGGGCGTCCACCGCCAGCGTATGGGGCCGCACCCGGATACCGCCTGCGGTCATAACGCTGGCGATGCTGGCATGCTGAATATCGATGCCCATATCGAAGACCCGGCGTAAATCGCCATCGGTAAAAATCCCCTCGATCTTCATTAAATCGTCACAGATTACCGTCATACCTAAATTCTTACGTGTGATCTCCAGCAAAGCGTCACGCAGTGAAGCATCACGGCTCACATGAGGGATCTCATCGCCGCCATGCATAATATCATCAACGGTCAACAGCAGCTTGCGGCCCAGCGCGCCGCCAGGATGGGAAAGGGCGAAATCTTCCGCCGTAAAACCGCGCGCCTTCAGTAGCGCTACTGCCAGCGCATCGCCCATTACCAGCGTCGCCGTGGTGCTGCTGGTTGGCGCCAGGCCCAGCGGACAGGCTTCCTGCGGTACTTTAACACAGAGATGGATATCCGCCGCGCGCCCCATTGCGCTGTCGGGACGGCTGGTCATGCAGATAAGCTGTACGTGCAGGCGTTTCAGCACCGGGATCAGCGCCAGGATCTCAGAAGATTCGCCAGAATTGGAAATAGCGATAACAATATCGCCCGCACTCACCATACCGAGGTCGCCGTGGCTGGCTTCTGCCGGATGCACGAAAAAAGCTGGCGTGCCTGTACTGGCGAAAGTGGCCGCCATTTTCTTACCTATGTGGCCCGACTTGCCCATGCCCATCACCACAACTTTGCCCTGACAGGCGTAAATGCGCTCGCACGCCAGCGCAAAGTCTTCATTGATATACTGATCGAGCTGTTCCAGCCCCTGACGTTCAATCGTCAGAACTTCTTTTCCCGCCTGTTGAAAATCAAAGCCGGGCTGTAGGGTAGCAGGTGCCATAAATTGTAATCCTTTTACCAGAAGGTGGCCGAAGGCAGCCAGTAAAGCAGCGTTACCCAGGCGACAAAACCGCTCAGTAACAGCGCGCCAGCCTTTCTGCCAATACGGCGGCCGCGACGAAGGCAGATCAGCGTAAACAGCGCGCTGACGCCCAGCATAACCCAGTAATCACGGGCGAAAGCCTGAACATCTATCGAATCAGGATGCAGCAGCGCCGGAATGCCCAGCACAATGGCAATATTGTAGATGTTGGAGCCGATCAGATTACCGATAGCGATGTCATCTTCGCCTTTTAGCGCGCCGGCGATTACCGTAGCCAACTCCGGCAAGCTGGTGCCGACGGAAATAATCGTCAGGCCAATCACCAGCTGGCTGACGCCGAAAAAGTTGGCGATAACCGTGGCGTTGTCGATCACCATACGGGTGGACATCGGCAGGATAATCAGCGCCACGCCCAGCCATAAAAAAGCTACAGTGTTACCTGTATCCTCGCGCGGCAGTTCGGCAAGCTGCTCGCGCGTGAGCGAATCAGCATTACCGCGGGCCGCTTTGCGGGCGATAGTAATAATAAACAGCAGGTAAGCCGCCGCAAAGGCCATCAGGATCAGGCCATCGTTGCGGCTAAGCATGTTATCAAAAAGCAGCAGGCCGCAGATTAGCGTAATCAGCAGCATCAGCGGCAGCTCGCGCGCCAGCAGCCTGGAGTGCAGTTTTAAAGGATGAAGCAACGCCGCGCCGCCGAGGATCAGCAGGATATTAGTGATATTGGAGCCGATAGCAGTGCCAACGGCCAGATCCATTTGTCCATGCATTGAGGCAGAAAAAGAAACGATCAGCTCCGGCAGCGAAGTGCCGATACCTACCACTGTCATGCCTATAATCAGCGGCGGCACGCCGACAGAACGGCAAAGGATCGCTGCGCTGAACACCAGACGATCGGCGCCATATACCAGCAGGACCAGGCCGATAATCAATAGTGCGGTAGCTACAAGCATGAATTGTCCTTTGATCGGGTATAATCGTCGGCTTGCCTTGCACGACGCGTAAAATGGGCCACAGGCCTGGATAATGCGCTGATTTTGACGGTCTGAAAGCAAAAAGTAAAACTTATGCCAGCTTTCGCCACGTCTGACGGGTAAGTTTCTGTAAAAGTGTCCAGTCTCGCTGGTTATAAGTTACCATCGGTAGAGGATGAAATGCCTGGAAAAGAGGATAAGAGGTCACAATGAGCCAGACGGAGACGAATTTGGTGGATGTCCGGGGCGTCAGCTTCGCCCGTGGCGATCGCCCGGTTTTCGATAACATCTCGCTTACGGTGCCAAAAGGGAAAGTCACAGCCATTATGGGCCCTTCAGGCATCGGTAAAACCACGCTGCTGCGTTTGATCGGCGGCCAGCTACGCCCCGACGCTGGCGAAATTTGGTTTAACGGGGAAAATATTCCCGAACTGTCGCGCTCGCGTCTTTACGAAGCGCGTAAAAAAATGAGCATGCTGTTTCAGTCTGGTGCGCTGTTCACCGACTTAACGGTGTTCGATAACGTTGCCTGGCCGCTACGCGAGCATACTCAGCTACCGCCAGCGCTGCTGCACAGTACGGTAATGATGAAGCTGGAGGCGGTGGGCCTGCGCGGCGCGGCGCAGCTCAAGCCATCTGAACTATCGGGCGGCATGGCGCGGCGCGCGGCGCTGGCCAGAGCGATCGCGCTGGAACCCGATCTGATTATGTTTGATGAGCCTTTTGTGGGGCAGGATCCCATCACTATGGGCGTACTGGTCAAGCTGATCGACGAACTAAACCATTCGCTGGGCATGACCTGTATCGTGGTTTCGCATGACGTGCCGGAAGTGCTGAGCATTGCCGACTACGCCTATATCATTGCCGGCCAGAAAGTTATCGCGCAGGGAACGGCCAGCGCGCTGCACGAAAACGAGGACGCCCGGGTTCGCCAGTTTATTGATGGCATCGCCGACGGCCCGGTTCCTTTTCGTTTTCCCGCAGGCGACTATCTGCAGGATCTAACCGGCTCAGGGAGTTAATCTGATGTTACTACGTGCACTGGCGTCCGTTGGGCGTCAGGGAATCAATATCTGCGCCTCTTTCGGCCGTGCCGGGCTAATGCTGTTTCACGCCCTGATCGGCGTGCCGCGCTTTCGTAAACACGCGCCGCTGGTGATCAAGCAGCTCTACAGCATTGGCGTGCTGTCGCTGCTGATTATCGTTGTCTCCGGCCTGTTTATCGGTATGGTGCTGGGTTTGCAGGGCTATCTGGTGCTCAACACCTACGGTGCCGACAGCAGCCTCGGCATGCTGGTAGCGCTGTCGCTGCTGCGCGAGCTGGGGCCGGTAGTGACGGCGCTGCTGTTCGCTGGCCGGGCAGGGTCAGCGCTGACCGCTGAAATCGGTTTGATGAAAGCCACCGAACAGCTCTCCAGCATGGAGATGATGGCGGTTGACCCGCTGCGCAGAATTATCTCTCCTCGCTTCTGGGCTGGTTTTATCAGCATGCCGCTGCTGGCGCTGATTTTCGTTGCGGTAGGGATCCTGGGCGGGGCGATTGTAGGCGTTAGCTGGAAGGGCATCGACAGCGGCTTCTTCTGGTCGGCGATGCAAAACGCCGTGGACATTCGTACCGATATCGTCAACTGCGTGATAAAAAGCGCCGTTTTCGCCTTTACCGTCACCTGGATCGCCTTATTTAACGGCTACGACGCCGTGCCGACTTCGGAAGGGATCAGCCGGGCGACGACGCGTACTGTGGTGCATGCTTCTCTGGCTGTGCTCGGTTTAGATTTTGTGCTGACAGCACTGATGTTTGGGAATTAATTCGATGCAAACGAAAAAAAGCGAAATTTGGGTAGGGGTCTTTTTATTGCTGGCGCTCTGTGCGGCGCTGTTCCTCTGCCTGCGGGTAGCAGATCTGAAATCTTTGGGCAGTGAGCCAACCTGGCGGCTTTACGCCACCTTCGACAATATCGGCGGGCTGAAAAGCGGTTCGCCGGTGAAAATTGGCGGCGTAGTGATTGGGCGCGTGACGGAAATCGGCCTGGATGAGAAAACCTATCTGCCGCGCGTCTCTATGGATATCGAAGATAAATATAACCAGCTGCCGGATACCAGTTCGCTGGCGGTCAGAACCTCCGGCCTGCTGGGTGAGCAGTACCTGGCGCTCAACGTAGGCTTTGACGATCCCGAGATGGGAACGGCTATGCTTAAGGATGGCAGCACTATTCAGGACACCAAGTCGGCGATGGTGCTGGAAGACCTGATAGGTCAGTTCCTGTACAAGAGCGGTAACGACAATGAGAGTAAAAACGCTGCGCCGGAAAACAACGGCGCGTCTGCGCCAGCCGCAGCGACTAACCCTTAAGAGGAGCAGTAATGTTTAAACGTTTCCTGATGGTGGCAATGCTGATTATTGCCCCGATCGCGGCCAATGCCACCGTCGATCAAACTAACCCCTATAAGCTGATGAACGAGGCGGCGGCAAAAACCTTTACCCGTCTTAAAAATGAGCAGCCGAAAATCAAGCAGGATCCTAATTACCTGCGCCAGATCGTACGCGAAGAGCTGCTGCCTTACGTACAGATCAAATACGCAGGCGCGCTGGTATTAGGGCGCTACTACAAAGAGGCAACGCCAGCCCAGCGCGACGCTTATTTCAGCGCCTTTAGCGACTATCTGGCTCAGGCATACGGGCAGGCACTGGCGCTCTATCACGGCCAAACCTACCAGATTGCGCCCGAGCAGCCTTATGTCGATAAAAACATCATCGCTATTCGTGTTTCGATCATCGATCCAAATGGTCGTCCGCCGGTTCGCCTGGATTTCCAGTGGCGTAAAAATAGCCGCACCGGCGACTGGCAGGCTTACGACATGATCGCGGAAGGGGTCAGCATGATCTCTACCAAACAGAACGAATGGGCAGGTATCTTACGCCAGAAAGGCGTCGACGGCCTGACCGACGTGCTGAAGAGCGCGGCCAGCCAGCCTATTACCCTGGATAAGCAGCAGTAATGGAGCAGCTCAACTGGCGGATTGAGGCGAACCAGCTACATCTGGCTGGCGAGCTGGAGCGGGAAACGCTGCTGCCGCTGTGGCAGCAGCGCGAAAAGGTCATGACACAGATTGATACCATTGACGTCTCCGCGCTGGAAAGAGTCGACTCAGCCGGGCTGGCGCTGCTGGTGCATCTGCGGCAGATCGTGCTCCAGCAGGGAAAAAACCCGTCTTTTACGGGCGTTACGGATAAACTGCGCTCCCTGATAGCGCTTTATAACCTGCAGCAGTTTATTACCGCCAGCCGCTGATCGATCGGGCTGCATCCCTGTGAAAAAGCCTCTGCTTCTGCGGAGGCTTTTTTGCCTGTTTAAGATAGCTCCGCTTTCCACTACTATGTGTGCCTGTTTATCCTCAACTGAATTTAGAAGATCTCATGGAAACTAGTGAAATCCAGGCCGTACTGATGGCCGCGCTGCCGCTGCAGGAAGCGATTGTAACCGGCGACGGCAGCCATTTTCAGGTTATCGCCGTCGGCGAAATGTTCGGCGAGCTGAGCCGCGTAAAAAAACAGCAGGCAATTTATGCGCCGCTGGCGGCCTATCTTGCCGACAACCGTATTCATGCGCTGTCCATCAAAACCTATACTCCGGAAGAATGGGCGCGCGACCGTAAGCTGAACGGTTTTTAAGTCGCCGTCTTCGCCGCTGTTGGCGGTGAAGGGGCCGCATTCTATAGCTGATTAATTGAGAGCAGGTTTAATGGATAAATTTCGTGTGCAGGGCCCGACCCGTTTAAGCGGGGAAGTGACCATTTCCGGCGCTAAAAACGCCGCGCTGCCGATTCTTTTCGCTGCTCTGCTGGCGTCCGATCCCGTAGAAATTCAGAATGTCCCGAAACTCAAGGACATCGACACTACCATGAAGCTGCTGAGCCAGCTGGGCGTAAAGGCAGAGCGCAACGGATCGGTGCACCTGGACGCCAGCAACGTCAATATTTACTGCGCGCCTTACGATCTGGTGAAAACCATGCGTGCCTCAATTTGGGCGCTTGGCCCGCTGGTGGCGCGTTTTGGCCAGGGGCAGGTTTCCCTGCCGGGCGGCTGCGCTATCGGCGCTCGTCCGGTCGATCTGCATATTACGGGCCTGGAGCAGCTGGGCGCCGAGATTAAGCTGGAAGAAGGCTATGTTAAAGCTTCCGTAGACGGCCGCCTGAAGGGCGCGCACATTGTGATGGATAAGGTCAGCGTAGGCGCTACCGTAACCATCATGAGCGCCGCCACGCTGGCAACCGGCACCACCACCATCGAGAACGCCGCTCGCGAGCCGGAAATTGTCGATACGGCAAACTTCCTTAACACCCTGGGCGCGAAAATCACCGGCGCAGGCAGCGACCGCATCACTATTGAAGGCGTAGAGCGCCTTGGTGGCGGCGTCTACCGCGTGCTGCCGGATCGTATCGAAACCGGTACTTTCCTGATTGCAGCGGCGATTTCTGGCGGGAAAGTGATCTGCCGCGATACGCAGCCGGACACGCTGGATGCGGTACTGGCCAAGCTGCGCGAAGCGGGTGCCGATATCGAGTTGGGCGATGACTGGATCAGCCTGGATATGCACGGCAAGCGGCCAAAAGCGGTGAACTTCCGCACCGCGCCGCATCCGGGTTTCCCGACCGATATGCAGGCACAGTTCAGCCTGTTGAACCTGGTGGCAGAAGGCACTGGCGTGATCACCGAGACCATTTTTGAAAACCGCTTTATGCACGTGCCGGAGCTAATCCGCATGGGTGCGCACGCGGAAATCGAAAGCAACACGGCGATCTGTCACGGCGTAGAGAAGCTCTCCGGCGCTCAGGTGATGGCGACCGATCTACGTGCTTCCGCAAGCCTGGTGCTGGCTGGCTGTATCGCAGAAGGCACCACCATTGTAGATCGCATCTATCATATCGATCGCGGCTACGAGCATATTGAAGACAAGCTGAAAGCGCTGGGCGCCAATATCGAGCGCGTTAGCGGCAGCGAGTAAAGTGCGAAATAACAGAGGGCGGTAGCGATCTACCGTCTCAGACTGCTGAACCTGAAGCGATGGAGGGCCTGTGGCTGGAGCAAAGCATTACGGGCCATGGACGGCCCGTACTGAGCCACCATGGAAGGTGCTTTTTGCGTCTTTGCGGAAGACACAGGCCCTCCTGAGCCGGCACTGGCCTACTTTGTCATCAATCTCAGGCGGTAGCGATCTACCGCCTTTTCTTTTATGAGCGAATAAGCTTTTTGCGATCGAGTAGGGTGTGAGTGACGGGATCGTAATAGCGGCTGGGCCAAATCTCTGCGGGATGCATCTTCAGGGCGTTAGCAATAATCCACTCTCCCTTCGGCCAGGGACGGAACATAGCGTTAGCCAGCGTAGATGAGCTTAATCCGGCCTCGCGTGAGACCCTGGCCAGCGTAGTGCCTCTCTTTTTCAGACCAGCAATAATATCCGCGTTATGCCAGTCCGTTTTCTTGTTTTGCATCTGCTTTTCCTCCATGTATGCATCGCTTTTTTTTGGAAACCTGCGTGCGAATCCCTGCCGCTTTTATTGCCATGAATCCGCACAAGTAATGATAATTTAAGGCATCATGCATTAAATTTCATAGCGGAGTTTATAGCAATAATCGCTAAGTTATTTCCAATAATTTTTAAGCAAGGTTTTGTTTTTGAGGGCTAATGCGCAAAAGTTACGCAACAGAGTGACGCGTTACATCAGGAAAGAGAATGGGGTGGCATTATGAAGAAAAAAGCGCGGCGAACCGCGCTGCAAATTAATGACAAACTGTTAGCAATGGCAGCCTGAATTTTGTGACCAACCTGAAACACAGCGAAGCGTGTTACAGGCCAGCAAAGGCAGCAGTAAGCCGATTAAAACTCGCGTTGTACCGACATATGGGCCAGTGCTTCCAGCGCGCTGCGCCATGGCGACTCTGGCAGCACGCTCAGGCAGGCTATCGCCTTATCTGCTTCGCGCTCCGCCGACTCGCGAGTCCACGCCAGCGAGCCGCACTGCTGCATAGTCTCCAGTACCGGCTCCAGCAAGTGACGACCATTGCCTTGCTCAATAGCGCCGCGAATCATGGCGGTCTGTTCAGGCGTGCCGTTACGCATAGCGTGCAGTAGCGGCAGCGTGGGTTTGCCTTCGCTCAGGTCGTCGCCAACGTTCTTCCCTAAGGTTTTTCCGTCGGCACTGTAATCGAGAAGATCGTCGATAAGCTGGAAAGCTGTACCGATATAGCGGCCATAATCCTGCAACGCTTTTTCCTGCTCTGGCGTAGCCTCGGCAAGAATTGCGGAAGATTGCGCGGCCGCTTCGAACAAACGGGCGGTTTTACTGTAAATTACCCGCATGTAGCTCTCTTCGGTGATATCAGGATCGTTGCAGTTCATCAGCTGTAACACTTCGCCTTCTGCTATCACGTTAACCGCTTCCGACATCAGCTCCAGCACGCGCAGCGAGCCGATGCTGGTCATCATCTGAAAAGCACGCGTATAGATAAAATCGCCGACCAGCACGCTGGCCGCATTGCCGAAGGCGGCATTGGCGGTAGCTTTGCCGCGGCGCATATCCGATTCATCCACCACATCGTCATGCAATAGCGTGGCGGTGTGAATGAATTCGATCAGCGCAGCGACGGTAATATGATGTTTTCCCGTGTAATTCAGCGCGCGCGCAGCCAGAACGGCGATCGTCGGGCGGATGCGTTTGCCGCCACCGCTGATGATGTAGTAACCCAGCTGATTGATGAGGGAAACCTCAGAATTCAACTGCTCGAGTATGGTTGCATTGACGTCCGCCATGTCCTGCGCGGTGAGTTCGTTTATCTGTTCTAAGTTCATCAGTCTGTTCAGCTATGGCCCACTATGCGGCTATGATAAGCGTCTTTACCCGTGCCTGCGGCAAGTAATGTATAACAGATTGTACTTGAAAATGGCGGCTGTGAAACATTTGCCTGTGCTTTGCGTTTTTTTTCTGCAATACCCGCTTCCAGGCACTTGTCATCGCTTGCGAAGTTGCGTAGAATTCGCGCCCTATTGTGAATATTTATAGCGCGGCCTGAAGGCCATGCGCGAGAGCGGAGTTTATATGTACGCGGTTTTCCAAAGTGGTGGTAAACAACACCGAGTGAGCGAAGGTCAGACCGTTCGCCTGGAAAAGCTGGACATCGCAACCGGCGAAACTATTGAGTTCGACCAGGTTCTGATGATTGCCAACGGCGAAGAAGTCACCATCGGCGCGCCATTAGTTTCAGGCGGCGTGATCAAAGCAGAAATCATTGCTCACGGTCGTGGCGACAAAATCAAGATCGTTAAGTTTCGTCGTCGTAAACACTATCGTAAGCAGCAGGGTCACCGTCAGTGGTTCACTGATGTGAAGATCACTGGCATCAGCGCCTAAGAGGAGATCTGACAAATGGCACATAAAAAGGCTGGCGGTTCCACTCGAAATGGCCGCGATTCCAACGCAAAACGCCTGGGCGTTAAGCGTTTCGGTGGCGAAAGCGTTCTGGCAGGCAGCATCATCGTTCGTCAGCGTGGCACCAAATTCCACGCGGGCACCAACGTAGGCTGCGGCCGTGACCACACCCTGTTTGCAACTGCAAACGGCAAGGTCCAGTTCGAAGTAAAAGGCCCGAACAACCGTAAGTACATCAGCATCGTTGCTGAGTAAGGTTTTCGTGCCTGAAGGCGGTACCTGAGACCGCTTTCAGCAGCGAATCACAAAGCCCCGCTATGATTGCGGGGCTTTTTACATTCTGCGCCCGTGCGACGCGGGTTGCCAGTTAGTCCCATTGCTGTACACTTTATATTCAGCTGCATGATGTCTTAAGCGGCTCCACCCGGAAACGACGCGCGGTCTGCGGCACCGGGCCAGGGCCAGCGAGCCACGACGGATCATCCTGCCAGCAGCGGGCAAATGATTTACGGAGAAGTAACATGAAGTTTGTTGATGAAGCGACGATCCTCGTTGCTGCGGGTGATGGCGGCAACGGCTGCGTCAGCTTCCGTCGTGAAAAATATATTCCTAAAGGCGGTCCGGACGGCGGTGACGGCGGTGACGGCGGCGACGTTTATATGCAGGCCGACGAAAACCTGAATACCCTGATCGACTACCGCTTTGAGAAATCTTTCCGTGCCGAGCGTGGGCAGAACGGCCAGAGCCGCGACTGCACCGGCAAACGCGGTAAAGACATCATTATTAAAGTACCGGTCGGCACCCGCATTATCGATCAGGGCACCGGCGAAACGCTGGGCGATATGATGAAGCACGGCCAGCTGCAGATGGTCGCTAAAGGCGGCTGGCACGGCCTGGGCAATACCCGCTTTAAATCTTCCGTTAACCGTACGCCGCGCCAGAAAACCATGGGCACGCCGGGCGAGAAGCGCGATTTGCAGCTGGAGCTGATGCTGCTGGCGGATGTCGGCATGCTGGGCCTGCCGAATGCCGGGAAATCTACCTTTATTCGCGCCGTATCCGCAGCCAAACCTAAAGTGGCCGACTATCCGTTTACCACTCTGGTGCCTAGCCTGGGCGTGGTGCGTATGGACAGCGAGCAGAGCTTTGTGGTGGCCGATATCCCTGGCCTGATCGAAGGTGCCTCCGACGGCGCTGGCCTGGGCATCCGCTTCCTTAAGCACCTTGAGCGCTGCCGCGTGCTGTTGCACACCATTGATCTGGCGCCGATCGACGAATCCGATCCGGTAGAAAACGCCCGCATCATTCTGGGCGAGCTGGAAAAATACAGCGAGAAGCTCTTTAACAAGCCGCGCTGGCTGGTATTCAACAAAGTCGATCTGCTGGATCAGGAAGAGGCGGAATCCCGTGCGAAGGCAATTGCCGAAGCGCTGGGCTGGGAGGATAAATATTATCTGATCTCTGCCGCCAACCGCGTCGGCGTTACGCCGCTGTGCTGGGATGTTATGTCCTTCCTCAACGCCAACCCGAAAGAGGCGGAAGCGGAAGAGAAACAGCCAGAGAAAGTAGAGTTTATGTGGGACGACTACCATCGCCAGCAGCTGGAAGAAGCGGATGCGGCGGTGGAAGAAGATGACGACTGGGACGAAGACTGGGATGACGAGGACGACGAAGGCGTCGAAATCATCTACCAGCGTTAATCTTTGAAGGGCGCCGCAAGGCGTCCTTTGTTTTTTAAGCGCCCCGCAATTAGGGCTTCCCGCCAGTAAAGATAATCATTATCATCTGCTCTATCCGAATTTTTGCGAAGCCCGGCGCTTCGCCCTCGCTGAAAGAGCTGATCAGGCATGCGTACTTCCGTTCTGCGTCTAATTCCTCTGCTACTTGTTGCGTTATCACTACTGTCGGTTAATCCGGCTCGCGCTGAAGAAGGCTGGCCGCGCCGTATAGCCAGCGTGAAGGGCGAGGTTGTGCTCAAACAGCAGCCCAAACGTATTATCTCCACCAGCGTTACGCTGACCGGCTCGTTGCTGGCGATAGAAGCGCCGGTTATCGCCAGCGGCGCGACCATGCCGGGTTACCGCATTGCCGATGGCCAGGGCTTCTTTAGCCAGTGGGGCAAGGTGGCTGCGGCCAGAGGTGTAAAAAGACTCTACAGCGGCGAGCCAAACCTTGAGCTAATCGCAGCAGAAAAACCCGACCTGATTATTGTCAGCGCGACAGGAAACGACTCCGCGCTACCTTTCTACGATCGCCTCGCTTCACTGGCACCAACGCTGGTAGTCAACTACGACGATAAAAGCTGGCAGGAAGTTGAACGCGTGCTGGCGAAGGCGACGGGCAAAGAGGCCACAGCGGAAAAATCGATCCAAAGCTATGCGCAGCGCGAAAAAGAAGTCAAAGCGAAAATCAAGCTGCCGCCACAGCCTGTCTCTGCGCTGGTCTACAACCCTAACAACCATCTGGTTAACCTCTGGACGCCCGAATCCGCCCAGGGAAAATTGCTGGCGTCGCTCGGCTTCACCCTGGCGGAACCGCCAGCCACGATCATGCAGGCCAGCCATCGTTTGAAGCGCCGTGATATCATTCCGGTTAGCGGAGAAAATCTGGTTACCGGCCTCACGGGCAACACTGCGCTAATCTTTGCCGGCGGTGAGAAAGTGAAAAAAGCGCTAATGGCCGAGCCGCTGCTGGTAACGGCTCCGGCAGTAAAAAACAAGCAGGTTTATGCGCTGGGCGAGGACAGCTTCCGCCTTGACTACTACAGTGCCAATAACGTGCTGACGCGCCTGGAACAGCTCTTTGCTGGAAAATAATCTATTCGTGCCTCTGCGTCCGCAGAGGCACTCTGCCACCTGCCACGCTTAACTTCTGGCTAAGATCGTCACCTTAATAAGAACACGACGAATAATCGAATTGATAATTGTTTACATTTGAAATACTGTATTGCCGCCTGGTATGGGATGCCTGTGCATGCCGCTAAGGCTGGCGGGGCGGACACAACGTATTTCCGCCTTCTATTCATCTATTTCCCCCTGAGGAAAGTAGCGGGGCGGACTGGCAGGGAATAAAAGCGTTGAACAAATTATCAAAACTCTCACTCGCAATCCTGATTGAATTGGGCATGGTAGCCGGGGCGGCGGCTGCTGATACCGCGCAGCATGAGACGGCTACAGACGCGTCCAGCACCACGGCCGCCGCTGCCTCCGGCGATCGCGTCGATACCGACGGCGGCACGCTGATGGTGACGGCGGAACAGCAAAATTTGCAGGCGCCGGGCGTTTCTACTATTACCTCTGACGAAATCAAAAAACGTCCTCCTTCACGCGACCTTTCTGAAATTATCCGCACCATGCCGGGCGTCAACCTGACAGGCAACTCCACCAGCGGCCAACGTGGCAACAACCGCCAGATCGATATTCGCGGCATGGGCCCGGAAAATACGTTGATCCTTATCGACGGTATGCCGGTTGCCAGCCGTAACTCGGTGCGTCTGGGCTGGCGCGGCGAACGCGATACGCGCGGCGATACCAACTGGGTACCGCCGGAAATGGTTGACCATATCGAAGTGATCCGTGGCCCGGCTGCGGCGCGCTATGGCAACGGCGCGGCTGGCGGCGTAGTGAATATCATCACCAAACAAACCGGCAACGAGTGGCACGGCTCCTGGAACACCTATTTGAATATGCCGGAGCATAAATCTGAAGGCTCCACTAAACGCTCTAACTTCTCTCTGAGCGGCCCGATGGGCGATGATGTGAGCTTCTCGCTATGGGGTAACCTCAGCAAAACCCAGGCGGACGCGCAGTACATTAACGAAGGCCATCAGTCGCTGCGAACCGGCTCCTATGCCGATACTGTTCCGGCAGGGCGCGAAGGCGTGGTCAACAAAGATATTCACGGCAAGCTGCGCTGGGAATTTGCGCCAAACCAAAACCTGGAGTTCAGCGCGGGCTATAGCCGTCAGGGCAACCTCTATGCGGGCGACACGCAGAACACCAACACCAGCACGCTGGTAAAAAGCAAGTACGGCGACGAAACCAACCGCCTCTACCGTCAGGATTATGCGGTGACCTGGACCGGCGTCTGGGACAACGGCGTCAGTACCCGCAGCTATGCCCAGTATGAAAACACGCGCAACTCGCGCATGAATGAAGGCCTGGCGGGCGGTACGGAAGGTATTTTCTCCGACAGCGGTTTCTCGACTATCGAGCTCAATGACGTGCTGCTGCACAGCGAAGTCAGCGTGCCCTTTGATTTCCTGGTTAACCAGACCGCGACTATCGGCACCGAATGGAACCAGCAGCGCATGAAGGATGGCGCATCCAATACCCAGGCGCTCTCCGGTGGCGCTATCGACGGTATCAGCAGCACCAACCGCAGCCCTTACTCTTCGGCGGAAATCTTCTCGCTGTTCGCGGAAGACAATATGGAGCTGACCGACAGCACCATGCTGGTACCCGGCCTGCGTTTCGACCATCACAGCATCGTTGGTAATAACTGGAGCCCGTCGCTGAACCTGTCGCAGGCGCTGGCCGACGACTTTACGCTGAAGCTAGGCATCGCCAGAGCTTATAAAGCTCCAAGCCTTTACCAGACTAACCCGAACTACGTGCTTTACAGCCGCGGCCAGGGCTGTGCGGACAGCGCGGGTGCCTGCTATTTGATGGGTAACGAAGATCTCAAAGCCGAAACCAGCATCAATAAAGAAGTAGGGCTGGAATACAAACATGAAGGTTATCAGGCAGGCCTGACCTGGTTCCGCAATGACTATCGCAACAAAATCGAATCAGGCTACGAGCCGAGCGGCGCGACCGGCAGTACCGATATCTATAAATGGGAAAACGTGCCGAAAGCAGTGGTAGAAGGGCTGGAGGGCACGGTGAACTTCCCGGTAACGGAAGCTATCACCTGGAACAATAACCTGACCTATATGCTGCAAAGCAAAAACAAAACCACGGGCGACCGCCTGTCGGTAATCCCGGAGTATACGCTGAACTCGACGCTGGCATGGCAGGCTACGCAGGATCTGTCGCTGCAAACGACCTTTACCTGGTATGGCCGCCAGACGCCGAAGAAGTACAACTACAAGGGCGAAGCCGTTAGCGGCAGCGAGAAGTCTACAGTCAGCCCGTACTCAATCCTCGGTCTGAGCGGTACTTACGATATCAACAAGTATGCCAGCGTGACGCTGGGCGTGGATAACCTGTTTGACAAGCGGCATTTCCGCGAGGGCAATGCGCAAACTACGGGTAACTCTGCAACCGGTGCCTATATGTATGGCGCAGGCGCTAATACCTACAACGAATCAGGCCGGACTTATTACATGAGCCTGAATACGCACTTCTGAGTCTTTCTGACAAAGCGGCCCTTTCGGGGCCGCTTCTTCACGGCGCTCTCATACCTTTTGCCGGCTTAAGTCATTAACGTCTCCTGGCCGGCGCTATAAAGAAGTGAAAATAATGACGCAACAGAAATAAAACAAAAAAAGAAAGAATGCTTTTTTTTACAAAAGTTGATCCGGCAAAGGAGAAGGCACGGAAATAAAAACTATCAATATTGATACGGAGAGAAGAAATTCCATAAATATAATTTTTTATTTAAGTGTGAACTTATCCTGCTTTACGAATGTTAAATAGTTAGCCTTGCTCTGATATATTTTGTTGACTTTAAATTCCCTGCTATTATTCTTACGTGGCGGTAAATAAGGCTTTCTGTCTAAGTCAGTAAATAAATAAGATTTAAAGCTGGCCAATTTATTCAGGATTACACACGGCAACCCATTCTGAACCGGCCAGTAAATAAGGTGATTTTGCGTGGGGTAATGAAATGAAAAGGGTGTTTATGCCCGGAATATTTCAGGGCTGGCGCAGCATATTTATATTTTTATGCTGCGTCGGGCTAACGGCATGCAACGATCCGATCAATATGTACCAGCCTGTGGACGTCGCTTCTGCGGGCTGGTCATCACGCCTGGATTTTGAGATAACGAGCGCAGGACGCTATCAGCTGGCTTTGCTGCTAACTGAGGGCTATACCTGGCATAACCATGATGCTGTAGAAAAGCGTATGGAGGAATTATATGAATATTATAAGGGAAAAGAAGAAACTATCCCGCTTATAGTCTGTTTGCTTAAAGACGGGCAACTCATAGCAAAAAAAAGAGTGGGCGTCGGCAAAGAGCATGATAGCTGGCGTATTGTCTATAACGAAAGAGCAGTAAATATTTATTCCCGTGACGGTAAGCCCGTAGCGCTGAAAGCGGGGCATTATTCTGCCATCATTATCACCCTCAGGGAGGCACCAGAGTTTAACGGTTTAAAAACTTTTGTCAGCTTAAAGAAAATACGGGAAATTGGATAAGAGATGATCCATCTTACTTGCACGGTGCAACGGTGAAAATTGCCATGACATTTTGCCATGGCAATTTCATATAATTTTTTTAATAATTCTGATAAATATCTTTATACAGGCGGCTCTCAAAACGCACCAGCGGGATGCGGCGCTGATTGTAGTTCTGCGGCGGCACCGCATAGCCGGAAAGATACTGCACAAAAGCCACCCGCTTGCCGCTGGCGGTAGTGATAAAGCCCGCCAGGTTATAAACGCCCTGTAGCGATCCCGTCTTCGCCGATACTTTTCCGTCTACGCCCGCTTCGTGCAGGCCGCCACGATAGCGCAGCGTGCCGTCATAGCCGGCCAGCGGCAGCATAGAGATATAGTTCAGCTGCTCATCGTTCTGCGCAATATATTGCAGCACCTGCATCATGGTATCGGGCGCGATCAAATCGTGCCGCGACAGGCCGGAGCCATCTACCTGAATGCTGTTGCCCAAATCGATATTGGCTTTCTGCCGCAAAATCTGCCTGACCGCATCAGAGCCTGCACGCCAGGTGCCAGGCACGCCAAAGCGCTCATGACCGATAGTGCGGAAAACTGTATCCGCGATCATATTGTCCGACTTCTTCAGCATGATCTTCAGCAGATCGTGCAGCGGCGCCGACTGCTTTTCTGCCAGTACCGTGGCCGGAGGCGTAGCCAGCGTCTGGCGCACCAGATGCCCGGAATAGTCGATACCAGCCTGCTGAAGCTCTCCTTTCAGAATGGCACCGGCGTAGCTCGCGCCGTCCTGAATAGCGAAAGCTAAAGGCAAAGGCTCGGCGCGCTGGGTCATACAGCCGGTCAGCGTAAAGCGGTTCAGCTCGCCCGGCACCACATCCAGTTCGCAATATTGCGCTTCTGAAGAGCCGCGCGCCAGCGTGCGCACCTGGCTGAACATATTGACCGGGTAGAAAGAAGCTACGCGAATAAAAGCTTTCTCGCCCGGCGTCTGAGCGCTATAGAGCGAAACGGAAAAGCAGTTGCGATCCACGATGGCGGCAGCGGGTGGCGCGCTGAAGCACTGCGTCATATCGTTCCACGGCCAGCCGGGCGCTTTATCATGGCTGGCAAACACCGAGGTATCGATGACCAGATTGCCCTGAATATGTTCCACACCCTGTTTTTTTAGCGCGGCGACCATATTGCGCAGATCCTGACGTGTCAGGGTAGGATCGCCGCCAAAACGCGCCACTAAGTCGCCTTTCAGCGTGCCGCCGCTAACGGAGCCTTTGCTTTCCAGCTGCGTATGAAAACGGTAATCCGGCCCAAGCTGAAGCAGCGCGGCCAGTGCGGTAATCACCTTCATGGTGCTGGCTGGCAGCGCCATCTGCTTGCTGTGGTAATCAATAGAGGGCGTCTCTGCGCCGACTTTTTGCACAATCAGCGCCAGATTCGCGCCGTCGGGCAGATACTGCGTGTAGTCTTCGACCGTGGCCGCGTGGGCATTCAGCATAAATGCGCAGGCTAAGCCGGTAACAATTCGTGAAAATCGCATAATCTCGCGTTTACTGGCAGGTGATGTTGCCATACTACGGTGCATCATGGTGGAAAGTAAACGATGACCCATAAGGAACTCTGCGGTAAAATACGTATCAAAATGCAAAACCGCCAGGCCCTGGGTTTCCCCCGGGCCAGGTTTCTTTCGTTTGTAAATCAGTGGCAAGCGCCGCAGAACGCTTTTTCTGCACTAGCCTGTCAGGATGACGACAATTTTGCACAGGATCAGTTGACGAGGTATTGAGATGAACCAGATTCCGATGACGCTAAGGGGCGCCGAGAGACTGCGCGAAGAGCTTGAAGAACTGAAAACCGTAAAACGCCCCAGGATTATCGCTTCGATAGCGGAAGCGCGCGAGCACGGCGACCTGAAGGAAAACGCAGAGTACCACGCTGCCCGTGAAGAACAGGGCTTCTGCGAAGGCCGTATTCAGGAAATTGAAGCCAAGCTTTCCAACGCGCAGGTGATCGACGTCACTAAAATGAACGCCAATGGTCGCGTGATCTTCGGCGCTACCGTTACCGTATTGAATCTGGATACGGATGAAGAGTCGACCTACCGCATCGTGGGCGATGACGAAGCGGATTTTAAGCAAAATCTGATTTCTGTTAACTCGCCAATGGCGCGTGGACTTATCGGCAAAGAAGTGGACGATGTCGCCATTATTAAAACGCCGGGCGGCGATGTTGAGTATGAAATTCTGAAAATAGAGTATATCTGATTTACTCTAAAGCCTTTTTTTAGGCAAAGTGTTTTACACTGCAAGTGTAAAGAAAAGAAAAAGGCCGCCGTGCGGCCTTTTCCTGACATAGCGAGCGTGTCACTTTCTTCTGCGGCTAGTTTAGCGAGGAAGAGCGATCTTACGCTCCTTCGTTGGACGGTACAGCACCAGCGTCTTGCCGATAACCTGCACATTTGCGGCTTTGGTTTCGCGCACGATGGCCTCAACAACCAGGGTCTTCGTCTCACGGTCTTCCGTGGCGATTTTTACCTTGATGAGCTCATGGTGCTCCAGTGCCTGTTCGATTTCGGCCAGCACCCCTTCGGTCAGACCGTTGTTGCCTAACATCACGACAGGCTTCAGCGGATGGGCCAGTCCTTTCAGGTGCTGTTTTTGTTTGGTACTCAGATTCATCGTATTTTTTACTTACATTGGGATTGAAAACGGGTCATTCTACCGCCATCTCGGGTATATCACCAAATCGGCATGCTGATTTGCGCGGTTTATTTATCGCATACGGTGAATCATAGTTGGAAAATGTATGACTGGTAAAAAGCGTTCGGCCAGTTCCAGCCGCTGGCTACAGGAACACTTTAGCGATAAATATGTGCTGCAGGCACAGAAAAAAGGGCTGCGCTCGCGCGCCTGGTTTAAACTTGATGAAATACAGCAGAGCGACAAGCTGTTTAAGCCGGGAATGACGGTAGTCGATCTCGGCGCGGCACCGGGCGGCTGGTCTCAGTACGTGGTAACGCAAATCGGCTCGAAAGGCCGCGTCATTGCCTGTGATATCCTGCCGATGGATCCTATCGTCGGCGTCGATTTCCTTCAGGGCGATTTTCGTGATGAACTGGTGCTGAAGGCGCTGATGGAACGCGTCGGCGAGGCTAAAGTACAGGTAGTGATGTCCGATATGGCGCCTAACATGACGGGTACGCCCGCAGTGGATATCCCAAGATCGATGTATCTGGTTGAACTCGCGCTGGATATGTGTCGGGATGTACTGGCGCCAGGCGGCAGTTTTTTGGTGAAAGTGTTTCAGGGAGATGGCTTTGAAGATTACCTCCGGGAAATTCGCTCCCTGTTTACGAAAGTGAAAATTCGTAAGCCGGACGCTTCACGTTCTCGTTCGCGTGAAGTGTACATTGTAGCGACAGGGCGCAAACTATAGTACCCTACGCTGTCTGTTAACACAGTTGTAATAAGAGGTTAATCCCTTGAGTGACATGGCGAAAAACCTGATTCTCTGGTTAGTCATCGCAGTCGTGCTGATGTCGGTCTTCCAGAGCTTTGGGCCCAGCGAGTCAAATGGCCGTAGGGTTGATTACTCAACCTTCCTGTCGGAAGTGAACCAGGATCAGGTCCGCGAGGCACGTATTAACGGGCGTGAAATCAACGTTGTCAAAAAAGACAGCAACAAATATACAACCTACATCCCCGTCAACGATCCTAAGTTGCTCGATAACCTGTTGACTAAAAATGTAAAAGTGGTTGGCGAACCGCCTGAAGAACCTAGCCTGCTGGCTTCGATCTTCATTTCCTGGTTCCCAATGCTGTTGCTGATTGGCGTCTGGATCTTCTTTATGCGCCAGATGCAGGGCGGCGGCGGCAAAGGCGCGATGTCCTTTGGCAAAAGCAAAGCCCGCATGCTGACCGAAGATCAGATCAAAACCACTTTTGCCGATGTGGCAGGCTGTGACGAAGCAAAAGAGGAAGTCGGTGAGCTGGTGGAATACCTGCGTGAGCCGAGCCGTTTCCAGAAGTTGGGCGGTAAAATTCCAAAAGGCGTGCTGATGGTCGGGCCTCCGGGTACCGGTAAAACCCTGCTGGCGAAAGCGATTGCTGGCGAAGCAAAAGTGCCTTTCTTCACTATCTCCGGTTCTGATTTTGTTGAAATGTTCGTCGGTGTGGGCGCCTCCCGCGTACGCGACATGTTCGAACAGGCCAAAAAAGCGGCGCCGTGCATCATCTTCATCGATGAAATCGATGCGGTAGGGCGTCAGCGCGGCGCTGGACTGGGCGGCGGTCACGATGAACGTGAGCAAACCCTGAACCAGATGCTGGTTGAAATGGACGGTTTTGAAGGCAACGAAGGCATTATCGTGATTGCCGCGACCAACCGTCCGGACGTGCTTGACCCTGCGCTGCTGCGTCCGGGCCGTTTCGACCGTCAGGTTGTGGTCGGTCTGCCGGATGTTCGCGGCCGTGAACAGATCCTGAAAGTGCACATGCGTCGTGTGCCGCTGGCTACCGATATCGATGCGCTGGTGATTGCTCGCGGTACGCCTGGTTTCTCGGGCGCCGATCTGGCAAACCTGGTGAACGAAGCGGCGCTGTTTGCCGCACGCGGCAACAAGCGCGTAGTCTCCATGGTAGAGTTCGAGAAAGCCAAAGACAAAATCATGATGGGTGCGGAACGCCGCTCTATGGTGATGACGGAAGCGCAGAAAGAATCTACCGCCTATCACGAAGCGGGCCACGCTATTATTGGCCGCCTGGTGCCGGAACACGATCCGGTACACAAGGTAACCATTATTCCACGCGGCCGCGCTTTGGGCGTCACTTTCTTCCTGCCGGAAGGCGATGCAATCAGCGCCAGCCGTCAGAAACTGGAAAGCCAGATCTCCACGCTGTACGGCGGCCGCCTGGCGGAAGAGATCATCTACGGCGTAGAACACGTTTCTACCGGTGCTTCCAACGATATTAAAGTGGCAACCTCCATTGCGCGTAACATGGTTACGCAGTGGGGCTTCTCCGAGAAGCTGGGTCCACTGCTGTATGCAGAGGAAGAGGGTGAGGTGTTCCTGGGACGTTCCGTCGCGAAAGCGAAGCATATGTCCGATGAAACCGCACGCATCATTGACCAGGAAGTAAAAGCGCTGATCGAAAGCAACTACCAGCGCGCGCGCCGTATTCTGAACGAGAACATGGATATTCTTCACGCGATGAAAGACGCGCTGATGAAGTATGAAACCATTGATGCTCCGCAGATCGACGACCTGATGGCGCGCCGCGACGTGCGTCCGCCAGCGGGCTGGGAAGATCCGGGCAGCAGCTCTGACAGCAACGGCACGCCGAAGGCGCCGCGTCCGGTCGATGAACCGCGCACGCCGAACCCCGGCAACACTATGTAAGCGTGACCGCGCAACACAAACCCCGGCGATGACCGGGGTTTTTTTTATCTGTACTGGCCAGCATTTTAAGGAGAATCGTCGCCATGAAGCTTTACGCCAGAGACGCCGTGCTCGATCTGACACATCCTCACGTTATGGGCATCCTGAACGTAACGCCGGACTCGTTTTCGGACGGTGGCAGGCATAACGACCTGGTACAGGCGCTGACGCATGCCAACGCCATGATTAACGCAGGCGCGACCATTATTGATATCGGCGGCGAGTCAACGCGCCCGGGCGCGGACGAGGTCAGCGTCGAACAGGAGCTGGAACGCGTGATCCCGGTAGTGGAAGCTATCTCGCAGCGCTTCGAAGTCTGGATCTCCGTTGACACCTCTAAACCTGAGGTTATCCGGGAAGCAGCAAAAGCCGGCGCGCATCTGATCAATGATATTCGCTCGCTGCAGGAGCCGGGCGCGTTGGAAGCAGCGGCGGCAACGGGCCTGCCGGTTTGCCTGATGCATATGCAGGGCGAGCCGAAAACCATGCAGCAGGCACCGCAGTATGGTGATTTCCTGCGGGACGTAGAAACCTTTTTTAGTGAACAAATTGTCCGCTGTGAAGCCGCCGGCATCAAAAAAACGCAGCTGCTGCTCGACCCGGGGTTCGGATTCGGTAAGAATCTCTCCCACAATTATCAGCTGCTGGCGCACCTGGCCGATTTCCATCGCTTTGGGCTGCCGCTGCTGGTCGGCATGTCGCGGAAAAGCATGATTGGGCAGCTACTGAACGTTGGGCCGTCGCAGCGCCTGACGGGCAGCCTGGCCTGTGCCGTCATCGCCGCTATGCAGGGCGCGCATATTCTGCGCGTACATGATGTAAAAGAAACCGTTGAGGCGATGCGCGTCGTCGAAGCAACACTGTCAGCGAAGGGAAAGTAGCATGAGCAACCGTAAATATTTTGGTACAGATGGCATTCGCGGCAAAGTGGGCGAAACGCCAATTACGCCAGATTTCGTCCTGAAACTGGGCTGGGCAGCCGGCAAGGTGCTGGCACGCAACGGCTCCAGAAAAATTATTATCGGTAAAGACACGCGCATTTCTGGCTATATGCTGGAATCGGCGCTGGAAGCTGGCCTTGCCGCTGCGGGCCTGACGGCTGCTTTTACCGGTCCTATGCCTACGCCAGCTATCGCCTATCTGACCCGAACCTTTCGCGCGGAAGCGGGGATTGTTATTTCTGCTTCACACAATCCTTTTGATGATAACGGTATCAAATTCTTTTCCATTGAGGGCACCAAGCTGCCGGACGATGTGGAAGAAGCAATTGAAGCAGAAATGGAAAAGCCCATCACCTGCGTTGAATCCGCAGAGCTGGGACGCGCCAGCCGCATTGTGGATGCCGCAGGGCGTTATATCGAATTCTGCAAAGGCACTTTCCCCAGCGAGCTGAGCCTGAACGGTTTGAAAATCGTGGTGGACTGCGCTAACGGCGCAACTTACCACATAGCGCCGAACGTGCTGCGTGAACTGGGCGCGGAAGTCATTACGCTGGGCGTCAATCCTGACGGCATGAATATCAACAAAGAGTGTGGTGCAACGGATGTGCGTCAGCTGCAGGCTCGTGTACTGGCAGAAAAAGCGGATATCGGCCTGGCCTACGACGGCGACGGTGACCGCATCATGATGGTCGATCATCTGGGTGAAAAAGTCGATGGCGACCAGATCCTCTATATCATCGCCCGCGAGGGATTACGTCAGGGACAGCTGCGCGGCGGTGTGGTTGGCACGCTGATGAGCAATATGGGCCTTGAGCTGGCGCTGAAGCAGCTGGGCATTCCTTTCGCCCGCGCTAAAGTGGGCGACCGCTACGTGCTGGAGAAGCTACAGGAAAAAGGCTGGCGGCTGGGCGCGGAGAACTCCGGTCACGTTATCCTGCTGGACAAAACCACCACCGGTGACGGCATTGTGGCAGGTTTGCAGGTACTCACTGCGATGGTACGCAATCATATGAGCCTGCATGACCTGTGCAGTGGGATGAAGCTGCTGCCGCAAATCCTGGTAAACGTGCGCTTTAGCGGCGCTACCAACCCGCTGGAAGATGAAAAGGTGAAAGCCGTTACGGCGGAAGCGGAAAAAGAGCTAAATGGCCGTGGACGTGTTTTACTGCGTAAATCTGGCACCGAACCGCTAATCCGCGTCATGGTTGAAGGCGAAAACGAAGCTCAGGTGACGGCACTGGCGCACCGCATTGCGGATGCAGTGAAAGCCGTATAAAGCCAACAGGGGCGCAGCGTAGTCAGGTGATTTTCGTCGCTTTTTTCACCGCTACTGCGCCTGCTGCCGCTTTTTTCCGCAATCGGCGGCGGCGCGCAAAATTGCCCTTGCGCTATGGTGCGGCTTTGGTTAGTATTCACACCCGCTTCTGATGGGTAGCGTTAAGGCTATCTGCTCACTGGTTTTGAAGCTTAAATGCACGATAACGTGCAAGGAAACAGGTTGATTATGTACGAAGCTCTTTTGGTAGTTTTCCTTATTGTGGCAATCGGCCTTGTCGGTCTGATCATGCTGCAGCAAGGTAAAGGCGCTGATATGGGCGCATCGTTCGGAGCAGGTTCTTCAGCAACGCTGTTTGGTTCTAACGGTTCAGGCAACTTTATGACCCGTATGACCGCAGTGCTGGCGACATTGTTCTTTATTATCAGCCTGATTCTGGGTAACCTGAACAGCAACAAAACGCAGAAAGGAAGCGAGTGGGAAAATCTGTCTCAGCCTGCGCAGCAGCAGAGTCAGCCAGCTAAACCGGCTACGCCGGGCAGCGATATCCCGCAGTAAATTTCGACGCGACAGAAATGAAAAAGTCGCAATCTTTAGTGCCGTGGTGGTGGAATTGGTAGACACGCTACCTTGAGGTGGTAGTGCCCGCATGGGCTTACGGGTTCAAGTCCCGTCCTCGGTACCAAATCTCAGTTTTGCTTGCATTTTATGCAAGATCGGCGTAGTATTTGCCACGTTTTCGGACGCGGGGTGGAGCAGCCTGGTAGCTCGTCGGGCTCATAACCCGAAGGTCGTCGGTTCAAATCCGGCCCCCGCAACCACTTTCCCTTAGAGTTCTTTTTCAAATATACTGTATGCATCGCACGACGCATCAACAGCGAGTTTTGAAAAAAATTCTATCTGGATGGTGCCGAACCGCCATTTATGGCGTACAGGGTCCAGTCGCATAAAGCCCCGATTTATCGGGGTTTTTTGTTATCAGGAAACAGCATACTGGGCTATTAAGCCCTTTTTTTATGTCTTGGGGGTGGGCTTGTCCACATTAGAGCAAAAATTAACAGAGCTGATCACAGCACCGGTAGAAGCGCTGGGCTACGAGCTGGTTGGCATTGAGTTCGTTCGCGGTCGCACTTCTACGCTGCGCATCTATATTGATAGTGAAGATGGCATCAATGTTGACGATTGCGCTGATGTCAGCCACCAGGTCAGCGCGGTGTTTGATGTTGAAGACCCTATCACCGTTGCTTACAACCTTGAAGTCTCCTCGCCAGGCCTTGAGCGCCCACTCTTTACCGCAGAGCACTACGCGCGATTCATCGGCGAAGAAGTAAGCCTGGTGCTGCGTATGGCCGTACAGAACCGCCGCAAATGGCAGGGAATCATTAAATCTGTAGCGGGTGAAATGGTAACCGTTGCCGTTGAGGGTAACGACGAAGTGTTCGCGCTGAGCAACATCCAGAAGGCGAACCTGGTTCCCCACTTTTAAAAGTCCGGATTGAGGCATACCAGGATGAACAAAGAAATCTTAGCTGTAGTTGAGGCAGTATCTAACGAGAAATCCCTCCCGCGCGAGAAGATTTTCGAAGCGCTGGAGAGCGCGCTGTCCACGGCTACCAAGAAAAAATACGAGCAGGAAATCGACGTCCGCGTCAGCATCGACCGTAAAAGCGGCGATTTTGACACTTTTCGCCGCTGGGTCATCGTTGACGAAGTGACCATGCCAACGCGTGAAATCACCCTGGATGCCGCACGATTCGAAGACGAATCGCTGAATCTGGGCGATTATGTTGAAGACCAGATTGAATCTGTCACCTTCGACCGCATTACTACGCAAACGGCTAAACAGGTTATCGTGCAGAAAGTGCGCGAAGCCGAGCGCGCTATGGTCGTCGATCAGTTCCGCGAGCAGGAAGGCGAGATCATCACCGGCGTGGTTAAAAAAGTTAACCGCGACAACATCTCCCTGGATCTGGGCAACAATGCCGAAGCGGTTATTATCCGCGAAGACATGCTGCCACGTGAAAACTTCCGTCCGGGCGACCGTATTCGCGGCGTACTCTACGCAGTACGTCCGGAAGCGCGCGGCGCGCAGCTTTTCGTCAGCCGTTCCAAACCGGAAATGCTGATTGAGCTGTTCCGTATCGAAGTGCCGGAAATCGGCGAAGAAGTGATTGAAATTAAAGCGGCCGCACGCGATCCAGGCTCTCGCGCCAAGATTGCGGTGAAAACCAACGACAAGCGTATCGATCCGGTCGGCGCCTGCGTAGGTATGCGCGGCGCGCGCGTTCAGGCGGTATCCAGCGAGCTGGGCGGCGAACGTATTGATATCGTGCTGTGGGATGATAATCCTGCGCAGTTCGTCATCAATGCGATGGCCCCGGCGGATGTCGCCTCTATCGTGGTGGATGAAGACAATCACACCATGGATATCGCTGTAGAAGCCGGAAATCTGGCTCAGGCGATCGGCCGTAACGGCCAAAACGTGCGTCTGGCTTCCCAGCTGAGCGGCTGGGAGCTGAACGTGATGACAGTCGACGATCTGCAGGCCAAGCACCAGGCTGAAGCCCATGCTGCCATCGACGTCTTTACCAAACATCTTGATATTGATGAAGATTTCGCAACCGTGCTGGTTGAAGAAGGCTTCTCTTCGCTGGAAGAGCTGGCATACGTGCCGATCAACGAGCTGTTGGAAATCGACGGTCTGGATGAAGAGACAGTAGAAGCGCTGCGCGATCGTGCGAAAAATGCGTTAACCACCCTCGCTCTGGAAAAAGCCGAGAGTCAGGGCGGCAGCCAGCCGGCAGAAGATCTGCTGAACCTGGAAGGTCTTGACCGTGAACTGGCATTTAAGCTGGCAGCGATTGGCGTTTGCACGCTGGAAGATCTTGCCGAGCAGGGTGTTGACGATCTGTCAGATATTGAAGGCCTGAGCGACGAGCAGGCTGGCGAGCTGATTATGGCTGCACGAAATATCTGCTGGTTCGGCGACGACGCGTAATAAACTGTAGCAGGAAGGAACAGCATGACAGATGTAACTGTAAAATCGCTGGCCGCAGAGATCCAGACACCGGTAGAACGCCTGGTACAGCAATTTGCTGATGCAGGGATCCGCAAGTCTGAAACCGACTCTGTGACCCAGCAGGAAAAAGAGACGCTCCTGACCCACCTGAACCGCTCGAATAACGGCGGTTCTGGTAAACTGACCTTACAGCGCAAAACGCGCAGCACCTTGAATATTCCGGGCACCGGCGGTAAAAGTAAATCGGTGCAAATCGAAGTCCGCAAAAAACGCACCTATGTAAAAGGCGATCCTGCAGAAGCCGCTCAGGCGGAAGCAGAAGAGCAGGCACAGCGCGAAGCGGAAGAACTGGCTCGTCGTGAGGCTGAAGAAAAAGCCCAGCGCGAAGCCCAAGAAAAAGCGCAGCGTGAAGCCGAGGAGCAGGCTAAACGTGAGGCAGCCGAGAAAGCCAGGCGTGAAGCAGCGGAAAAAGACAAAGTGAGCAACCAACAAACCGACGATATGACCCGCAACCAGCAGTCAGAAAAAGCCCGGCGAGAAGCGGAAGCCGCAGAACTGAAGCGTAAAGCCGAAGAAGAAGCGCGTCGCAAGATCGAAGAAGAAGCGAAGCGCGTAGCGGAAGAGGCCCGTAAAATGGCAGAAGAAAAAGGTTCTGAATGGGCGGAAGCGGAGAAAGAAGTGGAAGACACTTCTGACTATCACGTGACCACCTCTACCCATGCCCGTGCGGCAGAAGATGAAAACGATGCGCAGGTTGAAGGCGACCGTCGCACTCGCGCTGCGCGTCCGGCGAAAGCCACGCAGCGTAAAAAAGGCAACAAGCACTCTGAAGCCAAAACCGACCGTGAAGAAGCGCGTGCGCAGTTCCGTGGCGGTAAAGGCGGCAAGCGTAAGAGTACGCTGCAGCAGGGCTTCAACAAGCCGGTTCAGGCTGTTAACCGTGACGTTGTTATCGGTGAAACCATCACCGTAGCGGAACTGGCTAACAAAATGGCGGTGAAAGGCTCCCAGGTCATCAAAGTGATGATGAAAATGGGCGCGATGGCCACCATCAACCAGGTTATCGATCAGGAAACTGCCCAGCTGGTCGCGGAAGAAATGGGTCACAAAGTGACGCTGCGCCGCGAAAACGAGCTGGAAGAAGCGGTAATGAGCGATCGTGATACCGATGCGGCAATGGAATCCCGCGCGCCGGTAGTGACTATCATGGGCCACGTTGACCACGGTAAAACCTCGCTGCTGGACTACATTCGCTCCACTAAAGTCGCCTCTGGCGAAGCGGGCGGTATTACCCAGCATATCGGTGCTTACCACGTCGAAACCGACAACGGTATGGTGACCTTCCTGGATACCCCTGGCCACGCCGCGTTTACCGCGATGCGTGCCCGTGGTGCCCAGGCGACGGATATCGTTATCCTGGTTGTCGCGGCCGATGACGGCGTGATGCCGCAGACCATCGAAGCTATCCAGCACGCCAAAGCGGCGAAAGTGCCGGTTGTCGTGGCGGTGAACAAGTGCGATAAGCCAGAAGCGGATCCGGATCGCGTTAAAAACGAACTGACCCAGTACGGTATCATTCCGGAAGAGTGGGGCGGCGAAAACATGTTCGTCAACGTTTCTGCTAAGGCGGGTACGGGTATCGACGACCTGCTGAACGCTATCCTGCTGCAGGCGGAAGTCCTTGAGCTGACTGCGGTTCGTCAGGGCATGGCGAGCGGCGTAGTGATCGAATCCTTCCTGGATAAAGGTCGCGGCCCGGTTGCTACCGTGCTGGTGCGCGAAGGTACGCTGAACAAAGGCGATATCGTACTGTGCGGCTTCGAATATGGCCGTGTCCGTGCGATGCGTGACGAGCTGGGTCGTGAAGTTCTGACCGCTGGCCCATCTATCCCTGTGGAAATCCTGGGTCTGTCAGGCGTGCCTGCAGCCGGTGACGAAGCGACAGTGGTACGTGACGAGAAGAAAGCCCGTGAAGTGGCGCTCTACCGTCAGGGCAAATTCCGCGAAGTCAAACTGGCGCGTCAGCAGAAGTCCAAGCTGGAAAACATGTTTGCCAACATGACCGAAGGCGAAGTTTCCGAGCTGAACATCGTGCTGAAAGCGGACGTACAGGGTTCTGTCGAAGCTATCGCCGACTCGCTGATGAAGCTCTCTACCGACGAAGTGAAAGTGAAGATTGTTGGCTCCGGCGTGGGCGGCATCACCGAAACCGACGCGACGCTGGCTGCGGCTTCCAACGCCATCCTGGTTGGCTTTAACGTTCGTGCCGACGCCTCCGCGCGCCGCGTGATCGACTCAGAAAACTTGGATCTGCGCTACTACTCCGTGATCTATAACCTGATCGACGAAGTGAAGCAGGCGATGAGCGGTATGCTGGCGCCGGAATACAAGCACCAGATCACCGGCCTGGCCGAAGTGCGCGACGTGTTCAAATCGCCTAAGTTCGGCGCGGTCGCCGGCTGTATGGTGACGGAAGGCAACATCAAGCGTCACAACCCAATCCGCGTACTGCGCGACAACGTGGTTATCTATGAAGGCGAGCTGGAATCCCTGCGCCGCTTCAAAGATGACGTTAACGAAGTCCGTAACGGCATGGAATGTGGTATCGGCGTCAAGAACTACAATGATGTGCGCGTTGGCGATATGATCGAAGTCTTCGAGATCATTGAAATCCAGCGTACCATCGCTTAATGGTTGCCTGACACAACCTGTTCGGGAGGCCTTTGCGCCTCCCGTATTTATTTGGAGAGAATAATTATGGCGAAAGAATTCGGTCGCCCGCAGCGCGTCTCCCAGGAGCTGCAGAAAGAGATCGCGATTATTTTACAGCGCGAGATCAAAGACCCGCGTCTGGGCATGATGGTGACGGTTTCCGGCGTTGAAGTTTCCCGCGACCTGGCCTATGCCAAAGTCTTTGTAACCTTCCTGAACGATAAAGACGAAGACGCTATCAAAGCTGGCCTGCGCGCGTTGGGCGACGCCTCCGGCTATATCCGTACGCTGCTGGGCAAAGCGATGCGTCTGCGCATCGTGCCCGAGCTGACCTTCTTCTACGACAACTCGCTGGTTGAAGGGATGCGCATGTCTAACCTTGTCACTAACGTAGTACGCAACGACGCCGAGCGTCGCGGCCCTGCGGAAGACGACAAGGAGGAGTAATGAGCCGTCCTCGTCGTCGCGGACGCGATATTCACGGTGTTCTGCTGCTGGACAAGCCCGGCGGCCTGTCGTCTAACGACGCGCTGCAAAAAGTGAAGCGGCTATTCAACGCCAATCGCGCGGGCCATACGGGCGCGCTGGATCCGTTGGCGACCGGCATGCTGCCCATTTGCCTGGGCGAAGCCACCAAGTTTTCCCGCTATCTGCTGGATTCTGATAAACGCTATCGCGTTATCGCGCGGCTGGGCCAGCGCACCGATACCTCGGATGCGGACGGCCAGGTCATCAGCGAGCGGCCGGTAAACTTTACGCAAGAGCAGCTGGAAACCGCGCTGGAAAGCTTCCGTGGCGAAACCCAGCAGATACCGTCAATGTACTCCGCGCTCAAGTATCAGGGGCGCAAGCTCTATGAATATGCGCGCGAAGGCATCGAGGTGCCGCGAGAAGCGAGAAGCATCACCGTTTACGAGCTAAAATTCATCCGTCTGGAAGGCAATGAACTGGAGCTGGAAATCCACTGCTCGAAAGGCACCTATATTCGCACCATTACGGACGATTTAGGCGAGCTGTTGGGCTGCGGCGCGCACGTCATCTATCTGCGCCGTTTGCAGGTAGCGACCTATCCCATTGCGGCTATGGTCACGCTGGAGCAACTGCACGCGCTTAGCGAAGAGGCGACCAGCAGCGATCGGCCAGCGGCGGATTTGCTCGATCCTTTGCTGATGCCGATGGATAGTCCGGCGGCTGCCTACCCGGAAGTGAACCTGATCGCCAGCGCGGCAGCTTATTTCAAACAGGGCATGCCCGTGCAGGCAGCTAACGTGCCGGAAACGGGGCTGGTTCGCGTTACCGAAGGCGAAGCGCGAAAATTTATCGGCATGGCGGAAGTGGCCGAAGATGGTCGCGTAGCACCGCGCCGGCTGGTTGTAGAATATTCTGAAGCACCATTTGCGTAAGCTTAAGGCTGAGAGTAGAATGGCGCGGCTTTACACTGGGTTGCTGAATTAGAGATCGGCACCTGTACATTTATCTTAAAATTTGGAGTGGTAACATGTCTCTAAGTGTTGAAACTAAAGCGCAGATCGTTGCTGATTACGGCCGTGATGCTAACGACAGTGGTTCTACCGAAGTTCAGGTTGCTCTGCTGACCGCACAGATTAACCATCTGCAGGGTCACTTCTCTGAGCACAAAAAAGACCACCACAGCCGTCGCGGTCTGCTGCGCATGGTTTCCCAGCGTCGTAAGCTGCTGGATTACCTGAAGCGTAAAGACGTTGCGCGTTACACCAGCCTGATCGAGCGTCTGGGTCTGCGTCGCTAAATCTTAAAGTCTGCATTCCTTTCTTTTGCCGTCCACGGCAGGGAAAACCGGAAAAAAGGCAGATTTGTGCGAGTTTCGCTAAAAAGGGGCCTTTATGGCCCCTTTTTTCAGTCAGGCGGCAGCAATCCAGGCCAAACTATTGTATTGTTGCTGAGTGTGATCTTCCGTTGCAGAGATTCGCGCGGCTAATGAGAGGCTTTGTCCCATAAGGGATTAGGGTTGTCATTAGTCGCGAGGATGCAAAGAAGATTTAAGATTCACGGCAGGAGAAAGCTCTTGCCCGAAAAGTTAAGGATATAATTTTGCTGAATCCGATTGTTAAAAAATTCCAGTATGGCCAGCATACCGTCACGCTTGAAACCGGCATGATGGCTCGCCAGGCCACCGCTGCCGTTATGGTCAGCATGGACGATACCGCCGTATTCGTTACCGTTGTCGGCCAGAAAAAAGCCAAGCCGGGCCAGGATTTCTTCCCGCTGACCGTTAACTACCAGGAGCGTACCTACGCTGCTGGCCGTATTCCAGGCAGCTTCTTCCGCCGTGAAGGCCGTCCAAGCGAAGGCGAAACCCTGATCGCGCGTCTGATTGACCGTCCGGTTCGTCCGCTGTTCCCGGAAGGCTTCGTTAACGAAGTTCAGGTTATCGCTACCGTGGTTTCCGTTAACCCACAGGTTAACCCGGATATCGTGGCGATGATCGGCGCCTCTGCTGCGCTGAGCCTGTCAGGCATTCCTTTCAACGGCCCAATCGGCTCTGCCCGCGTTGGTTACATCAATGACCAGTACGTGCTGAACCCAACCACCGACGAGCTGAAAGAGAGCAAGCTGGATCTGGTCGTTGCCGGTACCGAAGGCGCAGTGCTGATGGTAGAGTCCGAAGCGGAACTGCTGAGCGAAGATCAGATGCTGGGCGCCGTGGTGTTCGGCCACGAGCAGCAGCAGGTTGTGATCCAAAACATCAAGGCGCTGGTTGCCGAAGCGGGCAAACCGCGTTGGGACTGGCAGCCGGAAGCGGTCAACGAAGCCCTGCACAGTCGTATCGCTGCGCTGGCCGAGTCTCGCCTGAGCGATGCTTACCGCATTACCGAAAAACAGGAGCGTTACGCTCAGGTTGACGTGATCAAATCTGAAACCACAGCGGCGCTGCTGGCAGAAGACGAAAGCCTGGACGAAGGCGAAATCAGCGACATCCTGCACGGTCTGGAAAAGAACGTAGTGCGTAGCCGCATCCTGCGTGGCGAGCCGCGTATCGACGGTCGTGAAAAAGATATGATCCGTGGCCTGGACGTGCGCACCGGCGTACTGCCGCGTACCCACGGTTCCGCGCTGTTTACCCGTGGCGAAACTCAGGCGCTGGTAACGGCAACTCTGGGCACCGCGCGCGATGCGCAGAACCTGGATGAGCTGATGGGCGAACGTACCGACAGCTTCCTGTTCCACTACAACTTCCCTCCGTACTCCGTGGGCGAAACCGGTATGGTTGGCTCGCCTAAACGTCGTGAGATTGGTCACGGTCGTCTGGCGAAGCGCGGCGTGCTGGCAGTTATGCCAAAAGGCGATGCTTTCCCATACACCGTACGTGTGGTATCAGAAATCACCGAGTCCAACGGCTCCTCGTCAATGGCTTCCGTTTGCGGCGCGTCTCTGGCGCTGATGGATGCAGGCGTGCCGATCAAAGCGGCCGTAGCCGGTATCGCGATGGGCCTGGTAAAAGACGAAGAGAACTTCGTGGTGCTGTCCGATATCCTGGGCGATGAAGATCACCTGGGCGACATGGACTTTAAAGTAGCCGGTAGCCGCGAAGGTATTACCGCGCTGCAGATGGATATCAAAATCGAAGGCATCACCCGCGAAATCATGCAGGTGGCACTGAACCAGGCCAAGGGCGCGCGTCTGCACATCCTGGGCGTAATGGAACAGGCTATCAGCACGCCGCGCGGCGATATCTCCGAGTTCGCTCCGCGTATCCACACCATCAAGATCAGCCCGGACAAGATCAAAGATGTCATCGGTAAAGGCGGTTCTGTGATCCGCGCGCTGACCGAAGAAACCGGCACCACCATCGAAATCGAAGATGACGGCACCGTGAAAATCGCAGCGACCGACGGCGACAAAGCTAAGTTCGCTATCCGCCGTATCGAAGAGATCACTGCGGAAATCGAAGTGGGCCGTATCTACAACGGTAAAGTGACCCGCATCGTAGACTTCGGTGCCTTCGTTGCTATCGGCGGCGGTAAAGAAGGTCTGGTGCATATCTCTCAAATCGCTGACAAGCGCGTTGAGAAAGTAACCGACTATCTGCAGATGGGCCAGGAAGTACCGGTGAAGGTACTGGAAGTTGATCGCCAGGGCCGCGTGCGCCTGAGCATCAAGGAAGCGGCCGAGCCGGAAGCGGCAGCTGCGCCTGCGCCAGAAGCTTCAGCAGAATAAGAAACGCACTGCTCTTCGCGGCAACGCGAAGAGCTGTTTCATCGCGAGGGCAGGACGGCACCTCTTGTGCATGGCGGCGGATGAAAGGATGGTCATCCCATTGTTTGTATTTGGGAGTGGGAAATGAAGCCTTTTTTGCGCTGGTGTTTCGTTGCGACAGCTTTAACGCTGGCAGGATGCAGCAACCCGGATTGGCGTAACAACGAGGTTTTGGCTGTTCCGCTACAGCCTACGTTGCAGCAGGAAGTCATCCTGGCGCGCATGGAACAAATACTTGCCAGTCGGGCCCTGACCGATGATGAACGCGCACAGCTGTTATATGAGCGCGGAGTGTTGTATGATAGTTTAGGTTTGAGAGCACTGGCGCGGAATGATTTTTCACAGGCGCTGGCTGTCAGACCGGATATGCCGGAAGTATTCAACTACTTAGGCATATATTTAACGCAGGCGGGCAACTTTGATGCTGCCTACGAAGCGTTTGATTCTGTACTTGAGCTTGATCCAACTTACAATTATGCGCGTTTAAATCGCGGTATCGCGCTCTACTACGGTGGAAGATTTAAACTAGCGCAAGATGATCTGCTGGCGTTTTATCAAGACGATCCTAACGATCCTTTCCGCAGCCTGTGGCTCTATCTCGATGAACGCGAGATGGGCGTCGATAAGGCAAAAGTGGCGCTACAACAGCGTTACGATAAAGCGGTCAGAGACCAATGGGGATGGAATATTGTCGAGTTCTACCTGGGCCATATCAGCGAAAGCAAGCTGATGGAGAGGCTCAAGGCGGACACAACGGATAACACCTCGCTCGCTGAACATCTCAGTGAAACCAACTTCTATTTAGGTAAGCACTACCTAAGTCTGGGGGAGAAGGACAACGCGGAAGCGCTGTTCAAGCTGACGGTCGCTAACAACGTTCATAACTTTGTTGAGCACCGATATGCATTGTTGGAGCTGGCGCTACTCGGCCAGACACAAGACGATTTATCAGAATCTGACCAGCAATAGCTGACGAACTTTTACGTCCTGATTTTTGAAATGTCATCATCTTCACGGGTGAGGGCTTTTTTGTTCGTCGAAACCACTAATTTGAGCCGGTTCACACTTTTTGATGAAAATGACTGAATGTTTTCACGACGAGTTATGTAGACTGGCCGCCGCAATCTAAGAGGCACGTGTACTACATGACTGAAATTGAAACCACTTTTGCTGACCTGGGTCTGAACGAATCCATCCTCGAATCACTGAACGGCATGGGCTATGTTAAGCCATCCCCAATCCAGGCTGAGTGTATTCCTCACCTGCTGGCGGGCCGTGACGTGCTGGGTATGGCGCAGACCGGAAGCGGCAAAACCGCAGCGTTCTCGCTGCCGCTGCTAAACAACATTGACAGCAACCTGAAAGCGCCACAGATCCTGGTGCTGGCACCGACTCGCGAGTTGGCGGTTCAGGTTGCAGAAGCCGTAACTGAATTCTCTAAACACATGCGCGGTCTGAACGTAGTGGCCCTTTACGGCGGCCAGCGTTACGACGTACAGCTGCGCGCACTGCGCCAGGGTCCACAGGTTGTTGTGGGTACGCCTGGCCGTCTGCTGGACCACCTGAAACGCGGCACGTTAGACCTTTCTAACCTGCGCGGTCTGGTGCTGGACGAAGCCGACGAAATGCTGCGTATGGGCTTCATCGAAGACGTTGAAACTATCATGGCGCAGATCCCGGAAGGTCATCAGACCGCTCTGTTCTCTGCAACAATGCCGGAAGCGATCCGTCGTATCACCAAACGCTTTATGAAAGATCCGCAGGAAGTGCGTATTCAGTCAAGCCTGACCACGCGTCCTGACATCAGCCAGAGCTACTGGACTGCGTATGGCCGTAAGACCGACGCGCTGGTTCGCTTCCTGGAATCAGAAGATTTTGACGCGGCGATCATCTTCGTACGTACCAAAAACGCTACGCTGGAAGTGGCCGAAGCGCTGGAGCGCAGCGGTTATAACAGCGCCGCGCTGAACGGCGATATGAACCAGGCGCTGCGCGAGCAGACGCTGGAGCGCCTGAAAGATGGCCGTCTGGATATCCTGATCGCTACCGACGTAGCGGCACGTGGTCTGGACGTTGAGCGTATCAGCCTGGTTGTTAACTACGACATCCCAATGGATGCCGAGTCTTACGTTCACCGTATCGGTCGTACTGGCCGTGCAGGTCGTGCGGGTCGCGCACTGCTGTTCGTTGAAAACCGCGAGCGTCGTCTGCTGCGCAACATCGAACGCACCATGAAGCTGACCATTCCGGAAGTTGAACTGCCGAACGCAGAACTGCTGGGTGAGCGTCGTCTGGCTAAGTTCGCCGCTAAAGTTCAGCAGCAGCTGGAAAGCAGCGATCTGGATCTCTACCGTGCGCTGCTGAACAAGCTGCAGCCGGAAGAAGAGCTGGAAATGGAAACCCTGGCTGCCGCGCTGCTGAAAATGGCGCAGGGCGAACGTCCGCTGATCGTGCCTGCCGATCCGGCTCCGCGTCCACGTCGTGAGTTCAAAGATCGTGACGACCGCCGTGGCGACCGTCCGGATCGTGGCCCGCGCGATAGCCGTGATGGCGATCGTCCGCGTCGTGAGCGTCGTGACGTTGGCGATATGGAAGTTTACCGCATTGAAGTGGGCCGTGATGACGGCGTTGAAGTTCGTCATATCGTTGGCGCTATCGCTAACGAAGGCGACATCAGCAGCCGCTACATCGGTAACATCAAGCTGTTTGGCACCCACTCTACCATTGAGCTGCCAAAAGGCATGCCGGGCGACATTCTGTCCCACTTCACCCGTACGCGTATTCTGAACAAACCAATGAATATGCAGCTGATTGGCGATGCGCAACCACGCAGCAACGATCGCGGCGGCGAACGTCGTAGCGGCGGCCCAGGCCGTGGCGGTTTCGGCGGTGGTCGTGAAGGCGGCCGTGAAGGCGGTCGTCGCTTCAGCAGCGAGCGCAGCGGTGGCGGCGAGCGTCGTGGCGGCGGCTTCAGCCGTGACGGTGGCAACCGTGGCCCACGTCGTGAAGACGGCAGCGCGCCAACCCGTCGTCGTGATGCTTAATCACTGATGCATAAATAAAAAACCAGCCTTCGGGCTGGTTTTTTTATAGCTGAACCTGAAGCGATGGAGGGCCTGTGGCTGGAGCAAAGCATTACGGGCCACGGACGGCCCGTACTGAGCTACCACGGATGGTGCTTTTTGCGTCTTTGCGGAAGACACAGGCCCTTCTGAGCCGGCACCGGCATACGTTATCATCAACTTCAAACCAGCCTTCGGGCTGGTTTTTTTATAGCTGCTGTTTAGCAACGGCTGGCTACAGCGATTGATAAGCTTCCATCGCCAGCGCAAACGAGCGCAGCCGCGCCTCTTTATCAAAAATCTGGCCGTTGACCATGATTTCATCCGCCTGCGTTTCCCGCATCAGTGCCGCCAGGCCGTGCCGCACTTTTTCCACATCGCCGACAATCGACATGCTCAGCGCCTGCTGTACGCCATACTGCTCGGAAGGCGACCAGAGGTTATCCATATTCTCAACTGGCGCAGGCAGCGGGCCTGGCTGACCGCGGCGCAGATTAACGAACTGCTGCTGCATAGAGGTAAACAGGAAGCGGGCTTCGCGCTCGCTCTCTGCGGCCACCACGTTCACGCACACCATCGCATGCGGCTGCGCCAGGCGTGCCGAAGGCTTGAAGTTCTCGCGATAAAGATGCAGCGCCTGAAACAGCATATCGGGCGCGAAATGTGAGGCGAAGGCGAACGGCAGGCCCAGCTTCGCCGCAAGCTGCGCGCTGTAAAGGCTGGAACCCAGCAGCCATACCGGAATCTTCAGACCCAGACCGGGCACCGGTTGGACGGCAGGCTGCGCACCTTCTTCCGCGTCAAACCAGGCGATCATTTCCGCCACGTCCGACGGGAAGTTATCTACGTGACCGCCCATATGCCGACGCAGCGCCATCATGGTGCGCTGATCGGAACCGGGCGCGCGACCCAGGCCTAAATCAATGCGGCCCGGATAGAGCGACTCCAGGGTACCGAACTGTTCGGCGATCACCAGCGGCGCATGATTCGGCAGCATCACGCCACCAGAGCCGAGCCTTAAGGTAGTGGTATTAGCGGCAAGGTAGCCGATCAGCACCGAGGTCGCCGCGCTGGCGATGCCGGTCATATTATGATGCTCAGCCAGCCAGTAACGGGTGAAACCCAATTTTTCCGCCTGCTGCGCCATCGCCAGCGATGTGTGGAAGGCATCGCGCGCGGTCGCGCCCTGAGGGATCGGGGCCAGATCCAGCACGGACAGGGAAGCTATTTTTTTATCAGTCATAATCGCTCACTTTAATTCCAGGCTACGCGCCTGCGCAAAGAGACAGCCTAAGCGATCTTCGGATCCACGGATTGGCAATTTGCAGCACTTTACGTGCGGCAGGACGCGAAGGAATGATAAGTATAACTTCACAAAATGAAAAGATAATGGCGGAAACAGCGGGCTTCCTGCCCGGCTGCGTTTTATTTCACCAGCGACAGGCCCGCAACCTGGCGCCAGTAGCCGTTGCAGTGCTGCTGAGCCACCATCGGCAATGGCGCACAGCCTGTTTCATTGGCGCGGAAAGCATCAATCATGGCCAGGGTTTCAGTTCCCTGCGGTGAAAAGCGCACGATATCGACCAGCCCCTGCATGGCCGGCAAATCGTTGCCAAGGTTATAGCAGTAGCCGCTCATGGTCTGAATGCCATTCAGCACGAACACCTGCTGATCCTCCTGAGAGCGTACCGCTCTGCCGTTAGGATAGTTAATGCAGCAGGTCTGGCACTCATCCTTACTGCGATTCTCCGCGCGGGCGGTGAAGCAGCGGGCAGAAAGCGCCAGCGGCAGATGGCCGTAGCTTAGCACTTCGACCTCGAAACGGTTGCGGATCCCCAATTGTTCACACTGTTGCAGAAGCGCGCTCAGCCAGTCGCGTGAAAGCTCTACCGGCATACACCAGCGCACCATGCCCAGCCTGTGCAACAGCCGCAGCGTTACTGCGTTATAGCAATTCAGCGCATGACCGGCGACAAAAGGCAGGCCGGCTTCGGCAGCCATATTAACCGTACCCATATCATTGGCTTCGATCAGAAACTCGCCGTTATCGACATAGCGCTTTAGCTCGGTTAGCTCGGAAGGGGATTCCACCAGCGCCAGCGTGCTCAGCACGACCTGTTTGCCCGCATCGGCCAGGGCTTTCGCCAGCGCCATCCAGTCAGCGAACTTAACGGCGCGGCGTTTGCTGCATACCGCCTCGCCCAGATAGACGATATCGGCCTGGCTGGCGGCCGCGGCCTGATAAAAGGATTGCAGATCTTCTTTCGGCCAGTACCACAGCACCGGCCCTAACGCGTACTTCATGGTTTTTCCTACTGCCATTGACGATGATAAGCGCCCAGCGTGGTCTGCGTGCCTTCGCTCAGTTCGCTGAGCGCAGAAGTCCAGCTCTGCTCAACGGTAAAAGCCTGCGGGTCTTGTTGACAGCGATCGATAGCCTGCCGCCAGATACGCGCCACCTGCTCCACATAGGCCGGGCTGCGCTGGCGGCCCTCGATCTTCACCGAGGCGATATTCATCGCCAGCAGCTCCGGCAGCAGCGACAGCGTATTCAGGCTGGTGGGCTCCTCCAGCGCGTGGTAGCGCGCCTCTTCGACCTTATAGCGCCCTTTGCATAAAGTAGGGTAGCCAGCGTTTTCGTGCTCATCGTAGCGATCTATCAGCACCTCGTTCAGCCGTGACTCCAGCCCTTGCGGCGTCTGCTGCCAGCGCACGAAGCGGGCGGGCGAACAGGCGCCTACGGTATTTGGCGATTCGCCGGTCAGCCAGGAAGAGAGATAGCAGCGGCCTTCAGCCATAATGCAGAGGCTGCCAAAGGCGAATACCTCCAGCGGCACGGGAGAAGAGCGGGCAAGCTGCCTTACCTGATGAATGGAAAGCACGCGCGGCAGCACCACGCGGGCAACGTCAAAATGACGCTGATAAAATTTTATCGCCTCCAGGTTAGTCGCCGAGGCCTGTACCGAAACGTGTCTTTCAATATGGGGATAGCGAGCGGCGGCATACTCCAGCATAGCGATATCGGCCAGGATCAGCGCGTCCACGCCCGCATCGGCGGCGCTGTCTATCGCGCGCTCCCAGCGTTCGTAACCGGCAGGATGGGCGAAAGTATTAATCGCAACATGCAGTTTGCGTCTATGCTGATGAACGTAGCGAGCGGCTTCTTCCAGACGTTTTGCCGTAAAATTGAGACCGGCAAAATGGCGGGCGTTGGTATCGTCTTTCAACCCGACATAGACGGCGTCCGCGCCGCTGGCGATAGCCGCCTTCAGCGCCGGCAGGTTGCCGGCAGGACAGAGCAGTTCCATAAGGGATCCTGTAAGCAGAAGAACAAATAATTTTAGCCGCGCTCGCGACAACTATTTTTGATTCAGGACAGTGAAAAGCGTAATGATAGCGGTCTGTTTCACAGAGAAACCCGCGGGGTTCACTCACTTTGTTGATCCAACTGCCTGATGAAATTTTGCAATCTGGCAAAATAGCTGAAATTTTATCTGAAGGAGTGATAATGGTGTTTAGCCCGTTACGCGCGCAGCTGGTTCGCAAAGGCCCTCAATGGTTGCGGATGCCGCTGCAATTCGCCCCGTTCACGGCCAAAAAGCAGATTCTACAGCAGCTGCTAGGCTGGCAGTTTCGTACCGCGCTGGCGGAAGGTGAGTTAGACTTTTTGCAGGGGCGCTGGTTAGGCATCGACATTCGCGATTTAGGCCTGCGCTGGGCAACTACCGTTGAGCAGAATGCTTTAAGGATAGCGGATCGGCAGGAGGCAGACGTCTGGTTCCGCGGCGACGCCAACGATCTCTTGCTGATTGCGGCGCGGCGTCGGGACCCCGACACGCTGTTTTTCCAGCGCCGTTTACTTATCGAAGGCGATACCGAACTGGGACTGGAAGTAAAAAATCTGATGGATGCTATCGAGCTGGAAACCATGCCAAAACCGCTGCGTATCGGACTGATGCAGCTGGCGGATTTTGTCGAGGCAGGACTGACTGAGGACGCGGCTGCGACAGCAGATCGCGCAGGTATATCATGTTAATTCGTACGGAAATCGGCGTCGACGCGGCCAGCATCGACAGCTTGTTACGCCGCAGCTTTACCACTTCCGCAGAAGCGGAACTGGTACAGCAGCTGCGCGAGGATGGACTGCTGACGCTGGGCGTCGTAGCCACCGATGATGAGGGCCAGGTGCTGGGCTATGCGGCCTTTAGCCCGGTCACGCTAAACGGCGAGGACAAACAATGGGTCGGCCTGGCGCCGCTGGCGGTGGACGAAAGCGTGCGCGGCCAGCAGCTGGGCAAGCAGCTAATCTACGAAGGGCTGGATACGCTAAATGAATTTGGCTACGCCGCCGTAGTGGTAATGGGCGATCCCGCTTACTTCGGGCGCTACGGTTTTGCCCCGGCCGCCCGTCATCAGCTGCGCTGCCGCTGGCAGGGCGCGGAGGCAGCGTTCCAGGTTTATAAACTGGCGGACGACGCTTTTGACGGTGTGGAAGGCGAAATAGACTACGCCGCGCCGTTCAGCCGCAGCTGAGCCAGGCTTCCAGCGACTCAGGCTGATGCGCCACCAGCCTGATCTTTTCCTGCCGCTTTAGCTGTTTTATCCGGTACTCCAGCCTGGAGGCGCTCGAGCGGTCGCCCGCTTCGCAGTGAAACAGCAGCGTCAGCGGCCCTTTGCCGCGCAGCGCTTTTGCGCCTGTGCCGGCCTGATGTTGCTGAAAGCGTCTTGCTACATTATTGGTAATACCGGTATAAAGCGCGCCGCTGGCGGTCTGCACGATATAGAGATGCCAGGTCGCGGCTGTTGCTATAGTCATTGGTTTTCGCCAGTCTTGTACAATGGCCGAAAGTTTATCAGCTCTTGTCCGCCGTTAAAATTTTGCCGCGCGGCGTTTTCAGGGAGATCCTATGTCCGAACCCGAGCCGCTTCAGGCTATCACTCGTTATCTACAAAAACAGCACGTGCTTGCCGTTTGCGGCGGCAGCCCCGTCTGGTGCGCCAACTGCTTTTACGTCTTCAATGCGGAAAAGGTTGCTTTCTGGCTGATGACGGAGGAAAAAACGCGGCACGGCAGCCAGTTCCTCAGCGATCCGCAGGTTGCGGGTACCATCAGCGGCCAGCCGAAGTCGGTAATGTTAATTAAAGGCGTGCAGTATGCCGGTAGCGTACGGCTGCTTGAGGAAGAAGAAGAGAAACAAGCGCGTAAAGCCTATATCAAACGCTTCCCGGTAGCGGCAGCGGCAAAAGCGCCCATTTGGGAGATAGTCGTCAGCGAGCTAAAAATGGTGGATAACGCATTAGGTTTCGGCCACAAGCTAAGCTGGCGGCGGGGATAAAGAAAAGGCCGGGCTTGCCCGGCCTCTGCTGCTCTGTCACAAATTCAAACGCGACCAGAGTTTTGTCATCAACCTCAGGCCGGGCAAACCCAACCTAAGACTGTCAGGCAATTTCCAGAATACGCAGCGATTCGCGGTTAAAGGCTGGCAGATCGTCCGGCGTGCGGCTGGTTACCAGCTTATCGTTATCCACGACCACTTCTTTGTCGTAGAAGTCAGCGCCCGCGTTCTTCAGGTCGATAGCGATAGCTTTGACCGAGGTCATCTTACGACCGCGCGTGGCGTTGGCGCTAATCAGCAGCTGTGGGCCGTGGCAGATAGCAAAAATCGGTTTGCCCAGCTCAACGAACCTTTTAGTAAAGTTCACAAAGCGATCGTCGCCGCGCAGGCTGTCGGGCGAATGGCCGCCAGGCAGCAACAGCGCGTCGAACTCTTCCGGCTGTGCATGATCGATATCTTTATCAATCTTCACCTGCGCTTTGCCCTGCTTGCCGGTAACGGTGACGCCGGCTTCTTTATCAATAGTGACAACCTGGTGACCAGCTTTGGTAAAGGCTTCGGCTGGTGAAGTAAATTCGGAGTCTTCGAATTCATCAGTGATCAGGACTGCAATCTTCTTGCTCATCTTTTCCTCCGGTTATTATTGTGAAGTCAGTTAAGCCTGGTCGAAAAGAGTAAAAAATCAAGGCGAGCTAAATGATTGCCCTGCACGTTACTGATTATGCAGGGCGTTGCGCTACCGCTAACCGCTTTGTTCGGCGAAAGCTACACTCTGAAGAAAAGGAGGCACACGTGAGTCGAATATTGCTTACCGGCGCGACCGGTCTGGTAGGGCGTCATCTGCTGCGGCTGCTAATCGAAGACCCGCGCGTGAGTGAAATCATCGCGCCCACCAGGCGCAGGCTGCCAGCCATGAATAAAGTCACTAATCTGGTCGAAGCAGATTTGACGGATGTGCTGGGGCCGCTAAAAACGCCGCTGGATATCGTGTTTTGCTGTCTGGGTACCACGCGGCGCGAAGCAGGCAGTAAAGCGGCGTTTATTCACGTTGACTATACGCTGGTGGTGGATACGGCAATTGCAGGCCAGCGGCTTGGTGCCAAACATCTGCTGGTGGTCAGCGCTCACGGCGCTGGCGCGCACTCGCCTTTCTTTTACAACCGGGTAAAAGGCGAAATGGAAAACGCGTTGAAGCAGCAGGGCTGGCCGCGATTGACGCTAATCAGGCCTTCGCTGCTGTTGGGAGAAAGGGAAACCAGCCGCGCGGGCGAATCGCTAATGGCGCCGCTGTTCCGGTTACTGCCGGGAAACTGGCGCGCCGTCGCCGCCCGGGATGTCGCCGCCGTGATGCTGCGCGAAGCTTTTGCGCCAGCGCGGCATGAAGTGACAATTATCGAATCTTCGGCTATTCCGCGGACTGCCTTTAGCGCAGATAGTGAATAACCTGATTGCTGCTGCCGCGCCAGCGCAGCGCAGGATCCTTTAGCGCCTGCACAAATTTGCCGTCTATCAGCACATCGATCTGCTCCGCCACCTGGCGCTGCGGCGCGCTTAGCTCCGCCAGGCGGTAGCCTGTCCACAGCCAGATATCTTTGCCCGGACAATCGCGCCGCACTCGCTTCACCAGCCGCAGAATATCCGGCACGTTGGCCGGATGCAGCGGATCGCCGCCCGACAGCGACAGGCCCTGGCGCGAAATACGCGTATCCTGCAAATCGGCGATTAGCCGCTCCTCCATCTGCACGGTAAAAGGCTGGCCGGAATTCAGCCGCCAGGTGCTTTTGTTGTAGCAGCCAGCGCACTGATGCTCGCAACCGGCCACAAATAGCGTGCAGCGCGTACCCGGCCCGTTGACGATATCGACCGGATAATATTGATGAATATTCACCCCAGCTGCCCGGCGCCCAGATGTTTGACTCGGCGCTTCACTTCTTCCTGTTTGCCTGCGTTAAATGGACGCGCGTCCGGGCTGCCCAGATAGCCGCAAACGCGCCGGGTAACGGAAACGCGCTCGGGATCGTGGTTGCCGCACTTCGGACAGGTGAAGCCTTTGCTGGTACAGTCGAATTCGCCGGTAAAGCCGCACTCATAGCACTCATCTATCGGCGTATTGGTGCCGTAATAGGGGACGCGGCTGTAGCTATAGTCCCAGACATCCTCCAGCGCCTTCAGGTTATGCTGGATATTGGGATACTCGCCGTAACAGATAAAGCCGCCGTTGGCCAGCGGTGGATAGGCCGCTTCGAAGTCTATCTTGTCGTAGGGATTGACCTTTTTCTCTACGTCCAGATGGAAGCTGTTGGTGTAGTAGCCTTTATCGGTCACGCCTTTCACCACGCCAAACTCAGCGCGATCCAGACGGCAGAAGCGATCGCACAGGTTCTCGCTCGGCGTGCTGTAAAGGCTAAAGCCGTAGCCGGTTTCCGCTTTCCAGCCCTCTACCGCCTCGCGCAGACGGTTAACAATCGCCAGCGCCTTATCTTGTAGTCCGGTATCATCGTAAAGGTGCTTTCCGGCACCGCATAGAGCGTTAATCGTTTCGTGAATGCCGATGTAGCCCAGCGAAATGGAGGCTCGCCCGTGCCGGAAAATCTCCGCTACATTGTCGTCCGCTTTCAGCCGCACGCCGCAGGCACCTTCCATATAAAGAATAGGGGCCACGCGCGCCTTGACGTTTTCCAGCCGCGCGATACGGGTCATCAGCGCTTTCTTCGCTAATCGCAGGCGCTGATCCAGCAGATCCCAGAAGCGCGCCTCGTTGCCCGCCGCTTCCAGCGCGATGCGCGGCAGATTCAGGCTGATCACGCCGATATTATTTCTCCCTTCATGCACCTGCTTGCCGTTCTCTTCCCACACGCCCAGGAAGCTGCGGCAGCCCATCGGCGTTTTAAACGAGCCGGTTACCTTGACCACCTGCTCATAATTTAAAATATCGGGATACATGCGCTTGCTGGCGCACTCCAGCGCCAGCTGCTTGATATCGTAGTTAGCGTCGCCCGGCGAGCGATTCAGCCCCTCTTTAATGGCGAAAACCAGCTTGGGAAAAACCGCCGTTTTGCTGTTTTTCCCCAGTCCGGCGATACGATTGCGCAGGATCGACTGCTGCACCAGCCGCGCGGCCCAGCTGGTGCCCAGGCCGAAACCAAAGGTGACGAAAGGCGTCTGGCCGTTGGCGGTATGCAGCGTGTTGACCTCGTATTCCAGCGACTGGAAGGCATCGAAGCACTCTTTCTCTGTGCAGCTGACGGCATAAGCTTCTTCATCGGCAATCTGCCACTGGCGCGCGGTGCGGCGATGCTTTTCCAGGCTTGCTTCCACAAAGGGTGCTAATACCTCATCTATGCGGTTGATAGTAGTGCCGCCGTAGATATGGCTGGCAACCTGGGCAATGATTTGCGCAGTCACGGCGGTAGCGGTCGAAATCGATTTGGGCGGTTCGATCTCCGCATTGCCCATTTTGAAACCTTTGGTCAGCATGCCTTGCAGATCAATTAGCATGCAGTTAAACATCGGAAAGAAGGGCGAATAATCCAGATCGTGATAGTGGATCTCGCCGCGCTCGTGCGCCAGCACCACATCGCGCGGCAGGATATGTTGGGTAGCGTAATGCTTTGCTACAATGCCAGCCAGCAAGTCGCGCTGCGTCGGGATGACCTTGCTGTCTTTATTAGCGTTTTCGTTCAGCAGCGCCGGATTGCTTTGATCAATTAGCCCACGGATCTCTTTATTCAGCTTGCCACGCAGTTCGCGGGCGATATCGCGGTCGTGGCGATACTCTATATAGGTACGGGCCAGCTCGGGATAGCTTCCTGCCATTAAGGCGTTCTCAACGGCGTTCTGGATCTCATGAATATCCACTTCTGGCTGCGTCAGCCGCTGGCAAATCTGTTTTGTTACCAGCGTGCAATACTCATCATCGGCGATATTCGCTGCCCTGGCCGCGCCTTTAATCGCATCCAGAATACGCGTCTCCTCGAAAGGCGCGCGGCAGCCGTCCCGTTTAATCACTAGCGAAGCCATGGCTTATTCCCGTGTCCGTGTCTATATGTAGATGTAGCCTGGCATAATAATGTCTATATGTTGTGTTTTCCCGTGATTTAACTGCCTGATTTTTGATTTAAAACAAAGATCAAAAAAAGGCCCAAGCGATCTCAGTCACTTAAGAAAATAACCGCGCGACCGACTGCGCAAATTTCCCTCTTTCGCGCTAATAATTGACGAGGCTAAGGAATTTTCGTGCCGCAACTGCGGTTCCGCGGTTGCAATCGTCCGCCGGTACTTCTTATTATTGCCTGTTATGCAAAGCGGTTATCTGCTCAGGCCATCCCGGGATACAGACTGATGTCTTCTGTAACGTACAATGAAAAACAGGTGAGCCGCTGGCTGGGCGCGCGCACCGTGGCCAGAGCAAAAGAGCTGGTGGAGAAAGCGCAGCACCTGCAGTGGCAAAATAACCTGTTGACCGGCGAGGTGCCCGGCAGAAAAGTCGAGCCTTTCCAGGTAATGGTGCATTTCAGTCGGCCGCAGGGCAAGCTGCACGCCAGCGGCGAGTGCACCTGTCCGGTTAAAAATAACTGCCGCCATGCCGCTGCGGTGATGCTGGCCTGGCTGCAACGGCAGCCGGTAACCGCGCCTGCACCTGCCGCCACGCCTGTAGCCGCCGAGCCGTATCCCGTACTGCGTCTGGAATCCCGCGCGAAATTTATCAGCGGCTTCGGTCGCTATGGCCATCGGCAGAAACGGCTCGATTTCGCCGCCCTCTATTTTGACTACGCGGGCATTCAGGTAGCCGCAGGCAGCAGCGGCGAAACCTTTCCCGATCGCCACGGTAAACTTTTTCAAATCCGGCGCAGGCCAGAGCAGGAGCAGCGCTGGCTGAACGAGCTTAATACTGCCGGGCTGAACACTATTCCTTCCGGCCATATCTATACGCCGCATTCTGCGCCGCTGCCGCCCTCAATTTTTGCACCGGACTCACCCGACCTCTGGCGCGATATCATCCAGCGCGTGCTGCCCGAACTGAAAAAGCGCGGCTGGCAAACCAGCGTGGACGACGAATTCACCTGGAACGTGACGGATATTCTCTCTATCGATGGCCGCGCCGAACAGCAGCAGGACGGCTGGTACGAGCTTGAGATGGAGGCTAATCTCGGCCAGAAAAAAGTGAAAATGCAGCCGTTGCTGGCAGGTCTGCTGCGTAAAGACAACCGCTGGTTCGCCAGCGACCTTTCGGTGATAGCCGACGATGAGACGATAGAGCTGCGCGGCGAGCGTAACGAGCGCCTGCATATTGCCGCAGGCAAGCTGAAAACTCTGGTAGGCAGCCTCGCCGATCTGCTGGCCGAAGATAAGCCGCTGCGTATCGCGCCTTACGAGGCAGGCAGGCTGACGGCGCTAAGCGAGGCGGGGCGCTGGGAGTTTAGCGGCGAAAGCGGCGCGCTACGGCTGGCGGAGAGTCTGAAAACGGGCGGCAGCCTGCCGCCGGTCAAACCGCCTGTGGGTCTGCACGCCCGCTTGCGCGATTACCAGCTACAAGGCGTGAGCTGGATGCAATTCTTGCGGGCAAACCAGCTTTCCGGCGTGCTGGCCGATGATATGGGCCTGGGTAAAACTATTCAGACGCTGGCGCACCTGCTGCTGGAAAAAGAGGCGGGCAGGCTGGATCGCCCGGCGCTGATCGTGGTGCCCACCACGCTGGTCTACAACTGGACGCAGGAGGCCAGCCGCTTTGCGCCAGACCTTAAAGTGCTGGCGCTGACCGGGCCGCAGCGCAAAAGCTTCTATGACCAGATTGCGGACTATGACGTAGTGCTGACCACCTATTCGCTGCTCTGGCGCGATCAGCCGCAGCTGCTTGGACACAGCTACCACCTGCTGATCCTGGACGAGGCGCAGTATGTCAAAAATAGCGCCTCGCGGGCGGCTTCGGTAATTCGCACGTTGAAATCGCGCTATCGGCTCTGTTTGACCGGCACGCCGCTGGAAAACCATCTTGGCGAACTCTGGTCACAGTTCGATTTTTTGCTGCCTGGTTTTCTGGGCAGCGCCAAGGCGTTTACCCAGGAATGGCGCGTTCCCATTGAACGGGATGGCGATCGGGTACGCCGCGAGCTGCTGGCTCGCCGCATAAGGCCTTTTATGCTGCGCCGCCGCAAGCAGGAAGTAGCGAAAGAGCTGCCGCCGAAAAACACTATTATCCGCTCGGTAGAACTGGAAGGAACGCAGCGCGAGCTGTACGAAAAAGTTCGTAGTGCCATGCAGGATCGTGTGCGGCTGGCAGTCGAGCAGCAGGGCGCAGGGCGCAGCCATCTGCTGGTACTGGATGCGCTACTGAAGCTGCGGCAGATCTGTTGCGATCCACGCCTGATCGATAACGATAAAACGGCCAGATCCAGGCAATCCGCTAAGCTGGCGCTGCTGCGCGAAATGCTTACTGACCTGCTGGCAGAAGATCGCCGCATCCTGATTTTCTCGCAATTTACTACCATGCTGTCGCTGATCGCGGAAGAGCTACAGAAAGCACGCATTCCCTACGTGATCCTGACCGGCAGCACGCGCGATCGCAGCGAACCAGTACGCCGCTTCCAGAATGGCGAAGTGCCGGTATTTTTAATCAGCCTGAAAGCGGGCGGCGTGGGGCTGAACCTTACGGCGGCCGACACGGTGATCCACTACGATCCCTGGTGGAACCCGGCGGCGGAAAATCAGGCGACGGATCGCGCCTATCGCCTGGGCCAGGATAAACCGGTATTTGTTTATAAGCTTATCGCCGCAGGCAGTATCGAAGAGAAAATCGTCGCCCTACAGCAGCAGAAAGCGGAGCTGGCCGAAGGTATCCTGGAAAACGAGCTGAGCGAACCGACGAGTTTTACCAGCGACGACCTTACCGCGCTGTTTGCGCCGCTGTAAAAGGGATAACAATGCTGAAAATCCCTTTTTCGTCGCTGATCCTTTTGGCGCTGTTTATGCTGCTGGGTGTACTCTTGCTCTCCGGCAAAAGCGAATACAGGCGCTCTGGCCGTTTTATCGCAGCCTGGATTATTCTGCTGATCGCGGGCACGCTCCGCTGGGAATGGCACAATGAAGCGGTTCGGCAATTACAGCCTCTGCTTGCAGCCTGCCTGCCGCACTGTACGTGGCGCTGTTTTACCGGGCTGACGACAGACAAAAAAACTCGTCGTTCTTATTCGCTGTTGCTAACCCTGACCGGGGTAATGGCGATTTTGGGTTGGCCGCAATTTACTGATATAGCATTGTTTATCCTTTACGTTGGCTACGGTTTTGCCCTGATAAAAGTTGCCGCTAAGGGGGAAAATGCTTTTGTGCTGGCACGCCTCGACAAGGCACCGCTGGCTGCTCGCCTGACGCTGTTTGCCGGCAGCTTTCTCTGCTTTTCCGCGCTGGTCGATCTGACGGTCAGCCTGAACTTTGTTTTTAACCAGGGTTTACAGGTGCCGTTAGTTATTACTCTTGCGCAGGCCTGCGTATTGCCCTTTATCTGCCTGGCTATTTTACTGGCAGGCAGGACGCTTCCTGCTGAAGAAAAAAACTTGCCGCAGAGCGAGCCGGAACCTGTCACAAGAAATGAAGAACAGGAAAAAATATGCGCGCAGCTGGAGGAAATTTTAATAAATAAAGAGTATTACCTTGATGCGAATTTGACGCTGAATTTGCTGGCGCGCAAATCCGGTGTGCCCGCGCGCCAGATTTCTAACGCTGTGAATACAGCGCGCGGATGCAATGTTTCTCAATGGATTAACGGCTTCAGAATTAAAAGAGCGCAAAATCTATTATTAACTACTAACAAGCCGATAACGGAAATCATGCTGGAAGCCGGTTTTCTGACCAAATCAAATTTTAACCGTGAGTTTCTGCGTCTGAGCGGAATGGCACCTGGGGCTTTTCGCCAGGCTGCGGCTGATAATGTAAAGCCGCATTCAGAAACTCACTGATTTTTTCTGCCAGCAGGCGGTGTAATTCTTTCCTGCTCATTTTGCCGCCATCATGGCAAATTATACCTTCTCCCGGCGCGCTTTCTTCAATCAGCTTTTCTCCCTGCGGTTTACATACCTGCATAAAACTAAAATGCGTTGCGCCGTCCACTCGGGAATACCTCATCCATTGTGGCGGAAGCGCCCTGGCCAGATAGCCTGATTCGGCTTCCGCAGGCAGTTCTGGCGAATCAGCTCCGGCCGCTAAAATAAAAACGGGGCGCTCTATTGTCGCCAGGCTCTGGCTGGTAAAGCCTCGGGCTAATCCGGTATCAAGCAGAATAACCGCTTTGATGCGTTTCTCGCTACGATCGACTGAAAGTGGCGCATGGCTGGCGTTATTACCGATCCCCAGCTTAGCAGCAACCCGACAGCTGGAATATTCAATGTGCTTCGCGCAGTCGGCGCTAAATTTTCGCGTATCGAATCTTGCGCCAGCAAGTTCCATCACCGTCCAGCCGCCTAACGAGTGTCCGGCTGCGGCAATCCGCTCGCTGTCTGCTTTTCCCGCGATGGTGGGATCCTTGATGATTTCACGCATAGCCAGCCTTAAATCCTCCGGCCTTAGCCAGAGCTGCCGTGCCTGATTTGAATCGGTGTTTTGCGAGGTGGTTCCCGGATGATTAGGCGCGACTACGATATAGCCCTGAGAAACCATCTCTTCCGCCAGCCAGGCGAGATTACGCCAGCTGCCGCCGTAGCCATGCGACAGTAATAAAAGCGGATGAGCGCCAGGCACAGGAACGGCATTGCGCAGCACGGTGCTGCCTTCGAATGCTGCGTTTTCCCCAATAGTTTCATTTACGCCGGTTTGCTGCGTGGGATACCAGATGGCAACCTCTAGGGGGCGCGATCCGCTGCTGTTAAGAGTAAGCTGCCGAAAGCCGACAGTGGCGAAACATTGACTACAAAACAGGAATCCAGTCAGTAAAACTGCAAAACATCTCAACATATGCAACAAGCTCCACAGGAAATAAAAACCTATGAATAGCAAAGGGTTGCATAAACGGCGACCTCAAACGCGATCGAGTACCTGCCAATAGCGCTTCAGTGACAGGGTGCGGCCGCTTAAAGCGGCCGCCGGTTACTCTCCTGACAGCATAAAAGCCTTTTCAATCGGCACGCTGGCTGCTTTGCCCTGAGTTATCCCACTCTTTCTGGTACCACCAGACCGCTTCCCACGGGCGCAGCATCACTTCGCCCGGCGTTACGTGCGTATCGGGATAGTTGCTGATTAGCACCTCCCAATGGCCGCTATAGGCTGGCGGATGCCAGACCTGAGTTTCGCTGCTGAAATTAGTAGCCACCACCAGCACCTCTTTGCCGTAGCGGCGGCAATAGCACCACAGGTAAGCGTGCTCCGGCAGTAAATCCAGATAATCGCCCCAGGTCAGGATCGGATACTCTTTTCTCAGGCGGATCAGCTTTTGATAGGTATAGAACACCGAGTTCTCATCGGCCAGCGCGGCTTCCGCATTGATGGTAGCCATATTGTCACACATGCCGATCCACGGCGTGCCGGTGGTGAAGCCGCCGTTCTCTCCGGCATGCCATGGGATCGGCGTGCGGCCATTGTCGCGAGACTTGCTGGCGAGGATCTCCAGCAGGTTGTCGCTGTCGCGGCCCTGTGAGCGCAGTTCGGCATACATGTTATGGCTTTCGATATCGCGGTAGTCGAGGATGCGGGTAAAGTGCGGATTAGTCATGCCCAGCTCTTCGCCCTGGAAAATATAGGGCGTGCCCTGCATGCCGTGCAGCACCAGCGCCAGCATCTTCGCCGACTGCACGCGATACTGGCCTTCGTCGCCCCAGCGTGACACCACGCGCGGCTGATCGTGATTACACCAGAACAGCGCGTTCCACGCCTTGTTATGCATGCCATGCTGCCAGTGAGTAAAAATAGCTTTCTGCGCCACCAGATCCAGCGGCGTCAGCGTCCATTTCTGACCGTTGAAGAAATCGACCTCAACGTGATCGAAGCTGAACACCATCGACAGTTCTTCGCCATCCAGCGCGCCGTACTGCTGGCAGTGCTCCAGCGTAGCGGAAGACATCTCGCCGACCGTCATCAGCTCGCGCGGACGAAAAACATCGCGGCTCATCTCACGCATATACTCGTGAATGCGCGGCCCGTCAGTATAGAGGCGCAGCCCGTCGCCGTTGGGATCGTTGGGAAAGTCCTGGTGTTTGGAAACCAGGTTCACCACGTCCAGCCGCAGCCCGTCGATGCCGCGATCTGCCCAGAAGTTAACGATCTGCTTCAGCTCTGCGCGTAGATTATCGTTCTCCCAGTTGAGATCAGCCTGCTCGGGCGCCCAAAGATGCATATAGTACTGGTTGCTCTCCGGATGCCAGCGCCAGGCGTGGCCGCCGAACTTTGACAGCCAGTTATTTGGCGGCACGCCCGGCTCGCCGTCGCGCCAGATATAGTAAGAACGATAGGGACTGTTGCGATCCAGCGCCTCGTGAAACCAGTGATGCTGGGTCGAACTGTGGTTAAACACCATATCCAGAATCAGCCGCATGCCGCGCCGGTGCGTCTCCGCCACCAGATTGTCGAAATCATTCATGGTGCCAAACAGCGGATCGATGGCGATATAGTTCGCCACGTCATAGCCGTTATCCACCTGCGGCGAAATATAAAACGGCGTTAGCCAGATAGCGTCAACGCCCAGCTTTTGCAGATAATCCAGATGCTCAATCACGCCGGCCAGGTCGCCCGTGCCGTTGCCGGTGGTGTCCTGAAAACTCTTGGGATAAATTTGATAGATAACGCCGTTTTGCCACCAGAGTGGATTTTTAGTCATTGCTCAATCCCGCTATAAGGTCCGTTCGCGCTGTTGTCGCCTTGTTGTTCTCCCATAAGGTTAGCTATTAACTGGCGGGCTGTAGATGCAGGCGCAGCGAAAAATTTTCAGGCTGGGGACAAAGGGTTGAGCGGCAGGGAAGAAAACGCGCGTGGCGGGCTGGAAAAAGGCTTATCCGGCAGGCTTTCCTCTCCCTGGCGGGAGAGGAGTCGGGCTTAGCGACGAACGGCGATCGCTTCTATCTCGATTTTGACATCTTTTGGCAGGCGCGCCACTTCCACGCAGGAACGAGCCGGGAAGCTGGCCTGGTGCTCGGTAAAGAAAGCCTCATAGGCCGCGTTTACAGTGGCGAAGTCGTTCAGGTCTTTCACAAATACCGTGGTTTTGACGATATCGCCGACCTTCAGGCCTGCGGCTTCCACAATCGCCTTAACGTTTTCCAGCGACTGGCGTGCCTGGGCGGTAACGTCTTCGGCCACGCTGCCGGTTTTCGGATCGACCGGGATCTGGCCGGAAGTAAAGATCATGCTGCCCAGATCGACGCCCTGCACGTAAGGGCCGATAGCCGCTGGTGCTTTTTCAGTGCTGATTTCGCGAGACATAACTCCTCCATTTTAAATGACGCCGGTGTAAGCCCGGAGCCGCCCCATTATAAGCCGGGCTAAGGCGATTACCAGCTTGCCAGCACCACATGGCGCGCAAACTCTTTCTCGCAGTATTTGCATTTTAGCTGCACGTTATCGTTGCGCTTTTTCACCGCAAAGCTGGAATTAACCGGCTCGCTGCGGCTGATGCAGTTGCTGTTGGGGCAGGTCAGCACGCGCTCGATGGTATCTGGCAGGGTAGGGGAAATTTTCCCGACCACATCGTAGTTATCGATGCGGTTTACCGTAGCGTGCGGCGCATAGACCGCCAGCTGGTTGATCTGATCGTCGGTAAGAAAAGTATTTTCGATCTTAATCAGATCTTTGCGGCCCAGCTCGCCGGAAGGCAGATTCAGGCCGATGGTGATGCGCTGGTCGGTTTCGGTCAGGCGAAACAGCGACAGCAGCTTAAAGCCGATATGGGCCGGGATATGATCGATCACCGTGCCGCGCTTGATCGCTTCAACCTGTAATTTATTATCTTGCGTCATCGTCAGTTCCTTTTACAGATCCAGTTCACTGTTCAGCACCAGCGCCAGTAGCGCCTGGCGGGCGAAAATACCGTTGCCCGCCTGCTGGAAGTACCAGGCGTGCGGCGTGGCATCGACATCCGTGGTGATTTCGTCAATGCGCGGCAGCGGATGCAGCACTTTCATGCTTTCACGCGCGCCAGCTAAATCCGCAGCGCGCAGCACGAATTGCGCCTTAACATTGGCGTACTCTGAAGGATCCAGACGCTCTTTCTGCACGCGTGTCATATAAAGAATATCGACCTGTGGCACCACTTCCTCAATGCTATCGTGACGGCTCCAGGCGATGCCTTTCTCATCCAGCATATCTGTGATGTAGGCGGGCATTGCCAACGCGTCCGGCGCGATAAACAGGAAGCGGTTACCTTCAAACTTTGCCAGCGCCTGCGTCAGCGAGTGCACGGTGCGGCCATATTTCAAATCGCCGACCATAGCGATATTCAGGTTGCTCAGACGGCCCTGGGTTTCCTGAATGGTAAAGAGATCCAACAGCGTCTGCGTCGGATGCTGGTTAGCGCCGTCACCGGCGTTGAGGATCGGTACGCCGCCGGAAAACTCTGTCGCCAGCCGCGCCGCGCCTTCCTGTGGATGACGCATCACTATGGCATCGACATAGGTGCCGATAACGGAAATCGTATCCGCCAGCGTCTCGCCTTTTTTGCCCAGAGAAGTATTGCTGCCGTCGGCAAAGCCCACCACGGAAGCGCCAAGGCGATGCATAGCGCTTTCGAACGACAGGCGCGTGCGGGTCGAAGCCTCAAAGAAGCAGCTGGCGATCACCTTATGATTCAGCAGCTCCGGCTGCGGCGTGGCTTTCAGGCTGGCGGCGGTGCGCAGCACCAGCTCCAGCTCTTCACGGCTGAGATCGTTAATCGAGATAATATGTTTGTGATACAGCGGATTAGCCATGTTCACTCTCCTCTACGCGTGCCGGCAAGCGGATAAATGGACAAAAAAAAGCCCCTCAATGAGGGGCTTTCTTCAGAGATCGGAAAGGAGGAAAAACGGCACTGCCCGCCTGCATTCAGGCGCGTCATGGCAACAATGTCGGCAGTGATCGGTTTCATGCATCCTCCAGGCAAACGGGGGGCATTATACGCATTCATCCTGTGGCGGCAAGCAAAAGTAATCGTTTGCCTGGCGTTAAATCAGCCCAGCTGCGCCAGCGTCGCTACCATCACCGCTTTGATAGTATGCAAACGGTTTTCCGCCTGATCGAACACCACGCTGTGCTCAGATTCAAACACCTCGTCAGTGACTTCCATGCCGTTATGCAGGCCGTACTGCTCGGCCATCTGCTGGCCCAGCGTGGTCTGATCGTCATGAAATGCAGGCAGGCAATGCAGGAATTTAACTTTTGGATTGCCGGTCAGCGCCAGCATCGCGCTGTTAACCTGATAATCCCGCAGCAGCGCGATACGCTCCTGCCAGACTTCCTTCGGCTCGCCCATTGAGACCCAAACATCAGTATAGATAAAGTCTGCACCCTTAACGCCCTCGGCGATATCTTCGGTCAGGGTGATTTTACCGCCGCTGGCCTGCGCGGCCTGGCGGCATTCGTTGACCAGCGCCTCGTCCGGCCAGCAGCCTTTCGGCGCGACCAGCCGCAGATCCAGACCTACCAGCGCGGCGGCCTCCATCATGGTGTTACCCATGTTGTTGTGCGCGTCGCCCACATAGGTAAACACCATCTCGCTAAAAGGTTTTTCCGGCAGATGTTCCTGCATGGTCAGCAGATCCGCCAGCAGCTGCGTTGGATGAAACTCGTTGGTCAGGCCGTTCCACACCGGCACGCCCGCGTGTTCCGCCAGCGACTCCACTAACTTTTGGCCGTGGCCGCGATACTGGATGCCGTCATACATGCGGCCCAGTACGCGCGCGGTATCCTTCATCGACTCTTTATGGCCGATCTGGCTGCCGCTCGGGCCAAGATAGGTCACGTTAGCGCCCTGGTCGTAAGCGGCAACTTCGAAAGAGCATCGGGTACGGGTCGAGTCTTTTTCGAAGATGAGCGCGATGTTTTTGCCTTTCAGATGCTGCACTTCCTCGCCGTTTTTCTTCGCGGTTTTTAAGGTAGCGGCCAGCGCCAGCAGCGCGGTAATTTCAGCCTGGCTAAAATCAAGCAGCCTGAGAAAGTGACGTTGATATAACTGACTCATAAAGCACTCCTGATGGGATTTTGTGAATTAAAATTCAAGTTAACTGTATTAATATGCATTTTCAACCCCGGCATGCAGAAACTTTTGTATAAAGGTAGTGGCGCGAAGGACACTGTGGGAAAATACTTAGCAATGGCCACATACAGAGGAACGGATCATGGCGAATGAAGCTTTGCTGGAAGAGCAGCGTGAAGAGACGCGGCTGATTATTGAAGAGCTGCTGGATGACGGCAGCGACCCGGATGCGCTCTACACCATTGAACACCATCTTTCCTGCGACAGCTTCGACGCGCTGGAAAAGGCGGCGGTAGACGCGTTCAAGCTGGGTTACGAAGTCACCGAGCCGGAAGAGCTGGAGCTGGAAGACGGCAGCAAGGTCATGTGCTGCGACATCCTCAGCGAGGGCGCGCTTAACGCCGAGCTGATCGATGCGCAGGTCGAACAGCTGATCGATCTGGCCGCGAAGTACAACGTAGACTACGACGGCTGGGGCACCTACTTCGAAGATCCGGATGCCGAAGATGAAGACGACGAAGACGGCGACTACATCGACGAAGACGACACAGGTACGCGTCACTGACAGCGGCGGGCGGAAATCATTCCGCCCGTTCTGCCCTTAACCCGATTTCGACGGATTTATCCCCCGCATGACTACCGAGCAACTTCTTGCCCCCGTTCACGCCTTTCTGCACTGCCGCACGCCGCAAAAGTGGATCGACGAAGCCCGCCAGCCGGAAAACCTGCCGCTGCTGCTGACCGATCACCTGGTCTGCGAGCTGAAGGCCGCCCAAACCGCGATGTGGCTGATCCGTAAATATGTGGCGGACAAAGAGAGCGGCGATGCACTGCTGGCCTGGTTAAAGCCGTGGGAACAGTTTGTCCACAGCGAAAATGCCGATCTGGCCTTTCTGGAGCAGCATAAGGCCTTGTCAAAAACCATTATCAGCCGCGAAGAAGTGCCTTACGGCGACGCGCTGGTGGATAAAATGGTGTTACTGATTAAAGAAGAGCTGCATCACTTTTATCAGGTACTGGAAATTATGCAGGCGCGTAACATCCCGTACGTCAAAATTACCGCCAGCCGTTATGCCAAAGGCTTACTGCGCGAGGTCACCACGCACGAGCCGCAAACGCTGGTGGACAAGCTGATATGCGGCGCTTATATCGAAGCGCGATCCTGCGAACGCTTTGCCAGCCTGGCGCCTTATCTTGATGAAGAGCTGGCCGCTTTCTATCTTTCCCTGCTGCGTTCCGAGGCGCGCCATTACCAGGATTATCTGGCGCTGGCGGCAGAAATCTCGGCAACGGATATCACTCATCGCGTGCGTAAAATCGGCGAGGCGGAAGCGAAGCTAATTAGCGAACCCGACAGTGAGTTACGCTTCCACAGCGGCACGCCTGACTGGCGATAATATTCAGGCGCCGTAACTGGCGCTATTAATTCTGTTAAGGCTAATTGCTTTTATTAAAAGAGCAAAGGCGATGAATAGAACGACTAAAAATAAACCCTAAGCTTAATTCATAAAGCCTGCTTTCTTACGAAATTAACTCATCTTAATCTTCATGCGCTATTTTGCGGGGGAATTCACATATTCCGCTTTCTGCTGTGGTGGCGGAATTTTTCAGGCGTATATTTTTCTTCGCCGATCGGCTGCGTGGCCTCGGGCCAAAAAGCCGATTTATTTTGGCCCACTGTTTCAACAGAATTAAATCAGGAAATGACTGCCGTTCAGGAGAGGTAGCGGCAGGCGTTATTTTGCCAGACAGGGAAGAAAACATGAAAAAAAAGGCGATTTTTTTAATTGCGCTGCTGGCCGCGGTCAGCGCCCGCGCGCAGCAAAGCGGCAGCGAATTTGCCCGTTTCCTCAACGACACGCAGTTAGATCTCACGCTGCGCAACCACTGGAAATACCTTAAGGAAAGCGAAGCGCAGTCGAAAGAAGTCCACAACGCCTGGGGACAGGCCGCCGCGCTGGATTTCCGCTCGGGCTGGCTGTGGGATGCGCTGGGTTTTGACGCCACCTATACCCGCGCCGTTAAGCTCGGTGCCAGCGATTACTTCGCCACGCGCGGGATGCTCTATAGCCACGGCAGCGGCTTCGATAAAAGCAACGCTGGCGGTTTTGGCCGTTTTGGCCAGCGCTATCTCAAACTAAAGCTGGGCGATAAAACCTTTGGGCTGACCGCAAAAGGCGGCTGGCAGCAGCTAAAGGATTACGGTGTGTTGACCAACAGCTACCGCCTGGCGCGCAACAGCTACCAGGGCTACAGCGGTACGCTCGGCTGGCAAGATCTCAAGCTGGATGCGGCATGGGTCGAGCGCTCGCTGATGTTTGATTCACCCAACAGCGTGCATTTCCTGACGCTGGACGGTAAACCCATTGACAGCATCTTTACCGCAGGCCTGAGCTACAAAGCGGATGGCCGCTATCTCTCCTGGAACTACGGCGAGGCAAAAGATTACCTGCGGCGCTATGTCGCCGAGCTTGTCTGGCCGCTGGCGCCGCAGTGGGCGCTGGCCTCGCAAATCTACGGCAGCCAGGCGCTGGCCAATTACAAAGCGATGCCCACCGCGAAAAAACAGTTCGACGACAGCGCCTGGCACTATGCCGGAGAGCTGAGATGGCAGGAAGATCCCTGGATAGTCAAGCTGGGCGTCGCCTGGACCCATGCGGAGAAAAAGAACGCCGTAGGGTATTACGACCGCCATTTGGGGAAAAACAGCCGCGGGCGTTTTAACGCCTTAACTTCAGCGGGCAAAGACTATATGCGTGATGGCGAGCTGGCGCTGACAACCTTTGCGGAATACCAGTTCAGCAAAAGTTACGCCAGCGCCGTTCAGCTGAATTACGGCCAGTTTGCCTGGAAAAACAATACCGTGCGAACCGGGGAGGTGACCTGGATTAACCGCTGGCAGCCAGCAGATAAAGCGCTGGAGCACCTGTCGGTATTTGCGCAGCTAGGCTACGGCTGGTCGTATAAAAACAACAACAGCACGCCGGTGCTGAACGCCCACGGCGACTATATGCGCGCGCCAAGTCTCTCCGCAGAGGTTGGCGTAACCTGGAAGTTTGGCTTGCTGTAATCAGGAGGGAATATGAACATAAAATATGTGCTGCTTTTGCTGCTGTGCCTGACCGGCTGCAGCCCGGCATTCGCTGCGGATGTGGAGCTCTACATCCTGCGTCATGGCGAAACCTTATTTAATAGTGTACACCGTGCCCAGGGCTGGAGCGATACGCCGCTCACGCAGGCAGGCGTAGAGGTAGCCGAAAAAGCCGGGCGAGCGCTGCAACCGGTCAGGTTTATCGCCGCCTGGAGCAGCGATTCAGGCCGGGCCAGAGAAACGGCAGCCTTGATTCTGGCGGCGCAGGAGAAAAAGCCGCCTGTACAGGAGCGTAAGGGATTAAGGGAAGTTTTCTTTGGCTCTTTCGAAGGCGATACCAACAAGGCGATGCAGACGGCAGCGGCCCTCAAGGGCGGCTACGACTCGGCAGCGCAGATGCTGGCGGCGTTCGACAGCGGCAGGCTAACTATCGTCGACGTGGTAAACATGATCCATGCTGCCGATCCTGCAGGCCAGGCGGAGAGCTATGCGCAGGTAGCGCAGCGGGTGACGGCAGCGGCTGAAGAAATAGCCAGCCAGGCGCAGCGGCAGGGCGGGGGCAGCGTGCTGGTGGTCACGCACGGCATGGCTATCATGACGCTGCTGCACGAGCTGGGCGATAAAACCAACACTCATTCGCTGGATAACGCCAGCGTAACCAAAATCCGCTATACCGACAGTGGAAAATTCGTTATTGAGGCGGTTAACGATCTGAGCTATATGCAGCGTGGCCTATAGCGAACGCAGCATAGTGACCTCGCAATCTACGTGGCCGGTGTTGCCCATCGGCCCGTCAATATGCTGAAACCCAAGATGCTCGTAGAGCCGCACGGCGCGGGTCAGCGAAGCGGTAGTTTCCAGATAGCAGCGCTTAAAGCCCAGGCCCCGCGCATGCCCCATCGCCCGCAGCGCCAGCGCTTTCGCCATGCCCAGCCCGCGCAGCGCTGGCATAAAATACATTTTTTGCAGCTCGCAGACGTCCGCCTCGCCGCCCTGTAAAGGCGCCACGCCGCCGCCGCCGAGGATTTCACCGTTCAGCTCAATCACCCAATAGGCGCTGTTGGGCCGGTTATATAGCTCGTAGAGCCGATCGAGGTCAGGATCGGCAACGGTAAAGCCTTTATCGGCGGTCAGGCCGAACTCGGCGGAAACCTGACGGATAACGCTGGCGATAGCGGGATTGTCGGCGGGTTCAATAAGCCGAACCAGCAGGTCGGACGAAGCGGTGTTATGCATAAAACGAGGCCATTGTTTAAAGTGTCTGGCAGTTTAATAACATTCGTTGCAAGCGGATGCAATCCTCCTGGCGATAACAGCGCCCTGACGGCCACGAAAAAGAGTTGGCGCTTTAATAATAACGTGATTAAATTTCGCTGCTTTATTTCCACCGATAAGCGGAGCTTATCCTGTTATTTTTCTGGTTCAGGGAGAAAACAATGAACCTTAAACAATCATTATTACCACAGCATAAGATTATATTTTCCGGAAAAGCAGGTGAATATTTTAAGATTTGGCTGGTCAATCTGCTGCTAACCATCGTCACCTTTGGCATTTATTCGGCATGGGCCACGGTTCGCCGCCGCCGCTATTTTTACCAAAATACGGAAATCGCCGCTGGATGTTTTGATTACCATGCCAGCCCGGTACAGATCCTTATTGGCCGTATCTTGCTGGTGGTTTTTATCTTTCTTTATTCCGCTATCTGCGGTGTCTTGCCAATGGTCGGGAATATTTTAAGCCTGCTTCTGTTACTGTTGGTTCCCTGGCTGATAATACGCAGCTGGCGTTTTCAGGCGCGAATGAGCAGCTATCGCGGCACGCGTTTTGATTACGCCTGCGATTCAGGGCGAGCATACTGGCAGCTTTTAGTGCTGCCAGTGCTGCTGATTATGGGCCTGATGGGGCTTATCTCGCTGACTCTTTACTTTATTGCTGATGGTGGCGGGCTGACAAAGCTGGTTAGTGCGCTACCGGCGTTAATCATTGTTGGCCTGGTTGGTATGATGGTTATCCAGGGCATTTGCCAGCAGATGGCCTGGTCGCTCTATATCAACAACCACTCTTATGGCGGCCATTTTTTTAACGCGACATTGAGCACCAAAGCTTTTATCAAAATTATGTTGGTAAGCCTGCTTATCATGCTGCCCTTTATCGCGACTGGCGTCTGGTTTGCCTGGCATTTTATCAGCCAGCTCTTTTCCGGCAGGATAGCCGCCGACATGGCCGTCGGGAGTCTGATGGTGAACTGGCTGATGCTTTATATTCCCTTGCTGATGGGATGCTGGTTTAGCATTAACTATATCTTTGTCGCTGTACGTAACTATGTTTTCTGTCGGACAAAGCTGGGTGAAAAACTCTACCTGAAAGCTGCGCTAAGCTATCTTCCGTGGATGAAATTACAGCTTGGTAATCTGCTGCTTATTGTCTTCTCACTAGGCCTGGCGACGCCTCTGGCGGAAATCCGTTCCGCGCGTTATCTGGCGGAGCACTGCTGGCTGGAAGGCGAGCTGCCGCAAGCAGCAGCCAACGAAGCAACCGAAGAAGTAGCGGGCGCGTTCGCGGAGGAGTTTGTGCCGGTCGAAGGCGTCGAACTCGGCTTCTGAACCCGGATAACCTCAAGGAGGTTGATGACAAACCCCATGTTGCGTTTAAATTAGTGACAGAGCAGCAGAGGCAGATCGGAACACGGACACGCCGTTAATCCGTCCGTGGAGGCTCGGTTGGCGCGTCCATGCGCCCCGCCTATCCGCTCAGCCTCTGCCGCTATCAAGCTGCGGAGTTGCTGTAAAAAACAGATGTTCACTCAAGCTTTTTTAGCTTTGTCAGCAGTCTCAAGCCGTCGTTAAAGGCGGCTTTTTTATCTCTTAAGGGTTACCGCGTGCGGCGAGCGGGCATCATACGCAGCAGCGTATCGTCCTTGATAAAATAGTGATGGAAAAGGGCGGCCAGCGCGTGCAGGCCAATCAGCCAGTAGCCGAGCGGCGCCAGGGTTTCATGCAGTTGGATCAGCGTCCTTGCCAGCTCGGGATTGGGCGTGGCGGAAACCGGCATCTGCGCGCCAAACAGCCACCACTGACGGCCAGAAAGATAGCGCGAAGTAAGGCCCAATATCGGCAGCACAATAAAAAGCGCATAGAGTGCGGCATGAACCAGATGCGAAAGGCCTTTTTGCCAGCCGGCTATCGGCGGTTTAATCGCCGGGCTGCGGTGGCGGAAGCGCAAAAAAATACGCGCCAGCATCACCAGCAGTACGCAAAAACCGGCGCTGAAATGGGTAATAATCATGGCAAATCCCTGCCAGGAACCGCGCTGGGCAAAGCCTCGCAGTTCTATGGTGGCATAGGCGAGGGTAAGCAAAACTACGGTCAGCCAGTGAAAGGCGATCTGCGGCCCGGCGTATTTAACAGACATGTTTTTTTATCCGTAAAAAATTAACAGTACGTTAATGTACCACCGCTTTTTTAAAGTTATGTTTAGCGGTAGTTTTTAAGATAAAACGCGTGCAGGATCTACTGATGGGCGGCTCAATCAGAAAGCGCCATGCGACAGAATGACGCTGGCCTGTTGTCTTTCAATAAGCGGACAATGCTAAAATAATTTTTAAGTGCAGCGAAAAAGTCTTAAAGAAGAGCGCTGGCAAAAATGATTGCCTGGTTGCTTTCGCAAGTAACTATTATATCCCAGTACTTGATTTTAACGGTTCTTTGACATGTTTAAATATAAAAATTCAGCTCTTTTACAAAAAAGGTTACCAGTAAAAAACCTGAGCTATTTCCTTAAGCCAACAGGTCTCAAAGGACAGCCAGTAAAGTAAATAAAAGAATTTTGAAATGCTACCCAGAAAACATTAATAAATGTGTTGCTCAGTTCACTACAACAGACTTTGCCGGCTCTGCCTGTCAGTTCCTCTGTTATCACTGCCTGAATGCAACAGGTTGGAATTTCCTTCAATAAAAATACCAATGGAACCTGAGTGTTTTATGATAGCGCCACAGATGAATAAAAATATAATTTTTACTTTCTTACTAATATGGCGGTTAAAATTATGTTTGCCAGGGTTAGAAATTCATTAAGGCTTAGCACGGTAGCAAGACCTGTTAACGTTGAAAGCGAAAATTTTCCGGATAAGCGTATCGCAAACTATTTAAAAACCGTCAGGAATACTTCGGAGGTTTTGGTTGTAAACAAACGGTTGAATTATAAGGACGTTATGACATGCGAAGAAGCTTTAGAAAGCGATCGCAAAGGAAAAAACCGCGGCTGTCTTAGCGGCATTACGGCAAGGCTAAGAAAACTGATCCGCTGCGGCTCAGCAAAAAATGCCACCCACAATAGTCAGCAACCTGCATTAAAAATACAGCTGCTCGGTTGGCACGGCACCACTAAGTCTGGTGCAAAAGACCTCGTTGAAAAAGGCGCACGTGACGATTACGAATACAGTCATGAACAGCTCAAAAATAACGTTTACGGTGAAGGCATCTATATTGCCGGAACAAAAAGGCACGCGGGCGACTACGCTTACTGTGTTAAGCGCCACGGCGAACTACAACAGGGCGAGGTGCTGGAAGTCTGGGCCGTTATGGAGACAAAAGATAAACCCGATGTTTTTCAGTTAGAAGCGTCGAAAAATAAAGACTTTCTGATAGCCAGAAGCGGGATGTACGCGGATCTTTTCTTTAAAAGGTTACCCGAAAACGAAGCGAAATGATTGATGGCCGTCTTGTGCGATGCCGGCAGATAAAAATTCTCAGGACGGCGTCTTATTTTAAAGATAAAAAAATCCCGGATGGCAAAAAGCGCATCCGGGAATTTTTACTGATTACAGCGCGGCGATAACGGCCTGCTGCTCAATCAGCTTAGCTTTCGCCTGCTCGAACTCGGCCATGCGCTCGCGCTCTTTCGCCACTACCGCTTCCGGCGCGCGGGAAACAAAACCTTCGTTAGAGAGCTTGCCTTCAATCTTGCCGATCTCGATTTCCAGCTTGCTCACTTCCTTCGCCAGACGCTCCAGCTCGGCAGTTTTATCCACCAGGCCAGCCATCGGGATCAGCAGCTCCGCGCCGTCGATAATCTTGGTCACGGAAACCGGGCCTTTCTCGTTAGCGGCCAGGCAGGTCAGGCTATCCAGACGTGCCAGCGTCTTCAGGAAGTTATGGTTGTCGGTCACGCGGCGCACTACATCCGCGCTCGCGCCGCGCAGCATCACTTCCAGCGGCTTAGAAGGTGACAGGTTCATCTCGGCACGGATATTACGTACCGCGACAATCGCCTGCTTCAGCCACTCTGTATCGCTCAGCGCGGCTTCGTCTACCTTGGCTTCTGCAAACTCTGGCATCGGCTGCAGCATGATGGTGTCGTCGCTGATGTTCTTCAGCACTTTCACCTGCTGCCAGATGGTTTCGGTAATAAATGGAATGATCGGGTGCGCCAGACGCAGCAGCGCTTCCAGCACGTTGACCAGCGTATTGCGGGTGCCGCGCAGCTGGGCTTCCGTTCCGCCGTTCATTACCGGCTTGGTCAGCTCCAGATACCAGTCGCAGAACTGGTTCCAGGTGAACTCATAAAGAATATTCGCCGCGATATCGAAACGGTAGCTGTCCAGCGCGCCGCGATACTCTTTCACCGTCTGGTTAAACTCGGCAAGGATCCAGCGATCCGCCAGCGACAGCTCCAGCTCGCCGCCGTTAAAGCCGCAATCCTGATCCTGAGTATTCATCAGCACAAAGCGGCTGGCGTTCCACAGCTTGTTGCAGAAGTTACGGTAGCCTTCCAGGCGCTTCATATCCCAGTTGATATCGCGGCCGGTCGAGGCCAGCGCCGCCAGGGTAAAGCGCAGGGCGTCGGTGCCATGCGGCTCGATACCGTTCGGGAACTGCTTCTCGGTGCGCTTGCGGATTTTTTCCGCCAGCTGCGGCTGCATCATATTGCCGGTGCGCTTCTCCAGCAGATCTTCCAGCGAAATGCCATCGACCATATCCAGCGGATCGATCACGTTGCCTTTCGACTTCGACATCTTCTGGCCTTCTTCATCGCGGATCAGACCGGTCATATAAACGGTCTTGAACGGCACCTGCGGCTTGCCGTCTTCATCTTTGATGAAATGCATGGTCAGCATGATCATGCGGGCGATCCAGAAGAAGATGATATCGAAACCGCTCACCAGCACGCTGGTCGGATGGAAGGTGCTTAGATCCGGCGTTTTCTCTGGCCAACCCAGCGTGGAGAAAGTCCACAGGCCGGAAGAGAACCAGGTATCCAGCACGTCTTCGTCCTGGTTCAGCGCTACGTCCGCACCCAGGTTGTTTTCGGTACGCACTTCTTCTTCGGTGCGGCCAACGTAGACGTTGCCTTCGGCATCGTACCAGGCCGGAATACGGTGTCCCCACCACAGCTGGCGCGAAATACACCAGTCCTGGATATCGCGCATCCAGGAGAAGTACATGTTCTCGTACTGCTTCGGTACAAACTGGATATCGCCTTGCTCAACGGCTTCTACCGCTACTTTTGCCAGCGGCGCGGTACGCACATACCACTGATCGGTCAGCATTGGCTCGATAACCACGCCGCCGCGATCGCCGTAAGGTACAGTCAGATCGTGAGGCTTGATTTCATCCAGCAGGCCCAGCGCGTCGACAGCGGCCACGATAGCTTTACGCGCGGCAAAGCGCTCCAGCTTCTGGAACTCTGCCGGGATATCGCTGGCGTAAACGTCAGACTCTTCGCCGTTGGTATCGTAAACCTGCGCCGACTCGCGGATATCGCCGTCAAAGGTCAGGATGTTGATCATCGGCAGCTTGTGGCGACGGCCAACTTCATAGTCGTTGAAGTCGTGCGCCGGCGTAATTTTCACGCAGCCGGTGCCTTTTTCCATATCCGCGTGCTCGTCGCCGACGATTGGAATACGGCGGTTCACCAGCGGCAGCACGATAAATTTGCCGATCAGATCTTTATAACGAGGATCTTCCGGGTTTACCGCTACACCGGTATCGCCCAGTACTGTCTCCGGACGAGTGGTAGCGACCACCAGATAATCTTTGCCGTCTGCGGTTTTCGCGCCATCCGCCAGCGGATAGCGGATATGCCACATGGAGCCTTTAGACTCGCGGTTTTCTACTTCCAGATCGGAGATAGCGGTGCGCAGCTTCGGATCCCAGTTTACCAGGCGCTTGCCGCGGTAGATCAGGTTCTCTTTATACAGGCGGACAAAGACTTCTTTTACTGCATTAGACAGGCCTTCATCCATGGTGAAGCGCTCGCGCTCCCAGTCCACGGAGTTGCCCAGGCGGCGCATCTGGCGGGTAATGGTGCCGCCGGATTCCGCTTTCCACTGCCAGATTTTTTCGATAAAGGCGTCGCGGCCGTAGTCTTTGCGCGTTTTGCCTTCTTCGGCGGCGATTTTGCGCTCTACCACCATCTGCGTGGCGATGCCCGCGTGGTCCGTGCCCGCCTGCCACAGGGTGTTTTTGCCCTGCATGCGCTGGTAGCGGATCATGGTATCCATGATGGTTTGCTGGAACGCATGGCCCATATGCAAGCTACCGGTGACGTTCGGCGGCGGGATCATGATGCAGAAGCTTTCCTGGCTGGTATCGCCGTTCGGCTTGAAGTAGCCCTGCTGTTCCCAGTGCTCGTAAAGCGGCTGTTCGATATCTTGCGGGTTATATGTCTTTTCCATTTCTGCTATGTCGTTGGGGGCACGGGCGGCGTGGCCGTATTCAAGTGGAAGCCGACGCTGCGATAGGCTTTATAGCGATCGCGCGCCAGCTGTTTCTGTTCTTCTTCGTAAGGCACGAAGTCTATCACTTCCTGGAAAGCAGTGGCAAAATCTGCAAACTGCGGCAGCAGGCTGATCAGCAGATCTCTTGGCGCGTTGCCGCGGCGCTGCGGCCAGGCCAGCTCGACCGGCGCGCCATATTTTGGCCCTTCGCCCGCCAGATTATGCGGCACAAAGGCGCTGGCCGGACGCTGCCACAGCGCCTCGTCCAGACGGATCGCCTGCGCTTCATCCACGCAGGCCACCAGCACTCGCTTTCCCTCGCGCCAGCGCGTCTCCGCCAGCTCGCAGACCAGTGCTTCCTGCGCGCTGAGCCCGTTGACCGGCGTATCGCTTTCCAGCAGATAGAAGGTGGCGTTTTTCATCGATTAATCGTCGCCGTTCAGACCGGCGCGGTTCAGCAGGAACTGCGACAGCAGGGCAACCGGACGACCGGTAGCGCCTTTGGCCTTGCCGGAGCGCCATGCGGTGCCGGCGATATCCAGATGCGCCCAGTTATATTTGCGCGTAAAGCGGGCCAGGAAGCAGGCCGCAGTAATTGCGCCGCCAGGACGGCCGCCGATATTGGCCATATCCGCGAAGTTGGAATCCAGCTGCTCCTGATACTCATCCGCCATCGGCAGACGCCAGGCGCGGTCGCCCGCCTGTTCGGAAGCGCCAATCAGCTCGTGCGCCAGCGGATTGTGGTTCGACAGCAGCCCGCTGATATGGTGGCCCAGCGCGATCACGCAGGCACCGGTCAGCGTTGCCACGTCTATGACCACTTCCGGATCGAAACGCTCGACGTAGGTCAGCGCATCGCACAGCACCAGACGACCTTCCGCATCCGTATTCAGCACCTCGACGGTCTGGCCGGACATGGTGGTCAGCACATCGCCAGGACGATAGGCGCGGCCGCCAGGCATATTTTCGCAGCCCGCCAGCACGCCAACCACGTTCAGCGGCAGATTCAGCTCGGCCACCATGCGCATCACGCCATAAACGGAAGCCGCGCCGCACATATCGTATTTCATCTCATCCATGGCTTCGCCAGGCTTGATGGAGATGCCGCCGGAGTCAAAGGTCACGCCTTTACCTACCAGCACAATCGGACGGGTATCTTTATCCGGGCTGCCTTTATATTCGATTACCGACATCAGCGATTCGTTTTGCGAACCCTGGCCGACGGCGAGATAGGCGTTCATGCCCAGCTCTTTCATCTGCTGCTCGCCGATTACGCGCGTAGTGATGTTCTTGCTATAGGCATCCGCCAGTTGGCGAGCCTGGGAAGCCAGATAGGCAGCGTTACAGATATTTGGCGGCATATTGCCAAGATCTTTCGCGGCCTTGACGCCAGCAGCTACGGCCAGGCCGTGCTGGATAGCGCGCTCGCCGCTGGTCAGCTCGCGGCGGGTCGGCACGTTAAACACCATTTTACGCAGCGGGCGACGCGGCTCGACTTTATTGCTTTTTAGCTGATCGAAGCTGTAGAGCGTCTCTTTGGAGGTTTCTACTGCCTGGCGCACTTTCCAGTAGGTATTACGGCCTTTAACGTGCAGTTCGGTCAAAAAGCAGACCGCTTCCATCGAGCCGGTATCGTTCAGGGTATTGATGGTTTTCTGAATCACCTGCTTATACTGACGTTCGTCCAGCTCGCGCTCTTTGCCGCAGCCGATCAGTAAAATGCGCTCGGAGAGAATATTCGGCACATGATGCAGCAGCAGCGTTTGCCCAACTTTTCCTTCCAGCTCGCCGCGGCGCAGCAGGGCGCTGATATAGCCTTCGCTGATTTTATCCAGCTGTTCAGCAATGGGTGAGAGCCTGCGCGGCTCAAACACGCCCACCACAATGCAGGCACTGCGTTGCTTTTCCGGGCTACCGCTTTTTACACTGAACTCCATGCACTCTCCTGAATCTTAAAGACAACGGCGCTTGCTGCGGCTAGAATGTAGCGCTTATTCACCGCATCAGGCCGGGACAACGCGCCGTAAAGCGTTACGGGCGTCGGGTTGTGTTCGGGTGATGACCCTTAGGAATAATCGGGTAAACGTTTTTTTTTGCACCACCGGAACGCGATTATTGTCATACTAGTTTAGCTACGACCGAGGCCATTGATGAGAAAAAATGGCGTATAAGCGATGAAACTATCGATTTTCCTGCAAAAAGACAAGTTTTCACAGGCGTATTCAGCGTGATTATCATTAGATATCTGGTAAGAGAGACGCTCAAAAGCCAGCTGGCTATCCTCTTTATTCTGCTACTGATCTTCTTCTGTCAGAAGTTAGTCAGGATCCTGGGAGCCGCGGCGGATGGCGAAATCCCCACAAATTTAGTTCTGACTCTATTAGGCCTTGGCGTTTCAGAGATGGCGCAGCTCATTCTGCCGTTAAGTCTCTTTTTAGCCATTTTGATGACGCTCGGCCGTCTGTACACCGAGAGTGAAATCACCGTGATGCACGCCTGCGGCCTGAGCAAGGCCGTACTGGTGAAAGCGGCGATGGTGCTGATGCTGTTTACCGCCGTAGTGGCGGCGGCTAACGTCGCCTGGCTCGGCCCCTGGTCGGCGCGTTACCAGAACGAGGTAACGAAAAACGCCAAGGCCAACCCTGGCGCGGCGGCGCTGGCGGCGGGCCAGTTCCAGCAGGCGGCAGACGGCCAGTCGGTGCTGTTTATCGAAAACGTGAAGGGCAACAACTTCGGCAACGTCTTCCTGGCGCAACTGCGGCCTAAAGGCAACGCTCGCCCGTCCGTGGTGCTGGCAGATAAAGGCCATATGACGCAGCGTGCGGATGGCTCGCAGGTGGTCACGCTGGATAAAGGCACGCGTTTTGAAGGCACGGCCCTGCTGCGCGACTTCCGTATCACGGATTTCCGTAACTATCAGGCTATCGTCGGCCATCAGGAAGTGCTGCTGGATCCCAACGATGCCGAGCAGATGAACTTCAAAGCGCTGCGCCATTCCGACCGGCCAGAGTTCCGCAGCGAGCTGCACTGGCGCCTGACGCTGGTTTTCTCGGTGCTGGTGATGGCGCTGATGGTGGTGCCGCTTAGCGTGGTGAACCCACGTCAGGGCCGGGTGCTCTCTATGCTGCCCGCGATGCTGCTTTATCTGATCTTCTTCCTGCTGCAAAGCTCGCTGCGCTCCGGCGGCGCGAAAGGGCGGCTCGATCCTGCAATTTGGATGTGGGTGGTGAACCTCTCGTACCTTGCGCTGGCGATTGTCCTTAACCTGTGGGATACGGTGCCGATGCGCCGACTGCGCGCCCGCTTTACCCGGGGAGGATCGGTCTGATGTTTGGCGTTCTCGACAGATATATCGGTAAAACGATTTTCAACACCATTATGGCGACGCTATTTATGCTGGTGTCGCTCTCCGGCATCATCAAATTTGTCGACCAGCTGCGTAAAACCGGCCAGGGCGACTACACCGTGCTGGGCGCCGGGCTCTACACCATCCTTAGCGTGCCGAAGGATGTTGAAATCTTCTTCCCGATGGCGGCGCTGCTGGGCGCGCTGCTGGGCCTCGGTGCGCTGGCTCAGCGCAGCGAGCTGGTGGTGATGCAGGCTTCCGGCTTTACCCGCATGCAGATTGCAGCCTCGGTAATGAAAACGGCTATCCCGCTGGTGCTGCTTACTATGGCTATCGGCGAGTTCGTGGCACCGCAGGGCGAGCAGATGGCGCGCAACTATCGTGCGCAGCAGCTGGTGGGCGGTTCGCTGCTCTCTACGCAAAACGGCCTGTGGGCGAAGGATGGCGACAGCTTTATCTTTATTGAGCGCCTGAAGGACAACAGCGAGCTGGGCGGCATCAGCATCTACAACTTCAATAAAGAGCGGCGTCTGCAAACGGTGCGCTATGCCGCTTCCGCTAAATACAACAAGGATAAAAAGCTGTGGGATCTGTCAGAGGTGGACGAATCCGTGCTGACCAATCCGCAGCAGGTTACCGGCAGCCAGACGCTGACCGGCGAATGGAAAACCTCGCTGACGCCGGACAAGCTGGGCGTAGTGGCGCTGGATCCGGATGCGCTTTCCATCAGCGGCCTCTATAACTACACCAAATACCTCAAGCAGAGCGGGCAGGTCTCCGGCCGCTACCAGCTGAATATGTGGAGTAAAATCTTCCAGCCGCTGTCGGTTGCGGTAATGATGTTGATGGCGCTGTCGTTTATCTTCGGGCCGCTGCGCAGCGTCTCGATGGGTATGCGAGTGGTTACGGGCATCAGCTTCGGCTTCCTGTTCTACGTGCTGGACCAGATTTTTGGGCCGCTCAGCCTGGTCTACCATATTCCGCCGGTACTTGGCGCGCTGCTGCCAAGCGCTGCGTTTATGGCCATCAGCGTTTATATGCTGTTGAAGCGCCGTTAAGCTTACCAGCCGCGGGTTCGCCTGCGGCTGCTTCCCGCCTTTTTTGCTTTTTGTGAGCCCTATCCAGCTTTAATGCTGCTGCGGCTGCGCTTGTTAACCTGATAGCCCCTCTGAGTTTTTCCTGTGTCAGCACAGCCGCGCTGTAGCCTGCGCAAAGCCCGAGTTTAGCCGCCTCGCTGCACGATTATTCTCTTTATTATGAAAGAATTGCGTACGCGTTATTTCCCTGAGTTCTTATTTATATCCGGCTATATGCATAAATCTGCAATATTTAAGTAAGAAAGTTCCGTAAACAGAAAAAAAGATTAATGTATATATAATTAAAGCGGTTACAACATCTGTTACATTTTGCGGCTTAATTGGGGAGGCAGTCTCGAAACAGTCTACTACTATTAATGGCGTGTGCAACAAAACGAGGCGCCGGATAAAAAGATTTTTTAGTCTGTGGGGCTTTAAATCTCAGAGGTAAACTTTATGGGAAATAAAAATGCGCCGCTTGCTGAAAAATTCAAAGAGACGGAGTCGATGCCGCTCGCTGAAGAGCAGGCCAGCATCGCTAAGCAGCGCAAGGTTCACAGTCGGATTAGTCTGACCCGCTCTACGCAAGAAGTAGAGAAGTTACTGGAAACCGAGCTGACGCATGAGCATGTTGATATCGAACACGTTGCTAAGAATTATCAGGTTGCCGATGATTATTCCGCTGAAATTCGTCAGGAAGGGGATGTGCTTATTATCCCCGTGATTGAAGAGCAGGTAGAAATAATCACTAAGCGGGTGCTTAAGGAAGAAATACATATTCATAAGCATGCCAGTAAAGAAGAGTTTCAGCAGAAAGTCACTCTGCGTAATCAGGAAGTTAAAATTACGAAGCAGAAACTTTAAACCTATTAACGAGGATCTATTTATGTCACATGAAAAAATCGTCACCGCATTCAACGAAGTCACCCAGGCGGAAGCGGCAAAACAGAAATTGATCGTCGAAGGTATTGCAGAAAAAAACATTGATATCATCTCCGGTGAAAGATTACGCGTAGAAGATAAAGAGATCCGTCATCCAAGCTTCTGGCAGCGCCTGTTTGGCGATGACGTTGACGACGATTACGCAAGCGAATACAGCAAAGCCATCCGTTCAGGCGGCGTGCTGCTGACGGTTCGCGCACCGAAAGATGAAGCTGACCACATCGAACAGGAGTTAAGCGCCTTTGCTGCTGACTACTCTTCGCTGAGCCACACGGATCGCGATCCGATTAATCGCAACTACGCCGGGGAAACCAACGATCGCGGCCTGCTGAGCGGTACGCAAACCGGCGCGCTGGATTCAACTGAAGCGCCAGTGACAAACGCAGGCGTTAACAGCCTGGGAGCCGGCACCGTGACCAACGGTAGCGACCCGCTGATTAACGAGCGCGATTCCCTGCGCAACGAGCAAGATTCACTGCTCAACCGCGACCGCACCGATCTGGCAGTGTCAGAAACCGACCGTGATGCGCTGAAACTGGCGGAAGAGCAGGTAGATATCGGTAAGCGCCAGATTAATGATGGTTCCGTACGTCTGCGCCGCTTTACCGTAGAAGATGAAGTATCGGAAGATATTTCCCTGTACGACCAGCACGCGGAAGTCTTCCGTCACGCGGTAGATGAGCCGGCCTATCTGAACGACGTGGACTGGTCAGAAAAAACCATTGAGGTTGAGGAATCTCATGAGATCCCAACCGTAGCGAAAACCGCGCGCATTAAAGAAGAAGTCGGCCTGCGTGGTGAAGAGACCGCCCGTGTCGAAACAGTGAAAGACAGCGTGCGCCGTCAGGAAGTGGAAGTTGAGCACACCAATGAAAACCGTGTGCAGAATAACCTGACCGGCAATAACTCTCTGAAGAACGATGTGACTCGTACCGAGAACAATCTTCGTGAGAACGAGCTGACCGACGACAAGGTAGCGCCAAACAAGCTGACCGATGTCGATAAAAAATGGTAATCCATTACTCACTGACAACGTATTAATGGAAGACATGCAGACCCGTGCCGCAAGGCGCGGGTTTTGTTTTATGGCTGTAAATAACAAACTGCCTGAAGGACTATTTCGGCAACAGGAACAGCGCTTCATTTCCTGCTCGGTGCATGGGGCATAAGTCAGAAAACATGATTCTGCTGCTGTCTCTGTACAAGGGAAACCCTGTTATTTACGCTTAATTTCAACGATGTTGCGGTTATCGTCTAAACGATAGACTCCACCCTCATAGACTGTGAAAACGGTGCCCAGATTCGGGCTTTTATCAACAGAGAAAAGGGCATCTTTTTCAATACAGTTTAAAGGCGGTTCCTTGTCGTCAAAACAGAGCCTGTCATAGCCATCGGTTTCCTTGTATCCTTCTCCAAATGACCAGAAGGTAACAGAGAAAAAACCATCTTTTGCCGGATTAGGTACTTTATACTTATCTTGTAAGACAGGGGTGTTTTCCAGCCACCATTTTATTTTCCCGCGAGCGGTAATGGGGAAGTTCTTAACTAAAATATCGCTGAATTCTCCTCTGCCATGAACGGCGATAATATTTACCGGACGTAGCAGTAGCCAGGTTATGTATCCTGTAATAATAGCCACCATGAGTAAAAGCATACTTATTGTTTTTTTATTTTTAAACGTCATATCGGCCCCCACTGATTTCAATAGTAGTTTCCATATTGGTCATAAACGGCTTGAATCTAAATTGATCAAACCGCTGCAGTACAAACCAAATACGAAAAAAAAGAAAGTGGTTGAACCTGAACTTTGAAATATCCTCTACATCAAGGCCGAAGTGATCCTGAACTTTGTAATGTACCACTGCCTGATAACGGTCATTAGCAATCTGTAGCGATTTTAGGGTGATATGTGTTGCCCAAGTATCGTGGACAGTAATACCCATACCGTTAAAATTATCCTGTAATCGGTTAAACTTTGGTAATTTACCTTTCGAAATAGCGTTCCTTATCCTGTATTTTTTCTCTGCCGGATAACATTTTTTTTCCCAGTCAATATTGGCTTTGAGAACATTTTTCACTCTTAACCTTGAACTATTATCAGTATAGTCTTTAAGAATTTGCTCCTTTAGTGCCCGATCCAACACCCCATCCCGAAAAGATGCACCATTACCGTATTGCATATGAGTAATCATCTTTTCGATCATATACTGGTACGGCCCATATCGTGAGAACTGGCGGGATAAGTACCGGAACTCATCAAACAAGATAGCGGCGCATTGCTGGCGGGTAATTTTCTCACCGTTGGGACGTGTATTGCAGCAGAACCGGGATCGTGGGCTATCAAAGGCTGTACGCCGGGTTAGTGTCCAGGGATCGGCCCGGTCAGAGATATAGCTCAGTCCGTAATGAGTTTTCAGCTGTGCCTCGGTCAGATCGCCACAGCACATATCGCTGGCGCTATGGTCGTCCATCCGGTTCCGGGTTTTAAATATAGTGCAGGGAAATTGTAATGCGGCCATGTTGATACACTCCTTGTGTTATCGTCCTTTCGCGCTTCACAGGGAATCATACGCCGCGAAAAGCCAGAGAGTAAACAAGGCGTGGCTCTCTCACTTAAATTCGGATATTTGGCCGCTTTTTATTATTGCTCCGCCCGTATACGCAGGTATAACGGGCTCGCTAAAAACATCATAAATTTTGCACTCGCATCGGCAGGTGCTTACCAGATATCCCTCAAAGTTATATCAGCGCAGGCAGCTGTGAAAGCGCCCAAAGTATCAGGCCAATTACGCCGCCGACCACGGTGCCGTTGATGCGGATGCGCTGCAAATCCTTGCCGATATTCAGCTCTACCTGATGCGACATATCTTTGGCATCCCAGCTTTTCACCGTATCGCTGATATGGCGGCTTAAAAAATCTGAGAACTCCGGCGCCACGCTGGTGGCCGCTTCTTCCATATGCTGGTTAAGCGACGCGCGCAGCTGTGCATCCTGAGTCAGCGTCTCGCCCAGCCATAACGCGGAAGCGCTGACCTTAGCGTGCAGCACGGAGTCCTCTTTATCCAGATCCTGCTTCAGCCAGCCGCGCAGATCGCCCCACAGCTGCGCGATATAGCTGTTCAGCGCTTCATCCTGCTTGAGATAGTTTTTGATCTCTTCCGCTTTCAGCTGCATTTCCGGATCCTTGCGCAGCCGCTCAATCAGCCTCTGCACCGCGCGGTTAAAGCCCTGGCGCAGCTCGTGCGTGCCATCCTGTTCAATATCGTTAAGAATCGATTTCACCGCGTTGGCCGCCAGCTCGGCGCTCTTCTCGCCAACCCATTCCGTCGGCAGGATCTTCTCTTTCACCGGATGTTCGCGCTTCAGCCAGCGCATTACCTGTTGGGCAATAAAATCGTGCGTGGTCGGCTTGTTGATCAGGTGCAGCAACTGAGCGATAGCATCATCCAGCAGCGCCTGATGGCGGTTGTTTTTGGTCAGGCTTTCCAGAATCAGCGCCGCCGACTGTGTCAGATCGACTTTATCAATCGCCTTATGAATAGCGCGGCGCATAAACGCCTGAATGCGCGCATCATCGGCCAGATCGAGAAAGCCGCGCACCACTTTCAGCAGATAACCGCTGATGCGGGCGGCATTAACGGGCTCGCTTAGCCAGCGGGCGATAATCTGCGCCGGATCGTGACGGCGGATTAGCGCCAGCAGTGAATCGGTGTTAAGGAATTTATCCTGCACGAACAGCGCCAGGTTATCGGCAATGCGATCCTTATTACGCGGCACGATAGCGGTATGGCGGCCAACCAACGGGATCGGCACGCGGCGAAACAGCGCGCTAACCGCAAACCAGTCCGCCAAAGCGCCAACCATCGCGGCTTCCGAAACCGCCTTGAGCGCGCCGACCCAAAGGTTCATTGGACGCCAGATGGGATAAAGCACGGTGGCGATAAACAGCAGCGCCGCGCCGCACAGCAGCAGCAGCGGCAGACGTTTGGCTCTCGCCAGTTCGGTTTCTTTGTTCATAAAAGCTTGCCCACTTCCAGTCAATTTCAGCTAAATAGCGCACGGCTTCGCTCCGCCGGGGCTTCAGTATAGTGGATTAGTAAGATCGGGTTTCCAGCGCCAGGTATCCAGCTGCCAGCTGTCAAAATCGACGTGGAAGCGGGCCTGTTGACCATTAGCGATATCGGCAACAATCCCCTCGCGCACTTTACCGGTTTTGTCGCGCCAGCTTGCAATCAGCGTCGGCTGGCCTGCTTTTTCCTCTACGCGCAGCCAGACCGAATCAAGGATCTCATCGCCCAGCGCTTTTCGTCCATCGGTTAAAGTCAGCCGGGTTGCGGCGGCTGGCGTCATCATCAGCGTAGTAATCCAGGCCCCTCGATCGGTGGTCTGGAAGAAGTCGCTGACTTTTCGCAGACGATCGGCAGTTAGCGGCTGTGCCTTCACTATGGCATCAACTAAAGCGGCATTGCCGAACAGCTTTTCCGGCAGAGAGAGGGCATCGCTGCTCTTCTCCAGAGAGAAATAGAGCCAGGGCTTGCCGATACCAAAATTGGAAATCGTCAGCTGTAGACCCTTATCCATTTGGGTAGCGATCAGCTGCGTTAAAGCAGGAATATCTGGCGAAGCCGCTGCTAATCCATGTTCTATTCGGGCAAAAATCAGCGCCTGATAGTAGCCATCCCAGACAAAGCTTTTCTGCTGCTGTAGCTGCTGCTGCCGATAGAGTTCTGTCATCAACGCATCGATATCAGCACCATCGGCACCAATATCAATCAGAAACTTCGCCAGCTCGACGCGATTATGTGCGGATTTAAAGGTATTAAGATTCGCTTGAGCGAACTGGCGCGCCCGATTCTCATCGAACTGCCGCACGTTAGCGAAGGCGTCCATCAGGATATTTTCGTCATAGCCTTTGCTGCGATCGTTCAGCATCTGCAAAGAGAACGGATAAAGCGCACGTTCTTTTTTCATTAATTCCAGCACGGCGACTTTCTTCTCGTTATTGAAATCGTTGCGGCTCAGAACCCCGGCGATTTTCTTGCCGGTATCGTCTTCATAAACCAGGCCAAAAATGCCCCGGCTGGCGATTAACAAACTCAACGCATCTCTGAACTGAAAATTATCGGAAGACGGATTGAGGATGATCGCCATCAGACGCTGCTTTTCGGCCGTATTAAGATGCGGCTGGTTGCCGCCGCCTCTGGCATTGTCTCTGGCGTAGCGCAGAGTAAGCGAATCCAGCAGCGCGTTTGTGCGCAGCTCATCCATAATCTGATGGCTGCCGCTGTTGCCATCGTCAAAACGCAGCCAGCTGTTAACCTTATCGGTAACGATTTCGGTCATCTTGCTGCTCATGCCGCTAATGCCAATAACGCCCGCCAGCGTAAGAACAGAAGCAAACACCACAATAATGCCCAGAACCCATTTACGGGTGTTATCCAGCACCGACATCGTTTTATTAATGGCGCTTTCGGTAATCTCGGCCTTCGCCAGATCGATACGGTCGCTGACCTGCTGCAGTAAACGTTGATTCTCCTCGCGCAGCTTCTCCAGCTCCGCTTTATGCTTTTGCGCATCACGTTCGGCCAACAGCGTTGTTAAATCCATTTGCATGATGTTCTCTTAAGAAAAAGTGAAGGATCGGCGGCTAACGATAATGCAGGCTGGCCGGAGAAGATGCAAACCGCAGAGCCGGGGCGAAAGCCACAGACAGGATCAAAGATGGCGCCCGCCGCAAAATCCTGTAGTTTATTTATTTTTGCGGCGAGGAAATGATGGACGCGAACATTATTGCAGTAGCAACGATTGGCGGCGCGCTGGCGCTGGGTGCGATGAGCCCTGGCCCGAGCTTTATCCTGGTAGCTCGTACGGCGGTAGCCTCTTCGCGGCGCGCGGGCATGGGCGCGGCGCTGGGTATGGGGATTGGCTCCATTGTTATTTCACTGATAGCGCTGATGGGCCTGCATACGCTGCTGGCGGCGGTGCCGTGGCTATGGCTGGTGCTGAAAACCGGCGGCGGCCTTTATCTGCTGTGGATGGCGTTTAAAATGTTCCGCCACGCGAAAGAGCCGCTGCACGTAGCCGCTAACGCCAATATGGGGAAAAGCTTCCGCCGCGCCTTTCTGAGCGCGTTTGTCACACAAATCAGTAACCCGAAAACGGCAGTGGTGTTTGCTGGTATCTTTGCCGCGCTGCTGCCGAAAGTCATCACGCCAGCGATGTATGTGGCGCTGCCGATAGTGTCGATGCTGGTGGACGGCCTGTGGTACGCCTTTGTGGCCTATGCGCTATCGTCCAGCGGCCCGCGCAACACCTATCTGCGCTATAAGGCGACGTTCGACAGGATCGGCGGTAGCGTGATGGCCGCGCTGGGGATTAAGCTGATTGTGAAGTAGAAGAAGGGCGAGCTTTCGGTGCTGGAGTAGTGGGCAGGTGCGCCATCCGTGGCGCGGGAAGGCAGGCGAGGGGACAGCCTCGTCTGACTTTAAGAGATAAACTGTTTGCTCTGTTTCAGCACCAGGTCACAGGCTTTGGTTTTCACCTTTTTACCCAGCTCGGTGTTGCCCAGGCTTTTCAGGTTCACCTGGCGATCGCTACCGGTATTCAACAGGCCCATCAGGCCCTGTTTATAGTCGGTGGTCTCCTGCGCTTTAGTGGTATCCGTCAGGCCCAGCTTGCTCAGCAGCTGATCCTTCACCGAACTAACGTTGTTATCCACCACGTTATTCTTCACGCAATATTGCAGAACGCCAGCGGCGTTAGTCATGCTGTTAGAGCTGAGCTGCTGATTGCCGCCGTCCAGCAGGCCGGTAAGCGCGCCAATAGAAGTGTTGCTGGCCTGGCCAGTAGAAGTGGTGTTATTAGCATTGCCCTGCGTCAGCGAATTCGCCGCGCTGTTCAGCTGATCCTGCCAGCTGGCGGCAGAAGCCACGCCGGCGAACAAGGAAGAAGAAACCGTCAATGCCAAAGCTATCTTAGTTGCTGCTTTCATTTTTATACCCTTTCTGAATTGTCCGGCGCCGCCCAACCCCAACGCGCGCCGATCTCCACAGTCGGACTGCGGGATTGATGTGGAGTTCCCCGCCGCACGCCGTACCGGCCCGGCAGGCCCGGCTTTAAGAGTAGTCCTGGAAAAGCAGGCGCGTCGGCCAGATTTAAGCAAAACCAGCCAGGTGCTGGCTTTGTGTTCAGTATGGCGATAAGGTCAGGTGGATTGTGGTAGCGAAGTTGGTCAGGTTACTGAAGTGCCAGATATCACCTTTTACGGTCAGATAAACAGCGTTGCCCTGTATCGAAGTTTGCGCGTTCTTATCAGAAGTGGAAAGAAACGAAAAATAGCGCTTTTCGATCCCTTGCTGAAAATCGCTATCCGTAACTCCGGCAGGGACTAAATAGTATTTATAGACAAAACCTGTGGTCGCACCTGCGCTGCTTTCCGTTACATAAAGCTCAGTGGCGCTATTAATCTTTATTTTACGAATTAAATCTTCTTCAAAAGGCGAAAAGTGGATGATCTGCCAGAAAGCACAGGCGGACAGAACAACCAGCACAAAAGCCAGCAGATAGCGTTTCTTGAAATTGCGGGATTTTTGCATCCTTTGCTCCTTTCCATGGCAGCCCGAATCCTGAGGAGGAGTGTACCGCCAGGCCATCAGCAGTTACCAGCGACAACGCTGTGTCTGTGAGCAAGCAGGCGTTTTTTTCAGCAGTTGCGCTTAAGCCTGCCGATAGGGGTTGCGGAAACAAGGGGTAAAGGTATAATCCACAACGTTTTCCGCATACCCTTCAGTGCCGAAGTGGCGAAATCGGTAGACGCAGTTGATTCAAAATCAACCGCCGCAAGGCGTGCCGGTTCGATTCCGGCCTTCGGCACCACGTATGCAACAGAAGCTACCTTAGGGTGGCTTTTTTTGTGTCCATAACCTCCCATTGACTTAATTTACTCATAGCAAACCTCTCACAATTTCAACGAGCTGCATTTCTCTGAAGCTTAATAACAGAAATAATCATATTGACCTGCCTTGAACGGATACCCGAGCGCCAAAGCGGGCAGTTGTTGAGGTATTGCGGGGCGCCGATAATGCACTCTTTGCAGCTTCCTGCGATTGCAGATTATCCCCTCAGGCCATTGGCCTGCCCAGGTATCGGTTCAAATCTTCTGTAAAAGTGAACAGTTCGGCACCCGAACTGGTGTGACAGATTCATGAGTCGTTAAGTGAGATTGCTTGCCTCGACGGTTGGGGCAGCTTTGTACTGTGGTATCACTTTCATGCGTGACACGCAAACATTTCATATGACTTTGGCTCGTGACCACCCAAAGGCGTTTCTTAAAGGCCACTGGTATCGTCCTGATACTGGCAACATTGTGAATGTCCGTTGACAGCGAATATGCGCGGTTAAAAATACGGCCAAATTTGTTGACTTTATGCACTTTGCATCAGCGAGCAAACGGAGTAATTTAGCACCAGGTGCTATAGTTAAGGTAACAGGATGTCAGCCTGATGCGCGTATTCAAAACTAAATGGTTCAACAAGGCAGCTAAATCTCATGCGATTAAAGATAGTGAGTTATGCCAGGCTATTGAGGCGGTAGTGCAAGGTAAGGCTGACGATCTTGGTGGGGGCGTTTACAAAAAACGGCTGAACCAGAATCGCGATCGCGCCATTATCCTGGCGAAAGGCGGGGAGCACTGGTTTTACACGTTCCTTTATGCCAAACAGGATATGGCAAACATTGATAATCGCGAACTGGCCGGATTCCGCGAGTTAGCAAAGCACTACGCTGCCCTTGCTGATGAAAAGATTGCGGCACTGATTAAGAGTAAAGAACTGGTGGAGATTTGCCATGACCGCAAAAAGTAAATTCAAAAGTCCTGCATTTGAGGCCATCCACAGCGCGGCTTCTGGATTGTTCAGCGTTGATGCTATCCCACAGGAAACGATGCGCAATTTTGATAAAGCGTGCCTTAATAACGTTGATGAGCTTCAACCCATTGAGATTAAAGCGCTGCGCGAGAAGCTGAACGTTAGCCAACCCGTTTTTGCCAGTTACCTGAACACCAGTGTGTCAACGGTGCAGAAATGGGAAAGCGGTGTAAAACGTCCAAGTGGATTATCGCTGAAACTGCTTAGCGTGGTGCAGAAGCATGGGTTGAAGGTACTGGTTTGACCAAACAGTAAAATGTCATAGCCTATGATTTTAAAGGAATTTTCCACAATAATTCCTGTGTATCATAGTATGGTTATGAGATAACAACATATACGTACATGTAGGAGAAATATGACCAGTCGTCCTCAAATGATTATTAATGTATTACAGGCGAACCCCGAAGAGCAGTTTACGGCCCGTCAGCTTGCGCAAAAAATAATTGATCATTATAGTGCCGAACTGGCCGAAAAACGTCAAAATCCTCGATTTACCAGTGATGAAGATTTTTTAAGTCAAATCGCGGCTGAAATAGGCGGTAGTCGAACTATTCAGGCAAAAATGCTTTGCCCTCAGGTTATGACGCGGGACAAACCGAGACCACGCCTGTTTTATTGGAGCGAGCCTGCCGTTGAACAGGAAAATATTGATATCACGCCTGAGCCGACGGTGGAAACAATCAGCTTTAGCGAACATTCTTTATATCCGATATTAATCGAGTATCTTTCACAAGAAGAAGGGCTGTTCTGTCGCCGCATTGACGAAAAGCGTTCCAGTAATAATAAAGGATTGGGTGGTAACCATTGGCTTTACCCTGATATTGTTGCGCTGGAGCCGTTGGGAAAGGAGTGGGATGCGGTTGTGCAAAACTGCGTTCGCCATAGTGAAGGACGTTTAACGCGCCTGTGGTCTTTTGAAGTGAAAAAACAGTTGAACCGCAGCAACGTACGAGAATGCTTTTTCCAGGCGGTCAGCAATTCCAGCTGGGCGCATTTTGGCTATCTGGTTGCCACTGAAATTAATGAAGATAAACAGCGTAGCGTAGAACGTGAATTGCAGATGCTGTGTGCATTGCATGGTATCGGCGTCATTCTTCTGGATCCACAAGATTTTACTAATAGCCAGACGTTGATCCCGGCACGCGAACGCACCAGTGTGGATTGGCAGTCGGTAAACCGATTGGTAATAGAGAACAGGGATTTTAAATACTTTATTGGACTGGTTACTGATTATCATCAGACTGGGAAAATACACAAAGCGCTATGGAATAGATAATATTATTTTTTAATTTCATTGCTTGAGCTCACAGTTGGAAGCAGTTAATGTCATTATTACTTTCTTTTAATCATCGGTAGGCGCTTAGGAGATTTTGATGGTAACCAGGGAAAGCATGAAACAATGGATCATTGAGTGTCTACAAGAGCGGGGTGGCAGTGCCTGGCCGCGTGAAGTTTCAAAGTACGTATGGGACAGCTACGAGGCTGAGCTCAGGGATTCAGGGGATATGTTGTATACGTGGCAATATGACATTCGCTGGGCCGCTCAACAGTTGAGAAACGCGGGCACTATGAAACCAGTAAATAGACGTAAGGACTTGCCATGGGAATTAGCGTAATACTAGTTGATTTGATGCTAACGTTTGTTTCGCGTTCATCACCGGTTTCGCTTAGTACTGTTGGCAACGTGTCTCTCTAAAAAAGCTTTCCTCCCCGCTTGCATATTGCTTTTAAAGCCATATCTGTGTTCTGCTGATATGGCTTTATACCCGCTAACTGTGCCTATGTTGTACGGATTTTAACTTGTGGGGACAAGTGCGGGTGGGGTTTTATTTCCGTTTATAAATTACCTTGATATTATACTGTTAGGTATGGGATTCGAGTCATTCCTTCTCACCAATAATAGAGGTGTAGAAATCAAAGCCGGTTACGAGCTGATCTTTTTATGCCTGAGCTTCGGTCCCTGGAAAATATTCCTCGAATTATCTTTTATTCTAAACTTATCCTGTTCAATCTACATCAATTTACTAATGCGAGGACGAAGACGGTTATATTCCCTTTTGGTATTGATTGTATGTATACGGAGTTTTTGAAAAGGTATTTAACGTACCTATAAGTAGCGTGAAAATTTGTACGGCTTAAATCTGCAAGGCCGTAAATCTGTAAAAGCGTAGGTTGATGTCGTAGTGGATGGCTAGTAATCTGAATGCGAACAGGAAACCTGCTCGATTTTAAAGATTAATAACATATCTAAACAATAACAATGATTACGTAATGCTATAAAACCAAGTGATACGCTCACCAAGAGTGAGTGTTTCTGTAAAATCTTGGTACTGTTTAAGCGGCTACAACATCAAAAAAGTAGACTCGTTCTTTAGCTTTAGTTATCTGATACAACTTTTCGTATTGCTCTGAAAAGGGTGGGAAGCTAAGATAAAAATTTATAAACCTGAAATGTATGGAAAAGCTGATACAGCAATGGATTAATAACAATGATGAACAAATCCAATTTTGACTTCCTTAAGGGTGTAAACGACTTCACCTATGCCATCGCCTGTGCGGCGGAAAACAATTATCCGGATGATCCCAACACTACATTGGTTAAAATGCGTATGTTTGGCGAAGCGACGGCTAAACATCTTGGCCTGCTGTTAGGCATTCCGCCTTGCGAGAATCAACACGACCTCCTGCGCGAACTAGGCAAAATTTCCTTCGTTGATGACAACATCCTTTCTGTATTCCACAAATTGCGCCGAATCGGTAACCAGGCGGTGCATGAATACCATAATGATCTCGATGATGCTCAGATGTGCTTGCGGCTTGGCTTCCGTTTGGGGGTTTGGTACTACCGTTTGGTAACCAAAAATTATGACTTTCCCGTGCCTGTTTTTGCTTTGCCGGAACGTGGCGAAAACCTTTATCACCAGGAAGTGCTAACGCTAAAACAGCAGCTTGAACAGCAATCACGTGAAAAAGCGCAGAGTCAGTCAGAACTGGATGTACAGCAGCAGAAGCTGGTTAGTCTGAATGGCTATATCGCTATTTTGGAAGGTAAACAGCAGGAAACCGAAGCACAAACCCGGGCACGACTTGCGGCACTTGAAGCCCAATTAGCCGAGAAAAATGCGGAGCTGGCGAAACAGACTGAACAGGAACGTAAGGCATACCAAAAAGAAATTACCGATCAGGCCATCAAGCGTACACTTGACCTCAGTGAAGAAGAGAGCCGTTTCCTGATTGATGCACAATTGCGTAAAGCGGGCTGGAAAGCCGATAGCAAAAATCTGCGCTTCGCCAAAGGGGCGCTGCCGGAGCTGGGTATTAATAAAGCCATTGCTGAATGGCCTACCGGCAAAGATGAAACGGGTAAGCAAGGCTTTGCGGATTATGTTCTGTTTGTTGGCCTTAGACCCATCGCGGTAGTTGAAGCGAAACGTAAAAATATCGATGTCCCCAGCAAACTTAATGAATCTTATCGCTACAGTAAATACTTCGATAATGCTTTCTTACGCGATACGCTGCTGAAGCACTATGCTGCCGACGAAGTGCACGAAGCGATACCGGTATATGAAGTCAGCTGGCAGGATACCAGCGACAAACAGCGCTTTAAAATTCCTTTCTGCTACTCCACCAACGGGCGTGAATACCGTGCGGCAATGAAAACCAAAAGTGGCATCTGGTATCGCGACGTCCGTTACACCACCAATATGTCAAAAGCGCTGCCGGAGTGGCATCGCCCGGAAGAACTGTTGGATATGCTCGGCAGCGATCCGCAGAGACAAAATCAGTGGTTTGCTAATAATCCGGGGATGAACGAGCTGGGCCTGCGCTATTATCAGGAAGATGCCGTTCGAGCTGTCGAAAACGCCATCATCAATGGGCAGCAAGAGATCCTGCTGGCGATGGCGACCGGTACCGGTAAAACTCGTACCGCGATCGCCCTGATGTTCCGCTTGATCCAGTCCCAGCGTTTTAAACGTATTCTTTTCCTGGTGGATCGACGTTCACTCGGTGAGCAGGCGCTTAGCGCGTTTGAAGATACGCGTATTAACGGCGATACCTTTAACAGCATCTTTGATATCAAAGGGCTAACGGATAAATTTCCGGAAGACAGCACTAAGATTCACGTTGCCACGGTTCAGTCGCTCGTCAAACGCACCCTGCAATCGGACGAACCAATGCCGGTTGGCCGCTACGACTGTATCGTCGTGGACGAAGCACATCGCGGCTACATTCTTGATAAAGAGCAGACTGAGGGTGAACTGCAATTCCGTAGCCAGCTTGATTACGTTTCTGCCTATCGTCGTATCCTCGATCATTTTGATGCCGTAAAGGTCGCGCTGACCGCAACGCCAGCTCTGCATACGGTGCAGATCTTCGGCGATCCGGTTTATCGCTATACCTATCGTACTGCGGTCATCGACGGTTATCTGATCGACCAGGATCCGCCAATTCAGATCACGACCCGTAATGCACAGGATGGCGTTTATCTTGCTCAGGGTGAGCAGGTAGAACGCATCAGCTCGCAGGGTGAAGTGATTAACGACACCCTGGAAGACGAGCAGGATTTTGAGGTCGCCGACTTTAACCGTAAGCTGATTATTCCCGCGTTTAACCGCGCCGTCTGTAACGAACTGACTGACTATCTTGATCCGACCGGACTGCAAAAAACACTGGTATTCTGTGTCACCAATGCCCATGCCGATATGGTGGTGGAAGAGCTACGTGCCGCATTTAAGAAAAAGTATCCGCAGCTGGAACACGACGCGATTATCAAGATTACCGGTGATGCCGATAAAGACTCGCGTAAAGTGCAGACTATGATCACCCGCTTTAACAAAGAGCGGCTGCCCAATATCGTCGTCACTGTCGATCTGCTGACCACCGGCGTTGATATTCCATCAATCTGTAATATTGTTTTCCTGCGTAAGGTACGCAGCCGCATTCTGTACGAGCAAATGAAAGGCCGAGCGACGCGTCTGTGTCCGGCAGTGGCGAAAACCAGCTTTAAGATTTTCGACTGTGTCGATATCTATAGCTCGCTGGAAAGTGTCGATACCATGCGCCCGGTGGTTGTCCGTCCTCAGGTTGAACTGCAAACGCTGGTCAATGAAATCACCGATTCCGAGACCTACAAAACCATCGAGGCGGATGGTCGCAGCTTTGCTGAGCACAGCCATGAACAGCTGGTCGCCAAGCTCCAGCGTATTATCGGCCTGGCCACGTTTAACCGTGACCGCAGCGAAACAGTAGATAAGCAGGTGCGTCGTTTGGATGAGCTATGCCAGGACGCTGCGGGCGTTAATTTTAACGGTTTCGCCTCGTGTCTGCGGAAAAAAGGAGCGCACTGGAGTGCCGAAGTCTTCAACAAACTGCCCGGCTTTATTGCCCGTCTTGAGAAGCTGAAAATCGACATCAATAATTTAAATGATGCGCCAATCTTCCTCGATATTGACGATGAAGTGGTAAGCGTTAAATCGCTCTATGGTGATTACGACACGCCGCAGGATTTCCTTGAAGCTTTTGATTCGCTGGTGCAACGTTCCCCAAATGCGCAGCCAGCCTTGCAGGCAGTAATCAATCGCCCGCGTGACCTTACTCGCAAAGGGCTTGTCGAACTGCAGGAGTGGTTTGATCGGCAGCACTTTGAGGAATCTTCCCTGCGCAAAGCCTGGAAAGAGACGCGCAATCAGGATATCGCTGCCCGCCTAATTGGCCATATCCGTCGTGCAGCGGTGGGTGATGCGCTGAAGCCGTTTGATGAGCGTGTCGATTATGCGCTGGAGCGCATCAAAGGCGAAAACGACTGGAGCAGTGAACAACTGACCTGGCTCGATCGTTTAGCCACCGCGCTGAAAGAGAAGGTGGTGCTTGACGACGATGTCTTTAAAACGGGCAATTTTCATCGGCGTGGCGGCAAGGCGATGCTGCAAAAAACGTTCGATGATAATCTCGACAACCTGCTCGATAAGTTCAGCGATTACATCTGGGACGAGCCAGCTTAACGCGTTATCATTCCCGACAATGTCTTCTTCTGCGGCCCCAATAAGGGCCGCTGTTTATTTACGGAACTCTCAATGAATAATAACGATCTGGTCGCGAAGCTGTGGAAGCTGTGCGATAACCTGCGCGATGGCGGCGTTTCCTATCAAAACTACGTTAACGAACTCGCCTCGCTGCTGTTTCTGAAAATGTGTAAAGAGACCGGCCAGGAAGCGGACTACCTGCCGGAAGGCTATCGCTGGGATGATCTGAAATCCCGTATCGGCCAAGAGCAGATGCAGTTTTACCGTAACCTGCTGGTGCATCTGGGGGCAGACAGTCAAAAACTGGTGCAGGCGGTATTCCATAATGTCAGCACCACCATTGAGCACCCCAAACAGCTGACTGAACTGGTCAGCTATATGGACGCACTGGACTGGTACAACGGCACGCACGGCAAATCCCGCGATGACTTCGGTGATATGTACGAAGGGTTGTTGCAGAGGAACGCGAACGAAACCAAGTCTGGTGCCGGCCAGTACTTCACCCCGCGTCCGCTGATCAAAACCATCATCCACCTGCTGAAACCGCAGCCGCGTGAGGTAGTACAGGATCCGGCAGCGGGCACGGCGGGTTTTCTGATTGAAGCCGACCGCTACGTTAAATCGCAGACTAACGATCTCGATGACCTTGATAACGATACGCAGGATTTCCAGATTCACCGTGCCTTTGTTGGCCTGGAACTGGTGCCCGGCACTCGCCGACTGGCGCTGATGAACTGCCTGCTGCACGATATTGAAGGGAACCTCGACCACGGTGGCGCGATCCGTCTGGGTAACACGCTGGGTAGCGATGGTGAAACGTTGCCGATGGCGCATGTGGTCGCTACCAACCCACCGTTTGGCAGCGCGGCGGGCACCAATATTACCCGCACCTTCGTTCACCCGACCAGCAACAAACAGCTCTGCTTTATGCAGCATATCGTTGAAACCCTGCTCCCCGGCGGGCGTGCAGCGGTAGTGGTGCCGGATAACGTGTTGTTTGATCGGGTGGGTTTAGAAATCAGGCGAGACTTAATGGATAAGTGCCATCTGCATACCATTCTGCGCCTGCCAACCGGTATTTTTTACGCTCAGGGCGTGAAGACCAACGTACTGTTCTTTACCAAAGGCACTGTGGCGAAGCCAACTCAGGATAAAAACTGCACCGATGACGTGTGGGTGTACGACCTGCGTACCAATATGCCGAGCTTCGGCAAGCGCACGCCGTTTACCGACGACCATTTACAGCCGTTTGAGCGCGTATATGGCGAAGACCCGCACGGCTTAAGCCAGCGTAGTGAAGGTGAGTGGAGTTTTCACGCTGAAGAGACTGAAATTGCCGACAGTGAAGAGAACAAAAACACCGATCAACATCTGGCTACCAGCCGCTGGCGCAAGTTCAGCCGCGAGTGGATCCGCACGGCGAAGTCCGATTCGCTGGATATCTCCTGGCTGAAAGATAAAGACAGTATTGTTGCCGACAACCTGCCGGAGCCGGATATTTTAGCGGCAGAAGCGATGGGCGAACTGGTACAGGCGATGGGCGAACTGGATGCGCTGATGCGTGAGCTGGGTGCTAGCGATGAAGCCGATGCGCAGCGTCAATTGCTGGAAGAAGCATTTGGTGAGGTGAAGGGATGAGTACGGGGAATTTGCCAGAGGGGTGGGTTGACACTCAATTAGGTAATGTCATCGAGTATGGTAAAACCTCTAAAAAAGACTTATCTGATGTTAATGGCGAAACATGGGTGCTGGAACTAGAAGATATCGAAAAGGACTCATCAAAATTACTTAATAAAGTAGTCGCCAGCAATCGACCTTTCAAAAGTACTAAAAATAGCTTTAAGAAAGGCGATGTTCTTTACGGTAAGCTTCGTCCCTATCTTAATAAAATTATCATTGCAAGCGATGATGGCGTATGTACCACTGAAATTATTCCAATGAATGCAGAACCAGCTTGCTGCAACAAATATCTATTTTTTTGGTTAAAAAGTTCAACATTTCTAGGATATGTGAGTGACGTTAGTTATGGCGTAAATATGCCCCGTCTGGGAACATCTGATGGCCTTAAAGCACCGCTGCGTTTAGCCCCACTCGCCGAACAAAAAATTATCGCTGAAAAACTCGATACGCTACTGGCGCAGGTAGACAGCACCAAAGCACGTCTTGAGCAAATCCCAAAAATCCTGAAACGTTTTCGTCAGGCGGTTCTCGGGGCAGCAGTTAATGGAAGTTTGACAGAATCATGGCGCAGTAAAAACAAATTTTCTCATGATAAATGGGAGAGGGTAGCTTTAAGCCATATAGTAAAAAAAATTGAGGCCGGGAAAAGCCTTAAATGTATTGAAACGCCACCTCATGAGCAACAATATGGGATTGTAAAGATTAGTGCAGTCACTTGGGGAGAATATAATGAGGAAGAAAGTAAAACTCTCCCTGATGACTCTTTATTTATTGAGTCAAGAAGAATAGCTGTTGGTGATTTTCTGATATCCAGGGCGAATACTCTCGAACTCTTAGGGAACCCTGTAATTGTAAAGCAGGTAACCAAGAACCTTATGCTAAGTGACAAAGTTTTGCGTTTAGTCATGATAGATAGCGATAAGCCGTGGATAAATATTTTTCTACGCTCTTGTTATGGTAGGAAGGAAATTGAGTTTCGTTCCACGGGAAATCAGCTATCAATGAGAAATATAGGGCAGAAAGCATTGCTTGAAATTCCTATACCTAAGCCATCTATTGAAGAACAAGTGGAAATCGCCCGCCGTGTCGAACAACTCTTCGCCTATGCCGACACCATAGAAAAACAGGTCAACAACGCGCTTTCACGCGTCAATAACCTGACGCAATCGATCCTGGCGAAAGCATTCCGGGGTGAACTTACTGCGCAGTGGCGGGCAGAAAACCCTGAATTGATCAGCGGAGAAAACAGCGCTGCCGCATTACTGGAAAAAATCAAAGCCGAACGTGCAGCCAGCACAGGTAAAAAAGCGTCGCGTAAAAAATCCTGATTCTTATTTATTGCGCACCTTGCTGGTGCGCTTCTTATTATTTCCTGCCAGATAAACCTTAATATTTATATTGAAATTATTTTATAGGTAGCTTATCCCAAGGTTTTTTAAGCTGGAATTTAGCTCCCTTTTCTGATGATATATACAGGTATTTGGCGCGGTGCGGATGTGCTGCAACACACCCGCGCCGCTAATCACAACTACTATTTAAAAGGAATAGTAATCATAACTGGCGCCCATTCTATTGCACAACTGTCTGAACCAGAAGTTCCGCCAGCGAATAATCTGCAATTAACTGTTAGCTATGCGAGTCGCTATCCGGATTATCGCCGAACTCCCGCCATTACCATGAAAGGACAATGGCTGGAAGCAGCCGGTTTTGCTACGGGCACAGCAGTAGACGTAAAGGTAATAGAAGGCTGTATTTTGCTCACCGCCCGACAGGAGAGCGAGCTGATGCAGTCGCTGCGCCAGGTATGCAAGCTGTCGGCGCGGAAACAAAAGCAAGTGCAGGAGTTTATTTAGGTTATTGCTGGTAAACAGAAAGCCGCCTGAATGAAAAACCGCTCCCGACACAGCATCGGGAGCGTTTAAATATCAGGAAACGATTACTTCCACCAGCACATCCGTTGCCCAGCTCTCTTCACTGTTGGCCACATTTCCTTCCTTACAGGCCAGCGCCATATTGGCCAACTGGAAAGAAACGTTATCGTTGAAGTCAAAGTGATACCACTTCGATGCAAAGTTAACGCGCCAGTAACCCATTCCCTGATCAAAACGGATCTTCAATACCTGACCATTTTCAAAAGTCAATGTCAGTTTACGATGATGGGGGATATCGCGCGGCGAATCGAACACCGTTAGATCTAATGCTCTGCCCATTGCTGCTGCAAACCACTGGTCAGCAAAATCCTGAAAATCCGCTTCGCTCATCCAGTCATGGTAAGGACGATTACCGGGACGATCTTTGGGTTTAAATAACGTATCCAGAGTCAGTTCGGCCTCAGCGGACAACTTCGATTGTAACGGTTTCAGTATGGCCGCTAGTAGCGCCAGCGCAACCGGGTTTTGCAGATAGCGGTCCGTATAGTGAACACGGCTAATTCGCGTGTTTTTCATCAGCAACTGCACTTCGTCATGGCCGTTAGATAGCGTGTCCCAGAAACGTTGCCCGAACTGCGAAAGCGGGCCATTCAACTCTTTATGGATCTGTATGTCTTTAACCCGCTCAATAAAGTTCGCTGCTTTCCCCGGTAGAAAACACTCGGTCAGTTCTACTTTTTTATAACCGAGGCTACGAACGACCAGCTCATTATTCAGGTGCCAGCCGGGCCCTGGAATGGTTGCCTGTTGACTGCGTGAGGCCAGCGTCATTACCCGCTCGGCAAAGGTGACTTGAGCAACAATCGGAAATTCTGGTTTCTGTTCAATATGACACAGCCGCACACCCAGCGCAGTAAACTGTGTAAGTTCATGCAGCAGCTCTTTATCATCCACGCCATTGGGAATGACCAGATCAACCGCGATGTTGTCTTTTACCCGATAGCTCTGGATAGCCGCACGAAACTGGCGGGCATATAAATCCCATTCATTGAGCGCACCGTTCATCCACAGCGTGAGCTTTTCAGCCCCTTCGTTGATCGCCCGACGAATCGTATCGCCAATGGTTCCAGGACAGTAGCGGGCATCCGGTAATGAGAATGTCTCTTCAGCCGGCAAACCGATGTAATACGTGAAGTCATCTCCAAGCCAGGTTAGCGCTGCTTTACGATCCAGTAAGTCGTGATCGTGGCGAGTCTGGGAGTCGAGCAGGCATTCACTGCATGCAGTACTACAATGGCGGCAGCCCAGCTGTTTGACCATTTCCTGCAGAATGGTCTCAATGTGCAGTGGTGCACCGGAAGCAAAACCAGCACCACCGCTGACCACATCGTAAAGCTGAATGGCTAATACCGATTGTCCGTCTTCCAGTCTGACCGGACGCACGGCGTAGCCCAGTTCTGCAGCGGAAATACCTAACCTGCCTGCCAGCGCCTGCCGTAATGCAACCGCCAGGGTCATGCCGATGACGCGTCCTTCATCGGTATTATCCGGGATATATTCACCGTTTTGCGGCTTGCGCAGGACTATTTCGAACACATCCGTACGAGCCAATGCTCCCAGCGTAACGTTCTTCATGAGTGCCGTCGATCCTGAGCAAACCAGACGTTGATTCTGACTATCACGATCCGCTTTTCCCGGGCGAGGCGGGTAGTGGGCTTCCATACTTTTCGGCGCATCGGTTTCATTCAGCATCGACTCTGCACGGCCACAACTTAAACACAATGCGTATCCATGTCCTCCAGTTCCAAGGCTTTGCTGGAAAACATGCCCATCTGGACCAGAGGCCATATATCCCATTATTGGGTTAGGCAGCGGCACGGGTTCAGCTTTAACAAACACCCAGGCAGGAACAACCGGGATAAATTTCATGGTTTCGATATTGTTCGTCACCGGCGCATGCGCATCCGTCACAAATCCGGTAGGTTGCAGCACCTGACGGCGATTATTCATGATTATTTTTTCACCACAGGCGCTGTTGGTGCAACAGAGCGTCCCGGCATTGCTCATCCCTTCTTCATAGCCGATAGTCCCACATTTATGACAGCGCCAGGCACAATCCAGACGCTGGGCTTCATTGGTATCGGCATTAATATTGTGCCAGTGCAGTGAAACACCGGCTGAGCGGAAGACTCGGCCATCAAGAATAATTTCTGCACCAGGTGCATATTCACGGATGGCGACACCCAAGTTACGCGAGGGAAGTCCTTTATAGCGAGACACGTTATCTTCACGATCTTTTTTATTACGACTTTTCTGCGATTTTTCGCGGATATAGTCTTCCATAGTGAAGTTATCAAATGTCACCACATCCGTTGGGAATCCGTATCCCGGCAAGAAGGTTCTGGCCGCCAGATCGCGTAGTAGATACTCGCCACAGTGACGTTTTTTTTCCAGTTCAATGCGTTTTCGATATGGCGTTTGCGGCTGCGATTCATGCTCTTTGGCTACAAGGTCACGATAAACAGAGAGCCATCGCTCTTGCAGGAAAGTAATCGCATAGATCGTTCTATCCCGAAGCTGGTTGGATCTGGCACCATGCAGCGCCGTCCCTTTCACGAGTCTTTCCAGTGCTGCATCAATTTCAAGTACCGGTCTTTCCAGCCAGACTTTAAAACGCTCACATTTTGACTGCTCACTGTCTTCACCGAAAAACCATAGGCTGTCGAGGCTGGTTTTCTCTTTATCCGTTTCGCCAATGACGTTACACAAAAAATCAGAGAGCAATAAAGCGTTAACGTGACGTTGAACCACGCGGATGGAGTTCATCGCTACCATCGGTGCAGGGATCAGCGTCTCAAATGGCCAGAGTGGGTTGGCGAAAACTTGCTGGTCATGTGGGTTTCCTTTACAAAGCGTGTAAGAAATTGCTCGCGACTCCTTACTACGCCCGGCGCGCCCGGCACGCTGTAAATAGTTGGCCGGATGAGGTGGTACGTTGTTCATCACTACGGCGCTAATGCCGCCGATATCGACCCCCATTTCCATGGTGGTAGAGCAATTGAGGACATTAAGCTGTCCGTTTTTAAACATTTTTTCATAGCTTTGCAGGCGCTCTGAAGATTGTTGGGCAGAGTGCTCAGCAGTGCGGTAATAAAAGCCACCTTCAACAACACGATCGTTTATATCCGTCCAGACGTTTTCCGAACGTAATTGCGCAATCTGCGGTTCTTTACTGACCCAGTCACGCACTTTCGTCAGACCTGCAGCGTAATCCTCTTGCGAACGATCCATGTGCCAGATTTCCGGCATGGTGACCTTCTGCGCTATAAAAGCGTCATATTGCGCTTGAGTAAGATGATCAAAAGAAATGTGGGTGGGCAGATAAGGTGTTAATCCTTTGAAAGTTGTATCCAAAATTTTATTGGTAACCGGGCAAATCCAGGCATCTGCGATTAATGAAAAGGTTAAATGCTCTTTTGGTAAATAGAAACGGTTACCGTCGGGCTTGAGTACCGCAAGTGGCCCTGTAAGCTGTATCCATGCTTCTTTTAGCCATGCATTAATTATATCCATCGTTGCCGTATTTACGGTTTTGAATCCTGCGCCAAGCATTAACAACTTCACTAGACGATGAGATATATTGCCATTACGAATCTGCGGCCAGCGTTTGTTCTGATTATCTTCGGGGTCCTTCGTTTCCGGGTTGCGGACGAATTTCGATGAAAAACGGCTACCAATCCAGTTTTTCAGCTCATCGTCCAGTTGTGTGAAGTTACTTTCGCGAACATATAGATCCAATGTAACTTTAAGAAAGTCGTGCCAGTCATCCAGCGTCAGACCTTGCTCTTGCCAATGTACGGGGACCTTATGGGTTTTCTCCAGTCCTTGATAACCAACCTGAACCAGCCCTTGCGTTTCCAGGCTGTTAGTTCGTTTAGGTCGACGCATGAATTCCCGGAATAGCAACATTTCCGAAAGTTTCAGGGGGCCGCCGTTTTCGTTGAATACTTCAGGCTTAAGGTAGTGGTTATATTGCAGAACAGGACCACGGATGTCGGCTTTCTCTTTGAGCTCATTAACCATCTCTATCCAGGTTCGTGCAACCAGAATAGTAGCCGCTTTGCCTCCGGTCGCGGCCTGAAAGACCTGTTCAAGCTGTTCGGCCTGTGCCTCTGATAGTTTTGCTTGTTCAGGTAATCCCCAGCTTCGATATTCATCAGCTTGCTCGCGAGCCTGCTTTACTCTCGCCGCTAACTTTTCCAAATCTGCATTAGCATTTGGTGTTGTTGAAGTTTGCGTTCGTTGATGCCAGCTTAGAATTTCCACCACGCTACCGCGTAACCGGCTTCGCTCTGCTTCTTGCTGCATGCGAACAGCCATTCTCGCTGTTCCCTGGCGGCTGTCGGTAAAGGTAATGAGACGGCGGCCCCTTCCGGGCAATGAATCAGGCCCAACGCCTTCTTTTCCTTCTTCACTGATAAAGTCCTGACAATATTCAAGAACGGTTGGCACAATGTTAGTGACATAGAATGGCCCACCTAATAAAGCGCGCCGGAACGGTTGTTTACCGCTCGTGCCTCTGTAGCCACAGCCTTTGGCGCTACATACCTGTTCAATATCGTTAATAATCAGTTGAATACTGTTATTGTTTACAACGCCTATATGACGAGACTGTCGGTCAAGGCGTTGAAGGATATAACCCGCTGCGCTAGTTTTTTCAGCTGCAATAATGATCGGGGGCTGAAAGTGACTCTCTTTTTCAACTTTTTCTTCACTGGCGTCGTATTCAGCAGAAGCTTCATCCTGTAAAGAGAATTCGTCGCCGCCTTTATTTTCCCACTGGACAAGTTTACTATTTTTGTCCCGCGCCAGAAGATGTGGCTCGTTACAATCATTACAGAATGCCAACTCGTAAACCGGGCTGCCGCAATCGCAGCTTTGCTTTTGATTTACATAGACATAGCCAAAAGGCCAATCCATTTCCAATGGTGTACCATTCTTATGACTGCATTCTTTATCTACGCAAGCCCAGATACCCTGTGTACTGCGTTGGAAGATATGAGCCCTGACCTTAAGAAATGCCGGTTCTTTTTCGTTTGGTTGTGTACCTGAGCAGACGTCAACCCAACGCAATACTTCCTGCTGGTTGTAATTCTGTTTAGTCAGCGAGTTTAGCCGCTGCGTCATCTCCTCCAACTTCATTGGATTCGGCTGAGTAACTAACATGTCACGCAAGTGGCGTGCCTCAGGTGAATGTGTGAGTGCATCAAAACGCTTTGGGCTTACGCCTTTCATTTCCGTATCAGGGAATTGCTCAATCTCTTCTAATGGAAGATAAGCGCTTTTACACGGTTCCAGTTCTGGGATTACCCGGCTTCCGTCCAGTACGTCAATACGTTCTTGCGGTATACCGGATAACTCAGAAAGGAATTTTTTCAGTTGTTTTTCAGCGTCGCTTCCGGCAATGGTCGCAGAGGTTGCTACAAAACGCACATCATCAGGCGTTACACCAAAAGCTGTCATTACGCGGCGTAACTGGAGTGCCAGTTCTGCTGCCTGTGAACCGACATAGGTATGCGCTTCATCTAATACTATCCAGCGTAGCGATTTTTGTATTTTGGATTGCTGGATAATCGGAGCGTCTATCTGGCGAACCATCATATATTCCAGCATCGTGCCATTGGTCACCAGAATAGGTGCTGGCTCTGCACGCATTTTTTCACGCGAGAGCACTTCATTCGGTCTCTTTGCCTGCTCGGTTTTAACTGCAGCATGTAAATTTTCAGTATTGCCGTTGTAGAGGCAGTACCGGATCCCACTACCAAAACTACGTGTCCAGGCATCGAGGCGCTCACGTTGGGAATTAATTAAGGCATTGAGGGGGTAGAGAAAAAGAGCCCTCACACCCACCAGAGGGTTGTTGCCGTTTTTATGCAGTTCCTGGTAGAGATCTTCCAGCACAGGAACCATAAAACATTCGGTTTTACCTGAACCCGTACCGCTGGTTACTACGACTGAGTGTTTTTTCTCCAGTAAAGCCCTCCAGCTGGCTAACTGATGAGTAAAGGGTTTCCAGTCAGCACCAAAACGGTATCGCCCATTGTTCTCATCATCCAGTGAATCAACCACTGCTTTACTCAGTAATGCTTTGCCTTCCGTCAAGCTGCGCATCGTGTAATTTGATTCTTTCCAACCAAACATTTGCTGAAATACTGGTGAAGCCAGGAATGAGCCCGATTTCCCACAATCGGCACCCATTTGCTCCGCAAGATGCTCACGCAGCTTAGGGTTTGTAACTCCCATGATACTTAGCGTTGCTTCAGTTGAACGAGATAAAGATTGTTCAATAAGTGAAGAAAAATAGCGTGTAGGCATTGTCATTCCTTTTATTTTTCAGCGGCGTAGCGTAGTAGAGTGTACTGGAAGATAGCTTTAAACCAGCGTGAATCGAAATCTCTGACTTGTCTCAGGAAAAATACAGCGCCGGGTTTATGGTCAAATACAGCAGCAAAAGAGGTTTTACCGGCTGCGACTGCTGCAGCAAAGATGGGCAAGCAGGCTACAGAAAAACGATAATTCGCGTCAGGATGAATGCTGATTACAGAATCCCTTTGTGACATCATCCAGTTATGTAGGCGTTTACAGCCGTATTCTGGCCAGCGAGCCTCACTATGTTCACGTAAAAGCTCTTGATACCATTCACGGACGAAAAAATCTGGAATGTGTGGGGGTAGTATTCCATAGTTCAGCCATTTCTCAATTTCGTCGGCATACGTCGGAAATACGAGCCCCAACCGCTGATACATATTCTTTACCAGCACAGCCAGGGTTTCTTCCGGCGCGCCTTTTTGGCGCAGGAAAAGTTTAAATCTCTCAGCTGCGTTTCTGATTTCATAAATAGGGAAAAACTCCCACAAAACAGGGAACTCATTTTCAATACGATTTAAATAATCAGGAGACATTTCAAATTTAAAAAGAGACATTGCCAGTGCTTGCGGATGCTGTACCAGGGCACGCCATACTTCAAAAGTCGCCAGCGGTAGATAGCCAAACTGATCGTATAAGCTACGCATAAATTGCCAGCCAGAATGAGCTGGATCGATAGCCATCTGATCTAGTACCAGGGTGATGGTGTTAACTTCCGCTTGGGGATTAAAAAGCTGGGTAGCTTTCTGCAATGAACGGATGCTACTCTCTTCAACAAATAAAGAAGGCTCGCCCCGAATGAAGAACGGCCGAAACGCCATTTCTTCATTCGGTTTGGGAACAATTAGCCAAGGACCGTTTTTGCTTACGATAGAACCCAATTCATATTCACCAATTGGTACACCTTCGCTCATTCTTGATGTTAAAAGGGTCGATTTCCTCTCTGGTTCACTCAGTAACATGATAACAGGAGAAGGTAATTTCTCGGAGCGATAACTGCCGGTCTGGCTGATGAGAATTTCTTTTTCGTAATCATAGCGCAAACTGTATTTATAGCGGCGAATCTGCCAGCTCATTACAATGCCAGCGCCTTTTATTTGCATCTCTACAACCTGGTCAATACCTGTCTCAAGAGATAGTAAGTTTTCAATGTGCTCTGTCAGACTATATAAATTTAGTTCAACTGGATGCTCACCCGCTGTATAACGCCATTCATGCCATGCCTGAAGCCCACTGATTGAGCGTAGATGCAATTCCAGAGAAAAACGTGTCGGATCGCCGTTTTTGCTAAATAAAAAGGCTCTGGAACCAAGTAGGTCATGCAGAGTAATATTTTTATCCAGAGGAATACCATTTGCATCAAAGGCCAAACAACCTTTTGCTGGGAAAGGTAGGAACATCTCTATAGGATCTGCTCCCAAATTTGCGTAAATTTGCACAGAGACAAAAGCAGGAGGCATTCCTTCTGCCTTAAATGAAATTTCTGTTTGTCCTACTGAGCGTTTGCGAGCAACCTCCAGTGTTTTATCCTTTAAGACAGCCATGCAGGCATGCTGCGTTGAGATGACAAGGGATCCTTCATTAGCTTGATCACCACCTTTTATTTCAATGTTAAAATCTGCCGGTAAAACCCCGATTTTTCGTCGAAATAGTGTTTCATTTTGATAGTTTCTGACAGAAACATATTGTGTTCCCATCATCTCCTGTACCTGACATTCATCTAACGATATGCCATTCAAGTAACGTTTTAATTTTAGTTCTTCAATCTCCAGGCCTTTTGCCGAAACTTTAGGCACACCAAGGAATGTTTCATTCGGTTGGCAATTCCAGGTAACACGTTTGCCATACAAATCAAATCCGCTCTGATTAGATTGTTCTCTCCCGGTATGAATCCTGTATGTTTCCTCTCCGGAAATGGTTACCTCCTGACGGCCTTTTACGGACAGTGTTTCAAGCCCTAATATCAAAACCGCACGTGGAGGGCCTTCGTATCCTGAAATAGTAATTTTTTTTTGAGGTAAGGCAATAAGCACATTGCTGTTGCGTAGGCTACAAGAAGCTTGCCCTTGCAATAACCAGCGATCCTTGTCGTCAACAAAAGTAAGTGGTACCTCGCCAATGTCGATTTCACTATCTTCCAGTTTTATGGCACCAACAATCATCCCTCCAGTACGCGCAACAATGGATAAACTCGCTGCTGGTTGGCGTCGGACAAACTTTGATTCGCTTTTACGCAGGCGAACTTTAGCATGGGCGTTCTCCAGAGAAGCATAGGCAGTACCGAGACTGGCAACTTCCACACCATCTTCATAAATAGCAAGTTCAAATCGCGTTGTTGAAGGTTCGCTGAGGATCGGAAAAGAGAGTTCATCAGGTAAGGAAATTATCGCTCGTATTTGATCAGGATGATTTTCCGACCAGTAGAATTGGCAACCGGAACCTTTATTTTTTTGTAAACGGGATTTAGCCTCTACAGAGGCAGTACATAGCAACCCATTAAGAAAGCGGTTACCAGTTTCATCATCCAGAGGAATGGGAAATTCATCCCGCCATTTAGGATGAACCTTATCAAGCTGCTTCACTGGTTCTGTATGATTACTCAGGTTGTACATCAGAACCAGCGAACTGAGTTTTTCTGCTATATGACTGATGAGCTCGACAGAGGTATCTTCGCTAAAGACAATAGGCAGGGCTGACTTTTCTACAACTGTTCTTACCAGTGAATGTGTGGAAAATCCCGCCAGTTGTGCCTGTTCATATTGATTTAGAATCCGGGAGAATACGTTCTGAAAATGGCTATCTGATTCCTTCAACAAGCGAAAGGGTAGTCCCCCCTCACTAAACAATGTTCCGAGAAAATTACGTCGCTCCGATTCATAAAAGCGTATAGGCCGTATCCAGTAGGCCTCCATTCCTTTAGGAATAAAATTTCTTAATTCAGTTGCTGTTAATGATAATCCTAACTTTTTATAAATAGGGTCCCATGTCCACCCAAAATGGCGCTCATAATCTCTGCGATACCATTCAGAGCAAAAAAGGACAAAACAAGCAGCATAACCTTTATCATCGGCATAATCTTGTGATTTACTGATCGCACAAAGTAGTTGCGTTAGGTTAGCATATTCATCGTTGGTAGCATGATATTCATATAGCGGCCGGCCATCCGGTTGCCTCAATCCTCTACGATTAAGAAAGTTACTTAGCCAGGAAGTACATTTTAACCAGGGAATGTATTCTGATTGACTCAAGGCAAACTCCTTACAGGCAGCGAAACAAAATGTCAGAGTTATTCGATACGAAAAATACAGCAGGACAGCCTAACCCTTACACGAATTTCACTACAATCACTAATTTTAGTAGGTAAGATCTGTAAGTAATCTACTTGGATCTGAACGTATAAATCCAGATCTTTTTGTTGCTCACGTTTGAGCTATCTGCCTGTACAAGTACTGCCGTGATACTGGGAGCTCAGCGCACTGTTCGGATAATCCTCATTATAATGACTGAGAGCGATAACAGGTTGATTACTATCGTCCCACTGCCCGTCCTCGGAAATCTTCGATAAATTAGAAGCTTATAATCTTCACGAGTCTCTTTGCGATCCTGATATTTTCAGAATAGTGCATTAGCGTTGTTCGCGGCTCAAGACTTGATATATGCGCATGTCTTCTTTTCATACACTCTAAACATTACATTTAATACGCCAGACACTCTATACCCGTATGCGATAGTTCCTGCCTGATCAAATACTTAACCCTAAGAACTGAATAAAGTGCATCCATGTCAAAATTTATTGACCATTTTAGTTCAGAAGCTGCTGGACGAAACAGCGGAAGCCGTTGAATTACTAATACTCTTACACATGACCCATACATACTACAGTTTCCCGCTTATAATCTGCCCTCCAGGACATTCAATTCCGAGCCACTTGAAGTATTTCTTTAGCTGGCATTTCCTCGGCGAGCAGCTTCTTCAGCTACCCATACTAATTTTGGGCGGTCTGCAGCGCTTCGCGATATGGAAATGTTGGCGTTTGAAGGTATCAAAGATCGAATCAATTCTCTTGATTGGGATGAGATGCAAAATCTCGTTGCCGGAGTCTTACGCAGCATGGGGTATAAGACTCTGGTCTCACCTGCGGAGGCCGATCGTGGTAAAGATATCATTGCTTCGAATGATGGCTTTGGTTATGAAAATCCACGGATTATTGTTGAGGTTAAACATCGCAGAGAACAGATGGGAAGCCAACGTATCTGTAGCTTTATTGGCGGTCGCCATAAAGATGACCGTGGGCTTTATGTCAGTACTGGTGGCTTTTCCAAAGACGCTCGATATGAAGCCGATCGCTCGACGATACCTCTGACGCTCTGGACTTTGGATGACCTTGTCAGGGCGCTTATCGAAAATTATGAGCAGATCGATATCGAAACCAAGCTTTTGGTCCCCCTGAAGAAAACTTTCCTGCCTGCTTGAATCTTGTTTTGACGGCCATATTAGTGTTGTATTGATATGGTTTTATATCCATGCATAGCGTCTATTTTTATGTGGCTTCTAACTTGTGGTTAAAAATGCGGATGTAATTATCTGTATGAGGTAATAGGAAAATATCAACGTTATTCTATTCAGCGTAAAATTAGAATCCGGTATCTGCACTACTTCAGGTTTACTGCACCCATTATTATTTCTGCCGATAATTTTTTAAATTCGCTTAAGCTCCTCATTTCCCATAAGCCCTACAATAAACCTGAACCCCCCACGCTATCCGGTGACATATACCCAATCAGCATAACCACATTTTTTCTGACCAACGCCAGCACTCTGCTTGTACATCGCATCCAGGCTTGGCTATCAACCAAACTGAAGAATGCCCCGCATAGTATTAACACGTCAGGTACTGTGTTTAATCATCCAAAAACCCGCCCCAGCCCAAACCAAGGCCAGGGCAGCTCTTCTGTCGTTACAGCCCCCGCTTCCCCGAAATCGCCGCAATAAAATCGATCACCAGCCTCTGCTTACTCGCAGAGAATTTGCAGACCTTGCGCAGCGACTGCATCAGCGGTGATTCCTGCGGTTCTGGTTCGCGGGCCGTGACTACCAGGCAGCCCGGCATTACGCGCACATCTACCGGCGTGCCGGTCGCAAAACCTGCTGCTTCCAGCCATTTACCTTTAAAGGCTACCAGCGGGATCCGTTCATAATCCGGGAAGGTGCTCGCATAACTTACCGTATAGTGGCGCAGCGTGGCTTCCGTCACTTCTTTTGCAGCAGCAACTGCATTACAATCTTTTCCAGCCATAATAACTAGTCCTGTTAGTTGTTTTGGTCAGCAGGCTGGATGTGTTCCCGCACATTCAGCCTGCGCTATAAATTACCCTGCTATTATATCCTTTAACCGATCTCTGTCTTTCTCTGATTTACTTTTAAATTTAAAAATGGAACCCGGTTCAAATAAATAATGTAACCTGTTACGCGTTTTCATTAGCGCTATATTAAACCGATACAGTCACATTTTTATTATCAGCTAATATCAGTTCGGGTTATTGCTAATAATCGCATTTAACCAACGCTCATCACTTCTTCCGCTACGTAAATCGCCGGTCTGCCATGTTTTTTTTATTTCAATATTCGCTGCCAGCCTGTTGCCAGATTCTCCTGTAACAGAGTTCTGTTTAAAAGACCCGTTAAGCTTATCCACAATTCGCCGCAGCCCGGCTTCATCCATATCGGTAAATCTGCGCCCCTCTTTTTCCCGCTCGCCGCTGCCGTATTTAAACGACAGATACCATACGCCGCCCGGCTTCAACGCTTTCGCCAGCTTTGCCATTACGTCCGGCAGCCCGGCTTCAGGAACGTGCAGCAGCGAAGCGCAGCACCAGATGCCGTCATACCTTGCTGCGGCATTTATTTCGTCAAAGCGCATCTGCTCCACGGGCTTCCCTGTTAGCCGCCGGGCGAGGGCAACCAGCTCTGGCGAAGCATCAAAAGCATCTACCGCAAACCCCATTTTACTGAAAGCTTTAACGTCACGCCCTGAACCACAGCCTGCATCCAGAATGCGCGCGCCCGGCGGCAAACAGCCAATAAAGGGCTGATACAGCGCGGCCATGTCCACGTTTACCGTATCGTCATAGAAACGCTGTGCGTGCTGGCGGTAATAGGCTTCGTTCATCAGAAAAGGCTGTCTCCCTGCGCCACTGGCTGCCATAAATGAAACAGATTATTCCTCGCTGTTTCCCAATTGGTTTTTAAAAAGTTGTGGCGCTGCGCAGGCGTATTGCCCGTCTGGCGGATCAGCGTCTCGCACAGTGGCAGATGGCTTTTAATAAAATACTCGTTGCGGTTATACAGACGCAGCAGCAAATCGGCGGAGGGGATATGCGAAGATTTGCCCAGCACGCCGCGATTGCAGTGCTGGCAGGCCAGTACCAGATTCCAGACGCCGTTCAGGTCATTAATCTGCTGATGCAGGCGCAGCGGCAGGAAGTGATCGACATCGGCCAGATCCTCTGTGCCGCTGATTACGCTCACCGGACGAAAACAGTAGAAGCAGAAGCCTTTCTGATAGCCGTTCAGGCTATTGCGGCAGCTGGTAATATTGATACGGCGGTCGCGCTGGCGGGTAAACAGTAGCTGGTTATCGTCATCATATTCCACGTTCAGCAGCTTTGCCGGCAGGTTCAGCCCCCAGGCTTCTTCTACCAGACGCCAGCGGGCATCGGTTTCCTGGATCAGGTTCGCAAACTGGGCGTTTTCGGTGAGTCGATAGAAGGTTTCAGTAAGCCGTATGCCGCCGTTGATTTTACGCTCATCAATAAAAAATCGCGTATCCAGCTCAGCCCGATTTACCTTGTGAAAAGCATCAATCACCGCTGAAAAGCCCAGTTTTACCGTTATCGCAACCAGCTGCGTCTCGGTAATTTCGCCATCGTTGAACGCTTTGCACGCCGTCAGGAATTTGCTGCTCGGGCTGGTTCCCTGGCGCAGTGCCAGCTTCAGATGCGCGCAGAGATGGCGCACAAAGGGAACGGCCAGCGCTTCAAGCGTAACGAGGTCGTTATCCGGCTGCCGCAGCTCGTACAGCGCCTGAGCTAACGCGAACTTGTAAGAAGCAGAGTTATTGCCGAAAAGGATGATCCCACGCCAGTACTGCTCTGGCCTGGGATCGGCCTGATAAAAACGCATGCAGGATCCTGTTTTGTGAGGCTGCTCGTAAAACTTAACGTAACAGGATCACATAACAAAAGCGGCGGGTTGTAAACCGGAAAAGATTGCGGGCAGTCAGAGCAGCAATGAAAAATGAGAGTTTATGCCGAACCAGTACAACACTAAGCCTGCCGCCCTGGAGCAGTTATATCATGGAAGATTAGCCGGATTGAGACAGCAGCAGGTTGAATATATATTGGACGATATCTTTTCCAAAAACCCAAAAGTAACAGAGCAGGTAATAACCTTACTGCCAGAATCATTACCGGCAGAGCTGGCGAAAACGATATTCAACGGCATACGGAGAGAGTGCCGGATATTGGCGCGTGGCTGAATGGCTTATACAGCAACACATGGACTTAATTTTCCGCAAAAATAATTCCAGCAGGGTATCCTTGGGCCATTCGTTACCTGGAATATGATTTATGACCACCAAAAACCAAATTCGCGCCTTTATCCTTAGCAATAACTTTACGCGCAGGGATTACAGCGCCTTTAAAACCAATATGCAGATTGTCAAAAAGCGTTACCATCCCGATCTGACCGCTGGTGTCGATCTGCCAGAGGCCGTTACGCAAATGGCGGAGGACAGCACCAGCCTGAAAGGCTTTGTTATCCTTGTCGTAGTCATGCTGCTCTTTATGCTTTGTAGCAGCGACCCGGTTAGCGTTTTGATTTCTCTGGTTATTATCATAGTGGCCTTTGCTGGCTCGCTGTGGGGGCACGCGAAACAGCGCAACCTGCCGGTGAGCACGGAGCTGCGCCTGATGAAGCTGGCCTTTCGCATGAGAAAAATTATTAAAGTGCGCGCCCGTGAGGAAAAGGCCAAAATCAAGGCGGAGAAAAAGCGCAAACGCGGCAAATAATGGCCGTTTGCCCTCAGGATATCGGCAAAGAAAGCTAAAGATTTTACCGCTTCTACTTACTCAAATAGCAAGGAACCGCTATGTTGCAAAAAGAGATTTTCCCCCGCAGTACCAAATGGGCCATTATCGCGATCGGCCTGCTGGCCGGGCTGTTCTGGGCTTTACCGAATGCTCTCAATCTGCACGATCGCTATTCGCTTTATCTGCCGCCGCTTTCGCTGGGCGCTGCCAGTATATTAGCCTTCACGCTTTATCTTCTTAACGGCATCAGGCCCTGGCTTTGCGCTTTGCTGGCTCTGCCTTTTATCGCGCTAATGACCGGCTGGCAGCGCTGGAATTTTCCTTCGCAGCCGCCCGGCGAGTTTCACTTTAAAAATAGCTGCGCCGTGATATTTATGCTCAGCCTGAGCCTGCCGTTTTTGATCGCTTTCTGCCAGGCATCGCGGCGGCAGGGCGAAACTTCATGGAGCAGGCAGGTCGCCGAAACGCTGTGGCGCAATACTTTTACCCTGGCCGTTACCGGCGTAATGACCGTACTGTTCTGGCTGGTGCTGCTGCTGTGGAGCAAACTCTTCAGCACCATCGGCATTTTGCTGTTTGAGCAGCTCTTTTTCGATAACGCCTACTTCCCGGCTATGGCGACCGGCGCAGTTATCGCCGCAGGTATTGTGTTTTGCCGACGTCTGCCAGGCGCTGTTGGGCTGTATCGCCATCTGATTACGCTGGCCGTTGGCGTACTGTTGCCGCTGCACGCCGTCGCTTCGCTGCTTTTTCTGGCCTGTTTGCCTTTTACCGGGCTGGCTATTATCCCGAAATCGCTCTCTGCCGCGACGCTGCTGCTGACCATGACCTGGCTGATGCTGATATTTAGCGCCATCATCGGGGAAAAAGCGCCAGGCGAATCGCCCTGGCCGCGAGGCACGGCCCGGCTGGTGCTGGTGGCCCAGGCATTTACGCCGCTGCTGGCCGCGCTGGCTGGCTGGGCGCTCTGGCTGCGTATTGCTGAATATGGCTGGACGGTAGAGCGGATTTACGGCGTCGCCATCGCGCTGATTGCCTTTATCGGCTCGCTGCTACTGCTGTGGTATCAGCGCCGCGCCTGGAGGCAGGGCGCTCGCAGCATGAATACTTTTACGGCCCTGATGCTGGGGCTGATGGCCTGCGGCTGGTTTTTACTGCATACGCCAGCAGTCGATCCGTGGCGCATCAGCATTAAAGATCGGCTGGGTCGCTTTGCCCAGGGCACAACCAAAGCAGATGCGATGGATCTTTACAGCCTCAGTAGTGCGGGCCGCCGTGGCGAAAAGGCGCTGCTGGAGCTGAACGAGCATCCGCAGTGGCTCGCCGATCCTGCCCACGGGAAAGCCATGCTGGCGCAGATGCTGGCCGGGCGCTACACAGATAAAGCAGCAAAACCAACGCTTGCCGATCTTCAGCGCAGCATTCCGTTGCGCGCGGGCAGCGAAGCGCCGCCGGAAAGCTGGTGGCAGGATCAGGCCCAATATATTGGGCAGGCATTGGGAACCTGTCTGGTAGACGCTGACGCCTGTCTGGTATGGATGCAGGATCTTAATAATGACGGCACGGCAGAAGTGCTGCTTTATAACCGTAACCAGGCTGGCATCACTGTCTATGCTCATCAGGGCATCGACTGGAATGAGGTTGGCAACGTGAGGCTGTCGGAAAGGCTGGATCGGGCTGTCCGGGAAAAAATGCCGACAACCGCTGTGAAGCCCTGGCGCGATCTGGAAGTAAACGGCCAGCGTCTCCCGGTGCAGTATTACGGCTACGAAGGGCAGTAGCGCGCTGTTTATGTGAAGCCAGGCGGTCACTCCTCGACCGCCTGTACCCGCGACATTACCCTTTAATCTCTTCCCAGCTCAGCCCGAACCGCGCCAGATACTTGCGCAGGCGATCGGCATCGTTGGGCTGCTTTTTGCTCTGGCGCGAAACGGCAAACAGCCTTCGTCCAGCTTCGGAAAGCGAATCCGACGCGCGGCAGACGCTCAGTACCGTCTGTAGCTGGCACTGGTCAAACAGATCGTACTGGGCTACATCAGGCAGCTCTGTTGCAGATGGCTGCGGCGATGCTGAAGTCCGCCAGCCGGTACGTAAACGCCCGATCTCTTCTTCCGCCAGCGCCAGCGAAACCCTGCCCTGATCTGCCAGCGTTGCCATACGCGTAACGGATGCGCCCAGCTCGCGGAAATTGCCGCGCCAGCTTGCTTCCGGCGAGCAGGCAAAGCGCAAAAAATGATTTCTGGCTTCTTTATCAAAACGCACCTGGGTTTGATGCTCCCGCGCATAGCGTGCCAATTCAAACTCTACGTTAGGCTCGATATCCTCGCGGCGCTCGGCCAGGCCAGGCAGATGGAACGTCCACATATTGATACGGGCATAGAGATCTTCGCGAAAGCGGCCTTCGGCAACCCATTGCGGCATATCTCTGTGCGTTCCGGCGATAAGCTGAAAATCGCTGCTGACCTCTTTATCCGCACCGTAGGGAAAGAAGCGCTTTTCCTCAATGGCGCGCAGCAGCATTGCCTGTTCATCCAGCCCCAGCTCGGCGATCTCATCCAGGAACAGCATGCCGCCATCAGCTTCCCGCAATAGCCCGCTTCGCGCCTGCTGAGCGCCGGTGAAAGCGCCTTTTACATGGCCGAAAAGCGTGGACATGGCGTTATCGCCGCGCAGCGTAGCGCAGTTCACCGCCACAAATTTGCCCGCAAGGCGGTGGCGCGTATGGCGTAGCTGGTAGATACGTTCGGCCAGAAAGGATTTGCCCGCGCCGGTCGGGCCGGTCAGCAGCATCGGCGCACTGGAGCGCAGCGCGACCCGCTCAATCTGCTCGATCAGGCTGTTGAAGCCGGGATTGCGCGTTTCAATGCCGGATTTTAAAAACGAGGTGGAATGCTGCTGCTCGCGCAGAAAGCGGCTGGTCAGCGTCGCGTAGCGGCTTAAATCCAGATCGATAATGGAATAGTGGCCCAGCGCGCCGGGCGCATCCGGCGACTTGCCCGCCGGGGAAGTTTGCAGAATACGGGCAGGCAGATAGCGCGCTTCGGTCAGCAGGAACCAGCAAATCTGCGCTACGTGCGTGCCGGTGGTGATATGCACCAGATACTCTTCGCTGTCGGTATCGAAAGGATAGCGGCTGACAAAATCCAGAAAACTGCCGTAAACCTCTTCAAAATCCCAGGGATCGTTCTGCGCTACGCTGTGCAGCACCACTTCGGTCTGTGGCGAGACCTGGCGGATATCTTCTGCGACCTGCTGAGCCATCGTGAAGCTCTGCGGCTGGTGTAGCAGCTCCAGTCTGTCGACCCGCAGATTTTCCTGCTGGCAAAGCGCGACGGTAGGCCGCCATCTGTTCCAGCGTTTCTCGCGTTTGCCGCGCCTGTCCAGCACCGTTCCCAGTACACCGATCACCACGTTCTTTTTCATGCTTATCCTGCAAGATAAATAATTTATCTGTAAAGATAAGTTGGCCGTAAGAGCCAAGCAAGCCTTAAAAACGGCCATAAAATAAATTCATTTATAATCAATAAATTAAAATTATTTTCTTGCCGGTAGCTAACCTGGCACGCCGTTCGCAATAGTAATGGCACAGCAACAGGAGAATAAAAATGACTAAACACTATCAAACTCTTCAGCAGAACGGCGCGGCGATAAAAATGTGGACGGAAGGCGTTCCCGTCGAGCCGGAAGCGCGCGAGCAGCTGCTGAACACGGCGAAGATGCCGTTTATTTTTCGCCATCTGGCGGTGATGCCGGATGTGCATCTGGGTAAAGGTTCCACCATCGGCACCGTTATTCCAACCAAAGGCGCGATTATCCCGGCAGCGGTCGGCGTGGATATCGGCTGCGGCATGATTGCGGTGCGCACTTCGCTCATGGCCCGCGATCTGCCCGATAACCTGGCGGGCATCCGCAGTGCTATTGAACAGGCCGTGCCGCACGGGCGTACCAATAACCGTTCTGGCCGTGATAAAGGCGCCTGGCAATCGCCGCCGCAGGAAGTGGATCGCCACTGGGCAGGACTGGCGCCGCGCTTTAAGGCGCTAACAAGCAAGTATCCGGCGCTGCTGAAAACTAACAACTACCAGCATCTGGGCACGCTGGGAACGGGCAACCATTTTATCGAAATCTGTCTGGATGAACGCCAGCAGGTCTGGGTCATGCTGCACAGCGGATCGCGCGGCGTCGGCAATGCTATCGGCAACCTGTTTATTACCCTGGCGCAGAAAGATATGCAGCAGCATATCGCTAACCTGCCGGATCGTAACCTGGCTTACTTCGCCGAAGGCAGTAAACACTTCAACGACTACGTGGAAGCGGTGAGCTGGGCGCAGGATTACGCCCGTCATAACCGTGAGGCGATGATGGAACGCGTGCTGGCGGCGATGGCGAAAGTTATCAGCAAGCCTTTCACCACGCATCTGGAAGCGGTGAACTGCCACCATAACTACGTGGAGCGCGAAACCCATTTCGGCGAGTCGGTGCTGGTGACGCGTAAAGGCGCGGTCTCGGCGCAAAAAGGGCAGATGGGCATTATTCCCGGTTCGATGGGCGCGAAAAGTTTTATCGTGCGCGGCCTGGGAAATGAAGAGAGCTTTTGTTCCTGTAGCCACGGCGCGGGACGAGTGATGAGCCGTACGGCGGCGAAAAAGCGCTTTAGCGTGGAAGATCAAATCCGCGCCACGGCGCACGTTGAGTGCCGTAAAGATTCGGATGTGATCGATGAAATCCCGATGGCTTATAAAGATATCGATGCCGTGATGGCCGCGCAGGCGTCGCTGGTGGAAGTGGTGCATACGTTGTCGCAGGTAGTTTGCGTAAAAGGATAAAACAATGAAAACAGGATTGAATGGCGTGGACAGCGCAATGCGTGCTCGCGTGCGTGAAGTGCTGCGCCAGCTTGAAGAAAAGCACGATGTAAAAGTGTTGTACGCCTGTGAATCAGGTAGCCGAGGCTGGGGCTTCGCCTCGCCAGACAGCGATTACGACGTGCGCTTTATCTATGTTCACAAGCCGGAATGGTATCTGCGCGTAGAGCCGCAGCGGGATGTAATAGAGCTGCCAATCGACGACACGCTGGACGTCTGCGGCTGGGAGTGGCGCAAAGCGCTGGGCCTGCTGAAAAGAGCCAATCCGACCTTAATTGAATGGCTGGACTCGCCGATAGTCTATCAGCAGCAGGATGCAGCAATCGCAGCGCTGCGTGAAAGCGTACCGGACTGGTTTTCGCCGCTGCGGGCGCGCTGGCACTATCTGTCGATGGCGAAAAAGAACTTTCGCGGCTACTTACAGGGCGAAAGCGTGCGGCTGAAGAAATACTTCTACGTGCTGCGGCCGCTGCTGGCGGTGCAGTGGATAGAAGCGGGCAAAGGCGCGCCGCCGATGCGTTTTGAAGAACTGCTGGCGGGAACGGTCACGGATCCTGTGCTGCTGGAAGAGATCGACTGGCTATTGGCCCGCAAGCAGCGTACTGGCGAGGCAGAATACGGCGAGCGTTTAGAGCATATCCACGCTTTTATCGGCCAGCTTCTGGATGAAAGCCGCCTCAGCGAAAGCCTGCCGGACAGCAAAAGGCGCGACTGTAGCGATCTGGACAGGCTGTTGCTGAACACCGTAATGAGTGCAGCGTAACAAACCACCACAAGGAGAGAATAATGAAAGAGTGGCTGGCCAATATTTTTCGCCATCCGGACGAGCAGCTTTTTCCGGTAGTCTGGCCGACAGAGCAGAAGGCCATCTATAGCTGGCTGGTGCAGTGGCCGCAGGATGAGGTATTACCGGAAGAAGCGCAGACGCTGCCGGACGAGTCTGCTTTAGCCGAAGATGAGAACCGCCTGTGCTGGGCGCCCGGCGCACAGGACGGCGCTTTTGGTCATCATGTGATACGCGGCGACGGCAAAGAAAAAGCGGCTCAGGTTACACAGGCGATAGTTAACGTCCTGCGCCGCAGCAGCCGGAAAAATATGCGGGCGCTGTATCAGCTGCTGAGCGAAGAGTCGCCGCTTGATTACATTGATGATTTGCTCAGCGGCCTGAGCCAGTCCGGCGCTATCGATGCGCGGCGGCTGCGGGCGCTGACGCTGTTCCTGGCAACAAGAGCGCCGGATCGCCAGGTAGTGAAATGCGCGATGGCGCTGCTGGCTTTCTTCCCATATCAGCAAAGCATCAATATCCTGCGGACGCTGGGAGGCCACGATGAGTTTACGCTTTATGCTGTGGTAGCGATGCGTGCCATTCTGCCGCCGGATGAGTATCAGCAGGAGTGGCTGGAACTGGCTAAGCGCCTGACCGGCTGGGGACGTATCCAGCTAATCGAACGGCTGCCGGAAGAGCCGGATGAGAGCCTTCGCCAGTGGCTGTTAAGGGCGGGCTACGCAAATGACGTGATGGTGGAATATACCGCCTGGCACTGTGCGGAACATGGCCGCCTGCACGAAGCGCTGAAGGGCGAAGTCGATGCGGAGCTGCTCACGGGTGCGGCGGAAATTCTGCGCGGGATGATTAACGGCCAGCCAGGCCCGTGTATTGATGAATATGCTTTTGCCGCGCTGGCCTGCGAGCGCTATCTTGCCCTGGTTAATCCGGCGACGACCGCCGATCTTCAGCACTATCAGGTCGTCAACGAGATCGCCCGGCTGGCCGATGAAGAATCGTTTGCGACAGAAGCGGAACGGCAGAAGTTAAAAGCGCTCTGCGCAACTATCCAGGCGCGGCCGGAATGGGCAGGATTAATCGAAGCTGGCCTGGACGAAGAAGATGTGGCGATTTTTGAACACGCTTTAAGGCTTTGCCGGGAGCAGGGCGGCGATCCCTGGCCTGCCGTGTATCAGCGCTATCGCACGCAGCCTGAGAACTGGCTCTGGTATCAGATGATGCAGACCGACAATCCGGCTTATATAGCGCAGGTTGTCGAGCTGGCAGAGCACGAGCTGGATTTGATCGCCATCGCCTCCGGGCCGAAAAAATCGCTGGGCCTGGGGCCGCAATACCGTCAGCACGACGCGCTCGATGCCGTGCTACAGGACTTAAAACGTTTTCCGGGGCTGGGCTGGGAGCTTATCCGCACGGGTTTGCAAAGCCCGGTGACGCGCAACCGTTATATGGCGATAAATGCGCTGGAAGCCTGGCCTGCGGCTTTGCTGCCGGTGGAAACCGTCGCGCTGCTGGAACAGGCCAGAAGCCTGGAGCCGGAAGAAGAGGTAGCAGAAAGGCTGGCGCAGCAGCTTGAGCGGCTGGTGGAGCACTCTGCGCCGTTAACTGATGCCGGACTTTAGCCAATGGCTGGCTAATCTAAATAAACCAGGCGCTTGTCGGCTACCCTTGTATTGATGGCAAGCGAAGCGCCAGTTTCCTGTATAATGATGAAAACAGGTTAAATGACGAACAGGTTATATGCACCAGCTTCCGCAAATTATTCAAAATCTTTTACCGCTGCCCTTTATTTTTCTGCTGATAAAATATTTCTTTTTACCGATCTTCAAACGGGACGATTTTTTTGCCGCTAAGGGCGAAATGAAAAAGATATCGGCCAGTACGCCAATCCTGAAAAAATTGGGGATGAATACCGAAGATTATTACTATGACGGCTCTTTCCTTTACCAGCAGCGCGACGGTGAGACCCTCTGCAAAGTTCCGCTGGAAAATATTATCCGGGTAAAAGTCAGCCATACCGTAGTCAGCAGCCGTAGAGTATGGCTGGTTCGCTATGTCACTACGCCTTATAAAACAGAAAGAGAGCTAAGGCTCCTCAATAATTATTCGATTTTCAACAAGGATTTCGCCGGATTCCTGGCTGCCGTCCAGGCGGCGAATCCGCTGGCTGACGTGCAGGAAATGAATTTTTTCAGGCTGTAGAATAACCTGTCTTAACAGGGAGATAAGCATGGATCCAACACCAGAAGAAGTTATCGCCTTTGTTCGCGAGTTTTCGGGCTGGCGTAAGAAGAAGATTGATGAAAATACCTTGTTAGAGGACGATTTGCATATTACCGGCGACGATGGCGTCGAGCTGCTGGAGGAAGCAGAAAAAGTATTCGGCATCAGCTTTGAGACAGAAGAAGAGAGTTTCCGTTCGCTCTTCTCGCTGCAGGATAACGAATACCTCTTCAATAGCGAAGGCTTTGATTTTTTCTGTATCGGCTATTTTTACCGGCGGTTAAAAGGTATCCCTCATCCAGTTGTCCGCGATCTGTCAGTCGGCAAACTGCATGAGGTGTTAATTAAGCTACGGGGTAAAGAAAACGCCCTGGGGAAAGACCTGCTGGATTAGCCGTATTTGGCAACTGGCAGGTCAGTTGTTGTAGCCGATTGATACAGGCTATTATCACCGTCAACAGAGCATCTGAACTCAACCAAATTCATTTTTGTGCACCCGCCATTTCAGTGAGTTGACTATTTACATACTTTTTTGGTAAGTTTTTCTTTAAATTCATCACTAATTTCTTGATTGTGATATATTTTTATTTCATGTTTATCACAATCGATATCGGCATGTAGTCTGTTAATGATGTAATTGATTACCTCTTCAGAACCATTTTCAAGAATGTAATCCAGTACCAGGGTGTCGTCTTTTTCAAAGTTAAACTTTTTCCCTAATGATAATAATAAATCTTCTTTCCTTTTCAAGTTTTTAATAATGAAACTTGTATCATTATTTAAAATGGCTATGCCCAGTTTATCTGAAAATTTATCGGGTTGTACAAACTCCAGCATGAATTTCACACTGATTTTGTTAGCAAGCATGATAGCTCTATGTAAGTCCGCCCTGCTGAATGTAATATGCTGGTTCCATTCAGGAAAACGTTTTCGCAAATAATCGATAGCCTCTACTTTGTTCTGACTGCATTCCTTTCTGCCGCTGCACTGTTTGAGGGCATCGATTCTTGAGATAATGAAATTTTCATCCATGCTGAATAAATTTCTATCGTCCGGTGTCATTTTCTTATATAAAATGTCTAATAGATTAATATTTAATGCACTTTCGAAAGATCCTTTTATCTCATAAGTATTGTTGTCAAGGAAACCGCATTCGATAATTTTTTCAAAGGAAGCGCCGGGATAGGTCGGATCGTCACTCATTCGAGAAAATGTTGTACTAAGAACGTCATCTTCAGGACATGTTCCCCACAAGCTATTTAACTTATTTTTATCCCCTGCCTGAAGTGCTTCTGTAACAGCTATATAATAATCCGCTTCCCATTTCTGTTTTAAAAAATTATCAAGCTGAAATAAAAAAATCAACACGAATATTATCCAGGGGAAAGCGACAACTCTCTTGTCTTCTGACAGGGTTGTTTTATTTAGCGCCAGAGATAAAAGCATTAATAAAGAGTAAGGAAGAAGATAAAGAAAGACATGAAAAATATTCTGCTCATAGACGTTTAAACAAATAAATAATATCGAGGTTATTACTATTGCTGGCGTTTCGAAAAATTTGAACAGGAAATTTTCTTTTTTACTCTTTGTCGAGAAGAATCTAATTAGCAAAGGTGAAATAAGCAACAAAGGTGTGCAGGCTAACAAAGCTATAAATAACATAAAAGCAATTAGTGTTGTTAGTGTAAAATTCATTGATAGATCCTTCTCTTCATAGCAGACGTCCCTTTATGGCGTTTCAGTTAACATCAGCGGCCGCTAAAATTTCCCTGGATTGAAGCAGCCATCGATAATCAACCTGATCGCCGGTGGCAAAAAAGACATTTCAGCAGCGGCCGCCTGAAGTCCTTTAATTGTGTTATCCTTGCGCTATTCACAAGCAACTTTCAAGCATTTTTACCCGCAACCTACTATTTTGTTAATGTCCAAATTGCAGAACAGATTTGCTATCGCTGCAAATTTTGCATTAACTGTTGTCTGCGACCAGCAGCCAGCAAGGCTATAGTGTCTGTCGCCATGATTATCAAAAACCTTTCTTTGCGCCGGTTATTCCGCCAGAGCAGTGAAGCCACCACTGGCATGTGCCGCTATATCCATGCGGGCGGCACCTGGGATTTGCCTGGGCTGGTGACGGTAGTGAAGCCTGCTTCCTGAAAAGAATTGACGGCAGATCGATAAAGTGACGGCTCCGTCAGTGACATTTTCTTTATCATGCATATAATGGATATCATGAATATATCCATGCGCGATGAGGTGAGTTATGGAAGCGAAAGCAAACAGCGCCCGGCAGGCTTATAAGGTTGAAACCCTGAGCGGCGAGCAGCTGCACAAGCTGGATCCGCATGCCGATACAAAATATCTGGTGATTAATCTGGGGCAGAGCCCCGATGTCAACGAAACGATAAAAATAGCGATAAGCGCGGCGATGACGGCAATACTGGCCTCGATGAATCAGCGTACGCCAGCAAAAAAAAGCGTCCGGGCTCGCGCTGCCTCGGCTAAGGATAAAGAGCCGATGGAGCAGGCACGCGCAGAGCGTAATGCACAGCGCCGCGAAGCCCTGAACGCCCAAATTTTTGCAGATTCCACCTGGCTACAGGCAAAAGAGCTATCGGAAAAAGCAGGTTTCACCAGCGCCAATCCCAGTGCTGGCCCGAACCGCTGGAAGCAGGCCGGTAAAATCTTCGCCGTTCAGCACAATGGCAAAGATTATTTCCCTGACTATGTGCTGGATGAAGGCTACCGGCCTCTGCCAATTGCCAAAAAAATCATTTCGCTGTTTGGCGACAAAAAAACCGCCTGGGGGCTGGCTATCTGGTTCGGGTTCGCCAACAGCTGGCTGGGCGGCGAAAAACCAAAGGATTTGCTGGCCACCCAGCCCGAAAGAGTGCTGGCAGCCGCGCAGGCGGAACTGGAAGGCGGCATACATGGCTGACAGAGATAACAGGGAAGTTATCACCCGTAAACTAAGAAAGCCTAAAAGCGATTTAGCAGTAAATTACGCTGTCTGGAAAGCAGGGAAACGCATTTATCGTATACATTCAGCGGCTTTTACCGCAGCACAATTTAACCCCGGTAAAGGTAGTGCGCGTTTTAGCCCAATGAGTAACGGTGTAGCTACCTTGTATGGCGGAATAAGCACTGGCGTGGCGGTAATGGAAACGCTTTTCCACGATTTACCTCTCGACTCTTACGGCGTTCCTTACGATTTAGCCAGGCTGGAAGGTAAGGTATATTCAGTCATCACATCATCTACCGACTTGCTCCTTGCCGATTTAAATCCGAGGACGTTAAGGAAAATGGGAGTAAGCCGTGCTTATTTACTCGACTCTGGCGCTGACCAATACATTTATACGCGTGAATATTCCCTGGCTATTTATCAGGCTTTTCCGGAAGTGCAGGGGTTGCAGTGGTCTTCCCGTCAACATGGCGATACCGCATTAATGCTTTTTGGCGATCGCCTTCATACCGCACAGTTAAAAGCCGAAATTGACTCTGAATTATTACTGAGTTCCAAAAAGGTAATGAACGTTATCGAAGAGCAGGCGGATGAACTGGGCCTGGTCCTGCTGGAAGCTGGCGGGTAAAATAGCCTGGTTTTAATCAAAGCCTGAGCGAATTTTGGCCTGATGAGTTTATATTAAACCAGTGTCTGCCATCATCCTGGCTAACCTCAATTAAAGCCTTTATTATCAGTCTACTTAACCCAAAACTATTCCGCAGGCGCAAGATACTACTCCCGCGCCTGCCTGCTAAGATAAAAGCCTTACCCTTCACGCTTATCTATTCCGCCATTGCCATCAGCTCCTGCTCCTTCAGCTCTTCCTGCTTTTCTTTTAGCGCCTCCGCCTGCTCGTTTCTGGCGGTAAGCACCAGGCAGCCATGCCTGACCCAAACATCCACCAGCGTACCGATGGGAAAGCCAGCTTTTTCCAGCCACCTTCCTTTTAAAACCAGCGCTGGCACGCGCTCCCGCTCCAGCGGCGTCCAGGCGTCGCTGACCGTTAAATAACGAATACAGGGATCTTTTACTTCTTTGGGCATGATTTCATGGGGACAACATCTCATAGCCATAATAAACGCCTCCTTTCATTTATGGTCGTCAGCACAGCACATTAAAATTTAGCGCCGCGCTTATTTACATTGCGGCCATTATATTTCAGCGGCGGCTGCCAGCCAGCACTTCATAAAAGCAATGTCTGAATATGGAAGGCAGGTTGAAGAAATAATGTAACCAATGAAATACAGGGCAGAAAATATCGGGTTCTGTTCCATAATTCAGGCAGGAAAAGTCAGTCAGCAGCCCGGCATCAGGTAGTGGAAAGCTCTTTATAACTCTTGCGAAACCCCGACCTGCACTTTCTTGTCATGTCGTTTTGTGTCGGGCAAAAAAATCCCCGTGCGGCGCAAATTGTCCCGGCTATACGCTTTTGCGCGGGTGCTAACCTGACAGCCTTTGATCCGCAGGCGCGGCAACCGGTAAGGATAACGGCGTGGCGAACATCTTTTCTGTCCCGGATATTTACTATGGCGAAAACGCGCTGGCGTCGCTTGGCCAGCTCGACCTCAAACGGGTGGCGATCGTCACCGACGACTTTATGCTCTCCTCTGGCAAAGTTAACCAGCTGATTGCCGCTATGCCGCAGGCTGCCGTAGCTATCTACAGCGGCGTCAGAGCCGATCCCGATACCACGGTTTTACAGGCCGGCACGGAAAAGTTTAAAGCTTTCCAGCCGGATGCGATCGTGGCGCTGGGCGGCGGATCGTCGCTGGATGCTGCCAAAGGTATCAAGGTCACGCTTGAGGAGTTTAATCCTGCTGTCCACATCAGGCTTATTGCTATCCCGACCACCAGCGGCTCCGGGTCGGAAGTCACTGCCTATGCCGTGATATCCGATACGGAAAGCGGCAGCAAATATCCGCTGATCTCCGATGCGCTGCTGCCTGATATCACTCTGCTTGATGCCCGGCTGGTGCTGAGCGTGCCAAAAAGCGTAACGGCGGATACCGGTATGGATGTACTGACTCACGCCATTGAAGCGCTGGTTTCCACAGGCGCCAATGATTTCAGCGATGCGCTGGCAGAAAAAGCAGTAGCGCTCACCGCCCGCTACTTACCCTATGCCTACAGCGAGCCGGATAATCTCTGCGCACGCACGCATATGCACCACGCCTCATGCCTGGCGGGCATCGCCTTTAACTCGGCGGGACTGGGTCTGGTTCACGGTATGGCGCATGCCGTCGGCGGCATGCTGCACCTCCCACACGGCAGGATTAACGCCATGCTTTTGCCGCTGGTAATTGAATTCAACAGCGAGCAAGCCGCGGCGCAAATGCGTTACCGGCTCTGCGCGCGGTTAATGGATGCAGAAGATTTGCCGCAGGCCGTGCGTGCACTTAACCGGCAGTTCGGTATTCCTGCCACCTTAAAGGAAATGGGCACGGATTTAACGAAGCTGGCGAAGCTGCGACCCATCCTTATCCGCATGGCGCTGGCTGACGGCTGCACCGCGACCAATCCTCGCCAGGCCAGCGTACAGGATGTCGATCGCCTGCTGACGCGCCTGGCCGGAGAGTCTGGAGAATAAAAATGGATACGCAACAGCAGGCAAGAAGGATCACCCAACAAATTCTACAGGAGTTGGCGGGTAAAAAGTCGGCGCTAAGCATTCCCGTCGGCGTTTCTAACCGGCATGTGCATTTAAGCCGCAGCGAAATGGATTTGCTGTTCGGCTACGGCTCCTCGCTAACCCGCATGAAGGCACTAAGGCAGCCAGGCCACTTTGCCGCCCAGGAGACGGTCACGCTACGCGGGCCAAAGGGCGAAATACAGCGCGTACGCGTGCTGGGGCCGTTGCGCAGCATTACGCAGGTTGAAATCTCGGTAGCGGATAGTTTCGCGCTGGGTATCAAAGCCCCGGTGCGGATGTCCGGCGAACTTCAGGAAACACCTGGCCTGACGCTGGTTGGCCCGCATGGCCAGGTTGAATTGACTGAAGGCGCGATTGTCGCCTGGCGCCATATCCATATTTCACCGGAAGAAGCGGCACGGCATGGTTTATCCGACGGCGCGGAAATCGATGTAACCACTGAGGGCGCGCGCTCGGGCGTGCTGCATCATGTAAAAGTGCGCGTCAGCGCGGATGCGGTGTTGGAGATGCATATTGATGTGGAAGAAGCCAATGCGCTCGGGCTACGTAACGACGATCGGGTGATAGCGGCAACAAGAGCGACAGGCGCATGACAAACGTAGCCGACCAGCAGCTCGAACGCATCATTGAGGAAGTGCTGGCGCGGCGGCGTCTGGGCTCTGTTCAGGTAGTGATAACCGGCGAAGATGAAAGCACCTTACCAGAAACGCTGGCCGCGCTGGAGGCATTGCATACGGCCGGTTACGAACTTCGGCTCACGCTTTCTTACAGCGCCTCCGCTATCCGGCCAAATCTGCTGCGCTGGCGCGATAATTTTCTGCCCAATTTGGTGATAGAAAGGCGATTCCCTGCGCCGCAGGAAGAGTACAGCGAGCTGTTTTTACCCGCGCTCTCCGGCAACAGCCTGGCGAAGATCGCGCTTTGTCTGCGCGATAACGTTGCCAGCGCCTGGGCTTTTCATGCGCTGCGCCACCGCAAAAAAATTGTCGCCACGCTTAACGGCGAGTTTGCCCGCACGGATTTTCCGCCAGCGGTACGGCAACGGCAGCAAAACTATATCGAAACCCTACAGGAATACGGCGTGATCGTTCCCGGCAGCGCCAAAGGCAAAAGCCTGCTGTCGCTGGCAGACATTCGGGCGCATCCGGAAGGCGCTTCGCTGCGCATCGATCGCAACATGCTAATTACGCCAGCCGCGCGGGATGAAATAGCCCGGCGGCGCATCAGGCTAAGCAAAAAGGATTGAGCTATGTATCTGGCAAAAGTCACGGGCGCGCTGGTCTCCACCACTAAACATCCCTCGCTAAACGGCGCCAAGCTGCTGATTGTTGCCCGGCTGAACGAGCATCATCAGCCTACAGGCAGCGCTCAGGTCGCCGTGGATTTGGTCGGCGCGGGAAATGGCGAAACGGTGATCGTCAGCTCGGGCAGTTCGGCCCGCATGGGCAACGGCGAGCATTCGGTAGTCGATGCTGCGGTGGTCGGCATCGTCGACACGCTGGATCTGAACGCTTAGCACAAGGAGGCAGCGAATGTCAGCGAAAGAAAAGCTCGAACAGATGGTGCAGCAGGCGATCGCCTGCCATACGCCGCGACGGCTTTCCCTGAGCCTGGAGCAGGCAGCGGCGCTGGCTTCGCTGGCGGGCGAAGTGGCGCAGGAATATGAGGTGGCGATTGTCTTCAGCCTGGTGGACGCGGTCGGACAGCAACGTTACTTCTTCAGCATGGATAACGCGCTGCTGGTCAGCCACAAGCTGGCGCAGGAGAAAGCCTGGACGGCCGTCGCGCTGCGTATGGCGACGCACGAACTGGCGCGCCAGGTTCAGCCCGGCACCGCTTTATATGGTTTGCAGCACGAAGAAGGGATCTGCTGCCTGGGCGGCGGCTTGCCCTGCTGGTCGCAAGGGCGGCTGCTGGGCGGCATCGGCATCAGCGGTGGCAGCGTAGAGCAGGATATTGCTATTGCGCGCGAAGCGCTTGCCCGCTTCAGCCAGGCGCACTTTTCACTGACGCCCTGTCAATAAACGGATGTTATTCAGAGGTAACTATGTCATCAGCAGCAAAAGTTCTGGTCATTAACTGCGGTTCTTCCTCCCTGAAATTTTCGGTGCTGCCGCTGGGAGGCGATACGCCGCTGCTCTCCGGACTGGCAGAAAGGCTGGGGCTGGATAACGCCAGCATCACATTCAAAGACGAAGCGGGAAAAACTATCCAGGATCTGGCACAGGCGGATCACCACTGCGCGCTGAAAACGCTGTTTGCCGTGCTGGCAGAAAAAGAGCTGCTCGCCTCGCTCTGCGCCATCGGCCATCGCGTAGCGCACGGTGGTAGTGAGTTTAAAGAGTCCGTGCTGCTGACGTCTGCGGTCACGGAAAAAATCAGGCAGCTTGCGACGCTGGCTCCTCTTCACAATCCCGCCAACCTGATCGGCATTGAGACGGCCATGCAGCTGCTGCCAGCGCTGCCGCAGGTTGCCGTGTTCGACACGGCCTTTCACCAGACGCTGCCGCCGGAAGCCTGTACCTATGCCATTCCGCTGGAATACCGCGATCGCTATCAAATCAGGCGCTACGGCTTCCACGGTACTTCACATCGTTTCGTCGCCGCCGAAGCGGTCAGACAGTTGGATCTCGATCCGCAGGATCACGGCATCCTGATCGCGCATTTAGGCAACGGCTCGTCGCTCTGCGCGGTGCGCAACGGGCAAAGCGTGGATACCTCCATGGGCATGACGCCGCTGGAAGGGCTGGTAATGGGCACACGCTGCGGTGATATCGACTTCGGGGCTATGGCTTATCTGGCGAAATGCACCGGGCAAAGTCTGGAAGAACTCTGCGCCATGGCTAACGGCAAAGCGGGGCTACTGGGACTTTCCGGGCTTTCCAGCGACTGCCGTACATTGCAGGAAGCGCGCGAAAACGGCGATAAGCGCGCCGCATTGGCAATTGATGTCATGGTTCATCGGCTGGCGAGGCATCTCGGCGGGCATATGGCCGCGCTACACAGGCTGGATGCGCTGATATTTACCGGCGGTATTGGAGAAAACTCCGTGCTGGTGCGCGAGCTGACTACTGACAGGCTGGCGATCTTCGGCCTGCGGCTAGATCGCGATAAGAACCGCACGATCTTCGGCGGACGCCAGGGCCGGATTTCACTGCCGGATTCGCCTGCGATCCTCGTCATTCCCACTAATGAAGAGAAGATGATCGCCCAGGATGCTGCCGCGATTACCGCCGCGCTTCGGGTATAGCGGGCAGAGCGCAAAATAATCTTTCTGGCGGACAAAATATTTTTTTCCGCCGGTTTTAGTATCAGATGGCAAAAATGTAATGGCACCAGGGTCGTCCTGTGGCCTTTTAAAGACAAAACAGATGAGGTGAGTATGCAGCAGGAAGCGTTAGGCATGGTGGAAACAAAAGGGCTGGTCTCTGCTATTGAAGCCGCGGATACCATGGTGAAATCGGCCAACGTCACGCTGGTCGGCTATGAAAAAATCGGCTCCGGCCTGGTTACGGTAATGGTGCGTGGCGACGTAGGCGCAGTAAAAGCTGCGACCGATGCTGGCTCCGTAGCGGCGGGCAAAGTGGGCGAGCTGGTTTCCGTGCACGTTATCCCGCGTCCGCATGTGGAAGTCGAAAAGATCCTGCCGAAGGCGATCGGCTGATAAAGACAGAGGAGGCCGGTTATGCAGGACAATCTTGTCGAACAGATTATTTCCCGGGTGACAGGCGCGCAGGGCAATAAGCCAGGCTGCGGCCTGACCGAATTTGTCGGTACCGCGCTCGGCCATACCATCGGCCTGGTGATCGCCAACGTCGATAGTCAGCTACATGAAACCATGCAGATCGACAGCAAATATCGTTCGCTGGGGATCCTGGGCGCACGCACGGGCGCCGGGCCGCATATTTTCGCCGCTGACGAGGCGGTGAAAGCCACCAACAGTGAAATTGTCGCCATTGAGCTGGCGCGCGACACGGAAGGCGGCGGCGGACACGGCTGCCTGATCCTTTTCGGCGCGTCGGATGTCTCGGATGTGCGCCGTGCGGTAGAAGTGGCGCTGGCGGAAATCGAGCGCACCATGGGCGATGTTTACGGCTCGCCAGCCGGGCATCTGGAGTTTCAGTACACCGCGCGCGCCAGTACCGCGCTGAACAAAGCCTTTGGCGCGCCGCTGGGCAAATCCTTCGGCATGACCTGCGCTTCTCCGGCGGCGATCGGCATAGTTATCGCCGACGCGGCGGCGAAAGCGGCGGTAATAGAACCGGTCAGCTATGCCAGCCCGGCCAAAGGCACCAGCTTCAGCAACGAGGCGATTTTCACCTTCTCCGGCGATTCCGGCGCGGTGCGCCAGGCGGTAGCGGCCGCGCGTGACGTGGGGCTACAGCTGCTGGCGACGCTGGATCCCGCTCCCATCCATTCCACCACCAAACCCTATATCTGACGCAGCGCGGGCGCTAAGGAAAGGAAGCATGAATGACAGTGAAATTGCTCAGGCAGTGGAAAAGGTGCTGAGCAAATACGGCGCGACCACTGCCGCCGTCGAGCCAAAGCCCGATCTGAGCGCCCTTGTCGCCAGCGCGCTGGCAAAGAAAGAGGCCGCGCCGCAGATGGCCGCCATCAAGCCGCAGACGGCGGGCGTTTTCGCCACTATGGATGAGGCGATTGGCGCAGCGGTGCTGGCGCAGGTGCAGTACCGTCACTGCTCAATGCGGGATCGTGAAACCTTTATCAGCGGCATCCGCGAGTTGTTTCTTCAGGAAGAACTGCTGCATCAGCTGTCGCGTATGGCGGTTGAAGAAACCGGTATGGGCAACTGCGCGGACAAGCTGATTAAAAATCGTCTGGCGGCGCAGAAAACGCCCGGCCCGGAAGATTTAACCACCTGCGCGCAGAGCGGCGACGCCGGCCTGACGCTGACCGAGTATTCCGCCTATGGCGTAATAGGCGCTATCACGCCGACCACCAATCCGACCGAGACCATTATCAATAACAGCATCGGCATGCTGGCTGCGGGCAACGCGGTAGTGTTCAGTCCTCATCCGCGCTCTCGCCAGGTTTCGCTCTATGCGGTGCAGTTAATCAATCAAAAGCTTAATGAGCTGGGCGCGCCGGATAATCTGGTGGTGACTGTCTCACAGCCTTCTGTAGAAAACACCAACGCGCTGATTAACGATCCGCGCATCAATATGCTGGTGGCGACCGGCGGCCCGGCGATCGTCAAAACGGTCATGTCTTCCGGGAAAAAAGCGATCGGTGCAGGCGCGGGCAATCCGCCAGCGGTAGTGGATGAAACCGCGGATATCGAACGAGCCGCGCGCGACATCATCAACGGCTGTAGTTTTGATAACAATTTGCCCTGTACAGCAGAGAAAGAAGTCATCGTGGTTAACCAGGTCGCGGACTACCTGATCCACTGCATGAAAAAAAGCGGCGCTTATCTGCTCGGCGACAGAGAAGCGATCCGTCAGCTTCAGACGCTGGTGCTCAACGACAAAGGCAGCGGCCCCAATACCGCCTTCGTCGGCAAAGACGCTCGCTATATTTTGCAACAGTTGGGGATAGACGCGCCGCAGGAGACCCGGGTCATTCTGCTGGAAACAGAGCGCACGCATCCTTTTGTCGAGCATGAGCTGATGATGCCGATCCTGCCGCTGGTGCGGGTGGATAACGTTGACGAGGCGATTGAGCTGGCGGTTAAGGTCGAGCACGGCAACCGTCATACCGCCGTGATGCACTCCACCAACGTCGAGAAGCTGACCAAAATGGCGCGGCAAATCCAGACCACCATTTTCGTTAAAAACGGGCCGTCCTACGCGGGCTTAGGCGTAGGTGGCGAAGGACACGCCACCTTTACTATCGCCGGGCCCACGGGCGAAGGGCTGACCTCGGCGCGCTCTTTCGCCAGAAAGCGGCGCTGCGTGATGGTTGAATCCCTGAATATCCGCTGACGGAACAGACTAATGAAAACACGCATTATCAACGCGCCCGCGCCGGAAACCCTGGCGATGCTCAGGCGCCGCATGCCTTCGGAATTTCGCACGCGGCTGGATCTGCTGCGCGTTGATGCCGTCGCGCTAATTATGCTGCCGGTGCCCGATCTCTATTTTTACGCCGATCTCGCCAGCAAAAGCGCCAGCGTCATGGTGTCGGAAATTTTCGGCAGCTGTCCGCAGCATATCACCACGCTGGCGATTTTCGGTGAGGTGGCGGCGGTCGGCGAGGTGATGCGCATTATCGAACAGGAAGCCGGCGTGTAGCCGCGCGGCAGGCCATAAACAGAACGCAATTTCGGGAGTGACTACTATGTTGGAAAAAGGCTTTTCCCATCCGACCGACCGTGTCGTGCGGCTAAAAAACACCATTCTACAGGCCAAACCCTATGTGGAATCGGAACGCGCCGTGCTGGCTACCCAGGCTTATCAGGAAAACGAACATCTGCCAGCCATCATGCGGCGGGCCAGGGTAATCGAAAAAATATTTCACAAACTGCCGGTGACTATTCGCCCCGATGAGCTGATCGTCGGCGCGGTAACTATCCATCCGCGATCTACAGAGATCTGCCCGGAATTCTCATATGAATGGGTAGAAAAAGAGTTCGACACCATGGAGCACCGGCTGGCCGATCCTTTTATCATCGAAAAGCAAACGGCGCGGGAGTTGAGCGAGGCATTTAAATACTGGCCGGGTAAAACCACCAGCTCGCTGGCCGCTTCCTATATGTCTGAAGGCACCAAAGAGAGTATGGCTGGCGGCGTATTTACCGTAGGCAACTACTTTTATGGCGGCGTCGGTCACGTCAGCGTGGATTACGGCAAGGTGCTGAAAATCGGTTTTCGCGGCGTGATTGATGAAGTAACGCGGGCGCTGGAGAAGTTGGATCGCAGCAGTCCGGATTATCTGAAAAAAGAGCAGTTTTATCAGGCAGTCATCCTCAGCTATCAGGCGGCTATCGTTTTCGCCCATCGTTACGCCGACGAGGCGGCGCGGCTGGCGCGCGAAGAGAGCAACCCGCAGCGGCGGCGCGAGCTGGAACAAATTGCGCAAAACTGCACCCGCGTGCCGGAGCAGGGCGCGACAACCTTCTGGGAAGCCTGCCAAACTTTCTGGTTTATTCAGTGCATGCTGCAAATCGAATCCAGCGGCCATTCAATCTCGCCAGGCCGTTTCGACCAGTATATGTATCCTTATCTGGCCGCGGACAGCAGCATTCAGCCGGAATTCGCCCAGGAGCTGGTGGACTGCTGCTGGATCAAACTCAATGATATCAACAAGACGCGTGATGAAGTCTCTGCCCAGGCTTTCGCCGGTTACGCGGTGTTCCAGAACCTGTGTGTAGGCGGCCAAACGGAAGAAGGGCATGACGCTACCAACCCGCTGAGCTATATGTGCATGGAAGCGACCGCGCATGTAAGACTGCCCCAGCCGTCGTTCTCTATCCGCGTCTGGCAGGGCACACCCGACGAATTTTTATTCCGAGCCTGCGAAGTAGTGCGCCTTGGGCTGGGCGTACCGGCCATCTATAACGATGAAGTTATTATACCGGCGCTGCAAAATCGTGGTGTCTCACTGCGGGATGCGCGCGACTACTGCATAATCGGCTGCGTAGAGCCGCAGGCGCCGCACCGTACCGAAGGCTGGCACGACGCCGCCTTTTTCAACGTGGCTAAGGTGCTGGATATCACGCTGCACAATGGCCGCGCCGGCAGAAAACAGCTGGGGCCGGTTACCGGCGATATGACCAGCTGGAAGAGCATGGACGATTTTTACCAGGCTTTTCAGCAGCAGATGGCGCACTTCGTTCATCAGCTGGTGGAAGCCTGCAACAGCGTTGACATCGCGCACGGCGAACGCTGCCCGCTGCCGTTCCTTTCCGCACTGGTAGATGACTGCATCGGTCGCGGCAAATCGCTACAGGAAGGCGGCGCCATCTATAACTTCACCGGCCCGCAGGCTTTTGGCGTGGCGGATACCGGCGACTCGGTTTACGCCATCCAGAAGCAGGTATTTGAAGATGGCAAGGTCACGCTCGCCGAACTGAAAACGGCGCTGGATGCCAACTTCGGCTATCCGGTCGGCGACGGCGCGCCAGTAGGTCAGGCTACGCTGAGCGAAGAAGAAATTTATGCCGTGGTAAAACAGATTATCGATCGCGACGGATCCCTGGATGCAACGGCGATCAAAAACGAAGTGTATCGCCAGCTCTCTTCCGCGTCGGCACCGCAGGCTAACCGTTCCGGGTTTGAAGAGCTACGCCGCATTCTGGAAAACACGCCTTGCTTCGGCAACGATATCGACGAGGTCGATTTGGTGGCTCGCCGCTGCGCGCTGATCTACTGCCAGGAAGTCGAAAAATATCGCAACCCACGCGGCGGTCAGTTTCAGGCCGGGATCTACCCTGTTTCCGCTAACGTGCTGTTTGGCAAAGATGTGGGCGCGCTGCCGGATGGCCGACTGGCCAAAGAGCCGCTGGCGGACGGCGTTTCGCCACGCCAGGGCAAAGACAGCAACGGCCCAACTGCAGCGGCCAGTTCGGTGGCCAAGCTCGATCACTTTATCGCTTCTAACGGCACGCTCTACAACCAGAAATTTTTGCCTTCCGCGCTGGCTGGTGAAAAAGGCCTGCGCAATTTCGGCAGCCTGGTCAGAAGCTATTTTGATAAAAAAGGCATGCACGTGCAGTTCAACGTAGTCGATCGGGAAACGCTGCTGAAGGCGCAAAAAGATCCGCAGCAGTATCAGGATCTGGTGGTGCGTGTAGCAGGCTATAGCGCGCAGTTCGTGGTGCTGGCGAAAGAGGTGCAGGACGATATTATCAGCCGCACCGAGCAGCATTTCTAAGGTTGGGATCGCGCCGGAGACGGCGCGATCGCCTGCGGGAGCCAGGATGAAAGCCAATTACGAAACGGAAGGCGTACTGTTTAATATTCAGCGCTACTCGCTGCATGACGGGCCGGGGATCCGCACGATCCCCTTTTTTAAAGGCTGCCCGCTGAGCTGCAAATGGTGCTGCAACCCCGAGTCGCAGCGCCCGCAGCCGGAGCTGATCTTTAAAAGCCGCGACTGTATTCGCTGCGGAAAATGCCTGGCAGCCTGTCGCCATCAGGCGCTTTCGCTGAGCAATCCTTTCTTTGTCGACAGAACACGCTGCATGCAGTGCGGCGACTGTACCCAGGTCTGCCCAACGGGCGCGCTGGAGATGAAAGGCAAACGTATGACGGTAGGCCAGGTCATGCGCGAGCTGCAAAAAGAGGAAAATCTGTTTCGGCGTTCCGGCGGCGGCGTAACGCTTTCCGGCGGCGAGCCGCTGGCGCAGCCCGATTTTGCGCGCGAGCTGCTGAAAGCCTGCAAGGAAAAAGGCTGGCATACCGCTATCGAAACCACCGGCCTGACCAGCAAAGCGGTAATCGAAGCCGTTTTCCCCTATGTCGACCTGGCGCTGACGGATATCAAAGCTATCAATCCGGCGGTGCACCAGGCGAATACCGGCGTGGACAACAGCGCTATTCTGGAAAACCTGCTGCGTATCTCCTTTATGACCAAAACTATCGTGCGCGTACCGGTTATCCCCGGCGTAAACGATAATCCCGAAGAGATACAAAGCATCACGGAATTCGCCAGGCTAATGCTGAACGTCAGCGAAATTCATCTGCTGCCCTACCACAGGTTTGGCGAAAATAAATATGCGCTGCTGGGAAGAGAATATCCGCTACAGGAAGAAAGCGGCGTTGTTGATATTGCACCGCTGCGCAGGATAGTGGAAAACGCCGGATTTAGCTGCCATACGGGCGGATAACCGCCCATTAACTACTTTTTTCCTGGCCTGGTTTTCGGCGATTTCAATTTGCCGGGTTTACTGGCTGGCGCGCTGTTTTTCTCTGTTGCGCTTTTCCCGCTTTCCGCTGCCTTTACCGCGACCGGATAAAGTTTAGCTTCCGCGCTTTCGCTTTGCGGCGCAGGCTGGGGTTCTGCTTCAATTGTTTTAACGCGCTCAGTTTGCACCAGCGCTTCGTTCTGTGGCTCAGGCTGGGGTTCTGCCTCGATAATTTTAGCGCTTTCACTTTGCAGAGCGGGCCGCGACGACTGCCGCAGCAGGGTTTCCAGCCCTTCCGCCGTCCTGGCGATCACTTTAAAAGCGTAAACTTTTCCCATACGGCGAACCGCCGCTACGGCCGCATCCACGGCCGCGTTGACGGCGCCGACTTCACCTGTCAGCGTCACCAGCATCAGGCCGCCGCCGTTGGTTTTTTCACAGCCCGTTAGTTCGACATTCGCCGACTTCAGCGCGGCGTCGGCGGCCTCTACGGCAGCGGCCAGCCCGACCGTTTCAATCAGTCCCAGGCTCTTTCCGGACATCGCTTTCTCCTGCTTTTGGCATCATAATTCTGCCGATTCTATCGGGCGGCAAGGCCAGGCAAGGTAAACTATCTTGCCCGCTACCGGGATTATTTTGCCTTTATGCCCTGGTCTGCGGCGCGGCCTGCAGGCGACGGTAATCCGACGGCGACAGGCCCGTCTCTTTTTTAAAGATGCGGCAAAAATAGTTGGCGTCCTGCCAGCTAAGTTCCAGCGCCAGCGCATTGATATTGAGATCGCTGAACCGCAGCAGCGCGCAGGCGAAACGAATTTTCCGGCTGGTGATGTAGCTGGCGAACCCGGTTCCCACGCTTTTTTTAAACATGCGGCTCAGATAGCAGGCGCTGACGAAGGCTTTACTGGCGATAGCATCCAGCGTGACGTTGCCCGTGATATTTCTTTCAATATGAAATTTCGCCCGGGCGATAAAATCCATCGGGCAGTTTTTTTGCGCGGCATCGAAAATTTCCTGGCTGGCGTACAGCGTAGCCTGCAGTAGCCGCCAGTAGAGCGCCGTAGTAAAGCCGAAGTGGGTTATCTGCAACGCCAGCGCGCTGAGTTTTTCCCGGCTGGCCTGCCTGAGCGCGGGCTGCTGTTGCAGCAAGGTCAGCAGCAGAATGGCCTGACTGTCGCTAACCTGGGCAAGGAAACCCAGCAGAAAATCATGCCACTGTGCATAGTCACAGGCGGCAAGCAGGGTGTTTATCTGCTGCCTGAGCGCGCTGGCCTCTGCTACGGCAGCCCGATCGGCGCTCGGCGCGGGATGAAGCTTGTCGATAATAGTGCCTTTTTTTATCGGCTTCAGCAGATAATCCTCTACCTGCAAATGCAGCATGCTGCGCACCATATCAAAATCGTCGTTGGCGCTGGTGACGATCACGCGCGCCTCGCTGTTTTTGCTTCTGAGATAGCGGATAACCTCTCTGCCGTCCGGCCTGGGAATATTTAAATCCACGAAAAGCAGATCGATATGGTTAAGCTGATCGATCAGCTGGATCGCTTTCCTGCCCGTGGAGGCTTCATAAATCTGCGCCTTGTCCAGGCTGGCGGCAATGATGCGATGCAGGCTCTCGGCTTCCACCGGCTCGTCTTCGACAATCACCACGGTAGGCATAGTGCGCTCCAGCATCAGGAATGAGGGGTTAAAGGAAATTGCAGCGTGACGGTGGTGCCCATCATCGGCTGATGGGCACTGGAAATCGCCAGCCTGCCGCCTGCACCGAACATTAACTGCAGGCGCTGCATAATATTGATAATGCCGATGCCGCCTTTTTTATTATTTTGCTGGCCGGACAAAATGCGTTTGATATCTTCCTGAGCGATGCCGTCGCCGTTATCGCTGACTTCAATAATGATATCTTCGCCATTATCAGCAGCGTGGATGCGCAGCACGCTTAACACATCACGCGGCTCCACCACATAATTAAAGAAGTTTTCCACCAGCGGTTGCAGCATCAGAAAAGGACAGGGCACGTCGAGATAGTGCGGCGGGATCTCGCAGCTATACTCAAAGCGATCGCGCATGCGTACCTTCTGCACGGCCATATAACTGTTGACGTAACCGATCTCCTGTCCCAGCGTAATGGCGGCGTGATTATTTTTTCGCAGCAGATAGCGCATCATGTCGGAAAAATCATGCACCATCGCCTCTGTACGCTGCGCCTCTTCCAGGTAGGCCAGCCGTCCTATGGTATTCAGCACGTTAAACAGAAAGTGTGGATTCAATTGATAGCTGAGCGCTTTAAACTCGGCCTCGTGCAGCAGTTTTTCCGTTTCGACTCTTTTGCGCAGCTCCTGCGTTAGCTGCTGCTCTTTTTTATGCAGCTCGCGCTGCATAACGTTGGCCCAGGCCTGTTCCACCAGGCAGCTGGCCAGATGCAGTAGCGTATCTGCCATTAGCGCAAAACGCTGATAGGGCAAGACTGGCATCGCGTTATGCAGAGCCTGAAGCTGCGGCGCGAGTTCCTGCGGCGGCGAGATCGATAAAATGAAAGGAATGGCCTGCTCTTTTTCGGCTTCAACCTTTACCTGACCGGAAATAAAAGCGCCCAGATAGCGGTCGTTAATGGTGATGGGAACGGCAAATTCTACAAAGCCGCAGCAGCAGCGATAGACCACGGGTTTGCGCGCCTGCATAGCCGCATGGCCGCCAGCGCTATCGCAGGCGTAGCAGCGCTTTGCCTGGCAGGGATCCTGACGGTAGCGCGCGCAGAACTCGGAAAAGCCGCTGGGGCGGGTAACCGGCACGCCTGCCGCATCCACCACCACCAGCGCCAGCCCCATCACCTGGCTCAGGCGATCCTGCAGCGTCTGTAGTCTTTTTGTATCGAGAAACTCGGAAATCCTGTAGTCGGCCTCCATGCCGCATCCCTCGCTAAAATCGTGCCAGGGCGCAGTGTAGCGGGAATGCGGCGGCTGAAGAGTGAACGGCCTCACAGCTACGCATTTCTCTCATGCAGGCTTGCAGAGCTCGTTCTTAACCTCTTTTCACGCAGCCGAACACCTGATATCGCGTAGGCAGGGCGCTACCGCTCTGCGCGCCGTAGGAATTATGGGCGGCACTACAGCTTAAGGATGGCTGGACTTTAATAAACGATTGAGGCTGTTGATGGATGAAATCTATAAGACATCAGGGAGGTGGACGACGGAACTTTAAAAAATAGTTTTTATGGCAACCAGGCTATAAAGCCGAACCTCGCAGAGTGTGATAGCTTGCGTCCGGAATCTTATGAATGTTAATTTTTTTCATATGAGCCTTTCAGCATAGAAATAAAAGCGTCACGGACGGCATCCTGCTGTATTGGATTCCAGATGATACCTACATCCCAACTAACATAGGGCCCCTGAAGCGGAATTGTTTCAACTTCGTCAGGCGCTATATGTATTGCGCTTTCCGGCACGAGCGCCACGCCCATGTCAGCAGCAACCAGAGCCATAAGCGTATGAAGATCTCGTGCATACTGTTGGATTTGAGGCTGAATATTATGAAAGGCCAGAAAGCGGTCGATTTGCCTGTTAAGGCCGGGGCCTCTCTCGCGGGTTAGCCCCAAAAAAGGTAATTTCGCCAACAACGAATATTCGGAACACTGCTCGATTTTATCCTCAATTATACGACGGTTTAGACGATTTACCGCCAGCGTCAGCGATTCCGTACGCAGTTTTAAGCCGCTAAGCGGTGGGGCTACCGGCAGACTCATAAATGCCAGCTGGAGCTGCCCATTCAATAATTTTTCCTTCTGTATAGAAGAGGGCATGTCGTCCAGGGAAATGTTTACTTGCGGATGCACGTGATGAAAGTTAGTGACCAGTTCCGGCGCTATTTTAATGCCGGCAACGCCAAAGCCTATAGCCAGACTGCCAGCTTTTCCTTTGGATAAATCACTGGCAAGCTGCTGCAGATCTGCGATCGTGGCTACTACAGCTTTAGCCTTTTCCAGTAGTTGTTCTCCAGCAGGCGTAAGCGAAGCTCCATGCCGACCGCGAGTAAATAGCTGTAACGCCAGCTCGCTCTCCAGCAGCTGGATTTTTTTTGTTAAAGCAGGCTGCGTTATGTGAATTTTACAGGCGGCTTCACGATAATTTTGAGTATCGGCAAGAGCAATAAATGCTTGTAACGACCGGCTTTCCATTTCATTCCTTTTGGTTATTAAAAGCAAATAATTTTTAATTATATTTTCACAAGAATATCTATTTTAATAGTAATTTCACTCCAATATGTGAATCGTGACCAAAAATATTGGTGGCTGGTAAAAGGGGAAGGGTATGAATAAACATCATTTTGTGTTTCTGGTAAAAAAAGAGACTGTTGTACCACAATCGTTAGATGAAACGGGCGCTGGAGAAATTATCCGGACGCTTTTGTTACAAAACTTTAGTGTTTCCCATTTACATGTTATGGCGGAGAGTAACAAAGTAGCGTTAGAGAACTTTAAGAGAATGAATAAGTTATATGCTGGAGCTAAGGAGGTAGTCATATACTGATATTAGGGATAACTAATAATGACACGGCGGGAGCCTGTCTGGTGAAAAATGGCAATATTATCGCTGCTGTTCATGAAGAGCGATTTACACGCATCAAAGCACATAAGGTATGGCCGCAACAGTCTATTGACTATGTCCTTCATTTTGCGGGTAAGACATTAAAGGATATCGATACTATAGCTTATGGATGGAAAGCAGGTTTTAACGAGGATTACTGCCTCAATCTTTATGTCGAAAGGATTATTAATGAATGTGTTAATAATTCTCATAATATTGATATTTTAAAAACAGAATTGCAGATGAGCTGATAAATGATAAGGAAAAAAGAAAAGAATTCGATGACTTCCTTATCAAACATGATATGGCAGAGAAATCTCTATATATTGATCATCATGATACTCATGCCTGGGGGGCCTGGCTTACTTCGGGATTTGAACAAGCTCTGGTTGTTACCTGTGATGGCAGAGGGGATTTTTTATCATTAACTATTCGCTATATCGATAATGGCAACGAGACGCTACTGCAAAGAGAAACAACTATTGATAGTCTGGGCTATTTTTATGGAAGAATAACACATCTACTGGGATTTAAAGCCAACAGGCATGAGGGAAAAGTGACAGGTTTATCTGCTCACGGTGATCCAAACAAGGCGCTGCCATTGATGAAAGAAATGATTGATGTAAAAAATAACAGGCTGGTTGCTAATTGTGGCGATCTATATATGCCTTATTATGAATCTTATTCGGAAAAACTGATTGCATTAGTCAATAGCTATGCGCCTGAAGATATTGCTGCCGCCGCGCAGAAACATATTGAAAATATACTGTGCGAACTCCTTGTGCCGTGGCTGGGAAAATACAATGTAAAAAATATTTGTCTTGCAGGCGGCATATTCGGTAACGTTCGACTTAATCAGGTTATCAGAGAGCTGCCTGGCATTAAAGCGCTTTTTGTTCTTCCTTGCATGGGGGACGAAGGATTACCTCTTGCCGCTGCGGTTACGGCAAGTTGGAAGAAAGAGGGTAAAAGATGTTTGCTGGAAACAATGTCGTTAGGTCCATCTTTTGAAAATGATAAGATACATAGATTTTTAGTTGAGCAATCCGATCTGGATACGACTGAACCGGATAATGTTCAGAAAGAAATCATTCATTTATTAAGGGAAGATAAAATAATAGCCTTCTTTAGGGGAAGAATGGAATTTGGCCCACGAGCATTATGCAATAGAAGTATTATTTACCATGCTCATGATAAAACTCTTAATATATGGCTTAATAAAATGCTCAAAAGGACTGAGTTTATGCCTTTTGCGCCAGTAACTTCTGAAAATCTCGCGGCGGTATGCTTTGAAGATTGGCCGGAAAAGAGGAATATGTCAGAGTTTATGACAATGACATGGCGATGTAAAAAAAGTTTAGTGCCGCAATGTCCAGCCGTGGTCCACGTTGACAGAACAGCAAGGCCGCAGGTTATAAGGAAAGAAAGAGATCCCTTTATGTATGGGTTAATAAATAAATGGTATGAATTAACTGGTCAGCCTTGTCTTGTTAATACATCATTTAATCGCCATGAAGAACCTATTATACATACGCCAGACGAAGCGCTGTCTGTACTACGAGAAGGCATTGTCGGGGCTATAGTTTTCAACGACAGGTATATTGTTACAAGGAAGCATTAATGAAAGGAAACGATGTTAAAATTATCAGTGCGATACTTTTTGATCTTGATGGTGTGATCATCGATTCTAATGCAGTTATCACAAATGCCTGGGTTGTTACAGCAATGGAATATGGTTATCAACTTGATAAAGAGGATATAGATAAATATATTATAGGCGCCTCCGCCACGTACACTCTCGACCATCTCTTTGCAAAAGAAACGGAACGGACGCGTACAGAAATTCATCATAAGGTAGATAAAAGAGAAGAGCAGGCCAGCTACGTTTTAATTAAAGGGGTTCGTGATTTAATTGTTACTATTGCAAGGCATAAAATAAAAATGGGCCTGGTGACCAGTAGCTGGCCAGCTAAAATAGCTAATGTTATTCATCAGCACGATCTTGACTATTTTTCCACTATCGTTTCAAGAAATGATGTGGTGAATGGAAAGCCGAACAGCGAGCCTTATATTCTTGCTATGCGGAACCTTTGCGTTGAACCCGGGCAAACCTTAGTGTTTGAAGATTCCATCAATGGGATTCGTTCGGCGACAGACGCCGGAGCGCTATGTATTTCAGTCAATAATCCAGCAAGCAATATACCTGATATTAATGATTTTACCTGCGTTAAGGTCAGTGACAGGCCGCAATATCCTTTTTATTCCAGCTCTTATGGTATAGAAATCATGCCTGCATAAAAAGGCAGGCACCTTTTAGAATTTACGTCTGTTTCGGGTTTTGTGGAGCATTACCTGCTTTTATATAACAGTACCAGTGTTGGATTTATCAGGCCGCCAGAGCTGCGACAGGGTTAAGCCTCCCGTCTGCCCAGCCAGCGCTCTTTCAATAGCGTGCCGAATACCCCTGCATCCAGCAGCGGCGAAGGCGGTAAAAAGTTTGCCTGGCCCAGCGACTGCATCGTCGCCACCAGCGGGTTATCGTAGCCCAGCGCATAGTCCGCCAGCAGCGAACCGGCGATGGTTTGCTTAGAAACGCCCGCGCCGTTGCAGCCGCTGGCGGCATAAACGTTGCGGCTTAGCTCGCCCCAAATCGGCGCGCCGTTGCGGGTAACGCTGATGGTGCCCGACCAGCTGTGAGTTAGCCCGACGTCCTTAAGCTGCGGATAAATTTTATTGAAGGTGGTTTTGTGCAGGCGGGTCGCGGCATAAGTTTGCGCGGCGGTTACGCGGCCATGCAGCGCAGGAGTAACGTGCTGGCGGATTAAAATGCGGCGATCGGCGGTGTAGCGCAGCGTGGCGCCAGCAATAGCGTTAACAGGTGTTACGCCCCAGCTACTCATTTGCGGCAGCCGCTGAAGCTGTTCATCGCTTAGCGGCGCGGTCAGGCTGGCAAAGGTCGCTATCGCCGCCTGTTTGCTGATGCCCGGCGCAAGCTGCGGGGAAAGGGCGGCCGTAGCGAGCATGATCCGGGGCGCGGAAAGCGTGCCGAAGGGCGTAATAACGCGATTCATCTTGCCGTAGTGGATAGCCATCGCTGGCGTATTGTCATACAGAATAACGTTTTCCGGCAGCGTCGCCGCCAGGCCGGTTACCAGGCTGGCCGGATTAAGCAGCACTGCGCCAGGCGTATAAATACCTTTATGATAAAAGTGCGTACCGAGCCGCTGCGACAGCGCCTCGCGATCGAGCGTTTCATAAGGCTCATTCATCAGGTCAAGATTGTCGCGATACTCCTGTAATACGCTTTCGCTGCGCGCATCCGCCTGGCAGTGATATTTCCCGGCCTTTTCCCACTCGCAGGCAATACCCCGATCCGTCACGATCTTTTCCAGCTCCACGATCCCGGCCTGAAGCAAAGATCGATAATCCTGCGCTTTTTGCAGCTCCGCCGTCGAGCTGCCGATATTGTGCGGCAGGCCGATAGCGAAACCGGAATTGCGCGCGGAAGAGCTTTCCGCCGCGCTGGTGGCGTCAATCACCACGATTTTTAACTCCGGATTCAGGCTTGCCAGCCGACGGGCGAAAGCCAGACCGGCAAAGCCCGCGCCGATAACTGCCCAGTCAGCCTGGCAGTCACCGCGCAGCGTGGGATAAACGGCAGGCGTTTCGCGCAGCCAGCCGTTTTGATTCTGGTTAAAAGGTATTGAGGCATATTTCATCATTATCTTCCCTGACTTTTAGGCTGGCGAAACAGCAAGAGTAACACCGCATTCGGCAGTGTTTTTTTGTCGTGCATCAAATCACGCGCTGCCGTCCGGTTTTTCTGAAACAGGGAATAATTTTTGCCAGTGGCGCGCCGCAAGCGCAAGGAAGTGGGGAAGGCATGCAGGCGCGGCGGCCTGCATGCTGCTGCATCAATAAATTTTGCGGTAAAGATCGGCGATATCCGCCAGCGTTGCCTCTCTTGGATTGCCGCCGGTGCAGACATCGTCCAGCGCGGCCTGCGCCAGCGCCGGAATATCCTCTTCTTTCATGCCCACATCGCGCAGGCGGGCAGGAATGCCGACATCAACAGAAAGCTGTTTAACCGCTTCCACCGCGGCCTCTCTCGCTTCGCTCAGGCTCATGCTGCACACTTTTTTCACGCCCATCGCGCGGGCGATATCGCGATATTTTTCGCCAGTGAAATCGGCGTTCCACGCCATCACGTGCGGCAGAATAATGGCGTTGGCGACGCCGTGCGGCACGTTATAGAACGCGCCCAGCGGATGCGCCATGCCGTGTACCAGGCCAAGACCTACGTTGGAGAAGCCCATACCGGCTACGTATTGCCCCAGCGCCATATCTTCCACGCCCTGTTTGTCGCCGGCTACGGAAGCGCGCAGCGAGCGGTTGATAATCTGAATAGCCTTGAGGTGCAGTGCATCGGTAAGCTCCCACGCGCCTTTAGTGGTGAAGCCTTCAATGGCATGCGTCAGCGCATCGATCCCCGTGGCGGCCTTGAGTGAAGGCGGCATGCTTGCCATCATCTCTGCATCGATAATCGCCACTACCGGGATATCGTGCGGATCGATGCAGACAAATTTACGGCGATTTTCCTCATCGGTAATAACGTAGTTGATGGTGACTTCTGCCGCTGTACCCGCCGTGGTAGGAATAGCGATAATCGGCACGCAGGGATTTTTAGTATTAGCGAAGCCTTCCAGGCTGCGGACATCGGCGAACTCGGGATTATTAATGATAATGCCGATGGCTTTGGCTGTATCCTGCGGCGAGCCGCCGCCGATGGCGATAAGATAATCCGCCTGCGCGGCTTTAAACGCTGCCACGCCGTTAGTGATAACGGCGATAGTAGGATTTGGCACCACCTCGTCATAAATGACATACGGCAGATGATGTTTGTCCAGCAGCGCGGTCACCTTATCGATCACGCCCGCCTGAAGCAGCGTTTTATCGGTGACCAGCAGCGCTTTCTTCAGGTTGCGCTGGCTGACTTCATGGACAATTTGCGAGATAGCGCCGGGGCCGAACCAGGAGGTTTCGTTCAGGATCATTCGTTGTAGCATTATCTTCTCCAGCTGTTTCAATTTTTTTGAAATCACAAAGGTTATCGTCACTGCCTGGAAATATGCGTTTCAACGTCAGGGCGGGTATTGATTAAGATCAGGTCGGGGCAACTCTGCGCGGTAAAGCGCTGCCTGTTCAGGGAGTTATATTCTTCGGTAAATTTGTTAAGCTGGCGCACTTTCCTTTGGCCTGAGGTTGCCTCCATGCTACGTATCTTTCTTGCCGGTTCGCTGGCGATTTTCTCTATGGCTGCCGCGGCTGACGCGGAACATCCGGAAATAGACTGCGCTAAAATCAAAAATTATGCCGCCGCTGGCGATAAAGCTTATAAAGCGAAGCAGTATGAGAAAGCGCGCGACAGCTATACCGAGCAGGTTGGCTGGAGTGAAACTTGCCAGTTGCCGGATAGCGTGATCGCTACGGCCTATAACAACGTCGCGCTGACCTGGATCCGTCAGGGAGAGTACCTCAAAGCTAAGGCCTGGCTGCTGATTGACGAGAAAGATGCCAAATCCCAATATAATTTGGCGTTAATTAAAGAAAAAATTGCCGCGTTGCCGCAGCCTGCTTCGCCCATTGGCGAATATTGGGAGTATGCCGGCAGAGGAATGTGGAGCAGCTACGTTATTTCTGCCGCAGGCAAAGAATATAAGGTAAATTTTGACGGCGTCTGGGCCGGGCTGGCGGCGATGTATTACGGCCCTAATATCGGCAGCCTGGAAGGAAAGGCCGCGATCCTTAATGGTCAGGGCGTACTGCGGCAGCGCGACGGTGACGACGAATGGGGTAACTGTGATGTGAAGCTGAGCTTTACCCCAATGAGTCTGGCAACCAGCGTAACCGGCGATTGCGCTTTCGGTCATAATGTCTCTGCCGCCGGTCACTACGTCCGGGTTAAATAAGCGCGGTCGCCTGTCGCGCCTCTTTTCAGAGCTTATTCCGGCTTTTCTTAAAGCTTGCCAGAAGCATTTCTTTTACTCTTCTCCACCAGCTTGCCTCTTTCTGGGGAGAAACCAGGACATTGTTATTCTTCTGGCGGGCTTCTCGCGGTACGCGCGGCGTTCGTGGTTCCCGGGGCTTGCGTGGCTCTCTGGGCGTTCTGGGTTCGCGCGGCTCGCGCGGTTCCAGGTTTTCCCTGGGCGTGCGCGGCTTTCGTGGCGTGCGTGGTTTTTTCTTCTCTTCCTGCCCGATAATTTCCTGCATAAAATTCCTTTTGATAACGCTGTTCAACAGGCGCGACCGGGTTGGCCGCGCCACGTGAAATTATTCGCTTTCCATAATAGAGGCGGCCAGCTGCGCGCTGTCCGGCGTATTGCCGATCAGTTCAGTCAGCAAATTATTTACGCCATCGCTCATGGCGGTAAAGTGCGTTTCCGGCGAGCGCGTCACCACGATAAACACGCCTACGCTATAGCGTGGCACCATCGCCATATAGGTAATAAAGCCGCCGCCGCCGCCGGTTTTTTGAATGATGCCGGGACGACCGCCCTGCGGCGCCATATAAACCCAGCCCATGCCTAACGCGGAAGCTTTGCCGGGCACGTCCATGCCATCTACTTTGCTTAGCTGATCGCGCTGATAAATCATCGTCTGGATGCGATCGGCCTGAGGCGAACGCGCCTGTAAATCGGAAGAAAGGAACTGCTGCATCCAGCGGCCCATATCGTCGGGCGTGGAGTAAATGCCGCCGCTGCCGATAGCGGCCAGCGTATTGGTACAGGGGCTGGCGCCTTTTTCCGCTACCATCAGGCGCGAACACTGTTCAGGCGAAGGCGTAAAAGTCGTGTCTTTCATCCCCAAAGGACGGGTGATTTCACGTTGCAACAGAGCCTGATAAGAGGTGCCAGCGGCGCGGGAAAGCGCATCGCCCAGCAAATCAAAAGCCAGATTAGAGTAGGCCGCCTGAGTGCCCGGCGCGGCTTTAAGCTGCGCATTTCTGAGCCAGCTCCAGCGCTGGCTGGTGGTCGGCCAGACAAACACCGGGCGATGAGGTTTGCCGCCAGGCTGCTCACGGGGCAGACCGCTGGTGTGCGTAGCCAGGTTAATTAACCGAATAGTTTGGCCAGCATAGGCTGGCACCACGCTCCCTGGCGGCGCATATTTACTTAAAGGATCGTCAAGGCGCACCACGCCTTTTTCCGCCAGCTTTACCAGCAGTTCGCTGGTCATCAGCTTGGTTAGCGAAGCGATGCGGATAATAGAATCTTTCTGCGGCCTGACGCTGCTGCCGGGACGCACCGAGCCCAGGCTGGCGAAAACGCGCTGGTTGGCGTCAATCGCCACCATCGCCATCCCGGTCGCTTTGGTGTTGTAGTAAATATTCTGCGCATAGCGATCGACAATCTGCGAGGCCAGCAAAGGATCGGGAGAAGTTTTTGCGGCCAGCGCACCGAGAGGAAGCAGGGCGCAAAGCGCCAGCAGGCGAAAAGGTTTCAACGTGCATATATCCATCGGGAGCGGAAAAGTGTCCTTATACTAATCTTTTTCCTAAAGGGGACAAAAGAGCGGCGGCCTCTTTTTTTGGCCGCCGCTGGCCGTCAGGCGGCGTTGTGATTGACTTTAAAAATGCCGATGGCGCGCGAAAGCTGTTCCGCCTGCTCCTGCAGCGACTGTGCAGCAGCGGCCGATTCATTTACCAGCGCCGCGTTCTGTTGCGTGACCTGATCCATCTGGGTAATCGCCATATTGATCTCGTCGATGCCGGTGCTTTGTTCGTGGCTGGCGATAGAGATCTCGCCCATGATTTCCGTCACGCTTTTCACGCTGGCCAGCACTTCTTCCATTGTGCTGCCCGCTCTGGCGACCTGCTTGCCGCCTTCTTCTACTTTGTTGACTGAATCCTCAATCAGCTGCGCAATTTCTTTGGCGGCAGAAGCTGAGCGCTGTGCCAGGTTACGAACTTCTGAGGCGACCACGGCGAAGCCGCGACCCTGCTCGCCAGCGCGCGCGGCTTCTACAGCGGCGTTCAGCGCCAGGATGTTGGTCTGGAAAGCAATACCGTCGATCACGCTGATAATATCGACGATTTTTTTCGACGAAGAGTTGATAACTTCCATGGTGCTGACCACCTGATTAACCGCGGATCCGCTCTGAACGGCCACTTTCGAGGCCAGCGCCGCCAGCTCATTAGCCTGACGGGCATTATCAGCGTTTTGTTTCACGGTAGAAGTCATCTGCTCCATCGCAGAGGCGGTTTCTTCCAGCGAGCTGGCCTGCTGCTCGGTGCGGGAAGAGAGATCCATATTGCCCAGCGAAATTTCGCCTGACGCGGTAGCGATTAGCTCGGTGCCCGAACGCACTTCGGTCACGATGCGCAGCAGGTTTTCGTTCATTTTCTTCAGCGCCTGCATCAGCTGGCCCGTTTCGTCAGTTGAATTCACCCGGATCGCCGTGCGCAGATCGCCCGCCGCCACGTTTTCAGCAATCTGCACCGCTTCACGCAGTGGCATAACGATAGAGCGAGTCAGGAAATAGCCCAGCACTACGGCGAGCAGCGCGGCCAGCGTGGAGAAAATCAACGTAATACGGGTGGCGAAAGCGCTGTCGGCAACGGCATTGGCGCCTTCAGCCTGCAACTGCCCGGACTGGGAATCGGCGAAACGCTTCACGATATCTAAGTAAGCGGTTTGCGAAGGTGTCATCTTAAACAGCGCATACTCGGCAGCCGCTTCCTGATTACCTGTTTTTACCAGCGCAAGCAGCTCGCTTTTCGCCGCTTCAAACTGCTGCGCGGCCTCTTTAACCGCCTGAATTTTCTTTTGGCCTACTTCAGTGGTTTGCAGTTTAGCGATTTGCTCAATGGTTTGATTGGTATTTTGCGTGACTTTGTCCAGCTGGCCGTAGCGCTTCTGATTTTTCTCCGGATGCGTCGTCTCAATCACCATGCCGCGCAGGTACTTAATCTGCTCGTTGACGCCATCGCGCACGTCAAAAGCCAGCCGGACTTTGATATAGCGGTCATTAACAATACGATCGACCGCGCCGTTGATACTGCCGATTTTTACGATGGCCGTAACGCTGACCACAATCAGCAGCAGTATGACCAGGGCAAAGGCTGCGCCAAGCCGCACGCCGACTTTCATATTTTTTACAGATGTCATCCGGTTTTTCCTTGCTGTTTAAAAAAGAGCCTTAAGTTGATAACTGGCGTTACTAAGGCTGTTAAATCGGCAGCGGGGATAAAAACTTGACCGGATTCTGAGCGTAATCGCGCCTGCTGCATGCGCGAAAAAGAAAAAAGCAGGCGCGAGGGTCGGGAAAAAGCATGTTTATGGCACGGGCTGAATTTTCAGGCTGATCAGGCCAATGCCTAACTGACGGGCGGTAAAACCGGCGACGGCGCCTTCGGCAGTGGTTTCCGGCGCGGGCGGTCTGATCTCAAGTTTTCGCGCCCGACCAGGGTTAGCGAGACGGATGCTGAGCGTGCTGTCATTATTGCCCAGCCGGAAAGCCTGTTCGCTATTGCCGATTTTCACCGTAAAGGGGCGCTGGCTGTTGGCGCCGAACGCGCGGGCGGTCAGCACCAGATCGAAAGTTTCCGGCAGCGGCTCCAGATACTCGATGTTGACGGCAGGCATAAGGCTGGCATCCGACCAGCGACCGCCCCAGGGCTCAACATAAGAAAGCCCTGTTACTTTCAGCACCTGCTCAGGCAGGCCGGGCAGGGCAAAAAGAATGGCGTCAGAAGCATATTTCAGATCCTCGTCGGCGATACGCAACCGGGTCACGCTGCGCTGATAGCGCTCCTCGCTTTGCCTGTCGACCTGGCGGAAGCTGACGCGGCCCTGAGAGACGCCAGGTTTTATCTCCTGAATAGTCGGCGGCGAATTTAGCGTGCCGTCCGCCACGCACAGCTGCCGGCTCAGCGCCAGCTTCTCGTTCCAGACGCTACCCATTTTAAAGCAGCTATCGATCCAGACGAACTTCTCGTCCGGCGCGAAATCCGCCAGCTGCTGCTTCAGCGGCGGTGCCAGATAAACATCAAACTTCGGCTCGATTTTATTGGGCTTAACGGCAAGCAGCAGCGGCAGCTTAAAATGCACACCGGCGAAGCTAAAAGTATTTTTCACCGTATCGATTTGATAATCGGCGATGGCTTTCGGGAAATTCCACAGCTTGATGACATCCGGCTTCCACTCGTTAATCTTTTCTTTGATATTCAAATAGGTCGCGGCCAAAGAAGTCGAGGAGAGGCTGCTGCGGCCCAGGCCGATAAAGTTATCGCCGCCCAGCGCGTCCAGCACGGTGGCGCCGTTATCCAGCGTGCTGCGCTTAACCGGAATCACTTTGCTGCTGTTATCATCGCCACGCAGCATAAAAAAGAGATCGCTGCGGTCATGCTGATTCAGGTATTTCCAGGCTGTATTGTTCATCGCCAGATGATCGGAGCTGACTACGATAACAGTGTTTTTAAACCACGGCGTGGCGCGGATACGTTCAATCAGGCGGGCAATATGTTCCTGGCTACAGGCCACGGCGGCGAAAGATTTATTCTGTTTGCCTTCCCATAAATAGCTTTTGCGCTGGCAGCTGCGGGAGATAAAACCGTCGGGATGGTGCGTATCTACCGTCAGGGCAAAAAGCGAAAAAGGATGGCCCTGCTGCGCCAGCTCGACATATTTATCGAACACTTGATCCAGCACGGTATCGTCATACCAGCCCCAGTCGTTACGATAGCCCGGATCCTTCACCACGCTTTTCAGCTCGTCGAAACCGTACAAATGGTCGAAACCGTGCGAGGACAAAAACAGATCTTTGCCAGCGAAACTCAGGCTGGCGCCCTGATAAAAATAGTTCTGATAACCGGCGGCCTTCAGGATATCGCCCAGGCAAACATTTTGCGGATAAAAAGTCGAAAGCGAACTGGAGGCATTGCCGTCGAAAGGCGCGAATAGCGGAATGCCGCACTGCGAGGCGACCATACCGGCAATGGTATATTCGGTGCCGGGAAGCTGCTGGGTATTGCTGAAATCCAGCGAGTTCGCTTTGATCGCGCTGAGTTCCGGCGCAAGATTGGGGAAAGCTTCGTTGAAGTAGGTGCGTTCCAGGCTTTCCGCATAGATATAAACCAGATTAGGTTTAGCGCCACGTATCTGCGTGCCGGGCACTTTATAGTGGCTGTAAAAATCGGAATCGCCTTTACCCAACTGAGATTTAATCAGGCTGCTTACCTGCTGATAAGCGGGCGTAGTCTTAACAGATGCCAGCGCCAGCAAGATAGCCAGCAGGCTATACAGCCCGCTGCCGCTACGTTTTCTGCCGCGGCGCAGCAGCCAGGCAAGCAGAGCGAATACTAAAAATAGCGCCAGCATCAGGCCGATGGCTGGCAGGAGATATTTACCGATCCCTGCGCCGCTCAGGCTATTGGTGAGGGTATAGATAACCGCATCGTTAATGCCTTCGCCGGTAAAATAATTACTCGCCAGCAGCGAAGCATTCAGCACGATATAAACGCCCAGCAGCAGCAGAATAACGGTAAAGCCCAGCTTATTTTTACCGGCTTTCCAGCTATACAGCGCGGCCGAGGCCGCAAACAGCAGCAGCGAAAGTGATTCCGATCCCATTATTTTTATTTTCTCCGAAAAATGCCGTCCATGTCGCTATTGATCACAAATCTGTCGCGAATCGATCAATTTAACGTAGCCAATTTATGCTGGCAATAAGATAACCGCGTGGCGTTATCAGCATCATCAGGTTTTGTTTAAGCTTCGTTTAACTAAGGCGTCGCGCCAGAAATTAATGCGCGGCTGAAAGCCGCAATAGAGTGGGTAAAAGTAAATTAATTAAGGTTACGCGCTTTGCTGCCGACAATCTTTCTGAGTCAGGCAAGGCAACAGCAGCGCGGACGCGGCAAAAAGCAGGGCGATTCAGAAGGATCGTGGAAATAAAACTGCATTGCATTTACTTAACACAAATAAAACAAATACATATAAGAAAATTTACAAAAGCCGTTTTTGATCCTTGCGTTTGCCCGGTTCCTGCCTATAATCGCGCGAAAAATCGGCTTTGTGTGACTTTTTTCGTTCTCACTTTTTTGGCAATGCTTTACAGGGCTACATAATGTTAACAAAAATGCGCGTGTTAAGTCAGGCTGTTGGCCTGGCGCTGGTCGTAGGCGGGGCATCTTTTGCCGCGCACGCTGAAGTGACTCTGATCAAACAAAATCCGCAGGCAGGCGATCCACTGAGCCGCCTGAATTTCACCGTTGGCGGCAGTATTCGTCCCCAGTTCAATAACCTGACCGGCGACGATGGCAAAAATGCCTATAAGCGTAACGGCTTTGACGGCGGTACCCGCTTCCGTTTCCTGGCGGACTACTACCTGTTTGATGACGTGAGCTGGGTAGGCTATTACGAGCTGGGCGTAAACATTCCTGCGGTATTCGACTGGGATAACCATTATGCGGATAAAGCGCATGATACCAGCCGTCGTATGCTCTACACCGGTTTCCAGAGCAAAACCTGGGGTAAACTGACTTTCGGTCAGCAAAACAGCGTTTATTACGATGTGGTCGGCGCGAAAACCGATATCTGGGATTACGATATGCTGGCGCAGGCGCCGGGCAACGGCATCGCTGGCGACTACGACGGTTCTTACCGTTCGCGCAAGATGCTGAAGTATAAGAATACTTTTGGTAACGCCGATGTGCTGGCATCCTACCTGTTTGCCGACAATGAATATCTGCCGGGCAACGGTCTGCGCTACAAGCGTCAGGGCGGCGGATCGCTGGGCGTGGATTACCATCTGAGCAAAGAGCTGACCTGGGGCGCGGCCTGGAACTATACCCGCGCCGATATGCGTAACCCGGGCACCGGCGACGATAAAACCTGGAACCAGAACATTTACGGCACTTCCCTGAGCTGGAAGCCGGACAACTGGACCTTCACTTTTGGCGGCGGTTATTACCAGAATTACCTGCTGAGCACCAAAAAGAACGTGCATAACTACTTTGCCGGCGACGCATGGGGTATCGAATACCTGGCGGGCTACACCGTTCCGGTCGGCAACTATGGCCTGAAAACCTTTATGCCTTACGTAATGGGCGATCGTCTGGAATATGTTAACGATCGCGACTACCAGCGTATCGATAACGGTGTAGGTATCACCTTCCAGCTCGACTACGGTTTCCGCGTTGATTACGAGCATGTGTTCACGTCAAGCAGCAATAACCTCGGCGATATGAATCTGGTGCGTCTGCGCTACGACTTCTAATTCCGACAATCCCCGGCTGCGGCCGGGGATTTTTCAGCCACTACGCCAGCACTTTCTTTAAAGCTCGCCCGTCATATACTGCGCCACGCCGTTGCCAAAGCTCCAGTCGCCTTTGCTGTTAGTGATAAAGCTAATCATGACGTCGCTACCCAAAATGCCGCAGCTCTCTTTTAGCTCCCGGCACAGCTCCGCCATAAAAAATTGCTTCTGCTCGTCGCTGCGCGGGCTGGTAAACACCCGCACCATCACCAGATTATCGGTACGCGTTAGACCCAGGCCGGTATCCTCAAATACCATTTGGTAAGACTTATTTTCGTGAACAATCTGATAGCGATCGCGCGCAGGGACTTTAAACGCGGCAAGAACAGCGCGGTGCGCGGCATCCAGCAACGTTTTTAGCTCAGATTCCGAACGGCCCTGAATAACGTCAAATTGCAGTAATGGCATAGTTTTCCCCTTAATTCATGCTGTTATCTGGGTGATGCGACATGGCTCACAGGGTTAACTTTAGGCGGATTAACCCGACGGAAAAAGCGCTATAGTTGAAATAATTATTTACTATAGTGAACAATAGCCATGGATATAAAAACCGATGCGTTATGGATCCACCTGCACTGGCTAACGGTTCTGGCGGAGCAGGGCAGCTTTACCCGCGCGGCGGAAAGGCTTGAGGTCAGCAAGGCTGCCATGAGCCAAAAAATCAAGGAGCTGGAACAGCAGGCGGGCGTGCCGCTGGTTACCAGAACTACCCGGACTCTGCGTTTGACCAGCGCGGGCGCAAAACTGGTCGAAGAGCTGCGTTTGCCCTTCGCGCAAATAGAGCAGAGCTTTTTTAGCGTACGTGATTCTGCCGGGCCGCTGCGCGGACTGATTCGCGTAACCGCGCCGGTGGCTTTTGCCCGGCAGCAGCTGGTACCGCATATTACTGCCTTTCTGCGTGCGCATCCTCAGGTTCGCGTGCAGCTGGAAGTTTCCGACCGGCTGGTTTCGCTGGCCAGCGAAGGTTTCGATCTCGCCATTCGTCACAGCGATACGCTGCCGGATACCCATGTAGCGCTGCCGCTGTGCGCTACACGCGCGCTGGTGGTGGCATCGCCAGCCTATTTAAAAGAATACGGGGAACCTGAAACACCGCAGGCGTTAAGCGAGCACCATTGTCTTTACTACCCGCGCGGAACAGAGACGCCGCAATGGACTTTTTCCGAAGAGACCGGTGGCGAGAAAGCGGTAGTAAACGTTAGCGGCCCATTCGCTACAAACAATAGCGAGTCGATAAGAGACGCCGCGCTTGAGGGATTAGGCATCGCGCTGTTGCCCGACTTTAGCGCACAGGCTGCGCTGGCCGCTGGTCGGCTTGTTGAAGTGCTGCCGCGCTGGCGGGCTGTGGGCGCTTTTGCGGAAAATCTCTATGTTGTACGCCCCTGGGCTGCGCAAGTACCGCGTGCTGTTAGCGAATTTACCCACTGGCTGCGTAACGCCTTCGATCGGCAGAAGAGCGATCCTGCTCGCAAATAAAACATAAATTCTGAATTTATATTTTATAGAATAAATAAATTATTTAGGCTGGCTGGCAATCATCCCTGAAGGAGTTAGCTATGTCTGCCATACCCAGCCTGGAAACTTTACTGCAGCAGGAACAAACAATCCGGCTGATACAGTTCAGCTTTGACGATGCATGGCGCATAGGCGAGGCGATCCGCCGTCGCGCCGTAGAGGAAAAAGCGCCAATAGCGATTGAAGTCTACGCCTTTGGCCAGGTGTTGTTTACCTGCGCATTATCTGGTTCCAGCGCCGAAAACCTGGAGTGGATAGCCCGCAAGCGCAATACCACTTTACGTAATGGGCACGCTTCGCTCTACACCGGCGAGGTCAATCAGGCAGCGGGCATCAGAATGGAGGCAATGAACTATATGGATCCGCAACGCTATACCGATCACGGCGGCAGTTTTCCACTATTGCTGAGCGGCGGCGGTATTATCGGCGCGGTAACCGTTAGCGGCCTGCCTTCTCATGAAGATCATGCTTTGGCAATATGGGGTATCCAGCAGATTTTGTAACTTATTCATCGCTGGCGCCCTGGCGTCGTGCGCTACCTTTAAGGAAACTAACCCGTTAAAAGGAGCGCGCCGTGAAGCCGGAAAAACGCTATGGCCTGATTGCCGTTGATAAGCAGGGCAGCAATGTCCTGTTCTTAAATCCCGAAACTTTTGCCGTAGAACAAGAGCTGAATGCTTTTCCTCCTCGCCCACACGAACTGCTGATCCTGCCGGAACAACATAAAGCCTACGTACCTATTTTTGGCGACGGCATTCACGGCGACAATCCGCATCCGGGCCATAAGATCGCGGTAATCGATCTGCGACATCGGCAGCTAAGCGGCTTTATTGATATCAGTCCGCTTGAGTCGCCTCATACCTGCCGTCTGGGGCATGATGGCTACGTTTATCAGTGCTGCGAAAACAGTGCTATGATCCTGGCGATCGATCCCGTAACGGACAGGATCGTCAGTAAAATTCCCGTGCCCTCGCATAATACGCATCGACTGACGATCCTTCCTGCCGGTAATAAACTCTTTACCGATAATGAAGAGGATGCTTCGGTAACGGTAGTGGCGCTATCCGCAGGGGAAGGAAAAGTTATTGACAATATCACTGTCCCTGGCGCTATCAGCGGCATCGCCGCTTCACCCTTTCAACCCTTTGTTGTTGTTACGGACGGCGAAAAACCGCAGATTCATATTCTGGATGGCAATACTCATCGCTTAACTAAAACGCTGCCGCTGGCAGGACATCAGAGATCCGCGCAGCTGGTTCGCTTCAGCGATGACGGTTCTTTACTGGTGGTGATTGGTGATGAAGAACCTGTTATCAGCCTGTTTGACGGCCAGCTAAATCCTCTAGGCCAGGTAAAAGTAGGCAATAAGCCGATGGATGGCTGCTTCAGCCCCGATAATAAAACCTTGCTGATAGCCAATGAAGCTGACGGGACGCTAAGCGTGATCGATACCGCAAAGCTTAGGGTTACGGCTACGCCATCGGCGGGAAGAGGCTGCGAAGTGCTGAGCTATTTTGTTATTCCCTGACACTCTGGAGAAAAAGTATGGAAACTGAGGAGCACGGTATTAGCGATATCCTTGCGCCAGATCTGAAAGTGGTTTTTTGCGGTATTAACCCCGGAAAATCTTCTGCGCATACCGGCTTTCATTTCGCCCATCCGGGCAACCGCTTCTGGAAAACCATCTGGCAGGCTGGCTTTACCAGGCAACAGTTAAAACCCGAGCAGGAGAGGGCGCTGCTGGAGACGCGCTGCGGGATCACTATGCTGGTGGAAAGACCCACGCGCGAAGCCACAGAGCTTTCAGCCAGCGAACTGCGTGACGGCGGCAGGCTGCTGGCTGATAAAATACTTCGCTATCAGCCTGAAGCTTTGGCGGTGCTGGGAAAGCAGGCATACAGACAGGCGTTTGGCATCAATAAGGTCGCCTGGGGCAGGCAGCCGCAAAAGCTGGGCGAAACGGAAATTTGGGTGCTGCCTAATCCCAGCGGATTGAACCGGGCTTCGCAGGAGGAGCTGACAGCGGCCTACGCAGCATTAAATTCGGCGCTGATCGCACGCGCAGGCTGACATTTACACCGCTGTTGCAGAAAAATCAGATCCAGCACGAACAACAGTAATTTGTGCCAGCGACGCAGGAGGAAGCGCGCTACACTGCGCGACGGGTGCTCAGGATCTTTTTATCCTGGGTGGCCGGGATAAAAAGAGAAAAGCCCCACCCGACGTAAGTCAAAGTGAGGCTACTCTCCACTCCCAACAAAGTGAAGGTAGCCTTTTACCCGCTGAAAAGCAATGGAAAAGGAGGCCAGTGATGGCACAAAAAATGTTCGCACTCTGTTTAATAGTGGTCTGCATAACGGTAGTAACTCTTATCTGGCTCACACGCGGTTCGCTTTGCGAGCTGCAAGTTAAGCAGGGCGGTACAGAGGTTGTAGCCAGCTTAGCCTGCGAATCTGCACGGTAAGGGCAACCCGCTGGCGGACAGGAAGTTCGCCAGCGCATTGTGGGAGGGATCCATGAGCACCCTTCTTCAGGCATAAAAAAGCCCCGGCCGGAGCCAGGGCTTTTTACGCAGGCTGGATTAGTCGTCCAGGAAGCTGCGCAGCACTTCAGAGCGGCTTGGATGGCGCAGCTTGCGCAGCGCTTTGGCTTCGATCTGGCGGATACGCTCACGGGTAACGTCGAACTGTTTACCCACTTCTTCCAGCGTATGGTCGGTATTCATATCAATACCGAAACGCATGCGCAGCACTTTCGCTTCACGTGCCGTCAGGCCAGCCAGCACATCATGCGTTGCTGAGCGCAGGCTTTCCGAGGTAGCGGAATCCAGCGGCAGCTCCAGCGTGGTATCCTCGATAAAATCGCCCAGATGCGAATCTTCATCGTCACCAATTGGCGTTTCCATAGAGATAGGCTCTTTGGCGATCTTCAGCACCTTACGGATTTTATCTTCCGGCATCAGCATGCGCTCGGCCAGCTCTTCCGGCGTCGGTTCGCGGCCCATCTCCTGCAGCATCTGGCGGGAAATACGGTTGAGCTTGTTAATAGTCTCAATCATATGCACCGGAATACGAATGGTGCGCGCCTGGTCTGCGATAGAGCGGGTGATAGCCTGACGGATCCACCAGGTGGCATAAGTAGAGAACTTATAGCCACGGCGATATTCAAACTTATCAACGGCTTTCATCAGACCGATGTTGCCTTCCTGGATCAGATCGAGGAACTGCAGGCCGCGGTTGGTGTACTTCTTGGCGATAGAGATAACCAGACGCAGGTTAGCCTCAACCATCTCTTTCTTGGCGCGGCGCGCTTTCGCTTCGCCGATAGACATGCGACGGTTGATATCTTTAACCTGCTCAATGGTCAGGCCGGTCTCTTCTTCGATCTGCGCCAGCTTCATCAGGCTGCGCTGTACGTCTTCCGCCACATCCTTAAGCTTCTCGGACCAGGGCTTGTTCATCGCCAGCGCGGCGTTGAACCAGGTCTCGCTGGTTTCGTTACCGGTAAATAGCGTGATGAAGTTCTTTTTCGGCATCTTACAGATTTCAACACAGAGCTTCATGATGAGGCGTTCCTGAGTACGGACGCGATCCATCATGGTACGCATGTTGTTCACCAGGTAGTCGAACTGCTTCGGCACCAGGCGGAACTGTTTAAAGACGTCGGACAGATTCTGGATTTCGCTGATGGCATCGGCATGGCTGCGGCCCTTGGCCTTGATCACCGTACGCGTTTTCTCGTACTGCGTGCGCAGTTCGGTAAACTTCTCGCGCGCCAGCTCCGGGTCGATGCTGTTATCGTCGTCCGCGCTATCGTCGTCAGATTCTTCATCTTCGTCTTCGTCGTCGTCGCGCTCTTCTTCAGAAAGTTCAGACCCTACGTGCGTAGCCGTAGGCGCCATCTCTTCTTCCGCGTTCGGATCGACAAAACCGGTGATCATATCGGAAAGGCGTGCTTCGCCTGCTTCGACGCGATCGTACTGCTCCAGCAGATAGGTGATAGCTTCTGGATATTCAGCAACGGAACACTGCACCTGATTGATGCCGTCCTCGATACGCTTGGCGATGTCGATTTCGCCCTCGCGCGTCAGCAGTTCCACGGTGCCCATTTCGCGCATGTACATACGTACCGGATCGGTGGTACGCCCGATTTCCGATTCCACGCTGGAGAGCACCTGAGCAGCCGCTTCGGCAGCATCTTCGTCCGTATCGCTGCTGTTTTCGTTCAGCATCAGATCGTCGGCATCAGGCGCTTCTTCCACAACCTGGATGCCCATGTCGTTGATCATCTGGATGATGTCTTCGATCTGATCGGAGTCGACGATATCTTCCGGCAGATGGTCATTGACCTCGGCATAGGTCAGATAGCCTTGCTCCTTACCACGGGTGACAAGCAGCTTCAGCTGTGACTGCGGGTTTTGCTCCATAAGACGGTATCCACACTTCTGTTAAATTAGATTGGTGTTGGTCGGCTAAGTTTAAGCAGCCAACAATAACAGTGAGGGCGTTGGATTATTGCCGCTGCCCGTCGTGGCGGCTGCCAGGCTCAACCTGGCGGATAATCGGCACTTAAGCCGCGGATATGCTGTTTACGCCGGCCGCGCGCTACTCAAGCGGCCGTCAATGTTAAAAGTGGCCCGTTTGGCCCGTCAGGATTTCTTCAGTGCCTGACTCAGCGTCCAGAATTCACGACGCTCTTCCGCGCTCAGACCGTGCGTACGGTCGCGCGCGATTAACTCTTCCAGCCTGCGCTCCAGCGCAGCGTCATACATGCTGGCCAGCGAGTCCTTGAACATGGTTTCCACTTCATCCTCTACTATCATGTGGTTCCATGTTGCCAGGGTTTCAAGGCTCTGGCTAAATTTTGTGCCGCGATAGAGTTCCAGCAGCTGACCCGTAGTCAGGCCGGGATGCGCGACGCAGGTACTTACTAACTCCACAAACAGCGGAAACCCTGGAAGTTCTGAATTATTCAGCCCTTCCAGCGAGGGCACTATCGTTGCCAGTTCCGGGTTTTGAATCAGCAGTCCAATCAGTATACGCATGGTTGTGCGTTTTAGCTGGGGCTGCTGGGGCGGTTTCGCGCCCTCGGCCTGTTTCGGCAGCAGTTTTTCCAGCTGGCTGTCATCCAGAATGCCCAGCTTGTTGCCCAGCTCCTGACGCAAATAAATACGCAGGGTTTCGCCAGGCACCTGGCTAATCAGCGGTAGCGCCAGGGTACTTAGCTGCGCTCTGCCATCCGGTGAACGCAAATCAACCTGCGGCAGCAGCGTGTCGAACAGAAAAGCGGAGAGCGGCATCGCCTGCTCCATCCGCGCTTCGAACGCCTCTTTGCCCTCTTTACGCACCAGCGTATCGGGGTCTTCGCCGTCGGGCAGAAACATAAAGCGTAGCTGACGACCGTCATTCATGTAAGGCAATGCGGTTTCCAGCGCGCGCCAGGCCGCTTCCCGGCCCGCTCTGTCGCCGTCATAGCAGCAGATCACCGTATCTGTGGTGCGGAAAAGCAGTTGAATATGCTCGGGCGTGGTGGAAGTGCCCAGCGACGCCACGGCATAATCAATGCCGAACTGCGCCAGCGCCACCACGTCCATGTAGCCTTCCACCACCAGCAGCTTAGCGGGTTCGGGATGTTTCTTTTGCGCCTCATACAGGCCATACAGCTGGCGGCCTTTATGAAAAATATCGGTTTCCGGCGAGTTCAGGTACTTGGGCATTGCATCGCCCAGCACCCGTCCGCCAAAGCCTATTACCCGCCCACGCTTATCGTGAATGGGAAACATAATACGTTCGCGAAAGCGATCGTAACTGCGGCCCTGATCGTTGGTGACCAGCATACCGGCATCAATCAGCGACTGGCGATCTTCCTGGCTGCGGCCAAAACGCTTTAACGCGTTATCCCAGCCTGCGGGCGCGAAGCCAATAGAAAAATGACGGATAACCTCGTCGCTAAGGCCGCGTTTCGCCAGATAGTCGCGCGCGCCTGCCGCCTGGTTTTGCGACAGCGACTGCTGGTAAAACTCGTTCAGGCCGTTCATCAGCTGATAAAGGCTCTGGCGCTGGTGGCGTTCGAGCTGGCTGGGGCCGGTGCCGCTTTCGTAAGGCACTTCCAGGCCGTAAAGCGTAGCCAGTTCCTCGATGCTTTCGACAAACTCCAGCCGATCGTAATTCATCAGAAAATCGATCGCATTGCCGTGCGCGCCACAGCCGAAACAGTGGTAAAACTGCTTTTCGCCGTTAACGGTGAAAGAGGGGGTTTTCTCATTATGGAAGGGACAGCACGCGTGATAGTTCTTGCCCTGCTTTTTTAGCTTTACGCGCGCATCGATAAGGTCCACGATGTCCGTGCGAGCCAGCAAGTCATTGATAAATACGCGTGGAATTCGTCCAGCCATAGGCCCCGGTTTATCAGCTCATAAACGAGAACAAGCCGCGCATTCCTTTCGGAAAGCACGGCCTTGTGTACTACTACTTGTCTGTGAAGCCTGAGGGCAAGCCCTCAAAAATTAGTACAGACGAGTGCGGCGTGCGTTTTCGCGAGCCAGTTTCTTCGCGTGGCGTTTAACCGCAGAAGCTTTAGCGCGCTTACGTTCGGTAGTAGGTTTTTCATAAAACTCACGACGACGAACTTCAGCCAGAACGCCTGCTTTCTCGCAAGAACGCTTGAAGCGACGCAGTGCTACGTCAAATGGCTCGTTTTCACGTACTTTAATTACCGGCATGTAACTCTCACCTCGATAAATTCGGTTTTGCTGCTGACGTCAGTGCCAGCTTGTTTCAAAATGGTGCGGAATTTTACTCCAACACAGGCTGCGTTGTAAAGCACCATAGCATAATGTCTCACCAACAGATGCGCCTGTGCCGCTGCCGGTTTTTTCAGGGGGAAGATTATACACCACTCCCTGGAGCGGGGCGATGAAATTTTCTTCTTATACTTCAGGGCGAAGTCGGTAACGCGTGGAAAATTGCCGCAGCGCGCGCGGTCTTCATGCTACACTGCGCGCCGCAAGAATGAGGTAAAAGCCATGCGTGTACTCGGAATAGAAACTTCCTGCGATGAAACCGGTATCGCGATTTACGACGATAAGGCCGGCTTGCTCGCTAACCAACTTTACAGCCAGGTCAAACTGCATGCCGATTACGGCGGCGTAGTGCCGGAACTGGCCTCGCGCGATCACGTGCGTAAAACTGTGCCGCTGATTCAGGCCGCTTTAAAAGAGGCGGGTCTACAGGCGCAGGATATCGACGCGGTTGCCTATACCGCCGGGCCAGGCCTGGTCGGCGCTCTGCTGGTCGGTGCGACCATTGGCCGCTCGCTGGCCTTCGCCTGGAACGTCCCGGCCGTGCCGGTTCACCATATGGAAGGGCACCTGCTGGCACCGATGTTGGAGGACAATCCGCCCGATTTTCCTTTTGTCGCTCTGCTGGTCTCTGGCGGCCATACGCAGCTGATCGGCGTGACCGGCATTGGCGAATACAGCCTGCTGGGCGAATCCGTTGACGACGCGGCAGGCGAGGCCTTTGATAAAACGGCCAAGCTGTTGGGACTGGATTATCCGGGCGGGCCGATGCTGTCGAAAATGGCGCAGCAGGGCGTAGAAAAGCGCTTCGTCTTTCCACGTCCGATGACCGACCGGCCGGGGCTGGATTTCAGCTTTTCCGGGCTGAAGACCTTTGCGGCTAATACTATTCGTGAAAATGCTAACGATGATCAGACTCGCGCGGATGTAGCCCGGGCGTTTGAAGATGCGGTTGTCGATACGCTAATTATCAAGTGTAAGCGCGCGCTGGAGCAAACCGGTTTTTCCCGGCTGGTGATTGCGGGCGGCGTCAGCGCTAACCGTACGCTGCGAGCCAGAATGGCAGATGTAATGCGCGCGCGCGGCGGCGAAGTATTTTACGCCAGGCCAGAGTTTTGCACCGATAATGGCGCGATGATCGCCTACGCAGGCATGGTCAGGCTGAAAGGCGGCACCAGCAGCGATCTGAGCGTTAGCGTACGTCCGCGCTGGCCGCTCGCTGAACTTTCGCCATTAAAGGAAAGCTAAGGCGCCGCTTCGTTATAGCCGCCAGGCCATTTCCCTGCTCATATAAAAAACCCGCATACCTGTGCGGGTTTTTTATGTTTAAAGCCAGCGGGACAGCAAGCTACTTTCGCTTCTTTTTCCAGATTTTCGATTCCTGGCCGCGCCATAAACGCTGGATATTGTCATGATGACGCAGCAGCACCAGGCATGACAGCATAGCTACCGGAAAGGTCAGCTGCGGCTTAAACCACCAGACGTAAAAAGGCGCAATCAGCGCGCTGATAATAGCACCCAGCGATGAATAGCCGCTCAGCAACACGGTCAGTAGCCAGGTACCGGTCATCAGGCCGGTGAGATCCCAGCCGATTGGCGCAATGGCGCCGAACGCCGTCGCCACGCCTTTGCCGCCTTTGAACTGAAAAAACACCGGATAGATATGGCCCAGGCAGGCGGCGATAGCCACCAGTCCCAGCCAGAAAGGGGAAAGGCCATAGTGATAAGCCAGCCAGACCGGCAGCATGCCTTTCAGGATATCAAACAGCAGCACGGCCAGCGCGGGAGCTTTACCGCCGATACGCAACACGTTGGTCGCGCCGGGGTTGCCGGAACCGTTGTGCCGTGGGTCGGGTAATCTGAACAGCCGGCAAACCAGAATTGCGCTGGAAATGGAGCCGCACAGATACGCGAAAATGATCATACCAGGCGCGAATACACTCATAACACCGTTCCGTCTTCAGGGGGTCGTTTTGATCTCGTCATCCGTGGATAATACGCATAAACCGTCGGAAGTGGTATCCGGCAACCTTAAAAACAGAGACTCGTATCATGGATATTGTATTTATTGAACAGCTGTCGGTTATCACCACCATTGGCGTTTACGACTGGGAGCAAACCATTTCGCAAAAGCTGGTGTTCGATGTCGAAATGGCCTGGGACAATCGCAAAGCGGCGGCAAGCGACGATGTAAACGACTGTCTGAGCTACGCCGACGTTTCAGAGGCCATTATCAATCACGTCGCCAACGGTCGTTTCGCGCTGGTCGAGCGCGTAGCGGAAGAGGTCGCCACCCTGTTACTGGAGCGTTTTAACTCTCCGTGGATACGCATCAAACTCAGCAAACCGGGCGCCGTGGCGCAGGCGCTGCAGGTTGGCGTAATCATTGAGCGAGGGACAATTCCGAAATAAGCGCAATGTGATTGCCATCACGATGAAACCAAACCACATTATGGGCTGTCTGAGGATTGGCCCGCCTTTCTGCGGGCACAATTTTGGCGGTAGCGTAGAGCGACCGCCTTTTTAATGGCTTTGAAACGGATAGGGGAAGATTTGATGGCAGATATTCATCAGCTATGGGTGGCGGCGATCCTCGGGATTGTCGAGGGGTTAACGGAGTTTCTCCCCGTCTCGTCCACCGGGCACATGATCATTGTCGGTCATCTGTTAGGCTTTGAGGGCGATAAAGCCGATACGTTTGAAGTGGTTATCCAGCTGGGTTCAATCCTGGCGGTTGTAGTGATGTTCTGGCGCCGTTTGTTTGGCCTGATCGGTATTCACTTTGGTAAAGTTCCCCATGAAGGCACAGGAAAAGGCCATCTCACGCTGATCCACATTCTGCTGGGTATGGCGCCAGCCGTGGTTATCGGACTGATTTTTCATGATAAAATCAAAACGCTTTTCAACCCTATCAACGTAATGTACGCGCTGGTTGTCGGCGGCGTGCTGCTGCTGGCTGCTGAGTACCTGAAACCTAAAAAGCCTAAAGCAGAAGGCATTGACGATATGACCTATCGTCAGGCCTTTATGATTGGCTGCTTTCAATGCCTGGCGCTGTGGCCTGGTTTCTCCCGTTCCGGCGCGACCATCTCCGGCGGCATGCTGATGGGCGTAAGCCGTTATGCGGCTTCCGAGTTCTCGTTTATTCTCGCCGTGCCAATGATGATGGGCGCAACGGTGCTGGATCTCTATAAAAGCCTGGGCTTCCTGTCGATGGCGGATATGCCGATGTTCGCCGTAGGTTTTCTCACCGCTTTCGTGGTGGCGCTGATTGCCATCAAGGTATTCCTGAAGCTGATCCAGCGTATCTCCTTTGTGCCTTTCGCCATCTACCGCTTTATTATTGCCGCAGCGGTTTACATGGTGTTCGTCTAGTACAAAAAAGCCGGACTTCGCGTCCGGCTCTTTTCTTAAAGCGGCTTAGCCCGCCACTGTTCCAGCGCGGCTATGCGCCTTCGCGTAAGCTCTTCCCTGACTTCAATACCTTTATAGCCCGCTGCGACCACCTCTTTAGTCGAAACGTTCTGCACGATTTCAAAAGCCTGACGTAAATAATCGCCCTGCGGATAAGCGTTGTTTTCAAAGCCTGTACGCCCGCGGGCATCCGCCTCGCTGGTCAGCGCGATCTGCTCGACACGATGCGGTTTACGCCAGGCATCGATACGGTCGAAAAGGGCGATCAGTGTTTCCGGACTTTGCCGCTCGACGGTATGGACTAAATCATGAAATTCAGTCACCAGCAGCGCGAGATCGCGGATAGCGTTAGGCACGCGTAGCCGCTGGCAAAGCTGCTCGACCAGCGGAACGCCAGCCGGGCCGTGTCCGTGATGGCTCGGCCATTTTTCCGGCGGCGTCAGCCCCTTACCGACATCGTGGAACAGTGTGGCAAAGCGTACGTCTACTTCTTCACTTAGCTGCGCCGCAATTGCCAGCGTCATCAGCGTGTGCACGCCTGTATCAATTTCCGGATGCCATTTGGCTGGCGCGGGCACGCCATAAAGATTATCTAACTCAGGGAAGAGCACGGCGAGCGCGCCGCAGTCGCGCAGAACCTGAAAATAGACCTGCGGCGTGGGTGTTTCCAGCGCTTTTTCCGTCTCTTTCCAGACTCGTTCCGGCGTCAGCTCGCTGAGTTCGCCGCTTGCCGCCATTGAGCGCATCAGCGCCAGCGTTTCGTCAGCAATAACAAAGCCAAGATGGGCAAAGCGCGCGGCAAAACGCGCTACCCGCAGCACGCGCAGCGGATCTTCATTAAAAGCGGCCGAAACATGGCGCAGCAGGCGTTGATCTATATCGGCGCGCCCGTTGTAGGGATCGTAATAACGCCCCTCTTTATCCTGCGCAATTGCGTTGATAGTGAGGTCGCGCCGCTGCAAATCCTGCTCAAGGGTTACATCTGGCGCGGCATAACAGACAAAACCGGTGTAGCCGCTGCCGCTTTTGCGCTCGGTGCGTGCCAGCGCATACTCCTGCTGCGTTTCAGGATGCAGAAAAACCGGGAAATCGCGGCCGACCTGCTGAAAGCCGAGCGCCAGCATCTCGGCAGGCGAAGCGCCCACCACCACCCAATCTTTGTCTTTGACCGGCAAATTTAACAGGGCATCGCGTACCGCGCCACCGACAAGGTAACTCTTCACTACAGACTCCCGGATTGAAAATTTCAGGCATCATACGTGAAGTGTAGAACCTCTCCTACCGTTGCGGAGAGGTTTGCCTGCATACCAAAAGGCCGATTCTGCGGTGATTAGCTCATCCAGCGGTCTTTCTTCTTGCGGCTTGGGATCATATGCGGCAGCAGCAGACCCAGCAGCAGGCCAATGCCCGCGACGCCGCCGCCATACATAAACCACTGCATAATGATGGTGCGCTGCTTATCGTCAAGCTGCACGTTGGCGGCACTGACCTTTTTCTGCGCCACAATCAGTTCGTTCTTCAGCTTCTGGTTTTCCGCTTTCAGGCCGTTGATGGCATCATCGCTGCCGGCGACTTTTTTCTGCATCTCTGCGGTGCGCTGATTCCAGCTGCCATCAATATTAGCCAGCTTGTCGGTGAGGTCTTTTACCTGTTGCTCTAACTGGGGCACGCGGGTGCGCAGGCTTGGCTGCTCGCTAAGCTGCGCCAGAGGGATCCAGGAAGTGCGGCCGTTGGCGTCACGGATCTGGCCGTAATGGGTTTCGTTGTTGGTTTGCAGCAGCGCGACTTCTTCACCGGCGTTCAGCGTGCCGGTCAGGCGGTAGCTGTCGCTCGGGCCGCTGCGTACCCAGGTGGAAAGCTCGTCGGAAATATAGCGCTTTTCTTCGGCATGGAGCGAGGCGGCAACGCTAAAAGTCAGTAAAGTAAGGCCAAGTAGATGCGTTTTTTTCATTCGGTATCTTTTTTGTGAGAGCGGTAAAAAAGTAATGGCACAGTCTGGAGATGGCTTGCATAAAGCTGAATGAGAACTATCCTGGACTCGGCCTGCCGCGAGCCAGCGCGCAAAGCGCCAGGAAAGTCGGGACAACCAGGGGGATTGTGCATTACTATTTTCATCATATCTGGCTGAGCCCCCCAACGGTTTTCGGCTTTGTGCTGAATACAAATCGCCCTTCGCGGTATCATCAGGCGTTTCATTGACCGTGCCGCTAATCTGATTAAGAAAATATGACCATAGAAATTGAAGTAAAGTTCATTGCCACGCCTGAAGGCGCTGAAAAACTCCCTGCGCGCCTGGCAGCCTGGCCGAACCAGCACAGTGCTCCACAGAAGCTGACCAACATCTATTACGAAACGCCAGATCGCCAGCTGCGTCGCTGGGACATGGGGCTGCGCATCCGCGGCTTCGGCGACAGCTACGAAATGACGCTGAAAGCGGCGGGCCAGAGCGTAGGCGGCCTGCATCAGCGCCCGGAGTATAACGTGCCGCTGGAAAAGCCCGAACTGGCGATTGCACAACTGCCTGCGGAAATCTGGCCGCAGGGCTGCGACCTTGATGCGCTACAGGCGGCCTTACAACCGCTGTTCAGCACCCACTTTATCCGGGAAAAGTGGGTAGTCACTTACCTGAACAGCGAGATCGAAGTAGCCTTCGATCGGGGCGAGGTGCAGGCAGGCGAACTCAGTGAGCCGCTGAGCGAAATCGAGCTGGAGCTGAAAACAGGCGAACGTGCGGAACTGCTGGCTTTCGCCGCCGAGCTGGCGGAAATGGGCGGGCTGCGTCTGGGTAGCCTGAGTAAAGCCGCGCGCGGCTACGGGCTGGCGCAGGGAAAAACGCAGCCAGAGCTGCGTCCGCTGCCGGTCCTGAAAGCCAAACCGAAAGCCACGGTGGAAGAGGGTATGTCTGCTGCTTTCACTCTGGCGCTAAGCCAGTGGCAATATCATGAAGAGCTGTGGCTGCGCGGCGACAAAGCCGCGCTGCGCGAAATCAATAAAGCGCTGGAGACGCTGCGCCAGGCCTTTTCTCTGTTTGGCACTTTGGTGCCGCGTAAAGCCAGCAGCGAGCTGCGTCAGCAGCTGACCGGGCTGGTTGAGGCGCTGGCGGAGAAAAAACCGCAGCCTTCAATCTGTTTTACGCCGCTCTGGCTGCAAACCCAGTTGGCGCTTACTAACTGGATAGCAAGCGCAGGCTGGCGTCCTTTTATCGACAGCAAAACCGACGCCAAGCTGCAAAGCTCGTTCAAACGCTTCTGCGATATCATGCTGGGCCGCGTCTCCGCTGATTTAAAAGAGACTTTCGCTCATGTGCGTCAGCTAAACGAATATCAGGACAAGCTAACCCGGCTGCAGCGCCAGCTTCTCGCCGCTCATTTGCTGGCTGGCGCCTACGACGAGACGGCGGTAGCAGCCTGGCTGGGCGAATGGGAGCAGCTGGCCCACGCGATTAAAACCCACCAGGAAGCCTGGCTCGACAGCTATCGTCACCAGGCGCTGAAGCAGCCGGTTTTCTGGAAAAACGGCGGCGCCTGATCCCGGGCGCCCACACAGGGAGTTACCTATGTCGCCACACTCTTTAACGCTGCCGCCGCAGCTTGCCGCCCTGCCGATTTCCGCTGCGGATCCCGCGCTACGGGCTGGCGCGGCCTTCAGTGATTTTATCAGTGAAAACCTGGCTCGCTATCCTGAATGGCAGCAGGAGCTGCTGCAAAACGCGCCGCAGCCGGAAGAGTGGCGGCATTACGCCGACTGGCTGGCGCAGGAGATGGCGCAGGTCACGGACGAAGCTACGCTAATGCGCGAGCTGCGCCTGTTTCGCCGCCATATGCTGACGCGTATCGCCTGGATGCAGGCGTTGGCGCTCAGCAGCACGGAAGCGACGCTGCAACAGCTCAGTGTGCTGGCGGAAACGCTGATTGTAACGGCGCGCGACTGGCTGTGGCACGCCTGCTGTCTTGAAATGGGCACGCCGGTCAACGCGCAGGGCGAGCCGCAGCCGCTGCTGATCCTGGGCATGGGCAAGCTGGGCGGCGGCGAGCTGAATTTTTCTTCGGATATCGATCTTATCTTCACCTGGCCGGAAAACGGCGTGACCCAGGGCGGCCGTCGCGAGCTGGACAATGCCCAGTTTTTTACCCGGCTGGGCCAGCGGCTGATAAAAGTGCTGGATCAGCCAACCGTAGACGGCTTCGTCTATCGCGTAGATATGCGCCTGCGCCCGTTTGGCGACAGCGGGCCGCTGGTGCTGAGCTTTGCCGCGCTGGAAGACTACTATCAGGAACAAGGACGCGACTGGGAACGCTACGCCATGGTCAAGGCGCGGCTGATGGGCGGCGCGGAAGATCGCTGGGGCCAGGAGCTGGAACAGATGCTGCGGCCTTTTGTCTATCGCCGCTATATCGACTTCAGCGTGATCCAGTCGCTGCGCAATATGAAAAGCATGATCGCCAGAGAAGTACGGCGGCGCGGCCTGAAAGATAACATCAAACTGGGCGCGGGTGGCATACGCGAAACGGAATTTATCGTTCAGGTCTTCCAGCTAATTCGCGGTGGACGTGAGCGCTCGCTACAGCTGCGCGCCTTTCTGCCAACGCTACAGGCTATCGAAGATCTGCACTTGTTGCCTGCAGAACAAGCTGGTCAGCTGCGAGCGGCCTGGCTCTTCTTGCGTCGGCTGGAGAACCTGCTGCAAAGCATCAACGATGAACAAACCCAAACGTTACCGGCGGACGAGCTTAACCGCGCCAGGCTTGCCTGGGCAATGGGCGCAGCAAACTGGACGGAGATGTACCAGCAGTTAGAAGCGCACATGGCCGCCGTACGCGCTATTTTCGACGAGTTAATTGGTGATGATGCGCCGGAAGCGGGCGATAACAAAGAAGCGGACGAGTATGGCGTGCTCTGGCAGGATCGCCTGGAAGAGCCAGAGCTGGCGGCGCTGGTGCCTCATCTGAGCGTCGAGGCGCAGCAGCGCCTGCTGCGGGCGATCGGCGATTTCCGTCAGGATGTCGATAAACGCACCATCGGGCCTCGCGGCCGCCAGGCGCTGGATCAACTGATGCCGGGCCTGCTGGCCGAGGTCTGTCCGCGCGAGGATGCAGATGTCACGCTCAGTCGCCTGACGCCGCTGCTGCTGGGCGTAGTCACGCGCACTACCTATCTGGAGCTGCTCACGGAGTATCCGGGCGCGCTGAAGCATCTGATCCGCCTCTGCGCCGCCTCGCCAATGGTAGCCAGCCAGCTGGCACGCTATCCGCTGCTGCTGGACGAGCTGCTGGATCCGGCCACGCTTTACCAGCCTACGGCCACGGATGCCTATCGTGACGAACTGCGCCAGTATCTGCTGCGCATCCCGGAAGAAGACGAAGAGCAGCAGCTGGAGGCGCTGCGCCAGTTTAAGCAGGCGCAGCATCTGCGTATCGCTGCGGCCGATATTGCGGGCACGCTGCCGGTAATGAAGGTCAGCGATCATCTGACCTGGCTGGCGGAGGCTATCATCGAGCAAGTCGTACAGCAGGCCTGGCAAATGATGGTACAGCGTTATGGCCAGCCTTCGCATCTTAACGATCCGCAGGAGCGAGGTTTTGCAGTAATCGGCTACGGCAAACTGGGCGGCTGGGAGCTGGGTTACAGTTCGGATCTGGATCTGGTCTTCCTGCACGACTGCCCGGCGGAAGCGGTTACGGATGGCGAGCGTAGTATCGATGGCCGCCAGTTCTACCTGCGGCTTGCGCAACGCATTATGCACTTGTTCAGCACCCGTACCTCTTCCGGCATCCTCTATGAGGTTGACGCGCGCCTGCGTCCTTCCGGCGCGGCAGGCATGCTGGTCAGCACTTTTACCGCTTTCGATGATTACCAGCGGCACGAGGCCTGGACCTGGGAACATCAGGCATTGGTGCGGGCGCGTATTGTCTTTGGCGATACAGCGCTGAGCCAGCGTTTCGCGGATATCCGGCGCGGCATTCTTTGCCTGCCGCGCGCGGAAGAGAAGCTGCAAACCGAGGTGCGGGAAATGCGTGAAAAAATGCGCGCGCATCTGGGCAACCGGCACAAAGGGCGCTGGGATATCAAAGCGGATCGCGGCGGCATCACCGATATTGAATTCATTACGCAATATCTGGTCTTACGCTATGCCGCGACGGATCCTGAACTAACGCGCTGGTCTGATAACGTGCGTATTCTGGAGATGCTGGCGCGGCATAACAGAATGAGCGAGCAGGAGGCGCAGGCGCTGACCCAGGCCTACGTCACGCTGCGTGATGAGCTGCACCATATGGCGCTACAGGATTTGCCCGGCCAGCTTGCGCCAGAAGCCTTTAGCGCAGAGCAGGCCGTGGTTAACGCCAGCTGGCAGCGCTGGCTGGAGGCGTAACAGTGGCGCAATGTGCGGGAAAGGCGGCATGTGCTATCATCGCGCGCATTATTTTTTGACTGACTGCAGCCTGGAGTATCTGGAATGAAAATTACGCTGCCCGATTTTAACCGTGCGGGCGTTCTGGTTGTTGGCGACGTGATGCTGGATCGCTACTGGTATGGCCCAACCAGCCGTATCTCCCCTGAAGCCCCGGTGCCGGTGGTCAAAGTGGACAATGTGGAAGAGCGTCCCGGCGGCGCGGCCAACGTGGCGATGAATATAGCCTCGCTCGGTGCCAGCTCTCGCCTGGTCGGCCTGACTGGCGTGGACGATGCGGCGCGCGCACTGAACGAGGCGCTTACCGGCGTCAACGTACACTGTGATTTCGTCTCTGTTGCCACGCATCCAACCATTACGAAACTGCGCGTGCTGTCGCGCAACCAGCAGCTGATCCGTCTGGATTTCGAAGAAGGCTTTGAGGGCATCGACGTCGAGCCGCTGCATCAGCGCATCAGCCAGGCGCTGCCGAGTGCAGGCGCGCTGGTGCTTTCCGACTATGCCAAAGGCGCGCTGGCAAGCGTAGAGAGCATCATCCAGATTGCTCGCCAGGCAAAAGTCCCGGTACTGGTCGATCCAAAAGGCACGGATTTCGAGCGTTATCGCGGCGCGACCATACTGACGCCAAACCTCTCCGAATTCGAAGCGGTCGCGGGCAAGTGCAAAGACGAAGCGGATATCGTGGCGCGCGGTATGGCGCTGATGCAGCAGTTCGAACTGTCTGCGCTGCTGGTGACGCGTTCCGAAAACGGCATGACGCTGCTGCAGCCAGGCAAAGAGCCGGTGCATCTGCCGACGCAGGCGCAGGAAGTTTATGACGTGACCGGCGCAGGCGATACGGTAATCGGCGTGCTGGCCGCCGCGCTGGCCGCAGGCAACACGCTGGAAGAGAGCTGTTTCCTGGCTAACGCCGCCGCTGGCGTTGTGGTCGGCAAGCTGGGCACGTCGACGGTATCGCCGGTAGAGCTGGAAAACGCCATTCGCGCCCGTCCTGAATCAGGCTTTGGCGTGATGACGGAACAGCAGCTTAAAGAGGCGGTTGCGCTGGCGCGCCGTCGCGGCGAGAAAATCGTGATGACCAACGGCTGCTTCGATATTCTGCATGCCGGCCACGTATCTTACCTGGCAAACGCGCGCAAGCTGGGCGATCGTTTAATTGTCGCGGTTAACAGCGATGCCTCCACCAAACGGCTGAAAGGCGAAACCCGCCCGGTAAATCCGCTGGAAAACCGCATGATTGTGCTGGGCGCGCTGGAAGCTGTGGATTGGGTGGTGGCGTTTGAAGAAGATACGCCGCAGCGAGTAATCGCCGAAATCCTGCCGGATCTGCTGGTAAAAGGCGGCGACTATAAGCCAGAAGAGATTGCGGGCAGCAAAGAGGTTTGGGCCAACGGCGGCGAGGTTCGCGTCCTGAACTTTGAAGACGGTATTTCTACCAGCAACATCATCAAGGCTATTCAGGCAAAAAGCTGATTAAATTCAGCTGCCGTGAGTAACAAAGGCGCCGACTGGCGCCTTTTGTACAAGCGTTACTGCATATCTTCCGTTTTCAGCACTTCTTTCGGCGTATTGTCCACACCGCGGCTTTCCAGCTCGGCGATGCGGCTTTCCAGCGCGGCCAGCTTTTCACGGGTGCGCAGCAGCACCTGCGTCTGCACGTCGAACTCTTCGCGGTTAACCAGATCCAGTCGGGTCAGCTGCGACTGCAGCGTCTGGCGGATCTTCTTCTCGACATCGTCGCCAAACTCGCGGATCCCTTTTGGCATAGAGTCATGAACCTGACGGGCTAGTTGTTCAATTTTTTTCGGGTCAATCATGGCGGCTTCCTGATAGCGACAAAGTTTCGTTAAGTGTAATGCCATAACCCCAAAGGTTAAACCCAAAAACGACAAAGCGGCAAAATGGCTAAGGATTTGCGTATTTTGTTCGTTGCCCTGTTATTTTTTCGGCGCTATAGTAATCAGGCTTATTCTCAGGGCGGGGCGAAATTCCCCACCGGCGGTAAATCAGCTACGGCTGAAAGCCCGCGAGCGCTTCAGGCTTTCCAGGTCTGAAGGTCAGCAGATCCGGTGTAATTCCGGGGCCGACGGTTAAAGTCCGGATGGGAGAGGGTAACGTATCCTGTCGGGCCTGCGCCCGCCGCGCCGTTATTTTTTTGACTCCTAAGTTCGCCCTGGTTCTGGTAACCCATATAACACAAAGGATTATTTACCATGAATCAGACGCTTCTTTCTGAATTTGGCACGCCTGAACAGCGTGTGGAACGCGCTATCGACGCATTACGCAACGGCCGTGGCGTAATGGTGCTGGATGATGAAGATCGTGAAAACGAAGGCGATATGATCTTCGCCGCAGAAACCATGACCGTTGAACAGATGGCGCTGACTATCCGCCACGGTAGCGGCATCGTTTGCCTGTGCCTGACCGAAGAGCGTCGCCGCCAGCTGGAGCTGCCGATGATGGTAGAAAACAACACCAGCTCATTCGGCACCGGTTTTACCGTAACGATCGAAGCGGCGGAAGGCGTGACCACCGGCGTCTCCGCTGCCGATCGCATTACTACCATTCGTGCCGCTATCGCCGACGATGCTAAACCGAGCGATTTAAATCGTCCGGGTCACGTGTTCCCTTTGCGCGCACGCGATGGTGGCGTGCTGACGCGCGGCGGCCACACTGAGGCCACCATTGACCTGGTGACGCTGGCTGGTTTTAAACCTGCTGGTGTCCTGTGCGAGCTGACTAACGACGATGGCACTATGGCGCACGCGCCGGAAGCGATCGCATTTGCGAAACAGCACGAGATGCCGGTAGTGACTATTGAAGATCTGGTTGCTTACCGCCGCAGCCGCGAAACACGCCAGGCAAGCTGACCGTTAGCAGATACCATCTAAAAACCCCGGCACGCCGGGGTTTTTTTATTCTTGCCGTCCGCTATCCGCCCATGCCAGCGCTTTCCAGCAGCGTCAGGCTTAGTCCCATCACCGTCATCCCGCTTAACACGCCATAGCTCGGATTAACATCAGGCGCGATATCGCGCGCCAGCGGCATCAGTTCATCTACGGAAAGCGCTACCATGATCCCGGCAACGGCGGCCATTACCGCGCCCATTATCATTGGCGAAAGCCACGGCCCCAGCAGCAAAAAAGCGAAAATACCGCCCGCTATCTCCGCCATACCGGAAAGACCGGCCCAGAACAGCGCCTTCTTCTTTGAGCCGGTAGCGGCGTACATTGGCCCGGCTACCGCCAGACCCTCAGGAATATTATGAATAGCGACCGCCAGCGCTATGCCTAACCCCAGCTCCAGGTCGCTGCTGGCGGTTACAAAGGTTGCTATGCCTTCCGGGAAGTTATGCAAACTGATGCCGAGCGTCAGTAACATTGCGGTACGACGCAGGTTACGCGGTGATTTGCCGCTCATCAGATCCTGGGGATGTTGATGCGGCAGCAGCCTGTCCAGCGCGAAATAGCCGAGTAGCCCAACGATAAACATACCGTAGCCGAGCAGCGACGACATGCCTTCCGCTGAGAGCGCGGCAGGCAGCATTTCCATCAGCGAGATCAGCAGCATAATACCGGCGGCAAAACCCAGCGCAAAAGCCAGCGCGCGCGGCGAAGGCTTCTGGCCCAGGATACCCAAAAAAGCCCCGATAAAAGTTGCTCCGCCAGCCAGTAAGGTCAGTAATAAAGGGACAGACACGATTGCTTCTCCTCTTTTCAGAAAAGTATAGCCATTGCTATACATTAGCAGAGAAATCCGCCTGATAACGTCAGGAAATGTTTTTCTCCATCTTCAAATTTATTGAATAACTTCGTCAGGCTTATCCGGCTGTAGTAATGAAAGAAAGGGTGTAGCGTTAGGGCATTACTATTCTGGAGATGATTATGAAAACATTAATGCCCGCGCTTTTCCTCGGCCACGGTAGCCCAATGAACGTGCTGGAAGAAAATCGCTATACTGAAGCCTGGCGCGAGCTGGGGGAAAAACTGCCACGCCCGAAAGGAATTATTGCAGTTTCTGCCCATTGGTACACGCGCGGAACAGCGGTAACCGCCATGGAAAAGCCACGTACCATCCATGACTTCGGCAGCTTTCCGCAGGCGCTGTTTGATACGCGCTATCCCGCGCCAGGCTCGCCTGAGCTGGCAAAAGAAATAGCCGCAGCGCTTTCACCGGTGGAGGTAAGGCTGGATCAGGACTGGGGCTTCGATCACGGCTCCTGGGGCGTTCTGATAAAAATGTACCCACAGGCCGATATTCCGGTAGTGCAGCTCAGCCTGGACGGTACTAAGCCAGCCGCTTACCATTTTGAACTGGGCCGCAAGCTGGCCGCGCTGCGCGAACACGGCTATATGATCGTTGCCAGCGGTAACGTGGTGCACAACCTGCGTATGGCGAGCTGGAACGGCAGCGCGAAACCGCACGTATGGGCGGAGTCGTTCAATAATTATGTACGTGAACAGCTGGAGTGGCAGGGCCCAGCGGAAGAGCATCCGCTGGTTAACTTTATGCAGCACGAAGGCGCGGCGCTGGCCAACCCGACGCCGGAGCATTTTCTGCCGCTGCTTTACGTGCTGGGCGCGCGACAGCCTGATGAAGCCACTTCCGTGCCGGTAGACGGACTGGAAATGGCCTCAATCAGTATGCTTTCGGTGCAGGTAGGCTAAGCCGCTTACTCAACAAAGGTATGCGGATAAAAGCGGGAAAGATCCTGCGTGATCAGGTCGCGATCCTCGCGCAGGCCGATACCGGCTGGCTGATCGTCGATTAGCCAGCTGCCGATCAGCGTATAGCTGTCGCCGAACTTTGGCAGCGGATGGAACTGCTGCACGATCATGCCTTCTTCGCCATAGGGGCCATCCACGCGCGCTATCTCTTTACCGTTTTCCACGATGCGGATATTGGCACCCTCGCGCGAAAACAGCGGTTTAACCACGTACTTATCCATGGCTGGCACGCTGTCCTCGGCAAAGTAAGCGGGCAGCAGATTAGGATGGTTGGGGAACATTTTCCACAGCATCGGCAGCAGCGCCTTGTTGGATATAATGCTCTTCCAGGCCGGTTCCAGCCAGCGCACACCGGCATCGGCCAGCTTGGTGGAGAAGGTTTCGCGCAGCATAAACTCCCAGGGATAGAGCTTGAAAAGGTTGCCGATCACCTGGTCATGCACATCGGTAAACTGGCCTTTTTCGCCCAGCCCGATTTCATCGATATAAAGAAACTCGCTCGGCAGGCCTGCTTCCGTCGCGCAGTCCTGAAGATACTGTACGGTGCCGCGATCTTCATCCGTATCGCGGCAGCAGGCAAAGTGCAGCCAGCTGAAGCCGTGCTGCTGATGCAGCGCGGCAAAACGGTCGATTAGCTTTTCCTGCAAACTGTTGAACTGATCGCTGCCGGCCGGCAGCCTGCCCGCGCTAAGCTGATCCTCCAGCCAGATCCACTGAAAGAAGGCGGCTTCATACAGCGAGGTTGGCGTATCGGCGTTGTTCTCCAGCAGTTTGGCATCCGTTTTCCCATCCCAGGCCAGATCGAGGCGCGAGTAGAGCGAAGGCTGGCTGGTCTTCCAGGAGGTACGCACGAAATCCCAGGTGTGTTTGGGAATGCGGAACTTCGCCAGCAGCTCTTCGCTGTTGACGACCTTATCCACTACCTGCAAACACATCTGGTGCAGCTCGGCAGTCACCGACTCCAGCTTCTCGATCTGCTGTAGCGTGAACTGATAGTAAGCATCCTCACACCAGTAGGGTTCACCGTGCATGGTGTGGAAGCGAAAGCCATATTCGGTAGCCTTTTCACGCCAGTCAGGACGTTCTGCAATAGCCAGACGCTGCACGCTTAACCTCCGAATGACCGGCTGGAGCCGGACGTTGCGCTGCTACGCTGCATGGTAGACTGTTTTGCCACGCTCTCGCCAAAGCCGCCGCGCGTGATGGTGCTGGTGGTCGCGGGCTTAGGTGCCAGTGCGGTTTTCGGTACCGTCATGGTACGGCCCGGCGTGGCGGCGCCGAAGCTCTTGCCGCTGGCATCCACGAACTGGCCTCTGGCCGGGCTGGTTGGCGAGCGCGAGCTAAACAGCGGCTGCTGGGCGAACCCCGCGCCACCGCCCATCAGACGGCCCATCATATAGCCTGCCATTAACGGCATCCAGAAGCTGCCGCTCTGCTGCGATTCGGCATTGCTGGTGCCGACGCCAGCCTGAGCGGGCGCCTGCTGGCACTGGCCTTCGCCAAACTCCGCCACGCAATCTTCGCGGGTAGCGTATTTAGGCGCGGTTTTTTCCGCTTCTTTTTTGGCGTTATTGTAAGCCGTGGTGCACTGTTCGCTTTTGCCGGGATTAGCGGCGGAACAGTCATCGGCGTTCTGATAAAGCGAGACGGTCTCATCCGACTGCTCGCAGCCGGCCAGCATAAATACGGCGGTAACCGCCAGCGCTACTGGCGTAAGATGGCGTGCGCTCCAGCTCTTGCGGAAGGAGGCATGATTAATTTTTTTTGTCCGTTTCATAAGATTCTGTCCTGTGCCCAAAGGTAATGCATAGGATAGGGGAACGGCGGCTAAAATTGAAGCAATGGACGGCGGTGGAAAGGGGATCTTTACCTGGCTATACATTTGAAATTAAAAGGGGCAGCGGCGCTGCCCCAAAACAACTAGTTGCGGAAAGGATTACCGCTGTGCGCCGGTGCAGAACTCCTGGCTGCCGCTGGCGCGGCAGCACGCTGCACGGCAGGCGGTGCAGCTGTTTGCGCGCCGTTTGCCGCCGCATCCTGCTGCGCATTTTCCGGGGCGACAGCTTCTGGCGAGGTTGGCACCTCTTTGCCCAGACGGCTGTTCAGCATCTGCAGATCCTGCTCGTTCAGCGTACCCAGAGCCGATTTAATATTCAGCTCGTTGATCATATAGCTGTAACGCGCGTTGGAAAGCTGCTGCCTGGCGTTATACAACGTGGTGGTCGCATCCAGCACGTCTACGATAGTGCGCGTGCCGACCTGATAGCCAGCCTCCATCGCATCCAGTGAGCTTTGCGCGGAAACCACGGCCTGCTTATAAGCGTTAATGCTGCTGATGGAAGCATTGACGTTATTAAAGGATGAACGCACGGTCTGCACTGCGGTACGATGCGCGCTCTCCAGCTGCTCGCTGGCGGCGACATAGGCGTACTGCGCCTGCTTCACCTGAGAAGTAACAGAACCGCCGCTGTAAAGCGGCAGCGAGAAGCTCAGGCCGACCTGGCTATTGCCGGTGATGCTGTCCTGGTAGGCTGCGCTGTTGGCGCGGCTACCGCCATATTTGCTGTTTGACATGCCGGTTTGCGCGGTCAGATCCAGTGTCGGCATATGGCCGGTTTCTGACAGGCGAATCTGCTCGCGTGCCAAATCCTGGTTCAGACGAGCAGAGAGCAGGCTGAGGTTGCGGCTCTCGGCCTCTTTCAGCAACGCGTTAACCGGCTGCGGTTTTTCCGTCTGGAAATTATCCACATTCAGCGAAGCCAGGCTCAGGTAATAGTTGCCCGTTACCTGACGCAGCGTCTCCAGATTGTTATCCAGATTGTTACGCGCAGTTACTTCGTTAGCCAGCACGCTGTCGTACTGCGCGCGCGCGTTCTGCACATCCGTAATAGCTACAAGGCCGACATTAAAACGCTGCGTGGTTTGATCCAGCTGACGATAGATCGACTGTTTCTGCGCTTCCGTATAGGAAAGCGTATCGATGGCGTTTAATACGTTAAAATAAGCGGTAGCGGTATTCAGGATCAGGTTTTGCTGCGCGGTCTGGTAGGTGACATCCTGTACGCCTGCCGTTTTTTCCTGCAGCGTCAGGGCGCGCCATTTCGACATATCGAAAATGGTCTGCGTCAGCTGCAGCGTGCCGCTGGTGGTGTTCGAGTGCAGACCACTGCTGTCGCGATAGCCGTTGCTGTAGGTATAATCGGCGCCCAGGCCCAGCTGAGGCAGTAACGGGCTGCGCGCTTCATTGATTTTCTCAAATGCGGCGTCGCGATCGGCTGCAGAACTGCGAAGATCGGGGTTAGACAACCGGGCCTGCTGATAGATCTGCAGCAGGTTTTCCGCCTGGCTGGCGACGCTGAAGCCGCCCAGGCCCAGGCCGATAAGTAAAGGGAGCAGTTTCTTCATTTGCATTCCTTGTTATGCAGCAATATTGCTATGGTAGCGCTGTCGTAAGCCAAAAAATTATCGCCGATTCTACCAGAGTAAATGAAAAAGATAAGTTGGCTGAAAGTGCCATGTTGCCACAATTTACTCAATTTAATCATTAACAACTACACTCCCAGCGGGTTTCGGCGGCCATTTTTCACAATCTGAAAACGCAGTAAAGGAGAGAGAACCATGGAAAGCAGTAAAAAAAACCCGGTGACTTTCACCAAAAACGATGTAGAAATTATTGCACGTGAAACGTGCTATAAAGGTTTTTTTTCGCTCACTCGTTACCGTTTTCGCCATCGCCTGTTTAACGGCGAGATGAGCAAAGAAGTCTCCCGCGAAGTGTTCGAGCGCGGCCATGCTGCCGTGCTGCTGCCCTACGATCCCATTAGCGATCGGGTAGTATTAATCGAACAAATTCGCATACCCGCTTTTGACAGCAGTCCGACGCCCTGGCTGTTAGAATTAGTGGCCGGTATCATAGAGCCGGGCGAAACGTCGGAAGAGGTCGTTCGCCGTGAGGCAGTAGAAGAAGCCGGGCTCAATCCCGCCCGCGTGAAGCCGGTGCTTAGCTATTTATCGAGCCCCGGCGGCACCAGCGAGCGGCTGGATATTTTTGTCGGCGAAGTGGATGCCAGCGTGGCGCAGGGAAACCACGGTCTGGAGGAAGAGAATGAGGATATTCTTGTGCATGTGGTCAGCCGCGAACAGGCTTACCGCTGGGTGGAAGAGGGGAAAATAGACAACGCGGCTTCCGTCATCGCTTTGCAATGGCTGGAACTGCACCATAAAAAACTACGAGACGAGTGGAAAACCGAATGATAAAGCGCTACGTGCCTGATTTCCCTGAAATGATGCGGCTGAGCGAAACCAACTTCGCCCAGCTGCGTCGGCTGCTGCCGAAAGACGATCGGGCGGGCGCGTCGGTCACCTTGCAGGTCAACGGTGCAAGTTATACGGTGACTATCCAGGAATCAACGCGTTACACTACGCTGGTGGAAATTAAACAGACCGCGCCTGCCGTGAGCTACTGGAGCCTGCCCGCCATGTCCGTGCGGCTCTACCATGACGCGATGGTAGCGGAAGTGTGTTCCACTCAGCAGATCTATCGCTTCAAAGCACGCTATGATTATCCAAATAAAAAGCTGCATCAGCGTGATGAAAAACATCAGATAAACCAGTTTCTCGCCGACTGGTTGCGCTACTGTTTAGCGCATGGCGTAATGGCCGTTCCGGTGTGGTAAGTTTCCGCCAGAATGGCGTTAACCCTAAGGATTTTGATTGGATAGCCTGTTAAAACTTCCCGTGGAGAGCGGCCGGGCAAGAGTGCTGCAGATAACGGACACCCATCTTTTCGCGGGCAAACATGAAACGCTGCTGGGCGTCAACACCTGGGCCAGCTTCGATGCGGTGCTGCAGGTTATCGAAGCCTGTGAAGAACCGTACGATCTGATCGTCGCCACTGGCGATCTGGCACAGGATCACAGCGTCGAGGCCTATCAGCATTTCGCTGAGGGCATCGCCCGGCTGCCCGCGCCATGCGTCTGGCTGCCGGGCAATCACGATTTTCAGCCAGCAATGTTCAGCACGCTGGCGGAAGCCAAAATCGCCGATGAAAAACACGTGCTGCTGGGCGACAGCTGGCAAATCGTCCTGCTGGATAGCCAGGTCTTTGGGGTACCGCACGGCGAGTTGAGCGACTACCAGCTGGAGTGGCTGGAGAAAACGCTGGCGATAGCGCCAGAGCGTCATACGCTGGTGCTGCTGCATCACCATCCGCTGCCTTCGGGCTGTACCTGGCTCGATCAGCACAGCCTGCGTAATTCGCATATGCTGGAAGCTATACTACAGCGTTATCCGCTGGCGACCACGCTGCTTTGCGGGCATATCCATCAGGATCTGGATATAGACTGGAACGGCCGCCGCCTGCTGGCTACGCCTTCTACCAGCGTCCAGTTCAAGCCGCACTGTACGAATTTTACGATTGATTCCGAGGCGCCGGGCTGGCGCTGGCTGGATTTGCACAAGGACGGCAGGGTAGAAACCCGGGTTGAGCGTCTGACGACGCGCGCTTTCAGTCCCGACCCCGACTCAGAAGGATACTGATTTATGGCCACGCTGCTTTATTTGCACGGCTTCAACAGCTCGCCGCAGTCGGCTAAAGCGACGCAGTTTCGGCAATGGCTGGCGGCGCGCCACCCGAAAATTCAGGTCATAGTGCCGCAGCTGCCGCCGTTTCCGGCAGATGCAGCACTGCTGCTGGAGAACCTGATCATGGAACTCTCGGGCGAAGAGGTAGGTATCGTTGGCTCTTCGCTGGGCGGCTATTATGCAACCTGGCTCTCGCAGTGCTTTACTTTACCGGCGGTAGTCGTTAATCCGGCGGTGCGGCCTTATGAACTGCTGACGGACTATTTAGGTCTGAATCAGAACCCATACACCGGGCAGCAATATGTGTTAGAGTCACGCCACATTTACGATCTGAAAGTGATGCAGATTGACCCGTTAGAGTCGCCGGATTTGCTCTGGCTGCTGCAGCAAACGGGCGATGAAGTGCTCGATTACCGCCAGGCTGTGGGCTACTACAGCGCCTGCCGCCAGACGGTTGAAGAGGGCGGAAATCATGCTTTTATCGGATTCGAACGCCATTTCTCCTCGATCCTCGACTTCCTGGGCTTCTCTGCCTGAAGCGGGACGCGGGGGCTCACTTATTTACAGCCACCAAGATTGATACAATGACTCAGTCCAGCTACAACGCTGATTCCATTGAGGTACTCAGCGGCCTCGAACCCGTTCGCCGCCGTCCGGGCATGTATACCGACACGTCGCGTCCTAACCATTTAGGCCAGGAAGTGATCGACAACAGCGTGGATGAAGCGCTGGCGGGCCATGCCAAACGCGTCGAAGTGATCCTGCACGCCGATCAGTCGCTGGAAGTGATTGACGACGGCCGCGGCATGCCTGTCGATATTCACCCGGAAGAGGGCGTACCGGCGGTCGAGCTTATTTTTTGTCGGCTGCACGCGGGCGGCAAGTTTTCCAATAAAAACTACCAGTTCTCCGGCGGCCTGCACGGCGTAGGGATTTCGGTAGTGAACGCTCTCTCAACGCGCGTGGAAGTCACCGTGCGCCGCAACGCCGAAATCTATGAAATGGCGTTTGAAAACGGCGACAAGGTGCAGGATCTGCACGTGACCGGCACGGTAGGTAAACGCAACACCGGCACGCGCGTGCGCTTCTGGCCGGATGCTTCTTTCTTCGACAGTCCGCGCTTTTCCGTTTCCCGCCTCAGCCACCTGCTGAAGGCGAAGGCGGTGCTCTGCCCGGGTGTGGAAATCGTTTTTAAAGACAAGGTCAACAACACCGAGCAGAGCTGGTGCTACGCGGACGGCCTGACGGACTATCTGGCGGAGGCGGTCAACGGGCTGCCGACGCTGCCGGAAAAACCGTTCGTCGGCTCCTTTGCGGGCGATGTCGAAGCGGTGGACTGGGCGCTGTTGTGGCTGCCGGAAGGCGGCGAGCTGCTGACGGAAAGCTACGTCAACCTGATCCCGACCATGCAGGGCGGTACGCACGTTAACGGCCTGCGTCAGGGCCTGTTGGATGCGATGCGCGAGTTTTGTGAATACCGCAATATCCTGCCGCGCGGCGTGAAGCTCTCTGCGGAAGATATCTGGGATCGCTGCGCCTACGTGCTGTCGGTAAAAATGCAGGATCCACAGTTCGCCGGGCAGACCAAAGAGCGTCTCTCTTCCCGTCAGTGCGCCGCCTTTGTTTCCGGCGTGGTAAAAGACGCCTTCAGCCTGTGGCTGAACCAGAACGTGCAGGCGGCGGAAATGCTGGCCGAGCTGGCGATCTCCAGCGCCCAGCGCCGTATGCGCGCGGCGAAAAAAGTCGTGCGTAAAAAGCTGACCAGCGGCCCGGCGCTACCGGGGAAACTGGCAGACTGTAGCGCGCAGGACTTAAACCGCACCGAGCTTTTCCTGGTAGAAGGGGATTCCGCAGGCGGCTCGGCCAAACAGGCGCGCGATCGCGAATACCAGGCGATCATGCCGCTGAAGGGTAAGATCCTCAACACCTGGGAAGTTTCTTCGGACGAGGTGCTGGCATCGCAGGAGGTGCATGATATCTCCGTCGCCATCGGCATCGATCCCGACAGCGAAGATATGAGCCAGCTGCGCTACGGCAAAATCTGCATCCTGGCGGATGCGGACTCCGATGGCCTGCATATCGCCACGCTGCTCTGCGCGCTCTTTGTGCGCCATTTCCGCTCGCTGGTGAAAAACGGTCACGTCTACGTGGCGATGCCGCCGCTTTACCGTATCGATCTGGGAAAAGAGGTCTGGTACGCGCTGGACGAAGAAGAAAAAGCGGGCATCCTGGATCAGCTGAAACGCAAAAAGGGCAAGCCCAACGTGCAGCGCTTTAAAGGCCTGGGCGAGATGAACCCGCTACAGCTACGCGAAACCACGCTGGATCCTAATACCCGTCGCCTGGTACAGCTAACTATCGACGATGACGAAGTGGATCAGACACTGGCGGTGATGGATATGCTGCTGGCGAAAAAACGCTCGGAAGATCGCCGCAACTGGCTGCAGGAAAAAGGCCATATGGCGGAAATCGAAGTTTAATTCTCTTCGGCCATCTAAAGAAAGAGCCAAAGTTCCGGCTTGCTACTGCGGCTTTATCTCGTACAACAATGTGCGAGTGAAGCCGCAAAATTCATCCTGAGACAGTCGCGTCTCCCTCCTTAAACTCAAATCTTACCTCTACAAATGTAACCTCAGGCTTGCTCATGCGGTGTGTGTAGGTATACTGGTCTGGCTACTTACATTCTTCGGAGATAAGCATGCCTGAAATTCCTGCCGCTGGCGCTAAATCTGCCTACGACAAACTGCTGAACGCCGCGCGCGTGCTCTTTTATAGCCATGGCATCAATGGCACCGGCATTGATGCCATCGTTAAACGCGCTGGCGTCGCTAAAAAAAGCCTTTATAACAATTTCGCCTCTAAAGATGAGCTGATCGCTACTTATTTAACCGTCAGGCATCAGGAGTGGCTGGATCTTTATCAGCAGCGAGCGCAGAAAGCGGTAACGCCTCGTGACGGCGTCGTGGCCGTGTTCCAGGCCTATGGCGATCATGCTGAATTTGCCTATGAGCACGGTTTCCGTGGCTGCGGGTTGTTAAATGCGGCAGCGGAGCTGGAGGCTGGCGCGCCCGGTCGCGAGGCGGTCAGAAGACATAAAGAAGAGGTTGAGGCGATCCTGGCTGGCCATTTAATGCAGATCGCTACCGATCCTGCGCGAGCGACCAATTTAGCAAGGCACTTTGCTTTCCTTCTTGAAGGGAGCATCTCTCGCGCCGGGCTGGAAGGAAAAAGCGACTGCATCGCCCAGGCCTGCCGGATGGCGGAAGAGCTCATGGAGGCGCTGTGAATCAGGAACACTCGCAACGCCTGCTGGGCACGTTTGGCGTACTTGTCGCTGCAGTTTTATGGGGAACCACCGGCACTGCCGCGACCTTTGCGCCGGAGCTAGGGCCGCTGGCGGTCGGTGCAGTAGCGATGGGAATTGGCGGTCTGTTACAGGCGTTGATCGCGCTACGCAGCATTATTCGGGAAAGAACTCTTATCGCCGCCAACCGATGCTATCTTGTTTTTGGCGCCGCTGCCGTAGCGATTTACCCGCTGACGTTCTATGCCTCTATGCGCTATGCCGGCGTGGCGGCAGGAACTGTGATTTCAATCGGCTCGGCACCGCTTTTCTCTGCGCTGATTGAGTACTGCCTGGACGGCCAAAAGCTCAGTAAAAAATGGATGTTCGGTGCGGCAATTGGCGTGACCGGCATGACGCTGCTGAGCCTGGCCGAGAGCGGCGCGCACCATGCTGGTGGTGATAAAACCACGTTGGGGATCTGCCTTGGCCTGCTGGCTGGTTTAACCTACGCGCTCTACTCCTGGTCAGCCCGGCGCATGATGCAAAACGGCGTAGCCACACGGGCGGCAATGGGCGCAACTTTTGGCGCTGGCGGCCTGCTTTTAATGCCGGTGCTGATGCTGACGGGCGCGCCGCTGCTGGCTTCCTGGCATAACGCTGGCGTCGGCATTTATATGGCGCTGGTGCCGATGTTTATCGGCTATCTTTGCTACGGCATGGGGCTTGCCCGTGTTCCGGCCAGTACGGCAACGACCATCACTCTGGTTGAACCGGTTATCGCAGCGCTGCTGGCCGTGTTGCTGGTAGGCGAGCGCCTGCCGCCAGAAGGCTGGGTTGGTATTGGGCTAATTGTTCTTTGCCTGGCTGTTATTACGCTACGCTGGCGGAAAACTGAGCCTGCGCCCGCAGCATTGCCAGAAAAGCTGCTTTGACCTTTTCTGCTTGCACGCCCAACTAAAAGGTTTGCTCGCGGCAGCCTGCATAAGAAGCAAAGCGGGAGGCCAGCGGGCTGATTTTACGCAGCGTTTTCCTCAGTATAAGGGCTTTGTCATCACCCGAACCAGCGTCTGCATCATCATAAGAAAACGGTCGCTTGCGCCATACGAAAACGGCAATGCTGAGGGATGGAAACAGACGTTCGTCCAGATAAGGATGAAAAAAGAAAGGCATTTTCCTGATATTTAAAAATGAAAATTAATTTATGATCTTCTTTTAAATAACCTTAAGAAAAAATGAGCAATTTATGAAAGTTTATTTTTTTGATATTACTTATCATCACAATTAGTTTTGTAAATAGGTAATAAAAGGAAAGCTACTATAACAAATTTTTTGGATCGGATAGTGCTTAATTTTAACCGGGAGGCTTTCTCCATGGATAACACCGCCAAATAAGAGGTGGGCAATGAAGATTCATATCCATATATCCTGGAAAGATTGAGGACTATTTTTTACTGTGGTTATATTTTCTTAGATAATGCTTTCTGTCATTATCTTTATTTTTAGAAGGAGATGCTTGTGCCGTATTCTATTGCTTCACCTATCGTAAGGTTACCCGAGTTTGTACAGTTTACTGACGACGATGAAAAAAACATAAAACGTGGATTGGCTAATAATATTAGCGAACCTTTGATTGCTGTTAATAACTCAACTGCAAAGCCAGGGTTTCTCTCTGGAGTGAAATACTCCTGGTGTGATAGCAATCAGCCAGATGATAACGATAAAGAGTATGAATTACAAGAAATAAAGGTAGGTGAGAAAACTTCCTCCCCTGACAAAAATCTCCATGTAATAAAAAATCAGTGCAGCCCAAAGAAAAAAATACTAATGTATTCATCACTGGGGACAGTGGGAGCGTTAGCCTCTATAGGTATAATAGCAGGCATAAAGTCGTACAAAACGCACACGGCTGTCAATGATAACAAGGTGCCAGATAATTTCCTGATACACATGCCTGACAAAAATTATACCGACTCTCTGGATCAAATTTTAGCAGCTCTCAAATGCTCAGAATATACTCCAGATGATAAACAAATACGGCCAACAATCATCCCGGTTACTGAAGATTATCCAAAAATAAATTTGAACGATATACATTCCATGGTTTATTCAGGCCAAATTAATAGTAAATTACCGTCTGGTAAGAAAAGCACCGTGGATAAAAATGAGCTTAGTGATAAAATAAATAGTAATGAAAACTCCATAAAGAATAAAAATCATTTAATCGATACGCAGGCAAGCTGTCTATATGAAAAAATAGATATATTTACGCGGTATCCCGCCTGGGAAGTTAAGTACGTAAATAATATAATGCATGAGGTTGAGTTGCTGGGTTATAATATCGATCGCCACCTTAACAAAGAGGGCGGGTCTATTGAGTCGGCTCATGCGCATAAGCAAAAAATAAAAAACCTGAACGACTATGTTTTAAATCATAGAAAAATGTTGCAAGAGGAAGTAGGAAGCCGGTTTGATATTTCTGATAAATCCTGGGAACTGAACATGCCCATGCCGCCACTTGCCGAACTGAATGAGAAACTTTATGAAATTAATGATTTAATTGATGACTATATTTTTGCTAAAAAAACGGATGCAGAAGTAAGTAAGAAATATCAGGCGGTGAATAATATTATACGAAGCAGCGAACGGAGAGAGCGACTTGCTGAACTGGAAAACGCGATCCATGATCTAAAGAAATATATTACAGAAAACTCCTTGAATAAGGATATCAAACCCAAAGCCAGGAATATACAATTAAAAAGCTTATTTGGTATCAACCTTATTCTTAAGGATTGGAACGATAAAATTTCACAAGAACAGAAGTTTTATTCTCCCCTGGTTGATTATTTTAATGGGGGAGAGGGCATAGAGAGTAAGCGAAGAAGGATTGTGAACAGTATACATGATATTTCAGCATGTATCCACCATCTGCGTACAGGTTCTCCTAAAGAAGGAAGGGATAAATAGTAATTTACATCTGCCATTTTTATGTAAATAACAGATAGTCTGGGTTATTACTAAAGTGGAAAGATTTACAGAGAATAAAGACGCAAACAGAGTTGGCTATAAAATAAACATTCCAGACAGTAGTCAGGTATCGTCTGTGACGATGGTATATTGAAACGCTCTGCCGAACGACCAGTTTTATCGGCCATCTTTTATAAAACATTAATCTTCGACCCCGAAGCCGTAAGCTATGATGCAGTATAGTAACCAGTAACGAATGCTTTTATTACTTTATCGATAAAGTATTTGAGCAACTTATAAAAGTTATCGCGATAACATGGGTAATTTTTATCTTTACAATTTTCTCTCAGGAATAGATATCTTTTCAGTCAGCCTTAATATACCTAAAAAAAGGATAAACAATGGTAAATTCTGTTAACTCATCTTCAGTGTATATCTCGATCCCGGTCAGTCACGAAACTGCCGCTGCTTCACCCGGGAAGAGTTTCAGCCGTCAACTTTCGTCCGTTTCTATGTCGCCACAGGAAATCAGCGTTTCCTCTGGTCTGAAACCTTTTTCAAAGGTAAACCAGTCTGACCATATCAGCAATTTCGAACTCGTTGTACCTGGGGAAGATGAAATGTCTCCTCTTCGGGAGAAAGATAATACCGATGTTTCACAAATTGAAAGCAGCAATAAAAAATGTCTGTCAAACAAACAAAAGTCATTATTGCTTTTAGGGACAAGCGCTGCTGCCCTGGCTTTATATACGGCAAAAAATATATTTTTTCCAGAGACGGCTATTTTGCCAGGAAGAAGCTCACTGGACACACGGCAGCCTGTTGATGAAATGATATATGCCGATCTGCAACCTGATAGCGATCTGATTAAAGTAAATGCAGAGATAGTACAAAGATCTATTCCGGAAACTTTGTCAACTCCCGAGGACGCTATGTCATCAACAAAAAGCAGACATTATTTAGCTTATTCGGCACATGCCCCCAAAAAATATTTGCAGTAGCCGGTGAACGAGGGAACAAACGGTCGGCAAATTCAGTAAAATTACGGCAGGATCCTGACCTCCGCCACCGCACTAACCAGCAGCAGTAATACCAGGAGTAAACCGCCAACAAAGGTTTAAGTAATAAGGAATTTGCCCGCAAAAAGTATCACCGTTTGTTCCATCCATAATAAATACTTCTTAAGAGCAAACTGTCTCTTGCAGAAGCAAACTGGACGGCAGCGCTGGCTACCATCCCTAACCGTTAGCGAGCCGGTTCCAGCACAAATATCCGCACGTCCAGCACGTCATCTTTAATATAGCTGCGGTGCTGCTCCATATGCGCCGCCTGCTGATGCTGCTCAAGGTGCCGCAGGGAATCCCACTGCTCAACCATAAACACCGAGTCGGGCGAATTCTGCTTCCAGGGGACCTGAGCCTGATGATCGACCAGCATGCGGTAGCTGCCGCAGCCTTCTTCCTCCAGCACCGTTGGTATCACTTTTTCTATCGCCTGCATAACCGCGTTACGGCGGCCAGGCCTGACACAAATTTCAGCAATAACGGTGAGCATGGTCTTTCCTTATGAGATAAACGTCTTATCAGTTAAGCAAAGATTTCGCTCAGATGAGTCCGATAGCGCTCAATATCACGCGGAATGTCGGGCTGCTTAATCACATCATTACAGATAAATGTCGGTAGCGCTTCCATCCCCAGGAACTGGTTAGCCTTATGGAAATGCAGATAGAGACCGTCAACGCCCACGCCTTCAAAGAACTGCTCCGGATCGGTAAAGGCTTCCAGCGGCGCGTTCCAGGTCAGGGAAAGCATATATTTTTTCCCCTGAACCAGCCCGCCCGAGCCATACTTCTTCGAAGCATCGGAACGGGTACGGCCGTCGCTGGCGTAGAGCATGCCGTGGCCTTCGGTAAAGACTTCGTCGATATACTTTTTCAAAATCCACGGCTCGCCCATCCACCAGCCCGGCATTTGATAAATCACCGCGTCGGCCGCCAGATATTTCTGGATCTCATCGGCGACTACGTAGCCTTCATCTACCACGGTAACATCGACCTGGTGACCGGCATCGCGCAGGAAAGTGGCGGCGACTTCAGTCAAAGTGTGATTCAGCTCGCCTTTGGAATGGGCAAAGGTTTTACCGGCGTCAATAATAAAAATGTGCATGCTGCTCTCCAGTATTCAAAACTGCCGCCAGTTTACGTGCGAAAGCGGTGCGGAAAAATAAACAGGCGATCACAATACTTTTGCTCCAGGCGCAATAATAGCGCCAGAAAAGAAACGCTTTGCCGTCACGGTTCTCTGTGACAGAAGCGGCCCGGATAAGGTACTATCCCCGCCAAACGGCCCCGATGTGGCGTGTCCGTGACGCCATGATGTGAGGAAGAAAAAGTAATGAGCGATTTGACTCAGGAAGGGGCAGAGCGTCGCGCTCTGCATAAGTTTACGGAAGAGGCCTATCTCAACTATTCCATGTACGTCATCATGGATCGTGCGCTTCCGTATATCGGCGATGGCCTGAAGCCGGTACAGCGCCGCATCGTCTATGCGATGTCGGAACTGGGCCTGAACAACAGCGCTAAATTTAAAAAGTCGGCCCGTACCGTAGGCGACGTGCTGGGTAAATATCACCCTCACGGCGACAGCGCCTGTTATGAAGCTATGGTGCTGATGGCGCAGCCTTTCTCCTATCGCTATCCGCTGGTGGACGGCCAGGGGAACTGGGGCGCGCCGGACGACCCGAAATCCTTTGCGGCAATGCGTTATACCGAATCGCGCCTGTCGAAATACGCCGAGCTGCTGTTAAGCGAGCTGGGCCAGGGCACGGTAGATTACGTACCGAACTTTGATGGCACCATGCAGGAGCCAGCGATGCTGCCTGCGCGCCTGCCGAATATCTTGCTCAACGGCACTACCGGTATCGCGGTTGGTATGGCAACAGATATTCCGCCGCACAACCTGCGCGAGGTGGCAAACGCCGCTATTAAGCTGATCGACTCGCCGAAAACCACGCTGGATGAGCTGCTGGATATCGTTCAGGGGCCGGATTATCCAACGGAAGCGGAAATTATTACTCCGCGCGCCGAGATCCGTAAAATCTATCAGAACGGCCGTGGTTCCGTACGCATGCGCGCAGTCTGGAAAAAAGAAGACGGCGACGTAGTGATCACCGCGCTACCGCACCAGGTTTCCGGCGCGCGCGTGCTGGAGCAGATCGCTGCGCAAATGCGTAACAAAAAGCTGCCGATGGTGGAGGATCTGCGCGACGAATCAGATCATGAAAGCCCAACGCGTCTGGTGATAGTGCCGCGCTCCAATCGCGTAGATATGGAACAGGTAATGAACCACCTGTTCGCCACTACCGACCTGGAAAAAAGCTACCGTATCAACCTGAATATGATCGGGCTGGACAACCGTCCGGCGGTAAAAAACCTGCTGGAAATCATCAGTGAATGGCTGGTCTACCGTCGCGATACCGTGCGCCGCCGTCTTAATTACCGCCTGGAAAAAGTGCTGAAGCGCCTGCACATCCTGGAAGGTTTATTGATCGCTTTCCTGAATATCGATGATGTTATTCATATCATCCGTAGCGAAGACGAGCCGAAACAGGTGTTGATTGCACGCTTCGGCATCAGCGAAACCCAGGCGGAAGCGATCCTCGAGCTGAAATTACGCCACCTCGCCAAACTGGAAGAGATGAAAATTCGCGGCGAGCAGGACGAACTGGAGAAAGAGCGCGATCGTTTACAGGGGATTCTGGCATCCGAACGTAAAATGAATACCCTGCTGAAAAAAGAGCTGCAGGCGGATAGCGAAGCCTACAGCGACGACCGCCGTTCGCCGCTGCGCGAGCGTGAAGAAGCTAAAGCCATCAGCGAAAACGAGCTGGTGCCTTCCGAGCCGGTCACTATAGTCCTGTCGCAAATGGGCTGGGTGCGTAGCGCCAAAGGTCATGATATCGATCCGGGCGGCCTGAGCTACAAAGCGGGCGACAGCTATCGGGCCTCGGCGCGCGGTAAGAGCAATCAGCCAGTGACCTTTATCGACTCCACCGGGCGCAGCTACACGCTGGATCCGGTCACGCTGCCTTCTGCGCGCGGCCAGGGCGAGCCGCTGACCGGCAAGCTAACGCCGCCGCCAGGCGCAATAGTGGAGCAGGTATTGATGGAGGCAGACGACCAGAAGCTGCTGCTGGCCTCGGATGCAGGCTACGGCTTCGTCTGTACCTTCAGCGATCTGGTTTCCCGCAACCGCGCCGGTAAAGCGCTGCTGACGCTGCCGCAGAATGCCAAAGTGATGACGCCGCAGGCAATCCACCATGAGGATGATATGCTGCTGGCGATTACCGCAGCGGGCAGGATGCTGATGTTCCCGGTAGGCGATCTGCCGCAGCTCTCCAAAGGCAAAGGCAACAAGATCGTATCGATTCCGTCAGCGGAGGCGGCATCCGGCGAGGATAAACTGGCCTGGCTGCTGCTGCTGTCGCCGCAAACGTCGATTACGCTACACGTGGGCAAACGCAAGCTGACGCTGAAGCCGGAAGATTTGCAGAAGTTCCGTGCCGAACGTGGACGCCGTGGCACGCTGCTGCCGCGTGGGCTACAGCGTATCGACCGTGTCGAAGTAGACGCGCCAGCGCGTCCGGAAGCTGACAATAGCGAAGAGTAAGTCGGCCACGGCGCCCGACAGAAAGCAGAATAGACTGCTGATTTAAGGAGAGACTTCATCCGGCGCGCCGGGTGAAGCGTAACGTGTGGCGGTGGATCTACTGCCACAGCCCAGCAAAAATGAGGATGTGATGCTGATAATTCTACGGGTCGTGATAACGATCCTCTATTCAATCCTGGTCTGCGTATTTGGCTGCATCTGGTGTCTGTTCAGCCCGCGTAATCCACGTCATGTCGCCACTTTTGGTCATATGTTTGGCCGACTCTCATCGGTGTTCGGCCTTAAGGTGGAAGTCCGTAAGCCGCAGGACGCGGACAGCTATCCCAACGCAATTTATATCGCGAACCACCAGAACAATTACGATATGATCACGGCGGCAAAAGCCGTGCAGCCGACCACGGTTACGGTAGGGAAAAAAAGCCTGTTGTGGATCCCTTTCTTCGGCGTGCTCTACTGGCTGACCGGCAATCTGCTGATCGATCGCGACAACCGCACTAAAGCGCATGGCACCATCAATGAGCTGGTTGAGCAGTTCAGGAAAAAGAAAATTTCCTTCTGGATGTTCCCGGAAGGAACGCGTAGCCGTGGACGCGGGCTGCTGCCGTTCAAAACCGGCGCTTTTCATGCCGCAATGGCGGCTGGCGTGCCGATTATCCCGATCGTGGTCAGCAATACGCATGACAAAGTTAAACTAAACCGTCTGCATAACGGCCTGGTTATTGTAGAGATGCTGCCGCCGGTCGACACCTCGGCCTTCGCCGATCAGTCTGTTCGTAAGCTGGCGACCCACTGCCGCGAGCTGATGGCGGACAAGCTGGCCGAGCTGAATGCGGAAGTCGCCGCGCGGGAAGCCGCAGGCAAAAAGTAATCCGATCGGTTAACGGTCGGCGCACGGCAAACCATCATAAAAAACGGATAGCGGCCTGCTGGGCCGCATTTTGGGTTACGGAGTTTTTATGTCCTTCAGTCGACGTCAGTTTATTCAGGCATCAGGCATAGCGCTGTGCGCCAGCGCGCTGCCCGTCAGCGTGCGCGCCGCCGGGCCTGGCAATCCTTTGCCCGTGCCGCCGTTAATCGAATCCCGTCGCGGACAGCCCATTTTTTTAACGTTACAGCGCAGCCACTGGTCGTTTACCGGCGGCAGCAAAGCGCAGGTCTGGGGCGTTAACGGGCTTTATCTGGGGCCGACGGTAAAAGTCTGGAGCGGCGATGACGTAAAGCTTATCTACAGCAATCGCCTGAACGAACCGGTAGCCATGACCGTAAGCGGACTTCAGGTGCCGGGCGCGCTGGCTGGCGGCGCGGCAAGGATGATGTCGCCGGGCGTCGACTGGGCGCCGGTGATCCCGGTTCGCCAGGCCGCCGCAACCTGCTGGTATCACGCCAATACGCCCAACCGTATGGCGCCGCACGTCTATAACGGTCTGGCGGGCATGTGGCTGATTGAGGATGAGGTCAGTAAAAAACTGCCGCTGCCGAATCACTACGGCGTGGACGACTTTCCGCTGATTATTCAGGACAAGCGCATCGATAACTTCGGTTCGCCGGACTATAGCCCGCCCGCCAGCGGTGGCTTTGTTGGCGATACGCTGCTGGTAAACGGCACGCAAAATCCTTATGTCGAAGTCTCACGAGGCTGGGTGCGCCTCCGGTTACTTAACGCCTCCAACTCCCGTTGTTACCAGCTCAGCATGAGCGATAACCGGCCCTTTAACGTTATCGCCAGCGATCAGGGATTTCTGCCCGCTCCTGTTGCCGTGCAGCAGCTCTCTCTGGCACCGGGCGAGCGCCGGGAAATTCTGGTGGATATGAGTCAGGGCGACGAAGTCTCGATCACGGCGGGCCAGGCGGCTGGCATCGTCGACAGGCTGCGCGGATTGTTTGAACCTTCCAGCATCCTGACCTCCACGCTGGTGCTGACGCTGCGACCCACCGGCCTGTTGCCGCTGGTTACCGATACCTTGCCGATGCGCCTGCTGGCCGATCAGCTGATCGAAGGCAGCGTCAGCCGCACGCGTGAGTTCCGCCTGGGCGATGCGCAGCCGGGCATCAACGGCGCGCTGTGGGATATGGGGCGTATCGACGTGCAGGCGCAGCAGGGCAGTTTTGAGCGCTGGATTATTCATGCGGATATGCCGCAGGCGTTCCATATTCAGGGCGTCATGTTCCTGATTAAAAACGTTAACGGCGCGCAGCCGATGGCGGAAGACCGGGGCTGGAAGGATACAGTTTGGGTAGACGGCAGCGTGGAGCTGTTTGTTTCCTTTACTCAGGCTTCATCCGATCACTTCCCGTTTGTCTATTATAGCCAGACGTTGGAAATGGCCGATCGCGGCACGGCAGGGCAGCTTCAGGTGCAGCCTGCGTTACAGTAAAGGCAAACAGAATAAGGGCGACCCAGGGCAGGGAATTCCGAACAGCAGAAAAGAGAGTGAACTGCTGTTCGGATAAAAATAGCCCGGTAAAACGAGCCTATTTACGGACGGTTATTTCTTTTCCAGCACGATAGCGGTGCCGCGCCAGTGGCTGGAATCGCCAGGACGGTCAAGCGAAGTAATATACATATATTCGCCGCCTTTTTTATCCACTTCTGCGCGCAGCGCTTCCAGCGCTTTAGATTTTCCGCCCATCACGTTGGAAATCGAGATGCGCTCTTTCTGGACATAATTATTCAGCTCGCTGCGCGGCACGATCTGCGCGGCGAAGGCGGAACCCGTCATCAGCAACAGCAGCGCGGCTGCAACCATTTTTTTCATCATACTTCTCCATTGGCTTAAATCAGGAAGGTTTTCGGCGCCAGTATACTCATTTCCTTCTGTATGTAATTTTGCTCTTAACAATAATAAAGGCGCTGTTTGATTAGCAAAACCTATTGTTAAAGCGGTGGGGTAAACGCCTTATTAATAATGGCGCAAAAACCTGTTATCATTATTATCTTACCTTGCTGAATTTATTGGCGTTTCTCAAATCTCTTAATGATAAGATGCTTTTTCAATGGCTGCTTATTATTAACATTATTCGAAATTTATTATGCGGACGGTTTATTAGATGTTTATCTTAAAGAAGGCCAGGATAAAAACGATTTATCTTTCGGACAAGGTTTAGCGCTGTAATAAGATAAAAAGCGCGCCGGATCTCAGACCCGGCGCGCAGATTTTTAGTTTCCCTCGGCGGGCTAGTTCAGCTCGTCCGGATTAGGCCCCAGACGGTTACCGGCATCCAGCGCGGCGATCTCGCTGATTTCCGGTTTTTCCAGACGGAAATCAAAGACTTTAAAGTTCTCTTCAATACGCGAAGGCGTTACCGATTTCGGGATCACTACCAGGCCGCTGTCCAGATGCCAGCGAATCACGATCTGTGCCGGCGTCTTGCCATATTTCTTCGCCAGCTCTTTGATCACAGCCTGATCGAATACGCCTTTGCCGCCCTGCGCCAGCGGGCTCCAGGACTCGGTCTGAATCTGGTGCATAGCGTTCCAGGCGTGCAGCGTACGCTGTTGCAGCATAGGATGCAGCTCAACCTGGTTGATCACCGGACGCACGCCGGTTTCATCCATCAGGCGCTTCAGGTGCGCTTCCTGGAAATTACAGACGCCAATGCTTTTGGTCAGCCCCTGCTTTTGCAGCTCGATCATCGCTTTCCAGGCTTCGACATAATTATCTTTCGCCGGGCAAGGCCAGTGCATCAGATAGAGATCCACGCTTTCCAGCTGTAGCTTCTTCAGGCTGGTTTCCAGCGCCTGCGGCGCATTTAGCTGGTCATCATTCCACAGTTTGGTGGTAACAAAAATATCATCACGCGCTACCGAAGTTTCCTGTAAAGCCTGACCAATACCCTCTTCGTTCTTATAGATGGCGGCGGTATCAATAGAACGATAGCCTACCTCAAGCGCTTTCAGCGCAGCCTGGCGCGCTTCATCAATGCTTGCCTGCCAGACACCCAGGCCGAGCTGGGGCATCATATTGCCGTCGTGAAGCTTGATTATGGGTTGCTCTGCCATGGTTCTCTCCTTTGCAGCTGTTGTGCCGACGCCTCTGCGCCGTTAAGTAAGATAGCTGGCCTTAGTTTAGTTGAGATTTCTGACCCTTTTACGCAATTAGGATTAATAAACCGCTGCTCATGCCCGCAGGCCATGCCTGTTTCTGCTTTCTTCTTGCCCGATCCTCCAGAGCGCTGGACGATCGGTATTGGCTTCGGCATCATGCTCCCAGTACATTTTTTCAGGTAAACTTCATGGATCGCAATCTGCTGTGTGCCCGGCTTGCGCGTCAGGTAATACAACTTATTGATTCAAAAAACGACGTTCAGGCGCTACTGCCGGATATCCGTCTTATTTACGCCAGCCAGCCCAGCGGACGCACGCCGGTGCTCTATTCATCCGGTATCGTTATCCTGTTCCAGGGCAGAAAAACTGGCTACCTGGGCAACAGCGTATTTCACTATGACGCCACGGAATATCTGATGCTTACCGTGCCGTTATCAGTGGAATGTGAGACTTTTGCCACGCCGGAAGAGCCGCTGGCAGGACTGCTGCTTAACGTCGATCCGGTTAAATTGCAGGATTTGCTAATCGATATCGGCGAAGACGACAGCTTTCATCCGCAGCCGCAAACTCGCGGTATTCACTCCTCGCCACTAACTGAACCGATGTTATGCGCAGCGGAGCGTTTACTGGATGCGATGCAAAATCCGCGTGATGCGCGCGTGCTGGGGCCGCAAATAGTGCGGGAGATCCTTTATCACGTATTGTCAGGGCCGTGCGGCGGCGCGCTGATGGCGCTGGTCAGCCGCCAGACGCAGTTCAGCCAGATAGCCCGCGCGCTGCGGCGCATCGAACGGAATTATACGGATAGCCTGAGCGTGGAGCTGCTGGCGGCCGAGGTCAATATGAGCGTCTCTGCTTTCCATCACAACTTTAAAGCGGTGACCAGCACCTCGCCGCTGCAATACCTGAAAAGCTATCGGCTGCATCAGGCGCGCATGCTGATGCTGCATGAAGGCCTGAAAGCCAGCGCGGCGGCGATGCGGGTCGGTTATGAAAGCGCCTCGCAGTTTTCACGCGAGTTCAAACGCTACTTCGGGGTCACGCCAGGCGAGGAAATGGGCAGAATGCGCCAGGCGGAAAGGGCCGATTAACGGCCCTGAGATTGATGACAAAATATGCCGGTGCAGGCTCAGGAGGGCCTGTGTCTTCCGCAAAGACGCAAAAAACGTCTTCCATGACAGCTCAGTACGGGCCGTTCATGGCCCGTAGTGCGCCACAGGCCCTCCATCGCTTCAGGTTCAGCAGTCTGAGGGCCGATTAACGGCCCTGAGCTTTTTTACGCTTAACAAGCAGCGCAAGGCTACCGAAGAGCCCGATACAGAGCAGCGCCAACGGCAGGATCATCAGGATAGACATCACCTGATCTTCATGGCGCTTGATAAAGGGCACCTGGCTTATCGCATAGCCCAGCGAAATCAAAATGCCGACCCACAGCAGGCCGCTAATCCAGTTAAAAAACTGAAAGCGGGTATGGGTCAGACCTGAAATACCGGCCATAGTCGGCAGCAGCGTGCGTACAAAGGCCAGAAAGCGGCCAACCAGCAGCGCCATCAGGCCGTGGCGATGAAACAGGCTCCAGGCGCGCTGATGGTACTGCGCGGGCAGATGCATCAGCCAGCTTCTCACCAGTCTGGTATTGCCCAGCCAGCGCCCCTGCAGATAGCTAAGCCAGCAGCCCAGGCTGGCCGCCAGCGTCAAAATAGCCAGGGTTGGAACGAACCCCATCACGCCTTTGGCGATCATGGCACCGGCCAGCAGCAGCAGACTATCGCCAGGCAAAAACGCAGCGGGAAGCAGGCCGTTTTCCAGCAGCAGCGTCACAAACATGATCCCATAAACTACCCAGATAACATCGGGATTGGCCAGGGCGGCAAAATCCTGATGCCAGAGCGCCTGCACAATCTCATGGAGTACCGCCATTTTTTATCCTGTTTACCGCATCAATAGCATTAGTGTACTCGTAAATAGCCCGCCGCAGCGTTGATCGGGCCGGGGTTGTTGTGATTTTGTTTAGTTTGGCGCTGATTTAGCCAGGCGTGCAAAACCAGCCGCCAGATCGGCCAGTAGATCCTCAACGTTTTCCAGCCCGATATGCAGCCGTACCAGCGTGCCGCTGAAATCAATGCCGCCCGCTGGGCGGATCGCCGCCAGCTCTTCCGGCTGGTTAGCCAGAATAAGCGACTCAAAGCCGCCCCACGAATAGGCCATGCTGAAATGCTCAAAGTGATCGAGATAGTCCGCCAGCTGGCTGTCGTCCAGCCGCGCTTTTAGTACAAAGGAGAACAGGCCGCTGCTGCCGGTAAAATCGCGTTGCCAGAATTCATGGCCTTTGCACTGCGGCAATGCCGGATGATTAACTACGGCAACTTCCGGGCGCTCGGCCAGCCAGCGCGCAACGCGTAGAGCGCTCTCTTCGTGCTGGCGCAGGCGCACTGCCAGCGTGCGCAGACCACGGCTGGCCATATAGGCGGTATCCGCATCTACCATCTGCCCCATCAGATAGGAGTTCTCACGCAGCTGTGCCCAGCAGCGTTCGTTGGCGACGGCGGTGCCGATCATCGCGTCCGAATGGCCAATCAGATACTTGGTGCCAGCCTGAATAGAGATATCAATACCAAAATCCAGCGCGCGAAACAGAATGCCTGCCGCCCAGGTATTGTCGATCATGATCACCGCTTCCGGCGCTTTCGCCCGCACGGCGGCCACGATTGCCGGAATATCCTGCACCTCCATAGTAATGGAAGCAGGCGACTCCAGAAAAACAACCCGGGTTTCCGGCTTCACCAGCCCGGCAATCTCTGCGCCCGCAGTATGGCTAAACCAGGTAGTGGAAACGTTCATCTTGCTGAGAATTTTGCTACAGAAATCCTGCGTCGGCTCGTAGACGGAACCGGCCATCAGCACGTTGTCGCCAGCCGATACGAAAGCGAGAATGGCGTTGGCAACCGCGGCCGCGCCGCAGGGGTAGAGCACGCAGCCCGCGCCGCCTTCCAGCTCGGTCATCGCTTCCTGAAGCGAAAAATGGGTCAGCGTGCCGCGACGGCCATAGAACAGTTCGCCTTCGGCTCTGCCTGCCGTAGCGCGTTTCTTTTCGGCCACGCTATCAAACACCAGCGACGAAGCGCGCTGGATTACGCTATTGACGGAACCCTGGGTATAACGTTTGCGGCGACCGGCGCTAATCAACGCCGTTTCAATGTTTTTACTGGTCATCGGTCTGCTCGGTTAAAGAATCTTGCTTAACGTTAACACGGCTGGCGGCAGGGTGAAATTCGCCATCCCGCTATATGATAAAGTTTCAGGAAAACCCCCAGCAGCCAAAGGGACATCAGGGAAGAAGTGTAAAAAGTGTTGCTTAAAGGGTAAATAGTAATGATAACTACTATCAATTCGGATTTGATTTGGTATGATCCGCACAATATTTTCGCTATCGGTAACTGACGTTGGAGAGACAGCGTGACGAATGACTTAATGCAGACGGACCTCTCCGTCTGGGGCATGTATCACCATGCAGACATCGTAGTAAAAGTGGTAATGATCGGTCTGCTGCTGGCCTCGGTGGTCACCTGGGCTATTTTCTTCAGCAAAAGCGCGGAGCTGAGCTCGGCTAAACGCCGCCTCAAGCGTGAGCAGCAGGCGCTGGCCGGTGCGCGCTCCCTGCAGGAAGCAGCAGATACCTGCGCTACGTTCAAAGCTAACAGCCTGACTACGCAGCTGCTGAAAGAGGCCGAAAACGAGCTGGAGCTCTCTGCACGCTCGGAAGACAACGACGGCATCAAAGAACGCACCTCATTCCGCCTGGAACGCCGCGTTGCTTTCTTCAGCCGTCACGCCGGTCGCGGCAACGGTTTCCTGGCAACCATCGGTGCAATTGCACCCTTCGTTGGCCTGTTCGGTACCGTCTGGGGGATCATGAATAGTTTCATCGGTATTGCCCAGACCCAGACCACTAACCTTGCGGTAGTGGCACCAGGTATTGCAGAAGCGCTGCTGGCAACGGCTATCGGTCTGGTAGCGGCGATCCCGGCGGTGGTTATTTATAACGTTTTCGCCCGCATGATCGCTAACTATAAAGCCTCGCTGGGTGACGTAGCCGCGCAGATTATGCTGCTGCAAAGCCGCGATCTGGATCTGGCCGCCAGCGGTCAGCACGCGCCAGCGCAAGCGCAGAAACTGCGGGTAGGATAAGCGCCATGGCCATGCGATTAAATGAAGACCTCGACAGCAATGGCGAAATGCACGAAATCAACGTCACGCCGTTTATCGACGTTATGCTGGTGCTGCTGATTATCTTTATGGTCGCCGCGCCGCTGGCTACCGTTGACGTTCGCGTTAATTTGCCTGCTTCGACCAGCGCGCCTCAGCCGCGTCCGGAAAAACCGGTTTATCTCTCAATCAAGGCAGATAAGCAGCTCTTTATCGGCAACGATGCGGTAACGCAGGAGACGCTGCTGGCCGCGCTGGAGAGCCAGACGCAGGGCAACAAAGAAACCACCATCTTCTTCCAGGCAGATAAGTCGGTAGATTATGAAACGCTGATGGGCGTTATGGATAAACTGCGCCAGGCTGGTTATCTCAAAATCGGCCTGATGGGCATGGAAACCGCCGCGAAATAACCGGCTTGCTTTGTCAGCAATAAAAAATCCGTAGCGAAAGCTGCGGATTTTTTTTTGCCTTAAGCTTTTCAGGGCAAAAATATGCCAAATTGACTCCTTCGTAAGAAGGGAGTAGCGGCTATGCGGAAATGGACGTTTCAGAGTAAGGCAACTGCGAAAGCAATAGCGGAGCTGGTTGCCTCCGGACAACAAATACCTGAGCTTGTGCTGCCAGAAGGCAGTATCCTCAAACGTCATCAGTGGCGAAAATATCAAAGCGCGATCCACTTTTCTGCGCCTGATGAGGCAGAAAAATGCGGCCGGTTTAACCCTCCCGGCGGTAAAATCGCCGTATGGTATGCCGCAGACTCCGCTCTGACGGCGATGGCGGAAAGCTACGGACGAATGTTTCACCTCGCCAGGAAAATAGCCTGGCCTGAGTCAGCGCTCAGCCAGCACTATCTCTGCGCGGTAAAGGTCACAAGAGAGATAAAGATTATTGATGTTATCCGGCTTTGTGAACTGCTGCATATTCCTTTAGACAGCCTGGAAAACGAGCGCTATAACTTGCCACAATGGTTGATGGCTCATCTTTTCGCTCTATATCAGGATAAATATGCCGGTATCGCTTACTGCAGCAGACATTGCCGCTATCTCAAGTGCTACGCATTCTGGCAAACGCCGGGAAGCGCCGGGCTTTTTAGCGACGTTCCGCAAGGCATGGCTACGATAAGCCAGTACAAAGAATATGATACCAACCTGTTTCCTCCCGGTTGGCGCCAGCCCTGGATGGCAGGCGATGACATGCTGGAGCTACTTCTGAATTTCGAAATTATATCGGAGACGGATTAGAACGCAGGGCTGATTAGCTGCCGCCCTGTTGGCCGAGCAGAGCAGCGTTACGGACAAGTATCTTCAGCGCTTTTGCATCCGCACCCTTTTGCATAATTTCGATGGGCGTCTGTAGTAGGCCATCGCCATTGATATCTACAGGTGCCTGCAGCGCATTCAATATCATCACAGGATGCAGATTGGCGCCAAAGGCGCTTATTACCTCTTCGAAACCGGGCAGCAGCCCTGTTTCAGCGAACTGAAAGCGGGGAAAGATGAAATCGCCGTTTTGTTTGAAAGCCAGCAGTCTATTTTTTTTCAGGCGAGCGTGAACGCCCTGACGGGAAATACCCAGGATAGCCGCCACGTCGTTGACCTTGATGGTGCCGCCCGTTTCTTCGAGCTGCGCATAAAATTTCTCCAGATTTTCCCGGCGACGGCGCGCTTTACACAGTTCATTTTCCGGTGCCCGGACGTTTTGCTCGAGTAAGGTGGCGTAAAGGCGCTGCATCAGGGCTTTATCATCAAGGCTGACCGCTTCCATTGCCTGCGTTTTATCTTCAAATTCAGGCATTAAAACAAGCGCAATATTATGAATTCTTTGCAGAAGATTGCGCTGGAATTCGTTCAGGCTTTGAACGGCGTTCAGCCGTGGGTCAATAATCATGCTCATCATAGCTCTCCTCTTTGACGAGTATATTATTCCTGTTTTTATAACTAGTCAAAGGCAGAGAACGATAACGACCAGCCGCAAAAAAGGCGGCTGGTCGGCAGGCTACAGCTGAATGGCGGGTGCGGCAGGACGGCGGGCCTGATACTGTCGAACCAGGCGTTTAATGATTAAAGTGCCGATCAGGCCGCAGACGGCGGCGAAAGTCAGCCAGACGCCGGGCATAGCTTTATCGCCGGTAGCGTGGATGAGATAGCTGGACATGGCTGGCGTAAAGCCGCCGAACAGCGCGGTAGCCAGGCTATAGGCCAGCGAAAAGCCGGTTGCGCGCACTTCGTCAGGCATAATTTCCGTGAGATAAACCACCATAGCGCCGTTGTAGCTGGCATAGAGGAAGGAAAGCCAAAGCTCGGCTTCCAGCAGGTGGGCGAAAGTCGGCGAGCCGACCAGCCAGTGCAGTACCGGCCAGGCGGTGGCGATCATCAGTACGGTAAACAGGATCAGCAGCGGACGGCGGCCATAACGATCGGAAACGGCACCCATAATCGGCAGCCAGAACAGATTCGACAGGCCGACGCATAGCGTTACCAAAAAACTCTGTTTATCGCTCATCATCAGCACGGTTTTGCCAAAGGTCGGCGTAAAAGCCGTAATCATATAAAACATCACCGTGGTGGTTACCACCATCAGCATGCCTGCCAGCACCAGCGCCCAGTTGCTGGCGACGCCGCGCACGATCTGGCGCATAGAAGGATGCACCTTACGCTGGCTAAACGCTTCAGTCTCTTCCAGCATTCTCCGCACCCAGAACAGGAAAGGCACAATCAGGCAGCCGACAAAAAAGGGTATACGCCAGCCCCAGTCGGTCACCTGATCCTTCGCCAGCAGATGATTAAGCCCCAGGCCAAGCAGCGCGGCGAAAATCACCGCGATCTGCTGGCTGCCTGACTGCCAGCTCACGAAAAAGCCTTTACGATTTTTCGGCGCGATTTCGCTGAGATAAACAGAGACGCCGCCCAGCTCCACACCAGCCGAAAAACCCTGTAGCAGGCGGCCCAGCAGGATCAGGATCGGCGCCGCCGCGCCCAGTGTACTGTAGCCAGGCACTACGGCAATGGTTAAAGTGCCGAGCGCCATCAGCCCCAGCGTCAGCAGCAATCCTTTACGCCGTCCATGATGGTCAATGTAGGAACCCAGCACGATCGCGCCCAGCGGCCGCATCAAAAAACCGGCGCCGAAGGTCATCAGCGTCAGCATCAGTGAGGCGAAAGGATCGTCGCCCGGGAAAAAAGTTTTGGCGATGGCCGTGGCGTAATAGCCGAAGACCATAAAATCGTACATTTCCAGAAAGTTGCCGCTGGTCACATTGAAGATGGTTCTGGCGCTACCCTGCGGCTTTGTGGGTGAGGATGTATAGGTTGTCATGGCCTGTCCTTTCAATTTTTCTTATCTTTTAGCGTGATGGTTCTCCGTTGTTTTATCGTGCTTTTAGTCAGGTTAATGTGACAGTACTCACTTCTGACTATCAAATTACTATTATATTGGTAACAATAAATTAACAATGCACCTTTAAAGGGCATTTTGCCCGCGAGGCTTAAAAAGAAACGTCGACCACTACGCTATCGCTGTAATTCCCGGCCGCGGGCGTGGTTTGAGAAGCAAGAATGCGGGCCGTATAGTTAAAAGTCCGGGTCAGGCCATCGGTGGTAATGCTGTTTGCCGCAGTGCTGGCTACGCGCTCCGTTCCTGTTGGCCCCCAGCGTGATGTCGTGGCGTTTTTATAAATCTCATAGGCCAGCTGATTGCTGCCGCTGGTCATATAGCGCTGGGTGCCAACCGCGTGGCTGCCGTTGCTCAGGCCCACCGTATAGGCGCTGCCTTTAGTACAGATAACGTTAATCGACTGCGAAACGGCGCTAAAGCTACCAACCAGCGGCGCGCTGCCGAAACTGACATTGGGCGCGGTTATGGTGGTGCAGTCGTTGGTCACTACCAGCGTGGTCGTAATGGGTACGGTGCCGGAGCCGGTCTGCTGGCTGCCTAACAAACAGGCTCCCAGCGCGCCAATGCCGGTACAAATGTTATAGGTGACCAAAATATTCAGCGTCACCGTATAGGTTCCGGCAGCTACGGTCTGACCGGTGAGCGTGCGCAGATAAAGTGGGATAGCGAAATTCTGGCCGCCGCCCAGCCCCAGCAAGTTCAGCAATTGCGCCTGGGAGTAATTAACGGTAGTGCCGCCAATTAACATCTCCGTAGCGCAGGCTGAATCGCTGCACACGCGTAGCGGGATAAAATCCGTGCTGGTGCTGGCGGTTTTCAACGCGCCGCGCGTGCTGCTGGTATAGGTGGCGCTGGCAAGCTGAAGCCGGACATAGTCACTGGAAAGCAGGGATAACACGCTACCCGAGCCGCAGTTAACATTCACATTGGCCGTGGTATTGCTCGCGGTAGTGTTGATCGTAAAAGAGCTGACGCTGCCAAATGCCGCAGTAGAAGAGGGCAAAGAACAGGCCGCACGGGCGGCGAGCGAACAAAGCATCAGCAGCATTAAAAGCGCCAGGCGGAAGCAAGAGCGAGTAATCATGGCGAGGTTCCTGAAGCGTCAGAAAGGGCACAGGTCAGTGGCCCGTAAGTTTGCAAGGACTCAGGCCTTCCGCCTGGCACCTTAAGTTCTGCCTGGCAGCGGCGTCCATCCGGCGTCTCCGCACGGAATGGGTTGTTTTCGCGGAGGTTTTCCATCCAGACCAGGCCATCCCAGCCGACATACTCAGTCGCGGAACCCGGACGAATAATTTGCGTGGAAACGGGCAGCGGCTCGCCGTTTTGATCGTGCAAAATTACGCTGGCGGCACGCAGTGGCTCGATCGGAAAATGCAGCAGATAGCCGCTGTCGCGCTTAACGGCAAAGCGTTGCTCAACGCTGGAAGCGGTCATATCCGCGGGCAAATCCAGCGTATCGATATCATATTTAGCCGGATAATAAGAGCTGATGCCCGGCACCAGCAGATAGCCGCCAGCGTCCGTTTTCCCCATCGGTTGATTTTCATAGCGCACGTTGATATTCGGATAGTCGGTCTTCACCACCACGAAAGCGTCATTGACCTGATTGGCGGCAAAATAGCTGCCGTCCATCAGCACCAGCGAACCTGTCACATCGGCCCATTCCGTGGTGTAGTCGCCGTCGCCATAGAATCCTGCGGAGGTTTCCACTTTCTGGTTGCGCCAGCTCAGGCTTGCCTGCTTATAGTCACCGCCGCTGCTCTGGTTAGCCCATGAAGCGTTATAGGCCAGGCCGCCGTCGGTGGGCATGGAGCGGGAAAGGTTTACGCGCTGTGAGGTGGTGCCCTGCTGGTCGCGATCCAGGCTCAGGCTGGCATTGCCACGCTCGCTAAACGGGATCACCAGCGAAATCGTGCCCGTCCAGTCGCCCTGACGCTGATCGCGGCTGGCAGAAACATAAAGACTGCTATTGCCCCAGATATTTTTACTCCAGGAAAGATTCCAAAGCTGGGTACGATCGCCGCTGCCGCTGGTGATATCGATAAAAGCCGCGCCAAGACTGCCAAAGCGGTTAAGCGAGACGCTGGCGCTGTACTGGGCGCTGCGGCGGCTGAGAGTATAATCCGTGCCGCCCACGCCGCTGTTGCGGTCGCCGTACAGCGCCAGATTGCCGAAGCCCGCCGAGCGGATAATATGCTGCGTGCCGATGTTAAAACGGCTGTTGCTGTACTGATAGCCCCAGCTGTACTGGGTGCCGCGGCCGCCGTTCATTTGGCTCTGCGCCAGCGCCGCGTTAACCACACCCAGCGCGCCGATCTTTACCTGACCGCCCGCGCCGCCCAGCGCCAGCGAGTCTGCGCCTTCGGCGTGGCTTTCCAGCGTCAGCCAGTCGGTCACGCCATAGCGGTAAGAGCCGCTGGCGGCGGCGGAACCGTAATCAAAGCTCTTGATGCCGTAGTTGTTGCGCAGCGCCCCGGCGGAAAAAGCAAAATCAGAAAGGCCGGGCTTCAGCAAATTGCTGGAAACGTAAAAAGGCATAGTGGTGGAAACTCGCCTTCCTGCGGCATCGGTAGTGACCACCACAGCTTCACCTGCGCCGTTAACGAACGGCATATTGGTCATTGACCAGGGGCCGGGCTGCACATTGTTGCTGCTGTTTTTATAGCCATTGACAAACAAATCGACGGTAGAGGGTACTGCTGCCTGGCCGGAAAAAGAGGGCAGCGGATAGGTCACCAGATCCGGCCGCACGGAAAAATCGCGCGCGATCTGAATACCGCCCAGCCGCACGCTGCTGCTCCACGACAGCGCATCGGTAATCAAATCGCCCGCGCGCCAGCTTAGCGAGCGATTCTCATTCTGATTGCTCCAGTAAGTGTCATAGCGGATATAGCCCTTATTCTGCGTGCCGGTAGCCTGGCCGGAAAGCTGCTGCTGATAAACGCCGTTGCTTGAAAACTGGCCCAGCGTGCCAAACAGGCGGAATTCATTGAAGGCAGAGAGACGGCTGCCGCTGGCGGAAGTGCGGCTGGTGTAGAGATCGTAATTAAACAGCGCGCCGGTCGAGGTTCTGCCGGGATAGCGCGGGCCGTTCTGCTCCTGGCCCGCCAGCTGCTGGCGCGGCAGCCAGCCCGGCGGCACCGTCAATACCAGGCGCTGACGGCTTTGATCGTAATCGGCTTTAACCTGAGGGATGGCAGAGACATCCATCATGGATGAGGTAATCAGTGCCGAAGGAATGCCAGCCCGCTGCAAATCCCCCGCACGCAAAAAATAGTGGTTATCCCGAAACTCCACCGGTACCACCAGGCCACTATCCTGCTCGTTAACCACCAGCCCCAGCATATATTGCTGGTTCTGCGTGCCCGGTGCGTTTTGCTGCGGTGGCGGCGGCAAAGAGGAATAGGTTTCCGCGCGACCGGCTGAAGGAAGCAGGTAGCTTAACAGGCAGAGGGCCAGAGAACAGCGTCGCCCGTTCATCGGCTAGCGCGGCGAGCTGGTACTGCGCCAGGTCTGATTATTATCCAGCTCCGCGCTCAGCTGTGAACGTTCGGAAGCCGGAAAATTCAGCGGAAAAGCATTGCTGGAACGCGCCAGTACATAGCCAAACAGGCTGTCGGACAGCGTACGTCCACCTAATGAAACCTTGCTTAGCCGGGCATGGCCATTGCCGTTATTGGTAATAAGCAGCGCTGATTTACCGTCCCGATTAACCAGCCGCCAGCTCAGATTAGGGCGGGCGCTGTCGGCAGCAAGCCCTTCACCGTAAGTGAAAAGCGGTACGGAGTAACGCATTTGAAAATTAAGGCCCGCCTGATTTTCTCCGGGCTGCTGCGGTGTTGGGATCTCATCCAGCAGCACCCGATAGGCCTGCTCCTCGCCCGCAGGCGGCGGCGTCTGGCCTATTAGCCTGACCAACTGCTTCTGGCCTGGTTCTATCCTTACCAAAGGCGGACTGGCAACCACCGTCTGCTGCGTCTGATACTGCTCGCGCCCATCCTGCTGCTGCCAGCGGAACACCCGAACCTGCATCAGGGTGGTGGCCGCGCCGCGATTTTCCAGCCACAGTTCGGTCGCTTTGTCGCCGCTGTGAATTTTAGGATCGATCGGCCAGATCAGGACTGAGTTTCCTGCCCAGGCGGGCAGCAGCGAGCTAACCGTCAATCCAGCCAGCAACGCGATTGTGCGTAATGTTTTCATTTCTCCCTCTCTCCCTGTTTACCAACTCAGCGTCACCGTTAAAGTGTCGCTGTAAGTCCCGGCCCGGCGCACGCCGCTCATTTGCAGCAGGCCGTAAATCGGCAGCGTAATGTTATTGGCGTTGCTGTAAGTCAAGGCCACGCTTTGATTGACCGGGATAGCACTTGCTGCGCTGTGGGTGGCGCTGGTATAGAGCGTATAGGCCACCAAATCTGTGTTATTGGCGATTTTCAAATTACGGGTGCTGGAATAATTAGCGCCCCCGTTAATGCTCATGCTCAGCGTGGTGCCTGGCGTGCAGGCCAGCGTGATGCTTGAGCTTTGTACATAGCTGGCGCTGGCGGAGACCGAGCCGACGCCGGGCTGCGTGCCGAAATTCAGCGTACCGAATACGCCCGTGTTAGTGCCGGAAATCACGCAGCCGTTCACGATAGAGGCCGTAACCTGAAAAGTCTGCGTCGGCAGCGCCCATGCCGGATTAGTAGCAAAGAACGCCACAATACAAAGCGGACTTAGTAAGCCCGCCAGTTTCGTTGCCCTCTCCGGCACCTTGCGCTCCCTCTGGCCGCCGTTTAGTAATTCACGGCGACGTTAATCGTATCGGTATAGGTGCCAGCCGGGATCGCCGCGTTGAATCCGCCGCCTGTAATACGACCATAAATAGGATAGTTGTCGCCGTTAGTCGGATCGGCAGTACCGGTGTTGGTCAGGTTGGTATTGTTAGCGATGGGTGTGGTGTAGGCTGTTGAATTATATAAGGTATAGGCGATGCCCTGCGTATTGTTACTGCCCAGAATCAGATAGCGGGGCTGGGCAGTCACTTCGCCATATACGGTTGCCGGTGCAGCGTTACTGCTGGTCAGCTGTACGTTATACGTCTGCCCGGTAGTGCAGCGCACGAAGATGCCGTTGCCCAGCGCGCCGACCAGAGTGGCGTTCAGGGTATCAAAGGTCGCGGCGCTGCTGCCGAAGTCCAGGGTACCGAAGTTAACGCCGGTCGTTCCGGTTTGTCCGTTGACCACACAGCCGGTAGTCAGGACCAGCGTTGCGTTGATGGTTCCCGTTGTGGTGGCGGCAAAGCCGGAAGCGGCTACGCCGAGGCCCAAGCCGCAGCCCAGCAGAAAAAGCTTCATTTTCATAATCATTCCTTACCGATCAGTCTAATGGAAGTGCTTTTTCGCCCGGTGTAAAACATAAATAAACGGCCCGCGATGCAGGTAAAACGCTAAGCCGGAAATGCTTTCCGCGGCGCAAGGCCGGGATGCCGACCAAAATGGCCGATCTCTGTTATGTTTAACACTATAGAACAGCCTGCAGCGCTGAGCTAAGCGAAACGCAAAAATAGCGCTAATGAATGGCAAGAAAGGCGAAGCGGCTCTCGCCAGCGAGACTGATAAGAAATAATCAGCAGAGACTTCGGGTTTCGCTGGGCAAAAAAAAGCGCGGATGCTAAGGTCGTTGGGCCAAAAGCCACAACTGATAAACCCGTTGAATTATAAGCGGATAGCGGGTTCTGGCCCGCTATCGTCGTGCGGCCGAACGACTTTGTTTACCCAGGGGTAAAGTTGACTACTCTTTAGCCGATACCGTAATTGTTGAAAACGCTTTACCAGCTTCACTATTCCATTACCTGGTGCCAGAAAACTGGCTTTTGCTTCAGAGAATTGCATATGCTTATGAGCTCCTACGACCAGCTGCTGGTTATCGTCTCCATATTTGTTGCCTTTTTGGCTTCCTATACCGCGCTGGATATGGCCGGCAGGGTGGCGACCTCAACAGGAAAAGCGGCCCGAGTCTGGCTGGTTGGTGGCGGCTTCGCGATGGGCATCGGCATCTGGTCGATGCATTTTATCGGCATGCTGGCGATGAATCTGGCGATGGTGATGAGTTACGATCCGCTGCTGACGCTGGTTTCAATGTTTGTCGCGGTGGCGGCCTCTATCTTTGCATTGTGGATAGTTTGCTTCGGCGAACTGGTGCTGGCCCGTCTGATGGTGGGTGCCGTAGCGATGGCCAGCGGCGTGGTGGCGATGCACTATATTGGCATGGCCGCGCTAATGTTTGACCCGGGCATCGTCTGGGACTGGCGCTGGATAGCGCTCTCGGTGGCGATTGCGCTGGTCGCCTCCACGGCAGCGCTCTGGCTGGCGTTCAAGCTGCGCCAGGGCGAAGGCCATCTGGCGCTGCTGCGTGCCGGCGCCGCGTTGGTTATGGGCGCCGCTATTGCGGGCATGCACTACAGCGGCATGGCGGCCGCCAACTTTCCAATGGACAGCCACGCCACGCAGATGGGCGTTAACAGCAGCTGGCTGGCGGTGCTGGTCGTAGTGGTCACGCTCTCGATTTTGGGGATCACCCTGGTGGTCTCCACGCTGGATGCCCGTTTGCAGGCCAGAACTTCAGTGCTCGCCTCTTCGCTGGCGGAAGCGAACCGCGAGCTGGCCCAGCTGGCCCTGCACGATAATCTCACCCGCTTACCCAATCGCATCTTGCTGGAAGACCGGCTTGATCAGGCACTGAATAAAGCCGTGCGGGAAAACACCTCTTTCGCCCTGATGTTTATGGATCTGGACGGCTTTAAGGCGGTTAACGACGCTTTCGGCCATCACGTTGGCGATAACCTGCTGGTCGCCGTGACCGAACGTATGAAGAGCCTGTTAAAAGGGCACCATACTCTGGCACGGCTTGGCGGCGACGAGTTTGTGCTGCTGGTAGAGATCGGCGAGCCGAACGATGCCGCTGCCGTGGCCGATATGTTGGTGAAGGCCATAGATGAGCCATTTTTGATCTCCCGCTACGAGCTGGTAGTCTCGCTGAGCATCGGCATCGCGGTCTATCCGGGCGACGGCAATGATGAACGCGAGCTGATGTTCAATGCCGATGCCGCCATGTACCACACCAAAAATAATGGCCGCAACGACTACAGCTTCTTCCAGCCGTCAATGAATACCATTGCGCAAAACCAGCTCCAGCTGATTAACGACCTCTGGCTGGCGCAGGAGCACAACGAGCTGCGCCTCTTCTACCAGCCAAAATTCTGCGCGCCGCAGGGGCCGATCGTCGGTTTTGAAGCGCTCATCCGCTGGCAGCATCCGCAGCGCGGCCTGCTGACGCCGGATATCTTCCTGCCGCTGGCGGAGAAAACCGGGCTGATCGTCAGCATTGGCAACTGGGTGATTAACGAAGCCTGCCGCCAGCTAAGCGTCTGGCATAAAATGGGCAACGCGCAGTGGTCGGTGGCGGTCAATCTCTCGTCGCTACAGTTTGAACAGGCCGGCCTGGTGGAAACGGTGGTGAAGGCGTTAAAAGAGCATAATATTCCGCCGGAGCTGCTGACGCTGGAAGTCACCGAAACGACCGCCATGCGCGATCCGGACGAAAGCGTGCGCATTCTGACCGAACTCACCGAGCTGGGCGTCAAAGCTTCTATCGATGACTTCGGCACCGGCTACTCCAGCCTGCTTTATTTAAAGCGGCTACCCGCCAGCGAGCTGAAGATCGATCGCGCCTTCGTCAACGAGCTGCAAACCCAGAACGAAGACGCCACCATTGTCACCGCCATCGTGGCGCTGGCGCAGACTTTAAAGCTGAAAGTCGTGGCCGAAGGTGTGGAAACAGAGGAGCAACAGGCTTTTCTTACCAGCCTGGGCTGCAACTCGCTGCAGGGCTATTTGCTGGGCAAACCTGTGCCAGCTGAACAGGTGCCGCAGCTAAAACATTATGCGGGCGACCATGAAGCCAATCACGCGCACGAAGCAGAAAAAATCGACGTGCCAAAAGCTGTCTAATCACGGCCCGGCTAACTATAATAGTTACTCAATTTTGAGCACGGGCCTGTAACAGTTTTGGCAAAATACCTTCAGCTAATCGATCAAATCCAGCAGCAGATTGCCAGCGAGCTCTGGCTACCGGGCGAGAAACTGCCTTCGCTGCGCGAGCAGGTCGCGCAGAGCGGCATGAGCCTGATGACGGTAATGCATGCCTATCAGGTGCTGGAAAGCCAGGGCTGGATCCTCTCGCGGCCGCAGTCGGGCTACTATGTGGCGCCGCGGGCAGAGTTTCTCAGCCAGCCCGCCAGCCACCAAAAGGTGCAGCTCACAGAATCGGTCGACATCAACGACTTTATCTTCGAGGTGCTCCAGGCCTGCCGCGAGCCGGGCATTATGCCGTTCGGCTCCGCTTTTCCCGATCCAGAACTCTTTCCACAGCGGCAGCTGATGCGTTCGCTCGCCGCCGTTTCGCACTCCCTGAAGCCCGCGGACGCGCTGAACAACCTGCCGCCGGGCAACGAAGCGCTGCGCAAAACGCTCTCCAAACGCTATGCACTCCAGGGCATTCAGGTCTCGCCCGATGAAATCGTGATTACCAACGGCGCCATGGAAGCGCTCAACCTGAGCCTTCAGGCGGTCACCGAGCCCGGCGACTGGGTAGTGGTGGAAAACCCCTGTTTTTACGGCGCGCTACAGGCTATTGAGCGGCTTCAGCTTAAGGCTGTCGCTATCGCCTCGCATCCGCAGCACGGTATCGATCTGGAAGAGCTGGCCGCCACTCTGGCGAAGCTGCCGGTCAAAGCCTGCTGGATGATGTCCAACCAGCAAAACCCGCTGGGCTGCACGCTAAGCCGCGAGAAAAAGCAGGCGCTGGTGACGCTGCTGGAAGCGCATCAGGTCACGCTGATCGAAGACGATGTCTACAGCGAGCTTTGGTTCGGCAGCGAAAAACCGCTGCCGGCCAAGGCTTTTGAAAAACAGAATGATGTGCTGCACTGCTCTTCTTTTTCTAAAAACCTGGTAGCAGGCTTCCGTGTAGGTTGGGTTGCTGCGGGCAAACACGCGCAGCGTATCCAGCGCTTGCAGCTGATGAGCACCATCTCCACCAGCGCACCGATGCAGCTGGCGCTGGTGGACTATCTGAGCAGCCGCAGCTACGACGTGCATTTGCGCAAGCTGCGCCAGCGGCTGGAGCAGCGTAAAAACCTGGCCCGGCAGTCGCTGCGGCGGCATCTGCCCGCCAGCGCAAAAATCAACGACTCCCAGGGCGGCTATTTTCTCTGGATAGAGCTGCCGGAAGCGGTTAACACCACCGAACTCTACTATCAGGCGCTACAGGAGAAAATAAGTATCGCGCCGGGAAAAATGTTTTCTACCAGCGAGCAATACGCTAACTACTTTCGGTTCAATACGGCATGGGAATGGAACGAAGCGCGGGAGGCGGCAGTAGCCACGCTGGGCAGGCTAATCGCAGAGATGCTTCAGGGCCATGGCAGGCCCTGAAAAGAAAGTCAGACGGCAGAGGCGCGCTGTTGGCCCCAGGTCAGATGATACACATCGTAAAAATCCACTTCGCCTTTTAGCTTCAGCAGCTTTTCGATACCCTGCTTAACGTTATCCGGTACCTGGCTGCTGGCGAGAATATCCTGAATCGCCTGTTCGGACAGCGTGCGGACATAATACCATTCGCCGTTATAGCAAACGCGCAGGTCGAGCGTATCGATATCTTCAAAGCGATAGCGGGGGTTAACGTCCAGCAGCATCAGGCCGCTCATCAGCAGCACAAAGAAAGTGGCGCCCCAGAATGCAGGCCAGCCCAGAAACTCGGTGGTAAAAATCAGCGCCACGGTCAGGGCATAACAGGTATACATCGATGCCCACAGGCCAGGATGATTTTTCAGAAAATTGAAGCTGAAGCGCGGCCGGTTATCGCGCTGTTCTTCACGATTAAGGGTGTCGATTTCGCGCAGCAGGATCTGTTTAACGTCTTCCACTCTGAACCTCCTCTCGGTACAGGCGTCAGTAAACCACACCCGGGCGGATAAGGGCAGACACAGTTACCGTCAATAAAGCTATAACAGTTGCTGGCCGCGGCTTAGCCCTAACCTGTTCAGGTTAGCAAGCCGTGTCAGCGATAACGTTAAGAGCAAAACCCGTCGCTCGAAAAAAGCTGCCCGGATAATAGTGATAGCTTAAGGCGCAAAGCAAACTGATTAGCCGTTACTGTCCTCTCCGGCGGCACGGAATAAGTTAATTTGGTAATAATAAGACAGCTACGGATAAGCTAAATAAGAAATTATTAAATACTAAAAAATCTGATTTAAAAGTCGATAGAGTATTTTTTTGTAAAACAGACTGATTTAAATAGCTGTTGATAGAGTTTTTGTTTATTTTAATCTGCATAATTCAGAATTAGACTAGGCTGGCTGCTGCAGCTGAGTCAGGCGACGCCTGCGCGGCGTCTCTTCACTTATTTTTTCAGTAATACTAACGTTAATCAAATGATGAGCCGTTATTAAAATTTACATTGGTAATAACTACGTTAAATCAGGGAAGATTTATTATGAAAAGAATAAGTACTTATTGTGATCCTGTTAATTTAATGGGGTCTTTTTCTCCCTCCGGCGGCGTAATAATAATGAAAAATAAGTCAACCGCCGACTCAGCGGTAAAACCAAAAAGAAAAACCGCGTACGCCGCTATGGCAAATAATCAGGCTACGGCAAGCGTCTGGACGCCGGATTATGTCCTGCGCCTGCAGCAAAATATCCAGCCCTGCGGCTGTCCAGGCTGCAACAATGCCTCGCCGCTAATGCAGTTCAGATGGCGGAACCATGTGCGGTATAGCGCCGATATGGGCTGCCGCAAGGCCGCTATAGAAATCCTGAACCGCACGGCATCCTGCACTATCACTTTTAGCGAAGGCGCTGCGGAATCCCTGCCGGAACTGGCCGCCGACAGGCTACAGATGAACCAGCTCTGCCTGCACTTATTCACGGCTTTTCGGACAGAGCCGACGCTGCTGATTTATCTGCTGGGGCGTTTTATCCGTGAAGCGGCCGCGCTGGATACCCAACAGCGCGTCGCTCTGCAGGAAGCCTGGCTGCAACCGGACTTTCGCCAGACGCTGCGGCTGGATTTTTCCCGCAGCCATAGCCCGGACGACTATCCACCGGTCAGGCTGCACACTTTACGCGAGCTGCCGCTTTGGTCACTGGCAGAAGAGGACAGGCGGTTAAAAAAACTGGAAAAGTTAAAATCAACAGGCGAAGAGGCGCTGAGACAGCGCTGGCGGGAACTGGAAAACACGAGCGGCTTTTCTGCCGCGGCGCAACAGGAAATTCTTGGCAACTATCTGTTTTACCTGCTTTGCCACCATTTTTTTCCCGGCAATCCCGTGGAAGAGTGGCAGAAAAACTTTGCTGTGCTTTGCCGACGCGTGCTTAACCTGAAAACGCTGCTGATCGTTATGTCGACAGAGGCGAATATGGAAAACCTGGGCGCGCTATTTGCTGATTGTCATCGCAAAGTCATGGCCTGCTGGCGCTGAATTTGAGTTAAGGTCTGGAAAATTAATGGGTTATGTGATCAAACATTGATTGCAGCTGTTGCAAGTTTGCTATCAAATGCCACAATTGATTAACACCGATTTTCCAGGAGGCATCCTATGCTGACCCATGCTGGTAACCTGCTTGCAATGATGTCTTTTGCTGCCGGTACTTTTTCTGCGGGTATGTCAAACAACCCGCAGTATATGACTTTTCAGCCCGCCAGCGGCGTGCCGAATAACCCGCTGCCGCTGATCATTTATCCGCGCGTGGTGCCCAATGAAACAGAAGATGTCGCGGCCTGGTTTGAAGAAACCTTTTCTCGTCACAACTGGACGCCGCGCTGGCGCTATCCTGTTTATGCCTATACGCACTACCATCCCAATACGCATGAGCTGCTGGGCATTGGCGCAGGCTGGGCACAAATCCTGTTTGGTGGCGAAACGGGCAGAGCGGTTACCGTACACGCTGGTGACGCCATCCTGATCCCGGCGGGGGTCGGCCATCAGCAGCTGGCAGCGAGTGAAGACTTCTTTGCCGTGGGCGCCTACCCAAAAGGCATGGAACCCGATACGCGCCGCAGCGATCTGGAACATGTCGAAGCTTCGCTGCACGCCATTAAACGCGTGCCGATGCCGCAGCAGGATCCCATCACCGGCGGTGAAGGTGCCGTCACTGAAATCTGGCATCCGCTCCAAAACTTGTAGCCGGGACAAGCCAGCTTATTCACGGATTAAAGCCTGATTATTTAGCCGTACTGCCCTGGCTGGATAAATCAGCGGTCGCGCATGGACGCGCAAGTTATCTTTCTAAAAAGGGCGTGACAACCTTTTCCCGGTCCTTCACCACTCCTGATAATTGAAGACAGGCTATCGTCCGCTGGCAAAGTGTATAGCCAGGTAAGCGGATGTTTCCCGATTTGCCCCACGTTGATAAAAATAATTGATGGTTGCAGACCCAGACTGGCGTTTGCTACTGATAAATTCTATTAACAAGCCAGTAACATCCCGCTTTTAGCATCGGGTAGCGAATATTTTATAAATTTCACTAACCTATTGATGAATTCTTTTGATGATTTTTTGCTTACATTTCAGCGTGCTTAAGCCATTACCCGCTTAGGATTGGTTGAGGTTTGTGTAGCTAGCCTTAATGACGCGTCGGCAGAACAGCCCGATGCGTTTCTGAAACTACACAAGGAAGCAGAGATGAATCCCCTTACACGTCGTAGCTTTATGACCTTCGCCGCCGGAGGAACGGTGGCGCTGGCGGCCGGTTCCGTTCATGCTCATGACCGTACAGTCACGGCACAGCCCTGGACGGGCCAAATGGGCGGCAGCGATCCTGGCCCGCACGATCCGGTGCGCCAGGCTGAAAACCCCGATATCGTTAATCCACCGCCTACCGACAGCGGCACGCTGCCTAACCTGCGCTTTTCCTATAGCGATTCGCATGTACGTAAAGGCAGCGGCGGCTGGACACGACAGATTACCGAGCGTGAACTGGGCGTTTCCAAAAGTATTGCTGGCGTCAACATGCGCCTGAATAGCGGCGGCATTCGTGAGCTGCACTGGCATAAAGAGGGCGAGTGGGCCTATATGCTTTACGGCAAGGCACGCATTACCGCACTGGACGTGGACGGCCACTGGTTTGTGGATGATGTGGGCGTAGGCGATCTCTGGTACTTTCCGCCCGGCGTACCGCACTCGATTCAGGGGCTTGGCCCGGACGGCTGCGAGTTTTTGCTGGCCTTTGACAGCGGCGGCTTTGACGAGGACAGCACCTTTCTGCTCAGCGACTGGTTTAAGCATGTGCCGCCGGAAGTGCTGGCGAAAAACTTCGGCGTGCCGGTGGAAACCTTCAGCAAGCTGCCAGCCCCGGCCGATGAATATATCTTTGCCGCCACGCCGCCGGGCGATTTGAAAAACGATGCCATCGCGGGCGCTACTCGTTCCACCACCGCCTTCAGCCACCGCCTTCAGCCACCGCATGCTGGCGCAGCAGCCCATCACGCTAAAAGGCGGTACGGTACGTATTACCGACTCCTCGGTGTTTAAGGTTTCCAAAACCATTGCGGCGGCGCTGGTAGAACTCCAGCCCGGCGCAATGCGCGAACTGCACTGGCATCCAAACACCGACGAATGGCAATACTACCTGGAAGGGGAAGGACGTATGGGCGTATTCGCCTCTTCCGGCCAGGCGCGCACCTTTGATTTCCGCGCCGGGGATGTCGGCTACGTACCTTTTGCGATGGGGCACTACGTTGAAAACACCGGCGACAAACCGCTGCGTTTTCTCGAGCTGTTCAAAAGCGATTATTACGCCGATATCTCGCTGAACCAGTGGCTGGCTTCAACGCCACCTGAACTGGTTCGCCAGCATCTGCATCTGGACGACGCCTTTATGCAGGCGCTGGATAAAACCAAAAAGCCGGTGGTTGGCGGCTGATTGATGCTCCAGCAGGCCGCAGGGATGCGGCACCAATTCGTTGCAAAATATAAGCTGTCACTTTCCTGTCATCAAACTCTTCCAGCATAAGTGCCGATAAAGTTAACCGAGGAACCTTCATGCGCTTTCGTTATTCTTTGCTGGCCAGCACGCTGCTGCTGGGACAATTCGCCCAGGCAAAAAACGCGACCCTTAACCCTGACCAAATTCAGGCTATTATCGAAACCACCACGCCCGCCAGCAGCAATGCGCAGTTCGCAGCTTTTGACGGGGAAATTCAGCGCGATCTTATCGAAACGCTAAAAGGCGATGCGGGCAAGCTAACGCGAGCACAGCTGGAAAAAACCGCCCAGAGTGACAAACTGGCGGACAAGCAGTGGCTGAAGGCGAGCGGCTATGACTTTGGCAAAAAAGCCAACCAGCAGGCGGGTATCGAACTGCTTAGCGCCTTTGGCACGCTGCCGAAAAAAACGCTGGAAGCCAGCCTGCAGGGCGTGGAGCAGGTCAACCTCAACGCCACCGACGGCCAGCGTCGCCAGGCAATTATCGATGCGGAAGGCCAAAACCACCTCTTTTTCCTCGCCGATGCGCTGGGGCCAAAGCTGGGCCAGGCTTTCCTGCATGCCTACGATAAAGGCGAGATCGGTAAAGCGGCGGCATTGCTCAAGGCCAGCGAGGTCAGCACTGGCGCGGCCAAAGCACATTTTAACTATCCACGGCCTTTCCTGATCCCCGGCAACACTATTCATGGCGTGCCGGATACGGCGGTAGTGAAAGACAACCAGCCTTACCAGGCGAGCGAAGGCGCCTTCCCAAGCGGCCACACCAATACCGCCTGGACTGACGCGTTGCTGCTGGGCGAAATGGTGCCGGAACGCTTTGTCCCGCTGGTAGATCGCGCTGCGCGCTATGGCTATTCACGCATGGTGCTGGGCGTTCACTATCCGATCGACCTTATAGGGTCGCGGATGGTAGCGCAGCGTAATGTGGCTCACTATCTGAACGATACAAAATACCGGGCGCTGTTTGATGAAGCGAAACAGCAGCTACGCGGCGCGCTGGAAAAAGAGTGCGGCACGACGCTGGCCGAATGCGCTAAGCCTGCAGGCGCCGCCGATCCCTATGCCGCGCCGCAGATGCGGCAATTTGCCCATTTTGCGATGACCTATAATCTGCCGCAGGAAAAAGGGAAAGAGGTGAGGATTGCAGTGCCGGCAGGCGCGGAAGCGCTGCTGGAAGCGCCGTTGCCGCATCTGAGCGCGTCTCAGCGTCGTCAGCTAATGGTTTCCAGCGCACTGGCTGGCGGCTATCCGCTTTCCGGCGAGACGCCGGAACAAAACTTCTGGCAGCGGCTGGATCTTTCAGCGGCGGTCAGCGCCGGTAAAAGATAAACAAAGGGGTGAATCTTCACCCCTTATTGGTTAGCGCGGCGTTATTTATCCGCGCTGGCTTCTGCCGTCTTCTGCTGCTCGCCTTTTACGCCAATTTCCGGCAGCGCGCCAAAATCCAGCTTTTTATCCTTTAGCTGCTCCGCCAGCTCCTTGCTGATATCCGCTTCAGGGGCAGAGGCAAGCGCGCTCTGAGTTGGCAAAATCGCCAGTAGCTGGTGCGCCTGACGATATTTATCCGCGGCTTCCGTTATTGCCTTCAGCGCCACGCTGTTGGCCTGGCGCTGGGCATGCTGCCACTCCAGATTTAACAGCTGGCGATCGGCAAGCAGCGCGCTGCTTCGTTTTTCCTCGGGCAGCCTGGCGCCATTCTCCTGAGCCATTTTTAGTCCTTGTTGCAGCTTCTCGTCCACCGCGCCCAGCCTGGCTTTTAGCTGCTCCGCCAGGCCTGAATCCTGCATCACGCGCTCCGCATTGATAAATTTCACCGTCGGCGCCTCTTTTTCGCCGCAGCCGGTAAGCAGGGTGGTGGCAACGACGATACCCATAGCCAGCGTACTGATTTTTTGCTTCATTCTCTTCTCCTGTAAACCTGGCCCTTTGGCCCGGTTGCTCCCTGGATGGGATGATTAAACCGCAGGGAATATAAACGATAGGCGGGCGTTCGGCGGCTTTTTCCACGTTAGCCCTTGATTAAAATCAAAGTTTTAAACTTCACCCTATTTCCGCAGCCCTGAAAAGACTGATGCGCTCAATATGTATTGGGTAGCGCTATTACTCTCATCCATTCAGGTGTAAAAGGCCAGTTATGTCATTGGCAAAAGAACCTCGCCCGCAGAGGCGAAGCGTCTGGCCGAATCGGCTTTTTGTGCTGCGGCCGCAGCAACGGGCAAAAGCACTCGCTATTCCATGCTAAAGTAAAATTTTCGTTATCTTCAGAGGATGAAAATTATGTCGCACACTTCTTATGCCAGCCGCATCATTACCGCCACGCCGGAAGAAATCTGGCCGCTGATTGCGGATTTTAACGGTCTGCCGAAAATCCACCCGGCGATCTCCGCCAGCGAGCTGGAAGAGGGCGCTACCGAAAGCAAAGTCGGCGTGGTCAGAAAGCTGACGCTGCCTGATGGTGCAGTACGCGAGCGGCTGGTTAAACTCGATAAGGCCAGCAGGGAGCTGCACTACGCTATTCTGGACGGCATCATGCCGGTGACGGACTACGTAGCGGTAGTGAAACTTTCACCCAAGGCGGACGGCACTACGCTGGCGGAGTGGTGGGCAGATTTCAAGGTTGCCGCCGGTCATGACGAGCAGGAAGTCGCGCAGAACGTCAGCGAAGGCGTTTTCGCTACCTGCCTGCAAAATATCGCGCAAAAGCTGGCTAAATAAGGATCTCGCCATGACCACGCAGCTTGTCCTGCAGCGCTATCAGCCTTGCTATCAGGCCGGCGTCAAAGCGCTGATCCTGCCGATCCAGAATCATGAATTCGGTATCGAAATTAGCGCGGAGCAGCAGCCGGATCTCAGCGATATCGAAAACTTTTACCAGCAGGGTACGGGCGATTTTTGGCTGGCGCTGGCTGGGGAACAGGTAGTGGGCTGCATCGGCCTGAAGGATATCGGCGAGCGGCAGGGCGCGTTGCGTAAAATGTTTGTGGCGAAGGCATGGCGCGGTAGGGAGCATGGCGCGGCCAGCAGCCTGCTGCAAATACTGGTTGCGCACGCCCGGGAACAGCAGCTTCAGGCTATCTGGCTGGGCACCACCGCGAAATTTCTGGCGGCGCATCGCTTTTATGAAAAAAACGGTTTTAGCGAAGTCGCCGAAAAAAATTTACCGGCCGCTTTTCCCGTGATGAAAGTAGATACAAAGTTCTACCATCTGGCGCTGTAGCAGCAAAAAGGGCGAACCGCGTTCGCCCTTGTTTCCTTAGGCATGATCGCCTGACGTGCTCATCTGCATCAAATCTTTATCCACAAAGAACAGGCCCTTGCCGCTATCGCCAACCAGCGCCAGCTTATCCAGCACGGTTTTAAACAGCTTCTCTTCTTCATGCTGCTCGGCGACATACCACTGCAGGAAATTAAACGTAGAATAATCCTGCGAGGTCATGGCAGCATGCGCCAGCTCGTTGATTTTAGCGGTAATAAGCTGCTCATGCTCGTAGGCCTGCTCCAGCACCCTGTTCAGCGAGTCAAAAGTCACCGGCGGCGCGGCGATGGTGCCCAGCACCGGCATCGCGCCCGTATCGCTCAGGTAGTTAAACAGACGCTGCATATGCTGCATCTCTTCCCGGGAATGCTCGCGCAGAAAGGCGGCAGCGCCTTCAAAGCCTTTATCCGCGCACCAGGCGCTCATTTGCAGATAGAGATTAGCAGAGAAAAACTCCAGGTTTAACTGATCGTTCAGGCGAGAAGTCATTTCGGCAGTCAGCATAGCGGCTCCAGATATTTATGTATGATTTATTTCGCGCATTATGCATGGAATAAACTGAAATAAAAACCGCATTAAAAACTATTTTTTAATTTCCCGAAGTGATTGATAATTATTATCATCGGTTCTCCCGCCAGCCTGCAGCGGAATGGTTTTGATAACCATTCTTATTAGCTATTGGCTGAGTACATTAACTTAATAATATATCTAAGTGATTTCAATTACGCTTTTTAATAACGGGTTTATTTATTATTATTTTTTCAGGTCAATGGCGCTATATTAACGGTCACTAAAATTCAGAAAAATTACATATTGGAAAATTCTCAGCGAAAGCAACAGGGATAATCAGAGGACGCATTTTTACCCTATTGAAATAAATGATTTTTTTCTGTCTTCTCTTGCCGTTTCTCGCTTAAAGCCGGTCTCAACGCTGGTTGTTTCTCTTTATGCGCTACAGCGCACGGTGCAGGAAGATCACATCTGATAAATGACGTGATATGCTGCGTAGTTGCAAAACAAAGCTTTTCAGTTTCACTCATTATAAAGGACGCAAGATGGAGCATAAGGACTGGCATTCCGCAGATATTATTGCTGCGCTGAAAAAAAGAGGCACTAATCTGTCTGCGCTTTCGCGCGCCGCAGGCCTGGCGTCGTCCACGCTGGCTAACGCGCTGCGCCGCCCGTGGCCAAAAGGCGAAAAGCTGATTGCCGAAGCATTAGGAGAAAGGCCGGAGCGCATCTGGCCAACGCGCTATATACATCCGACCAGGCTGCGCCGACGAACTAAATAAGCCTGTCGGCCGTGTCGGGAAAAAGCGCTGCGCGCTATGGTTAAGGCTTCCGGCATATTTATGTCGGCGGCGTCTTATTATTAGCCGTTATCCCCCTGGCGGCCGCGAGTTAAACGCAGCCTTCTTTACTGTTGCTTAAATACCAGCGGCGCATGCGCTCGTCCGTTAGCTGTCGATAAGCCTGCCGCAATGAGGCGATAGCGGGCTGAAGCTCACCGGGCGACAGCGCCAGCTGCTGATACAGCCAGTGAGCGGTGATTTGCTCAGGGTTTTTTGGCGTCGCTACGGACATCGCCTGCTGGATAACGCTTTGGCTGGCGCTAAGCGTGGCGGCGGTCGCTTCCTGCACCGGTTTTTCCATTGCGGCGATAAACAGCTCAATATGCCGGAACAGTTCCGCTGCGCTGAGAGAAGGGGATTGCAGCGCAAAAAGCAAACCGGCCTGGCCAGCGGCCTGATGGAAGCGGCAGCTAACCACGTAGCCAATATTAGCCTCGACCCGCAATTGCTGGAAAAAGCGCGGTTCAAAGAAGGCCGCCAGCTGTTGCCAGTTGGCGAAACACCCAGCGCTGCGCTCGGCAAGCGGACAGAACACCAGTACAGCGGCATCCTGACCTGAAGTCGGGCAGAAAAAATGCGGCTGCGCGGGCGAAAGCGTCGGCAGCGGCAGCGTGGGTTCCACCACGCCCGGCAGTTTAGTCAGCAGCCGGGCCAGCGTATCCGCGCTTTCGTCGCTGCCGCCATAAAGCGTCGCCCGCCAGCGCAGCGCTGCTGCTGGCGATTCGCCACTCAGCAAATCAGGCAGGCGTGCAAGCAAAGTACGGATAGCGATATCGTCCGTTTGTTGCGCCTTGTGAAAAAGCCTTTCGCCATAGGCCAGCGTGGCAGCCGAAGGATCCGCCAGATCCTGCAATGCCCGATCCAGCAAGAAAGCCAGTAACGCCTCGCTGCCGCTAAGCCGCAGCAGCCACAGCCCGTGCTGGCGGGAAAAACTTAATTCCCCGTCGCGATGCATTGCCTCGCCCATTGCCGGTTGCAGCGCGGCTTCAAGCATTGCTGCTGTTTGTCGGCCAGGCTGCTGCACGCTAAGCATCAGCACAGGCTCGCCCGCAGCAGCAAAGTGGCTTAACGCACTTCGCGTCGCCGGTAGCTCTGGCGCGGCGGGTGCAGAAGAAGGGGAATAAAAATGCATATCGGGCAGCGCCTGCTGCGTGACGTGCGGCCAGTCAATGGCGGCCAGCTTCAGGGTAAAACCCTGAGCCTGCACCTTCGGCGCGTTAACCGCAGGCGAAACCCATAAACGGCTAAATTCCTGCAAAACAGGCAGGGCAGTTGCCGCCTCCGCAGGCGGAAAGCCCAGCGCCAGCTCGCGCAGCCGATCGAGCACGGAAAGCTGGCGAGAGCGGCGCTGCGTCAGGCTGGCGTAATGCGTTAGCTGGGCTGTCGTTAGTTCAGGCAGCAACGCCAGCCAGCGGCGAAACAGGTTTTCGATGCCAACGCACTGCGCCAGCTGCAAATCGCTGCGCTGAAAAACCACGCTGACCACTGACTGCTGTGGGCTACGGTAAGGCTCCAGCAGCGAAATATCATCGCACAACCCCTGCTCGCGTAGCGTTGCCAGCAGGCTGCCTGGCGCTTTATCGGCCAGCAGTTCGCGCAGTAGCGCCAGGCTGGCAGGCTCGTGCCCGCGGATAACAAAACTTAGCTGAAATTGTTGCGCGGCGGCGCTTTGCAGCGCGAATGTCCGCTGCCGCGCAAGCTGTAACAAGGGAAAACCGTCCGGGACGAAATTAACCTGATTGAAAGCCGCCGCAGCCTTTTCTGCCAGCGTCCGCAGTTCTGCCAGCGGCTGCGGGCCGCTCAGCCACAGCTCCAGCCTGCCGCTATGGAAAAAGCGCTGGTGGTAGGTTCGCAGCGCCTGCTGCAAAGCGGCGGCATCATCGCCAAAATCATGCTGGCTGCCTACATGAAAATCGTGCAGAGGATGAGGCGCGGCAAATGCCTGGCTGAGCGCTGCCTCGCACAGTGTTGGCCCGTGGCTTTGCAACAGGCGATACTCCGCCTCGATCGCTGCCGCTTCTGCCTGGATGGCCTCAGTTGCCAGCAGCGGCCGCGCCAGCATATCCGTCAGCCTGCATAAGGCTGCCGCAAGCTGCTCAGGCGCAATCTCAACAAACCAGGCGGTATAGTGCGCCAGCGTGGTGGCATTCAGCCGCGCGCCCTGAGCAGGCGCCCAGGCCATCAGCCGCTGCTCTTGCTGAAAACCTTCGCTGCCAGCGAACAGCACATGTTCCAGCAGATGCGCCAGGCCAGGCCAGCGCGCCGGTTCGTCAAAACTGCCTGCAGAAAGACGGAACAGCGCTGCCGACCGCGTAGCTTGCGGATCCTGGATCAAATTGATCCGCAGGCCGTTTGCCACGCAGCAGGAGGAAAGATCGTTCACGGCGCAGTTTTAAAGATCAGCTGGGAATTAGTGCGGTTGCGGAACTGTAGCTGGCTGATTTGAATATTGCTGCAGTTAGCCTGCTCGCGCGCCGCCAAAATCTGACCGTGATGCGGCGATTTGGCGCAAACGGGATCGGCGTTATCCGCGTTGCCGGTCAGCATAAAGGCCTGACAGCGGCAGCCGCCGAAATCCTTCTCTTTTTCGTCGCAGGAGCGGCAGGGTTCCGGCATCCAGTCAAAGCCGCGATATTTATTAAAGCCGAACGAGTCGTACCAGATTTCCTGCAGCGTATGCTCCAGCACCGAAGGAAACTCAACCGGCAGCTGGCGCGCACTGTGGCACGGCAGCGCCATGCCTTCCGGCGTCACGCTCAGGAAAATCGCGCCCCAGCCGCCCATGCAGCCTTTCGGCCGCTCTTCATAATAGTCGGGCGTCACAAACAGCAGATTGGCGAAGTTGCTGTTGTCTTTCATCTTCTCGCGGTAGCGCTGCACCACGGCTTCGGCGCTGGCGATCTGCTCGCGCGTGGGCAGCAGCCCTTCACGGTTCAGCTGTGCCCAGCCGTAAAACTGACAGGTTGCCAGCTCGACATCGTCCGCTTCCAGCTCGATCGCCAGCTCGATGATCCGGTCGATCTGATCGATATTGTGGCGGTGCAGCACAAAGTTAAGCACCATCGGATAGCCGTGCGCCTTGACCGCTTTCGCCATGGCCAGCTTCTGCTGGAAGGCCTTTTGCGATCCCGCCAGCGCGGCGTTCAGCGTCTCGTCGCTGGCCTGGAAACTGATCTGAATATGATCGAGGCCCGCTTCGGCAAAGGCGTCGATCTTCTTCTCGGTCAGGCCGATGCCGGAAGTAATCAGGTTGGTATAAAAACCCAGATCCCGCGCGGCACGGATCAGCTCGGGCAGATCCTTGCGCACCAGCGGTTCGCCGCCGGAAAAGCCCAGCTGCACGGCACCCATCTGGCGGGCCTGTTTAAAGACTTCGATCCACTGCTCCGTGGTCAGCTCCTGCTCCTGCTTCGCGAAATCCAGCGGATTGGAGCAGTAGGGGCACTGTAGCGGGCAGCGATAGGTCAGCTCGGCCAGCAGCCACAGCGGCGGATTGACCTGAGGCTTAAGCAAGTTCACGAAAAATTATCCACTTCTGTTCAACGGCCTGCACAAAGAACGCTTTCACATCCTCATCCACGCCGCCCGCATCGGGAAAACGAGCGTTAAGCTCGGCAATCAGGGCCGCCAGCGGACGCTTGCCGTCCACCAGCTGTAAAATCGCGGTAGCGCTCTCGTTCAGCTTCGCCATGCCTTCCGGATAAAGGATGACGTGGCAATCCTGGGTCGGCTCCCACTGTAAGCGGTAGCCGCGACGGAACAGAGGCACCTGCTGGTCGTTAATAGTCATTACAGCAATCTCTCATGATGCCAGGCGATCTGGTCGGTGACGGTATGGTAAGGCGGACGATGCAGCTCGTAGGCCATGCTCATGGCGTCCAGCATGCTCCAGAGAATATCCAGCTTGAATTGCAGGATCGACAACATGCGCTGCTGCTGCTCCGCAGTAGTAAAATAATCCAGCGCCAGCGCTAAGCCATGCTCGACATCACGTCTGGCCTGGCCCAGGCGACCACGGAAATAGTCATAGCCTTCGGCCTCGATCCACTGATAGTGCTGCGGCCAGCTATCCAGGCGCGACTGGTGGATTTCTGGCGCGAACAGCTCGGTCAGCGAGCTGCATGCCGCTTCCTGCCAGACCGCGCGACGAGCGAAATTGACATAGGCATCCACGGCGAAGCGCACGCCCGGCAGCACTAATTTCTCGGAAAGCAGCGTCTCGCGCGTCAGGCCTACGGCTTCGCCCAGCCGCAGCCAGGCTTCAATACCGCCTTCGCTGCCTTCGTGACCGTCATGATCGAGGATACGCTGCACCCATTTGCGGCGCGTCTGCGGATCCGGGCAGTTAGCCATAATCGCCGCGTCTTTCAGCGGAATACTGGTCTGATAATAAAAACGGTTCGCCACCCAGCCCTGAATCTGTTCGCGCGTCGCCTGGCCTTTATGCATGGCGATATGGTAAGGATGATGGATATGGTAGTAAGCGCCTTTAGCGCGCAGCGCCTGCTCGAACGCTTCGCGCGTCATAGGGGTATCTTTCATGATTTTCTCACAGGTCGATCCGCATCCCGTCATGGCTGACCTCGATGCCGTGCTGCGCCAGCGCCTGGCGCTCGGCCGACTCTTCATCCAGGATCGGGTTGGTGTTATTGATATGAATAAGAATTTTACGTTCGGCGGGCAGCGAAGCCAGTAGCGCGATCAGCCCTTGCTCTTCGGCCAGCGCCAGATGGCCCATATCCTTGCCGGTATTGCGGCCCACGCCGGTGTTTGCCAGCTCGTTATCCTGCCACAGTGTGCCGTCGATCAGCAGACAGTCGGCTTTTTGCAACCAGCCCAATAGCTCGCTGTCCGGTTCGCCCAGGCCGGGCGCATACATCAGCGTTTTACCGCTGCGGGTATCTTCGATAAACAGCGCGACATTGTGGCCGGGCAGCGGTTTGCCGCGGTACTGCGAGTAGGGCGGCGCGTTGCTGAGCAGCGGAATAGCGGTGAATTTCAACGCGGGACAGACAGCCACCGAGAAAGGCTCGCCTGGCTGGATAGCATGATGCACAAGGCCGCCGTTCCAGTGCGAAAGCATGGTAAAGACCGGGAAACCGGTAGTCAGATCCTCATGCACTTCCGGCGTGCACCAGACCTGATGCGGGCAACCCTCGCGCAGGCTCAGCAGGCCGGTAGTGTGGTCAATCTGACTGTCGGTCAGAATAATCGAGCCGATAGCGGTGCCGCGCAGTACGCCTTCTTTGTTAAGCGCGGGCGTAGCGGCAATCTGATGCGCAATATCCGGCGAGGCGTTGCACAGGACAAAATCGATGCCGTCATCGCTAATAGCGATAGAGGATTGGGTGCGCGGCGTAGCTTTTACAGTGCCGTTACGCACGCCCTGACAGTTCCGGCAATTGCAGTTCCACTGGGGAAACCCGCCGCCGGCCGCAGAGCCAAGAACGTTAATTTGCATGTGTAGACCAGAAAAAAAAGAGGAAATGCCCACGACAGTGGGCATAAGGGCTTAGCGGTTGGAGATGTACAGCGTTACTTCCAGACCTAAGCGTAAATCAACGAAAGTTGGTTTAGTCCACATAGCGGAGCTCCTCATGGTGTTAGGGGAAAAATCTGCCCGTTAAGTTCGGCAGGTAATCAGCTTATTGTCAAATGTTGACACTTTGGCGGCGCAAATGTTGCACCTGTGTCAAAGCGATATCAACCCTGTAAGCCGCAGGGATTAACAGGAGAAAGCAAGGCGCGCCTTATTCTCCCCAGGTTTTCTCCAGCACGCGCAGCCAGTTACGCCAGCAAAGCTTTTCAATCAGCTCAGACGAATAGCCTGCCTGCGCCATTGCCGCTGTCAGCTTCGGCAGGCCAGCGACGTCGCCCAGTTCGCCAGGCACGCTGATGCCGTCGAAATCGGAGCCGAAGCCGACCCGGTCTTCACCCAGCTTCTCTATCAGCGCATCCAGATGGCGCACGATCTGTTCCAGCGGCGTATCTTCATCCCGCTTGCCGTCGGCACGCAGAAAGGCATTGCCAAAATTCACGCCGACAAAACCGTCGCTTTGCGCAATCGCAGCCAGCTGTTGGTCGGTTAAATTACGCGGCTGTGGGCAGATTGCATGCACGTTAGAATGCGTGGCGACTAGTGGCGCATCGCTAACTTCAGCCACCTGCCAGAACGATTTCTCATTCATATGCGACAGATCGATCAGCAGCTTTTTTTGATTACAGAGGCGCAGCAAATTAATGCCCGCAGGCGTCAGCCCGTCGCCGCTGTCGGGCGAACCGGGAAAGCCACCGGTCACGCCAGTACCAAAGCGGTTTTGCAGATTCCACAGCGGCCCCATGCTGCGCAGTCCGGCGGCGATCCAGCCGTCAAGCTGGCTGCACTCTTCATCCAGCGCTTCTGCGCCTTCGATATGCAGCACCATCGCCAGCACGCCCTGCTCGATGCAGCTTTTAATTTCGCCTGCGGTACGGCAGATACGCGCCTGGCCTTCAGAACGGTCGGCGATCTGATGCAGCAGGGCGATCTGCGCTTCGGTAATCGCCAGCGGATCGTGATCTTCTTCTCTGTAAGTCGTTTTGCTCTGCTTCATGTATTGCGCAGGCGGCACAAATACCGCGAACAGGCCGCCCGCGAAGCCGCCTTTGCGAATACGCGCCATATCCAGATGGCCGTTCATCGTGCCGTGCAGAAAATCGGCGACGGCATCGCCTTGTTCCTGCATCCACAGGCGCAGCAAGAGATCGTTATGGCCGTCAAAAACGGGCAGAGCATTCACAGGTATCGGCATTGTTATGAATCAGAAGGTACATTGTTAAATAAATGATACCTTAAACTGCCGCGCCGGGCCTGCTGAAAAGTGCGGTAAAGCGGCGAAAAGTAGCTAAAAGTGTAAGTAATTCCTGTAAAAGTAAATCGCTGTATTTTTGCGGCAGGCGGTGCAAAAGAAATAAAAGCGGGCCGCCGGGAACGGCAGCCCGAGGGATTAAAGCACGTCGCTTAAAAAGGTGAGCAGCTCGTGGTTGACGAAGGCCGGGTTTTCAAGACAGCTGATATGGCCCGCGTCGGGCACGGTAATATGGCGGCATTGTAGTAACGCCGCCATCAGCTGGCCCTCGCTGACCGGACGCGGCTTATCGTGCTCGCCGGTCATAACCAGCACAGGGCAGCGGATATCGCTTAATAAAGCGAGCCTGTCGCGCCGGCCGAATATCATTTTTCCCAGCGGGACTATGCTCTGACGCAGACGTTCTGCCGACAGCGAGCGCATCTGCGTTTTTAGCGCTTCGAGCCGTAGCGCATCCACCTTAGCGGAATAAAACTGGGCAGCAGCATAGTTGATAACGGGTTCTGGTATAGCGCCCAACCGATCCGCCGTCTCCAGCATGGAAAAGTACTGCTGCTTTTGCGCTTCCGGCTCCGCGCCGATAAAAGTATCCATCAGCACCAGCGCTCTTAAGCGCTCTCCGGCCTGCGCTGCCAGCTCCGCGCCCCACATACCGCCAACGGAAAGCCCTGCCAGCGCGAAATCCTGAAAACCCAGCTTATCCATCAACTTAAGATGATCGTGCGCCAGATCGGCCAGCGTTGCCGAACCGGCTGGTAGTTCCGGCGAATCGCCGTGGCCCCACAAATCGACGGCTATGGTCGTGAAGTGGCGGGAAAGCTCGGTAATTTGCGGCGCCCACATTGTTTTATCAAAAAAATAGCTATGCCCAAGCAGAATGGGAAACCCCGAACCTTGTACCGAATAAGAAAGTGCATGGCGAGCCATGGCGAAACTCCTTTTAATATTAGTTAGCGTTGGTCAACGCACGGCTATTTATAACTTCTTTGCAGGTTAATTCCGAGGGGATAAAAAAGGCGGCTGTGAAAACAGTCGCCTTTGTTGAGGCTTTTTAAATGCTTTATTTAAATTTCACAGGTTAATAGTTGTTATTCTGTAAAATAACCCGCGCCATCAAAAAACCAGCGGGTGACCCGGCCATTTGCAAGGTAATAATAGCCCGCGTCGCCGGCAACGTTGTTTCCCCAGCTGGGTTTAGCTTCTTCCGTGGCGGTTTTCAGGCCGATAGCACCGATCTTTTGGGTAGTGTAGTTATCTTCCAGCATGGCTTTTATATCATCAAGAGTCAGCTTAGCCGTACCTGCGCCGCCAACCTTAAAACACTCAAAGGATTTTAATTCACGCATAACAATTCTCCATTTTATAGCAATACATGATTTCTTCAGGCGCCGAACGACAGATTCCTCCTGCCTTCTTCTACAACATAGCTGATATTAGTAACGGCTACCTGAAGTGGAGCGTATTATAAAGTTAAATAAAGCAAAGTATATTGTTTTATTTGGTGGCTTTTGATTACCAGTGACAGTAATTTTTTATTTATTCTGGTACTCTTTTGACTGTTTTTATCATTTAGTTAAATAATCATTTTATATGGCAACCGGCTACGTCAGGCTGGAAAAGAATGCTACAGGGAATGCGCTTTAGAACAGCGGCGTTAGTGTTATGTTGATGTTTACGATTTGTTGATTGACGCCGTGCCAGACTCTCTGTCGTAATATCACCCTCTATATAACGAAAGGTTTTGCTAATGCCGATGATAAACCGTTGTTCCTCTGCTCTGTTGCTGCTGGCCGCCACGGCTTCGTTTGCCTATGCGGCGGAAGATTTTCACGTCACTTACGCTGGCTCAATGGGCGTGGTAATGGATAAAGCGCTTGGCCCGGCCTTCGCCAAAGCGCAGCAGGTTAACTATCAGGGGCAGGGCCAGGGCGCCTACGGCATGGCGAACCTGCTGGCTTCGAAAAAAGTGGTGGCGGACGTTTTTGTCTCGGTGACGCCGGGCCCGATTGCCGTGCTGCAAAAAGCCGGGCTGGTAGAAAAAGCGCTGCCGGTCGCCAGCACCAGCATGGTGATCGCCTACAACCCGAAAGGCAAATACGCTCAGGCCTTTGACGCTATTCGGCAAGGCAAAGCTGACGCGCAGCCATGGTGGAAAGTGTTACAGACGCCATCGCTGCGTTTTGGCCGTACCGATCCCGTTACCGACCCGCAGGGACAAAATATTATCTTCACTATGATGCTGGCCAGTCGCTACTACCAGCAGCCGGAGCTGAGCAAAAACGTGCTGGGCGAAACGCAGAATCCGCAGCAGGTGTTTGCGGAGGGCGGGCTGCTTTCCAGACTGGAAGCGGGCCAGGTGGATGCGGCTTCCGGCTATGAAAGCGCGACCCGTTCCGCTGGTCTGCCTTATATCACGCTGCCGGACGAGATTAACCTGAGCAATCCTGCGATGGACGCGTCCTGGTACAGCAAGGTTAGCTTTGCCGTAACCGATGCCAAAGGGCAGCAGAAAACCCTGCACCCGCAGCCGCTGGTCTTTTATGCCGCCGTGCTGAAAAACGCGCCGCATCCTGAACTGGCGCAGAAGTTTGTGCAGTTTATGCAGAGCGAAGCAGGGCAAAAGCTTTTTAAACAGAATGGTTACGGCCAGCCAAAAGGCGGCACGATCTAAATTGCGCTCTTTCTGGTTGGGGATACCGGCGGTCGCGCTGCTGGTCATCCCCTTTCTGACGCTGGCGCTGATTACGCCCTGGCATGATTTTCGGCTGGCTTATGGCGACGGGCAGGCGATTAGCGTCTCGCTGCTGATGAGCGCCGTGGCGCTGCCGCTGATCGCGCTGGGCGGCATACCGCTGGCGTTGTGGCTGGCAAGAAGCCGCTCGCGCTGGCGCGGCCCGATTGAGATAGCCGTACTCGTGCCGCTGCTGACGCCGCCGCTGGCGGTAGGCATTTTGCTGATCTCCGCTTACGGGCCTTACAGCTCCATCGGCGAAGCGCTGGCAAAAGTGGGGCTGGGGCTGAACAACAACCCCGGCGCTTTTGTGCTGGCGCAGATTTACGCGGGCCTGCCCTGGTTTGTGCTGTCGGCCCGTACCGCTTTTGAGAATGTGCCGCGCGATACCGAAGAGGCTGGCGAGACGCTGGGCGCTTCGGCCTGGCAGGTTTTCTGGCGGCTGACGCTGCCGCAGGCTTCGCGCGGGCTGGCGGCGGCGCTGGCCCTTGCCTGGGTCAGGATCATCGGCGAGTTCGGCATAGTGCTGGTGTTCAGCTACTTCCCGCAGGGCATTCCGGTCAAACTTTTTATCAATCTACAAAATGACGGCGTGGAAGCTGTTTATACGCTGCTGTGGGCACTGCTGGCCGCCACGCTGCCTCTGCCGCTGTGGCTGGCTATGCGCGCGCGCAAGCGGCATCATGCCTGAACCGAAGCCCGCTGGCTCTCAACCGCCCTTAACGCGCCCGGCGTAATACCGGTAGTGCGCTTAAAGGCGCGGCTAAAGGCGGCCAGCGAACCATAGCCCAGCCGCCAGGCAACGCTCTCTATGGTTTCGCCATCGCGGCCAATCCACTGCGCGGCCAGCTGCATGCGCAGGTTGGTCAGATAGCGTACTGGCGTCATGCCAGTGACGGCCAAAAAGCGTTCGGCAAACACGGAACGCGAGCTGCCCATTTCCGCCGCCAGCTGCGCCACCGTCCAGTTTTTACCGGGATTGCGGTGCAGCGCCACCAGCGCCTTGCCTAATTTCGGATCGCGCAGGGCTTCCAGCCAGCCGCCAGCCGCGCCGCAGCCCGACTCTACCCAGCCGCGTACGATAAAGGCCGCAACCACATCCGCCAGCCGCGCCAGGATGCCTGCGTAGCCCGCTCTTTTCCCCAGCGATTCCCGCTCCATCGCTTCCAGCATTGGCTGTACTTCCGGGTATTTATGAATCAGCGTATCCGCCAGCAGCACCTCCGGCATGGAGCCAATCAGCATCTGCATGCCGCCAAGGTCAAACTCCATACAGCCGCTAAAGATCAGCGCGGTATTTTCCCTGGGCGCTTCTTCGGCGCACTCTTTAATACAGCAAACGTTGCCGCAAACCGGCGTGACATTGAAAGCGCGAATATCTTTGCAGGCTACGTCCGGTGAAGAAAGCAGGACATGATCGCTACCATGAGGCAAAAGCAGCGCATCGCCGGTATTGAGCGTGCGCAGTTTTCCGTTTTGAGTGCGCAACAGCACCGGGCCGCGGCTGATAAAGTGAAACTGCGCGCGACCGGCCGCTTTGACGAAGCCAACGCCGAACGGCGCGGCCAGCTCAATGCGCCGGTACTGTAATCCCAATAGCCGCATGCCATACAGCAGCTCGCTGGTCAGATCGTGGCCTTCTGCCGACATTTTTCTCTTCCCCGGACGATTAATCAATAATGACGGATTTTATATCATAGACCATCCAGAGAGGGCCTTTTACTCTTAGCATATCGAATGATTAAAGAGAATTTTTTATGACTACACAGATTAAGCCGCAATGGGGCGCGGTCTTCTCTATGGCGCTGGGAGTATTTGGCCTGGTGACGGCAGAGTTTCTGCCCGCCAGCCTGCTGACGCCAATGGCGGCAAGCCTGGGCGTGACGGAAGGCATGACCGGCCAGGCCGTTACCGTAACGGCGATCTTCGCGCTAATCACCAGCTTTTTCAGCGCTGCCGCCACCAGCAAGCTGGATCGTCGCGGCGTAATGCTGATCTTTTCCGTGATGCTGATCGTCTCTAACCTGCTGGTGGCCTTCGCGCCGAATCTGACTTTTATTCTGGCAGGACGCGTGATTCTGGGCATCGCCATCGGCGGTTTCTGGACGCTGGCAGCGGCGACCGCGATGCGACTGGTGCCGGAAGCAATGGTGCCGCGCGCGCTTTCAATCGTCTTCAGCGGCGTTTCCGTAGCCACCATCGTTGCCGCGCCGATGGGCAGCTATTTCGGCCATCTGATCGGCTGGCGCAACGTCTTTGTCGCTGCGGCGGCTATCGGCGTGCTGGCGCTGGGATGGCAGCTGGCCGCTTTACCTAAAATGCCGCCGAATCCGCTCAGCAAAAACAGTTCAATCCTGGCGCTGGTGAAGCGGCCGGGCATGCAGACCGCGCTGCTGGCGATTATTCTGGTTTTCTCCGGCCACTTCGCTTTCTTCACCTATCTGCGTCCTTTCCTGGAAAGCGTTACCGGCGTGGATGTTAATGGTCTCTCCATGATCCTGTTAGGCTTTGGCGTAGCTAACTTTGCCGGTACACTGCTGGCCGGGTTGTTGCTGGAGCGTAATTTGCATCTGACGCTAATCGGCATGCCGCTGGCAATGGGACTGATGGGCGTGGCGCTGGTGGGTTTAGGCTCTGCGCCAGTGATGGATGCGCTGCTGGTAGCCCTGTGGGGCATGGCGTTCGGCGCGGTTCCCGTGGCCTGGTCGACCTGGATTACCCGCACTATGCCGGAAGAGGCGGAAAGCGGCGGCGGACTGCTGGTGGCGGCTATTCAGCTGGCGATCACCATAGGCGCGGCGGCTGGCGGCATGATCTTTAACGTTACCGGCGCGAAAGGCGTTTTTATGGGCAGCGCGCTGGCCTTGCTGCTGGCAACCCTGACTATATTTATGGCGCTAAGGGTTAAGACGCCCGTGCGCGACAGGGTATAAGGACATAAATTCAGAAGCGTGAAATAAGGGTAACGCGCTACATCAGTAAAGAACGGCTAAAAAGCTGTTTATGACGTCCGCCTGCATGCAAGCAGGCGGACAGACTAACCAGGCGGGATTTAAATCAAATCAGTCGAGCTGATAGCGCTATTTTTCCGATCGGCCGCCTCTTTCAGCAGCGCAAAAATAAAAATCACCATCCCCAGCAATGGCAGGATTGCGCCATAGCTGGCGGTCTGCGTCATCGGATAGCCTTGCTGCACCACCCATGCGCCTAAAAAAGCGCCCAGCGCATTGGCAATATTAAACGCGGAGTGATTCAGGGTGGCGGCGAGCGTCTGAGCTTTTCCAGCCACCTGCATCAGGCGAACCTGTAGCGGCGCGCACAGCGCCAGATTGGTGCCGATCAGGAAAGCGCCCAGCATCAGGCCAGCGGCGGAAGAAACCATCAGCGGGAACAGCGTCAGCACCAGCACGCTCCAGATCAGAATGCAGAAAATCGACAGCATGATTTTACCGTCGGCCAGCCTGCCGCCTGCCAGATTGCCCAGCACCATACCCAGGCCAAACATAAACAGCACTACCGGCAGCCAGAGCGTGGAGAGATGCGCCGCCAGCGTCAGGATCGGCGTGATGTAGCTGATCACGGCGAACATGCCGCCAAAGCCGATCGCCGCGATGCCCAGCGTCAGCCAGATGCGCAGGTTCGCCAGGCCACGGATCTCCTTTAATGGCGAACTTTGCGTATCTCCGCGCTGCTGCGGAAAGAGTTTGAAAATCAGCAGCGCATCGGCCAGCGACAGCAGCGAAACGCAGGCAAAAGCCCAGCGCCAGTCCAGATGCTCGCCCAGCAGCGTCGCCGCCGGATTGCCTAATAGCGAAGCCAGCGTCAGTCCCAGCATCACTTTACCAACTGCCTGGCCACGGCGGTTCTCTTCCACCAGCGAGGCAGCAGCCAGCGCCGCCACGCCCAGAAAAGCGCCGTGCGGCAGGCCGCTCAGAAAACGGGAAAGCATTAGCGCGTGCGCGTTGCCCGCCAGCATGCTGCTGACGTTGCCGAACAGAAACAGCGTAATAAAAATCATCAGCTGATGTTTACGGCCCAGACGCGCCGTGCTTAGCGAAAAAAGCGGCGCGCCTATTACTACGCCCAGCGCGTAGTAACTAATAAAGCGGCTGCCTTCCGCCAGGCTAACGTGCATAGCATCGCTGACCTGCGGCAGCAGGCCCATAATCACAAATTCACTCAGGCCGATGGCGAAGGCGCCCAGCGCCAGGGCAAACAGCAGCGGGCCAACGGCGCGGGCCGCAGGAGGAGTCGGGCTTTCAATAGTCATAGAAAATCTTACGGTAGATACAAGCAAAAACCCGTACACAAGAGATGTCGGGCGCGCGGTGGCAGGGCAGGTAAAATCGTTATCGTTATAGCCGGGCGGCAGCGTGCCGCACCGGAAGGCGCAGAGTGTAGCGCGTTGCGGGAAGGGGAAACAAGGGTGGCGAGCGGGATTTATAGCATGATTTTAGATGACAACAGGCATAGTGGATTCTTTGACGCCAGGGTTATTTCCTGTTGCATTGACAGGGGATTTAAAAAAGCATAATAAAGGTGGGCAATAAAGGATTTATACAATAAGGGACAGACAGATGAAAAACGACTATTGTGATGTGAATTCTATATCTTCTTTTCCAAAATGGACATTTTTAGATGTAGCTTTATGGAAGGGGTTGCCAAATAATTCCCGTTTTGTTACGGGGGAGTCGAGGTTATGGGCCTATAAAGCTGCATGGCTACACTATAATAGAGACAGGATAATTAATTATGCTGAGCGCGAAAAGATACCTGTACTGCTACTGGCTGGCGTGGCGATTACCGAGGTTGCAGGAACTCCTGAAAGATTTAAGGCGTACGGAGTATTGCAGTTTTATCAGCTCAGAGATTATTTTGAGTCGAGCGGAAATACGATATCAAATAAGACATCGGTTGGCAGTATAGCTATTCAGTTAAGAGCCGCCGCGGAAGTATTAAATATCGACGCATCTAAATTAACCACTACTCAGCAATTACAGCTTGCCAATTGCTTATTAGGGGATGATTTTAATATAGATGTCGCCGCAAAACATCTAAAATCTTTAATATTATTTGATAACCCAGGTCTGTCTGATGCCAGAGAAATAGATGATGAATTAATAATGCTTGCCGCGTCCAGATATAATAGGGGAATTGAAAGGAAAAAAGAAGATTTTATCAGTTCGCTGCGGGCTCCTGTGGGAAGCCTGTCCCGAAAGTATACCTCTTATGGTCGATCTATGATTGAAAAAAAGGACACCATTATGGATATTTTAGGAGTGGATAAGTGAATAAGAATATTGCGATGCAAATAGTGTTTATTATGTACGCACTTTTTATTTGTCTCTGGTGTGTAATTGGCGGGACCTTAAAGGAAGAGAGTTTTATTAATGGTGAAGAAATAAAGGATGTTTGTGACGTTTTAAGGTATATAGTCGTGGACGATTATAGGGAGACGATGGCTATAGCTTCATTAATAGCTATTTCACCCGTTTTAATTTATAGCTGTTTAAAAAAAATGAAGCTACCAGCAATAAATATAATATTGCTGTTTTTTTTAATTACCTGGCTTTGGAACTTTATATTTAAGTACCAAGGTTGCCTTTGGTTTTAAAAAGCACTCATCGTAAAATATGAGTGCTTTTTATTAGTAAACCCGTTCATCCCATATGCTATAACCGGAAGTTCCTGCTGTTCGATGGCTCCAGGAAATGCTTTGGTATTTGACTGTAATCATTTCTTCTGGCTGCTTACTGGAATGATCAATAGCATGAGGGATTATGATATTTATCCTGTATATATATGCTTTTGTTAACTTTACGCTATAATACAATTCATTTATGCCAGATGATGAGGTTCGATAAAAAAGAAATTCCAGCTCAAGGCATTCATTGTCGGATATGGCTATACCAAGCAGTGGCGATGATTTATCTATTGGTTTTACAAAAGAGACAGGGCCATGATTAACATTTTCTTCTCTGGTTAGAGTATGCTCAAATGCCAAAGCCATTATTTGGTCCTGATGGCCTGCCTGATACTTATTTCCTATTGATTCAAGGGTTGAGCATCCAGCAGAGATCAAACCCTGTGTTTTCCCTTTAATCGTAACGTAAATTAAGTTTGCCATATAATTCCCTTTAACTTAAGTTGAACATTTACTTTACAATCCCAACGCTAAGACATAAAGAATTGCTTTATCTCGAATCGATTTTTATGACCCAGCGGTTATATATAAAGTATATCTTTTTGTGTAGCAATGGTTGGTAATAAAACAACAAATTTGTATCACAATCCGCTTGCGTTAACAAAGCACTGATATTGCCAACAAGGCTAAAACTATTTTTCGGACTGGATCCTGTCAATATGCCCTAAATCCCGCTCGGGAAAACAGTAATTGCGCACCCGCTGTTTTAGCTCTTTGACCTCGGGAAAGCCGCCATCCGCTTTACGATCCCACAGCAGTTGCCCATCTACAGTGATTTGATAAATGCCGCCGGTGCCGGGTACCAGCGTGACCGAAGCCAGATCGCTGCCGAAGGTGTGCAACAACTCTTGCGCCATCCAGCCCGCGCGCAGCAGCCAGTTACATTGAGAACAGTAGTGGATAGTGATGGCGGGTGCTTTCACAGTCAGGCTCCAACGAAAAGTGGATGTTCATCTTCTGGCGAGTGCCCGCTGCTGTCAAGCCGCCGCTTTTTTTACATTGTGAATTAATTATGGAGATGATTGCCAATGGTAATCAATGTGATTATCATTCGCATTTACTAAGGTCAGGGATCGGCTGCATAACGCGCGGTAGGTGCGAATCAAATTTTGGCAGCGATGTGGGTCGATACTAATAAAGAATAAAGGCTTATCAGAATGCGCAGAAAACTTTCTTCTCAGGGGATTTTCCGTCAGTCCATGTTGTTTACCGCGCTGGCGGCCGCTGGCTTTGCCGCGAACGCATTAGCGGCAGAAACGCTCGCCCAGCCAGCGGATAAAACGCTGGCGATCTCTGCTAAAAAAACCGTTGAAACCGATCCGGTGATGGTCGTCACCGCGCCGAAGAGGGAAAAAGAAGCGGGCAGCAAAACCACTATTACCGCAGCGGAAATGCAGCAAAAAGGCACCACCGATTTTGGCTCGGTAATGCGTTATGAACCTTTAATCAGCGCTACGGGCGCCAGCGGCGGCTCGGGCAATGGCAAAAGCGGCTTCGATCGCGGCGGCTACACTGGCTATAACATTCGCGGTCTGGAAAGTAACCGCGTCGGGCTGGACGTGGACGGTATTCCCCAGCCGGAAGCGACTGGTCGCAGCTATGTTAGCCGCGCGGGCGTGAATACCTTTGGCATTGGGCGTGACTATATCGATCCTTATATTTATGGTCAGGTGGATGTGGAGTCGGGGGCGACTTCCACAGCAAAAGCCAACAACGCTATCGGCGGCGCGGTCTCTTTCCTGCCGAAATCTGCCGATGACTATCTCTCGCCTTATAAATCGACTTACTTCGGCTATCAGTCCGATTATGACTCCTCCAACCGCAGCTGGCACAACGGCATTACGGCGGCGGCGGGCGACGAAACGCTGCGCGGCATTTTTGTCTATAGCCGCCGTGATGGGCAGCAAACGCGCAACAACAGCGACAGGCTGGACGCATATCCGGCCAACTGGCACTCCAACGCGCTGATGGCTTCCGGCATCTGGCAGCCCAACGACGAGCACAAACTGACCGGCACCGTAGACTACTACGATAAAACCAACCATACCCACTATGACTCATGGGACAGCAGCGGCAACACCATTTGGGGCACCGCGCAGCAGCAGAGCAACACACGCCGCTGGGGCGTCAGCCTGAAAGATGAATGGACACCCTCCAGCGATATCGTGGATAGCCTGACCTCTCGCGTTTACTATCAGCAGACTCAGGCGCATGACAACACATATATGCCTTCCAGCGCCACGGCGATGGAGCGCGTCTATTCCGACTACGATGTCGATACCTACGGTTTCGAAACCCGGCTGGCGAAGACGCTGGGGCGCCACGAGCTGAGCGGCGGCCTGAACGGCAATATCAACGATACTAAACGACCGTTCCGCCAGGAGCCTGCGCCGAGCCAGTATAGCGTGATTATGCAGCCGCAGGCTGACAGCCGCAGCTATGTGCTGGGTGGTTACGTGCAGGATAAGATCCACTTCGACCTGGGCGGCCACGACTTCAGCGTAGTACCGGGCGTGCGCGTCGCTTACCAGAATATTAAGCCGCAGAACCTCAGCAGCCTCACTACCGGCAGCACGGCTATTACCGAGGCCGATCTGCAAAAACTCTACGGGCAAAAAAATACGGATACCCAGATCCTGCCGTCGCTGAGCTTTAATTACGATCTGACGCCGGATTTGATGACTTACGTGATGTACAAACGTGGCGCGCAGTTCGCCAACCCCAGCCAGCTTTACGGCTCCTGGAACCTGGGCTCCAGCTATGCAGGAAGGGCGCAGTATGCGCTGATTGGCAACAGCTCGCTGAAAACCGAAACCAGCAACAACTTCGAATGGGGCCTGAAGGGCGAAGCGGCCAGGGGCGTAGCGCTGAACGCCACGCTGTTCTACAACACCTATGACAACTTTATCGCCTATACCCGCTACACGCGTTCCGGCAATCCGGCGATGTTCGGCAACGTGCCGTCGAATATTTACACTATCTATCAGGCGGAAAATCGTGATAAAGCTTTTATCTATGGCGGCCAGCTCAGCACGAAGCTGAACTTCGGCAGCTGGTTTGACGAGGTCAACGGCCTGAGCGCCACTTTCGCGCTGGGCTACAGCGAAGGCAAGTCTAAGTCCAGCTACTCCGGCGACAGCTATGTCGACCTGGACAGCGTAGCACCGGTGAAAGCGATTATAGGCGTAGCCTGGGACGATCCGGCCAAAGTCTATGGCGCAGCGGTGACGGCTACCTTTGTTAAAGGCAAGCGGGCTACCGAAACCAACCGTGAAAGCTACAGTAACAGCGGCGCGGCGCTGACCGACTCGACCTCGGAATATATGCGCATACCGGGCTACGGCATGGTCGATATGACCGCTTACTGGCAGGTAGCGAAAAACGTCCGCCTCAATGGTGGCATCTATAACCTGACCGACCGCAAATATTGGGATTACCTGAGCAGCCGCAACCTGACGGAAAGCACCAGTCAGGACGCTTACGATAAAGAGCTGGCGGTGATGCCGGGCCGCACCTTCCAACTGGGCGTCAATGTGGATTTCTGATAGCCCTTAACTTTGCCCCGCGTACGCGCGGGGCTTTATGGAGAGCAAGTGATGACCCTTTTTCAACGTTACAAACAGCTAAAAGCTGACCACCCCAGGAAGTATGCCCGCGATTTAGCAGATTTGCTGGGCGTTAGCGAAGCTGAGCTGACCCGTGCCCGCACCGCAGAGGATGCGGTGGCGCTAAGGCCCGACTTTAAAACCCTGCTGGCCGATCTGGAAAAAGTCGGCGAAACCAAATCCATAACCCGCAACGCTTTTGCCGTGCATGAACAGATTGGCCGCTATGAGAACCTTCACCTGGGCGGCCACGCCGGGTTAATCCTCAATCCGCGCGCGTTGGATCAGCGTATCTTCCCGCAGCAGTGGAAGAGCGCTTTCTCGCTGCATGAGGAAACCACACGTGGCGAACGCTACAGCATCCAGATTTTTGACGCGCACGGCGATGCGGTGCTGAAAATTTACGCCACGCCCAACACTGATATGACGGCCTGGCACAAGCTGCTCGCCGACTATCGCCTGGCAGAAGTGCCCGAATTGAATGTGGTTCCCGTGACGCCAGCCAGCTTCAATCCGCAGCCGGACAGCGCGAAAATAGAGCAGGAATGGCGAGCCATGAACGATGTGCATCAGTTCTTCGGTTTGCTGAAGCGGCATAATCTCTCTCGCCAGCAGGCTTTCCGCGCGGTGCCGGAAGACCTGGCGCAGCGGGTAGATAACAGCGCGCTCGATCGGCTGCTGAAGCTGGCGCAGCAGGACGGCAATGAGATCATGATTTTTATCGGCAACCGCGGCTGCGTGCAGATATTTACCGGCGCGGTGGAAAAACTGATGCCGATGGAAAACTGGCTGAATATCTTTAATCCGACTTTTACCCTGCATCTGATGGCAAACCACATTGCGGAAAGCTGGATCACTCGTAAACCCACCGCTGATGGCTTTGTCACCAGCCTGGAGCTGTTTGCCGCCGACGGTACGCAAATCGCCCAGCTTTACGGCCAGCGTAGCGAAGGGCAGCCAGAACAGGCGCGCTGGCGTGAACAGATAGCGCAGCTGGCCGCGCAGGAGGCGACAGCATGAAGCATTGGCTGATTGCGCTGCTGGCGCTGCCTTTTACGCTGATGGCGCAAGAAAGAGTCATCACGATAGGCGGCGACGTTACAGAGATAGTTTACGCGCTGGATGCCCAGCAAAATCTGGTGGCGCGCGACTCTACCAGCCAGCGTCCCGCGCTGGCGACCAAACTGCCGGATATCGGCTATATGCGCCAGCTCAACGCGGAAGGTATCCTGGCGCTACAGCCGACGTTGGTGATCGCCAGCGAGCTGGCTAAGCCTTCGCTGGCGCTACAGCAGGTAGAGCAGGCTGGGGTAAAAGTAGTGACGGTCACGGGCGAGCCTTCGCTTACGGCTATTCACCAGAAGATAGCTACCGTTGCCGCCGCGCTGCACAAAGAAGAGCAGGGCAAAGCGCTGGAGACCCGGCTCGATGCCCAACTGGCGGGTATGAGCGAAAAACCGCTGCCGGTAAAAGTGCTCTACATCCTCAATCATACCGGCATGAAGGCGATGGCGGCGGGTACGGAGACGGCTGCGGATGGCGCTATCCGCAGCGCCGGGCTGGTTAACGCCATGGGCAATATTCCGCGCTATCAGGCATTGACCCAGGAAGGCATAGTAGCAAGCGCGCCGCAGCTGGTGGTCATCGGCAAAGATGGCCTGAAGTCACTGGGCGACGAAGAGGCTATCTGGCAATTGCCGGGCCTGGCGCTGACGCCAGCGGGTAAAGACCGCCATCTGCTGGTGGTCGATGAAATGGCGCTGCTGGGCTTTGGCCTGCAAACGCCAGGCGCCATTGCTAAACTGCGCAAGGCGGCGGAAGCGATAGCGCAATGAAAGCAGTAAATGCGCGGCGTGGGTTGTGGATAATGCTGGCGCTAACCGTGGCGGCAACGCTGTTTGCCGCCAATATCGGCGCAATGCGGCTGTCGCTGCCGATGGTCTGGCGAGCGCCAGCCGACAGCATGATCTGGCAGATCTGGTGGACTATCCGGCTGCCGCGCGTGCTGCTTGCCGTGCTGGTCGGCACCGCTTTGGCCGTATCTGGCGCAACGATGCAGGGGTTGTTCCGTAATCCGCTGGCCGATCCTGGCCTGTTAGGCATCAGCAGCGGCGCTTCGCTGGCGCTGGCGCTGGCCGTGGTTATGCCCGTAACGCTTCCCGCCATGCTGGCCTTATGGTGGCCGATGCTGGCCGCCTTTGCTGGCAGCCTGGCCGTCACTCTGGTGATATTTATGTTTAGCCGCCAGGCGCGCGCCTCACTTTCCCGTTTGCTGCTGGCCGGTATCGCCATTAATGCTATCTGTGGTGCTGCGGTCAGCGTGCTCTCCTGGATCAGCAACGATCAGCAGCTGCGCCAGCTTTCGCTGTGGGGCATGGGCTCGCTGGGTCAGGCGCAGTGGCCTACGGTGATCGCCAGCGCCACGCTGATTATTCCGGCAATGCTGGCGGCGCAGTGGCAGGCGAAGCGGCTTAATTTACTGCAGTTGGGTGATGAAGAGGCGCACTACCTGGGCGTCGATGTCCGGCGCACGCAGCGGCTGCTGCTGGGGGTCAGCGCGCTGCTGGTAGCGGCAGCGGTGGCGGTCAGCGGCGTGATCGGTTTTATCGGGCTGGTGGTGCCACATCTGGTTCGGCTTTGCGCTGGTGGCGATCATCGCTGGCTGCTGCCCGCCTCGGCGCTGCTTGGCGCAATGCTGCTGCTGATCGCCGATACCCTGGCCCGCACGCTGGTAGCGCCTGCCGAAATGCCGGTTGGCCTGTTGACCAGCCTGCTGGGCGCGCCCTGGTTTTTATGGCTGATACTGCGTCGGCGGGCAGGCGTAAATGAGTGACATCTTACAGGCTAACGGGCTTTCTTATCGCGTTGGTTCCCGGCTGCTGTTGGATAGCGTTTCGCTGACGCTGCGTCCTGGTGAAATGGTCAGCCTGATTGGCCCGAACGGCGCAGGCAAATCCACGCTGCTGCGTATGCTCACCGGCTATTTGCCGCCGGACTCGGGCGAGTGCCTGCTGAACGGGCAGGCTGTCGCAGGTTGGCCACGAGAGCGTCTGGCCCGAACCCGCGCGGTAATGAGGCAGCAAAGCCATGTAGAGTTTGCGCTGAGCGTGCGGGAAGTAGTGGCGATGGGGCGCGCGCCCTGGAGCGGTCGCACCGACTTTGCCATCGTTGATGAAGTGATGCGGCTAACCGGCAGCGAGACCCTGGCGCAGCGGGATTATCGTCAGCTTTCCGGCGGCGAACAGCAGCGCGTGCAGCTGGCGCGCGTGCTGGCGCAGCTCTGGCACGACGACGGGCCGCGCGGCTGGCTTTTTCTGGATGAGCCGACCTCGGCGCTGGATCTCTATCATCAGCAGCATGCGCTGCGCCTGCTGCACCAGCTTAGCCGCAAGGGCGCGCTGGCGGTCTGCTGCGTGCTGCACGATCTTAATCTGGCCGCGCTCTGGTCGGACGCTATGCTGTTGCTGCACGAAGGTAAGCTGGTCGCCAGCGGCACGCCTGCCGAAGTGATGACCGAGCAGACGCTGATCCGCTGGTATCGGGCCGAACTTCAGGTGTATCAGCATGGCCCGACGCCGCAAATCATCCTGCGGCGCTAGCGGCCGCCAACATCAGCCTTGCCGGCTTTACTGCGCCGTCAGGTTACTCTGCGGATCGGCAGTGGGCGCCATCGGTTTTACATCAGGCGGCAGGAAAATATGGTCGAGGATATTTCTCACCAGCGGCGCCGCCGTCACGCCGTTGATGCCGCCGTTTTCCAGAATCAGCGCTATCGCTACCTTCGGCTTATCGAAAGGCGCGAAGGCGGTATAAAAAATATGATCGCGCAGGCGGATCGGGATCATTTTGGCGTTATAGATCTGGTTCTGCTTCAGGCCAAACACCTGCGAGGTACCGCTTTTCGCCGCGATACCGTAAGGCGCGGTATGGAAATATTTATAGCCGGTGCCGTTAGAGGCGTTGGCCATGCCGAACATGGCGCGGCGCACTATGCCCCAGTAGGGTGAATTGGGGTCGCCAACCTGCTGCGCGGGCAGCGTCGGCTGCCAGAGCTGCACGCTTTTGCCCTGCTTTTCTTCATACATCAGATGGGGCTGAATAACGCGCCCGTTGTTGATCAACGTCGCCATCGCTTTCACCATCTGGATCGGCGTGGCAATCCAGTAGCCCTGGCCGATGCCCACCGAGACGGTATCGCCCTGATACCAGCCCTTCTTATGTACTTTCTGCTTCCACTCGCGGCTCGGCAGCAGGCCGTTGTACTCTTCATTGAGATCGATGCCGGTGGATTTGCCGTAGCCGAACTGGCTCAGCATAGTGTGAATGCGGTCAATGCCCATCATAAAGGCGACCTGGTAAAAGAAAGTGTCCGCCGATTCTTCAATAGCGCGAGTTACGTCCAGCATGCCGTGACCCGATTTTTTCCAGTCGCGGTATTTACGTTCGGTGCCCGGCAGCGTCCAGGTCGGCGCGCCGTAAAAGGTTGTCTGCGGGGTGATCACATGGGTCAGCAGCGCCGACATCGCCATATAGGGTTTAACGGTAGAGGCGGGCGGATAAAGTCCCTGAGTCACGCGATTAATCAGCGGCAGATTTTTATCGGCCAGCAGCGCTTTATAAGCCTTATAGCTAATGCCCTTAACAAAAGGATTGGGATCGTAACTGGGGCTGGAGACCATCGCCAGCACCTCGCCGGTTTTCGGGTTCTCAATCATCACGGCGGCTCGCTGGCCAACCAGCTGCGATTCAACATACTGCTGTAAATGAAGATCCAGCGTCAGATAGATGTTCTTCCCGGCAATGGGCGGCACTTCCTTTAAGACGCGGATCACCCGGCCGTGGTTATCTACTTCTACTTCCTGGTAACCGGTTTTGCCGTGCAGCACTGACTCGTAATAGCCCTCGATCCCTTGCTTGCCAATGTTATGATCGGCGGCGTAGTTTTCGCTAATCCCTTCTTTATCCAGCCTTTTGTAATCGCTGTCATTGATTTTAGAGACATAGCCCACCACGTGCGCCAGATCCGCACCGTAAGGGTACTGGCGATCCTCATAGCTGTTTATATCGACGCCGCTAAATTTAAACTGATTAACCGAGAAGCGCGCGACTTCTTCCGCCGTCAGCTCGGTCTTCAACACCACCGGCTTATAGCGGCTGGCGCTGTGCAGGTTATGGGTGAAAGTTTCAATATCCTCTGTGGAAAGGTCAACAATAGGCGTCAGCTCGGCCAGTAAGGCCTTCATATCCTTAATTTTATAGGGCAGGACCTCTATGTCATACCAGGTAACATTTTTTACCAGCGGCGTCCCGTTGCGGTCGAAAATAATCCCGCGAGTCGGGGCAACAGGGATCATTTTGATATCGTTCTGGTCAGAGCGAGTTTTGTAGTAGCCGTTTTGTTCGATCTGCAGATGCCAGAGATTGACGACAAGCGTCACAAAACCTGCAAGCACTATCCCAAAGGCTACCAGCGCCCTGCGCGCAAACAGCTTCTCTTCTTCTGCAAAATCTCTGAATTTCATTACCGGGCAATCGCATAGCTTCTCATTTAGCCGCTCCATCATAGAGATTACGCGGCAGATCACGACCAGAAAGATGCGTCCCGGGCGGCTAAAGTGTGACATTTATTGAAGTTGTAACAGAAATGCTACCTGGCGTGCTGACACCGACGGTTCCGGCTGTGCCCGCTTTTAGCCCTTCCCCAGCGCCACCGAAAAATAGCAAAAAAATATATTTTTTAGTCGTGATAGCCCATTTATTATTTTTTCTTTAAATCTATTAAGGTTTGTTGGTAATAAATATGTGGCAATTGTAATGGTTTTTTTAATTGAGGTGGATCAATGACCGGGCACAGTCTGCAAACCTTTATTTTATTATCACAGCCTTATTTTAGCTGTGTTTAGGATAATTTTGTTATAAATAACTTGTTAATCATTTCACGCTGAGTGCAGGCGTGACTGCTCAGTAATTAATAAAAATAATCAGCCTGAATAGTTTGTTTAACCTGGGCTCAAACGTGGCGAGCGACAGGAAACGGCATTTGGCAGATGCGTTTTTTCTGGGTTTTTTTAATCCATAATTAAGGGAACGTTATATGTTGAAAAAAACAATGCTGGCGCTGGGTTTTATCGCCACAGGCGTCGGCTGCTCGGGTTTGGCGCAGGCGGCGGATGACGGCACCATTCAATTTACCGGCACTATTCTGGCCTCAGCCTGCTCGGTTTCAAGCGTTGCCGGATCGGGCACTACGGCAGGCACCGTAGCTTTTGGCCAGATCAGCAGCGCGGCGCTGGCTGGCGCTGGCGATGCTACGGCAGCGGTGCCTTTTTCCATTGAGCTTTCCCACTGTGCCGTAGATACCGCGCCTGACATTGCCTTTAAAGGGCCAGCGGTGACCACTACTGGCTACACCCATCTTTTTACCAGTCAGGTGCCGGGCGTAGGCATTCGCCTGGAAGATGCTGGCAACATCGGCAGCTTTTACACGCCCGGTGTTGCTGCCGCCAACAGTGGCTTTAGCGGGTTGACGAAAGAGGTTGCCAGTGCGACCGGCAGATTTAACGCTTATCTGGTCGCTTACAGTTCGGGCACCTATACAGGAAGCATTAATACGGATGTGACTTTTGTTCTTGATTATTCCGAATCCTAATCCGTGTTGAACTGGCCTTTTATCAAATAAGGGGCCAGTTTTCTGAAGAGGTCTCAATGCGATTATTTAATTGCGCCATCCTGGCACCCTGTCTGGCGATATTATTTTCTTCTGCTGGCTACGCCAATGGTCTGGCACTGGGAGCCACGCGCCTTATTTACCTTCAGGGAAAAAACGAGGCCAGCGTGCCTTTAAATAATCGCGGCGACAGCGTGCCTTATTTAGTTCAGGCATGGGTAACAGATTTTAGCCAGAGCCAGAATAAAACGCCTTTTATTACTACGCCACCGCTGTTTAAGCTGGATAGCAACAGCGCTGGCGCAGTTCGGGTCGTTTATACCGGTGGCGGAGCAAACGGGCTGGCGAACGACAGAGAAAGCCTGTTTCTGCTTAACGTCCGGGCCGTGCCGGCAACGCCAAAAGCGGGGCCGACTAACCGCCTGATTATCGCCACGCAAAATATTATCAAACTGATTTATCGCCCTGCGAGCCTGACTTCGCAAAGCGCTGGTGATGCCTGGAAAAAACTAAGACTGACGCCGAGTGTGGGTAGCCTGACTTTTAATAATCCCACGCCTTACGTGGTAACGCTGACCCGCATGAAAGTTAACGGGCAGCCGCTGGAAAGGCCGGGAACGCTGATGCCTTTCTCCTCGCGCACGATAACTACGCCCGCCGGCAAAATCGCCAGCGTGACCTTCAGCACTATCAACGATTTCGGCGGCTCCACGCCGGAGCGGAATGAAAGATTCTAATGTTGGACTCGCGCGCCCGAGCGCTGGACAAAAACTACCCGGAAAAAAAACGTCGGCTATCGTTTTTTCCGGCCTGGTGGCGACCTTTCTGACAGCAGTCTCCCTTCCGGCCTGGGCCGAACTCTATTTCAATGTTAACGCGCTGCACCTTAGCGAAGAACAGAAGGCACAGCTGGATCTCTCCCTGCTTGCGCAGACTTCCGGCCAGCTGCCGGGAAATTACCGGGTGTCGATTCACGTTAATCACCAGCCAGCCGATATAAAAATGCTGAAGTTCGTGACTTGCGGCGATCGCCTCTGCCCGACGCTTTCCGTCAGGTTGCTAAAAGCGCTGGGCGTAAAAGTTCAGGCCATTTCCGCGCTGGCGGCGCTGCCGGAAGAGGCTGAAATAACCGATCTCGCGTCTTACATTCCCCAGGCAAAAACGGAATTCAATTTCGAGCGGCGGCTGCTTAACCTCTCTGTTCCCCAGGCGGCTCTGGATAAACAGGCGCGCGGCTATATAGCGCCTGAGCGCTGGGAAGAGGGAATACCAATGCTTTTCTCCTCCTATAACCTGAGCGGGCTCAAAACAAAAACGCCACAGCGTTTGTCCGGCGAGCAGAGTATTTCGCAATACCTTAACCTGCGTAGCGGCCTTAATGTGGGCGCATGGCGGTTACGTAATACCAGTTACTACGCCACCATCAGCTCAGGAAAAGCCTCGTGGAAAAGTTTGCAAACCTGGCTGGAAAGGGATATCCGCACGCTGCGTTCACGTCTGACTATCGGCGAAACGGGTAGCCCCGGGCTGGTTTTCGACAGCTTTAGCTTTCGCGGCATCGCGCTCTCATCCCAGGACGAAATGCAGCCTTTCAGTCAGCGAGGCTATGCGCCAATAGTTCGCGGCGTTGCCCTGACCAACGCCACGGTAGAAATTCGGCAAAACGGCAATCTTCTTTATCAGACCTTCGTGCCGCCTGGCAACTTTGTGATTAACGATCTGTATGCGACAGGTGCCTCTGGCGATCTGGAGGTCACTATTCGCGAGGAAAACGGCGAAATTCGAAAAACCGTGCAGGCTTTTGCTACGCCGCCGGTCGCTCTTCGCCAGGGGCGAGTGCAATATGCGCTGGCAGCAGGCGAATATGGCAACGGCTATACGGATGCTGAGGGAGCGATAACCCAACCCTTTATACAGATAGAAGCGCTTTATGGCCTGCTGAATAACACTTCCGTTTATGGCGGCGCTATTGCGGCCAGAGACTATCAGGCAGGGATGTTGGGTGTAGGGCAGAGCCTGGGAGAGCTGGGCGCGCTATCGCTGGATATGACCCATGCCGAAACGCATTTTAACAACGGCGACAGCAGTAAAGGGCAATCATGGCGACTACGCTATAGCAAACGGCTGGACAGCACCGCGACAACTTTGTCGCTGTCTGCCTGGCGGTTTGATACCGAAGGCTATTTGAATTTTGACGAAGCCAGCCGCTACTACCGCTATCCTGCGCTGGTCAGCAGCGGCAGCGTAAAAAAACGCGCCCAGCTGACGCTTAATCAGAACTTCGGCTGGTTTGGCTCGGTGTCGCTTTCCGCCTGGCAGCAGGCATACTGGCATGATCATCAGGGCACGGCGCGTGCCGTCACCAGTAACTGGAGCAAAAATTTAGACGGGATCACGCTAAACCTTAGCCAGAGTCTGAATAAAAGCGGGCGCACGGGAAAAACAGACAGCGTGGTTTCCGCCAGCTTTTCGCTACCGCTCGGTAAATGGCTGGCGCCTGGTTCCGCCAGTGCCTTAACCCTCAGCAATCGCCTCTCGGACTCCCGTTCTGGCGGCAGCAGTATGGCGACCACGCTTTTTGGCTCAACGCTGGAGGACAATAAATTCTCCTGGTCCATTGCACAGGCGCGCGCGCAGTTCGCGGGTAAAACCAGCGACAGCACGGCGCTTACCGGCAGCCTGCAAACTTCCTCAGCCACCCTCAGTCTCGGCTACAGCAACTATTACGGTCAGAATGAGCGCCTTACCTGGGCCGCCAGCGGGGCGATAGTGGCGCATCCCTATGGTGTTACGCTTTCCCAACCTCTGTCGGAAGGCAGCAGTTACGCCCTGGTACGGGCCGCTGGCGCAAAGAATGTAAAAATAGTTAACCGGAACGGCCTGGCCACCAATAGCTGGGGCTATGCCATCGTACCTGCGCTGGCTGCCTATCAGGAGAACGAAATCGTGCTGGATGGCGACGGACTTGATGATGAAATCGATCTAACGGAGCGCGTGCAGAAAAAAGTCCCCACACGCGAAGCGCTGGTGCTGATGGATTACGCTACCCGGTCAGGATACAGGGTTTTTTTAACGCTTACGCATCATGGCAAACCGCTGCCGCTGGGCGCAGTCGTCAGTGCGGGCAACATCAGTGGCATAGCGGATGAACGCGGGCAGGTTTATCTCACCGGCGTACCGGAAAAAGTGGATTTGCAGGTGGCCCTGCCTGGAAATCGTCAATGTAAAGTTCCCTTTCAGCCGCGCGACGGCGTAAAGCGCAGCGGGATAATTATAGCGGAGCTGGAATGCAAAGATTAATCTTCGAATCATCGCTATTTGCCCTACACCGGCGGGATAAAGCGCAGTGCGGCAATAAAGCTTTTTACCGGCTGAAAAACAATTTACCTCGGCTGTATCCCACACTTATCCTGCTTATTTTCGCGGGGCTGCTGTTTGCCCGACACGCCAGCGCGGAGAGTATTTGCCAGTCCGACAGCAGCAGATACAACGTTAATATGCAGACAGTGATTGTGCCTGCCGACGCTCAGCCTGGCGATATTTTAAAAGTGGCGACCAATACGGTAAATATTACCTGCGGCGCTGGAGCTCGCAATCAGCAGGTCTCCAGCGTCAGCAATCCGGGCTGGGACAGCTCAGGAATGACGGTTACTGTGGATGGCGTTATTTGCCGGGTTCTGGACAAAGGCATGGGGATCAGCGACCTGGGTTTAGGGATCGTCTGGACAAACTACAATTCGGCGGCTGGTACCTGGGGATGTATGACCTCGCTTTTTCCAGGGTTGGACGGCGCAAGGCTGCGACGCGGGCTGCAATATAACGGCACGGCTGCCATCACCGACAAGCTTTATATTGTAAAAACCCATAGCGAGAGTGACTACGGTAAAAGCGGCCAGATAGAACAATCCATTGCCGTCTCCGAGTCGGATCAGGATGACAACTTAATGGGAGAACTCTACGATATTGATTTTCACGGTAGCGTCCAGATAAGCACTGGCGGCTGTACCATCAATAGCCAGACCAGCGTAGATATGGGCACGGTTTCTACCGCCAGTTTTCATGGCGTTGGCAGCATGGGGCCGACTGTGCCTTTCGCCATTACGCTGACAAATTGCGAGGGAAGCGCTGCTAACGTAAGAGTGCATGTTGAACCAAACTATGGTTATGCCGATTTAAACAACTCCGTGATTGCCCTGAGCCAGGAGGAAAATAGCGCTGCAGGAGTAGGCATCAGGCTGTTGCTGGACGGTAAAAAAATAAATCCTGACGTGGACAGCATAAAGGTGCCTTTTCAGCAGGGCACGACCCTGATTCCTTTTACCGCCAACTACTACCAGGTAGCGGAAAGCATTAAAGCCGGACGCGCTGATTCTACGGCAATTTTTTATATCTACTACGAGTAAGCCCTTACGCCAGGCTTAGTCAGAGCATTAACCGCTTATCGCTACGCCTGGCATCGCGTTAATAATCCTCGCATGTTCAGAGCGCGCCAGAGCTGTTATCTGCCGAGGTCTCTCTCCCCAGTAATCAAGAGGTTTTTTATGTCAGGGTTATTCTCCCCGTTCACCTTAAAAGATGTAACGTTACGCAATCGCATTGCGGTAGCGCCAATGTGCCAGTACAGCGCTGAAGAAGGCCTGAGCAACGACTGGCATCGCGTGCACTACGCCAGCCTGGCGCGCGGCGGCGCTGGCCTGGTCGTGGTGGAAGCAACGGCGGTTGCGCCGGAAGGCCGCATCACACCGGGCTGCCTGGGCATCTGGAACGACGAACAGGCGGAAAAGCTGGCGCTTATTGCCCGCGAAATCAAGGCCGCAGGCGCGGTGCCGGGCATTCAAATCGCTCATGCGGGCCGTAAAGCCAGCGCTAACCGTCCCTGGGAAGGCGACGATCATATTGCCAAAACCGATCCGCGCAGTTGGGAAACGCTGTCGCCGTCCGCTACCGCTTTCGGCGCTAACCTGCAGCAGGTGCCGCATGAGATGACGCTGGAAGATATCGCCCGCGTACGCAATGATTTTGCCGTGGCGGCACAGCGCGCCCGCGATGCCGGTTTTGAGTGGCTGGAGCTGCATTTTGCGCATGGCTATCTGGCGCAGAGCTTTTTCTCGGTGCATGCGAATCAGCGCCAGGATCAGTACGGCGGCAATCTGGAAGGGCGCAGCCGCTTCCTGCTGGAGACGCTGGCCGCCGTGCGTAACGAGTGGCCGGAAAACCTGCCGCTGACGGCGCGTTTTGGTGTGATCGAATACGATGGCCGCGATGAAGAAACGCTGGCAGAAGCGATCGAGCTGACGAAAAAATTCCGCGAGGGCGGTCTGGATCTGCTCAGCGTCAGCATCGGCTTTTCTACGCCGGATGCGAATATCCCATGGGGACCAGCTTTCCTGGCGCCGATCGCGGAACGCGTCCGTCGTGAAGCAGATATTCCGGTAGCTTCCGCCTGGGGAATCGATGCGCCGCTGATTGCGGATGAAGCCGTCGAAAAAGGTCAGCTGGATCTGGTCATGGTTGGTAAAGCGCACCTGGCGAACCCGAACTGGGCCTATCAGGCCGCGCGCGCGCTGAAGCAGGAGCGGCCTTCATGGGTGCTGCCAGCGCCATACGCGCACTGGCTGGAGCGCTATCGCGTCAGCGAATAGCTCAACAGGAGGCTGATGCCTCCTGTCAGACTGCTGACAAACGTGAACTGTTCATCAGGAGTGACTCTTTTACAGTAACGCCGCAGCTTGATAGCGGCAGAGGCAGAGCGGATAAGCGGACCGTTTGGCGCATGGACGCGCCAACCGAGCCCACGGGGACGGCGTGTCCATGTTCCGGTCTGCCTCTGCTGCTCTGCCACTGGTTTAAACGCGACCAGGGGTTTGTCATCAACCTCACAGGAGGCTGATACCTCCTGTTTTTTTACTGCAGTCGCGGTAAGGGCGGCGAGGTGCCAAAGGGCGAGGCATTCCTTAATCCCAGATAGCTGTTATTAAAGCCGGAATAGAGATTCAGGATCTCTTTATAGCAGACCAGCGCCATATCGTTCATTTTCACCATGCCCAGCTTACGAACGGCATTTTGCTTGTGCGAACTAATGGTTTTCACAGAAATATTCAGCTTGCGTGAAATAAAAATAGCGGAGTTTCCGGAGGCAAGCTCTTTCAGAATCAATGTCTCTTTGCGGGAAAGCTGGTTATAGTGCAGCACATCGTCATCAGGAACGACGCGCAACAGGGGAATATATTTCTTAAAGGTGCTTTTTTTTGAAATCAGCCAGTAAGGATGAAAACCCTTATGCTCATTCTGTAAAGGGAAATCAACGATAAATACGATATTAATACCGAAGTAGTCAATATTTTTTGCCATGCCCAGCTTGGTATGGCAGTTGGTAAAATTAACATCAATAATCACGGTGTCTTCTCTGGTCAGGTCGCCGGGCCGAAATTCAGTTAGCCAGCTTTCGTAGCTAAATCCTTTCATCGCTATGCCATTGGCAGCCAGAAAATGCTTCAGGCCTGCCACATAATAGATATCATCTGAAATAACATATATGCACATAGTTCCCTCTTCCTTTTATTCCTGCTGCGCCAGCCCTAGTAATAATTGATGGTGAAGGTTACGCTAGAATTGGCTTTTCCTGCGCTAACGGCCGATTCGGTTTGGATATAACGAGCGGCCAGCGGTAGCGTCTGTGCCGTTGCCGTATCGGTTAGCATGGTGTAATTCTTGCTGGCGCCAAAGTTAACGAAATTGGATTCAAGATCGGCATCGGTAGTGTTGCCATAGGCCAGCTGGATCCCGACGCCCTGGGCGCTGCCGCTTTCCGACTTCAGGCCAAAAATACCTTTGGCGCTGTCAATGATTTGAGTATTAGCTGTTAGCACCAAATTAAGAATATTATTAGTGATGGCACCTATTCCTTTGCCGCCGTCATTGCTGTTCCAGGTATTTTGCTCGTCATTCAATATACCGTAGAATGGTGGGCAATCGTATAAATGAATCGAGGCATCCTCCCATTTCGTCACGCTGCCCTTACCGGTAAAAGTATCGGCCACTTCATAATTTCCCATATCTACCGGAACATCCTGTGTCGTACAGGTTTGTGAGTAAATTTTTAATGCTGCCTGGAAACTAATATCAACCATTCTTATATCGGCGATGCCCGGCGCCTGGAAATCAACCTGAACAACAGGCAAATTCGCTTTGGTGATAGTGCCGGGCGAAACCGTGCCGGTTTTAATCAATACCAGATCAAATCCGAAGCCGCCTTGTGCCTGCCAGACAATTTCATTTTCTGAATGCTCTTTGTTCCAGGAGTTATGGGTAAACGGAAGGGTAAAACCATCCAGCGGCTTATTATGGGCATAAACCGCCACGCCGATACCCGGTATGCCCGTTTCGAAAACTTTATCAGGATTAAAATTGCCGCCCGATCCTGAAGTAGGAGTATAAGTGCGATCAAAATGCCAGCTGAGAGTGGGCTGGTATTCAGTCGCGGTACTTTGAAAACAGCGAACGTTTGTTTCGCGAGAAGGCTTAAAGGTATGGCGATAGATAATAGTCCCAACGCTGACGTCAGGACCAACGGTCACCTGAGGCTGCAAAGGAATCTCGTATTTCATATAACCCGCATTGGCATCTAAGCTACAGCTCAGGGCAAATGCCTGCGGGCTGCAGGCCAAAGCCAGTAGGGCGAATAGTGTTACGGCCAGGCCGCGTATTTTTGTCAGACAGCAAATATCCATTTCCGTAATCCGTATTAAGTGTGGCCGTGGCCGGTAGCATGCGGCGCTTCCGCCATTTTTTGATCTGTTGTCTCTGGCGTTGTCGTGCCGATAGCTTCACAGACGCCGTTAAAGCGCTGGAGTTCACGCTGGTTGGGGGTATCAGCCTGCATTATCAGCCTATAGCCCAGGCTACATTGACTATCCGGGCTGTCTCCCCATTTCACGCGCAGCCGATCCTTTTGCTCCTGAACGCGTGCGTAAACCACGCCGCCCTGGCCGACGGTGCCGACATGGTTGCCCTTGCTGTCAAGCACGTCGGCACCGAAAGCAACCGGTTCGCCCTGGTAAGTCGCCGTAATTAATAGCGCTGTGCCGCGCCTGGTGCCGTATTGCAATTTAACGACCGCGCCTGACCATGGCGCTACCTTCAGCGAGGTGTTATCCAGCTCGATATCATCCGGAATACCGTTGGGATCCAGCGAGACCTCATTCAGCTGCCAGGCATTCAGGTAGGGCACGGCGGCATAGCCGTTCCAGTCGACATAGATGCCAGGATAGCTGGAGACGCTGGCGCCCTGTGCGCCTTTCGCTTCGACCAGCGCGAAAGTGTCGGAGGTATAGGGAGAGAAGGTTACGCCGCCAGCATGGCCGATAGCGGTGCCGCTAATCGTTCCGGAAAGGCTGTGATAGCCGGAACCTTTGCTGTAGCCGGCGCTGAGTGAAGATATAGCGCTGCGCCAGGAGCCGCTAAGCGAGCCGCTGCTGCCGGAACCCTGGTTGGCATGAGCGGCGGTAGCGCTGTAGCTGAACTGGCTGGATTGTCCGGCCGTGCCGGAAACCGATGCCTGCTCAGAAGTGCTGCCGGTACTGTCGTGCGCCAGGTCTACGCGCAGCTGTGGTACGGATGAACCGCTGCTGTTCCCCAGCGGCAGGCTGAAATTTAACAGGTAGTTATTCTGCGCAGTGCCGTAAAGAGACCAGCTGCGGTTGATACTTAATCCCCAGGATAATTTTTTATACTGGTTGCTGTAGCCCAGCTGGTACTGCTTGCTGCTGCCCGCCTGGTTCCAGTAATTCTGCAGCGAGCCGCTGGCATAAAGATTGCCCCAGCTTTCCGGCAGCCCCTGGTTGAAGGTCATCACCAGACGGTTTTTGGCGCGCCCGATCGAGCCGCTTTGCAGCCCGTTTGCAAGCGCGTCTCGCGTCTGCATCGCGGTCATAAAATCCATATAGCCGCTGGTAGAAAAGCGCCAGGCCGCCAGCGAAATTTGGCTGCTGGTGGCGCTAAGCGTCTTGCTATAGCTCAGCTCAAGGCTTTGTCCGCTTAGCAAGGAAGCATCGCCGTTCAACTGAGTGCGGGCGTGGGTCGCATCCAGCGCGAAAGCGCCGATACCGGTGCCCAATGCCATACCTGACTGTATGGCATAATAATGCTGACTGGCCTGAAAACCGCCATAGGCAGTTAGCATATTGTTCAGGCCATACTGCAGCGTAGCCTGACCGAAAGCGGGCTTTTCCGACAGCGAGCTGTCGCGAAGCTTCCCGGCAGTGATAGCGTAACGGCTATTGCCCGGCCTGAGCAGCTGCGCAACCGAAGCGTAGGGCACTTCAAAATGCTGCTCGCTGCCGTCAGACTCATGCACGGTGACGGCAAGATTGCCACCATAGCCGGTGGGATAAAGATCGTTAATTAAAAACTCGCCAGGCGGCACGGTAGTTTCATAAATCACCCGGCTGCTCTGGCGCACCGTAACTTTTGCGTTGGTACGAGCGATGCCGTGGATTTCTGGCGCGTAGCCGCGCAGCGAGTTCGGCAGCATTTGCGTGTTGCTGGCAAGCTGTATGCCGGAAAAAGGCAGAGTGTCAAAAAGCGTTCCCGAAGTATTGGCCTGACCAAGCAACACCCGGCTCTCCAGCGCCGGCACATCATGCTGTAGATATGTATTAGAGGCGCTATATTTACCGCCGCCGTTTTCCTGCCAGTTCCAGCTGCCGTTGTGGCGCAGATACCAGCTGCCGATATTCAGCCCGGCGTTGAGGCTGGCATAAACGGATTTGTAGCTGCTGTTACCGCTTTCACTGCTGTAGGCATTAACGTTATACCCCAGCAGCGCGGCCGGAACACCGCTGTCCCAGCGCTCTTTACTAATCGCGCCACGTGCATTACGCAACATATAGATTTGCGGTACGGCAATATCAAGCCGCTGCTCGTTACTGTCGTAATAAAGGGCAACTTCAGTAGTGGCTGCAGATAAATTCGTGCAGGATTTGCTTTCCCGCTCCTCCTTTAAAAAATCTTTAGGCAATTTATCGTAGTTAAAAGGAATGCTTTTCAATATATCGGCAGCGAGACACGGATAAACGCTCTTATCCGTGGCGGTTTTGAACTCAATGCTATATGTCCCCAACAGGTCGTTGTTAATATAAACCGCCGTGCGATAAATACCGGGCAATGCGGCAGCGCCATTAGCGAAACGGCTAAGATCGATCGCATTTTTGTCGCCAAGGTTCAGAAATGAAGGGTCAAACTCCACGTTTTTGGCAACCTCCTGCACGGCTGGTGAAGGGGTATTAAGTGCATAGGCGGAAGAAATAAAAGGGAAAATAAAAGCCAGCTGCGCTTTTTTCCACCTGTTTCCCTGTGGCGCGGCATTTTCCATAAAAATCCTTTTTATAAAAAGAGCGGATTAAGCATCGGCGAAGCATGTATATAATTAAAATTACAGCGACGCCTATCTAATCTGCGATTCAAATTCCCTGACCGAACCATAATCATTAACATAACTCCCGGTTATTTTTGCTCCGGGTTTACCTGCGATATTGAAAGCTTTCTCTGAAAAGGGCATAACCATATCCACAGATTTTTCTTTACCATTGATGTCAATTTTAATTAAAGAAACATGATAAGGTGTAGGGTTGTTCGCAATCACTTGCTGCCCGGCTTGTCGCCAGGTGAGAGCATTTATTGCTTCATTAGCATCATCTTTTAAACTCGTCGGGCGAAAGAACAATTTAATTCGGGTACGAAAAGCCATTTGCAGCAGATTTTTATCTTTCAGAAGCGGGTTTTTGGCCGGGATTTCCAGCACGTTTAGCCAGTATACCGTTTCCCGATCTGCAGGCAGATTCGCGCCTGTATAGCTGATGCGCAGCGTTTGTCCTTTTTCTGGTTCTACGCGGTTTATCGGCGGCGTCAAAACGAAAGGCACGCTAATTTTATCCGGCGTGGCCTCGGTATCGCCATCATCAATCCAGCTTTGAATTAATACGGGCCTTTTGCCTTTGTTCGTTATTTTTACGCTTACTTCTCTGGCATCTGATGGATAGATGATTCTGGTTCCAGTTATAACTATGCCGGCGAAAGCTATATTTTCTGAGATCACCGTTATGGCAGTGATCAATATCAGGTAAAAGAACTTTTTCATATTTATCTTGTTATAAAATAAAAGGCAGAGAGAGCAATTTCTCTCTCTGCAACTTTTTTATTTGTACATAAGCGCGTAGACAACACTGCTGGTAACAGTACCGGCAGTAGCGGCGCCGTTTTCTGCAAAGTAGCGAACACCATATTTAAGCGTTGCTACACCAGAAGTTGCATCAACAAACTCGGTACTATTGCTCTGAGCGTCGCTGCCAATAGTGATAGCATTATTATTACTATCTGCAGCGTCAGCATAATCAAGAAGCTGCAGCGTTACGTTAGCGCCGTTTGTAGTGGTGTTTGTTAAACGGCCATTAGTATTGACTTGTGTATCAGCCTGAAAATAAGCTGCTACTGTACTTGCATTTGTACAACCACTAAGCTCAATTGTAAAGGCTGTATCGCCTGCTGTAGAATCCTGTGCAGGTAACGTGCTAATATCAAGGGGCGGCAAAGTAACTTCTCCGTCTGCCCCTGCTGTACCATTGACACTGTCAACATTACAAGTACTTTCAGTCAGTAAACCATTAAACTCAATCACACCTGTTGAAGCAGCCTGAGCACTTCCACCCGCAAACGCGGCCATCACGGCGGCGGCGATTAGCAATTTTTTCATTACATATCCTTATTTTCATAAAAGTTAAAATAGATCCGGCCTGGCTGGCCAGGATCTTCTTTTCCCCAGTAGGGACATTTGCAGTTTGTTTACTACAAATTCTTGGCGTCGAAATAATAAATAGGTGTTACCCTGTCTTTATTAATATAAAAGCCCCTGACGTGGTCTTTCTCGGCGCGGATAATAAAGTCTTCTGCAATACCCAGCTTGGCGAGATTATTCCTCAGGCAGCGCATAACCTGCCAAAGCCGCTGGGATGAAGAGCTAAGGCCATATTTATCCCAAACGTTGGTTAAGATCTCTTCATTGCCGACAACTTTGCCATTAGCGTTTTCCAGCAGATAAATAAAAAGGCGCATCATGGTTTTTCTTAGTTTTACTACGCTCTTGCCCTTTTCGTTTGTCAGCTGGGTAATATTAATAATCCTGTTCTGGGCAATATCTACCTGGATATCCGGTTCAATCCTGTAGCCATAGATTTTCGCGCTTTGCCGATCCATTTTTCTTGCCTCCCTACAAAAAACCAGAGCGGTTTTATAAAGCCGGTCAAACGGAGTCCCCTTTCTGAACAAGGCCATAGTACCCGTTGAGGTAAAATGGGCTCAACACTGACATTGCACTTTGTTATTTAACCTGTATTTCTGATTTTTATGAAGTTTAAGGCTGTAGTTTTGTTCTTTGTTGGTGATTGGTGTTGATTATTTTCTTAATGACAGAATTATAATCTGTTGAGGTTGATCTATAATCATCAAAATTAAAGGCTATTTTAAGACGGGGTTTTAGAATTAAATCTTACTTGATTTACTATGCGCATCTAATGGCGTAACGATACACAAACATTTTTTTAACTGTTAGTAAAAGTGTTAAGCGAGCCGACTTATTTATTTCTTTAGCAATCTGCATAACTTAGCGTTAACTTCGCCGCAGAAGAAAAAAATATTTCATCTTACGGATAACTTACATTAATTAAAAAGTTGCGAGTTAGCCAGGAATATTCTCAGCCATTGTTTAACGGTACTGAATCGCTATTTCATAAGTTTATCGCGTTTTTAATGAGAATAGTCTCATATTTTTATGATTTTACAACGGGGCGGAGAAAATTTATTTGTAAATTAAACTTAAAGGAGAGAAGTCCCATTTCTCCCCGGATGAAAATTTAAAGCGCGGCGGCAATAGCATTACCCGCGTCAGAGGTTTTTCCGGTGCCGCCCATATCGGGCGTTAATATGGCTTTATTGCCCCTGCCCAGTATGGATTCAATAGCGTTGACCACAGCTTCCGCCGCGTCGGCATGCCCCAGATGTTCCAGCATCATCGCGCCGCACCAGATCTGGCCGACCGGGTTAGCGATGCTTTTTCCGGCGATATCCGGCGCGGAGCCATGCACCGGTTCGAACAGGCTGGGAAAGTTGCGTTCCGGATTGATGTTGGCGGAAGGCGCAATGCCGATAGTGCCGGTGCAGGCTGGCCCGAGATCGGAGAGAATATCGCCAAACAGGTTACTGGCGACCACTACGTCAAACCTGTCGGGATGCAGTACAAAGTGCGCCGTTAAAATATCAATATGATATTTATCCACGTTCAGTTCAGGATAATTGCCGCGCATCGCCTCTACCCGACTGTCCCACCATGGCATGGTAATGGCGATACCGTTAGATTTAGTGGCAGAAGTCAGATGTTTAGCCGGACGCTTTTGCGCCAGCTCAAAGGCGAACTTAAGGATGCGGTCGACGCCGGTGCGCGTCATTACCGTTTCCTGGACCACGATTTCTCTTTCCGTATCGGGAAACATGACGCCGCCAACGCTGGAGTATTCACCCTCGGTATTTTCACGCACCACGTAAAAATCGATATCGCCCGGCTTGCGGTTTGCCAGCGGCGATGCGACGCCAGCCAGCAGCCTGACCGGGCGCAAATTGACATACTGATCGAACTGCCGCCGGAACTGTAAGAGGGAGCCCCACAGTGAGATATGATCCGGGACGATCTCCGGCCAGCCGACCGCGCCAAAGTAAATAGCGTCAAAAGGCTTCAGTAAGCTGAACCAGTCATCCGGGAGCATCTTGCCGTGCTGCTGGTAATAATCCGCGCTGGCAAAATCGAACCAGACCCATTCCAGCGCGATACCGAATTTTTCAGCAGCGGCAGTTATCACTTTCACGCCTTCCGGCATCACCTCTTTGCCAATGCCGTCGCCGGGAATAACGGCGATTTTATAACGTGCTTCCTCACCCATAGCGCTTCTCCTGTAAAAATTGACTTTCCGCACCGAGTGTATTGCCGCATTATTATTAAATAATTAGCCTGGAATTCAATGCAATGTTAACTAAAAGTAAAGAACTGGCAACAACCAGCGAAGATCTGCGCTTCTTTATGCGCGTTGCCGTGCTCTCCAGCCTGACTGAGGTAGCCCGTGAACTGGGGTTGAGTCTGCCAGCCGTCAGCAAGCGGCTGACGCTTTTAGAGGAAAAATTAGGGGTGCAGCTGGTCAGGCGTACGACGCGACGGCTGGAACTGACGCCGGAAGGCGCGCGCTATGCAGAAGGTGCTAAGCCAATCCTTAGCCAGCTGGCGCAGCTGGAGGAAGAAGTCAGTCGTGAAAGCGCCGTGCTGCATGGCAGCCTGAATATCAATGCATCTTTTGGTTTTGGGCGTCGCTATATTGCTCCGTTGGTTTCGCAGTTTGCTGCCCGGCATCCGACGCTGGCGCTTAACCTCCAGCTTTCCAGCCAGCCGCTTAATTTTCTGCATGCGGGAATTGATGTGGATATCCGCGTGGGAGAAGTACCCGATTCCAGGTTGGTTGCGCGGCGTATTGCTGCCAACTATCGTGTGGTATGCGCCTCGCCGGAATATTTGCAGCGCAACGGTACGCCGCAGCGAGTAGAAGAATTGTCGCAGCATAACTGCATAGTGCTGCGCCAGCACGAGGCGGACTTTGCGGTTTGGCGCTTCAACAAAGCGGGGAAAGAGCTGCGGCAAAAGGTACAGGGAAGCCTGACTACTAACGACGGAGAAGTAGCCATGCGCATGGCGCTTGACGGTCACGGCCTGATCCTGCGCTCCTGGTGGGATGCACGTGAAGCGATCCTGGCGGGCAATCTGGTACAGGTGCTGACCTCATACCAATTGCCATCAGCGGATATTTACGCGGTTTATACCCATACCAGGCAGGTGCCGAAAAGGATCAGGTATTTTATAGATTATCTGCACGAACAGTTGAAGGAATACGCCTCTGTTGATTTTCAGGAGCGACAGGAAACAGACGAGCCGGAGCGGCCGCTATGTTCAGGCTCTGCCCGGCAGCAAAAATAGCAGGCTTTCACCTGGCTGCCGAAGCGGACTTTAGCAATGGTCAGCGCCTGCAACGGCGCATAAAAGCTGCCGATAAATGTCATTCTGCTTTTCCCGGGCATCTTCTGGCAGCCGCGCCTGTGCAGTAAATGAAATTCCATATGATCGGGATACTGAGTTACATAATAATATTCAGCTTGCATTTGCTTTCCCATGTTAAAAGTAGGGTATTATCAGGTAAGTCTATGATAGATAGTATAACTTTTCTAAGATGTAGAATGAGACGGGCATGTAATTTACAGATTAATACCTACTTAAGTTGTTAAGAATATTTTATTAATAACAAAATGGGCCTGATTATTTCTATAATAAGCGGCCCGGAAAGCCGATTATTCTGTTTCTGTTTTTTTTCGTTTTTACAAAATGCTGTGATAAAAATTATTTTTATCTGGTCGTAAAACTAACCTGAAATTATTTCATCTTGTCGCTATCTTTACGCTTAGCGAAGAGAAATCTGGTCTGCTCTGTTACCATTTTATGGCTACGAATAATCTGAACGAGCCGAGTAGTTCCACATAAAGGTGAGGGGGATTGCTAGCACTGTAAAGGACTATTACAGCCTGTTTGCTTTTGCCTGGCGGCGCGGGATAAGAATGATAAAGCTTTACTAATCCAAACCAGGGCAGAAAAAGGCCCGTCGCCAGAGACGGGCCGGGCAAAATTATCTGACGGTGGGCAACATCTTGCTCAGGCAGGCGTCGGTTCCCTGGGCGGCCTGCGCTTTATCCTGCTCGTTCATTTCCTGAAAGCGGCGGATCGCGCTCTGTGCCGACTGTGCGTCAAAAGCGACTTTATCAACCGCATAAGAAGAATTTTCGTTCGCGATCACTGCCTGCATTTTTTGCATAAAATCCGCTGTCGAAGTGGGCTTAGCCATATCGTTAATCACCACGCAGACGGCAGCATAATAGTGCGGATCCTGCTTATGGGGCTTGTTAAAGAGATAAAGCCCGGCAATGACGGCCAGCAGAGCGACAATGACAAGTTTTTTATGTTTCATACAGGCGTTTCGATTCTGGAAATTTGGCGGCGAGCTTAGCGCGTCATGCCTCTTTTCGCCAGTTTATTGCTGGCTCTGTTGTACTGCGGTAAAGAAAAAAGACTGAGGGATTTCCATCAAGCAGGCGGCACCTACCTGCCGTTTTCAGTCTTATAGTAGTGGCAAGACCGACAAAAAGTCGGCGTATCCGACAGCAATTCTTACCCTACAAGGAGCCAGCATGTTTCCCACTTCATTACCTGAACCCCAGCTTCCCGATCGCAAAACTCTGCCCGCTTTGCGCTGGGGTATTTTGGGGCCAGGCTGGATCGCCGCGCATTTTGCTAAATCATTGCGGGAGCAGGGCGGACAGCAAATTATTGCCGTGGCGGGGCGCAACAGCGAGAAAACGCGGGCGTTCGCCGATAAATGGGCCATTCCGCAGGTTTTTACCTCTGTTGATGAACTACTTGCCGCGCGGGATCTTGATGCCGTTTACATAGCCACGCCGCATAACCATCATTTTCCTGACGGGATGAAGGTGCTACAGGCAGGTAAACACGTACTGATAGAGAAGCCGCTGGCACTTAATGCCCGCGAAGGAACACAGCTACAGGCGGAGGCACAGCGGCAGGGCGTGCTCTGTATGGAAGCAATGTGGTGCGATTTCACGCCCAAATATAGCGTGCTGCGCCAGCTTCTTGCCGATGGCGCGCTGGGCGATCTGCATACGCTTATCGCCGATCACGGTGAGTTTTTTACCCCCGATCACCGCATTTTCAATGTGGATCTGGCAGGCGGTCCGATGCTGGATCTGGGCAGCTACCTAATCGCTTTCAGCACAATGGTTGGTGGCGCACCTTCCGCCATTCAGGCATGCGGTCAGCCCGCAGAAAGCGGCGTGAATGGCCAGGCCTCAATGTTATTGCAGCATAACAACGGTATGCATTCGGTACTTAATACTACTTTGTTCAGCAATACACCGGGCAGAGCGGTGATCGCTGGACGCGATGCAACTATCGTGCTGGACGGGCAATTTTACGCGCCGGGCGGTTTTGTGATGACCTCCAGCCAGGGCGGCAAAACACTGCGCTGGGAAGAACCCTGTAATCGTTACGCACAGCTGCATCACGAGGCGGATCACTTCGCCTGGTGCGTAGGGCAGGGCCTGACCAGCTCGCCGATCCGTTCTCTGGAAACCTCATTACAAACGCTCTCGGTGATGGACGAGGTGCGCAAACAGCTTGGCATTGTCTTTAACGAAGAAAAATAGCGTCGTCCAGGACAGGGGAAAAATGGCTGGGGCAGTCAGGCTACGATTTTTGTCGACTTGAAAACTAATGATGCTCTTTTCTGGCCTTTTTCACCGCCGCACGCAGGTCGCAGCGAATATTATGGAAAAATACGGTGGTTAATAAAGGCAGGCGCGAATTGCCTGCCTTATTTATAACCCTGATCCGCTAATCAAGCGGTAGTGGTCGTATCGGTAGTGCTATTAAGGCTGGTCAGAATGCTGGACAGGAAAGAGAGTTTCGCATAGGCGCGAGACAGGCTCAGGGCTTTGTGGGTCAGCCCGCGGATCGTCCAGCTATCCGTTGCGGCAGAAATAGATTCAACGGTGGTTTGCAGTGCGGTTGAGACATTGTCCATGGCGGTAGTTAAGCCGCCGATAATTTCTGTCAGGCCTGCACCGCTGACCATCTGTACTTCATGTTGGCTGATTTCTCTCATTACTTTTCTCCTTGTATATAAGGTTAATACAGCGGGGTTAATATATTTAGCCAAAAGCAAGGAGTAAACAGGGGAATATCCTAATTACAAATTCTTAGCACAATTAGCCTGGCTATAAATATCAGGAAAATGAATGCGCTATTTTATCTTTTCTACTGCTGAATAATGGCTATTAATAAAAGCTGTTATAGACAGTCACATTTCCAGTATTATTCTGCCGACCGGCAATAAATAATTCTGCGTTTTCCCCAGCGAAAATAGATATAAACCAGCCAGGCCTTAAGCCTGGCTGATGCTACTTTCCGCCCAGTTCTGCGCGGAGCTTGTCAAACTGCGGCGGCGGCTGGCGGAAACGGCGGGTCAGCCAGGCCAGATAAAGCACGCCAAATGCCGCCCATACCAGACCCAGCGTCAGCGACGTCGCTTCCAGATTGACCCACAGGACTGCGACCGTGGCCGCGCCAACCATGGGCAGCGCCAAATAGTGCAGCTTCTCCTTCCAGCTTTTATTACGTCCTTCACGGCGATAGAACTGGTTAAACACGGCGAGATTCACAAAAGTGAAGGCCACCAGCGCGCCGAAATTTATTAACGCTGTAGCCGTGACTAAATCGAAATACATAGCTGAAAGCGCCACTATGCCGACCATAATCACATTAAGCGCTGGCGTGCGCCATTTGGGATGAACGTAGCCGAAAATTCTTTCCGGAAACACATTATCGCGGCCCATCACATAAAGCAGACGCGAAACGCTGGCATGGGAAGCCAGCCCGGAAGCCAGAGTATTGATAAAGGTCGTACAGAGAAAAACAGACTGGAACAGCTTGCCGCCGACGTAAAGCGCAATCTCCGGCAGCGCGGCGTCGGGATTTTTAAAGCGGCTGACGTCCGGGAAAAAGAGCTGCATAAAGAAAGAGGCGACAATAAAAATCAGCCCGCCGTAAAGCGCAGTCAGGAAAATAGCGCGCGGGATAGTTTTTGCGGCATTGTGCGTCTCTTCAGAAAGCGTGGTGACGGCGTCAAAGCCGAGAAACGAAAAGCAAACAATGGTCGCGCCGGTAATAATGGGGATCAGATGGGCGTTCTCGCTGATAAAGGGCTGCATTGACCAAACCGTGCCCACGCCTTCGCCGCGATAAAGCCCGTGGATCACCAGAAAAATAAAAACGCTGATAATGGCGACCTGAACCAGCACGAACAGCGTATTGAAGTTCGCCACCAGGCTGACGCTCCTCAGATTGGCGGCGGTCATTATTGCCACGAAACCCACCACCCAAATCCAGGGAGGCACTTCCGGAAACAGCACCGAAAGATAGAGCTTCGCCAGCAGCACGTTAATCATCGGCAAAAACAGATAATCCAGCAGCGAAGACCAGCCCACCATAAAACCAACATGCGGATTAATAGCCTTTTGCGCATAGGTATAGGCCGAACCGGCCTCGGGAAACTGGCGCACCAGCTTGCCATAGCTAATAGCGGTAAAAAGCACGCCAGCCAGCGCCAGCAGATAAGAAGCGGGAACGTGGCCGTGGCTGATGCCGGAGACGATGCCGAAGGTATCGAAAACCGTCATCGGTGTCAGGTAAGCCAGACCCATCATGACGATTTGCCAGAGCTTCAGGGATTTTTTCAGTCCCGGTTTCGCTGTTTGTTCCTGAAGGGCGTCGGCCATCAACAACCCCCTTGCGGCAAAGAAGCCTGGGCCGTGAACAACTTCATTGGGTACGGAGCAGGTAACAGAGAGCGCATCTGCGAACCTCGTTATAAACCTGCTGCCGCTTTCACTTTCCTGCGGCGACAGTCAGGGCTGCCGGAAAACCGGCGAAGCATCCCGTTTCCTCACGGGACGCGCAGGGTGGCGGCCTGGCGTCAGGCGTTTTTCAACATCCAGCTAATTTCTGTATCTGTGATCAACCGCTCAAACTGTACTAATTCGTTATTCTTACAGGCGTGCCAGACGTGGCTAAAACGTTCGCCTAACTGGCGGCATAGCGCCTCATGTTGGGCGAATTCCCACAGCGCATCGCTCTGCCTGATGGGAAAAGGCAGGCCGTCCTGCTCCAGCCCGTTGCCTTCGACTTTAGGCGGCAGAGGCAAATCGTTGTCCAGGCCATGCAGGATACCGGCAAAAATTGCAGCCATGACCAGATAGGGATTGGCGTCGGCACCGGCGACCCGGTATTCCACGCGATGGTTATCACGGTCGCCGCAGGGAATGCGTAACGCAACGGTACGGTTATTGTGGCCCCACGAAGCCTGCGTTGGCACGTACATACCGGGCTGGAAGCGTCTGTAGGAGTTGATGTTCGGCGCCAGCAGCGCCATAGAGGCGGGCATCATCGCAATCATACCGGCCAGCGACCTTTTCAGCAGCGGCGAATCTTCGCCAGCCGCGTCGCTCAGCACGTTTTCGCCCTTATCGTTCAGCATACTAAGATGAATATGCATGCCGCTACCGGCGTACTCTTCATAAGGCTTGGCCATAAAAGTGGCGTGCATATGATGTTTCTCCGCCACCAGCCGCACCAGCCGCTTCAGCGCCAGCGCGTGGTCACAGGCTTGCAGGACATCGCTGGTATGATGCAGATTCACCTCAAACTGCCCAGGCGAAGCCTCCGCTACCGCGCCGTCTGCCGGGATTTTCTGTAGCTGAGCCAGCTCGTCGATATCGTTAAGCACCGCCGCGAAATGGTTGAGATTATCTACCGAGTAAACCTGATTTTGCATATTGCGATCCTGGGTACCGGGCGCGCACGGCGGCTGCAAATAGCCTTCGGCGTCGCGCTGGCGATCCAGAAGATAGAACTCCAGCTCTACCGCTACCACAGGATGCAGCCCGCGCCGCTGTAGCTGCTGCCACAGGCGGTTGAGCACGTTCCGGGGTTCAACGTCAAAGGGAGCGCCATCTTCATCCAGCATGGTCAACAACAGCTGACCGAGCGTTTCCGGATCGGTAGCGGAAGGCGTCAGCGTGCCGGGAACAGGGATGCAGGCGCGATCGGGCTCGCCAAGATCCTGACCAAGGCCAGTCTCTTCTACCACGTTGCCCAGAATATCCATGGCGAAAACCGAAGCGGGAAAATAGCAGCCTTTCTCCAGCTTACGCAGCGCCGTCACCGGAATGCGTTTTCCCCGGAAACAGCCGTTAAGATCGGTCAGCATCACATCGACATACTGGGTTGCCGGGTAGCGGCTCAGATACTCTTCCACCTCACGGGCAAAGGCGCTGCTCCGTCTCTCTTCCACCTGCTGTACAAAATTTTCAACTGCTATCAGATTAGTTTCCATGATTCACCGCTGTTCGCTTTGTGTGGGGTTACGGGAACGCTACTGCAATGTTAAATATAATGCACAAGAAAAGAATCTATACGCAAATAAAATGTTTTTCAAATGTTGCATTTGATTTAAAAAAGGGTTATCAAAATACACAAGAGCGGAAATATTGAACATTTCAGGTAATTTCAGGCGCGTTTGTAAAAAATTTAGTCCGCAACGAGAGGTGAAGGATGGTCGATATATTTTACAGGCCGGTGGTCGGGGTGGTGATGTGCAGCAACCTCGTCAAAGGCCATCAGAGTCATACCTTGCAAAATAAGTACCTGAATGCCGTACTGGATGCGGGCGGCGTGCCGGTAGCCCTGCCGCACGCGCTGGCAGAGCCGACGCGGCTGGCCAGCGTGATGCCGATGCTGGACGGCGTCCTGCTGCCCGGCAGCCCCAGCAATGTGCAGCCGCACCTCTATGGTGAAAACGGCGATGAGCCTGATGCCGATCCTGAGCGAGATCTTCTGAGCATGGCGCTGATTGCGCAGGTGCTCGAAAGGCGCATCCCCATTTTTGCCATCTGCCGCGGTTTGCAGGAGCTGGTGGTCGCTACGGGCGGCAGCCTTTATCGGCGGCTGTATGAACAGCCGCAGTTTCTGGAGCACCGGGAAGATCCCGATCTGCCGACCGAGCAGCAGTACGCGCCCTCGCATGAGATCAAAATCCAGCCGGACGGATTAATTTCACAATTGATACCCGGAAGTAAAACATTCTGGGTAAACTCGTTACACGGGCAGGGCGCGAAAACCCTGGGCCCGCGGCTACGCGTGGAGGCGTGCTCGCAGGACGGCCTGGTGGAGGCGGTCAGCGTGCGCGATCACCCCTGGGCGCTGGGCGTGCAGTGGCACCCGGAATGGAAAAGCAGCGAGTATGCGCTGTCGCGCATCTTGCTCGAGGGATTTATTACGGCCTGTCAGCAGCGCCACGCTGAAAAGCAGCAGCTCTGACCCACACTGAAGGAAATGCGTTTATGAACAATGACGGCCTGGCACCAGGCAAGCGTTTAGCCGGGATCCGCCAGCAACTGGGCCTGTCACAGCGCCGGGTTGCCGAACTGTCTGGATTAACACACAGCGCTATCAGCACCATCGAACAGGACAAGGTCAGTCCGGCCATCAGCACGCTGCAAAAACTGCTGAAAGTTTACGGTCTGTCGCTATCCGAATTTTTTGCCGAGCCGGAAATTCCGGCTGAGCCTCAGGTGGTGATCAATCCTGAGGAACTGATTGAAATCGGCAGCCAGGGCGTCTCTATGAAGCTGATTCATAACGGCGCGCCAGACCGAACGCTGGCGATGATGATTGAAACCTATCAGCCCGGCACCACGACCGGGGAGCGGATCAAGCATCAGGGAGAAGAGATAGGCACCTTGCTGGAAGGGGAAGTCGTGCTGAAATTCAACGGTCAGAGCTATCATCTGGTGGCGCAGCAAAGCTACGCTATCAACACCGCGATTCCGCACAGCTTCAGCAATACCTCGGCAAAAATTTGCCGCATTATCAGCGCCCACACGCCTACCACTTTCTGAGGCTTCGCCGCCGCTCTGTTTCACGACCGCCGTCCCGGGAAAGGCTCCCGGGGCTTTGCTGTCGCCTGAATCCGGATAGCCAGTTTACTTATCTTATTGAAAAAAGGAGTAAGTATGGAATTTCACTCTCTGGAGTACTGGCGGCGGCTCGCCAGCGAATACCGCTCTGAAAGCCGACTTTTTATCGACGGCGACTACCAGGCAGCGGCTGGCGAAGCTGTTTTTAGCAAAGAGGATCCGACAACGCGCGCAGTATTGGCGCGCGTGGCGCGCGGCGGGAAAGCGGATGTCGATAGGGCAGTCGCGGCGGCAAGGGAAGTTTTCGAACGTGGCGACTGGTCGCGGGCAGCGCCATCAGTGCGAAAAGCGGTCCTGCTGCGTCTGGCGGACTTGCTGGAACAGCATCACGAGGAGCTGGCGCTGCTGGAAACGCTGGATACCGGCAAGCCTATTCGCCACAGCCTGCGTGATGATATTCCGGGCGCCTGGCGCGCTATCCGCTGGTATGCCGAAGCTATTGATAAGGTCTACGGCGAAGTCGCGCCAACTGGCGAAGGCGATCTGGCGTTGATTACTCGTGAGCCGATTGGAGTAGTCGCGGCAGTGGTGCCCTGGAATTTTCCGCTGCTGCTGGCCTGCTGGAAGCTTGGCCCGGCGCTGGCCGCAGGCAACAGCGTGGTGCTGAAGCCTTCTGAAAAGTCGCCGCTGACCGCGCTGCGGCTGGCCGGGTTGGCGCAGCAGGCCGGGCTGCCGGATGGCGTGCTGAACGTCATCCCGGGATTTGGCGACGAAGCGGGACAGGCGCTTTCCCGCCATATGGATGTCGACGTGATGACCTTTACCGGTTCGACCCGAACGGCAAAACAGCTGCTGAAAGATGCGGGTGAATCCAATATGAAAAGAGTCTGGCTGGAAGCGGGCGGCAAAAGCGCCAATATTGTTTTCGCCGACTGCCCGGATCTGCGTAAAGCGGCTGCGGCGACCGCCGCCGGGATTTTTTACAACCAGGGCGAAGTCTGTATTGCCGGAAGCCGCCTGCTGGTAGAGCAAAGTATTGCCGACACCTTTATTGAGCTGCTGAAAGAAGAAGCACAGCAATGGCAGCCGGCAGATCCGCTCGACCCGGCTACTGTCCAGGGCGTGCTGATCGATACCGACCATGCGGAGAAAGTCCGGAAATTTATTACAGAAGGCGTAGCGCGAGGCAATTCACTGGCGCTGGATGGCCGCGATGGGCCTTATCCCGCAGCCGTTGGGCCGACCATCTTCGCCGGTATCGATCCGCAAGATCCGCTTTTTCACGAGGAGATCTTCGGCCCGGTGCTGGTCGTGGCCTGCTTTAAGGACGAAGCGGAAGCGCTGGCGCTGGCTAACAACAGCGATTACGGCCTGGGCGCGGCAGTCTGGACGCAAAACCTCTCGCGCGCGCACCGGATGAGCCGCCGCCTGAAAGCCGGATCCGTCTTTGTAAACAACTACAACGATGGCGATATGACCGTGCCTTTTGGCGGCTATAAGCAAAGCGGCAACGGGCGCGACAAATCGCTGCACGCGCTGGAAAAATTCACCGAACTGAAAACCACCTGGATCACTCTGGAGTCGTACCATGACTGAACATACGCAAAGTTATTATGCCGCCAGCGCCAACGCCTACGATCCTTTTCCGGCGCTGGAAGAATCGCTCTCCTGCGACGTCTGCATTATTGGCGCGGGCTATACGGGGCTTTCCTCGGCGCTACACCTGGCGGAAAACGGATACAAAGTCGTGGTACTGGAAGCGGCAAAGATCGGTTTCGGCGCCAGCGGGCGCAATGGTGGACAGGTGGTTAACTCTTACAGCCGCGATGTGGATGTGATTGAAAGGAGCTACGGCAAAGAGGCGGCCCGCATGCTGGGCAGCATGATGTTCGAAGGCGGCGATATTATCCGCGAACGCATTAAGCGCTACAAAATCGAGTGCGACTATCGTTCGGGCGGGTTGTTTGTGGCGCTGAACGCCCGCCAGTTCGCCACGCTGGAGGAGCAGAAACAGAACTGGGAGCGTTATGGCAACGACCAGCTGGAGCTGCTGGACGCCGAACAAATCCGCCAACAGGTCGACAGCGACCGCTATGTCGGCGCGCTGCTGGATAAGCGCGGTGGCCATCTGCATCCGCTAAACCTGGCTATTGGCGAAGCGCAGGCGGTGGCGCTAAACGGCGGCCTGATTTTCGAACAGTCGCCGGTGGTAGCGATCCAGCATGGCAATCCGGCAATAGTTAAAACAGCTAAAGGACGGGTTAGCGCACGCTATGTGATAGTGGCGGGGAATGCCTATCTCGGCAGCAAACTTGAACCTGCGTTAGCGAAGCGCAGCATGCCTTGTGGCACCCAGGTATTAACTACGGAGCCGCTTAGCGCCGGGCTGGCCGCTTCACTAATCCCTTCCAACTATTGCGTGGAAGACTGCAACTATCTGCTGGACTATTTCCGGCTGACGGCGGATAACCGCCTGTTGTACGGCGGTGGCGTTGTCTATGGCGCGCGGGATCCGGACGATATCGATCGGCTGATAGTACCCAAGCTGCTAAAAACTTTCCCGCAGTTAAAGGGCGTTAAAATTGACTATCGCTGGACGGGCAACTTCCTGCTTACGCTTTCGCGCATGCCGCAATTTGGCCGTCTGGAGAACAATATTTACTATATGCAGGGCGACAGCGGCCACGGCGTCACCTGCACGCATCTGGCGGGACGGCTGATTTCCGAAGTTTTGCGCGGCGACGCCGAGCGTTTTGATGCCTTTGCCAAATTGCCGCACTATCCGTTCCCTGGCGGCCGTAACATGCGCATTCCGCTCACTGCGATGGGCGCGGCATATTACAGTATCCGGGACAGGCTGGGCGTATAGCTTTCTCTGCGGCACGGCGCTAAAACGATCGGCACCGTGCCGCAAAAATAAATAATTAGCGGTTTTTTTAATGCTAATGTTCTCCCTCACGTTGATTGAAATGGACGCTCTGCAAAAGAAAGTTCACCCTTATTTAGTACGGGATTACTTTATAAAAAATTAAACTTTCGCTATCAGACAATATTATTGCTCGTAACCGAGGGAAATATTGCGGAATTATCTTTGTATAAAAAGCAGGGTTATTTATCTGCGCGGCAAATCAGGCTCCTGCCAGTAGCGAGATTCAGGGCCAGTGCATCCTCAGCTAAGAAAACTCCTAATTGTAATTAATAATCATTCTCACTATAGTGGCGTTTTTCCGCTGATCCGCTTTTCACAGGGCAGGTGACTAATACCATTATGAAAGTTAAGTACAAACTCTCTTTACTGGCTACGCTTATTACCACAGCCTGCGCCGTAGTCGGCGCACAAACAAATGAGACCAGGCCCGAACCGGCAAAAGAGCAACAGCAAGCGCTGGCTATAAAAGACAAGCAAGGCGATAGCGAAAGCACCATGCTGGTCACCGCCCGTGAACAAACGCTACAGGCGCCAGGCGTATCGACCATTGATAGCAAAGCAATAAAAAAACATCCCATCCAGCGTGACGTAGCGGAAATTATCCGCACCATGCCCGGCGTAAACCTTACCGGTAATTCCAACAGCGGCCAGCGCGGTAATAACCGCCAAATCGATATTCGCGGCATGGGGCCGGAGAACACTTTAATTTTGGTAGACGGCATGCCGGTCGCCAGCCGTAATTCCGTACGCTATGGCTGGAGCGATGAGCGCGATACCCGCGGCGACACAAACTGGGTGCCGCCGGAAATGATTGACCGCATCGAAGTGATTCGCGGTCCGGCCGCTGCGCTTTATGGCAATGGCGCAATGGGCGGCGTGGTGAATATTATTACTAAACCCACCACGGACGAGTGGCACGGCAGCTTTAATACTTACCTTAATGCGCCGGAGCATAAAGCCGAAGGCGCCACTAAGCGCTATAACGGCAGCCTGAGCGGCGCGCTGGCGGATAACGTAACGCTGCGGCTCTATGGCAACTGGAATAAAACCCAGGCCGACGCGCAGGATATTAACGAAAGCCACACCACGCCGCGCATCGGCTCTTACGCCGGTTCTTATCCTTCCGGCCGCGAAGGCTTTATCAATAAAGATATTCACTCCGCGCTGCGCTGGGAATTCCTGCCGCGCCAGGCGCTGGAGCTGGACGGCGGCTTTAGCCGTCAGGGCAACCTGTATGCTGGCGATACGCAAAACACTAACAGCAACGCGCTGGTGAAAAAATATTACGGCAAAGAGACCAATATTCTTTATCGCCAGTCGCTTAGCCTGAAATATACCGGCGCATGGGATAACGGCGTCACCACCAGCAACTACGTTCAGTTTGAGAAAACACGCAACACACGGCTTAACGAAGGGCTTTCAGGCGGGATTGCGGGGATTTTCAGCCCTTCTGACGAAGGCTTCTCCACTATTACGCTCTATGACACCAATCTGCATTCCGAGGTGAACGTTCCGCTCGATCTTTGGGTGAACCAGACGCTGACTCTGGGCGCGGAAATGAACCATCAGGCGATGAAAGATCCCGCTTCCAATACCGAATCTACCTCGGCGGGCGGCGCGGTGGACGGGATTGCCAGCTCCGGACGCGATATTAACAGCTCGGCCGATATTTACGGTTTATACGCGGAAGACAATATCGAACTCACGGATACCACGCGCCTCACGCCGGGCATCCGTTTCAACCATCAAAGCATTACCGGCAGCAACTGGAGCCCGGCGCTGAACCTGTCGCAGGAGCTGGGCAGCGACTTCACCCTGAAACTGGGCATCGCACGGGCCTGGAAAGCGCCAAATCTTTACCAGACCAATCCAAACTATCTGCTGTTCAGCAAAGGTCAGGGCTGCTACGACAGCGCCGGTTACTGCTATCTCCAGGGTAACCGGGATCTCAAGGCCGAAACCAGCGTCAACAAAGAGATCGGCATCGAGTATAACCACGACGACGTGCAGGCTGGGCTGACCTGGTATCGCAACGACTACCACGACAAAATCGAAGGTGGCTACACCGCAGAATATTCCAACGGTACTTCGGATATTTATAAATGGGAAAACGTGCCGAAAGCGGTAGTGCAGGGACTGGAAGGGACGCTTAACTTCCCGATTAGCGATGCGCTGATGATGAAGAATAACTTTACCTACATCATCGACAACCAGAACAAAACTACCGGCGACTACCTGTCGATTATCCCCAAATATACCATTAACTCGACGCTGGACTGGCAGGCCACTAACGATCTTTCCGTGCAGGGCACGTTGACCTGGTATGGTCGCCAGAAACCGAAAAAATACAATTACAAAGGCGAAGCGACCTCCGGCAGCGAAACGCGTCAGGTCAAGCCGTACGCGCTGGTGGGCGTAAGCGCAACCTATAGCGCCACTAAATATCTGGATGTCACGGCCGGTATCGATAACCTGTTCGATAAACGTCATTTCCGCGAGGGCAATGCCCAGAGCACGGGTAATGCCACTACGGGCGCTTATTTGTGGGGCGCGGGAGCCAATACCTATAACGAGCCGGGCAGGACTTACTATATGCAGCTGGGCCTGCATTTCTGAGGTGCTATAGCCGAGCCGCGCAGCGGCTCTCAGACTGCTGACAAACTTAAAGCGATGGAGGGCCTGTGGCTGGAGCAAAGCATTACGGGCCATGGACGGCACGTACTGAGCTGCCAGGGATGGCGTTTTTTGCGTCTTTGCGGAAGACACAGGCCCTCCTGAGCCGACACCAGCATACTTCGTCAGCAACCTCTGAGCCGCGCAGCGGCTCTTTTTTTGAGAGCAAGTTAATGAGCAATAAAGTGTTAAACAGCAAAAACGGGCGCGCGGCTTTACGGCTGGCCGCGCTTCTTTTTACCTTCTTCTTTGCGGCGGATACCTGGTGCCGACCGGATATGACGCCGCTGGGGCCGAATATCGCGGACAAAGGATCGGCTTTCTACCGCTTCAGCGTCAGCACCTTCGATTCCGCCGATGGCAGCCGCCATTACAAAGTCTGGACAGGCGTACCGAATAAAAACCCGCCGCCTTCCGGCTTTCCTGTGATGTATCTGCTGGATGGCAATGCCACAATGGACAGGTTATCGGAAACGCTGCTGCAACAGCTGTCGGCGCACAATCCGCCAGTGATCGTCGCTGTGGGTTACCAGACGGCGGAACCTTTCGATCTGCTTGCCAGAAACTACGACTATACGCCGCTAATTAAGGACAATCGCGGCCAGCCCGTGCAGTTTCGGGGCCGACAGGGCGGTGGCGATGCGCGTTTTCGCCAGCTACTGACGGAAAAAATCGTGCCGCAGGCTGAAAAAGGACTGAAGATAAATGCCGACGAACGCGGTATCTGGGGACATTCACTGGGCGGCGTCTTCGTGCTGAATACTTATCTCTCTTCGCCGCTGTTTCATTTCTACTACCCGACCAGCCCGACGCTGAACCAGCAATATGGCGGCGTGCTGACACAGTTAACGGCAAGCGATACGCGCTGCAACAAGCGGCTTTATGTTATTGAGGGCAATGGCCTGCCGGGGAAAAATCCGCAGGCGCCGACGCCGGACGTACTGAATAAAGTCCGCGCCACGCTGGCTTCGTTGCAAAAGGAAGGCCTGACTGCTGCGTACTGGTCAGATCCGCAGCTTTCGCACGGTCAGACCTTTAACACCGGTCTGCAGCAGGCTTTGCTGCATCTGTCACGGCAGCCTGAAGAGCAGGGCATTTGCCTGAAGAAGAACTGAATTTTTCTGCCTAAGCGGAGCGCGTGAAACACGCGCTCCGGGTTATGTTTACAAAGCCCGCGCCAGCTTTTACCAGTCTCTTACGACACCGCTTTCTCAGCTTCTTCCGTAATCTGCGCCTCTTCCTGATAAGAGCCAACGCTGTCGCGCCACAGTTTTGCATAGATCCCACCAGCCGCGAGCAGTTCCGCATGGCTGCCATATTCGGCGATACGGCCCTTTTCCAGCACGGCGATTGCATCGCAACGACGAGCGGTGGTAAGTCGGTGAGCTACTACCAATGCTGTTCTGCCATGCGTATGAGCATCCTCGGCCAGCGAGGTCATCAACGTCTCCTCGGCTGCACGATCCAGACGCGCCGTCGCCTCGTCTAACAGCAGCACATGTGCGCCCGCCAGCTGCGCGCGAGCCAGAGCGATAAGCTGGCGCTGTCCGGCAGACAACCCTGCGCCGCCATTATTGACCGGCGTGTGGAATCCCTGTGGCAGCGCGCGTACCGTGTTGAGTAGACCTGCCTGACGCGCCGCGTTCTCCACTTCCTCGTTGCTGCTGCCCGGGCGCGCATAGCGGATGTTTTCAGCTATATCGCCGCTGAAAAGCGCCACATCCTGCTCTACCAAACCAACCTGCGCCCGATAGTCGGCCAGCCGCGTCTCTGTAATAGCGCGATCGCCAACGAGGATTTTTCCACCCGAAGGCGTATAAAGCCCGGCTATCAGCTTGATCAGCGTTGATTTCCCTGCGCCGCTGGGGCCGACTACGGCCACCATGCTGCCTTGCGGAATGGCAAGACTCAGCTTATCCAGCGCCATTTCATCGCTGTCGGGATAGCGGAACGTCACCGCTTCCAGCTTCAGCGCGCCTGTTATCGGTGTCAGCATGGCGGGATCGGAAGGCTGTAGCTCCTCTGTGCCTTCGGCATTCAGTAATTCATCGATCTGCTTGCCGCTGGCGGAAGCCTGCTGCCAGGCATCCACAATGCCGGAAAGCTGCTGTACCGGCCCATAAAACTGCCCCAGCAGCAGGAAAAAGGCTGCCAGTACGCCAGCAGTCATTTGCCCTTCGGCCACGCGCGAAGCGCCAACCAGCAGCACGGCAGCATAAGAAGCTTCAGTGCAGAAAGTCAGGAAGGGGAAATAGACGGCAAGGTATTTTTGCGCCCGCACGCGGGTGGCGCGGAAGCGATCGGAAAGCTTACGTAATTTGGCTGCCTCCGCATCCTGTTGCCCATGCGACTGCACAACGCGCAGACCCGATACTTTCTCCTGAAGCGTGCTGTTTACCTTGCCAATTTCCTGACGCGCTTTCGCATAGGCTGGTGAACTTAAACGGCGATAGATCAGCGTCGCTACTATCACTACCGGGATTGCGCCCAGCGCCACCAGCGCCAGCACCGGATCGAGCCAGAACATCGCCACCGCGATCGCCGCCATGGTAATAAGGCTGGTGGCAGTGCTGGCAAGACCGTTTTGTAAAAATCGCGCCAGCGCGTCTACATCCACGGTCATGCGGGTCAGGCGGGAATCAGCGTGCTGCTCATGGTAAGGCAGGCCCAGCCGCAGTAGCTGGCCGAAACTGCGTAGCCTGACCGTATGCTGTACGGATTCCGCAGCGCGCGCGGAGACAATAGTCTGTAGCGAATAGCAGCACCAGCTGATTGCCGCCAGCAGCAGCGCGCCTAATGCGCAAACGCCAACCACGTTAAGATTGCTCATTGCCACACCTGAATCAATGCCGCGCTTCAGCAGCATCAATACACCGACGCTGGCTGCGGAATCTACGGCTATCAACGCGGCGGCTGCGGCAAACAACCAGGCGACAGGAGAAACCAGCGAGGTAATACGCCGTGCTTTATCGCTATGTGCCAGCTTCAAAGCAGGTTCCGGCACGCTACCCATACGCTCGCGGAAACCTTTTTTCGCCTCATCTTCCGTAGCCGCCGCAGCAGGGGATTCAGGCCAAAGCTGCGCATCCGCTGCCGCAGGATCTTCCAGCAAATCGCCTGTTCCCGACATCAGCGCACGGAAGGCTGGCGAGCGGGCTTCCAGCTCGGCCTGGGTGCCGATATCCGCAACGCGCCCGTTTTCCAGCACCACAATTTTACTGGCTAATTGGAGCGTGGAACGGCGACGGGCTATCACCAGCAGCATATGATCGTCATCGGCATAGCGCCCGAGCGCGGTGTTGATCTCCGCTTCCGTACCCGCATCCACCGCCGAAGTAGTGTCATCCAGAATCAGAATGCCGGGCGCGGTCAGCAGCGCGCGGGCCAGCGCCAGACGCTGCCGCTGTCCGCCGGAAAGATTAGTCGCGCGCTCGGCCAGCCGGGTATTGAAACCCTGCGGCAGCGCAGAAATAAAACTGGTAGCGCCAGCCGCATCGGCCGCCCGGCGAATATCTTCCTCTTTTGCATCCGGATGGCCATAGGCGATATTTTCCGTGACCGTACCGGCGAAAAGCACGGTATCTTCGAACACTACGCCGACTGCCTTACGCAGCTCATCCAGCCGTAAATCGGCAATACTTTGACGGCCACCAGCGGTTTCGAGCCACAGCTTTCCGGCAGAAGCATCATAAAAACGGGAAAGCAGCATCAGCAGCGTCGATTTACCCGAGCCGGAACCGCCCACTATCGCCACCGTCTCGCCCGCGTTAACGGAAAAAGAGACGTCGCGCAGCACGCTCGTGCCAGTGTTATAGCTAAAGCCAACCTTCTCCAGCGTCAGGCCGCTTACTTTGCCTTTAACCGTTTCCGCGCCATCCTGCATTTGTGGCCGGGTATCGATCAGGGTAAAAACCCGCTCGACGGAAGCCTGGGTACGCTGGGCGATTACCAGAAACGAAGCGAACACGCGGGTAGGGCCTGTCAGCATCGCAAGGAAGCTCGCAAAGGCGACAAAAGTGCCCAGATCGATGCGTCCGGCCATTACCGACCAGCCGCCAAAACCCAGCAGAACGATTTGCCCCAGCACCGGCAGCGCCAGCATGGTTGCGCCTGGCATTGCCTGAGAAATAGCCGCGCCGATGCGCACGCGCACCATATGCCGCGATTCGCGATCCAGCCATTTCATCTCGCGCAGCTCTGCCACGCAGGATTTAACTACGGCGATTTGCGTCAGCACTTCACGCATATGTTCGGTCATATTCGCAAGGCGATCTGAAGCCATGCCTGTTTGGGCAAACACGCGGCGACGCGCGCGTAATGCTGTTACGGCTAAACCAGCCAGCACGGCAACTACGATCAGCGTCATGGCTGGCGACATCCACAGCATCACGGTTAAGCCCGCAATGTAGTAAGTCATCACGGCCAGCGGCACCGGACTCATCTGCAGCATAATATGCATCTGCTGCAAATCACTGTTAGTGCGCGAGATGACCTGGCCGGTACGCAGGCCATCCTGACCCGCACCGTCCAGTTTTTGAATACTGTCGAAAACCCGGCCGCGCAAGGTATGCTGCACCCACAGCGAAAGCTCTCCGGCATAGCCGCGACGCACGTAATTGCCGATAAAATCGAACAGCGCGATAAAAAGTAGCCCGCCTGCGAGCCACGGCAGCCTGGTGGCATCGCCAGCTAAAGCATCGTTAACCGCCTGGCGCGTCAGTAAAGGCGTCAGCGCGGCAAGCAGAATAGTCGACACCGAAGCCAGGATCACAACCAGGCTTAATTTCTTACGTTCCCAGCAAACGCCAGCCAGGCGCACAAGCCATGAGGCGGGCTTTGAAGAATGAGCAGTGGGCATCAAGCCTCCGTTATCGGTAGAACCATGCTAAAGCACGGTAAAAGTCGCGCCGGGGCAGGCGAGCCGCCACCGGCGTAATATTGCTTCAGGCCGCCTGCAAACTGCCTTTCAGACTGGCGATAAGCTGCATCGCCACCTCGGAAGGCGTGGCCTGCGCGGCCATCTCTGCCGCCACCTGGGCGGAAGCGGAGCGTAGTGAGGTATTATTTAAAAATTCGTTAATCAGCGTGGCGGAAAGACCCTTTTCACCAGGAATAATGCCGCAGCCGCGATCCACTACCGCTTTGGCATTGACGGGACGATCCGCGCCTTCGCCGAAGACGATTTGCGGAATGCCCGCATGCAGAGCCGTTAGCGTATTGCCCGCGCCGCCATGGTGAATAAAGCCGTCGGCGCCGTTAAGAAACAGCCCCATCGGGATCCAGTCGACAAGACGTACGTTTGGCGGCAGCTTGCGCAGACCGGCGCGCGCATTGGCCGACAGATGCAGGATAATTTCCGCATCCACTTCATCAGCCGAGTCCATTATCCAGGAGATCAGATCCAGCCCATCGACCATCGGCTTAACGGTGCCCAGACTTACCAGCAGGCGTTTACGATCCGGCTTTCTTTCCCACCACTCTTCCCACACCGCGCCGCCGTTATAGGGCACGTACTGCATGGGGATGACGGGTTCGCCATCGTTTTCCAGAATGCTCATGCTTGGTGGCGTAACGTCGATCCAGGCCAGATCGCGCGGCGGCGCTTCCACGCCGTGGCGGCGGTAGGCATCGGCCAGCGATTTGGTAACGCCTTTGATATGCCAGGGCTTGTGGGCAAACCCTACCGACTGCATTACCACGGGAATATTGTATTTGGCACCAATCAACGGACCGACGACGCCCAGCGGTGGGTAGACGATTAAATCAGGCTTCCATTCGCCCGCCATTTCAACCAGGCGATCGGCCATCTCTTCGCTAAAGAAAGAGAAGTTGCCCATTTTGGTACCCGCGTTGCTTTTTTTACGCAGATCTTCCCGCCGCCGATAATCGGCTTCCGAATCAAAACCGGGCGCGGCGTCAAAGGCTACCAGACCAGCCTCGGCGGCTTTTTGGGCAAACTTTCCCGAGCTGGCGATCAGCACTTCATGCCCGTTAACACGAAATGCCTGGGCGAGAGAAAATACCGGATATAAAAGGCCATATAAGGGCGGGCCAACAAAGAGAATACGCATAGAAAAATCCATCTCCTGCCTGACAGCCGAACCAAAATGATCAAGTCTGCCGACCTAAACATAGAGTCATTGTCAGGTTAATATGCAGTGAACCAGAACTGAGTCCCTTTAAATAGCAGGGTTTAACTCAGTAACCGTAAATAACGTAAGTCTGGTCATTACTAAAAAATAAAGACCTTAATCTCACAATAAATAATAATAACGGCAGGGTTATTATTATGACGGAGCCATAGAGAATACATTTCCGTTCGCCACAAAATACCACGCATAATGTGGATAAACGGACGGGGCATTACGCTTGTGAGGCGCGAGATACCGCGCAGGAAGGGCATCTTTCACCACTGTTGCCAGCGTGGCAGATGCTCGCCAGGAACACAGCTGCGTTTGGAAATATCTCAGCATCAATTTATCTCAGAATAAGATGATGAAAAAGCTACTCTGGCGACAGGGCTTGAGTGAGCTATTTGCCTGGAGCCATTAATACCGGCTCTGTTAATTACGCTAGCACAGGTTAAAATGGATTGTAAATTGCGTATTTACAAAAGAATATAAAAATATAGATTTATCCGCTTAATTGCGATGGGTAATAAATTCATTAACCACTTAATTTCCGTATGTATAATAAAAGAGTTATTCAATAAGTCAGGATTTGGATTTTCAGTGGTGACACCTGCTGATGAAAGATCTACTATGGCCCAATATTTATTATTCTCAATTAACCCTTTTTATTTAATGGAATATCGGTAATGAGCAACAGCACGCCTGGCGATGACGCTGCCGCAAAGCGTATAAGAAACAGCCTGAAGCAACGAGTAGTGCCGTGCGTTGATGAGTTTTGGCAGGATGTCGCGGCAGTGGAAGTGCCGCTGATCGCTGGGGTTGCCGGTAATCGCGAAGAGCGCGACGTCACTTTTTTATGGCGCGCGCAAAAACCGTTGCAGGGCGTTTACCTCAGCCTGAATCGCGTCACTGATAAAGAGCGTATCGGTTTGGGCATGCTGAACCGCCTTCCGGCCAGCGATATCTGGACATTGACGCTGCGCCTGCCCGCCAGCTATCGCGGTTCCTACACTTTTACCGAAATTCCTTCAGGCACGTCACCAGAGCAGCTTGAACAGCTTGGTACGCGCAGCCCACCGTTTCCAGGCCAGGCCGATCCGCTGAATAAAGCTTCGGGCATTACTCTACGCGGTAACAAAGAGTCGGTATTAGCCCTGGATAAGGCACCAGAGCAGAGTGAATGGGCAAGCGTAAGTAACAAAACGCGCGGCACGCTTACCTCATCCTTTCCTGTTGTTGCAGGTCAGCGGCGCCGGGTTCGCTTCTGGCTGCCCGATGTGCCGCACTCCACGCCTTTAGGGCTGCTGGTTTTGCCCGATGCCGAAAGCTGGTTCGATCATGTCGGCGCGCTTGCCGCCATCGAAACGGCTATCGACAGCGGTCGCATTGCGCCGCTGGCGGTGTTGGGCATTGATAATCTGGACGTGGCCGATCGCGCCGCCATTCTTGGCGGCAATCCTGAGCTGGTGAAAGATATCGCCGACCGTCTGCTGCCCGAGGCGCGTGCCGCTTATCCAGACAGAGTGTGGGCAGGGCGTGAACGCACCCTGTTATGCGGGCAAAGTCTCGGCGGCGTGACCGCATTAATGGCTGCCGTTTATGCGCCGGAAACCTTTGGCGCGATAATTGCCACTTCGCCTTCAATGTGGTGGACAGCAGATAAAGACAGACGGCCCAAAATGTTCAAAGAAAGCGATGTTTCCTGGGTAAGCGAACATGTGCTCTCCGCGCCGCCGAAAGAAGTAAAGATCAGGCTTTGCATCGGCTCGCTGGAAGGAACTATGGTGCCGCACGTCCGCCAGCTGCATCAGCGGCTGATGACCGCAGGCGTACAGAGCCAGCTTGCAGTTTATACCGGCGGCCACGATTACGCATGGTGGCGCGGCGCGCTGATCGATGGGCTGGCGGAGGTTTAGCCTTTTGGGGGGTTGTCTTTATCGTAATTATTGGCATTTATGAGATGCTGGTATACGCCCTGTCGAATAAAGCACGGGAGTTTTATTTGAGAGTGAGGATTTGGTTTATGCCTTGTGACTGCTCTGAACATGAACAGTTCATCAGAGGAAAGGGGATTCACGGGTGAGCGCTGGCCTTTGTGCTACAAAAGCAAAAACCCGCCACGGGGGCGGGTTCTTTAAATAGTGGTGCCCGGACTCGGAATCGAACCAAGGACACGGGGATTTTCAATCCCCTGCTCTACCGACTGAGCTATCCGGGCAACGAGGCGCATTAAACAGGAGTCGCGGAAAAGCGTCAACGGCTTTATGCGGTAAAGTGAACCGTTTGCACTCTTTTCCATCAATCTGGCGGGATTTACGGCATATTGCACGAAATTTGTAGGCTTGGGCGCCAGGTGCTTTATACCAATAACACTGTCGATCGCCAGTTTTTTTAAATTTAGTTACATCATGCTAATAATGCATGCGGCAGTAAAATTTCCCTTCTTGCCGTAAAAGAGTGCAGGGCAGGCGCGCATAACCGGGGTGTCACCTGAATAATTTTGCGTTTTTACTGCATAGTAATTAGATCGATAAAAGTCGATATTTTATTTAAATAACTGAATTTAGAATATTTATTTGATATTCGCGTCCGCAATAGCATCATGCCCGTAACTTGAACATCAAAATAAAAGATGCGATTATTGCGCCGTTTCCCCGTCTGCGAGGCCGCCATCATGCCAGCTCTGCTGCACTGCCGTTTTTACCCGATGCCGCGCCGCCGATCCGTTCAGATTTTTCTGCCCGCTATGCCGCTCGTCATGCGGTGAGGTTTCGCTTCGCCGTTAGCCATGAGTAAAAGCAGCCGTACGCTGATTTTACTGATGTCTGTTGGTCGAAGCCGGCCTTTTCGCCGCTAACCCTACTGACGCTTTCGTCGGGCAAAGGCCCAGCCTTTTCCCGTTGCCGTGCCTCAGGCACCCTTATCCTTGCCCAGGGATTTGCGTAATGACACCACTAAAAATTGCAGCCAGCACCACAGTAGCTATCCACCTTCAGACCGGCCGTGAAGTGGTCACGCTGGAAAAAACCGATTTCACCGACGTGGCGGCGGTGGTGCTCTCCGTAGCCGACTCGCGCAGCGGCATGCTGGCGCTGCTGCGCCATACCGGCTTTAATCTGCCGGTTTTTATCGCGCCGGACGACGCCGCCCAAACGGAAAATCTGCCGGAAGTGACCGGCCTGTTGACGGGCGAAGAAGACGATGCCGCCCGGCTGGAAGCCGCTGCAGCGGAATATCAGGCCAGGCTGCTGCCGCCTTTCTTCAACACGCTGACCAAATACGTCGCAATGGATAACAGTACCTTTGCCTGTCCCGGTCATCAGGGCGGCGCATTTTTTAAAAAGCATCCGGCGGGACGCCAGTTCTACGACTTCTTCGGCGAGAATATCTTTCGCGCCGATATGTGCAATGCCGACGTCAAACTGGGCGATTTGCTGATCCATGAGGGATCGGCCAAGCATGCGCAAAAATTCGCGGCGAAAGTCTTCAATGCCGATAAAACCTATTTCGTGCTGAACGGCACTTCCAGCGCCAACAAAGTCGTTACCAATGCTTTGCTGACGCGTGGCGACCTGGTGCTGTTCGATCGCAATAACCACAAATCCAACCACCATGGCGCGTTGATTCAGGCTGGCGCTACACCGGTCTATCTGGAAACGGCGCGTAACCCGTTCGGCTTTATCGGCGGTATCGACGCGCACTGTTTCGATGAAGCCTGGCTGCGCGAACAAATTGCTGAAGTTGCGCCTGAACGCGCCAGCCAGCCGCGTCCGTTCCGGCTGGCGATTATCCAACTGGGCACCTATGACGGCACGGTCTACAACGCGCGCAAAGTCATCGACAGCATTGGTCATCTTTGCGACTACATCCTGTTTGACTCGGCATGGGTAGGCTACGAGCAGTTTATCCCGGTAATGGAGGCCTGCTCGCCGCTGCTGTTGGATCTAAACGAAAACGATCCGGGCATTTTTGTCACTCAGTCGGTACACAAGCAGCAGGCCGGATTCTCGCAGACCTCGCAGATCCACAAAAAAGATAATCATATTCGCGGCCAGCAGCGTTTTTGCAGCCACAAGCGGCTGAACAACGCTTTTATGCTGCATGCTTCGACCAGCCCATTTTACCCGCTGTTTGCGGCGCTGGATATCAACGCCAAAATGCATCAGGGCGAAGCCGGGCGGCGCTTGTGGCACGAGTGTGTGACGCTGGGTATCGATGCGCGTAAGGCAATTCTGGCGAAGTGCGAGCTGATTAAGCCTTTTATTCCTGATGAAGTGAACGGCAGACCATGGCAGGACGCGCCGACCGGTGAGATTGCCGCCGACAGCCGCTACTTCAGCTTTGAGCCGCGCGCGGCCTGGCATGGCTTTGCAGGATACGAAAAAGATCAGTACCTGATCGACCCCTGCAAGCTGCTGCTGACCACGCCGGGCATTGACGCCGCCAGCGGCCAGTATGCCGATTTTGGTATTCCGGCAACCATACTGGCTAACTACCTGCGTGAAAACGGCGTGGTGCCGGAGAAGTGCGACCTGAACTCCATCCTGTTCCTGCTTACGCCAGCGGAAAGCGTTGAAAAAATGGCGCACCTGGTAGCCAAACTGGCGCAGTTTGAGCACCACATTCAGGAAGATGCGCTGCTGCGCGATGTACTGCCTACGATCTATCGCAAAAACGCCGCGCGCTATGAAGGCTATACGCTGCGCCGTCTCTGTCTGGAAATGCATCAGCTATACGCCAGCAGCGACGTCAAAGATTTGCAGAAAGCCATGTTCCGTCAGGCGAGTTTGCCAAAGGTGGCGATGAATCCGCAGGATGCCAATATAGAGTTTATCCGTGGCAACGTTGAGCTGGTACCGATTGCGGAGGCGGCAGGGCGTATCGCAGCGGAAGGTGCGCTGCCTTATCCGCCAGGCGTGCTTTGCGTAGTGCCTGGTGAAATCTGGGGCGGCGCAGTACAGCGCTATTTTATGGCGCTGGAGAAAGGGCTCAACCTGCTGCCGGGCTTCTCGCCAGAGCTGCAGGGCGTTTATGTTGAAACGGATGAAAAGGGCGAAAAGCGCCTGATGGGTTATGTAATTAACCAGTCCGGCGCATAGCATAGCCCGCGCCAGGGAAGGCGCGGACAGCGGCGCAGCTTTACTCGGTCACGTTGACCTGTTGCGCCTGATGTTCCAGCCCGGCGGCATCTTCCCGCGCCTGACGAACAATGGCTTTGGCGATCCATTTACCGATATCCTGCAGCTGGTCGTTATCACAGCCCCAGATATCCTTCATCACCAAAAAAATCTCCGAACCGTAAACCAGCGACAGCGATTTGATAACGCGCTCAACGATGGCCGGCGGCAGCTCGTTGTTAAGAGGTTCCAGCACGTGTTGCAGCAGTGCCTTACGGTTTCCCCTTACCAGCTTCTCCTTATCCGGCTTGTCGCTGGCGCGCGACTGCGCCCACTGCGTCAGCGAGAGGTGCAGCGCTGCACGCAGCGTTCCCTCATGTTCAAGCATGCGCGGGAAAGCGAACGTCAGTAGTTCTTCAACACGATCGCTGGCCTCTTCGCGAGTAGGACGCCAGCTTTTAATCGGGCTAAGCGTCTCCGTAACGATGGCGGAAACCAGTGCGCTTTGGGTCGGAAAGTAACGATAGGCCGTAGCGCGGGAAAGCTGAGCTTCCTGCGCGACTTCGGTGATAGATGGGAACGCGCCGCTGTCAAAAAGCCGCATAGCGGTCTCAATCAGTAAACGACGTGTTCTTGCGCGTGTGGCGGTCAGCTTTACAACCCCAGCGGAATCCCTTTGCTCCACATTAACCTCATTTTGTTAAATCTGCCTGATATTCAAGCGATTGAAGACGGCAGGTGGGCAACGGGCGTCACCTTGCACCAGCGTCTGCAGGACAGGTTTCGTTATTAAGCATAGCCGACATCCTTGTGAGACACCTATTCCATTCAATTGATTTATCATTGATAACAGTGATACTGTTATCTCATCAAGCGGAAGGTTAAAAACCCTCAGCTTCTATTTACTGTTTTATTGCTTCTTTATCAAGTCTTTATTTCGTCTGATAACAGGGTGTTGTTACGACTATGACTACAAATAGTGGCTTTATTTACGCCGTCGCAACGGCAGATACTAAAGGAAGGGAACTGTTTTATGTCAGCGATTGCCTGCGCAAAGCGGGTGCTGAAGTAGTAACAGTTGACCTGTCAACTCAACCAGTTAGTGAACCTTCGGCGGCGGATTTCCCGCCCGAGCTGATTGCGGATTTTCATCCGCAGGGGCGTCAGGCCGTCTTTTGCGGCGATCGCGGCAAAGCGATTGACGCGATGGCGCTGGCATTTAAGACTTTCCTTAACCAACGTCAGGATCTGCTGGGCGTGATCGGGCTTGGTGGCTCCTGCGGCACGGCGTTGATTACGCCAGCTATGCAGGCTCTGCCGATCGGTGTGCCAAAAGTCATGGTCTCTACTATGGCTTCCGGCGATGTCTCCGGCTATGTCGGCGCCAGCGATATCAGTATGGTTTATTCAGTAACCGATGTTTCCGGTCTTAACCGTATCTCCCGCCAGGTACTGGGTAATGCCGCACATCAAATCGCTGGCGCGGTGCTCTTTCCGGTAGCGGAAGAGAGCAGTGATAAACCTGCGCTGGGTCTGACAATGTTTGGCGTTACCACGCCCTGCATCCAGGCGGTCAGCACCATGCTGGAGGAGCGCTACGACTGCCTGGTCTTCCATGCTACCGGCAGCGGCGGCAAGGCGATGGAAAAGCTGGCCGACAGCGGCATGCTGAACGGCCTGCTGGATTTAACCACCACCGAAGTTTGCGACTACCTGTTCGGCGGCGTGCTGGCTTGTGATGAAACACGCTTTGATGCAGTGGCCAACAGCCGTATTCCCTGCGTAATGTCCTGTGGCGCGTTGGATATGGTCAATTTCGGCCATCCTTCCACGGTGCCGGAAAAATATGCCGATCGGTTGTTCTACCACCACAACGCGCAGGTCACGCTGATGCGCACCACGCCGGAAGAGAACGCGGCGATGGCAACCTGGATTGCCGATAAGCTGAACCGTTGCGAAGGCGATATCGTTTTTCTGATCCCGGAAGGCGGCTTCTCCGCGCTTGATGCACAGGGCCAGCTTTTCTGGTCGCCAGAGGCGAACCAGGCCTTTATCGGCACGCTGGAAGCCAAAGTCAAACAGACCAGCCGCCGGGTGATTCGCCGTCTGCCGTTTAATATCAACGATGTGCAGTTTGCCCAGGCCGCGGTCAGAGAGTTCCGTCAACTGGCTGAAAAGGAGAGCTGAAGATGGCATTTCCCCGTCAGGAAATTATAAAAAAATTCAAAGAGATGATTGCGCGTGGCGAGCCGATTATCGGCGGCGGTGCCGGTACAGGGCTTTCCGCTAAATGCGAAGAGGCTGGCGGCATCGATCTAATCGTGATCTATAACTCAGGCCGTTACCGTATGGCCGGGCGCGGTTCGCTGGCGGGCCTGCTTGCCTACGGCAACGCCAATGAAATAGTCGTCGATATGGCGAAAGAAGTGCTGCCAGTCGTGAAAAATACGCCGGTGCTGGCGGGCGTTAACGGCACCGATCCCTTCTGCCAGTTCGATAAGTTTCTGGACGATCTCAAAGCGCTGGGCTTCTCCGGCGTGCAGAACTTCCCGACGGTGGGGCTGATTGACGGCAACTTCCGTGCAAATCTTGAGGAAACCGGCATGGGCTATGGGCTGGAGGTTGACATGATCCGGCTGGCGGCCCAAAAAGAGATGCTGACCACGCCTTACGTTTTCAGTGCGGAAAACGCCGTAGCCATGACCGAAGCGGGCGCGGACATTATCGTGGCGCACATGGGGCTAACAACCGGCGGCAACATAGGTGCGGAAACGGCGCTGAAGCTGGCGGACTGCGTGCCGTTAATCAACGAATGGGCGGTAGCAGCCAGGAAGGTGCGTGAAGATGTGATCGTGCTTTGCCACGGCGGCCCAATAGCCACGCCGGAAGATGCGAGCTACATTCTCGCCAACTGTCCGCAGTGCAACGGTTTTTACGGCGCCAGCTCAATGGAGCGGCTGCCAGCGGAAACCGCGCTGACCGAGACCACCCGGCAGTTTAAAAATATCAGCCGTTAACAGCAGGCGGATCCCAGCATCCGCCTTTTCTCACCGTGCTTAATAGCGGTGATAGCTCTTCTGCGCGCTATTGACCTTATAGAGGTAGCGGCGCGATTCCGCGGAAGGGTGGTTGGTGGTCAGCGTCTGGTAAACCTCGGCAGGCGACAGCTCGTTGATGGCGCTAAAGGCGCGGTTCTTGTCGCTGGAGAAGACCCTTAACACGCTGCCCGCGCCGCCGTTATAGGCGGTAATCACCGCATAGCGGCGTGAAACCGGGTTAGCGATGCCGGAAAGGTAACTGTCCTGCAGCAGCGAAAGATAAGCGGTGCCTGCATCAATATTGTTTTCCGGATCCAGCAGATAGCTGCGGCTCGGCTTGCCCCATTTTCCTTTCATGCGGAACACGTCCACGCCAGCCGTATGCTGCACCACCTGCATCAGACCCAGCGCATCAGAATGGCTAACCGCATAGGGGTTAAAGCTCGACTCGATCTGCATGATTGCCAGGATCAAAGACTGATCGACGCCATATTTCTCCGCTGCCTTACGCACCATCGGCAGATATTTATGCGCACGCTTGTCCAGGTGGTTGGGCACCATCGGAATAGTCACCGACCAGATAATATGCAAACCGGCGTTGCGACGCTGCAGCTTATTCTGGATCAGGTAATCAGCAAAATTAGCCGCGCGGCCCTGCCAGCGGATCGGCTGACCGGTGTTATCCAGCACCTGACCGTAAAGCAGCGGCTCCTGGCCCAGCTGAATATCGTTGGCGTCGGAATAAAGATCGACATTGCCGGGATCTTCGCCGATCAGCAAAGTCGTGATAATCGCCTGGCGCAGGCTGGCCATAGGATCGGTACCGGCAATGGTCTCGATAGTAATGGTACCGGCATCAAAGTTGATATGGCTGCGCGTATAATACTGATCGCTATATTTTACGTAGTCTTTCGGGCCGGCGATCAGCACCTCGTTGATGCCCCAAATATTCTCAATATTATGGGCGAACTGGCCCATTAAAATGTCGAACCCGTTGGTATCCTTGACCCACTCTTCGTGGAAAACCGGTTTTTTATTGCTGGAGCAGGAAATCAACAGCGGCGCGATAACCAGCAAGCCTATCAGTTTCTTCATTATGTCGTGCTACGCCCAAATTGAGGGGGCCTCCATAGCGAGGCCCAACGTTTATTCTGCCGGCGGGGTATAACCTTCGATATGGACGTCATGTCCTTCGAACAGGAATTTCACCATCTCTTGTTCAAGCTGTTTGCGATCTTCCGGGTTCATCATGCTCAGCTTCTTCTCGTTGATCAGCATGGTCTGCTTGCTCATCCACTGCGACCAGGCTTCTTTGGAGATTTCATTGTAGATGCGTTTGCCCAGCTCTCCCGGATAGAGCTGAAAATCCTGTCCTTCAGCGTCGCGCTGCAGGAATGTACAAAAAATGGTTCTGCTCATTACTCTTCCTCTTTTGTTGCGCGAATGCCCGGCTCGCTCTGACGCAGCTGCGCCAGCAGACGTTCCACCGGAGCAGCCAGTCCTACGGACTGCGGCTGCGCTAAGTTATACCAGAGACCCGCAGCTTCATCCATGACTGCGCCTGCGGCAGGCAGTTTCAGCCACATTGGCACTATATCCAGATGGAAATGGCTGAAGGTATGGCGAAAGGCGATAGTCTGGGTCAGCGATGCATGGTCGATATGGCGAAGGTGCAGCCACTGGCGCAGCTCCTCCTCGCTGGTGAACTGCGGAAAACAGAACAGGCCGCCCCACAGACCGACCGGTGGCCGCTGCTCCAGCCAGACCTTGTCGTCCCGCTGCATCATCAGCAGATAACCGGTGCGTTCCGGCAGCGTCTGCTTCGGCTTTTTACCGGGGTAGCTGGTTTGATCGCCCTGGGCATAAGCGATGCAGCCCAGGTTCAGGGGGCAAAGCTCGCATTTCGGCTTCGAGCGGGTGCAGACCATCGCGCCCAGATCCATCATTGCCTGATTAAACTGGCTGACGCCCTCGGCAGGCGTAACCTCTTCGCTAATCTGCCACAGGCGCTTTTCCACCTCTTTCTTGCCCGGCCAGCCCTTCACGGCATAGCAGCGAGCCAGCACCCGTTTGACGTTGCCATCCAGAATTGGGAAATGCTTGCCTAAAGATAAAGAAAGGATCGCGCCCGCCGTTGAACGGCCAACGCCAGGCAGATCGGCGACTTCTTCAAAGGTTTCGGGGAATTTGCCGCCGTGCTTTTCCACTACCTGAACCGCCGCCTTATGTAGATTACGCGCGCGGGCATAATAGCCAAGCCCCGTCCACAAGTGCAGCACCTCATCCAGCGGCGCGGCGGCCAGATCGGTCACGGTGGGAAAGCGTGCCATAAAACGCTCGAAGTAGGGGATAACGGTAGCGACCTGCGTCTGTTGCAGCATCACTTCAGAAAGCCAGACTTTATAAGGCGTTTTTTCCTGTTGCCAGGGCAGGGTTTTGCGGCCAAAGCGCTGATACCAGTCCAGTACCTGCCGTGAGAACTGCGGCGCTTGCATCATCTTTACGAAGTTTCCCGGGTAAATTAAAAATCAGGCTGGGATTCCAGCACAGACCCGTTATGCTGTAAACCGGAAGTTACCTGGGCTTGCTTAACAGCTGTAACTTTGCATAATGCCCGTTTTCCAGAGATTGCAGACCAGCAGGCAGAAACATGAAGAATGATGTGATTACACCGGAGTTTGACGAGAACGGCCGCCCATTGCGCCGTATTCGCAGCTTCGTTCGCCGTCAGGGCCGCCTGACCAAAGGCCAGCAGCACGCGCTGGACCATTTCTGGCCTGTAAAAGGTGTGGAGTATCAGCCAGAGCCGGTCGATCTGGCCGAGCTTTTCGGCCGCGAAGCGCCGGTAGTGCTGGAAATAGGCTTTGGGATGGGCGCATCGCTGGTGGCGATGGCGGCCGCAAACCCGCAGCAAAACTTTCTGGGCATAGAAGTACATTCGCCGGGCGTCGGCGCCTGTCTGAGCGCGGCCGACGAGGCTGGCGTAGAGAATCTGCGCGTAATGTGTCACGATGCGGTGGATGTGCTGGAGAAAATGATCCCGGATAACTCGCTACGCATGGTGCAGCTCTTTTTCCCGGATCCCTGGCATAAAGCGCGCCATAATAAACGTCGTATCGTGCAGACGCCTTTCGCCGAGCTGGTAATGCGCAAGCTGAAGCTGGGCGGCGTCTTCCATATGGCCACCGACTGGGAAGCCTACGCGGAACATATGCTGGAAGTAATGAACAGCATCGCGGGTTACAAAAACCAGTCGGCCACCAACGACTATGTGCCGCGTCCCGATTCGCGGCCGTTAACGAAATTCGAACAGCGCGGCCAGCGTCTTGGCCACGGTGTATGGGATTTGATGTTTGAGAGGATTAAATAATGGCTACTCAACGCAGCCGTCGCCTGCGCAAGAAAATGCACATCGACGAGTTTCAGGAACTAGGCTTTTCCGTGGCTTTCACTTTTGCGGAAGGCAGCAGCGCCGAGACGATTGACAGCACCCTTGATGCCTTTATCAACGAGGTAATCGATCCCAACGGCCTGGCCTTTGACGGCAGCGGCTACCTGCAGTGGGAAGGGCTGGTTTGCCTGCAGAAGACCGGCAAATGCACCGACGAGCATCGTGAACTGGTGCGCAAGTGGCTGGAAGATCGCCAGCTAAATAATATTCAGGTAACCGAACTTTTCGACGTCTGGTGGGACTAATTCATTGCCTGCTGTAGCAGGCAGGCAAATCGTCCATTGAGGCCACGCACGCGTGGCCTTTTGTTGCTCAGGAGAAGAGTAAATGCGTAAAGCGATCGCAGTGGCCGCGCTATTACTGGCGGCGGGACAGGCGCAGGCCGACTATCAGTGCAGCGTTAATCCTCAGGACGATATCATTATCTCTGCGCAAAATGTCAAGGTAGTGGGTGCCAGCGGCAACCTGACTATTACGCCAACGGGCGAGGTGCAGCACAACGGCCAGGCTGTCGCCGTAGATAATGCTTCCCGCCAGAAAGCCATTGATTACCAGGCCGCACTGCGCCGCGATCTGCCGTGGGTCGATCAGGGCGCGCGCCAGCGCCTGGAGAAAAGCCGCGTGGCGCTGGACGGCGTTATCGTCAGCAAGCTGGGTGCCGACAGCAAAGTGCGCGGCCGCCTGACAAAGCTCGATGAGCAGTTAAAGCAGCAGATGAACCGCATTATTGAACACCGCAGCGACGGCCTGACTTTTCATCACCAGGCCATCCAGCAGGTACGGCAGGATGGCGAAAAGCTGGTACAGAGCACGATGGGTGGCGTGATTCAGGACAGCCTTAATGAAATGGGCAGCAAGGTTAACGGTGATAATCCGTTGCAGGCGGTAATGGGCAACCTGGGCGGGCTACAGCAGGCCGTACAGACAGAATGGAACAAGCAGGAAGCGGATTTCCAGAACTTCGGCCATGAGGTTTGTAACCGCGTGACCAGCCTGGAAGAAAAGCGTAATGAACTGATTAAAAGCATAAACTAGACTTTATTTTGCCGGAAAATTTTTTCGGCAAAATAATATTTGGTAAGCGTTTTCTGAAAGTTTGTTATAAACAGGCCCTGTAGTATGACATTTTACACTCAGGGAGATAACCATGATAAATTACATAAAAGCACATGTTTTTAATAGTTCTGATGCGGCTTTTCTGTTAGCAAATGATGAGAAAAGTACTAAGTTTGCAATAAGGCTTATCACAAAGAAGCTGGAAAAAGTAAGGATAAGTTCTAATAGTTTCAGCCCATATAAAATACAAAAATATGAAAGGCAATTAAGCTTCCTGCGCAACCCGGAAAAAGATAAAGGCTGCAGAACCGTAGCTAATTCAAATATTAACTCTGTAAGAGTAAAGGATTTGTCAAAGACGGCTGATATCAGGCAAAGGCCTGAATTCAAGGAAATGGCAGCCAAAATTAGCGAAAGAAAGGTGGTGTGCAGTAAACCTGTAGATAAGCCAATGGAAAATGTCCCAAAACAAAGCGTCAGTATTGAGGTGGCTAAAAATTCGCCGGAATTTATAAAGGAGATGGCGGAAAGGCTGGCTAAACACTGTGACAGCATTATTCTTAATAAGATCGACAATACGAATTACATGTCGCGGTCTACGGTGACGCTATTAAAATACTTCTCAGAATTACAATCAAAATCCATCGCTTCTCAGGCGAAAAAGTATCTTGAACATACGATCAACGGTAAAAAGTTTAATGATTTTGGTGACACAGAAATATGTAAGGATCATGAGGTAAACGAAATCAAAATTTTACTGAAAGAAGTAAAAAGCTGGGCAAGCAACATTAAAAGCTCCGTTTAAATATATATGCATTGATTTTATTCAGACCGAATCCTTTAAGCTGCCTTGATTTAGGTAAGCCCATAAATAATGCTGCATAATGATTTGAGTAAAAAGCCGTCCGTACAGCGATAGATATTGAGTAGCTCCCCGCTTTAGTCGGCGGGGAGATAACAACACTATTCTGCCAGAAACAGCTCCAGCAGCGAATTTAAAAACAGCTTGCCCTTTTCCGTAATCTGCCAGCTCTCCGGCGTCTCGGTCAGATAGCCTTTCGCCAGCGCCTCGTCCAGCTGTGGACGGATAACCTCTTCATCAAGACCGGTAAAGCGTGCGAACTCCTCGCGCGGCGCGGCCTCCAGCAGCCGGAAGCGGTTCATAAAGAACTCGAAAGGCTTCTCTTTATCCGCAACCTCATGCTGGCGATCCAGATAGTTGCCGTTCATAAAGCCGCGCGGATGGCGGGTTTTAGTGGTGCGAATAATACGTCCGTCCGCCTGCGTCAGCTTGCCGTGTGCGCCGCAGCCGATGCCCAGGTAGTCGCCAAAGCGCCAGTAGTTAAGGTTATGCTCGCAGCGGTAGCCCGGTTTGGCATAGGCGGAAGTCTCATACTGCTCGTAACCTGCCGCTGTCAGCAGCTGATGGCCCTGTTCGAAGATATCCCATAGCGAGTCGTCATCCGGTAAAACCGGCGGCTTCGAAGCGAACAGCGTATTAGGCTCAATGGTCAGCTGATACCAGGAAAGATGCGGCGGATCCAGCTCAATAGCCTGGCGCAAATCGTCCAGCGCCTCTTCCAGCGACTGATCGGGCAGGCCATGCATCAAATCGAGGTTAAAGCTGCGCAGGCCAAGCCCTTTAGCCAGCGCTGCCGCGCGTTTCGCCTCTTCCGGGCCATGAATGCGGCCAAGACGCGTCAGCTTTGGCTGGCTAAAGCTCTGCACGCCAATCGAAATACGGTTGATCCCGGCGCGCTGGTAGCCGCTGAAACGGTCTGCCTCTACGGTGCCGGGATTAGCCTCCATGGTAATCTCTGCCATTGGCGAGAGCGGCAGCCGCGCCCGCACGCCATCCATCAGCATTTGCATCGCTTCGCTGCTCAGCAGGCTCGGCGTGCCGCCGCCAATAAAGATGGTGCCGACTTCGCGACCAGCCGCCAGCGGCAGATCGGCATCCAGATCGGCCAGCAGATGGCGTACATAGTCTTCGTGTGGCACTTCGCCCTTTAGCGCATGCGAGTTGAAGTCGCAGTAAGGACATTTTTGTACGCACCAGGGAATATGAATATAGAGACTGAGCGGCGGCAAATTATGCATTACGCATTGCTTCCAACAGCAGCGCTAACGCCTTGCCGCGATGGGAAACCGCGCGCTTCTCTTCTTTGCTCAGCTCCGCTGCGGTTTTACCCAGCTCCGGCACAAAAAACACCGGATCGTAGCCGAAGCCGCCTTCACCGCTTATGGCACGGGTAATTTCGCCGTGCCAGCTACCGTGAAACACCAGCGGCGTCGGATCTTCCGCATGACGCAGATAAACCAGCACGCAGTGAAACTGCGCCTGGCGCTGGCCGTCGGCGACGTTTTCCATCGCCTGCAGCAGCTTGTCGATATTCTGCCGATCGCTGGCATCCACGCCGGCATAGCGCGCAGAATAGATGCCCGGTGCGCCGCCGAGCGCATCCACTGCCAGGCCGGAATCATCGGCAATGGCGGGCAAACCGGTAATGGCCGCCGCGTGGCGCGCTTTCAGCAGGGCATTTTCGATAAAGGTCAGGCCGGTCTCTTCGGCCGACTCTACGCCGCAGTCGGTCTGCGCCACGATATCCAGGCCGAAGTCGGCCAGGATATCGGCCAGTTCACGAACTTTTCCGGCGTTGCCGGTGGCGAGCACTACTTTTTGCATATCAAATCCAGAAGTTAACTACCGTACAGAATCAGAGCTGCGCCCAGCCGGGAATAAAATCCATTCCCAGATAGTTCAGCATATAAAGGATCAGGATCACGGCCATTGCCGAGAAATCGATGCCGCCCATCGCCGGAATAAGGCGGCGCACAGGCGCCATCAGCGGCTCAGTTAGCTGGATCAGCACGTAATCTACCGGGTTGCGGCCCTGGCTTACCCAGCTCATCAGCGAACGAATAATAATGACCCAGAACACCAGTACGCCAGCGGCTTTGACCAGCGAAACCAGGCCGAAATAGAGGAATACGGGATCGAAAATCATCACGCCGCTCTGCAGTGCAAACATCACGGTAAACAGCAGCACGCTGAGCACGTAAGCCAACAGCAGCGAAGCGGTATCCAGCGGCCCGACAGAAGGAATAATCCGGCGCAGCGGCCTGATAACCGGCTGGGTGATCTTAACGATAAATTGCGAAAAAGGATTGTAAAAGTCGCATCTTGCCCACTGCATCCAGATGCGCAGCAGCAGCACTTTTACGTAAAGATTAATTATCGTTGAGACCAGAAAAGTCAACGTCAGCATGGAGTCCCTCAAAGGTTAGTTAGTGGCGCCGTAATCGCGCGCGCCAAATATAGCGGTGCCAATGCGCACCATGGTCGAGCCTGCCTCAATAGCCGCTTCCATATCGTCGCTCATGCCCAGAGAGAGCGTGTCGACGGAAGCGTAGTTTTTTTTCAGCTCGCTAAAAGCCGCCGCCATCTGACGGCAAACCGCCAGCTGGCGTTGATAATCCGCCTCTGGTGCCGGGATTGCCATCAGTCCGCGCAGGGTTAAGCGCGGCAGCTGGGCGATCTCTTTAGCCAGATCCGGTAACGCAGCCAGCATGATGCCAGATTTACTCTGCTCGTCGCTGATATTTATCTGGATCAGAACATTCAGCGGCGGCAGATCGGCCGGGCGCTGATCGTTTAACCTGGTGGCGATCCGCAGGCGATCTACGGTATGGCACCAGCCGAAGTTTTCCGCTACCAGTCGGCTTTTATTGGATTGCAGCGGCCCGATAAAGTGCCATGCCAGCGCACAATTGTGAAGCGCCTGGATTTTATCCACGCCTTCCTGCACATAGTTTTCGCCAAAGGCTGCCTGGCCCGCTGCCGCCGCTTCTGCGACCGCGCTCGCAGGTTTTGTTTTGCTTACTGCAAGCAGCGTAACTTCTGCTGGATCGCGGCCGCAACGCGCGGCAGCCGCTGAGATCCGCTCGCGGACTTGCTGTAAGTTGTGCTGAATCGAAGTCATAGTCAGGGAGTTAATATGGATATTGAGGAATTAGTGGCGCTTAGTGTAAAGCATAACGCCGGGGATCTGCACCTCTGCAGTGGTCATTCTCCATTCTGGCGGCTGGCGGGCAGGCTGGAGGCGATGCCGGGCGAGCTACCAAAAAGCGACGAGCTGCTACAGCAAATCCGTCAGAGCTGGCTGGATGAAGATCAGCAGCACGCCTTTTCTCAGGCGGGCCAGCTGGATTTCGCCGTAACGCTGGGCGACGGCACGCGGCTGCGGGCCAATCTGTTCCGGCAAAGGCAGGGGATTTCGCTGGCGCTGCGGTTTATCGCCAGCCGCTGTCCCGAGCTGGCGGAGCTTGGCCTGCCGCCGGTGGCTGCGGAGCTGCTGCGGCTGGAAGATGGCCTGGTGCTGGTAACAGGCGCGACCGGCAGCGGTAAATCCACCACGCTGGCTGCGCTGATCGGCGCGATCAACCAGCAGCAGCACCGCCATATCCTGACGCTGGAGGATCCGGTGGAGTTTATCCATCACAGCGACCGCTCGCTGATCCAGCAGCGGGAAATAGGGCAGCACTGCTCTTCCTTTAGCGCCGGACTAAAAGCGGCGCTGCGGGAGGATCCGGATGTGATTTTGCTGGGCGAGCTGCGGGACGGCGAAACCATCCAGCTGGCGCTGACCGCTGCGGAAACCGGCCATCTGGTGCTGGCAACGCTGCACACGCGCGGCGCGGCCCAGGCAGTCGACAGGCTGGTGGATGTTTTCCCCGGCGCGGAGAAAAATCTGATCCGCAGCCAGCTGGCTGGCAGTCTTAAAGCGGTGATTGCGCAGAAGCTGGTGCCGGGCGTTGCTAAGGGCAGGGTGGCGCTGTTCGAGGTGCTGGTCAACACGCCAGCGGCAGCCAGCCTGATCCGCGAGGGAAAAACGCATCAGCTGCCCGGCATCCTGCAAACCGGCATGCAGCTTGGGATGCAGACCTTTGCCCAGAGCCTTGACGGGAGGAAAAAAGCGGGCATGATTGCCTGATGGTGATGGTGATGGTGATGGTGATGGCGATGGCGATGGCAAAAGTAAGGGCAAGGGCAATAAGGCTGGCGGCTGCCAGCCTGGGCTAGTTCCAGGCGTTCTCGAACCAGCTTTCAAGAATAATCACGGCGGAGAGCGAATCAACGCTGCCTTTATTCAGCGCGCGAAAGCCGCCGCGTGAAAACAGATCGGCCCGCGCTTCGACCGTGCTCAGGCGCTCGTCGTGCAGCTCCACCTTCACGCCGAAACGACCATGCAGCCGATTAGCGAACTTCCTCGCTCTGGCGGTTAGCGGCTGCTCGCTGCCGTCCATATTCAGCGGCAGGCCGACCACCACAAAGTCCGGCTGCCACTCTTTCAGCAGCGTTTCTATCTTGCTCCAGTCGGGCGTGCCGTCCTGCGCCTTCAGGGCGGCAAGCGGGCGGGCGGTGCCGGTCAGCTGTTGGCCGATGGCGACGCCAATGCTTTTGGTGCCGAAATCAAAAGCCAGCAGGGTGTGATGGCTCATCAGGCGTGTCCAACGTCGCTGGTGATATTATGGATATCCACGCCGATGCTCTTCGCCGCCTCGCGCCAGCGTTCGGCCACGGGCGTTTTAAACAGGATATTGCTGTTGGCCGGAATGGTCAGCCAGGCATTTTCCAGCAGCTCGTTTTCCAGCTGGTCTTTTTCCCAGGCGCAGTAGCCCAGGGCGACCAGCACGCTTTCCGGCTGTTCCGGCGTGCCGAGCGTCTCCAGCACATCGCGGGAAGTCGTCACCACAGTGTTATCGGACACGCGAATACTGGAGGCGTAAGTATGCTGTGCAGAGTGCAGAATAAAACCGCGATCTTCCGCCAGTGGGCCACCGGCGAAAACCGGCTTATCAAGTTTCACCTCGGGCTCACGCGGGGTCGGCATAATTTTTAACTTCTTGAGAATGCCGTCAACGGTAAGATTTTCCATTGGTTTATTAACAATAATACCCATGGCGCCTTCGTCATTGTGTTCGCAGATATAAACCACCGAACGTTTAAACAAAGGATCCAGCAGCGTGGGCATGGCAATCAAAAAATGATGCTGTAAATTCATATCAGGATTCTGTAGTCGGGTTATCCGCCCGCGGGTTGGCGTCGCGGGCGGAAAACAGGGTTAGCACGAAGGCCCGGCAATCCCTATCTTATCAGGCCAGTCGTTTTTCAATCGCATCCATAAGCATACCAGTAATTGAAATCGGGAATGCGGCTTCGATCTCACGTATGCAGGTTGGGCTGGTCACATTGATCTCGGTAAGCTTGTCGCCAATGATATCCAGGCCGACAAAAATCAGGCCTTTCTGCTTCAGCGTCGGGCCTACGCGGCGGGCGATTTCCCGGTCGCTTTCAGAAAGCGGACGCGCTTCGCCGCGGCCACCGGCTGCCAGATTACCGCGAGTTTCGCCGGATTTCGGAATACGGGCCAGGCAATAGGGCACCGGCTCGCCGTCCACGACCAGCACGCGCTTATCGCCATCTTTGATTTCCGGCAGGTAATTCTGCGCCATGCAGTAAAAACTGCCGTGGTTGGTCAGCGTTTCGATAATCACCGACAGGTTAGGATCCTGCTTGTTCACGCGGAAAATCGAAGAACCGCCCATGCCGTCCAGCGGTTTCATAATGATATCGCCATGCTGCTGCCAGAAGTCACGGATCTGCTGCGCGCTGCGCGTTACCAGCGTATCCGGCGTCAGTTCGGCGAACCAGGCGGTATACAGCTTCTCGTTGCAGTCGCGCAGGCTCTGCGGCTTGTTAACAATCAGCGTGCCTTTCTCTTCCGCGCGCTCAAGAATATAGGTCGCGTAAATAAACTCGGTATCGAAAGGCGGATCTTTACGCATCAGTACAACATTCAGGTCTGCCAGCGCAATATCCTGCTCGCTGCCGAACTCGTACCATTTATCGTAATCCTGCTCAACGCTCAGCAGGCGAGTTGCGGCACGCGCTTCGCCGCCGCGCAGATAGAGATCTTTCATCTCCATATAGTGAATTTCGTAACCGCGGCGCTGTGCTTCCAGCAGCATCGCAAAGCTGCTGTCTTTTTTAATATTGATGGCGCTAATCGGGTCCATCACAATGCCAAGCTTGATCATTCTTCTCTCCAGTTGAGCTTTTTTGCCTGCCGTTTCTGTGCAGCGCTGCTGTCAGCCCAGATCGCCAAACCGCACCTGAAGGGCGGTAATAGCGGTCAGCGCTGTGGTCTCGGTGCGCAGCACGCGAGGCCCTAAAAGGATATCGGTAAAGCCGTAGCGCGCCGTCATGGCGATTTCATCCGTGGTCAGGCCGCCTTCCGGCCCAATCAGCAGACGTACCCGCTCCACGGGCTGCGGCAGCGTATTAATGCTCTGGCTCGCTCTGGGATGCAGATTGAGCTTCAGGCAGCTATCTTCTTCGGCGCTCCAGGCCTCCAGCGTCATCGCTTCGCGCACCTCCGGCACGCGGTTTCTGCCGCACTGTTCACAGGCGGCAATCACGATTTTCTGCCACTGCTGGATTTTTTTCGCCAGCCTCTGGGCATCAAGCTTTACGCCACAGCGCTCAGAAAACAAGGGGGTAATGCTGTTTACGCCCAGTTCCACTGCCTTCTGGATAGTGAACTCCATCTTCTCGCCGCGCGACATTACCTGGCCTAAATGCAGGTGAAGCGGCGATTCACGGCACTCTTCGCGGCTTTCCAGCACCGCGACGCGCACATTTTTTTTATCCGCCTGCACGATTTCGGCGTTAAATGTCAGATTACTGCCATCGAACAATTCCAGGCGCTGGCCGGCGCTCATGCGCAGAACGCGTCCTACATGATTCGCCGCTTCTTCGTTAAGGAAAATTTCGCTGCCGACGACCAGAGGCTCGGTGTGATAAATGCGAGGTATACGCATGGGGATCCCGATCAAAGTAACGGGCCGCGTCGGGCGCGGCCAAAATATGCTGTCCAGTTTAGGCCAGGGGTTTTACCGCTGGCAAGCGCGCTGTACGTAAGGATTATGGTTGCCCTGGACTTTGGCGATGCGGTTGTCGCGCTCGCATTCCCAGGCGGTAACCGGATACTGTTTATCCCATACCGTCATCAGCTGCGTCTGCTGTTTTGACATTACAATCTGGTACTGGTCGCGCATATAGAACCAGGTACGGGCGATAGCGCCGCGCGCGCGGGCTGGCGGCTCGGCCTGCTTGTTTTTAAAGTCTATCTTCATTTCGCACTGGCCGTACTGATGTTCGCTGCCGTTCCACTGGCTGTACATAAAGTTGCCGCGATCGCCGTTGACTTCGCCAATCGCGGGCTGCAGGTTATGCAGGTCAGATTCGATGCGGCGATAGCCTGCGTCTTTGGCGCACTGCTTTCTGCCGCCTTCCTGCCAGCACTGGCGCTGATGGCCGAAGGTCCAGGCAGGCACCACATGTTCCCACTCGATACGGTTGGCGCGGTTAGCGTTTTTGCGCACCTGATAGCCGCAGGAAGCGAGATCCGGCACGCCTTTTTTCCCCTGCCAGTTAATCTTGCAGCCGCAGTAGAATGAGCCTGGCGCATCGGCGTTGATCTGCGCGGCGTAAGCTTTCGCCTGGCTGAAATTATTTTGGTGGTAGTTGTTAAGGCTTAGCCCATGGGCAAAAAAAGCAGGAAGCAGCAGCGCAAAGCTGCCGATAATTTTGCGTAACATAGTCCGGTTTTCTGTCAGTCAAAGAAGCGGCGAGAGTAGCAGAAGCGCCGGATAACCGGAAACCGTCCCGTGCCTTATCGGCAATTTTTTTGACGTCAGGCAGATTTTTCGGCGGAAAGATAGTCGCCGGGCAGTAGCCGCTCGCCGCAGCGCGTGCAGCGATATTCGCTTTCGCCGCGCGTGACCCGGTTGTGGCGGCGCACGGTTAGCTGATGCTGCTGACAGCTGCAGCGATAGGGAAAAGTACGGTTACGCACCGACTCGATGGCAAACTGATGGGTTCGCCGCGCAGGCACTTCCAGCACGCTTTCCATCATCCATCTCCACTCTTTGCCGTGCGGGGCGACGCGGCCAAAATGCTTCCACACCAGTAAATGAGCCAGCTCGTGCGGTACAACCTCTGCAATAAACGCCTGCTGGTTTTCCAGCAGCAGCACCGGGTTCAGGCGGATCTCCCAGCTTTCCAGCCAGGCGGTGCCTGCCGCCGTGCCGCGCTGTTGATAAACCAGTTTGGGTTCAGGATAGTCGCGCGCAAGACGCTGGTTGGCCAACTGCAGTTTTTCACGCAGCGAACGCATCACGGCCTGCTGTAAAGCTATAGGAAGTCGAAGGGATTTCATGTGGCAGAGAATACGATGGGAAGCGGGGGAATTCAATAAAGCTGGCCGGGTTACCCCGGCCAGTAAGGCTTAACGCTGACCGATGTCGCGCAGCTTTTTGCCGCTTAACAGGTTGCGTTCGATATGTTCCAGAGAAACGTTTTTAGTTTCCGGGATCAGCACGATAGTCAGAATGATAAAGACAATATTCAGACCGGCGTAGACCCAGAAAGTATTGGCGTTGCCCAGGCTGTTCAGCATGGTCAGGAAGGTTGCCCCGACGATCATGTTGGCAATCCAGTTAGTCGCTGTGGAAACGGTGATACCAAAGTCACGGCCTTTCAGCGGCTGAATTTCAGAGCAAAGTACCCAAATCAGCGGGCCGGCGCTCATGGCGAAGCCAACGATAAACATCAGCAGCATGGCGATAGCGAAGTACTGCGCGCCCGAAGAATGAATGCCCACATGCAGCATCGTGCCCAGCACGCCCATGCCTACGGCCATCACCAGGAAGCCCAGCTTCAGGGTTGGCTTACGGCCCCAGCGATCTACCAGACCGATAGCGATAAAGGTCGCCAGTACGTTGATCAGGCCAACGATAACCGTGCCCCACATCTGCTCGGTGGTATTGGTAAAGCCTGCAATTTCAAAAATTTTCGGCGCGTAATACATGATTACGTTCATGCCGGTAAACTGCTGCATCACCTGTAACAGAATACCCAGCCAGACCGCGCGGCGGAAGTTGCTGTTGGTTTTGAAAAGGTTCCAGCCAGACTGCTTGATCTTCAGGCTTTCACGGATTTCATCCAGCTCGCGTTTCGCCTGCTCGCTGGTATCGCGCAGGCGATCCAGCACGCGCTGGGCGTCACGGAAGTTGCCTTTAGCGGCCAGCCAGCGCGGGCTGTTTGGCAGGAAGCAAACGCCTACCAGCAGCAGAGCGGCCGGAATAGTGATCACGCCCAGCATCCAGCGCCATTCGCCGGTATAGCTGAAGGCAGTATCGGAAAGGTAAGCGCCCAGAATACCGATAGTAATCATCAGCTGATAAAGCGAAATCATACTGCCGCGAATTTTTTCCGGCGCGATTTCAGAAAGATAGAGCGGTGCAGTGTAGGAAGCGACGCCAACGGCGAGGCCCAGCAGCACGCGAGCAACAATCAGCATATCCGCGCTGCCGGCCATTGCTGACCACAGTGAGCCGATAACGAACAGAATAGCGCCGATCATCAGGCTCTTTTTACGGCCCAGGTGAGAAGACATCCAGCCGCTGCCGACTGCACCCACGGCAGCGCCGAACATCATGGAGCTAACGATCCATTCCTGCTGGTGCGCCGTGACGTTAAAGTCTTTCGCGATAAAAGGTAAAGCGCCGGCAATCACGCCGATATCCAGCCCGAAAAGCAGCCCGGCGAGTGCAGCGAGCAGACAAACGAACAAGGTCATCGCCTTGTTGGATGTTCTGCTCTGTTTCTTATTATCAGGCATAAAGCCTCCATAGTGGTGTAACTATATTGTTTTTATAAATGTTAAAAAAACCGGGCGCGAAAGACTGTGCGGCAGATCACAGTGGTGTAATCGGTTACACGCCAGATCTTTCCGAAAACAGCGGTTTTCACACGCGCTTACGCTTTATAACCGTTTGGACATAGCACTAAATAGCTTCTCCTGATTCCCTGTTGGCCCTCTATCGGAGAGCGCTGAAAATAGCGCATTCTCGCCAGCTTTGTTAAGGCTGGAAATTCTTAATTATCAGATGCTGCATGATGTTTCTGGATGTAATCGTTAACATTATGTCCGCTTCAGGCCAAAAAAAGTTTACACGGAGTTTACCAATCTGCCAGTCAGCGGGCAGCAAAAAGGGCACCCTGTAGGTGCCCTTGTTGAAATAGGTAAAACCTTACTTCAGGCCGGCAGCTTCACGCAGCTGGGCAGCTTTGTCGGTTTTTTCCCATGGGAAGTGCTCACGGCCAAAGTGGCCATAAGCCGCCGTTTCGCGGTAGATGGGATGCAGCAGATCCAGCATCTGAATCAGGCCGTAAGGACGCAGATCGAAGAATTCACGCACCAGCAGCGTCAGCTGTTCAGTGGAAATTTTCTCGGTGCCAAAGGTTTCCACCATGATGGAAGTAGGCTCCGCTACGCCGATCGCGTAGGAAACCTGGATTTCACAGCGATCCGCCAGGCCAGCGGCCACGATGTTTTTCGCTACGTAGCGCGCTGCGTAGGCTGCTGAACGGTCAACTTTGGATGGATCTTTACCAGAGAACGCGCCGCCGCCGTGACGAGCCATGCCGCCGTAGGTATCAACGATAATTTTACGGCCGGTCAGGCCACAGTCGCCCATTGGACCACCGATAACGAAACGGCCAGTTGGGTTGATATGGTATTTGGTATCGGCATTGATCCATTCGGCAGGCAGAACCGGCTTGATGATCTCTTCCATCACCGCTTCCTGCAGATCTTTCTGGCCAATCTCTTCCGCATGCTGAGTAGACAAGACTACCGCATCGATACCGACGATTTTGCCCGCATCGTACTGGAAAGTAATCTGGCTTTTCGCGTCCGGGCGCAGCCACGGCAGGGTGCCATTTTTACGCACTTCAGACTGGCGCTGTACCAGGCGGTGCGCGTAGGTTACCGGCGCAGGCATCAGCACGTCGGTTTCGTTAGTGGCATAGCCAAACATCAGGCCCTGGTCGCCCGCGCCCTGTTCCAGTGGATCGGCGCGATCCACGCCCTGGTTAATATCCGGAGACTGTTTGCCAATGGCGTTCAGCACGGCGCAGGAGTTGGCATCAAAGCCCATATCGGAATGAACATAGCCGATTTCACGCACGGTATTACGAGTAATCTCTTCGATATCCACCCATGCGCTGGTGGTGATTTCGCCACCGACCAGCACCATGCCGGTTTTCACATAGGTTTCGCAGGCTACACGGGCTTTCGGATCCTGCTCAAGGATGGCGTCCAGCACGGCGTCGGAGATCTGGTCGGCGATTTTATCGGGATGTCCTTCTGAAACGGACTCGGAAGTAAAAAGGTGTTTAGCCATTTATTCTTTACCTTACTGAAACGGGTTGGGATCGACTGCATAGCGCTGAAAAGAATGGTCTTCTCTCTTTGCGCCCCCTCAGGCAAAGCCATGAGCAGGTCAATACTTATTTAAGACGCTTAGAAGTTAACCAGTATAGATGGATTCACATCTGGACGGCTATTTTAGGTTACTCGTTAAACAGATTGCCAGCATTTTTTGCTGGAAACAACCGGTGAATTTTGTAAGAAGTAGCAAATTTCGCTTAGGGGCTTTGCCTTTCTTACATTTAAATTTTGCATTCCGGCCGTGCGAGCTGTATAAAACGCCGCTGCCGTAAAACGGGCTTTCTCCGTCGGCCAGCGGACGGGTCGACCACGGTGTCGGCTTATACTCCCTGTTTCCCTATGCGGAGCTGAATACGGTAATGATCGCCACCGGTTCATTGCGCCATGCTGGCGCACAGAGTTTCTCCCCATTCGCTTCCTTTTTAACGCCATGCCGATGTTGCGGCGTTAATCATTTCGCCACGTAAAGCAACTAAGCTTCCGCTTTCCCCAGGGCAAACGGATTTTGACTCTCAGACCCCTTCCCGGAGTCCGCGACGTGTTTAATGTTATACTTCTGACATCGCCTGGTGCGGCGCCTCAGCGTTTTATGCTGGGTTCCCCGGTAGTCGATGGGTTGTTGTCGTGGGTTTTCCCTGCGATAGTAGTGAACTGTTCCGCATCATTGAAATTCGAGGTTTGCGATGTCTGACGACAGCAAGATGATTAAGGGTTCGTCAGCAGGCGAACAGGGTGTACTCCGCTCAATGCAGGAGGTTGCCATGAGCGATCAAGATGCCAGCAAAATGCTGCGCACCTACAATATTGCCTGGTGGGGCAATAACTATTATGACGTCAATGAGCTGGGGCATATCAGCGTCTGTCCCGATCCGGACGTGCCGGAAGCGCGCGTCGATCTGGCAAAGCTGGTCAAAGAGCGCGAGGCCGAAGGGCAGCGTCTGCCCGCGCTGTTCTGCTTTCCGCAAATTTTGCAGCATCGCCTGCGCTCTATTAATGCGGCGTTTAAGCGCGCGCGGGAATCATACGGCTATCGCGGCGACTACTTTTTGGTTTACCCCATCAAGGTTAACCAGCACAAACGCGTAATCGAATCGCTGATTAACTCTGGCGAGCCGCTGGGGCTGGAAGCGGGTTCTAAAGCAGAGCTGATGGCGGTGCTGGCACACGCGGGTATGACCCGTTCGGTGATCGTTTGCAACGGCTATAAAGACCGTGAATATATTCGTCTGGCGCTGATCGGCGAAAAGATGGGCCATAAAGTCTATCTGGTGCTGGAAAAAATGACCGAAGTGAAGCTGGTGCTGGAAGAAGCCGAGCGTCTGAACGTGGTGCCGCGCCTGGGCATTCGCGCGCGCCTGGCTTCGCAGGGCTCCGGCAAATGGCAGTCCAGCGGCGGCGAAAAATCGAAATTTGGCCTTTCCGCCACTCAGGTACTGAAACTGGTGGAAATCATGCGCGAAGCCGGAAGAATGGAGAGCCTGCAGCTGCTGCATTTCCATCTTGGTTCGCAGATGGCGAATATTCGCGATATCGCTACCGGCGTGCGCGAATCGGCACGTTTCTATGTGGAGCTGGCGAAGCTGGGCGTAAATATCCAGTGCTTCGACGTGGGCGGCGGTTTGGGCGTCGATTACGAAGGTACGCGTTCGCAGTCCGACTGCTCGGTAAACTATGGCCTGAACGAATACGCCAACAACGTTATCTGGGCCATTGGCGACGCCTGCGAAGAACATAACCTGCCGCATCCAACGGTGATTACCGAGTCGGGCCGTGCGGTAACTGCGCATCACACAGTACTGGTTTCTAACATCATTGGCGTGGAGCGCAACGAGTTCATCACGCCGCAATCACCGCCAGAAGACGCGCCGCGCCCAATTATCAGCCTGTGGGATACCTGGCAGGAGATGCACGAGCCGGGCAACCGCCGCTCGTTGCGCGAATGGCTACACGACAGCCAGATGGATCTGTTCGACATCCACACCGGCTACTCTCAGGGGATTTACAACCTTGAGCAGCGTTCCTGGGCGGAGCAGCTTTATCTGAGCGTCTGCAACTATATTCAGCAGCATCTGGATCCGGGCAACCGCGCGCACCGTCCAATTATCGACGAGCTGCAGGAACGCATGGCGGATAAAATTTACGTCAACTTCTCGCTGTTCCAGTCAATGCCGGACGCGTGGGGCATCGATCAGCTGTTCCCGGTGCTGCCGCTGGAAGGGCTGGATAAAAAACCGGAGCGCCGTGCGGTGCTGCTGGATATCACCTGTGACTCAGACGGCACTATAGATCACTACGTGGATGGCGACGGTATCGCCACTACCATGCCAATGCCGCAGTACGACGTGGATAATCCGCCAATGCTGGGCTTCTTTATGGTTGGCGCCTATCAGGAAATTTTGGGCAATATGCACAACCTGTTTGGTGATACCGAAGCGGTGGACGTCTATGCCTATGCGGATGGCCGCGTTGACGTCCAGCTATCGGACGAAGGCGATACGGTTGCGGATATGCTGGAATACGTGCAGCTTGATCCTAAAGAGCTGCTGACGCACTTCCGCAAGCAAATCACCGAAAGCGATCTGGACGACGAGCTGCGCGCGCAGTTTATCGAAGAGTTTGAAGCGGGACTCTATGGCTACACTTATCTGGAAGATGAGTAAGCCTTAGCCGCGTCTGGCCGGGCGACCCGGCCAACTAAACCCCATCCCTTCCTCGTCGGGCCTAACGACGCGGCGGGGATTTTTTTTATCGTCAACAGCAAGAGAGGGACTTATGTATAACACTCTGGGCAACCAGTACGACAACTCGTTGGTTTCCAACGCCTTTGGTTTTATGCGTTTTCCGGTTAACTTTCAGCCTTACGACAGCGACGCCGAATGGGTAATTACCGGCGTGCCTTTTGACGCCGCTACTTCCGGCCGTCCAGGTAGCCGTTTAGGGCCAGGCGCCATCCGCCAGATTTCCACCAACCTGGCCTGGGAAGGCTGCCGCTGGCCGTGGAACTTCGATCTGCGTCAGCGCCTGAAAGTCGTGGACTGTGGCGATCTGGTTTACGCTTTCGGCGACTCTCAGGACTTAAGCGACAAGCTGCAGGCGCATGCGGAAAAGCTGCTGGCTAACGGCAAACGCATGATGACTTTTGGCGGCGACCATTACGTGACGCTGCCGCTGCTGCGCGCCCATGCAAAGCACTTTGGCAAAATGGCGCTGGTGCATTTTGATGCGCATACCGACACCTATTCCAACGGCCCAACGTTCGATCACGGCACCATGTTCTACACCGCGCCGCAGGAAAACCTGATCGATCCGAGCCGCTCCGTGCAGATCGGCATTCGCACCGAGTTCGACGCTTCGCTGGGCTTTAACGTATTGGATGCGGCGCAGGTTAACGATCGCAGCGTTGACGATATTATCGCCCAGGTCAAAGAGATCGTCGGCGATATGCCTGTGTATCTGACTTTTGATATCGACTGTCTGGATCCGGCTCACGCGCCGGGCACGGGCACGCCGGTGGTTGGCGGTTTGACTTCAGATAAGGCCACCAAACTGGTGCGCGGTCTGCAAGGGCTGAATATTGTAGGTATGGATCTGGTAGAAGTGGCACCGGGCTATGACCAGTCCGATATCACCGCGCTGGCCGCCGCGACGCTGGCGCTGGATATGCTGCACGTCCAGGCCGTTAATAAAGGCGAATAAGCGCGAAAAGGCCAGCCCGCAGGCTGGCTTCAGGCTGCTGACTGACCTGAACCGTTCGTCAGGGATGCCTGTTTTTACAGCAACACCGCAGCTTGATAGCGGCAGAGGCCGAGCGGATAGGCGGGCGCATGGACGCGCCAACCGAGCCTACAGGGACCGTATTTACGGCGTGTCCGTGTTCCGATCGGCCACTGCTGCTCTGTTGCTAATGTAAACGCGACCCAGGGGTTAGTCATCAACCTCAAAAGCCAGCCCGCAGGCTGGCCTTTGTTTTATTTCCCGGCGGCGATGCGCTGTTTAATATGCTGCGCGCGCGATTCGGAAGAGGGATGAGAATCGAACATGGAGCTGCTGTTGCCGCCTTCCAATTTCGCCAGCTTCTCAAAACTGGTTTCCAGCCCCAGCGGACTGATGCCGCGTTTCTTCAGCAGATCGAAAGAGTAATCGTCCGCCTGCGACTCCTGCTTCTGCGAGAACTGCGCGTTAATCAGTTTTTCGCCCAGCTCGCCAAACTGCGACTGCGAAAGCGTGGCGGTAATGCCGCCAACGGAAGCGGCGGCGGAGCGCGCGGCGGTAGCGCCATACGCAACCTGCATCGCGCGGCGGGTATGGCCCAGCGCAACGTGGCCCATCTCGTGGCCCAGCACGCCTTCCACTTCGTTATCCGTCATCATATCCATCAGGCCGCTGTAAACGCGAATGCAGCCGTTAGCCATCGCCCAGGCGTTAACGTCGTTGGTCAGGTAAACCTTATAGTTCGCTGGCGTGCCGTCAATATTGTCGCCAAGCGCGGCGGCAATTTTATTCAGGCGTTGAGTATAAACGCTGCTGGCAGGCGCGATTTTTGCCTCGCTGTCCATTTGTTCACAAGATTTTACGCTCAGCTCTTTGACCTGTGCATCGGTAAGCGTCGCGGCCTGGTAGGCCTGAGCGCCGGACTGCAGCAGGGCGTTGCTGTCAAAATTCTGGCAGCCGGTAAGCGCGGTTGCGACGGCCAGCGCCATCACGGAAGCGGGTAGTTTCATATATCCATCCATTAGATAACAAGGTAATAAAAACAAACACCTGCCGTTAAAGACAGGTAAGAAAAACAGCGCTATGTTAACTGTTTGCGTGCTAATGCATAGCCCTGATGTCTGAAAAACGCAAATATGATCCCATTTTTTTGCACTTTTCGCCATGTACAGCGGGCCGCTCTTTCATGTACATTGAGGGTCGTCTTTTGCAGCTTTGCCTGATAACTCATTGATTAAAATAGGTTAAGCACGGCGAAGCCTTTAATCCGATCTGGAGTAGAACATGTCTTCTCGTAAAGAGCTTGCGAATGCTATTCGCGCTTTAAGTATGGATGCTGTACAGAAAGCCAAATCTGGCCATCCGGGCGCGCCTATGGGTATGGCGGACATTGCCGAGGTGCTGTGGCGTGATTTCCTGAATCACAACCCGACTAACCCGCTGTGGGCCGACCGCGACCGTTTCGTGCTCTCTAACGGTCACGGCTCTATGCTGATCTATAGCCTGCTGCACCTCAGCGGCTACGATCTGCCGATCGGCGAACTGGCTAACTTCCGTCAGCTGCACTCCAAAACTCCAGGTCACCCGGAATTCGGCTACACCGCAGGCGTTGAAACCACCACCGGCCCGCTGGGGCAGGGCATTGCCAATGCAGTAGGCATGGCGATTGCCGAACGTACGCTGGCGGCGCAGTTCAACCGTCCGGGCCACGACATCGTCGATCACCAGACCTATGTGTTTATGGGCGACGGCTGCATGATGGAAGGCATCTCCCATGAAGTCTGCTCGCTGGCCGGCACGCTGAAGCTGGGCAAGCTGGTTGCCTTCTATGACGACAACGGCATCTCTATCGATGGTCATATCGACGGCTGGTTTACCGACGACACTGCTAAGCGCTTTGAATCCTACGGCTGGCATGTCGTGCGCGGCGTGGACGGCCATGATGCAGAAGCAATCCGCAAAGCGGTAGAAGAAGCCAAAGCGGTCAGCGACAAGCCTTCGCTGCTGATGTGCAAAACCGTGATCGGCTTCGGCTCGCCGAACAAAGCCGGCACGCACGATTCCCACGGCGCGCCGCTGGGCGAAGACGAAATCGCGCTGACCCGCAAGCAGCTGGGCTGGAACCACGCGCCGTTTGAAATCCCTCAGGATATCTACGCGCAGTGGGATGCCAAAGAGGCTGGCCAGGCGAAAGAAGCGGCCTGGAACGAGAAGTTCGCCGCCTACGCCAAAGCTTATCCGGAGCTGGCTCTGGAATTCCAGCGCCGGAGCAAAAACGAGCTGCCGGAAAACTGGCAGGCCGAATCCCAGAAGTTTATCGAGCAGCTGCAGGCTAATCCGGCGAAAATCGCCAGCCGCAAAGCCTCGCAGAACGCGCTGGAAGCCTTTGGCAAACTGCTGCCGGAATATCTGGGCGGCTCCGCCGACCTGGCGCCAAGCAACCTGACCATGTGGTCTGGCTCTAAGCCGATCAATGAAGACGCAGCAGGCAACTATATTCACTACGGCGTGCGTGAGTTCGGCATGACTGCTATCGCCAACGGCATTACGCTGCACGGCGGCTTCCTGCCTTACACCGCGACCTTCCTGATGTTTGTGGAATACGCGCGCAACGCGGCCCGCATGGCTGCGCTGATGAAAATCCGCCAGGTAATGGTTTATACCCACGACTCTATCGGTCTGGGCGAAGATGGCCCGACGCACCAGCCGGTCGAGCAGCTGGCGAGCCTGCGCGTTACGCCGAACATGAGCGTCTGGCGTCCATGTGACCAGGTAGAATCTGCAGTAGCCTGGAAATACGCGATTGAACGTCACGACGGCCCGACCGCGCTGATCTTCTCTCGCCAGAACCTGGCGCAGCAGGATCGTGATGCAGAGCAACTGGCTAACGTCGCTCGCGGCGCCTACATCCTGAAAGATTGTGAAGGGACGCCAGAAGTTATCCTGATTGCGACCGGTTCCGAAGTAGAGCTGGCGGTTGGTGCTTACGAAAAACTCACCGCAGAAGGCCGCAAGGCGCGCGTGGTTTCTATGCCGTCTACTGATGCCTTCGACAAGCAGGATGCGGCCTACCGCGAAGCCGTGCTGCCGAAGTCCGTCAGCGCGCGCGTAGCTATCGAAGCGGGCATCGCCGACTACTGGTATAAGTACACCGGCCTCAACGGCGCGGTTGTCGGCATGACTACCTTCGGCGAATCGGCACCTGCCGAGAAGCTGTTCGAAATCTTCGGCTTCACCGTAGACAACGTGGTAGCTAAAGCTAAAGAGCTGCTGTAACCGTTAAGGTTCGCCTGCCTGTGCAGGCAGGCGAACCTGTTTATTGCGCAGTATCCCGCAGGTGAAAATCCTGACTGGGCGGCACCAGCGGCTCGACAAAGCTTTTCACCACGTTGTTCTCCGGCTCTTTTTCCGCCTTATAGGGTTTGGACTGGCCGTAGAATTTGCCCTGTTGATTAATGGACAGCGATTCGCACTCGATAGTGCCGTCCATAAACCCGTTAGCGTTAATCGCCACTTCCCGACTGCAGCATAATCCTTTCAGCTCGCCGCTGATCTCGGTACGCTGCGCCCAGATTTCCCCTTCAACCCGTCCATCCTTTTGTACAAAAACGGTTTTTTCCGAATTCACCTTGCCGCTGACGCTGCCGGTGATATGAATATCGCCCGCCGCGCTGATTTCACCCACAATGGTGCAGGTATCCGGGATCGTGGTTGTGCCGCTGGCTGGCGTATTAGCGACGCTAACCACAGTTGCCGCGGAGACGGTCTCTTCAAAATTGCTGTTTTCCGGTGGCGCAGACTGTGGACGAGCGCCGTACTGCAGCGGAGCGGTTGGGGTGGACTGAAGAGGATTCTCTTTACGTTTGAACATCGTCATTTCCTTATTTAACGTGATTTTCCTGAAGGCAAGCCAGGTTATAACCGCAGAGGCCGCCGCTATCAGCAGCCCCCGATGCTGACGGATCAGCATCAGCGTGGTCGCCCAGCTCAAAGAGTAAACGACCAGCGCTGAAGCCCAGATTATCCAGAGATACCAAAGCAGGTTGTAGTTCATATTCCGGTACTGTTATTGACCAGAAAAACGGCGCCAGATCCTTCCCGATCTTGCTACAGCCAGCCGTGCCGGTGAGCGGCACTCTGCTGCGGGCGTCCCCTTCCTGGAAACGATGTCAGAGAGAAAATTCTGAGATAAAGCTGCAAAAGTAAGATAATTCCGTAGATCCTGTCGCCAGCTGGTTATCTGTAGGTAAATATCCGTAAAAGCTACTTTACTACTTTGTTGATGTAACCTGGTTGGTTTTTTATGCAAAACCTCTCTTAAATGTGATGCAGGTCAGATTTTTAAACTGACGTTTGATCTGGCGCATTCCAATTATTCCGCATTGTCTTTATTGTAGCTGAACCGTTTCAACAAGCGTTAAAGCTGGCACATTTCCGCGGTAAAAGCGGGCCGGAAACGAAAAAAATTCCCTGTACAAACGGGCACGTCTGCCTCAGGCTAACGCTCCGGTTTTGCACTGAATTTGGATGCAGGAGTGATATGACGGTTCGCATTGCCATAAACGGTTTCGGCCGCATCGGACGCAACGTACTGCGCGCCCTTTACGAAACCGGACGCCGCGCCGGGATTACCGTGGTGGCCATTAACGAGCTGGCGGAAGCCGCCGGCATGGCGCATCTGCTGAAATATGACACCAGCCACGGCCGCTTTGCCTGGAAAGTGCGCCAGGAGCGCGATACGCTCTGGGTAGGCGAAGACGCGATCCGCATATTGCATCGCGCCGATATTGCCGATCTGCCCTGGCAGGAGCTGAATGTGGATATAGTGCTGGACTGTACCGGCGTTTGGGGCAGCCGCGCCGACGGGCAGGCGCATCTCGCCGCCGGGGCGAAAAAAGTGCTGTTCTCCCATCCGGGCGGCAACGATCTGGATGCCACCGTGGTCTATGGCGTAAACGAGCAGGCGCTGCAGCCTGAAGACCTGATCGTCTCTAATGCTTCCTGCACTACCAACTGTATTATTCCCATTATCAAACTGCTGGACGATGCTTTCGGCATAGAGTCGGGAACGGTAACAACCATCCACTCCGCCATGCACGATCAGCAGGTTATCGACGCTTATCACACTGACCTTCGCCGCACCCGCGCGGCCAGCCAGTCGATTATTCCGGTCGATACCCGTCTTGCTGCTGGCATCACGCGTATTTTTCCGAAATTTAACGATCGCTTTGAGGCGATAGCCGTGCGCGTACCTACCATTAACGTTACTGCCATTGATTTAAGCGTCAGCGTAAGCGAGCCGGTCAATGCGTGTGAGGTTAACGCACTGCTGCGAAACGCATCAGAAGGGGCATTTAGTGGTATAGTTGACTATACGGAATTACCCTTAGTCTCCATTGATTTTAACCACGATCCGCACAGTGCCATTGTGGACGGCACGCAAACGCGGGTCAGCGGTCAGCACCTGATCAAAACGCTGGTCTGGTGCGACAACGAATGGGGCTTTGCTAATCGCATGCTCGACACTACGTTAGCAATGGCCGCCAGCGGTTTCAGCCAGGGCGCGGATTGCGCCTTTAAAATTTAGAGAATCAACGAGAGGACTCACCATGTCTGTAATTAAAATGACCGATTTGGATCTTGCCGGGAAACGCGTACTGATTCGTTCTGATTTAAACGTGCCGGTTAAAGAGGGCAAAGTTACCTCTGACGCGCGTATTCGTGCTTCGCTGCCGACCATTGAGGCCGCGCTGAAGCAGGGAGCGAAAGTAATGGTCACATCTCACCTGGGTCGTCCGACCGAAGGCGAATACAACGAAGAGTTCTCTCTGCTGCCGGTAGTAAACTACCTGAAAGAAAAACTCTCTTCGCCGGTGCGCCTGGCTAAAGATTACCTGGACGGCGTTGAAGTTGCAGAAGGCGAGCTGGTGGTGCTGGAAAACGTCCGCTTTAACAAAGGCGAGAAAAAAGACGACGAAGCGCTGTCGAAGAAATATGCCGCGCTGTGCGACGTCTATGTAATGGATGCTTTCGGCACCGCGCACCGCGCCCAGGCCTCTACCCACGGCGTAGGCAAATTCGCTCCTGTGGCCTGTGCTGGCCCGCTGCTGGCGGCCGAGCTGGAAGCGCTGGGTAAAGCCCTGAAAGAACCTGCTCGCCCAATGGTGGCCGTTGTCGGGGGTTCTAAAGTTTCCACTAAATTTGACGTGCTGAATTCGCTGGTGAAAATTGCCGATACGGTGATTGTTGGCGGCGGCATCGCCAACACCTTTGTCGCTATCGACAACAATGTTGGTAAGTCTCTGTATGAGCCAGATTTCGTCGACGCGGCGAAAAAACTGCGCGATGACTACAAAATCCCGGTGCCAACTGACTCCCGCGTCGGCACGGAATTCTCTGAAACTGCGCCTTCTACCGTGAAGAAAGTGAGCGAAGTAGCGGATAACGAAGAGATCATGGACTTCGGCGACGAAACTGCTCAGGCGATGGCTAAGTTGTTGAAAGAAGCCAAAACTATCCTGTGGAACGGCCCGGTTGGCGTCTTTGAGTTCCCGAACTTCCGTAAAGGCACCGAAATTGTCGCGAAAGCCATCGCCGACAGCGACGCATTCTCTATCGCAGGCGGCGGTGATACGCTGGCTGCCATCGACCTCTTCGGTATTGAAGATAAAATCTCCTATATCTCTACTGGCGGCGGCGCCTTCCTGGAATTTGTAGAAGGCAAAAAACTGCCGGCGGTTGCCATGCTGGAAGAGCGCGCGAAACAGTAACCTCTGTGGCGGAGGGCTGCCTCCGCCTGAATGATTTGCCCATAAGGCGCAAAATCTTTACCACTGCCGACGAAACAGGACAAAAAACATGTCTAAAATTTTTGATTTCGTAAAACCAGGCGTTGTCACCGGTGACGACGTACAGAAAATCTTCAAAGTCGCAAAAGAGAACAAATTCGCCCTGCCAGCGGTTAACTGTGTCGGCACCGACTCCATCAACGCCGTACTGGAAACCGCCGCTAAGGTTAAAGCGCCGGTTATTATCCAGTTCTCTAACGGCGGCGCCGCCTTTATCGCGGGTAAAGGCCTGAAATCCGATAAGCCGCAGGCCGCAGCCATCCTGGGCGCAATCTCTGGCGCGCACCACGTGCACCAGATGGCGGAACATTACGGCGTGCCGGTTATCCTGCACACCGACCACTGCGCGAAAAAACTGCTGCCGTGGATCGACGGTCTGCTGGACGCGGGCGAAGCCCACTTCGAAAAAACCGGCAAGCCGCTGTTTTCTTCCCATATGATCGACCTTTCTGAAGAGTCGCTGGAAGAAAACATCGAAATCAGCAGCAAATACCTGGCGCGCATGGCGAAAATCAACATGACGCTGGAAATCGAGCTGGGCTGCACCGGCGGTGAAGAAGACGGCGTGGACAACAGCCATATGGACGCTTCCGCGCTTTACACCCAGCCGGAAGACGTTAACTACGCTTATGAAAAACTGAACGCTATCAGCCCGCGTTTCACCATCGCGGCTTCGTTCGGCAACGTGCACGGCGTTTATAAGCCAGGCAACGTCAAGCTGACCCCGACCATCCTGCGCGATTCTCAGGAATATGTGACTAAAAAACACAACCTGCCGCACAACGCGCTGGACTTCGTTTTCCACGGCGGTTCCGGTTCTTCCGCTGCCGAAATCGAAGAGTCTATCAGCTACGGCGTGATCAAAATGAACATCGATACCGATACCCAGTGGGCAACCTGGGACGGCATCCTGCAGTATTACAAAAAGAACGAAGGCTACCTGCAGGCCCAGCTGGGCAACCCGGAAGGCGCAGACAAGCCGAACAAAAAATACTACGACCCGCGCGTATGGCTGCGTTCCGCCCAGACCTCTATGATTACTCGTCTGGAGCAGGCGTTTAAAGAGCTGAACGCGGTAGACGTGCTGTAAGCTGATTAACCAGCATCTCAAGGGCCCATGTTTATCATGGGCCTTTTTTTACGCCTTTTTAATTATTCATTAATACTAAACAATCCACCCATACTCGCAATGTAATGCAGAAAAGAAATTTCTTAATAATCTATTTTTATAAAAAACACATTTTATATATTTCTGTTTACATACATTGCTGCCGTTATTCCTGATTATTCCAGGAGATTTCTTAGAAATAAAGCAGAAATAGTTTTTTACTCAGAATCGTCTCATCAATAAAAAACTGACGCCGCCAGAACGTTTTCTGTCTTTGTTGAAAAAATATTTTCGCCGGGTAAGATCGTCTGTAATAAATTTCAGCTACGGATATTATTAGGCGCAGTGAAACCTAAGGGCGGTAGCGTTGCTATTTTAGGATAAATAAAAGAGTGGTGTTACTTGTTTATTTAACAGGGAGAGATAAGTGGTTTCCTTAAACAGCAGAAAGCTATAAGTTTATTCGCTGTAGGTAATTAACTACCTTTGTAAAAAACAGAATCAATCATTATTATATGCAGCACACGGAGAAATTATGTTCTCTCTCGTATTCTCAGTGACTCGCAGGCTGTTCCTGCTTTTAATCCTTTTACTGCCGGGCTGCACTTCGTCTTCAGCGCCAGAACCCTTGCGCTACAGTCTGAATTTCAACGCCTACACGCAGGTTAACGACTCCGCGCCGCTGAAACTACGCGTGCTGCTGCTTAAATCAGATGCCGATTTTATGGCGGCCGATTTCTATTCTTTGCAAAGCCATTCTCAGCAAGTATTGGGCAATGCTTTACTCAGTTCCGAACAGTTTTTTCTACTGCCGGAGCAGCTCAATAAAAGAATTACCGGGCAGCGTCAGGCCGATGCCCGATTTATTGGCGTAATGGCGGAATATAAAGCGCTGAACGGCAAAAAATGGCGTCTTTCGCTGCCGCTTCCCGCGCCAGCAAAAAAAAGCCTGCTGAAATTCTGGCGGCGTAATTCAAATGAATTCAATGCGGAAATTATTGCCGACGGCGGCGGACTTCGGATTAAGGAAACAGGTAACTACCAGCCTGGCAGGGAAATAGATTATGACTAAAGCAGCAAAGGTGGTCTGGACGGAAGGCATGTTTCTTCGTCCGCACCATTTTCAGCAGTCTGAACGCTATCTGTCAGGCCTGATACGCGACTGGGGCATGGCGCAGCGTTGCTGGGCATGGGGTTTTTTCCATCTTGAATTCGATCAAGAGATGCTGCGGCTGGGCAGCGTCGCCCTGAACGGCGCCAGCGGCATTTTGCCAGATGGGACGCCTTTTGCCTTTGGCAATGGCCAGCAGGCACCGGCGCCATTGACTATTGCGGATAACCAGACAGGGCAAAAGGTACTGCTGGCGCTACCCGCAAGGCGCGGCGATCGTGAAGAAGTCATCTTCAGCCCGGCGGCTGATTCGCTGGCCCGCTGGCTGAGTTACGAAGCGGAAATTGACGACTATAACGAAGTATCAATTGGGCCAGCCGTAGTACAGTTCGGCCAGTTGCGGCTGCGGCTGATGCTGGAAAGCGAACTAAGCGCCGAATGGACGGCTATCGGCATCGGCAAAGTTGCAGGTAAAAATAACACTAATGGGCTGCTGCTCGAACGCTATGTGCCGCCCATGCTGAACATGAAAGCGCATACCCGACTGCTCGAATTTCTTAACGACGTTCAGGCGTTGCTCACAGAGCGCAGCGTAGATTTCGGCAACAGGATACAGCAACCGGGCCGTCTTAATCGCGCCGACTTCGCCGATTTTATGCTGCTGGCGCTGGTAAACCGGCATATCGGCCTGCTGGCGCATCTTCGTGAGCTGCCGCAGCTTCATCCCGAAACGCTGTTTTGCCACTGGCTCTCGCTGGCAACCGAATTGAAAAGCTATCTACCGCAGCGCATATGCGAAGCCGAGAGGTTACCGGTCTACCTCCATCAGGATTTAGAAGCGTGCTTTAGCGAACTGATCCTGCTGCTGCGCCAGGGGTTGTCGATAGTTATTGAAGAGAACGCGACCCAACTCAGGCTGGAAGATCGCTCACATGGCCTGAACGTGGCTACGGTGCCGGACGCCAATATGATCCGGGAATGCAATTTCGTGTTAGCGGTAAAGGCGGATGTACCGGACGAAATGCTGCTCGCGAACTTCCCGGCGCAGATGAAAGTCGCGCCCGTGGCGAAAATTCGCGATTTGGTTCAGCTACAGCTGCCTGGCATCACGCTTCACGCCATGCCCGCCGTACCGCCGCAGATCCCCTGGCATGCGGGCTACAGTTACTTCCGGCTGGAAAAAGGCGGCGAGCTGTGGGATGGAATGGCGCATTCCGGCGCTTTTGCGCTGCACCTGGCCGGTGAGTTTCCGGGACTGGAGATGGCGTTTTGGGCTGTACGCGACGTTTCGGCCTGAGCATAAGCAGGGAGCAAAAGATGCAGGATAAGGCTATCAAAGGCGAGGATGCCCCATGGGAAGGCGATCTGCGGGAAAATGTCCTTGTCGCCGCTGCCAATACATTAATTAACGTCGTTCCACAGATCCGGCATCTGGTCTCCTGTCCCGATCCCGCCGGCCTGCGCCAGTGGCTGATCGAAGAGATCCAGCGCGTTGAAGTGCGCGCCCAGAAAGCCGGACTTTCTTATGAAGTGATCGTGGGCGCCCGCTATTGCCTTTGCACCGTGCTGGATGAAGCCGCCGCGCTGACGCCCTGGGGAGGCGAGCATGTCTGGCCGGGCAACGGCCTGCTGGTCACTTTTCATAACGAAACCTGGGGCGGCGAAAAATTCTTTCAGCTGCTGGCCAGGCTGTCGCAAAACCCGCGCGATCACCTTTTTATGCTGGAGCTGATCTATTTCTGCTTAATGCTGGGGTTTGAAGGGCGCTATCGCGTGCTGGACAACGGGCGTGCGCAGCTGGATACCATACGCCAGCGTCTGCACCAGATGATCCGCTCGGTGCGGGGCAGCTATCCGCAGGCGCTTTCGCAACATGCGGAGGATCGTCCGGAGCAGACCAGGCTCTGGCGTCCGGTCATCCCACTATGGGCGGTCGCGGCGGTCGCGGGGTGTTTGGCCTGCCTGCTCTATATCACTTTAAACTGGCGGTTAGGCGACGCCGCGACGCCGGTGCTGGCCTCGATTTACCAAACCCAGGTGCCGGAAGCCGCTATTGCTAATCCGGCGCCGCAAGCGCCGCCCGCGCTGGATCTCAAAGGATTTTTGTCGCGGGAAATCCAGCAGGGGCTGGTGTCAGTTCGTGACGAAGCGGATCGCAGCGTGGTGACGCTGCAGGGCGACGAACTTTTTGCCTCCGCCTCCACCAGCCTGCGGGAAAAATATGAGCCTGTTATCGCCCGCATCGCCAGTGCCATGAACCAGGTCAGCGGCAATATTCTGGTCATTGGGCACAGCGATAACCGGCCGATCCGCAGCGCACGGTTCGCCTCAAATTATGAACTCTCGCTGGCGAGGGCGATGTCGGTAGTGAAGCAGCTGGAGCGCCGACTTAACCAGCCGCAGCGTTTAAGCGCGGAAGGACAGGGCGACGCCTGGCCCGTCGCTCCCAACGACTCGGCGGAAAACCGGGCCAGGAATCGCCGCGTCGAAATCGTATTACTGGTTGCGCCAGACGTGACGCTCAGGAGTTTACAGCAAGGAAACTAAGGAATGCTGAAGATGCTTTTGGCCGTACTTTGCAGCCGGATGCTGTGGGGTATGCTCGGCCTGGTCGCGCTGTCGGCTGTTATCTGGATTGCCGGGCCGCTGCTGGCGATCGGCGACTATCGGCCCCTTGAGCCAGAAATTAACCGTGTTATCTGCCTGGCTCTGCTCTGGCTTGCCTGGGCCACGGGTAAACTGTTGGTGCGGCTATATAATGCCTGGCTCAACCGCAAGCTGGTCAGCAACCTGGATGTCCGACAGCGCGCCGTTGCCCAGGAAAATAAAGAGTCCGATGAAGAGGCGCGAGTGCTGCGGGAGCGCTTTGACGAGGCCATGACGCTGCTGAAAAAAGCGCGCTTCGGCGAGACAAGGGCCGGCGTAAAATCCTTCTGGCGCGGCCGCTTCAGCCGCCAGTATCTTTACCAGCTTCCCTGGTATGTGATTATCGGCGCGCCCGGCGCGGGCAAAACCACGGCGCTGATCAATTCCGGGCTGCATTTTCCTCTTGCCGAGCGTTTTGGCAAAACGGCGCTGCGGGGCGTCGGCGGCACGCGCAATTGCGACTGGTGGTTTACCAGCGAGGCGGTGCTGCTGGATACGGCTGGCCGTTACACCACCCAGGAAAGCCAGCGCGAGCTGGATGCCAGCGAATGGCAGCATTTTATCCGACTGCTGAAAAAGTACCGTGGCCGCCAGCCGATCAACGGCACCATTATCACTGTCAGCATTGCCGATTTGCTGAGCCAGACCCCTGAACAGCGTCACCAGCAGGCTAACGCTTTGCGCCTGCGTCTGCTGGAGCTGTACGAAGAGCTGAATATTCGCTTCCCCATCTACGTGCTGGTGACCAAAGCCGATTTGCTCAGAGGCTTCAGCGCTTACTTTGACTCGCTTGATAAAGCGGGGCGCAGTCAAATCTGGGGATTTACTTTCCCCTGGGCAGAACTGAACAGCGAGCGCTTCGATCTGCAAACGGCATTTGACCAGCAGTTCGGCCAGCTGCAACAGCGGCTGAACAGTGGACTGATCGATGTCCTGCCTGGCGAGCGGGACAGTAAAGCACGCGGCGAAAGCTACCTGTTTCCTCAGGAATTTGCCTCGCTGCGCCTGCGGTTAAGCGATTACCTGCAGCAGATATTTAGCCGCTCCGGTTTTAGCGTTGCGCTGGCACCTCGGGGAATTTATTTCGCCAGCGGTACGCAGGAAGGTGAACCCTTCGATAAGGTCATGGGCGAACTAAATCGCGCCTTGCAAATCACCCGTCCAGTAACCACCGGTTACGAAGACAGCGAAGCGCTTTCGGCCATTCCGCCGCTAAAAGGGCAAAGCTTCTTCCTGCACGACCTGCTGAAAAAAGTTATTTTCCCGGAAGCCGGGCTGGCGGGCAGCAACCGCTGGTGGGAATTGCGCAACCGCGCGGCGATTTGGTCAGGCTACCTGACACTGGGCGTTATTCTGCTGGTCGCCGCTGTCGCCTGGTTTACCAGCTACGGTCATAACCGCGCCTGGCTAGAGGAGGTGGCGGCCCGGGTTTCGCAGCTGCCGCAGCAGAAGCTGACCGACGCTGGCGATATGTTTGCGCTGTTGCCATACCTCAATCGTTTGCAACAGTTAACGAGCAGCGAGCAAATCGATATTCGTCGTCCGCCGCTTAGCTGGCGCATGGGGCTGTATCGGGGCAATGAAGTAGGCGCCGCCGCCACAGCTCTTTACCAAAAAGCGCTACAGCGGCTGCTGCTGCCGCAGGCGGCGCAGAAAATAGCCAGCTGGCTACGCAACGATAACGGCAACGACACGGATTTTAGCTACGAAGCGCTGAAAGCATACCTGATGCTGTACCAGCCTGAGCATTACGACGGCAAATTCCTGCACGCCTGGCTGATGCTCAATCTGCGGCGCGACCTGCCGCAAAACGTTACCCGCAGCGAGCTGGCACAGCTGGATGCACATCTTGCGCAGCTGCTGAATGCGCAAATTCGGACTTCGCCTTTTGCGAAAGATGAGGAGCTAATCGCACGCGAGAAAAAGCTGATCCTGCGCAGTTCTCTGGCGGAGCGGGTTTATGGACGCCTGAAACGTCTGCTGATGCAGGATGAACGCCTGAAGCCGATCTCGCTGGCGATGCTGGCCGGGCCGCAAAGCGAACTGGTTTTCCGCTACAAAAGCGGCAGGCCGCTTACCGAAGGGATACCGGGCCTTTTTACGCCGGAAGCGTACTGGAATCGTTTCGATAAGGAAATTAACAGCGTAACCGCCGCGCTGCACGCCGATGATGCCTGGCTGCTGCCGGAGGGCAACCGCGAGACGGGAAAGCAGGTGAACCAGGCCGTTCGCCAGCATTACATTGAGGACTATATTCGCCTGTGGGACGAGCTGCTGGACGATATTGAACTCAATAATGTCGCCAGCCTTGCGCAGCGTATCAACAGCGCGCGCCTGCTCTCAGAAAACAACTCGCCGCTGCGCGAACTGCTTCTCAACCTTAGCCACTATCTGGTGCTGGAAATGAATGGCATCGCGCAGGCCGACGAGCGAGAAGAAGAGAGCCGCGCGGCGAATACGTTACGTTCGCTGTTCGGCATGCGCAGCGTTAGCACGGCGGCGGAAGCCCGCACGCCGGAGCAGCGGGCAACCTTTCATTTTGCCCCTTTTTTGCTGCTGGCGCAGCCGCGCGAAAAGGGCGGTAAAGCGATAGTTTTCGATACTTTTCTCCAGCAGATAGATGAACTCTATCGTTATCTGACGGCAGTGCAGGGAGCGGCCAACAGCGGTATGCCGCCGCCGGACGGCGAGGCAATCGTGCGTTTGCAGGCCAGCGCCGGGCGTTTGCCGGGCTCGCTGCAAAAAATGCTTACAGCGCTGGCAATCGGCGCCAGCGCGGATACCCGAAAAAGCGAAATGAACAACGTGCGCAAACGCGTCGGTGTGGAACTGGGCGGATTCTGTCGGCAGGCTATTGCCGGACGTTATCCGCTGTTACGCAACGCCCGGGCGGAGATCACGCCCGGTGATTTGGCGCAGATGTTCGCGCCGGGCAGCGGCCTGATGGATACCTTTTTCCGGGAAAACCTGGCGGGAAAAGTCGATACCAGCGGCGCAAAATGGCGGTTTATCCCCGGCATCGACGGTAAATCCCTGCCCGGCAGCGAAAGCATGCTGCGGCCCTTCCAGCAGGCGCAAAGCATCCGGGACGCTTTTTTCAGCCAGGGCGGCACTACACCTTCATATCGCGTAACGGTACGAGTGGTAGGGATGGATAACGAAATCCTGGCGATGACGCTGGATGTGGATGGTCAACTGCTGCGCTACAGCCACGGCCCGCAGGTACAGCAGCTGATTAACTGGCCCGGCAGCGGCGGAAGCAGCCAGGTCAGGCTTTCACTGGAGCTGGCTGACGGTACCAGTTCGACTCGCGTCACCAGCGGCGCATGGGCGCTGAACCGCTTCTTCGACCAGGCGCGGCAGACGGCGGGAAGCCACAGCCTGAGCCGCAGGGCAACGCTGAACGTTGACGGTCATAAGGTGATGCTGGAGTTCACGCCCAACAGCATGCGTAATCCGTTTCAGCTCTCCGGCTTCTCATGTCCTTAAGGAAATCATCATGCATCACGCCTCAACAATTGGCTGGTACGGCAAGCTGCCCAGCGCGGGTGATTTCCTGCGGCGCCGTTTTCCGGAAGCGCTGACTTCGCAGTGGGGCCAGTGGTTTAAGGTCGGCCTGCTCAACTGGCAGAGAGCCGTAGAGCGACAGGAAATCCGGCACCCGTTCAGCCATGCGCCAGTGTGGAATTTTGTGGTTCCGCCGCTGCTGGGCAGCCAGCTGGTGCAGATGGGCTGCCTTATCCCGGGCCGCGACAGTATAGGGCGCTGCTACCCGCTTTGCGCGCAGCGGTTTTTTACCGTGCAGAGCTGGTCTGCCCAGCGGCTGGCGGAAGCGGGCAGCTGGTATAGCGTCCTGGGCGGCACGCTGCTGCATGCGATGCGCAACAGCTATGCGGCGGAGCAGCTGGACAGGGCGCTGCTAACACTGCCGGCGCTGGCCGATCCCGATCCGGCGAAATCGGACATTCTGGACATCATTGGCTACGACGATAGCTTCTGCACGCTGAGCTGGCAGCAGGCAGCCAACTGTTTTTCCCCTCAGCGCTACAGCAGTTTCTGGTGGACAAACCAGGCGGATGGCTATCCGCTTTATACGCACGTGCACAGTGGCAACCTGACCGGACAGCTTTTTTCCCTGCTGTTCAATCCCGGCGGCGGCGGGCGGCCAGGCAGCAACAGCCTTTATCCACCCATGCTTGAATAAGCGGCGACCTGTCAGGATGACTTGATGAACACAGAAACCCTACTGGCTCCGGTGAGCGAAGCTTCTCCCTGTGGCGAAAATCTGGAGTATGACGCGGATTTTTTGGCGATGGAGCAGGCCAGCCACGGCAAAGCGGAGCAGCAGTTTGGCGACACTATTATTCCGGCCGCGCCTGCCGACTGGAACAAAGTAGAAAAGCTGGCGAGCGAGCTGCTAAGCCGGACTAAAGATTTACGCGTGCTGCTGGCGCTGACCCGTGCGCGAACGCATCTGCAAGGTTTGGCTGGCTACGCAAGTGGACTGGCGTTAATAAACCAGGCGCTACAGCGCTACTGGGACGATCTCTATCCGGCGCTATGGTACGACGGCGAAGCCGATCCTTTCTTCAGGATCAACGCGCTGGCCGCGCTGGGCGACACCTCTACCTTATCAACAGCGGTACGGCAGGCGGTCTTAATCCGCAACGCCGCCGAGACTATCACATTACGCGATGCTGCCGCGCTGCTTGATGGCAGCAAAACAGATTGCCCGGGTTATCCGGGCGGACGGGCTCGCCTGACAGCCGGGCTGGCGCAAAGCCGTAGTCCTGAAGTTGCAGCCGTAGCCGCGATTATCGCTGAGCTGGAAAGGCTACAGGAAATCCTGGCGCATCATCTTAGCGGCAGCGGCGTGCCTGAAATGAGGCAACTGATGCGCTCGCTGCGGCTGGTGGCGCAATTCAGCAGTACAGAGGCCGAGCCTGCCACGCCTTTGCCGACACCCCTGGTGCAGGTCGAGGCACGTTCAGCGCCAGGAGCACCAGCCGCTATTGTCGCGGACGCTACCGAACCCCAGCTGAGTCAGGACTGGCGCAGCGTCAGCCTGGCTTCGCGGCAGGATGCGCAACTGATGCTGGAGAAGGTAAAGCAGTACTTTATCCGTCATGAGCCAAGCCATCCCGCACCGCTAATGATCGACCGCCTGTTACGCACGATCGACCTGGATTTTATGGCGATCGTGCGCGATCTGGCGCCGGACTGCGTGCAGCAGCTGGAAACTATTTTGGGCCGTCAGGAGCGCTGAGGCTCTGATATCCGATGCCGGGCGCGCTCCGGCGACTCATTTTTTACCGCATTATCTGATGGAGAAGATCATGGCAGGCAACAGCTCCCGCAGCGGGCAGAAATTTATCGCCCGTAACCGTGCACCCCGCGTACAGATTGAATACGACGTGGAAATTTACGGCGCGGAACGCAAAATACAGCTCCCGTTTGTGATGGGAGTAATGGCCGATCTGGCAGGAACGCCGGTAGAGGATCTGCCAGCCGTCGACGAACGTAAATTCATGGAGATCGACATCGACAACTTCGACGATCGCATGAAATCACTGAAACCGCGCGTCGCTTTCAACAGCAAAAATACCCTGACCGATAACGGCATGCTGTCTGTCGATCTGACCTTTAACAGCATGGAAGACTTTTCGCCAGATGCGGTAGCGCGCAACGTTGAGCCGTTGAAAAAGCTGCTGGAAGCGCGTACGCAGCTGGCGAATCTGCTGTCGTATATGGATGGCAAAAACGGTGCCGAAGCGCTGGTCAGTAAAATCCTGCAGGATCCCGCGCTGATGCAGTCGCTGATGCAGCTGCCGAAAAACAATAAGGCGCAGAGCGAGGATAGCCAATGAGCCCGTCTATGAAACAGGCGCAGACACAGAGTGCCGTCGCGCTGAGCCAGGATGAATTCAGCGCGCTATTAAACAAAGAGTTTCGCCCAAGAACCGAGCAGACGCTGACCGCAGTGGAAGAGGCGGTAAAAACGCTGGCGGAACAGGCGCTTGAAAACGCCGTTACTTTTACCGATGACGCTTATCGGACTATTCAGGCGCTGATCGCCGAAATAGACGAAAAGCTCTCTTCGCAGGTTAACCAGATTATCCACAATGAAGCCTTCCAGAAGCTGGAAGGCGCCTGGCGCGGTCTGCACTATCTGGTCAATAACACCGAAACCGACGAGATGCTGAAAATCAGGTTTATGTGCATCTCCAAACAGGAGCTGGGCCGCACGTTAAAACGCTATAAAGGCGCAGGCTGGGATCAAAGCCCGCTGTTTAAAAAAATCTATGAAGAAGAGTATGGCCAGTTTGGCGGCGAGCCCTTTGGCTGCCTGGTCGGTGACTACTACTTCGACCACAGCCCGCAGGATGTCGAACTGCTGGGCGAGCTGGCCCGCATAGGCGCGGCGGCGCACTGTCCCTATATTACCGGCGCTTCGCCGGGCGTGATGCAGATGGAATCCTGGCAGGAGCTGGCCAATCCGCGCGACTTAACCAAAATTTTTCAGAACACCGAATATGCTGCCTGGCGCAGCCTGCGCGAATCGGAAGACGCCCGCTATCTTGGCCTGGTGATGCCACGCTTTCTGTCGCGCCTGCCTTACGGCATCCGCACTAATCCGGTTGACGCTTTTAATTTCGAAGAGGAAACCGAGGGTGCCAGCCACGCTAACTATACCTGGACCAATGCGGCCTACGCGATGGCGTCCAATATCAACCGCTCTTTTAAAGAATTTGGCTGGTGTACCGCTATTCGCGGCGTCGAGTCGGGCGGGGCGGTTGAAGATCTGCCTTGCCATACCTTTCCGAGCGATGATGGCGGCGTGGATATGAAATGTCCTACTGAAATCGCTATCAGCGATCGCCGCGAAGCAGAACTGGCGAAAAACGGTTTTATGCCGCTGGTGCACCGCAAAAACTCCGACTTTGCCACTTTTATCGGCGCGCAGTCGCTGCAAAAGCCCGAACAGTATCACGACAGCGATGCTACGGCTAATGCCCGGCTGGCGGCGCGTCTGCCCTATCTGTTTGCCTGCTGTCGCTTTGCGCACTACCTGAAATGCATCGTGCGCGACAAAATCGGCTCCTTCCGCGAGCGCGACGAAATGGAAGTCTGGCTGAACGATTGGGTAATGAACTACGTGGATGGCGATCCGGCGAACTCTTCGCAGGAGACTAAATCCCGCAAGCCGCTGGCCGCTGCCGAAGTGGTGGTGGAAGAGATCGAAGATAACCCCGGCTATTACGCCGCCAAATTCTTTCTGCGGCCGCACTACCAGCTGGAAGGCTTAACCGTGTCGCTGCGTCTGGTTTCCAAACTGCCTTCGCTGAAAAACAGCGAGGCATAGCGGCAATAAAAATCTGCTGGCCTGTCACCCTGACCGGCTATCGGGCCTTCTGAGTAATCTCCGTAGCGCTGTTTTCAGAAGGTGGAAAAGGTAAAACAAGGATGAGTTAGCGTTACGCTTTCCTGTTTGCCATAACAACGCTTTTTAAGCGACCAAAACTAAAGAAGAGTAGAAACTATGGCTATTGATACATATTTAAAGGTTGACGGCGTGACGGGAGAATCAAAAGATTCAAATCACACCGGCTGGATTGATATTAATTCCTTTACCTGGGGCGCTTCCCAGCCGGGAAATATGGCTGTGGGCGGCGGTGGCGGCGTCGGCAAAGTCAACTTTAACGACCTTATCGTTAAAGCGAATATCGATAAAGCTTTTACCGCGTTGCTTAAATCCTGCGCCAGCGGCAAACATATCAGCAAGGTAGAGGTTTCGGCCTGTAAGGCAGGAGGTTCGCAAATCGAATATACCCGCATTACGCTGGAGGACGTACTGGTGACTACGGTACAGTTTGATGAAGCTGTTAATAACGAGGCGCTGGCCGTCAGATATGCTTTCCAGGCTTCCAAAGTGAAGCAGCAGTACTGGGAGCAGTCCGCTTCCGGCGGAAAGGGCGCGGAAACCAGCGCGGGCTGGGATATTAAAGGCAACAAAGAAGTTTAAGTAAAAAAGCCTCCCGTTGCGGGAGGCACTATTTAAAAAAAGAAAAGAAACAGCGTTTTCATTTCATTCCCTGGCCACACAAATTCCCTGAACACATTTTAATAAACAGCTCAGGGCCATTCGTGCTGATTTTGCCAGAGCGGAAAGCGATCTGTTTCCTCTACCCACCGGGAATAATAGCCAGAAAGAAGTACAGGAACCGGTTATTCCTGAACAGGTATCCTTGATGAGATTTACGATAATAACCGCTAAACCCGGCCAGCGGCCGCCGCAGCAATGGGTCGATTTTTTACCGCCGGGCGGCACCATCGGGCGAGGCAGCGACAACAACCTGATCTTGCCGGACGAGAGCCGCACCATCTCGCGCTTTCAGGCTATCGTACATGTTGCGGCAGACGGAGAATGCCGCATCAGCAGCCGTGGCAACGTTACCCGGATCCTGCTGAATAATACCCCTTTGGGGCAGGATGCTCAGGCTGTCCTGAAAGGGGGCGACGTGCTCGGCATTGGCGAATACCGGCTAATGGTCAGTGCGGTTGGCTGTCCGCCGGAAGAAAGCTTGCACCCCATAGCTGCCGGGACGGTAGACGTTCAGCCAGCTCTGGCAGCCGCGGTGAAACAGCCAGCCAGCGCTATACCTTCAGAAATCTGGGATAGCCTGGTACAGGAGTTCGCTCCTGCTGCCAGCCCGGTAGCCCGGCCTGCCGAGCCGGCATCAGCCGTAACGGCTAACCCGCTTACGGCGGCGGCTGAACCCGAGCGTAACCCGGAAGATCCGCTGTCGCGACTGCCGGAAGGTGACAGCATACTGGACAGAAGCCAAAGCCATAATCCTGACGATCTTTTTACCGGCGAGACGCTGTTTGACGGTAAAAGCATTTTTGCCGATCTGTCGCCTTCCACACTTGAATGCCCGTCGGCCACCGCGCCACAGGCCAGGCCAGATCCATTAGCGCTCTTTGGCGAAGCAAGCAGCGGCGGCCCCGCTAAGCCCGACGACAGCGATCCGTTAGGGTTAATGCTTAATGGTGGCAGGCCTTTAACCGGAACCACGGCTGCCGCAGTGGCTGCGCCGTCAGCGCAGAGAGATCCCGCTATAAAGGCGACTCTTTCGCCTGAGCTGGCGGAACTGAGCGCCTCTCCGCTGTTTTCTGGTATGCCGGATGCGGAAAGCGTCAGTGAAAAGGCGGCCGCTGGCAGAGAGTTTGGCGGCATCGCTTTACCCATCCCTCAGGCAATCCCGCAAAAAGCCGAGCGGCCAAATGGCGGTCGTCTGCGTATCGACCCGCTGGGGCCAGCCCGGCCGTCTGCATCCCGCGCGGCTGGTGTAACCCCTCAGGATGGCGAGAAAGGCGCTTCGCTACAGGGCGAACTTTTGCAGGCGCTGATTGACGGTATGGGACTGAACGATCTGCAACCGGTACCGCAGTTGGATAAAGAGCAGCTTTACCAGTTGGGCCAGATGTTCAGCATGTTCTCACAGGGAACGGTGGCGCTGCTCTCTTCGCGCTCGATCCTCAAGCGCGGCGTGAAAGCGGAAATGACCGTGATCCTGGACGAGGCCAATAATCCTTTCAAGCTGCTGCCTTCGGGCAAGTCGGTGTTGATGCAAATGTACGGCAGCCGCATGCCGGGTTTTATGGTGCCGGTACAGTCGGTGCGCGATGCGCTGATCGACTTGCAGGCGCATCAGCTTGGTATGATCGCCGGGATCCGCGCCATTATCGCTTCCATGCTGCAATCTTTTAATCCGGAGCAGCTCCAGGCGGAAGTGCAGGAAGAAAAACGCGCCGCGCGATTTGACTTCTCTGTGCGCCGTAAGGCCGCCTTTTGGGACCACTTTACCCGGCGCTACCAGGAAACGGCGGGCGAGATTGAAGACGACTTTCATACCCTGTTTGGCGAAGCCTTTCTGCACGCCTACGACATGGAAGTGAACCAGTACAAGGACTCTCAGAATCGATCGGAACATGATAAATATTGATATTGCCTTGATATCGAAGCAGGGCGATCGCGCCAGCAACCAGGATCAGACCGGCGAGCTGATCGGCCAGCGCTCGGCCTGTTTCCTGGTTTGCGATGGCGTGGCTGGTTTTCCTGGCGGAGAAGTGGCCGCGAAGCTCGCCCGCAACACTATTCTCAACCGTTTCAACGCAGATCGGCACCTCAATGCGCAATCCATTCGCGGTTTTATTGGCGAGGCAAATCAGGTTATTTGTCGGGCGCAGAACGAAACCGCTGAATATAGCCGCATGGGTACGACGCTGGTAGGACTCTTTATCGATCGGGATTACGAACTGGCCTGGTGGGTGCACGCGGGCGACAGCCGGCTTTATCAGTTTCGCCGCGGCTGCCTGCGGGAAGTCACAGCCGATCACAGCCTGATACAGCAGATGCGTGATGCGGGCCACTCTACTGAGGGCATTAACAGCAACCTGCTCTATTACGCGCTGGGAATGAGCGAGGAGGTAAGCGGCGTCACCTATAGCGACGTGGCGTCAATTGAAGATGGTGATGCCTTTCTGCTTTGTACCGACGGCTTCTGGAACGGGGTAACGGCGCGCCAGATGGAGCAGTCGCTACAGATGGTCAATACCCCCGACGAATGGCTGACCCTGATGCGGCAAATTATCGCCGGGCAGCCCGACGATAAACAGGATAACTACAGCGCTCTGGCGGTCTGGATAGGATCGCCGCCGGACATTACTTTACTGCACTCGCTGGCCGGAACGGCAGAATTTATTCCTTTCAGAACATAAAGCAGGCGCGGCTGCCCGCATCTTTTATTCATTCTTTCTCAGGCGCCAGACCATGAGCCACTATTTTGATTCCCTGAATCGTGATCTGCTGCACAGCGGTCACCATCAGCGTAAAAAACGCGAAGAACTCAACGCGCGTGACAAGCTGCAGCCCACGCTGCTCGACAGGCTAACGGATAATGAACCGCATAAGCGAGTCGAATCAGTGCAAAACAGCCTGGTTTCTCATACCACGCTGCGGCGCAGCGTACTTCGCGATCTGCAATGGTTGCTCAACTGTATTAATAACGAAGCGCAACACGATCTATCGCTCTTCCCGCAGGTACAGCGCTCGGTTTTTAACTTCGGCATAGCGCCGCTGGCAGGCAAGCGAATGTCGGATATTGAGTGGCAGGATATGCAGAGCAAGCTAACCGAGGCCATTCTTAACTTTGAGCCGCGCATCCTGCCCGATGACCTGGAAGTCCGCTGTTTATCGACTATCAAATCGCTCGACCTGCACAACGTGATCTCTATTGAAATCAAAGGGCGGCTCTGGTGCGTGCCCTGGCCGCTTGCCTTTCTCTACCAAACGGATCTGGATCTGGAAAACGGCAATTTCGAGCTGAAGGATATGAGCTAATTATGGACAGCAAGCTGCTTGACTACTACAACCGTGAACTGGCTTATCTGCGTGAAATGGGCGCGGAATTCGCCCAACGCTACCCCAAAGTCGCGGGGCGTTTAGGCATGCACGGTATTGAAGTTGCGGATCCCTACACGGAGCGACTGATGGAAGGATTCGCTTTCCTGACCTCGCGCGTGCAGCTAAAAATGGATGCGGAGTTTCCCCGCTTTTCTCAGCGCCTGCTGGAGATGATTGCCCCCGATTATCTGGCGCCAACGCCTTCAATGGCGATTGCCGAACTGCATCCGGACGGCAGCAAAGGTGATATCAGTAACGGATTTTGCGTGCCGCGCGGCACCATGCTGGAAAGCCAGACGCTGAAGCAAAACGGGGTAGCCTGTAACTACAGCACGGCGCAGGACGTGATGCTGCAGCCCGTTTGCCTTACCCAGGTTGCGCTGGGCGGCGTACCCGCCGATGTGCCGCCGAGCCAGCTTGGGCTGAGCCAGCATGAGGCGGTCAGCGCTCTGCGGATCCGCCTTAGTGGCGATGGCGTATTGCTGAGCCATTTTAATTTCGACAGCCTGACCTTTTTCCTCAGCGGCCCGGATATCCAGGCGACGCAGCTGCTGGAGCTGATTATGGCGCACAATGTAGGCCTGCTCTGCCAGACGGTGGAGCCGAAGCCGCAGCGCATCAGGCTCGACGAGAATGCGTTATGCCATGAGGGATTTTCCTCCAGTCAGGCGCTGCTGCCGGAAAACCTGCAAAGCTTCAGCGGCTATCGCCTGCTGCACGAATATTTTTCTTTTCCCCAGCGTTTTCAATTCTTCAGCATCGGCGGCCTGCGTCCGCTGTTTGCGCGCAGCGCCAGCGCCAGCGAATTTGAAATTATCGTGCTGCTGGATAAAAGCGTTCCGGATCTGGAGCGAGTAGTGGACAGCTCGCATCTGGCGCTGCACTGCACGCCGGTTATTAACCTGTTTCCGCGCGTGGCGGAGCGGCAGAAGCTTAGCGAAGGGCAATACGAATACCATCTTGTAGTGGACAACATTCGCCCGCTTGATTATGAAATTTTCTCGGTAAGTAAACTTTATGCCAGCGGCAGCCAGCAGGAGCAGGTCTTTCGCCCTTTCTGGCATACCTACAGCGGCGAAGCGGGCAATTACGGCGCTTACTTCTCGCTACGCCGCGAACAGCGCACGCTGTCGGAGCAGGCCCAGCGCTACGGCACGCGTACCGGCTATATCGGTTCTGAAGTCTTTGTCTCGCTGGTGGACGAAAAAAACTCGCCCTGGCGCGAAGATCTGAGCTGGTTTACCGCCGAAGTGATGTGTACCAGCCGCGATCTGCCGCTGATGCTGATCCAGCAGGATCAGGCCCGTTTTCAAATGGCGGACTCTATTCCGGTCGGCAAATTGACCCTGCGCAAAGGGCCAACGCCGCCGCGCGCCGCGCTGGCCGAAGGGCTCAGCGCCTGGCGGCTAATCAGCCACTTACAAATGAACTACCTGAGCCTGATGGAGCAGGAAACCGGCGAGGGAAGCGGCGCGCTGCGCCAGATGCTGGGACTGTACGGCAACCTGGCCGAAGCCTCGACGCTGCGTCAGATAGAGGGCATCCGCCGCTGCCGATTACGCCCCGTTAACCGTCGCGTGCCGGTTCCCGGGCCGGTGGTGTTCGCTCGCGGCGTCGCTATCGATTTACAGGTGGATGAGCAGGCTTTTTCGGGCAGCAGTCCGTGGCTGATGGGCAGCGTGCTGGAGCAGGTATTTTCCCGCCTGGTCACGATCAACAGCTTTACTGAAACCTCGCTCAGTAGTCAGCAGCGTGGCGATATTGGCTGGTGGAGGCCGCGCATGGGTAAAAGGAGGCTGCTGTGAGCGACAACAACGAGGCGCAACGGCTTTCGGCAACATTCTGGTCTGAGCTAAGCGCCGCGCCCTGGCGTTACGATCTCTTTGCCATGCTGCGGCGTCTGGATGCCCAGGGCGGACACGCTTTTCCGCTGGGACGAGCGCCGCAGCCGCGCCATGAACCGCTGCGCCTCGGGCAGCAGCCTTCGCTGGCGTTCGCACCTTCAACGCTGGCCGAGGTGCGCCAGCGGGATGATAGCCCGCTTTACGATGTCAGCATCCTCAGCTTCGGCCTGTTTGGACCGGGCGGCCCGCTGCCGCTGCACCTGACCGAATATGCGCGTGACCGGCTATTTAACCAGCAGGACGGCAGCCTCGTCGCCTTCGCCAATCTTTTCCATCATCGCCTGACGCTGCTGTTTTACCGCGCCTGGGCCAACGCACAGCCTGTGGTATCTCTGGATCGGCCCGATACAGGCTCTTTTGAACGCTATCTTGCCAGCCTCACGGGCGCAGGGCTGCCCGCGCAGATGGCGGCCCCCAATCGCCATGCCTTTTTTGCCGCTGCCGGGCACCTTTGCCGCCAGATACAGGACGCCGAGGGGCTGGAAAAGATGCTACACCACTATTTCCGGCTGCCGGTGAAAATCGTGGAGAACGTTACAGGCTGGATGCGGATCGCCGTGCGGGAACAGGCGCGGCTAAAGGCGGGACGCGGGATGCCGCGCGTCGGCGAATCCGCTTTTCTTGGTCTGGCCGCGCGCAGCGTACAGCACAAATTCAGGATTGAGCTTGGGCCGCTGCCGCTGAAAACCTATAACCAGTTTCTGCCCGGAGCTACCGGTGCCAGCGAGCTACTTAACTGGCTGCGCCGCTACGTGGGGATCGAATTTGAATGGGAACTACGGCTGTTGCTGGCAAGCGAAGAGGTAAAAGGCATCAAGGTCGGCAACCCGGCTCGCCTTGGCTACAGCAGCTGGCTGGGAAAGCAGCCGAGACCTGCTCCTCGCGGAGATTTAACTTACAGCCCGGAAAAAGTCATGGGATTAAGCTCAGCCAACTGCACACCGTGAAGAACTAAGTGGGCAGAAGGAATAACGCTTGCCAGATGGAACAGACGCAAAAGGATTGCTATGCCGGAAAAAATCAAGCCAAAAAATATCGCCAGCGCGCTGCCGGTGGGCTATCACCTCAATGAATTCGACATTCAGGAGGTTATCGGCGGCGGCGGATTCGGCATCGTTTATCGTGCCTGGGATCGGCAACTGGAACGCACTATCGCCATTAAAGAATTTATGCCGCTATCGCTGGCAACGCGCAGTGAAGATCTGAAGCTGGTGCTGCGCAGCGAACGCTTTAACAAAATTTTTCAGGCCGGTTTGCGCAGCTTTATTCAGGAAGCCAGGCTGCTGGCGCGCTTTAGCCATCCCAACCTGCTCCACGTGCTGCGTTTCTGGGTGCAAAACGATACTGCCTATATGGGCACGCTGTTTTACAGCGGCGTTACGCTCTCGACGCTGGCCGCGCAGCGTCCGGAAAAAATCAACGAAAGCTTTATTCGCGACCTGCTGCCGCCGCTGATCGGCGGCATCAGCGCTATCCATAACCAAGGCTATCTGCATCGTGATATCTCGCTGGAGAATATTCAGATCCTCGACAATATGTCGCCCGTATTGCTTGATTTTGGCTCGGCGCGCAAAGCCACAGTTACGCTCTCGGATGAAACCGAAACCATGCTCAGGCCCGGCTTTGCGCCGGTAGAGCAGTATAGCGATAACGAAAGCCAGCAGGGTGCCTGGACCGATATCTATGCGCTGGGCGCGGTGCTGCACACGCTGATTGTCGGCGCGCCGCCGCCGGTCAGCGTAGTGCGCAGTATTGAAGAGAGTTATCAGCCGCTGGTTAAGATGCGGCCTACAGGTTACTCCACCGCGCTGCTGGAGGTAATAGACAGGATGCTGGCGCTTACGCCTGAAGAAAGGCCGCAGACTATGGCGCAGCTGGCAAAGCTGCTACAGCTAACCGAGGCGGATCTCAAAGCATCACAGCCTTTTCGGCCCACAGGACAGCGAAGCTGGAGCCGCGCAAAATAACACATGGCAAACCGCTGCATTTGCTCACGACCGGCCAGAACAACAAAACGTCCGGGGCAGCAGTCATTTCTCTACTGGCGCAATGAGGCGTCGGCCTGAAACAAAAGAGGGATTTTATGTTCGAACGCATCTCCGTTGCCACGCCCGCAGGCGACAATACGCTGCTGTTCTGGAAATTGTCCGGTACGGAACAGCTCTCGCACTCTTTTAAGCTGGAGGTTAGCCTGCTCAGCACCAACCGACGCCTTGACCGCAAGGCGATGCTGGGCCAGCCAATCGCCGTCACTATCCCAACGCAGGGAGCGCTTCGCTACCTGAACGGCAAAATCACTTCGGTAAATATTGAGGATATTGAGCTGGGCGGAACGCATTATGCGGCTTACAGGCTGCGAATGGAGTCCGATCTCTGGCCAATGCTGCGCGATCGCAACCAGCGGATTTTTCAAAACCTGCGGGCGCCGGATATCATCAAAACCGTGCTGCGTGAATATAACGTCAACGTTGAAGATCATCTGATCGGTAACTATCGCAACTGGGAATATTGCGTACAGTACCAGGAAAGCAGCTTTAATTTTATTTCGCGGCTGATGGAGCTGGAAGGGATCTACTTCTGGTTTAAACACGAAGCGGACCGGCACACGCTGATGCTGATGGATTCCGCCTACAGTCACCAGCCCTTTAGCGGCTATGAAACTATTCCTTATCACGCTACGGTTTCCGGCGGCATCACCGACGAAGAGGGGATCGGGCAGTGGGCGATCTCCGAGCGCGTCACGCCAGGGCTCTACAGTCTTGACGACTATGATTTTCGCAAGCCCAACGCCTGGCTGTTTCAGGCCAGACAGAATCCGGCTTCGCCATCGCCGGGAGAAATTGACTACTACGAATGGCCGGGACGCTTCGTTGACCATAGCCACGGTCAATTCTATGCGCGAATTCGTCAGGAAGAGTGGCAGGCTAAGCATCAGCGCATCAAGGCCGCTGGCACCGCGTTGGGCATAGCTCCCGGCTACAGGTTCAGGCTCGGTAATCCACCGTTCGCCAGCGAAGAACAAGAGTACCAGGTGGTTAGCGCTGCTTACCGGCTACAGGAAAACAGCTACGCCAGCGGCGGCGAGGAAAGCAGACATGAGATTAAATTCAGGGTGATACCGGCCAGCGTAACCTGGCGTTCGCCGCAGACCAGCGCGTGGCCGCGTACGCATGGTCCCCAGACGGCCCGCGTGGTAGGCCCGGAAGGCAAGTCAATCTGGACAGATAAATATGGCCGGATAAAAGTAAAATTTCACTGGGACAGGCTGGCGAAAGGCGACGACACCAGCTCCTGCTGGGTGCGCGTTTCCAGCGCCTGGGCAGGCCAGGGGTTCGGCGGCGTGCAGATCCCGCGGGTTAATGATGAAGTGGTGGTGGACTTTATCAACGGCGATCCCGATCGTCCGATCGTTACCGGCCGCGTGTACAACGAAGCCAGAATGCCGCCGTGGCCACTGCCCGCTGGCGCAACCATGATGGGCTTTATGACCCGCAGCAAGGGCGGCCATATCGATAATTCCAGCCACCTGTTTTTTGAAGACCGGGCCGGTATGGAGCTGGTGCATCTGCATGCCGAAAAAGATATCAAAGTCACGGCGGAAAATGACAAGGTCGAAATGATTGAGGGCAACTGCACTATAGGTATTGGTGGAAACCTGACCTGTAGCGTGGGCGGAACCCTGAATTACGACGTAAGCGGAGACGCCAGCTACCATTTTCAGAGTAAAAGAACCACCACCGTCGAGGGTATTGAAACAAAATTTTTTAACGGTGGAGAGCAAACCACTATCTTTAATGGCCGGAAAATGGAAGTTGCTGCTGGAGGTGATAATGTAACGATAACGGGTGATAGAGTAACACTTTTGAATAACAGTGATATACATACTGTTTTAGGCGATAAAGAGCTGAACGTTTGTGGGTTATTAACTGAAAGCTTCGAAGCAGGCACGAAAACAATTATTAAAGCAGGTGGTAAAGATGATTTTATAACGGGAGGTAAAAGAGTATCGATAAAAAATGGGAAAAGAGAAAGTATTTTGGGAGGTAAGGTTGAAGAGATTATTGATGGAGATGCATCTGTTCAGATTCTTTCTGGAAGATATAAACAATTTGCAAAGTCTGGAGTTGATATATCCAGTTTTGGTAAAATAACGATTAGCAGTAACACTGAAGTGAAAATTAATGCGCCTGAAAAACTTTGGGTAACTAATGGGTATAATATTAATTTAACGGGTTTTAATGCTGAAATAAATGGTTTTAATCTTTGCGCTAGTGGGGTAGATGTAGCTTATACACCTCTTCAATTTTCCACAGTGTTAGCTTGTGTCAAAAATTCAGATATGGCATATGAAAGAAAATTAATTAAAATTGAAAGCATGTTGCAGAATGTAATGATAGGACTTATTCATAATTTCACATAGCGGTGGAAAATCAATGGAATTTCTAAGTGAACATGCTATTAAAATTAGCTGGGCTATTTTTATTTTAATAATATTCATTTCTTTAAGGGGATTGAAAGATCAGAAGGAGGATATAGGTTTAGTCCGGGACTGGAAAAAAAGGAATGAGTGGCCAGGCGAAATCTGCCAGGCCAGGCTCACAGCCTGGCGGCAGACTAAAATAAGATATGGTCTCAATTATTTGTTCGTTCTTACATTTGAATATAAAATGAAAGAATATAATGCAATTACGGATATCAAGCCGATAAATATGAGCAGGTTAAAGAAAAATATGGAAGTTATGGTTAAATTCGATGCTTTTCCTCCCAGCAGGATAGCTGTAATTGATATTGATTTTCAGTGAATAAACATTGCGGCAATGCTGTTTTTTTTGCTTTTCATAAAGTCAGGAAGGAATTCAGGCTAATATGCAATGATAATAGTCCAGGTGCATTTCCCCCAAAGCCTGACTAGCTAAATATATTTCCATCATAGAAATACACATTAATCAAAAGCATTGCATCCTCTTTTCAGTAATACCCATAATATTAAATAAAACCCTCTGTTATTTATCAGGAATAACCGCCAATGAAAATTATCAAGCCTTTGCGGTTAAGCGTGCTTAACCGGCCTTTTCGCCTGGAGGGGAAAAACCATCTTGGCGTGGCGGTGCTGGCGCTGACGGATATGAGCGCGACACCGCAGCTAAGGCCGGAAATGGAATTATGGCAGCTTGCCGCTGACGAACTCCAAACCTGCGGCGGCGTCGTTGATATAGCTATTCCCAAAGTTAAAGCCGAATTTTTGGCAACGGGATTTGCCTGCACCCACCACCAGCAGGAAAAAACCGCCTGCGCGGTACGGATAGAAATAGAAAAACTCACCAAAACGCTGATAGTTACCGGCGATCGCTTCTGGTCTGGTGCCAGTCCCACCCGGCCACTGCCTTTTGAACAGATGCGCCTGGACTGGAGTCGCGCCTTTGGCGGCGAGGGCTACGAAGAAAACCCGCACGGCATTGGCGCCGTAGAAGAAGAACAGGACGGCATTAAGTATCGCCGACTGCCCAATATTGAAGCGATGCACGCCCGTATCACCGCGCCGCGCCAGCAGCCGGAGCCTGCCTCTTTTAGCGCGCTGGATATGCAGTGGCCGCGTCGTTTTAAGCGCATGGGCAAAAAATATGACGATCGCTGGCTAAAACAGGATTTTCCCGGCGTAGCCCGCGATACCGACTGGCGGGTATTCAACGCAGCCAGCGCGGATCAATGGTGGCAAGATCGCGATTCGCTGCCGCCGGAAGCGGAATGGCGTATCTGGAACATGCACCCGCAAATACCTGTGCAGCAGGGGAAACTACCGCCGTGGCAGGCGCGCTGCTTTATCAATCGCCAGCGTGGTGAAGAAACGCTGTTCGAGGAAATTCCCTTACGCGCCACCACAGTGTGGTTTTTTCCTCACCTGGAGAAGATGCTGCTGATCTGGCACGGCAACCGGCGCATTAATGAAGATGATGCCGCCGACATTCTGCAACTGATGCCCGCGCTGGAAAAAACAGGCGGTTCGCGTTCGCTCAGTCACTATCGCAAGGTGCTCAACCAGCGGCTGGACAAAGAAAAAGGCGCGCTATTTGCCTTTCGTGAAAAAGATCTGATCCCGCAGGAAACCATCGGCCCATGGTTCGATAGCGAGGTACAGCAGCATCACAGTCCGATGCGCGAAAACCTGAAAACCCGCGTCAGTCAGTTGCGCGAGCAGCACCGGACGCGGCTGGAAGGGAAAGGCGGCGACGTTAGCGAACTGCTGGAGGAATTCAAAGAGCCAGCCTTGCCGAAATTAGAAGATCTGCCTGAGTTTATCGAGGGAATGGAACTAAAGGCCGCCGGGATGAAGGCGCAGGCGGAAAAGCGCAGGCTTGAGATGGAGGCCCGCTTTCCCGCAGCGAAAAACCAGCACGGCCAGTCGCGCGGCCCGGAATCCATGCACCGTATGCAGGCTATGCTGCACAAGCACGCCGATAAAATGAGTGAAAAAAAGCTGGCGCAAAGCCGCGATGCGTTACACAGCCTCTACCTGATGTCGGTACAAAGCCAGCCGCCAGCCTTGCGGATAAAGGGCGATATAGCCCTGATCTTACGCCAGCGGGCAGAGCGCACGCTGGCGCAGGGCGGCGATTTCAGCGCTATGGATTTGACCGGCGTCGATTTTTCCGGGATGGATTTAAGCGGCGGCAATTTCAGTAAAGCGCTGCTGGAGTGCGCCGATCTCAGCGGTTGCAAACTGGATGGCGCAAACTTTACCGAGGCGATACTGGCGCGAGCCGATTTGCGCAACGCCTCGCTGCGCGGCTGTGACTTTACCAAAGCCAGCCTGGCACTGGCGCAGTGCGGGCGTACAAACTTCAGCGGCTCACGGCTGAAAGAAACGCAGATGGAAAGCGCGCTGTTTACAGAGTGCGACTTCAGCCAGGCAATAATGGAAACGCTGCTGCTGCGTAATACTGGCTTTAGCCAGTGCTGTTTCCTGCAGGCGCGGCTGGATAGCTGCCTGTTTATGGAACTAACTTTGCCGCAGCCGAATTTCAGTCAGGCGACCCTGCATAAGACCACCTTTATCAAGTGCGAATTGCAGGCTGCCATATTTAGCGAGGCGCAGCTTGATGGCTGTTCCCTGATAGAAAGCAAAGCGGATAACGCTTGTTTCAATAGCGCCGTGCTAAAAACCTGTGCCGTGGTCGCAGAAAGTTCGCTGGCTGGCGCAGACTTCAGCGGCGCAACCCTCAGTGAAAGCAATTTGCGGCAGACGCTGTTAACCGACGCCTCTTTCGAGCTGGCAAAATTGGAAAACAGCGACCTCAGCGAAGCCCGCTGCGACAACGCCAGCTTTATTCACGCCTGCCTGGCGGGCAGCCTGTTTATTCGCACGGACTTTCGCGGTGCGGATTTTACCGATGCCAACCTGATGGAAGCGCTGCTGCAAAAAGCGGCGCTGGGCGGTGCCTGCTTCAGCGGCACTAACCTTTTCCGCACGGATTTATCGCAATCCCTGGTGGATGAAAAGACGCAACTGGCGGGCGCCTTTACCAAAAGAACCAAAGTGCTGCCGAAAAGAGACGGAGAAGTAGTATGAGTGCCCTGAGCGCAGCAGAGCTACAGCAAAAAATAAAAGCAGGAGAAGCCATCACCGAAATCAGTCTCGATGGACTGGATCTCCGGGAATGCGATCTCTCTGGCGCAATCTTCCAGGAAGTCTCATTGCAGGGCGCGAACCTGGAGCAGGCTAACCTGCATGAGACGGTTTTCTCGGAATGCCAGCTGGATGGCATATTGCTGAACAAAGCCTTGTTAAAACAAACCGTTTTTAACCAGTGCCGGATGACCAAAACAAGCGCAGGTCACACTACGCTGGAAGAGTGCGTTTTTAACCAGTGCGAATTAAACAGTTCTGATTTCTCGCAGGGGATATTGAATAAAACCCAGTTTATGTGTTGCAACCTTGCCGGTAGCTGTTTCAGCCACTCAACCTTTGAACGTGCAAGTTTTTTCCAGTCGCCGCTGGCGCAGGCTGAGTTTAAAGCCTGCCGTTGTCAGCTTACCACCTTCTTCGGCATTGATTTTCGTCAGCTTCAGCTGCAAGAGTCGCAGTTTGAACAGAGCATTTTTTTCGACTGCGATCATCGCGGCAACTGCTATGCGCAGCAGCAGTTCTCTGGCTGCCAGTTTACGGATAACCAACTGGATGAGGTCGACTTCAGCGGCGCACGGCTGACGCAAAGCTGTTTTAAGGGCGCTTCGCTAAAACGGGCGCGGCTGCGTAAAGTCCACGCGGCCCAGGCGCTATTTATGGCAGCAGACCTCAGTGAAGCCGATTGCAAAGACAGCCTGTTCGAGCAGGCGATATTCGTCGGCGCCCGGCTGGAAAAGACCGATTTCAGCCACAGCAATCTGTATCAAAGCATCCTGCAAAAGGTATGCGCAGAACAGGCTTGTTTCCGCCTGTGCAATCTCACTTACAGCGATTTTTCCGGCGCAGATCTTCGCCGGGCTGACTTTAGCCGCGCCACTTTTTTCCGTACTCGCCTGCATCGCGCGCGGCAGGAAGGCGCCCAATTTTCCGCCCGGCAGGGCATTCTTGAACATGATGAAGAGTTACTGGCCGCTGAAGCATGGAGCATTCAGCGGCAAAGCCGCCATTAAGGAGAGCAGCGATGAGCAATATCAACCATCAACTGGTTCAGTCGGTGATGCCTTCCGCAGCCGTTGCGGGCAGCGTTACCCACAGGTGCGCCGATGGAAATCTGGTTGTCGAAAGCGCAGGGCGGAGCTGGCACTGTCAACGCGCGGTTAGCTGCGTTATTGCCCCTCAGGTTGGGGATAAAGTAATGGTGGCGGGCATCGAAAACCAAATGTGGCTGCTGGCGATCCTGGCGCGGGCCGACCACCAGCAGGCCGAGCTAAGCGTACCGGGCAACCTGCATATTCACAGCAGCGGCGAGCTAAGTCTCAGCAGCGAAAGCCTGCGGATCGGCGCGGCAAAAGGGGATTGCCATATCAAAGAGATGGAATACAGCGGCGAAACGGTTTCCGCCTGGATCGGCCTCTCGCGTATTGCAGGAGAGAAAATAGAGTCGATCTGGCGTTCGGTAACGCAAATCAGCCGCAACTTTTTGCGTACCACACAACAGACCGAGCAGGTGCGGGCTGGCCAGCTGGATATAAAAGCAGAAAATTATGCCCGTCTGCATGCGGAAAATATGGTCATTACCGCCAAAGCCATAACCAAAGTCGACTCTGAACAGATACATATAGGATAAAAACTATGTTTGCTAATTGCCAACTGAGCGGAACAGATATGGCTTTTCCCGATGCTTGCCTGACGCCTCCAGCAGTACAAACGCCGATTCCTTATCCCAATATCGCTGTGGGAACAACCGCTATACCTAACGCCTTTAATATCCTGTTTATGGGCATGCCGGCCCACAATATGGCGACGGTTACGCCATTGACCAACGGGGATAACGCAGGTGTCGCATTAGGTATCGCCTCAGGAAGCGTGATGGGGCCTTCGCGGCATACTACTGGTGCTTTCACCGTGCTGCTGAAAGGCATGCCAGCGACAAGAACCACCAGCCTCAGCCTGCAAAATTCAACCAATGCCGTGGGAATGCGCACCGTTCCCAGCCAGTTTAAGGTGTTGATGTTAGCGCCCTGACGGCAAAATCGGTTAGCCGATCAAAATCCATTCAGGCTTCCCACGCTGTTGCTGAGCATTCCCTAATCTTATTATTCATGGATGAAATTATGCTTAACCGAATTACCGTTCATGCACCCGATAAAACCCTTCTTTTCTGGAAACTGTCCGGCCACGAGGCGTTATCTGAACCTTTCGGCTTTAAAATCACGCTGCTAAGCCCCGCGGCGCGCATTGACAGCGCCAGCCTGCTGGGCCAGCCGCTGACGCTGTCCGTCCCTTTACAAACTCCGAACCCTGTCCGCTACCTGAACGGCAAAATTACCCGTGTGGCGCAGGGCGCGGTGGAGCTTGGCGGCACGCGCTACACGACCTGCGAGCTGACGCTGGAATCAAACCTCTGGCCGATGAAGCGGGATCGCAACCTGCGTATTTTTCAGGAAAAAACCGTGCCGCAAATCGTCAAAACGCTGCTGAAGGAATATCAGGTCAGCGTAGAAGACAGGCTGATCGGCAGCTACCGCATCTGGGAATATTGCGTACAGTATCAGGAAAGCAGCCTGAACTTTATCAGCCGCCTGATGGAGCTGGAGGGCATCGGCTACTTTTTTCGCCATGAGGAAAACGACCATACGCTGGTGCTGACGGACAGTCCGGATCGGCATCAGGCCTTCAGCGGTTATGAGACCATTCCCTATCACCAGACGCAGTCGGGCGGCGTGGCGGATGAAGAAGGCATCGGCCTGTGGGAAACAGAAATGGTGGTCACGCCGGGCCTCTACAGCCTGGATGATTATGACTTCCGAAAACCGCACGCCTGGCTGCTAAAGGCGCGGCAAAATCCGGCCTCGCCACAGCCGGGCGATATCGACGTATTCGACTGGCCCGGACACTACATCGATCACGGCCACGGAGAGTTTTACGCTCGCATGCGGCAGGAACGCTGGCAGGTAGAGCACAGGCAAATTCACGGTCTGGCTACCGCGCTGGGGCTTTGCCCGGGATATACCTTTACCCTCTTTAACGCGCCGGACAAAAACGACAACGGCAAATATCTGGTCGCCAGCGTGGAATACAAATTTGAAGAAAACCGCTACGCCAGCGGTAACGAAAGCGCGCCCGTACAGGCCCTGAAATTTACCGTACTGCCCGCCGATATTCCCTGGCGACCCGAGCCGCGCACGCAGTGGCCGCGCACCTTTGGCCCGCAAACGGCGAAGGTCGTCGGCCCCGCAGGGGAAGCCATCTGGACCGACAGCTACGGTCGCGTAAAGGTGAAATTCCACTGGGATCGGGAAGCAAAGGGCGACGCCACCAGCTCATGCTGGATCCGCGTCTCCAGTGCCTGGGCAGGGCAGGGATATGGCGGCGTACAGATCCCACGGGTTGGCGATGAGGTGATTGTCGACTTTATCAACGGCGATCCGGATCGGCCCATCATTACCGGCCGCGTCTATAACCAGGCCAGCATGCCGCCGTGGTCGCTGCCAGCTGCCGCAACCCAGATGGGTTTTATGAGCCGCTCGAAGGGCGGCACCGTTGATAACGCCAACATGCTGCGCTTTGAAGACAAGGCCGGCTCTGAACAGGTGTTTATCCAGGCCGAACGCAACATGGATACCAGCGTAAAAAACGAAGAGTCCCATACGGTAGGCAGTAACCGCACCAAAAGCGTTAAGGGCAACGAAACCACCACGGTTGAAAAAAACCGCACCGAAACGGTAAATGGCGATGAGGCGATCGCCATCGCGGGCAGCCGGACGGAAAGCGTGGGCGGCAGCGAAACGGTAACGGTGTCGGGAGAAAGATTGAAAACCGTTGAGCAAAATGAAACCGTTACTGTCGGCGGTGAAAGAAAAATTACCGTTACCGGCAGTGAGAAGCTAACAGTACAAAATAATAAAAGCAAAACGGTCAAAGGAATGGAAACAAGCAAAATTAGCAAAAGTCGAAAGCATCAGGTGGGCGCAAATGATTCGCTATTAGTTAATGGTAATAAACGTGACTCAATCAAAGGCAGCAGAAAAGCACTGATTAGAGCGGATGATAAACTTACCGTTGCGGGGCTAAGAACTAAAACTATCAGAGGCGGCGAAATCAGTGCAGTTAACGGTATGCAAATAGAAAAAGTGAATGGGATACAAACCCTAACCGTGAACCAGTTGCAAACTATTAACCTGTTAGCTGGCCGGGAAGTTGGTATTGTCGGAAACGACCTGCGTCAGGCTAATGGAAATATCACAGATTGCGCAACGGGAGAAATAAATATTGTGGTTGGCGAAGATAGCGGGATCTCAATAAAAAATGGTGAAATAACATTATCAGCAGGAGGCGCCATTATTGTTATCAACAGTGAAGGCGTGGCGGTAAACGGCCAGGAAATCAAGCTCAACGCATAGAAAAGCGTGTCGGGAAAATAGCTATGGCAAAAACGGTAAAGAACCCTGTCGAGCGGAGAATAGAAATTCTCCAGGGGATGTGGCTGGAGAAATCCGCTAAAAAATCAAAAGTTCTTCTTTGGGATATGGAAGACGAAGAAATAAACTTTATTTACGCCTTTACGGCTTTGCAGCGGCATAATACTTTATATGACGTTTCTGATATGTTTATCTCTTTCAGGGCGCCTTTTGATACCCTGTTTGGCTATAGCCGCGCGCTACGTAATGAATTGCTCGAAAGCTACAATAACAGCCTGGCTGAGCAGGGCATTTCAGCAGACTGGCAGCTTCCTCCAGAGGCGAATGCCGATTCTGTAGCGGGAACTCTGGCCTGCCTGCAATCTTTTATCCATTGTTACCAAACACGCTTTCGTTATCTGGTTGTTGCACTCACGCCAGACTCTGTCAGCAGGCAGTCATCTTTTCTGAACTGGATGCAACTGGCTCTACAGCACGAATGGCCGCATAACCTGCGTATTATGTTACTGCAAAGCCAGAGCGATCCAGCCTGGCGACCGCTGGCGCAGGAATATCCGGATGACGTGCAGATCCTACAGCCAAAGTTATATTCACAAACCCTGGTGGCGGAAATAGCCAATCAAAGTACGGAAGATAATACCTCCTTTCTCTATCGCCGCTTTATGACGGACAGTTTGACGCTGTTGAAGTTGGGTACGCCTCAACAGGTGGCGGAGCGGGCGCAAAAAGCGCTGGCGCTGGCGCAGCAAAAAGATTGGTTTGAGCAGCAGGTCTTTATGCACAATTTAACGGCTGGCGCATGGCTGAAAGCGCAGGCGATACCCGAAGCGGTACAAGCTTATCGGCTGGCTTGCGGGCAGGCAGCCCTTATTAAACATGCGCCTGTCAAATATCAGCTTACTGTCCAAAGCCTTATGGGCGAAGCTGGTGCCTGGTTTTCCGGCAAACATTACCAGCAGGCGGCAGATATCTACGCCCGTTCGGCGGCGACAGCGCTGCAAATACCTCATCCGCTGTTTGCGATCGAAGGATACCGCATGGCGGGTTACTGCCATCAGTGTAACAGCCAGAACGCATTGGCTATGGGCTTCTACAGAGAGGCCATACGCGTAGCGGCACAGCTTCCTGCCGATGAACGCAAGCTGACCACGTTGGGCGTAATACTACAATCGTTGCTCGCAATGCAGGATAAAAAAAGAGCGGGTGCGCTGGTAAAAAAGGCGGCGGATTACAGCCAGCAGCTGTCAGCCTTGCAGCAAAAAGCGGAAAAGCAGGCGCTGGCTTCAGGAATATATCCGCAGCCTGGCAAAATAGCGCTGCTGGAACAACAGATGGAGCAGGCCATGGAGCAAGCTTTTTTGACCTGCTGCCGACAGCGGGAAACGCTGATCCGTCAATCTGGCAGCGCCTTTCAGAAAATTATTTTCGTCGGTCGGGAATTGCTCAACCTACACTGGAGCGGCTCGCCCGACATCGCTCATCCGTTTGATAAAAATAGTGAAGAGTGGCAAGCGCCGCTGTCATTTATCAGAACGGAGCCTGATGCCACAGAAAGCCTGTTGAATGAAGGCCAGGCAAAAAAATAAAAAGGATTTTTACTATGTTGAAAAGGCTATTGATTATCTGTGTTGCTGCAATACTGATGATTATCCTGGTTTATTATATGGGTGGAGAATATGGCAACGAGGCCAGGTCCTTTTTAAACAGCCTGAAAAGAATTATCTGATATATTATTCAGGGACGGAATAATGCCTCACTCTAATCATCATCTCGATCCACAGCTGGGTCTGGATATTCATTCTTACGTGATAGCGCCTGCTGTTATTCCGGTAATATTGCCAACGCCGCGTATTGCGTTTGTGTTGGATATTTTTGACTATTTACCGATTATTGGCAGTACGACCAAAATAAATGGTCTGATACGTGGGGCTGCCGGAACAGGCGGGATAGGCTACCACATTCCGGTTGCTGCCAGCCTGATGCCCTTACCGCGAGTTTGCAATGGCCCGCAGATTGGTGACGAAATTTTTTTAGGCAGTAAAACGGTTATTGCCGATGGCGAACCTATGTCCCGCTTCTCCGAGCCGGTGTTGGACTGCTGTATTTATGGCATGGTGCCGCCGATACGGGAAAAAAGCGCGGAAAAAGAAAAGCCAAAATCGCTGGAATTACCGCTGGGGATCAATCTGGCTGTCCCTAACGGGGTGAAAGTAGGCGGGCCCTCGACAATTAACAGGTACGCTATAGCGATGAAGGCAGGGCTGCCATTATTAAAAAAAATAATTAGATCCGAATTCGTCAAAGGGCTGCGAAAAAAAATTTTTCCCAATATGAATTGCGAAAACTCGTGGCTTTGCCGAACTATTTTTGGCGACCCGGTCGATATCTGCGATGGCAGCGTAGTGGTTGAGCATCAGGATTTCCTGCTGGCAGGCAGGCTGCCTCTGGACTGGACTCGCTATTACACATCAAAGCCTTCTGTGGTTCCGTTGGTAGAGCGCGTATGCGGTATGGACTGGCAGACGCCTGCGGATGTGCAGCTCAGCTACGATCCTGAACATGAGGCGCTGTTTTTCTACGAGGCGCTGACCTTTACCGTATTCCCGGCTTTTCCGGCAGCGCCGGGACGTGAACATGCGGTTACCGAACTGGTTGAGGGCGGTATCGTCTGGCTGCTACAGGAGGCAGGCTGTAACCGGCTAATTGTGGAAACCAAAGCGGGGCGGCGTTACCACTTTCGCTATCCTTCCGAGCAACCGGTGCCAGAGCGGGCGCTGCCAGTAGAGGCTATTAGCGATTTGACCGGCAATCGCTGGCAGTTTGAGCGTCAGAATGGGCGGCTACTGCGTCTTAACGAATGGGATGCCAGCGGCGGTCAAGGAAGGGTCTTGCGGGCGCACTGGCAGGGAGAGCGCCTGACGGAACTTTCGTTAGTCGAAGAGCACGGTGAACCCGTGACTTTTACACGTTACCACTATGATCGGGATCGGCGACTGAGCGCGGAAGAAGATGCCACAGGGCTTTGCCGCCGTTATGCCTACAGCGATGGCCGAATGGTGAGTCATACCCTACGCACCGGCTTAACTTTTCATTATGCCTATGACGAGCAGGGAAGAGTCCAACATTCATGGGGCGATGAAGGGCTCTATAACTACCACTTCACCTATCGGGATCTGCTGAATGAGGTAGAAGTCACCGATTCTCTGGGAAATGGCACCCTGATCCAGTTCGATGCCGATCGGCTGCCGATTTGTGAAATTGATGCTGAAGGCAACGCCACGCGTTATAGCTATGACGAAGTGGGAAGGCTGGTTAGCCGGACAGACGCTGCGCGCAGGGAAACCCGTTTCGAATGGGACGAAACGGGTAACCTGATTACGCTAATTAAGCCGGATCGCCATAAGATTTCTAATCGTTACAGTAATAATCGATTAATAACGGAGATCAACGAAGAAGGCGCTCAAAAAAACTATACGTGGAGCGAACAGGGTAAACTGCTCAGCTACACGGACGAGTTGGGAAACCGCACGCTTTACCGTTATGACGACTATGGCGACCTGATCTACAGCATGGATCCCAAAGGGGCGGAAACCTGTCTGGATTACGATCGCTATGGCTTTTTAAGTCGGCTTACCGATGCGGAAGGCGCACAGACCTGCTTTCAACATGACAGCCGCGGACTGTTACGTCAGCGAATGGATGCGTTGGGGCAAATCGCTCGCTGGGAATATGACGCCAAAGGACGGCTGACAAAGTGGCGAGCGGAAGACGGAAGCGTACAGACGCTAAACTGGGACGCGAACGACAACCCGAATCGTTATGTGGACGAGCTGAATGGTGAAACCCGGCTGAGCTACAGCGGTATGGGCGTACTTACTCATTGCACTATGCCCGACGGATTAACGCTTCGCCGCGAGTACGATACCGAAGAACAGCTTATCGCCGTAGTCAATGAAGTGGGCCAGCGCTATCGTCTGGAACGCGATGGGTTGGGCAGGATCGTCCGAACCACTGATTATTGGGAACAGCAAACCGCGTACCGTTATGACGAGGCAGGGGATCTGACTTCGCGCATTGATGCTTTGGGGCAAAAAACTGAATATCGCTATGATCGGTCTGGCAGATTAACGGAAAAGCGTTATCAGGACGGGAAAGCGGAACGCCAGGAAAGGTTCAGCTACGATCGTTGTGGGCGTCTCACCAAAGTTTTAAACCCCTGGCGTGAAATAACCCGGAAATACGATGCCGCTGGCCGCTTAACGGCAGAGCATCAGGACGGGTTGGGCATTTATTATCAATACGATGAAACGGGCAACCGCCTCAGCCGCCATACCGATAGCGGACACCGGGTAGATTATGGCTATAACAACTGTGATCAACTGACATCCGTTACGCTGAACCAGCAGGATACCAGCCATTTTACTTACGATGCGGCTGGCAGGCTGCAGGATGAGGCGCTGAGCGAAGCGCTTAACCGCCACAGCAGCTATGATGCCCGCGGCAATCTGAGCTCAGTGACCGTCGGCTGCAACGACTTCGGGCAGTTCAGCACCGCATACAGCTACGATCGGGGCGGGCGTTTGACCGCACGCAGCGACAGCAGGCAGGGAACGGACTATTTCAGCTACGATCCGGTGGGCAGGCTGCTGTCGCATACCTGTCCCGAAGGCAAGATAACGCGTTTTATTCAGGATGCGGCGGGCAATCAGCTGCAAACCCGCCAGCACGAAGATCAACGAGGATGGTGGCGCGAAGGCGAGCTGCATGGCAAACGTTACGTATTCGATCGTGCAGGCAACCTGCGCCAGTCCGTTGACGCAGAGGGCGAAAAGCGCGTTTATCGCTGGGATGGCAACCAGCGGCTACGCGGTACCCACGATAAAAATTACACCGTAGAGTACGGCTATGACGCCATCGGACGCCGGGTATTCAAACGCAGCCAGCATGAAACCACCTGGTTCTGGTGGGACGGCGATGCGCTGCTGGGAGAAGTCACCCGACCTGACGGCGCCAAAGGTTTGCCGGACACAGGCGCGCTGGGCGCAGAGGACGTGGCGGGCAGAAAGCAGCGCCAGCAGGCCGCAAAAAGTTTATGGCGGAGCGTACGGGAATACGTGTACTGGCCGGGCAGCTTCAGGCCTTTTGCTTTGCTGCATAAAGCAGAAGACGATCGCTCCTGCAGTTATTATTACCACAACGATCCAAACGGCTGCCCGGTACGCTTAACCAGCGGCAGCGGCAAAATCGTCTGGGAAGCGCAATACCTCGCCTGGGGCGGAATAAAACGCCAGACCCGGCAAACAGATAACCCGCTGCGCTATCAGGGGCAGTATTACGATCGGGAAACGGGTTTACATTATAACCGCCACAGGTATTATAATCCGGAGTGCGGTAGCTTTATCAGTCAGGATCCTATTGGGTTAGCGGGGGGAATAAACCTCTATGCTTATGCGCCTAATGCGTTATCTTATATTGATCCGTTCGGTCTGGCGAAATGTCCAACTGTTGAACGTGGCAGCAATGGCGAAATAACATCAGCACAGGCAACAGTTACCCCTAAAGATATTGGGACTGGAACAGCAGTTAATGCCACAGCACGAGCTTTTGCTCAAAGTATGGGATATGGATCTTCTGATGATGCTGGTCATATATTAGCCAGAATTCTTGGGGGGCAAGGCGGGATAGGAAATGTATTCCCTCAATTGCCTGGAGTTAATCGTGGTGCATATCGGATTTTTGAAAAAAGAGTAAGGGATTACATTGCAAAGTATGGAACGGTCGACATACATTGGACATTCGTTTATGGAAATGGTGGGTTAAGACCTACGCAAATAAATTATGATGTATTCATGAACGGAAATAAAGTACTAAGTGATGTATTTAATAATTAGGAGGGAAGATGAGTAATGAAGCACGAGTAGTCTTATTTGAATTTATTAAGGCTATGAATTATTGGGAGTTGACTTATTACCCTTTAATTAAAGGTGGAGGAATGTTTTCAATAAAGGATGAAATGAGGAAAGAACTGGATAAAATATTTAATAATTTTTGCACAGGAAGAGAAAGAAAGCAAGGAAGGCAGGTTTCACTTTCTTGTTCAGAACCCCCTACGTATTCTCCAGACGAGGAGGTTGTAAATGAAGAGGAATTTAAAAATAAAGTAATAATAGATACTCAACAACATTTGGGATTTAAAGAGAAATACAGGTATACCTTGCACTTTAAGAATGGTAGATGGCTGATTGATAAAAAAGAACGTTTCAGTGACTATGAGAATAAATGGATTAAGGATATTTTATAAATGGAACGGAAATAGCGCATGGCGATTCCTGTTAGTTCTGTAAATGTTAATTATTCCTTTCGACTTTTAATATGTGTTATTACGTCACCTAATTAATTTTTAAAATAAATGGTTAACTATGACGTCGTCAACTTGTAACTCTGGATAGGTGTTGCCCATCTTTGGAAAGCTCATTAATGCTCGGTTAAGTAGTTTATTTAAAATGAATTCCTTACGAATATTACCTTTCGGTTAAAAAGGATTTTTTAAATATCCAAACGGCTGCCCGGTACGCTTAACCAGCGGCAGCGGCAAAATCGTCTGGGAAGCGCAATACCTCGCCTGGGGCGGAATAAAACGCCAGACCCGGCAAACAGATAATCCGCTGCGCTACCAGGGGCAGTATTACGATCGGGAAACGGGTTTATATTATAACCGCCACAGGTATTATAATCCGGAGTGCGGTAGCTTTATCAGTCAGGATCCTATTGGGTTAGCGGGGGGCATAAACCTCTATGCTTATGCGCCTAATGCGTTGGGGCATATTGATCCGCTTGGATTAAAAAAGGGATGTTCAATTTTTGCAGATAATGACTTTCTCATTGCTGCATCACGAGGAGAACAGGGAGCCTTAGACCTTATTAGAAGTAAAAATACCTATATTACTCCTAATCAATTACATGAGTTTTTAGATGTAACAGATAAGGCGCAGCTTGCTGCAAGGAAAACTTTTTTGTCACAAGAAAATATAAAAACATTTAGTGGGGAGGCAGCCAGGGAAGCATCTCAATCTTCTGGGTTCAGAGACGTATTTGAAGCAGTTCTGGGAGCAGGGCATAGTCGAGGAGATGTCGCTTTAGCTGCTTTTGCAAAAGCTACTGGGATTACCGCAGTAACGGCAGAAAGAAGGCTGAGTAACTACTTAATATATACTGTGCCCAAACTTGAAGTACCTATTTTTAGATACATTATTCGGAGCTAATTATGTCGACTTATGATTTGCTTATTGCGCCATGTGTATGTCCAACATGTAATACTCATGCTAATTTTGAGATAGAGGCCTTTTTTCCATCAGGAAATTTGGAAAGATATAAATTGGGGGATAAGCTTAGTAATTTGAAGAAAGTAAAGTTAGCCGAAAATTTTATATCTGAAGGGTATAGTGAGTGCCCATATTGTGGTAAGGATTTTTTTGTAACAATAGAAATAAGAGATAGAATAATAAAGAGAATTACTGTCAGTGATAAAAAAGGTTACAAATAATGAAAAAATACCTATTTTATAGTTTTATTAGAAGATTAAAATAAATCAAGATATACTATGGTTAATAATTAATCAAAAAATTATATAATAAATCTAGTTTTTGTTATTTAAATTAGCTGCACCAGCCTTTCCTTTAAAATTTTACACGCAGCTGTAGCACTTCTTTTCTGTCGGCGATATCGTCAGATATCTTTCCGACACTCATACGGTAACGCCGGTCCCAGAGTTAAATTCCGCACCGGCCACCCAGTTCCCTTTTAATTGCAGGGCTGGATGCTGTGAATCTTGCCATACCGGTTTTACGGTTTTCGTGGCGGGCGCTGATATAGCCCACCGTATATCACAGCTACTCTTTTATTACTTTTAAACCCCTGGCGTGAAATAACCCGGAAATACGATGCCGCTGGCCGCTTAACGGCAGAGCATCAGGACGGGTTGGGCTTTTATTATCAATACGATGAAACGGGCAATCGCCTTAGCCGCCATACCGAGAACGGACACCGGGTAGATTATGGCTATAACAACCGTGGCCAGCTGACATCCGTTACGCTGAACCAGCAGGATACCAGCCATTATACTTACGATGCGGCTGGCAGGCTGCAGGATGCGGCGGGCAATCAGCTGCAAACCCGCCAGCACGAAGGTTAAAGGGTGGTGTATCGTCAGCCTCAGGCCAGCCCATATGCTAAGCGTTTTTTAGCTAATTCCCTACAAATGATGCGCTTATATCAACCGGTTAATTCCGTTGGTTATTTGGCACCGATCACGTTTTTTGGTTACGCTTGGGGTTTGGGATGCTGGCATTGGCCGGCAAAAGATAAGGCTTACTTCCCTACGGAAACACTTCGGGAACCACAACAGGATAACTAAATGGAAGATTTGAACGTAGTAGACGGCGTCAACCGAGCGGGCAGCTGGCTGGTGCATAACCAGGCGCTGCTGCTGAGCTATGCGGTAAATATCGTTGCGGCAATAGTTATCATAATTGTCGGCGTGCTGGTGGCGAAAATCGTTTCTAATACGCTGAATAAAGTGCTGAAGGCACGGCATATCGACACTACCGTATGCGACTTTCTGGCGGCTATTGCCCGCTACGGCATTATTGCCTTTACGCTTACCGCTGCCTTAAACCGCGTTGGCGTACAGACCGCCTCTGTTATCGCGTTGTTGGGTGCTATTGGTTTGGCCGCCGGTCTGGCCGTGCAGGGCGCGTTGGGCAATTTAGCTGCTGGCGTGCTGTTAGTTATTTTCCGTCCGTTCCGTACCGGCGACTTTATCGATATTGGCGTCATGGGTACGGTGCAGAATGTGCAGATTTTCTCTACCACGCTGAAATCCGCCGACGGTAAAACTGTAGTGGTGCCAAATGGTAAAATTATTGCTGGCAACATCATTAACTTCTCACGCGAGCCGGTTCGTCGTAACGAATTTATTATCGGCGTTTCTTACGATGCGGATGCAGATCAGGTGCTGAAGCTGCTGCGTGAGGTTGTTGATGCCGATCCTCGCGTGCTGCAGGATATGGGCGTGCAGATCGGCCTGAATGAGCTGGCCGCCTCTTCGGTAAACTACGTGGTACGCTGCTGGAGCAACGCGGGCGACCTGCAAAACGTTTACTGGGATCTGATGAAAAACTTCAAGCGCACGCTGGATGCCAACAATATTGGTATTCCTTATCCGCAGATGGACGTGCATCTGCATCAGCCTGCCGAAGCGAAAGCGGAGACGGCGCCAGCCGCATCTCCTGCGAAGCCGGAATAACGTTATCATAGCGAAAAGGGCGGACTTCGGTCCGCCTTTTTATTGTCGGTACTATTAGTTGTACTGATGGTATATAAGATCATTAAATTTCCTCTAATGATTAGGCCGCATTAAACTCGCCGCCAGCCGACATCTTTTAAGGGAAATTTTATGTTATCTGTCTTTTTTCAGGGCATGGCGCTGGGCGCCGCGCTGATCCTGCCGCTGGGGCCACAGAACGCTTTTGTTCTAAACCAGGGCGTGCGTCGCCACTACCATTTAATGACCGCCGCGCTCTGTACCTTAAGCGATATCCTGCTGATTTGCGGCGGCGTTTTCGGCGGCAGCGCTTTGTTGACCCACTCCACGCTGTTGCTGAATCTGGTGACATGGGGCGGCGTGCTGTTTCTGCTGTGGTATGGTTGGGGCGCTTTACGCACAGCCTTTAGCGGCGATGTGGCGCTGGCCTCGTCTGAAGCGGTCAGGCAAAGCCGCTGGCGGATTATCGCTACTATGCTGGCCGTCACCTGGCTTAACCCACATGTCTATCTGGATACCTTTGTCGTGCTGGGCAGTTTGGGCGGCCAATTACCGGCGGAAGCGCGCAAGTGGTTTGCACTGGGATCGGCCAGTGCTTCGCTGCTCTGGTTTTTTGGCCTGGCTCTTCTTGCGGCCTGGCTCGCGCCGCGGCTGAATACTACGAAAGCGCAGCGCATTATCAACCTGCTGGTAGGGCTGGTGATGTGGGCCATTGCGTTGAAACTGGCGCTGCAGGCGCTGGATTTCTGGTAAGCGGAGCCGAACTCATTCCAGGAATTAAGGTCATAGTCTGGCAGGCAAAATCGCACTAAGATGCGAACTGACGGAGCCGAAGCCGGTGCGCTGTAGTCAAACCGGCTTTTCTGCTATGACCGAAGTCCCACGGAGGATCTCTTTTGAAGCTGACCAAACTGGCGCTGGCCGCCCTGATTTTTACCTCTCCTTTGGCCGCTGTGGCGGATGAACTGCCGAACGGCCCGCACGTTGTTACTTCCGGGCAGGCAAGCGTTGATGCAACGCCCGATATCGCTACCCTGGCGATCGAAGTCGGCGTCTCCTCGAAAGATGCCTCGGAAGCGAAAAAGCAGGCCGACAGCCGCGTCGCCCAGTATTTTGATTTCCTGCAAAAAAACGGCATTGATAAAAAAGATATCAATGCGGCTAATCTGCGTACCCAGCCGGAGTATGACTACCTTAAAGACGGCAAATCGGAGCTGAAAGGCTATCGTGCGGTGCGTCAGGTTCAGGTAACGCTGCGCCAGCTGGATAAGCTGAACGAGCTGCTGGATGGCGCGTTAAAATCCGGCCTGAACGAAATCCGTTCCGTGGAGCTGGGCGTCGCCAATCCGGACAGCTATCGTGATAAAGCCCGCCAGGCCGCTATCGAGAACGCCACTCAGCAGGCAGGCGCGCTGGCAAAAGGCTTTAATGCCCGGTTAGGGCCGGTTTACAGCGTCCGCTATCACGTCGCTAACTATCAGCCAATGCCGATGGCGAGAATGTTTAAAACCGCCGATGCCGCGCCAATGAACTCGGCAGCGCAGACTTACGAGCAGCAGAGCATCCACTTTGACGATCAGGTAGATGTGGTGTTTGAACTGCAGCGCCAGCAGTAAGATTAATGAAAACCGCGTCCGGTAATGGCTTACCGGACGTTTTTTGCCCGGGCAGCTACTCGCCCTGGCGCAGCACGCGATGGCCATGCGCAATCAGCGCATCCGTCACTTTGCGCATCAGGCGGCTTTCCGGCGCGAAGCGGTGCCAGTAAAGCATGCGGCGCTGGAACAGGCCCGGCGTCAGATCGATCAGTTCGCCTTCCGCCAGCTCGCGCTCAATTTGCAGATGCGGGATCATACAGCAGGTAGTGCCCTGACGCGCCAGCTGCACAAAAGCTTCCGAAGAGTTAACGATATGGCAGGGCACGCTGCCCGGCGAAAGGTCGAAGTTCTGCTGCAAAAACGCCTGATGCATATCATCCAGATGGTCAAAAGCTACCGCTGGCGCTTTTAACAGCGCGGAGCGCGTTACGCCGTTCGGAAAATAGCGAGCGGCGAACTCTTTTGAGCCAACAAACAGATAATCCAGCGCGCCCAGCTGATCTACCAGGCAGCTTGGCAGCGGCTGTGGCTGAATACTTACTGCGCCAACCACCTCGCCCCGGCGCAGGCGTTCCTGAGTTCGGGTTTCGTCTTCTACCTGCAGATTCAGGCGCACCGGTGAATCGCTCAGCACCGTTTTCAGCGCGGGCAGCAGCCAGGTTGCCAGACTATCGGCGTTGACCGCCAGCGACAGCAGCAGCGGCGTAGTGCCGCTATTTTCATCGCCCAGCCACTCTTCTTCCAGCAGCTCTACCTGATGCAGCAGCGCCAGCAGCTTTTGCCCCTGTTCCGTAGGGCGCGGCGGCACGGTGCGCACCAGCAGCGGCTGGCCAAACATATTTTCCAGCTGCTTGATGCGCTGGGAAACGGCTGACTGGGTAATACAAAGTTTTTGCGCCGCGCGCTCAAAGCCGCGTTCGCGAATCACTGCGTCCAGCGCCTGAAGCGTTCGATAGTCCGGGCGTTTCATTGTTCTTTTAGCTCTCTTTCAGGTGTGGATGCTGCACTATGCCATATTTTTGCCATTTTGCCTGCGCTTAAACCGCCGCGTCCCTGTTTTGCGGCCTCGCTTCCAGAGTGACAACAAATGGCGACGCCGGGCGGTTTTTTCGGCGAGGGTTGTTTTATACTATCGCCACACAGTAGCAGCACGGATTCTAAACTTATCATGACGCAGGATGAACTGAAAAAAGCCGTTGGCTGGGCCGCGTTGAAATACGTCGAGCGCGGCACTATCGTTGGCGTGGGCACCGGCTCTACCGCCGCCCACTTTATTGATGCGCTGGGTTCGATCAAAAACGAGATCGAAGGCGCGGTCTCCAGCTCGGAGGCTTCCACGCTGCGGCTGAAAAGCCTGGGCATTCCGGTTTTCGATCTGAACGAGGTAGATTCGCTGTCGGTCTACGTCGACGGTGCCGACGAAATCAACGGCGCGATGCAGATGATCAAAGGCGGCGGCGCGGCGCTGACGCGCGAAAAAATCATTGCCGCCGTGGCGAAGAAATTCGTCTGCATCGCCGATGAATCCAAGCAGGTAGGCGTGCTGGGCAAATTTCCGCTGCCGGTAGAGGTCATTCCTATGGCGCGCAGCTTTGTGGCGCGCGAGCTGGTCAAGCTGGGCGGTTTACCGGAATATCGTCAGCATGTGGTAACCGATAACGGCAACATTATCCTGGATGTACACAACCTGGAAATCCTGGACGCCGTGGCGCTGGAAAAGGCTATTAATGCGCTGCCGGGCGTGGTGACGGTGGGGCTTTTCGCCTCGCGCGGCGCGGATGTAGCGCTTATCGGCACGGCGGATGGCGTAAAAACGCTGGGCGAATAACCCTGACAGCAGGCAACGTCAGAGCAAAGAGTAAAAGAAATGGCCGCCGGTTGACAGTAAGCCGCCAGACGGCCACTTTTTATCACAGAGCGGCCAGCTTTGCTGGCAGGCAAACGCCATAAAAAAACGATCTTACCGCCATATCGCTTGCGCCGGTTATTTTTACTAAAAAAACATCTTTTCTTTCCTGCCGTAAATTTGGTGACTTATATCACGGAATCAATCCCTGCATGGCGATCCTGCTGGGGATGTTCTCTGCGCCGTGATTATCTGCCAATTCCGGCACGGGCTTTCCGGCTGAGGAAAGCTTTGCAGGCAATCGTTTGTATTGCCGCGCGCGAAAATTTTGATATTTTGACAGAAGGCTGGCTTATTACAGACAAAGCCAGCCCCTTCTGAAGTCTGCTGAATAGGGTCGGGAAATGGCAAAAGTATCACTGGAGAAAGACAAGATTAAGTTTCTGCTGGTCGAAGGCGTGCACCAGAGCGCGATTGATAACCTGCGGGCATCGGGCTATACCAACATCGAATTCCATAAGGGCGCGCTGGACAGCGAAACGCTAAAAGAAGCGATCCGCGACGCGCATTTTATCGGCATCCGCTCGCGTACCAACCTGACCGAAGAAATTTTCGCGGCAGCGGAGAAACTGGTAGCGGTCGGCTGCTTCTGTATCGGCACCAACCAGGTTGATCTGCAGGCTGCGGAAAAGCGCGGCATTCCGGTGTTCAACGCGCCTTTCTCCAACACCCGATCCGTGGCAGAGCTGGTTATCGGCGAACTGCTGCTGATGCTGCGCGGCGTGCCGGCGGCCAACGCTAAGGCGCATCGCGGCATCTGGAACAAGCTGGCGGTCGGCTCCTACGAGGCCCGCGGCAAAAAACTGGGCATCATTGGTTACGGCCATATCGGTATGCAGCTGGGCGTGCTGGCGGAAAGCCTGGGGATGCACGTCTACTTCTATGATATTGAGAACAAGCTGCCGCTGGGCAACGCTACGCAGGTTCGCTACCTCTCGGAACTGCTGAATATGAGCGACGTGGTAAGCCTGCACGTACCGGAGACCGCTTCCACTCAAAACATGATGGGTGCCGAAGAGCTGGCGATGATGAAGCCAGGCTCGCTGCTGATCAACGCTTCACGAGGAACGGTGGTAGATATCCCGGCCCTGTGTAAAGTGCTGGCAGATAAACACCTGGCCGGCGCGGCTATCGACGTGTTCCCGGAAGAACCGGCAACTAACGCCGATCCGTTTAACTCGCCGCTGTGCGAATTTGATAACGTGATCCTGACGCCGCATATCGGCGGCTCCACTCAGGAAGCGCAGGAAAATATCGGTATCGAAGTGGCAGGCAAGCTGGCGAAATACTCCGACAACGGCTCCACGCTTTCGGCGGTCAACTTCCCGGAGGTCTCGCTGCCGATGCACGGCGACCAAAGCCGACTGCTACATATTCACGAAAACCGTCCTGGCGTGCTGACCGCTATCAACAACATCTTCGCAGAGCAGGGCATTAACATTGCCGCACAGTACCTGCAAACGACGCCGCAGATGGGCTACGTGGTGATTGATATCGATGCACCTAAAGACGTTGCTGATACCGCGCTACAGCTGATGAAGGCTATTCCGGGTACTATGCGCGCACGCTTGCTTTACTAAGGCGCCGTCTTAAAATCTGGGGACGGACGTCCCCTTTTTATCTTCCCTCTACCACTGCCAGATTTTCGCCGGCGTGATAATTGCCGGCAGCGGCACATCCCATTCTGCTACCGGCAGCTTTTCTACCTGCTGGCAGTCGTGCGCCAGGCCAACCGGCAGCATGCCGTGGCTGCGCCAGTTCTGCAAAGTGCGATCGTAAAAGCCGCCGCCCATACCCAGACGCTGCCCCTCCCGATCGAAAGCCACCAGCGGCACCATGATGACGTCCAGCTCTTTAAGCGTCGCCAGATTGCGCACGTCCAGCGGCGGCTCGGGAATACGCAGGCGGTTGGGCTTCAGTGGTGTATCGGCATCGTAACGCAGGAAGAGTAGCTGGCCGCGAGAAAAAGGGTGCAGAACGGGAAGGTAAACCTCCTGCTTGCGCTGCCAGAGTTTGGCGATAAGCGGCCGGGTATCCAGCTCGCCGTCAAAGGACAGAAACAGCGCGATTTTGCGGGCCTGCTGAACGGGCTGGAAATTCAGGGCGTGTTCGGCAACCTGCACGGCGGCCTGGCGTTGCTGCTCCGGCGTCAGATTGCGGCGCAAATGGCGCACATGGGTGCGGATATCCTGACGATCGAGAAGGCTAAGGTTCATGAGTTTCACCGTTTCAAAGCGCGAGAGGCGTAAAGCGCACGCCGTCAAAACAGTCGAGCTTTGCAGGTGAAAAGAAGGGAATCTCCGAGATGCCGCCGCAGGCTGTAACCCTTGAACCCTTGGTTCAAGGTGAGTGTACCGTCATAACCATCAGGCTTCTCGGACGGACCGAGCATGCACACAGGTTACAGAGCGCCACACTCTGTTTGGTATGAAATATCGGCTCAGGGGACTGGCCCGCTTGCAAACACCTCAGAGAATTTTTTACATCACCGTCACTGTATCACAGATAACGCTAACGTGTTATTCGAATTGCGTTCCAGTTCTTTCCGTAATGCGACCCTGCTCAAGCAACGCCTGCTCGATGGTCTGCTGTAACATTCGGATACGCTGTTCCATATTACTGGCATAATCGCGGGTTTTCATCTTTTCCTGTGCCAGCTCGTGACAAATATTCAGGGCGGCGATAAAAACCAGCTGTTCAGTATTGGTGACTCTAGTGCGAACTTTTAAATCTTGCAACCGTTGATTAAGGTCTTCAGCAGCCAGATTCAGCGCATCTTGCTGTTCAGGCGGACAATTCACTCTTAAGGAACGGCCAAAAATTTGGATATCTACGGGCTGTGCAGACATAAAACCATCCTGACTGATTACTTCGCCGGTAATCTCCCTTACCGCTCAATGGCTTGGGAGGGGCGCAACTATATCTACCCCTGGCAGAAGAAACAACCCCTTTCTGGAATCAAAGAGGCACCTGGTGGTAGCATAACACGAACTTAACCAGCCAACGATGACCAAAACCTATGTCACTATCAAACACAATGCCGGGCTACGACGCGCTGGCTTCAGCACTAACCCAGCAGGGCGTGGGGATGACCCCGGCTGAAATGCACGGCCTGATCAGCGGGATCCTCTGCGGCGGCAATAAGGACAACAGCTGGCAGACGCTGGTTCACGACCTGACCAACGAAGGCATGGCGTTCTCGCAGTCGCTGGCGCAGCCCTTGCAGCAGCTGCATCAGGGCATCGGCGATACCCTTGAGGACGAAGGCTTCCTGTTTCAGCTTTATCTGCCGGAAGATGACGATATCACCGTCTTTGACCGCGCCGATGCGCTGGCGGGCTGGGTCAACCATTTCCTGCTGGGGCTGGGCGTTTCACAGCCTAAGCTTGATAAGGTCAAAGGCGAAACCGGCGAGGCGATCGACGATCTGCGTACTATCGCCCAGCTCGGCTATGATGAAGATGAAGACCAGGAAGAGCTGGAGCAGTCGCTGGAAGAGGTAATCGAATACGTGCGCGTGGCGGCGCTGCTCTGCCATGACACTTTTACCCATATCGCGCCAACAGCGGTTGAAGTGAAGAAACCGACGCTGCATTGATATCAGGCGCTACGCCGGGCGTCGAAACAGAGCGACGGGCGGTTAACATGGATTGCATTCAGGAGAAGCTGATGACACAGCAAGAGTTCGTGCGCCGCCGCCAGTCGCTGCTGGCGAAAATGGCGCCAGCCAGCGCGGCGGTGATCTTTGCCGCGCCGGAAGCGACGCGCAGCAACGACAGCGAATACCCTTATCGTCAAAACAGCGATTTCTGGTATTTCACCGGTTTCAACGAGCCAGAGGCGGCGCTGGTGCTGATCAAAAGCGCGGAAAACCACAGCCACAGCGTGCTGTTCAATCGCGTTCGCGATCTTAGCGCCGAAATCTGGTTTGGCCGTCGTCTGGGCCAGCAGGCTGCGCCGGAGAAACTTGCCGTCGATCGTGCGCTGCCCTGGAACGACGTCAGCGAACAGCTGCCGCAGCTGCTCAACGGATTGGATGTGGTTTACCACGCGCAGGGGCTTTACGAAGAGGCAGACAGCCTGCTGTTCGGCGCGCTGGAAAAACTTCGGCGCGGTTCCCGACAGAATCTGAAGGCGCCAGCCACGCTGACCGACTGGCGTCCCTGGGTGCATGAGATGCGGTTATTTAAATCGCCGGAAGAGCTTGCAGTAATGCGGGAAGCGGGCAGGATCAGCGCGCTGGCGCATACGCGGGCAATGCAGCAGTGTCGGCCAGGCATGTTCGAATATCAGCTGGAAGGCGAAATCCATCATGAATTCAACCGGCACGGTGCGCGCTTCCCGTCCTATAACACTATCGTCGGCTCCGGTGAAAATGGTTGCATCCTGCACTACACCGAAAACGAGAGCCAGATGCGCGATGGCGATCTGGTGCTGATTGACGCGGGCTGCGAGCTGAAAGGCTATGCGGGCGACATCACACGCACCTTCCCGGTCAACGGCAAATTCAGCGCTCCTCAGCGCGCCGTCTACGATATCGTGCTGGCTTCGTTGCACCGTGCGCTGGCGCTGTTTCGTCCCGGCACCAGCATCCGCGAAGTCAATGCGGAAGTAATACGCATTATGGTTACGGGTCTGGTTGAGCTGGGCGTGATGAAAGGTGAGGTGGAAACGCTGATTGCAGAACAGGCGCACCGCCAGTTCTTTATGCATGGCCTTAGCCATTGGTTGGGGTTAGATGTGCATGATGTCGGCGACTACGGTCACGAGCGAGATCGCGTGCTGGAGCCGGGTATGGTGCTAACGGTAGAGCCGGGCCTCTATATCGCGCCGGATGCGGATGTACCAGTAGAGTATCGCGGCATCGGCATCCGCGTGGAAGATGACATTCTGATCACCGAAAACGGCAATGAAAATCTCACCGACAGCGTGGTTAAAGATGCCGACGAGATCGAAGCGCTAATGGTGGCGGCGAAAACACAATGAGCATAATTATCGCAGGCGGGGGCATGGCGGGCGCCACGCTGGCGCTGGCTATTTCCCATCTCACTCAGGGCAAGCTGCCGGTCACGCTGGTCGAGGCGCGGGATCCTTCTTCCAGAACGCATCCCGGCTATGATGGCAGGGCGATAGCGCTTGCGGAGGGTTCCTGCCAGCAACTGGCCTCGATCAATCTCTGGCCAGCCATCAAAGAGTGCGCGACGGCAATTACCCATGTGCACGTCAGCGATCGCGGCCACGCCAGCTTTGTGTCGCTGAATGCAGAGGATTACGGCATTCCCGCGCTGGGCCAGGTAGTAGAACTGCACGATATTGGTCAGCGGTTCTTTAAACTGTTGCAAAAAGCGCCCGGCGTGCGCATCGTCTGCCCGGCGAAGGTAGACAGAGTCGACCGCACGCAGCAGCAGGTCAATGTATTGCTGGATAACGGCGAAACGCTGACTGCACAGTTGCTGGTAGCCGCAGACGGTTCCCGTTCCGCCGTCGCTGCTTCCTGCGGCGTGCAGTGGCAGGCGCAGGATTATCAACAGGTCGCGGTAATTGCCAATGTTTCAACGGCGCAGCCGCATCTTGGCCGGGCGTTTGAACGTTTTACCGAGCACGGTCCGCTGGCGCTGCTGCCAATGTCCAATGGTCGCAGTTCTTTAGTATGGTGCCATCCGCTGGCGCAGAAAGAGCGGGTCGACGGCTTGCAGGACAAGCAGTTTTTAGAAGAGCTGCAAAAAGCCTTTGGCTGGCGGCTGGGGCGTTTTACCCAGGTCGGGCAGCGCCACAGCTATCCGCTGACGCTGCAGTCCGCTTCACAGCACGTTTCCCATCGTCTGGCCCTGGTCGGCAACGCGGCGCAAACGCTGCATCCGATTGCGGGCCAGGGGTTTAATTTAGGCATTCGGGACGTAATGTCGCTGGCGGAAACCGTCGCCGCAGCCTGGCGCTCGCGGCAGGATGTCGGCGGCTACGGCGTGCTGCGGCAGTATCAGCAGCGCCGCCAGCCGGATGCCATCGCAACTATCGGGATAACCGACAGTCTGGTCAGGCTGTTTGCTAACCGCTACACGCCGCTGGTGCTGGGGCGAAATCTGGGCCTGATGGCGATGGATTCGCTGCCGCTGGCGCGTAATTTGCTGGCCGAGCGCACGTTAGGCTGGGTCGAGCGTTAAGGAGAGAGCAGTGATGCAAACCTATGATGTTATTATCGCCGGTGGCGGAATGGTCGGCCTGGCCGTTGCCTGCGGATTGCAGGGCAGCGGCATGAAGATTGCCGTGCTGGAACGCGAAGCGCCGCAGGCCACGCCAGGCGAAAGCGCGCCAGCGCTGCGCGTCTCCGCCATCAATGCCGCCAGCGAACGGCTGCTGCAGCATCTGGATGTCTGGAGCGCGATTCTGGCCGATCGCGCCAGCGCTTACCACGGTATGGAAGTCTGGGATCGCGACAGCTTTGGCCGCATTGAATTCGATGACGGCCAGCAGGGTCTGGCGCATCTGGGTCATATTATTGAAAACAAGGTCATCCATCAGGCGCTGTGGCAGAAAGCCAGCGAGTCGCGCGATATCACGCTGATTTCGCCAGCCGGGCTGCAGCAGGTCGCGTTTGGCGATAACGAAGCTTTCGTTACGCTGAGCGACGGCACCATGATGACGGCACGGCTGCTGGTAGCGGCGGACGGCGCCAACTCCTGGCTGCGCAACAAGGCGGATATTCCGCTGGCGTTCTGGGATTACGATCACCATGCGCTGGTTGCCAATATCCGCACCGACCAGCCGCACGAGGCTGTAGCGCGTCAGGTATTCCACGGCGAAGGCATCCTGGCATTTCTGCCGCTCAGCGATCCACATCTGTGCTCAATAGTCTGGTCGCTGCCGCCGCAGGAAGCGACGCGCCTGCAGTCAATGCCGGAAGATCTCTTTAATCAGCAATTGTCGGTAGCTTTCGATATGCGCCTGGGGCTGTGCAAGCTGGAGAGCGAGCGGAAAACATTCCCGCTGATGGGCCGCTATGCGCGCAATTTCGCTGCCCATCGCCTGGCGCTGGTTGGCGATGCCGCACACACCATTCATCCGCTGGCGGGTCAGGGCGTGAACCTGGGCTTTATGGATGCTGCCGAGCTGATCGGCGAGATCAAGCGCCTGCATCAGCAGGGCAAAGATATCGGCCAGCATCTTTACCTGCGCCGCTACGAACGCAGCCGCAAGCACAGCGCGGCGATGATGCTGGCAGGCATGCAGGGCTTCCGCGAGCTGTTTAAAGGCAATAACCCGGCAAAAAAATTGCTGCGCGATTTTGGTCTCAGCCTGGCGGATAACCTTCCCGGCGTGAAGCCGCGTCTGCTGAAGCAAGCGATGGGGCTGAACGATCTGCCGGAGTGGCTGCGCTAATAGCCTGTTGCGTTCGGGGTCTTTGCATCCTGAACGCAGTGCTTTTCCCTCAAACATCCTCCCTTATTTCATTATCTGTTCTGGCTACAGCGGGCCTGTTGCACCCTTATTGGGCACGATGCCCCGCTATGGCGCTTCGTTTGAAAAATTCTAATTTAGCCTCATGCTTCGCATTACTTTTACTAATCCATAGCCGTTAACCGGAAAGCAGCTTTTTATTTGCATCATGCCGATATGCTATTTTTGTTCTGCATATTTGGCTAATTAATAACATATGTGAGTAGAAAAAAAGCTAAACATGGCTTAAATATCTGCATGCTTCGACAGGCGAAAAAAAGCGCCAGAAAAATCATGCCCGGTTTAACTTATGGTTAATAACAGAGTTAGGTGGTAAGTTCCGGGTAAGGATATCGTTTGCGCCTGGCCTTTTGTCGCAGGAGCAGATGGCGAATAACTTGCAGACAGGAATGATATGACTCAGCAAACTCCCTTGTTCGAACAGCATCAGGCCTGCGGCGCGCGCATGGTGGATTTTCACGGCTGGATGATGCCGCTGCACTACGGATCGCAGATAGATGAACATCATGCGGTACGCAACGATGCCGGAATGTTCGATGTATCGCATATGACCATCGTTGACTTGCACGGCGTGCGCACCCGCGAATTTTTGCGCTATCTGCTGGCGAACGACGTCGCCAAACTCACCCAGCCGGGCAAAGCTCTTTATACCGCCATGCTTAACGCTTCAGCTGGCGTTATCGACGATCTGATTGTTTACTTTATGACCGAAGATTTTTTTCGGCTGGTGGTCAATTCCGCCACGCGGGAAAAAGATCTCGCCTGGATAGCGCAGCATGCCGAACCTTTTGGCGTAGCTCTGAACGAGCGTAAAGATCTGTCGCTGATTGCCGTACAAGGGCCGCAGGCGCAGGCCAAAGTACAAAGCCTGCTCGATGATAAGCAGCGAGAAGCCGTCGCCGGCATGAAACCTTTTTTTGGCGTGCAGGCCGGCGACCTCTTTATTGCCACCACGGGTTATACAGGCGAAGCGGGATATGAAATCGCGCTGCCTGACGAGCAGGCGGCGGATTTCTGGCAGCGCCTGCTGGCTGCGGGCGTCAAGCCTGCCGGGCTGGGCGCCCGCGATACGCTACGTCTGGAAGCGGGCATGAATTTATATGGCCAGGAGATGGACGAAGGCGTTTCGCCGCTGGCGGCCAATATGGGCTGGACTATCGCCTGGCAACCCGAAGATCGGGATTTTATCGGCCGCGAAGCGCTGGAAATCCAGCGTGAAAAAGGCACGGCGCAGCTGGTTGGCCTGGTGATGACGGAAAAAGGCGTACTGCGTAATGAATTACCTGTGCGCTTTACCGACGCGGCTGGCCACCTGCAGGAAGGCGTAATCACCAGCGGCTCTTTCTCGCCGACGCTGGGCTATAGCATTGCACTGGCTCGCGTGCCTGCCGGTATTGGCGAGCAAGCGATCGTACAGATCCGCAACCGCGAAATGCCGGTTCGCGTAACTAAACCTGTTTTCGTGCGCGCCGGTAAGCCGGTCGCCTAAAAGACCGCATGCAGAAGCAGGATGCGGCCCCATAACATTTTCAGGAGAAAAGGCCATGAGCAATGTGCCAGCTGAATTGAAATACCGTGAAAGCCATGAGTGGGTGCGTAAAGAAGCTGACGGCACTTATACCGTCGGCATCACCGAGCACGCGCAGGAGCTGCTGGGCGATATGGTTTTTGTGGATCTGCCTGCCGTGGGCAATACCTACAGCCAGGGCGATGACTGCGCCGTCGCGGAGTCGGTGAAAGCCGCTTCCGATATCTATGCGCCGGTCAGCGGCGAAATCGTAGCGGTTAACGAGGCGCTGGAGGGCGAACCAGAGCTGGTCAACAGCGCGCCCTATGCCGAAGGCTGGCTGTTCCGCATCAAAGCCAGCGACGAATCCGAGCTGGATTCGCTGATGGATGCGGACGCCTATAAAACCAGCATCGACGAATAAGCGCCAGCGTGGGCCGCCTGCTCTTTAGCGGCGCGGCCCACGCCATTTTTCCCTTCATGCTTTTGCCCGATTCAGGATTCACCGCTCATGACGACTCTCAGCCAGCTTGAACACCACGGCGCTTTTATTGAACGCCATATCGGCCCTTCGCACGCCCAGCAGGAAGCCATGCTGAACGCGGTTGGCGCCGCTTCCCTTAGCGATCTGATCGCCTCTATCGTCCCGGCGGATATTCAGCTGCCCGGCGCGCCCGCCGTTGGCGATGCGGCGACCGAGCATCAGGCGCTGGCCGAGCTAAAGGCGATAGCCAGCCGCAACCTGCGCTATAAATCCTGCATCGGCATGGGCTATACGCCGGTGCTGACGCCGCCGGTTATCCTGCGCAACATGCTGGAAAACCCTGGCTGGTACACTGCCTACACGCCTTACCAGCCAGAGGTTTCCCAGGGCCGTCTGGAGGCGCTACTGAATTTTCAACAGGTTACGCTGGATTTAACCGGGCTGGATATCGCTTCCGCTTCGCTGCTGGACGAGGCAACCGCCGCTGCCGAGGCGATGGCGATGGCAAAGCGCGTCAGCAAGTTAAAGAACGCTAACCGCTTCTTCGTCGCCGAAGATATCCATCCGCAAACGCTGGACGTAGTGCGCACCAGAGCGGAAACTTTTGGCTTTGAAGTGCTGGTCGATAAAGCAGAGAAAGCGCTGGATCACCAGGATCTGTTTGGCGTGCTGTTGCAGCAGGTCGGCACAACGGGCGAGGTGCATGATTACACCTCGCTGATCGCGGAACTAAAAGCGCGGAAGGCGATAGTCAGCGTGGCCGCAGACTTTATGGCGCTGGTGCTGCTGGAGGCGCCGGGCAAACAGGGCGTGGATATCGTCTTTGGCTCTGCACAGCGTTTTGGCGTGCCCATGGGCTACGGCGGTCCGCATGCGGCCTTTTTTGCCGCGCGCGACGAATACAAGCGCTCAATGCCTGGCCGTATTATCGGCGTCTCGCGCGATGCGGCGGGCAATACCGCGCTGCGTATGGCTATGCAAACCCGAGAGCAGCATATCCGCCGCGAAAAAGCGAATTCCAATATCTGTACTTCACAGGTGCTGCTGGCCAATATCGCCAGCCTCTATGCGGTATTTCACGGCCCGGCAGGGCTGAAGCGCATCGCCTCACGCATCCATCGCCTGACGGATATCCTGGCGGCCGGATTACAGCAGAGCGGCCTGAAGCTACGCCACCAAAGCTGGTTCGACACGCTGACCGTAGAAGTCGCCGATAAAGCTGCCGTGCTGGATCGCGCGCTGAGCTTTGGCATCAACTTACGTAGCGATATCCATAATGCTGTCGGCATCACGCTGGATGAAACCACGCAGCGGGAAGACGTCGCGGCGCTGTTTTCCGTTCTGCTGGGCGAAAATCACGGTCTGGATATTGCCAGGCTGGATGAAGCCGCTATCAATAGCGCCTCCGTTCCGCCAGCGATGCTGCGTAAAGAGGCCATCCTGACGCACCCGGTTTTCAACCGCTACCACAGCGAAACCGAGATGATGCGTTATATGCACAGCCTGGAGCGCAAGGATCTGGCGCTGAACCAGGCAATGATCCCGCTCGGCTCCTGCACCATGAAGCTCAATGCCGCTGCCGAAATGATCCCGATTACCTGGCCAGAGTTCGCCGAGCTGCATCCGTTCTGTCCCGTCGATCAGGCCGCAGGCTATCTGCAAATGATTGGGCAGCTGTCGCAGTGGCTGGTGCAATTGACCGGCTACGATGCACTTTGCATGCAGCCGAACTCCGGCGCTCAGGGCGAGTATGCGGGCCTGCTGGCGATCCGTCGCTATCACGAAAGCCGTAACGAAGGCGGCCGCCATATTTGTCTGATCCCGAGCTCAGCGCACGGTACAAATCCGGCTTCCGCGCAAATGGCGGGCATGGCAGTAGTCGTGGTCGCCTGTGATAAACAGGGCAATATCGACCTGCACGATTTGCGCCAGAAAGCGGAACAGGCGGGCGAAGCGCTCTCCTGCATTATGGTGACCTATCCTTCCACGCATGGCGTCTATGAAGAAACCATCCGCGAAGTTTGCCAGATCGTTCATCAGTATGGCGGTCAGGTCTACCTGGACGGCGCGAACATGAACGCGCAGGTCGGCATCACCACGCCAGGCTATATCGGCGCGGATGTCTCCCACCTGAACCTGCACAAAACTTTCTGCATTCCGCACGGTGGCGGCGGGCCGGGCATGGGGCCGATCGGCGTGAAAGCGCATCTGGCGCCTTTTGTGCCGGGCCACAGCGTAGTGCAAATCGACGGCGCGCTAACGCAGCAGGGTGCCGTTTCCGCCGCGCCATTCGGCAGCGCCTCGATTCTGCCGATAAGCTGGATGTATATCCGCATGATGGGCGCGGAAGGGCTGAAGCAGGCCAGTTCGGTGGCTATCCTGAACGCGAACTATATCGCCGCGCGGCTGAAATCGGCCTATCCGATTCTGTACACCGGACGCGATGGCCGCGTGGCGCACGAATGCATTCTGGATATTCGTCCGTTGAAAGAACAGACTGGTATTAGCGAACTGGATATCGCCAAGCGCCTGATCGACTACGGCTTCCATGCGCCAACGATGTCTTTCCCGGTAGCGGGCACCCTGATGGTGGAACCAACAGAGTCGGAAAGCAAAGTCGAGCTGGATCGCTTTATTGACGCTATGCTGGCGATCCGCATGGAGATCGACCGAGTGGCGGAAGGAGAATGGCCAGCAGATGACAACCCGTTAATCAACGCGCCGCATACGCAGAAGGAAATCGTTGGCGAGTGGTCGCATCCCTATACGCGCGAGCTGGCGGTCTTCCCGGCGGGCAGCGACAACAAATATTGGCCGACCGTTAAGCGTCTTGACGATGTTTACGGCGACCGAAATCTGTTCTGCTCCTGTTTGCCAATGAGCGAATATGAGTAAAGCGGATCGCTGACAAACCTGCCCGTGACCGGAGCAAAGCATTACGGGCCACGGAGGACGCTTTTTGCGCCTTTGCGGAAGTACTCGCATACTTTGTCATCAACCTCAAAGGGTACAATATGTACCCTTTTTTGCTTTTGAAAGGTGAGTATGAAAACGGCACTTATTACTGGCGCCAGCCGGGGAATTGGGCGCGCCACTGCGCTACTGCTGGCACAGCAGGGTTATCAAATTGCAGTCAATTTCCATCAGCGCGAAAGCGCCGCTGCGGAAGTCGTCTCGCTTATTCATCAGCAGGGCGGAAAAGCATTTAGCGTACAGGCTGATATCGCGGATGAAGAACAGGTCGTAGAAATGTTTCGCGTGCTGGATCAACGTGGCGCCTTGTTGAGCGCACTGGTCAATAATGCCGGTATCCTTTTCCAGCAAACCCGCGTAGAGCAACTGAGCGCCGAAAGGATCAACCGCGTTTTCGCTACTAATGTCACAGGCACTTTTCTCTGCTGTCGGGAGGCAGTGAAGCGAATGAGCTTTCAGCATGGCGGGCAGGGCGGTGTGATTGTAAATGTCTCTTCTGCCGCAGCCCGCAGCGGCTCGCCGCATGAATATGTTGACTACGCCGCTTCTAAAGGCGCAGTAGATACGTTAACTAAAGGATTATCGCTCGAGGTGGCCGCGCAGGGGATCCGCGTTAACGGCGTCCGTCCCGGATTTATTTATACCGATATGCATGCTGATGGTGGCGAAGCGGATCGAGTTAACCGCCTTGCACCAACTATCCCCATGCAACGCGGCGGTGAGCCGGAAGAGATCGCGCAGGCTATTCTCTGGCTGCTCAGCGATGCGGCTTCTTATATTACCGGCACAATAATTGATGCCGCTGGCGGCCGCTGACCTGCCGCCTCGTAGTAACTTTCTGTTTTCCGTCGTCAAAAAACTGTTACAGCCATTCACAGTTTATTTAAGCTTACACTTGTACTCTGAAATCACTCTCGGCTAAGCTAAACGTGCGCAATTTTCGGGCAGGCAACTGAAAACGTTCCGTTCAGCCAGCCTGTTCGCTTCGAACTTAGGGAGTGACAGAGCATGACTAATAAGAAACCACTTTTAGCGCAGGGCTATTCCGTAGCGGAGGAGATAGCCAACAGCATCAGCCACGGCATCGGCTTTATTTTCGGTATCGTCGGGCTGGTGCTACTGCTTTCGCAGGCGATTGACAGCCAGGCGAATGCGCTGGCCATTACCAGCTATAGCCTCTACGGCGGCAGCATGATCCTGCTGTTTCTGGCCTCGACGCTTTATCACGCCATCCCTCACCAGCGCGCAAAATTCTGGCTGAAAAGGCTGGATCACTGCGCCATTTATTTGCTGATTGCCGGAACCTATACGCCTTTTCTGCTGGTCGGGCTGAACTCGCCGCTGGCGCATGGCCTGATGGTAGTGATCTGGAGCCTGGCGCTGCTGGGCGTGCTGTTTAAGCTGGCGTTTGTGCACCGCTTCGAGGCGCTGTCGGTGGTAACTTATCTGCTGATGGGCTGGCTGTCGCTGATTGTAATCTATCAGCTGGCGATGAAACTTTCGCCAGGCGGCGTCTGGCTGCTGGCAGCGGGCGGCGTGATCTATTCGCTGGGCGTTATTTTCTATCTCTCAAACCGCATCCCTTATAATCACGCTATCTGGCACGGGTTTGTTCTTGGCGGCAGCATTTGCCACTTCCTGGCTATTTACTTTTACGTCTCGTAAAAAAGGGGCCGCGTGGCCCCTTACCATTAAGAGAGTTCGTACGGCAGCGGCTGAATAGCCAGGCTGCCGCCTTCATCGCCCTGCACGCGCAGCACCGTATCCGGCTCCAGATCGTTATTCAGCACGGCCTGCACCCAAACTTCGCCATTCTCTAACTGACAGGCGGCCAGAATAGTGCCGGTTCGGCGCCAGTTGTCCCCCAGCTTCATCTCCAGCGAATCTGCCGCAGCGGGGACGTGTCCGGCGCTACCGGCAAGCCAGTAAAGCGCCCGCTTGTTGGCGCCACGAAACTTGGCGCGCGCCACCATCTCCTGGCCTGTGTAGCAGCCTTTCTTAAAGCTGATGGCATCCAGCGCCTGTAGGTTTGTCGCCTGCGGAATAAACTGCGCGCTGTTTGCCGCGTCGATAATTGGCAGGCCCGCTTCGATATTCAACGCCAGCCACTGTGAGCTGTCGGTTAGCTGTGCCTGGCCATCCAGCGCGGCGCGCAAGGTTTCGGCTTTATCGCTGCTGAGGATTAGCAGGAAGCGCTCTGCAGGCGCGGCGAACCAGAGCAGCGTAGCATCATCCTGCTGCACCACGGGGTTTTCTGCATCCGGCAGCGTGGCGAATAGCGGTGCCAGCGCGGCGCGCGCCTGAAAACCAGCCACGCCGAGCAGCACGGCTTCATCATCCGCTTCGATAGCGACTTTGGCGAAAATCGCATACTTTTTCAGCTCGGTGATTTGCGTATCGCGCAGGCTGCGGCGCTCCAGATAGGCAAGCTCTTCGCCACGATGGAACAGGCGCAGATTGCTCCACATTTTTCCTTTCGCGTCGCAGTGGGCGGCGGGCAGATGCGCATTAGCGCCCAGCGCGGCGACATCCAGCGTCAGTTGACCCTGTAGATAGCTGACGCGGTCTGCGCCGGATACTTTCACCAGCGCCCACTCTTCCAGCGAAATCAGCGTAAGCGGCAAACGGGCCGAGGCCGCAGGTTGACGGGGCGGAAAAGATAAAGTCGGCATAGCGGATTCCTGAATTAAAAAGCCTGCTTTCATGTTAAAAGAGCCGCCCGGCTTTGCAACCAGTTTTCTGAACACGACGCACAAAACGCGCGGTAAGCCTGCAACAAACGCAATTATCCTGCGCGACGGAACGCAAAGCTAAATTGCGCCATCAACATCGCTGTAAAAAAGCGCTACACTAGCGGCCATCTTTCACTGACTGACGATGGAAAGCATGGATATTAATAATAAAGCTCGTGTGCACTGGGCGTGCCGTCGCGGCATGCGCGAACTTGATATCTCTATCATGCCGTTTTTCCAGTTTGAATATGACTCGTTGAACGACACCGACAAACAGCTATTCGTGCGTCTGCTGGAAAACGACGATCCCGATCTTTTTAACTGGTTAATGAACCACGGCGAACCCGCCGACGCAGAGCTAAAACGCATGGTTAACCTGATCCAGCAGCGAAACCAGCAGCGTGGCCCTGTGGCGTTCTGATCTGCGCGTCTCCTGGCTGGCGCAGTGGGTATCACTATTGCTGCACGGCGTGGTGATGCTGGCGTTATTGTTGGCTCCCTGGCCGGCGAGCTTAACGGCGGTCTGGATGCTGCTGCTGACGCTGGCAGTATTTGAATGCGTGCGCAGCCAGCGCCGTATTAGTAGCCGGGAAGGCAATATAGCGCTACTGGCCGATCGCCAGCTGCAATGGCGGGATAAAAACTGGCGCATCTGCGGCAGGCCCTGGATGACGCGGCAGGCAATCTTACTGGCGTTGCGCTCCGCTAAGGGCGAGCGTGAAAGGCTCTGGCTGCTGCGGGACAGCATGGCCGAAACCGAGTGGCGGCAGCTCCGCCAGCAGCTGCTGATGGCGGAATAAATCGGCAGAGCTAACAGATAAAAAGCCGGACGGCAGGACAAATAAAGAAAGCGGTTCGGGTGCGTAACACTAAACCGAAAAGGCTAAACGGCAATAGCTGTTCCGACTTCAGACGGCATTAGCCATCGCCGCCGTCTGAGATCGAAAGCAGCAAGGCTTACAGCGTGGCGGCCATTTCCGTCAGGATCTGCTCGCACCACTGCGCGATACGGTCGTCGGTCTGGTCAAACTGGTTGACGTCGTCCAGCGCCAGGCCGACAAACTGCGTACCCTCAGCGGTCAGCGGTTTTTTACTGATAAACTCGTAGCCTTCGTTGGGCCAGTAGCCCACGAAATGCACGCCCAGCGGCTGCAAGAGCTCATGCAGCATGCCGAGCGCATCCAGAAACCACTCGCTGTATTCGGCCTGGTCGCCCATGCCATAGAGCGCCACGGTTTTGCCGCGCAGGTTTAACGTGGGCAGATCGGCCCAGACGGCTTCCCAGTCTTCCTGGAGTTCGCCGAAATCCCAGGTCGGAATGCCCAGGATCAGCATATCGTACTGCTCCATCAGCTGCGGCGGATCCTCTTTCAGGTTATGCAGCTTAACGAGATCCTCGCCGATAAAATCGCGGATTTTCTCCGCCGCCATTTCGGTGTAGCAGGTGCTGGAACCGTAAAAAAGCCCGATGTTCATACGCGGTTTACTCAATTCTCCTGGTTCAATGGCGCGAATTATATCAGAATTGGGCTTTGACGGCGTGCCCGCCGGTTAAGCAGAAGAGGAGCAAACGTGCAGGACAGCGATCTCACCGAGCAGTTTCTGGATGCCTTATGGATTGAGCGGAACCTGGCGGAAAACACGGTAGCCTCTTATCGGCTCGATTTAATGTCGCTGGTAGAATGGCTGCGGCATCATCAGCTGGATCTGCTGCACGTAGACAGCGCCGGGCTGCAAAATTTCCTGGCCGAACGGGTGGAAGGCGGCTATAAGGCCAGCAGTTCGGCCCGGCTGCTCAGCGCCATGCGGCGTCTGTTTCAGTATCTGTACCGGGAAAAGCTGCGCGAGGACGATCCCAGCGCGCTGCTGGCCTCGCCTAAACTGCCGCAGCGGCTGCCAAAGGATCTCAGCGAGGCGCAGATAGAACGGCTGCTACAGGCACCCTCAACGGATGTGCCGATCGAATTGCGCGACAAGGCAATGCTGGAGCTGCTCTACGCCACCGGCCTGCGCGTCACCGAGCTGGTCAGCCTGACGTTAAGCAACGTTAGTTTGCGCCAGGGCGTGGTGCGCGTAGTGGGCAAGGGCGATAAAGAGCGTCTGGTGCCGCTGGGCGAAGAGGCGATGCACTGGCTGGAGCACTATATGGAATACGGGCGGCCATGGCTGCTGAACGGGCAAACGCTGGACGTGCTTTTCCCCAGCAACCGCGCGCAGCAAATGACTCGCCAGACGTTCTGGCACCGCATCAAGCACTACGCGACGCTGGCGGGCATCGACAGTGAAAAGCTATCGCCCCACGTGCTGCGGCATGCCTTTGCCACGCACTTATTGAACCACGGCGCCGATCTGCGAGTCGTACAGATGCTGTTAGGGCACAGCGATCTCTCAACCACGCAAATTTACACCCACGTCGCCACAGAGCGGCTACGGCAGTTACATCAACAGCACCATCCCCGCGCCTGACGCGGAGATTAAACGGCCTGAGCATAAGGCCCTGAGGATAATAAATGAAAAAGCGTTACCTTCTCCTTTCTCTGCTGGTGGCAGCCGGTCTGGCACATGCCGACGATACGGCCATCAAACAATCCCTGGCGAAGCTGGGACTGCAGCAGATGGAGATCCAGCCTTCCTCTTTACCGGGTATGAAAACCGTGCTGACCGAGAGCGGCGTGCTCTACGTTACCGAAGACGGCAAACAGTTTATTCAGGGGCCGCTTTATGACGTCAGCGGCAGCCAGCCGGTTAACGTCACTAACAAGCTGCTGGAGAAAAAAGTCGAGGCGCTAAGCAGTGAGATGATCGTTTATAAAGCGCCGAAAGAGCAGCACGTGATTACCGTCTTTACCGATATTACCTGCGGCTATTGCCACAAGCTGCATTCACAGATGGCAGACTACAACGCGCTGGGGATTACCGTGCGCTATCTGGCTTTCCCACGTGAAGGCATGAACGGCCAGGTCGCTAAGGATATGAAATCGATCTGGTGCGCAGCCGATCGCAACAAGGCTTTTGACGCGGCGATGAAAGGCGAAACGCCAGCGGCGGCCGACTGCAAAATCGATCTGGCTAAGCACTACCAGCTGGGCATTCTGTACGGCATCCAGGGCACGCCAGCGATCCTGCTGCAAAACGGCATGATGATCCCGGGCTACCAGGGGCCGCAGGAGATGAAAAAACTGCTGGATAGCCAGAAAGCGGGCGGCTAAACGCAGTGAAAGGAAAAACCGAATTACGCCGCCGCGTGGCGGCGCAGGAGAGCGAGCTGCCGGAGGATCTGCATCCGCTGCTACGTCGCCTCTACGCCCATCGCGGTGTAAAGCAGGCCGTAGAGCTGGAGCGCGGCGCTAAACACCTGCACGCCTTTCATTCCCTGAGCGGCATTGAACGGGCGGCAGAGATCCTGCAAAAGGCGATAGCCGATAACCTCTGCATTATGATCGTCGGTGATTTCGACGCCGACGGCGCTACCAGCACCGCGCTGACCGTACTGGCTCTGCGCAGCATGGGTGGCCGCAACATTAAATATCTGGTGCCTAACCGTTTTGACGATGGCTACGGCCTGAGTCCAGAGGTCGTAGAGCAGGCTGCCGCGCGCGGCGCGCAGCTAATTATGACCGTGGATAACGGCATCTCTTCACATGCGGGCGTAGCGCTGGCGCACGAAAAAGGCATTGCTGTGGTGATCACCGACCACCATCTGCCAGGCGAGACGCTGCCGGATGCCGAAGCTATCGTTAACCCTAACCTGGCGGACAGTGAATTTCCTTCACGCTCGCTGGCGGGCGTGGGCGTCGCTTTTTATCTGATGCTGGCGCTGCGCGCAAGGTTGCGGGATAGCGGCGTAGCGACGCTGCCGAACCTGGCTGAACTGCTGGATCTGGTGGCGCTGGGCACGGTGGCGGACGTGGTGCCGCTGGATGCCAACAACCGTATTCTGGTCTGGCAGGGGCTAAGCCGTATACGTGCGGGTAAATGCCGTGTTGGCATCCGGGCACTGCTGGAAATCGCCAACCGTGACGCGCGCCAGCTGGCCGCCAGCGACTTAGGGTTCGCGCTGGGGCCACGTCTTAACGCCGCCGGAAGGTTAGACGACATGTCGGTCGGCGTCGCGCTGCTGCTTAGCGAAGATATTGCTCAGGCACGTATGCTGGCCAGCGAGCTGGATGCACTGAACCAGACGCGTAAAGAGATAGAGCAGGGCATGCAAACGGAAGCGCTGGCGCTGTGCGATAAGCTTGAGCGCAGCAGCGAAGCTTTACCGCTTGGCATTGCCATGTACCATCCCGAATGGCATCAGGGCGTGGTTGGCATCCTGGCTTCACGCCTGAAAGAGCGCTTTCACCGTCCGGTTATCGCCTTCGCGCCAGCCGGCGACGGCACGCTGAAAGGATCGGGGCGCTCGATAACCGGGCTGCATATGCGAGACGCGCTGGAGCGGCTGGATACGCTTTATCCCGGCCTGATTATCAAGTTCGGCGGCCATGCGATGGCGGCGGGGCTATCGCTGGAAGCTGATAAATTCGATGAGTTCCGCCAGCGCTTCGGCGAGCTGATCGGCGACTGGCTCAGCGAAGAGTCATTACAGGGCGTAGTCTGGTCAGATGGCCAGCTAATGGCGCAGGAGCTGACGCTGCCGACGGCGGAACTGCTGCGTGAGGCGGGCCCGTGGGGGCAGGCGTTCCCGGAGCCGCAGTTCGACGGCAAGTTTAAGCTTATCCAGCAGCGGCTGGTGGGCGAACGCCATCTGAAAGTCATGCTGGAACCGCTGGGCGGCGGGCCGCTGTTGGACGGCATCGCCTTTAATATTGATACCGCGCTCTGGCCCGATAACAGCGTAAAGCAGGTCGAGCTGGCCTATAAGCTGGATATCAACGAGTTTCGCGGCAACCGCAGCGTGCAGTTGATTATCGAGCATCTCTGGCCGCTGTAAAAAGTGCCCGTAGCGCCGGTATGGAGCCGGGGCTGCGGGTTAAAAAGTACGTTGAGACAAAAAGAGTACACCAGGTATTCCACCAACCTCAGCTTGCAGTCCCATAATGGGACTGCTATAGTGAGTTCACTAAACGTTCATCCAGGGAGGGAACGTGAAGATTATCGCGTTAGCGCCATTAAAGAAGTTCTGGACCCTCCATAACCAGGCTGAGCAACCGCTCAAGGCCTGGATTGATGAAGTTAAAAAAGTGAGCTGGCAAACGCCTCAGGATATAAAAAGGCGCTATCCGTCAGCGGACTTTTTGCCAAAGAACAGGGTTATATTCCAGATCAAGGGCAACGACTACAGACTGATAGCCGCGGTGGCCTGTCGCTTTCAGGCGGTCTACGTGAAGTTTGTCGGTACCCATAGCGAATATGACAGGATTGACGCTGAGACGGTGGAAACATGATGCACTATCAAATCAAGCCCATTCATACGGAAGAAGATTACCGGCAGGCGCTGGCTGCCGTATCGCCGCTGTTCGATGATGAGCCAGAGCCCGGCTCCGCGGCAGGCGATTTTTTAGAGGTCACGCTGCTGCTGATTGAAAAATATGAGCAGCAACACTATCCGATAGAGGCGCCCGATCCGGTAGAGGCGATCAAGTTTCGCATGGAGCAAATGGGCATGACCGCTAATGACCTTGTGCCGGCAATAGGGCTAAAAAACCGCGTTTACGAAGTACTAAACTACAAGCGCGCGCTGACGCTCCCTATGATCCGCAAGCTGCACAAGATGTTTAATATTCCTCTGGCTTCGCTGGTGGCGGAATATCCGGCGAAAACGGCCAGGCGTCAGCAAGCCTGAACCCTCCGCTTTTCCGGCTGGCGCGGTGGCTAATATCCTTACATTGCTGCCGCGCAAACGCTACAAACTCCCTGCAAATTCGGTTAAACTGCATAGTTACATTGCCGACTTTTGAAGATCTAAATCATGTTTGAAATTAATCCGGTAAAGAACCGAATTCAGGATCTCACTGAGCGCAGCAGCGTTCTCAGGGGGTATCTTTGACTACGATGCCAAGAAAGAGCGCTTAGAAGAAGTCAACGCCGAGCTGGAGCAGCCGGATGTCTGGAACGAGCCTGAACGCGCGCAGGCGCTGGGCAAAGAGCGTTCCGCGCTGGAAGCGGTGGTCGACACACTGGATCAGCTGAGCCAGGGTCTGGAGGATGTCTCCGGCCTGCTGGAACTGGCGGTGGAAGCGGACGACGAAGAAACCTTTAACGAGGCCGTCGCCGAGCTGGAAGGGCTGGATAAAAAGCTTGCCGAGCTGGAGTTCCGCCGTATGTTCTCCGGCGAATACGACAACGCCGACTGCTATATCGATATTCAGGCCGGTTCCGGCGGCACCGAGGCGCAGGACTGGGCCAGCATGCTGGTGCGCATGTATCTGCGCTGGGCCGAAGCCAAAGGCTTTAAAACCGAAGTTATCGAAGAATCCGAAGGCGAAGTGGCTGGCACCAAGTCCGCCACGCTGCGCATCAGCGGTGACTACGCCTTCGGCTGGCTGCGTACCGAAACTGGTGTACATCGCCTGGTGCGTAAAAGTCCGTTCGATTCCGGCGGCCGTCGCCATACCTCTTTCAGTTCCGCCTTTGTTTATCCGGAAGTGGACGACGATATCGATATTGAGATCAACCCAGCCGATCTGCGTATCGACGTCTACCGTGCTTCCGGCGCGGGCGGTCAGCACGTTAACCGGACGGAATCGGCGGTACGTATTACCCATATTCCAACCGGTACCGTGACCCAGTGCCAGAACGACCGTTCCCAGCATAAAAACAAAGACCAGGCGATGAAGCAGATGAAGGCGAAGCTGTACGAGCTGGAAATGCAAAAGAAAAACGCCGAGAAGCAGTCGCTGGAAGACAACAAGTCCGATATCGGCTGGGGCAGCCAAATCCGCTCCTACGTGCTGGACGATTCACGCATCAAGGATCTGCGCACCGGCGTGGAAACCCGTAATACTCAGGCGGTGCTGGACGGCGATCTGGACCGATTTATTGAAGCAAGTTTGAAAGCAGGGCTATAAGGAACTGACATGTCAGAACAACAACCGCAGGGCGCCGACGCCGCACTTGAGCTGAACAACGAACTGAAAGCGCGTCGCGAAAAACTGAGCGCGCTGCGTGAGAACGGCGTGGCATTTCCCAACGATTTCCGTCGCGACAGCCTTTCCGACAGGCTGCACGCGGAATACGACGCAAAAGAAAACGAAGAGCTGGAAGCGCTGGGCGTAGAGGTCAGCGTCGCTGGCCGTATGATGACTCGCCGTATTATGGGCAAAGCGTCCTTCGTCACGCTGCAGGATGTGGGCGGCCGCATTCAGCTTTATGTTTCCCGCGACGATCTGGCGGAAGGCATCTACAACGAGCAGTTTAAAAAATGGGATCTCGGCGATATCGTCGGCGCTCGCGGCAAGCTGTTCAAAACCAAAACCGGCGAGCTTTCTATCCACTGTAGCGAACTGCGTCTGCTGACCAAAGCACTGCGTCCACTGCCGGACAAGTTTCACGGCCTGGCAGATCAGGAAACCCGCTATCGCCAGCGTTATCTGGATCTGATCTCGAACGACGAATCGCGTAACACCTTTAAAATTCGTTCGCAGATCATGGCGGGCATCCGCAGCTTTATGGTTGGCCGCGACTTTATGGAAGTGGAAACCCCGATGATGCAGGTGATCCCAGGCGGCGCTTCCGCGCGTCCGTTTATCACCCATCACAACGCGCTGGATATCGACATGTATCTGCGTATCGCCCCGGAGCTTTACCTGAAGCGTCTGGTGGTCGGCGGCTTCGATCGCGTGTTTGAAATCAACCGCAACTTCCGTAACGAAGGTATTTCGCCGCGCCATAACCCTGAGTTCACCATGATGGAACTCTATATGGCCTATGCGGATTACAAAGATCTGATCGAACTGACCGAAAGCCTGTTCCGCACCCTGGCGCAGGACGTGCTGGGCACTACCGTAGTGCCTTACGGTGACCAGGAGTTCGACTTCGGCAAGCCGTTTGCAAAACTGACGATGAAAGAAGCGATCCAGAAATACTGTCCGGAGACTAACCTGGCGGATCTGGATGATTTCGACAAAGCCTGCGCCATCGCGCAGTCGCTGGGTATCAAGGTCGAGAAGAGCTGGGGCCTGGGTCGAGTGGTGACCGAGATCTTCGAAGAGACGGCGGAAAGCCATCTGATCCAGCCAACCTTTATCACCGAATATCCGGCGGAGGTTTCGCCGCTGGCGCGCCGTAACGACCTGAACCCGGAAATTACCGATCGCTTTGAATTCTTTATCGGCGGCCGCGAAATCGGCAACGGCTTCTCCGAGCTTAACGATGCGCAGGATCAGGCCGAGCGCTTCCTGCAGCAGGTTAATGCCAAAGATGCAGGCGACGACGAAGCGATGTTCTACGACGAAGACTACGTCACCGCGCTGGAGCACGGCCTGCCGCCAACGGCGGGTCTGGGCATCGGTATCGACCGTATGGTTATGCTGTTCACCAACAGCCACACCATCCGCGACGTGATCCTGTTCCCGGCGCTGCGTCCTTCAGGCAAGTAACAGACGGTAGCAACATCAAGGGGCGAGCTTTCGCCCCTTTTTTTATGCCTGTAGCCGTGCGAAGCTTAAGGATTAAGCAACAACAGGGCACAAGCCGCACACCGGAGAACTACGATGAAAACGCTGGGACTGATTGGCGGTATGAGCTGGGCATCGACCATCCCTTATTACCGGCTGATCAACGAAGGAGTACAGCAGCGGCTGGGCGGCCTGCATTCGGCGAAGCTGGCGCTTTATAGCGTCGATTTTGCTGAGATAGAAGCCTGTCAGGTAAGCGGCGACTGGGAAAAGGCAGGGCTGCTGCTGGCCGGGGCGGCGCTGGCGTTAAAAAAGGCGGGCGCGGAAGGCATCGTGATTTGCGCTAATACCATGCATAAAGTTGCCGATGCTGTTGCAGATCGCAGCGGGCTGCCGCTGCTGCATATAGCGGACGCGACAGCGGCAGCAATACGGGAGCAGAACTTAACTCGCGTAGCGCTGCTGGGAACCCGCTACACAATGGAACAAAACTTTATCCGTGAGCGGCTGGCGCGCGCAGGTATCGAAACCCTAATCCCAAATGAGGAGCAGCGTCAGGAGATCCATCGCCTTATCTTCGCCGAACTTTGTCATGGCGTTATCACGCCGCAGGCTAAAAAATATTATCAACAGGCTATCGAAGCGTTGAAAGAGCAGGGCGCGCAGGGCGTTATCTTTGGCTGTACCGAAATTGGTTTGCTGCTGAAAGCAGAAGATTGCCCCGTGCCGGTCTTCGATACCACCGTTCTACATGCCGCTATGGCGGTGGAATTTATGCTTTCGGCGACCTGATACGGCCCTCAGGATTTCACCGCCTCGTTCAGCCAGTCTTTAAAGCGAGCATAGGGCACATATAAAGAGACGTTCTTATAGAGCGTCTTTCCTGTTTTGATATCGTTAATACGGTCGGAATAGCCAACGATGACGCCAGCGACTGAATCATCAGAGGCATTATAGACTGCGCCGCCCGACATGCCCTGCACCACGCCCGCATTGGTCGCCACAACCACGCAGCTCAGCTTATTCCAGTCATTCTTTAGCCCGGTATTAACCAGATTGGTGCCGGTTGAGGCGACAGGCATAGCGGAAATAAAGCTGTAGCCATACATATTAATCTTGTCGCCCATAAAGCCGTTACGGAAATTCGGCGCAGGAATATTGCCGTTTTTATGGTAAACCACGGCGAGATCGCATTCAGGATGGCGGGCCTTGACGCGGTAGAGCGAGTATTTCGCTACGTGCGCCGCCGTCAGGCTGTAATCAGCGGTTAGCGGAATAGTCGTGCCCAGCGTGCCAACGCCCAGAATGGTCGGAATACCGGTAACGGTCATATCCACACGTTTTTCTGCTTCGCTGCTGTACTCATATTTTCCTACTGAGCACCCGGCGATACTCAGCGTCAGCAGGCAAATAGCCAGTCGCATCTTCACTCCTCGGTAACGAATCGAACAAGCCCAGCTCAATAAACGCCCGGTGCATCCATCATCGAGGTATCGGCCAACACTCAGAAAACTTTACCTATTTAACCTCACTCTGCGTCAAATGATTATCAGATAATTGATAATTTTTCGTAATGGATGGCGTCTCAATCCGTGTATTACGCGACCATTTTTTACAAGAAAAACGGTTTCCCTTTCCGATTATAGCCAATCAACAGAACAGCGAAACCATGCCAAAATGCGGGTAACAGCCTTGATTATTGCCTCTGAGGCAAAGGATTGTTGCCGGTAAAAGGCTGTAAGTCCTTGACGAGCTGTGCTTAACTCTATGTTGTGATGTGAATCAAAATTAACACTTTGTAATACTTTCTTTTGTCTTTTCCCGCCGATTTTTATTGGTGGAAAAAATCTTCCCGGAGAATAAAACATGCCCGTTTCTTTATTGGCGCTGGCGCTGAGCGCCTTCGCCATCGGCACCACGGAATTCGTTATTATGGGCCTGCTGCCGGAAGTGGCGGGCGACCTCAACGTCAGCATTCCTTCTGCGGGCTGGCTAATCAGCGGCTATGCGCTGGGCGTGGCGATTGGCGCGCCCATTATGGCTCTGCTGACGGCCCGCTTACCGCGCAAGCGTACGCTAATCCTGCTGATGACTATTTTCATCATCGGCAACATTCTGTGCGCGCTCGCCTACAGCTACAATCTGCTGATGCTGGCAAGAGTAATCACCGCGCTTTGCCACGGCGCCTTCTTCGGTATTGGCGCCGTGGTGGCTGCCAGCCTGGTAGCGCCGGGCAAGCAGGCTTCTGCGGTAGCGCTGATGTTTACTGGTCTGACGCTGGCTAACGTACTTGGCGTGCCGTTGGGAACCTGGTTCGGCCAGCTCTTTGGCTGGCGTGCGACCTTCTGGGGCGTAGCGGTTATCGGCGTGCTGGCTTTCATTGCGCTGATTGTCAGCCTGCCGGTCAACCGTGAAGAAAAACCGGTGCATCTGGCGAGCGAGATCGGCGCGCTGGCAAACGGCAAGCTGTGGCTTTCGCTGCTGATGACGGTATTTTTCGCCGCCGCTATGTTCGCGCTGTTCAGCTATATCGCGCCGCTGTTGCTACAGGTCACCGGTATCAGTAACAAAGGCGTGAGCTGGACGCTGTTTTTAATCGGCGGAGGCCTGACCGTCGGCAATATTTTGGGCGGTAAACTGGCCGACTGGAAAGTCTCGTTTAGCCTGATCCTCAGCTTCTCGCTGATTGCGCTGTTCTCGCTGGCGTTTAGCTGGACAAGCCATGCGCTATGGCTGGCGGAAATTACCCTGTTTTTATGGGCAATGGCCACTTTCGCCACTGTGCCAGGCCTGCAAATCAACGTCGTTCGCCACGGTAAAGAGGCGCCGAACCTGGTCTCAACGCTGAATATCTCTGCTTTCAACGTCGGCAACGCTTTTGGCGCCTGGGCAGGCGGCGCGGTGATTAACGGCGGCTATGGACTGACTTCTGTCCCGGTTGCCGCCGCCGTGCTGGCCGCAATTGGTCTGTTGATCTGCTTGTTAACTTTCCGGCGCGCCAAAGGACAACGACAGACGGTCTGCGCTTAACGAAGAAGATCTGCCAGACGCTGGTTAAACAGGCCGCTGCGCTGCTGCAAATGCAGGCTGAAAGCGTCAACCAGCGTTGAGGAAGGGCGATGCCGTGGCCGAATCAGGCTGACGGTAAAAGGCACCTCAATACTGAAACGGCGGATCGCCACGCCGCTGCCCGCATAGTCCAGCGCGGTCAGCGGATTCACTATCGACACGCCGACGCCCGCTCTGACCATAGCGCAGACCGAAGCTGCGCTGTGCGTCTCCATTACCATTCTGCGCTGCACGCCATGCTCGCTGAACAGCTTATCCAGCAGCTGGCGATAGCTATCCGTTTGCGACAGGCTGATAAAATTCCTGCCTGCGAAATCCTGCGGCGTCAGGCAATTTTTCTCTGCCAGCACATCATTCTGCGGCAGTACGCAGACCTCATTAGCGGTAAAAATTTCGCTGCGCACCGTGCCGGCTGGCGTCTGGCTGGTTTCCGTCAGGCCTAAATCATAACGCTGGGCCGACAGCCACTCCTCCAGAAGCGGCGACTCCTGCGGAATAATACTCAGGCTGACGTCGGGATAGCTCAGCAGAAACGGCTGGCAGAGCAGGGGAAGCAGCGACTGCGAAAACACGGGCAGGCAGGCGATCGACAGCTCGCCCTGGCGAAACTGCCGCAGGCTTTCGGCCGCATTGATAATCCTGTCCAGGCCGTACCAGGAGCGCTGCACCTCTTCAAACAGCCGTAGTCCCTGAGCAGTCGGCTGCAGGCGACCGCGCACCCGGTCGAACAGCTTTAGCCCGGTCAGCTTTTCGAATCTGGCCAGCTCGCGGCTGACGGTAGGCTGGGAAGTATGCAGTAGCGCCGCCGCTTCGGTGAGATTCCCGGTAGTAATAACCGCGTGAAAAATTTCAATATGCCGTAGCGTGACGCCAGCCATAAAAGCTCTCTGCAAAAAAGGTTTTCCATATCATGAATGAATAGACAAGCGTAAAACAGATATTTTTCAATATGAGAATGGCGTGGCGTAATAACACTATTATTTACAGGAGAAAGCCCCATGCCACGCCCGCTTAGCACCACCGAAACTGCTCTGACCCAAACTAATCTGCTGCCGCTGGCGCGCCAGTACGGCGGCCCGGTCTGGGCTTACGATGCCGACGTCATCCGCGAACGCATCGGCCAGCTGCAACAATTCGATGTGGTGCGCTTTGCGCAGAAAGCCTGCTCTAATATCCATATCCTCAAGATAATGCGCGCTGCGGGCGTGCGTGTGGATTCTGTGTCGCTGGGAGAGGTAGAGCGCGCGCTGGCGGCGGGCTTCCAGCCTGGCGGCGAAGAGATCGTCTTTACCGCTGACCTGCTGGACGAACCTACGCTGGCTCGCCTGACGGAGCTGAAGATTCCGGTAAATACAGGCTCGGTCGATATGCTGCATCAGCTTGGCGAAGTGTCGCCGGGACATGAAGTCTGGCTGCGCGTTAATCCTGGCTTTGGGCACGGTCACAGCCAGAAAACCAATACGGGCGGCGAAAACAGCAAGCACGGCATCTGGCATGGGGATCTGGCGCTGGCGCTGGCCGCCATTCAGCAGCATCAGCTGAAGCTGGTCGGTATCCATATGCATATAGGTTCCGGCGTCGATTATGGCCATCTGGAGCAGGTTTGCGACGCTATGGTCAGCCTGGTGATCGGTTTCGGCCAGGATCTCCAGGCGATTTCAGCGGGCGGCGGCCTCTCCATTCCCTATCGCTTTGGCGAAGAGGCGATCGATACCGCGCACTATTTCGGGCTGTGGGATGCGGCGCGCCAGCGCGTTGCGCAGCACCTGGGCCATCCGGTTAAGCTGGAGATCGAGCCGGGACGTTTTCTGGTGGCGGAATCTGGCGTGCTGGTTTCTCAGGTTAGGGCGGTCAAGCAGATGGGTAGCCGCCATTTTGTGCTGGTGGATGCCGGTTTTAACGATTTGATGCGGCCTGCGATGTATGGCAGCTATCACCATATTTCCGCCATCGCCGGTGACGGACGCGAGCTGGATGAAAGCCAGACCATCGACAGCGTAGTCGCCGGGCCGCTGTGCGAATCAGGCGATGTCTTCACCCAGCTGGAAGGCGGCAAAGTAGAAACCCGCGCGCTGCCGCATGTTAAACCTGGCGACTATCTGGTGTTCCACGATACGGGCGCTTATGGGGCTTCTATGTCCTCTAACTACAACAGCCGACCGCTGCTGCCGGAAGTACTGTTTGAAAACGGTCAGCCGCGCCAGATCCGCCGGCCGCAGACCGTTCAGGAGCTGCTGGCGCTGGAAATCTAGCCCGGCGAGCCAACCGAATGGCGACGCACCAGCGTCGGACTAAATAAATTGGTGATTTCAGGCAGCGGCTGGTTGTTAGCCAGCGCTAAAGCCAGCTCCGCTGCCTGCTGCGCCATAGTGACTATGGGGTAGCGTACCGTGGTCAGCCTTGGGCGCACATAGCGCGAAACCAGCACATCATCGAAGCCAATCAGCGACATCTCTTCCGGCACTCGCACGCCGTTGTCGCTCAGCACCGCCAGCGCGCCGGCCGCCATGGAATCGTTATAGCAGGTAACGGCGCTGAAAGCCTTGCCGCGCCCCAGCAGTTCCGTCATCGCCTGTTCACCGCCAACCTCATCCGGCTCGCCAAAAGCCACCAGCCGATCGTTGCAGGGCAGATTATGTTCTTTCAGCGCATCGTAGTAGCCCTGAAGGCGGTCGTCCGCGTCCGAAATGGGATGGTTTGAGCAAATAAAAGCGATATTCTGGTGGCCCTGCTGAATCAAATGACGCGTCGCCAGCCAGGCGCCGTAACGGTCATCCAGCGCAATACAGCGCTTTTCAAAACCCGGCAACGCACGATTAATTAGCACCATGCCGGGGATCTGCTTCATTAACGGGATTAAATCGGCATCGGGAATTTTTTTAGCATGCACCACCAGCGCGCCGCAGCGGTGGCGAATCAGCTGTTCGATCGCCTGGCGCTCTTTCTGCTCGTTATGGTAGCCGTTGCCAATCAACAAAAAGTTGCCGGTGCCGTAGGCGACCTGTTCTACCGCTTTGACCAGCGCGCCAAAAAAGGGATCGGAAACGTCGCCTACCACCAGCCCCATGGTTTCCGTTGACTGCTGCGCCAGGGCACGCGCATTAGCGTTAGGATGATATTGCAACTCTTCCATAGCGCTATTAACGGCCAGGCGTGAAGCTTCGCTGGCTTTCGGCGAGTTATTAATCACGCGTGAAACCGTAGCGACAGAGACGCCCGCGAGCCTGGCAACATCTTTAATGGTAGCCATAAACCTTCCAGGGTAAACGTTTACATAGCTCCAGTGTTGCGGAAATTTCCTGTTACTTCAAGCAGACAGAATGCTGGCGGTGTCGCAAAGCCGATGAAAAGCGTACGCCAGCCAGCTACGGCGCATAAACCTTGTTGCTGCTTGCCTGCATAGTTTTTAAAACAGCCCCGGCGAAAGCCGCAGAGAGATTTCTGTAATAAACGAAAAATGGTAGCCTGTAGCCCGACAACACCACCTGCCGGATCCCGCCATGACTATAAAAAAAGTACCGCACCTCGCTCACTGGGGCGCCTTTAACGCCGTAGTTGAAAACGGCAAGCTACAGCGCTGCGAACCTTTTTTCGCCGACCGCGATCCCTCGCCGATGCTGAACACCATTCCCGAGCTGGTCTACTCAGACAAACGTATTCGCCAGCCGATGGTGCGCCGCTCCTGGCTTAAATCACGCGAGAAAAGCGACCGCACGCTGCGCGGACGTGAAGACTTTGTGGCAGTGGACTGGGAAACGGCGCTGGATCTGGTAGCGGAAGAGAACCGGCGGATCCGCGATCGCTATGGCGCGGAAGGGATTTTCAACGGTTCCTACGGCTGGTCTTCGGCAGGCCGCGTTAACCATGCCCGCACGTTAATTCGCCGCTTTTATTTTACCGGCGGCGGCGGCATCGATCAGTTGGGTAACTACAGCTGGGGCGCCGCGCAGTTTTTCCTGCCTTATATTATTGGCACTTACATGCCGCTGACCGGCAGAGTGACCGACTGGCCGGAAGTAATTGAACACTGCGAAATCTTTCTGGCCTTCGGCGGCCTGGCGCTGAAAAATAGCCAGGTTGCTTCCGGCGGGGCAGGCGAGCACAGCCTGAAGCCAGCGCTACTGGCCTTAGCGGCCAAAGGCACGCCGGTTATCAATATCAGCCCGATGCGCGATGATTGCCCGGAATTCGTTAATGCCGAATGGATACCCATCCGACCCAATACCGATGTGGCGCTAATGCTGGCGCTGGGTTATGAAATAGAACGGCTGGGCGCGGCGGATCAAAACTTTCTGGCCTCGCACTGTACTGGCTATCCGCAGCTGCGCGGCTATCTGTTGGGCGAAAGCGATGGCGTGGCGAAAACGCCGCGCTGGGCCAGCGAGATCACCGGCATTCCCGCAGCGCGCATTGAACTGCTGGCTAAGCAGCTTATCGGCAAGCGCAGCTTCATCACCAGCTCTTATTCCGTTCAGCGCGCTCATCGCGGCGAACAACCTTACTGGATGATGATCGCGCTCTCTTCCATGCTGGGCCAGCCAGGCTTGCCTGGCGCAGGGTTCTCCTTTGGGCATGGCTCTATGAACAGCGTGGGTAACCCGCGTATGGAAGGGCCAGCGCCATTGATGTCCACCGGCGTTAATCCTGTTGCCGATCGGGCTATTCCAGTCGCTCGCATCAGCGATATGCTGCTGCATCCGGGCGAGCCCTATGCGTTCCAGGGCCAAACACAAACCTATCCCGATATCCACCTGATTCACTGGGCGGGCGGTAATCCATTCCATCATCATCAGCAGTTGAACCGGCTGGTGGCAGGCTGGCAGAAGCCGGATACGGTGATCGTGCAGGATATCGTCTGGACGCCTGCTGCGCAGATGGCGGATATCGTGCTGCCGGTTACCACTACGCTGGAGCGCAACGATATCGGCGGGTCTTCCCGCGACCGCTTTGTGCTGGCGATGCATCAGGCGATTAAGCCACAGCACCAGGCGCGCAATGATTTTGATATTTTCGCTGACCTGGCAGAACGGCTGGGCTATCGCGCAGCCTTTACTGAAAACCGCAACGAAGCGCAGTGGATCGAACATCTTTATCAGCAGTGTGCGGTGGCGCACCAGCGCAAAGGCGTAGACTGGCCAGAATTTCAGACGTTCTGGCAGCAGGGCTATGTGGAAGTGCCGGAAGGTGGCAAGCCCTTCGTCTTTATGGAAGAGTTTCGCCGGGATCCGCAGAAAAACCCTATTCAAACCGCCAGCGGCAAAATCGAGCTGTTCAGCGAAACTATCGCCAGCTTCGACCTGAAGGATTTCGCGCCGCATCCGGAATGGCGACCGCCGCAGGAGTGGCTGGGCGCGGAAATCAGCCAGCGTTTCCCGCTACATATGATCTCTATACAGCCGGGCGATCGCCTGCATAGCCAGATGGACGCCACGCCCACGGTGCAGGCAAACAAAACTGCCGGACGGGAAACGTTATGGATGCATCCAGAAGATGCCGGGGCGCGTAAGATTGCCGACGGCGACGTTATTGAAGTCAGCAACGATCGCGGCCGCATGCTGGCTGGCGTCAGGCTTACGGAAGGCGTCAGCCGCAGCGTGGTGCTGATTGCTACCGGCGCCTGGTTCGATCCGGGCTTCGGCAAAGCCTGGCAGCCGTTCGACCGCGCAGGCAATCCCAACGTGTTGACGCTGGATATCGGCACTTCTTCGCTGACGCAGGGGCCGAACGCCATGAGCTGCCTGGTGGAGATCAAAAAGGCGAGGCCGGAAAACGCGTAACTGTTTTGCGTAACCATTTGTTTTTAAAGGAAAATAATGGTTGATTTTGCGACCAAAAACGGTTAAAAAAACTGGGCCAGCAGCTGGCTCGGTTATTTTGAAAAGGAGCAAAAAAAATCCTGGTCTGCTGAGCCGTTAAGAAAAAGGCGTAGCAAACCGCCATGACGTCAGCATCAGGGAGGAATAAGCATGTACCAAATGGAGACGTTGCCATTCCCCGGCTATTGGGGGGATGGCGGTAAGGGAGGAGGAGATAGCATGCAGAGCCGCGTAAGGAAACTGGAACAGGACATAACGGAAATTCGCATTGATATTGCCGTAATTAAATCAAATTATGCGACAAAAGAGGATATCTGCACGCTCAGAGAAGAGCTCAGGGAGGACAATCGTGCACTCAGAGAAGAGCTTAAAGATGATATCTGCACGCTCAGAGAAGAGCTTAAAGATGATATCTGCACACTCAGAGAAGAGCTTAAAGATGATATCTGCACGCTTAGAGAAGAGTTTAAAGATGATATCAGCACGCTTAGAGAAGAGTTTAAAGATGATATCAGCACGCTCAGAGAAGAGTTTAAAGATGATATCAGCACGCTCAGGGAAGAGCTTAAAAGTGATATCAGTACACTCAGAGACGAGCTCGGGGAGGACAATCATGCACTCAGGGAAGAAATTAAAAGGGACAATAGTGATTTCAAAAAGCAAATCAATGAATTAAAAGTTGCCATTAGCGATACAAGAACCTTAGTTAGCGAAATGAAGAGTTCGATTATTCTTTGGGTCGTTAGCGCAGTCATTTTCGCGCAGCTTATCCCTGCTATTCCCGCTACTCTGAAACTCTTTTTCCGCTTCTGATGCCAGAGAATTCCCGCTATGTAGCAAGCTTTGCACGCGGGGTTTTTATCTGAACGCCAGGCAGCGTCGGCCGTAAAAGTTGCAAAAGTGCCTATAAATCACATGGCTGGTTACATTTTGCGGGCAACTGTTGCGAATGCGCAGTGGCGAGCGCGCGGGTGCGATTGCTACAGTTGAAGTCCCAGAGGTATTGATGGGTGAACATCAAAATTACTTTGTTTCACCGACCTGCGCAGATGCGCAGGTTTTTTTTATCTGCGTACCCTGTGTTTTTACTCTAAACCCCACGGCAACAATCACGATCTGAAACACAGTTTTCCTGTTATCGCCTCCGCATTTTTTGTATAACTCCCGGTCAGTTAATCGCTATCCGCCGACAGAAGAGCCATGCCCCGCTTAAAGAAATCACTGGCTAAAGACCAGGCAAAAACGCCCTTTCATCCCGTTCGCTTTCGCCTGATTTGCCTTGGCGTGTTCGCTTCGATGCTGCTGCTGCTGGTCTGGGTAGGCGACCTGCAACTGATTAACCATCCAATGCTGGAAAAACAGGCGGATGAACGCTCATTGCGTACGGTAACCATCCCGACCAATCGCGGCACGCTGCTGGATCGCAACGGTGAAGCGCTGGCGCTGAGCGTACCCTCGCGCGATATCATTGCCGATCCGCAACGCGTACTGGAGGCAAACCCCGACTTTACCAGTGCCAAATGGGAATATCTGGCTAACGCGCTGGATCAGCGTCCTGAAGAGATCGCCCGACAAATTAAAGCCAATCCCAATCGCCGCTTTCTTTATCTCGGGCATAAAATCGAATTAGGTATCGCCAAAGATATCGCTAAGCTGCATCTGGCCGGCATTTCCACGGTTTACGACGACAGCCGTTTTTATCCGATGAGTGAAGCGACAGCGCCGCTGATTGGCATTGTCGGCGCGGACAATACCGGCCTGAACGGTCTGGAAAAAGGGTTCGATAAAGTATTGCAGGGCACGGCGGGCGAAGAGAAATATCGCCAGGACGCCCATGGCAATATTATCGCCATGATCAACTACGAGCCGCCTCGCCAGCCGCCAACTGTGCAGCTCAGCATCGATAAATTCGATCAGTACACCCTGTACACTAAATTGCGCGACGGCGTCCTGCTGAACAAAGCCGATTCCGGCGCGGCGGTGTTGGTCAAGGTCGATACCGGTGAAATTTTAGGCATGGCTTCCTATCCTTCCTATAATCCCAACAATTTCAGCAATGTTTCGCCAGCACAGATGCGCAACGCGGCGATAAATGACAGCTATGAGCCGGGGTCGACGGTAAAACCGCTGGTGGTGATGGAAGGCCTGGCCCGTAAGCTGGTGCGACCGGATTCGGTACTGGATACCACGCCCTATCGCGTTAACGGTCACCTGATCCGCGACGTTGGCCACTGGCCGCGCCTTACCATGACCGGCATCCTGCAAAAATCGAGCGACATCGGCGTATCGCATATCGCGCTGGCGATGCCAGCCGAAGTGCTGGTTAACACCTTTCACTCGTTTGGTTTGGGTAAACCTACCGGACTGGGCCTGACCGGCGAAAGCGTGGGCTATTTCCCGCTGCACCGCGAGCGCTGGGCCGATATCGAAAGGGCGACTTTCTCCTTCGGCTATGGCCTGCGTGTTACGCCACTACAAATCGCGCGCGAGTACGCTACCCTGGGTTCGCTTGGCGTATACCGGCCACTTTCTATTACTAAGGTCACGCCGCCGGTAATCGGCACGCGGGTAGCGGATGCGGATATTGTACGTTCGGTAATTCATATGATGGAGAGCGATGCGCTGCCCGGCGGCAGCGGCGTGCGCGCAGCGGTGCCGGGCTATCGTCTGGCAATCAAGACAGGTACAGCCGAGAAAATGGGCGCCAGCGGCAAATATGACGGCGGCTATATCAACTACACCGCTGGCGTAGCGCCAGCCAGCAATCCGCAGGTGGCACTGGTAATTATGATCAACCACCCAACGGCGGGCGACCACTTTGGCGGCTCGGTTGCCGCCCCGGTCTTCGGCAATATTATCGGGCCGGTACTCAAGCATATGAACGTGGCGCCGGATGCGCTTTACTCCACCCACAGCGGCACCTGATGCCCTCACCAATCCTCTTCTGAAGAAACCTCAGGTCGCGCGGTGAAATGCGCGACTCACACTCTGTCTCTGCTGCTCTGTCACTGATTTAAACGCGACTTGAAGGTTTGTCATCAACCCCAGCTCATGCCGAAGCATGCGCTTTTTGTCCTTTGCTAAAAACTTCAATCGGGAAATAGTCCAAAAAAACCTAAGCTGTTCTGACAATTGGAAACTATTTGATCTATTAAACTATCAAGAACTGTTATCTCTCCAGTTGAGATCTAAACTGTATATATCAAGGCATGGATGGCTCTGTTTCCCGTTATGGCAATTCATGAGGACATTCGTGCAAATTATCAGAACTATCCCCGTATTTTCAGCACCTTCCAGGCTGTCACTACTGGCAGTTTTAGTCAGCGCATTTCTGCTTAGCGGCTGTGGTGGTGGCGGCGGCGGTGGCGGTGGCAGCAACAACGAGACGCTGAATTCTACCCCGACCCCGGTTGTCGACCCGTCGCCGACAACAGATCCAACACCAACCACAGAAACGACCCCAACTTCAGAAACGACACCAACCACCGAGCCTGTGCCCGTAACCTATGGCAAGGTAAAAGTAGGAATTGTGGATTCGGGGCTGGCGGCTGGCCGTTCCGATATTAACTATGGCAACGTGCATTTTACCTCCTATTTATCAGGCGGCAGCCAAACGCTAAACGATAATAACGGGCAGGCAGGGCACGGCACGCTGGTTGCGCTGACCGCTGCCGGTATCGCCAGCGGTGCCTTTGCTGGCGGCGTTGCGCCGGACAGCGATCTATGGATAGCGCAGGCTTCCAGCAACAACCTGTTTTACTATTCGGATACGCATAATGCTATCGCCGGGCTTCTCAATAACGGCGTAAAAATAATTAACATGTCTTACGCATCGAGCGAGCGGCTGACTACGACTGCGCAGCTAGAAAATGCTCGCGCCAGCGGCAGCTACGATCTGCTGCGCGACAGCCTGAGTAGCATTGTCAGCGCCAATGCGCTGGGCGTCGTGGTCACGGGCAACAATGGAACTTCTACGCCTTCGCCTAATGCGCAGATCCCGCTGATTTATAACGATGCCTCACTGCAAAAAGGCTTGATTGCCGTTACCGGTTACATTCCGGGTTATACCGTAGCGCAGGGCAGCCGCCCGCCAGAACTGTTTGTGTTCGATGCCTGCGGCGATGCCGCCGCCTGGTGTCTGGCCGCGCCGGGCTATGCCGAATATTTACAGGATGACGGTTCGCTTGCACGCAAATATGGAACTTCTTTTGCTGCGCCGCGCGTTACCGGCGCCGCATCCCGGGTCTCGGCGCAGTTCCCGTGGATGACCGGCTATAACCTCCAGCAAACCTTGCTGACTACGGCGGATTATCATACCGATGCCGTGGCGGGAGTTAGTGCGGATACGGCGAATGGCCGCCCTTATAACAACACCTTCGGCTGGGGCAACGTCAATGTTGATAAGGCGTTGCAAGGGCCTGGCATGTTTTACGGCGATGATTTCACTGCTGCGCTGACCTACGGTGACTATGTTTTTGCCAATGATATTAGCGGCGACGGCGGGCTAATCGTTAGCGGTGCCAGCAACGCGGGCGGCGTTTTGCATCTCACCGGCAACAATACCTATACCGGCGCGACCCAGGTACAAAGCAACACGCTGTATATCGACGGCAGCGTTGCCAGCGATGTGCGGGTAACAGGTAGCGGTTTGCTGGCTGGCTCGGGCAGGATCAACGGCAACCTGAGCAATCAGGGGACAGTTGTTACCACGGCCAACGGCGCGCTGCATGTAGTCGGCAGCTATCAGCAAAGCGCCGACGGAACGTTGCGCATTACGCTTTCCCAGCCGCTGACGGTCGCAGGCCCGGCAACGCTGAATGGCGCGCTGCAGGTCACGCTGCCTTCCGATACTTATGTGGTGCAAACCGATGAATCTCTGCTGCAAAGCAGCCAGGGGATCAGCGGCCAGTTCACCAGCGTGGATACCGGCGTGTTCCTGAAAGGAACCGTAGCCTACAGCGCCAACAGCGTTACCGGCCATTTTCAGCGCTTAAACACAGTGCAGGCGGCGCAGGCAGCGGGCCTGACTGGCGCAGCGACGCTGCAAAGCGCGGCGAACGTGGAGAAAGCGCTGCAGGTCGCGGACAGCTTATCCACGCAGTCGGGCCTCTCCGCTCAGCAAAGCGAACTGCTACAGGATGCGGCTGCCTTCCAGCAAATTGGCAGCGGTGCGGCCGCCGAAGCGGTGCTTGATTCGCTTTCCGGCCAGGCGCATGCCAGCGGCAACGCTATCCTGTTTAACAGCCTGGATTACCAGAACCAGCTGCTGAGTAATCGCCTCGATCCTGAGCGGCAGAAGAATTACGGCATTTGGGCTGAAACCGGCACGCTGCACGGCGATCTACAGCAGGATGGCTATCTGGGCAGCCACTATCGCACCAACACCACGGCGATTGGCGTGGACAGCAACTTTGATGTACCGGGCCTGAGGCTGGGCGCGGCGATCACTGACAGCGAAATCCGGGCCAACTACGAAGGCAGCGGCGGCAACAGCACCAACAGCCTGCAGGGCGTGATGCTCTATGGGCAGTATGCCGTCACGCCGGAATGGTTCTGGCAGGGTAACCTGAGCTATCAGCATGGCGATACCGATCTCGATCGCGTAATGCTGCTGAACGGCGTCCGTTCTACCTCTTCGGAAACCAGCAACGACGCCTGGCAGGCGCTGGTGAAAACCGGCTATCGCTGGTCGCCAACCGATCGCCTCACGCTGCAACCCTATGTCGGCATGAAGCTAAGCCAGCTCTATACCGGCAGCTTTAAGGACGAGGGCGGCGCGCTGGGCCTGGAAGGCGACAGCGAACGCTACAGCCGCACCGTCGGCCTGACCGGATTAAATGTTAGCGCGCCGCTGCTTGAAGTCGATAAATGGTGGTCGCTGCTCTCGGTTTACGGCGAGCATCAGCATGCTTTTACTAATCCTTCGCTGGACGTGACAGCCAGATGGACTGGAACGGGAACGCAGGGCGAAAGCTTCTCAATTCCTGGCATGACGCTGGATCGGGATTCGCAGTGGTACGGCATGCGGCTGGACGTGGGTAAAGCTCAGGACGCGCGTTTGTTCCTGCGTGTGGATAAACACGTAGCGGATAAAGGTGATGAATCCGTATTCCGTGGCGGCGTGGATATCGCGTTTTAATCTGCTCGCCTGCCCTTTTTTAAGCTGGCCTCGTTGCCAGCTTTTTTTATGCCTGAATACGCGCAGACAGCATCGAAAAAAGACCCGGCCCGCTTTAAAGCTCTCGCAGCAGCCGGGCCGGATTGCCCGCATAAACGCCTTTACGCAGGATATCGCGGGTTACCACGCTGCCAGCGCCAATCACCGCCTCGTCACAGATAGTCACGGCGAGGATCTTTGCGCCGCTGCCTATAGAAACGTTATTGCCGATAACAATACGTCCCCAGCTGTCGCTGTCTGGATTGGGGCATCCCTGGCGGAACATATCATTAGCGAAAATCACGCCGTGTCCGATAAAACAATCCCGGCCAATGGCGACATACTCGCAAATAAAGCAGTGTGACTGGATCTTTGTTCTTTCTCCTATAACCGTATGGCGCTGTATCTCAACAAACGGCCCCACAAACACATCGTCATTAAGCGTGCAGCCGTAAATATTGGCTGGCTCATAAATGACTACGTTCTTACCTGCGGTAACCCCGCTGACTTTGCTGGTGCGGATTTCTGGCGACATCTTTCTTCCCTGCATACAGATTGAATTAACAAAGAGCCAAAGAAAAAACCATACAACTCTTAACCAATAATTTTCATTAAGGATACAGCTGTCAAGCCGGCACTGGCGTATCGTAACGCTATCACAATTTAACAGCGCATTCCGTTAGGTTGTGCCAGCCCCTTTCCGTGTTTGGTAGCGCCGTCAGGGGCGACCTTTTCATCATGGATGAGAAGCCTAAAAGACCTGATGCCGAAAAAGGGGAGGCTCCGCTGCTTTCAGTCATCCCGACCTGCATTACCAACTGAACACGCTCTTGCTGGCTGAAACCGTCAGGTTACAGCAGTGTCAAAACGGCCTGAAAGTCCCGTAGCGTTTCGACATCTTACTTAGCAAAAACTTAACATCGCCCTTTGCTGGCGGCGCCTATAATCAGCCTCTTTATTGAGAATAGTCACTCACATTACTATTTTATTTTATATTATTGAGAATTCACCATGCGCTTAAAGATCCTTTCCGCGAGCCTGATTTTTCTGCTGGCCGCCTGCGACCAGTCTGCTCCTCCCAACGCCAACAGCCAGCCTGCTTCAGTGGGCGTTGCCACGCTAAAACGTGAGCCGGTAACGCTATTCACTCAGCTACCGGGAAGGACAACTGCCGTGCGTACGGCGGAAGTTCGTCCGCAGGTCAGCGGGATCATCCTGAAAAGGCTGTTTCAGGAAGGCGGCGAAGTGAAAGAGGGCGATCCGCTGTATCAAATCGATCCCGCCAGCTATCAGGCGGCTTACGACAAGGCCGAAGCGACGCTGTTCAATGCCAATAAACTGGCCCAGCGCTATAAGCCGCTGGCTGCCGCGCACGCCATCAGCGGTCAGACTTATGACGATGCTGTAGCTGCCGCAAAGGAAGCTAAGGCCGATCTGGAAACCGCGCGGGTCAATCTTAACTACACCAAAGTCCGCGCGCCGATTTCAGGCCATATTGGCCGCTCGCTTTCCACTGAAGGTGCGCTGGTTACCAATGGCCAGACCAGCTACCTCACCACTATCCAGCAGCTCGATCCTATTTATGTCGACGTCAGCGAATCCTCACAGGATCTGCTACGTCAGCGGCGTGCGCTCGCAGAAGGCAAGCTAAAGGCCGTAGATGACAACGCGGCGGCGGTAAAACTGACGCTGGAGGATGGTTCAACCTACGCGCAGGAAGGCAAGCTGGAGTTCTCGGAAGTCACTGTCGATCAGGGTACGGGCAGCGTGACCATGCGCGCCGCCTTCCCGAATCCGAAACGCGTATTGCTGCCGGGCATGTTCGTACACGCCAGCTTCCCGCAGGGCGTTGCTGACCAGGGCATTCTGGCCCCGCAGGAAGCGATCATGCACGACACCAAAGGCAAGCCTTACGTCTTTGTGGTGAAAGCGGATAACACGGTGGCGCAGCAAAGCATCACCACTGGCGAAATGATCGAGGGCAAGTGGCTGGTGACTTCCGGCCTGAAGGAGGGCGATCGCGTAGTAGTGGAAGGGCTGCAAAACGTGCGTTCGGGCAGCAAAGTACAGCCGACGGAAGCGCAGGCGAAAGCAGCGCCGCAGGCCAATCTGACCACGACCGATCCTTCGGCGCAGTAGAGGAAATCCATGTCTAAATTCTTTATTGAGCGTCCCATCTTCGCCTGGGTGATAGCGATCATCGTGATGCTGGTGGGCGGGCTTTCTATCCTGAAACTGCCGATCAACCAGTATCCCAATATTGCGCCGCCCGCTATTTCCATTCAGGTAACCTATCCGGGCGCCAGCGCCGAAACCGCGCAGAATACCGTGGTGCAGGTGATTGAGCAGCAGCTAAACGGCATCGACAACCTGCGCTATATCGAATCGCAGAGCAACAGCGACGGCAGCGCCACCATCATTGTTACTTTTAATCAGGGCACCGATCCCGATACTGCCCAGGTGCAGGTACAGAACAAGGTTTCGCTGGCCGAATCGCAGCTGCCGACGGAAGTAACAGAGCAGGGCATCAACGTCCGTAAATACCAGGCCAACTTTATGCTGGTGGTGAGTTTAATTTCCACTAACGGCAAAATGAGCAACGGCGATCTGGCCGATTTACTGGTTTCAAAACTGGAAGATCAGGTGGCGCGTACCAAAGGCGTTGGCGACTTTCTGGTGATGGGATCTGAGTACGGCATGCGTATCTGGCTGGATCCGGCCAAACTCTACAAGTATCAGCTGATCCCCAGCGATGTCTCCACCGCCATTACTCAGCAAAACGTACAGATCTCCAGCGGCAAGCTGGCCGGATTACCAACGGTTCAGGGCGCAAAATTCAGCGCGACTATCGTTGGCAAAACCCGTCTTCAGTCGGTGGCGCAGTTTGAAAACATCCTGCTGAAAGTCAACGCGGACGGCTCGCAAGTACGCCTGAAAGACGTGGCGAAAGTCGATCTTGGGCCGCAGGACTACAGCATCTCCGCCACCTACAACGGCAAGCCTTCCGCCGGGATGGCGCTGCGTCTTGCCAGCGGCGCGAACGTACTGGATGCAATCAATGCCGTGCGTACCACGGTAGACAACATCAAATTTTCTCTGCCGGATGGTGTGGAAGTGAAGTTCCCTTACGACACCTCGCCGGTGGTCAGCGCTTCGATTGAAGAAGTGGTGAAAACCCTGTTCGAGGCGATTGGCCTGGTGTTCCTGGTGATGCTGGTCTTTTTGCAAAACCTGCGCGCCACGCTGATTACCACTATGGTAGTGCCGGTCGTGCTGCTGGGAACCTTCGGCATTCTCTCTGCCTGCGGCTACACCATCAACACGCTGACCATGTTCGGCATGGTGTTAGCGATAGGCTTACTGGTGGATGACGCCATTGTGGTGGTGGAAAACGTCGAGCGCGTGATGCACGACGAAGGGCTGGATCCCAAAGCTGCCACTATTAAATCAATGGAGCAGATTCAGGGTGCGCTGTTTGGTATTGCGCTGGTGCTTTCTGCCGTACTGCTGCCGATGGCCTTTTTCAGCGGCTCGACAGGCGTAATTTACCGCCAGTTCTCTATTACTATTGTTTCCGCAATGGCGCTGTCGGTGCTGATGGCGCTGATCTTTACGCCCGCGCTCTGCGCCACGCTATTGAAACCTGGCTCGGCGGAGCATAAGACAAAAGGGCTGGCAGGCTGGTTTAACCGCAAGTTTGATGCGGGAACGCTGCACTATACCAACAGCGTTGGCGCGGTGATTTCCAAACGCAATCTGTTTTTAGTTATCTATCTGCTGCTGGTGGCGGCAACCGGCTATCTGTTCAGCCGCGTGCCGACTTCGTTCCTGCCGGATGAGGATCAGGGCGTGATGATGATGCAGACTACGCTGCCCGCCAACGCCTCTGCGGAACGTACGCAGCAGGTGCTGGATGAAATTCAGGCCTGGCTGCTGAAAAACGAGCCGGAAGTCAGCTCGGTATTCTCGCCGAACGGCTTCAGCTTCTCCGGGCGCGGCGAAAATACGGCAATGTCCTTTGTGTTACTGAAGCCCTGGGCGCAGCGCAACAGCGACCAGACGGTACAAAAACTGGCGGCGCGCACAATGGCGCATTTCGCCACGCTTAAGGATGCCAAAGTCTTTGCGCTGGTGCCGCCAGCGGTAATGGAGCTGGGTAACGCCACCGGTTTCGACTTCTATCTGCAGGACACCAATAACAAAGGCCATGCAGCGCTGATGGCAGCGCGCAACCAGTTCCTTGGTTTAGCCGCGCAGGATAAACGCCTGACCGCGACCCGGCCCAACGGCATGGACGATGAGCCGCAATATCATCTGATCATTGATGATGAACGCGCCCGCGCGCTGGGACTAAGTCTGGAAGATATCAACGACACGCTCTCTACGGCCTGGGGTTCAAGCTACGTAAACCAGTTCATCTACAACGGTCGCGTGAAAAAGGTTTATATCCAGGGCAACGCCGGTTCGCGCGTTACGCCAGAAGATCTGAATAAATGGTACTTCCGTAATACCAGCGGCGACATGGTGCCGTTCTCTGCTTTCGGCAGCGGCGAATGGCAGTATGGTTCACCGCGCTACGAGCGTTTTAACGGCGTATCGGCGGTAGAAATCATGGGTTCGCCTGCCAGTGGCTACAGCTCGGGCGATGCGGTGAAAGCGGTCAACGAAATCGCGGCCAAATTGCCGCAGGGCTTTAAAGTGCAGTGGCACGGCCTGTCGTATGAAGAGCAGACCTCTGGCTCGCAAACCACCGCGCTTTACGCCATCTCTATTCTGGTGGTGTTCCTCTGCCTTGCCGCGCTGTATGAAAGCTGGTCGATTCCGTTCTCGGTAATCATGGTGGTGCCGCTGGGCATTCTCGGCACCATTCTGGCGGTACTGATGCGCGGGCTGGAAAACGACGTTTTCTTCCAGGTCGGGCTGCTGACCACCGTTGGCCTGGCGGCGAAAAACGCCATCCTGATCGTCGAATTTGCCAAAGATTTGCACGAGAAAGAAGGCAAAGGGCTGGTTGAAGCGGCGCTGGAAGCGGCCAAACTGCGTATCCGTCCGATCATTATGACCTCAATGGCATTTGTGCTGGGCGTGCTGCCGCTGACTATCTCCAGCGGTGCGGGCGCGGGCAGCCAGCACTCAATAGGCACGGCCGTGGTTGGTGGCATGATCACCGCTACCTTCCTGGCAATTTTCTTTGTTCCTATGTTCTACGTTGTGGTCGCACAACGCTTCTCAGATAAAAAAACCAAGGTAAAACAATAATGCGGCACATTTTCCCCCTTACCGCGCTGGCGACGGCGCTTCTGCTGAGCGGCTGTACTATGGAGCCGAAATATCAGCGCCCGGCGCTGCCGGTGGCGACACACTATGACCAGCAGGAAACCGCAACGGCCAACGGCGCGGATATCGGCTGGCAGAGCTTTTTCACCGATCCGACGATGCACAAGCTTATCGCCAGCGCGCTGGAAAATAACCGCGATCTGCGGGTAGCGGCTTTAAACGTCGAGGTAGCACGATCGCAGGTACAGATTGACCGGGCGGCACTGCTGCCTGCAATCAGCGCCAGCGGCTCGCAGACGGCGGCGCATCTGCCGGGCAACCTCTATAACACCGCTTCGACCGGGCCGGTGACTTACCACGAGTTCAATACCAGCCTGGGCGTCAGCGCCTGGGAACTGGACTTCTTTGGCCGTCTGCGCAGCCTGCGTGATGAAGCGCTGGAAAGCTATCTGGCGACGGCAGCGACGCAGCAGGCTACCAAAATTAGTTTGATCTCGCAGGTCGCTTCGGCTTATCTCTCGCTCTGCGCCGATAATGAGTTACTCGGACTGGCGCAGCAAACGGTTAAAAGCCAGCAGGATTCGTATAACCTGACCAAACGCAGCGTGGATGGCGGCGTCAGCAGCGAGCAGGATCTGGTGCAGGCGGAAACTTCCGTGCATACTGCGCAGGCGGATGTAGCTTCTTACACGCGTCAGGTGCGGCAGGACGTAAATGCGCTGAGACTGCTGGTTGGCACCGATCTACCGGCCAATATGTTGCAAAACGCGCGACTAAATAAAGATAGGGCCTTCCCGGCGACGCCATCGGGTCTGCCTTCCGATCTGTTAACGCGCCGCCCGGATATCATCTCTGCCGAGCATTCGCTGAAAGCTGCCAACGCTAATATCGGCGCGGCGCGCGCGGCCTTCTTCCCGAGCATCAGCCTGACCGCTTCCGGCGGTTCCACCTCCAGCAGCCTGGGACACTTACTGGAAGGCGGCACGGCGGCCTGGTCGTTTGGGCCGAGCATCAACCTGCCTATTTTTGACGGTGGCAAAAACTCGGCTAACCTTGATATCGCCCATTTGCAGAAGCGCATTGAAATTGCTGACTATGAAAAGGCAATTCAGACCGCCTTTAAAGAAGTAGGCGACGCGCTGGCGGGCCAGGACACCTACAAAGATGAGCTGACCGCGCGCGAACAGGATGAGCAGGCCAACCAGCGCAACTATGACTTTGCCCATATCCGCTATCAGCAGGGCGTGGACAACTACCTGAACGTACTGGTAGCGCAGCGCTCGCTCTATGCGGCGCAGCAGTCGTTAATCACCACCCGTCTGGGGCAGCTGAATCAGCAAATTACGCTTTATAAAGCGCTGGGCGGCGGCTGGAAATCTTAGTGTAATGGGCTGCTTCGGCAGCCCAACCTATTTTGCGGACATAAAATAATCCTTAACGGAAACCTTACACTATGAGCATGGAATTTAATCAGCCGGCTAAACCATAATAACGCCGGGTCACACAGACCTGGCTTTTTTCACGCGGCGGCATACCGTTGCGCCTTTGTTCCATTTGATCTGACAGAGCCTCATGACCCCGACAACAGCAAAACTCTCGCGAAAAAAAATCCTTGTAGCCATCCTGATTATCCTTGCCGCGCTGCTGATCTGGCGCTTCTGGCCAGCAGGCGGCGCGCCGCAGAATGCCGGTGGGCCTCCGGGCGCGGGCGGGCCGCCGGGCGGGGGAAGAGGCGGGCCGGGCATGATGATGGGCGGCCCGGTAGCCGTACATGCTGGTGAAGTGACCACGGCGGACGTACCGGTCTATCTGACCGCGTTGGGCACGGTAATCCCTAACGCCACGGTGACCGTCACCAGCCGCGTAGATGGGCAACTGATGAAGGTTTACTTCACGGAAGGGCAGCAGGTGAAGGCAGGCGATTTGCTGGCGCAGATCGACCCGCGCAGTTATGAGGCGACGCTGGCGCAGTATCAGGGCGATCTCAGCCAGAACCAGGCGCTGCTGCAAAGCGCCGAGCTGACGCTGGCACGCTACCGCAAACTTTATGCGCAGGATTCACTCGCCCGCCAGGATCTGGATACGCAAATCGCTACCGTCGGCCAGTATCGCGGCGCGGTTAAAGCTGACCAGGCGCAGATCGCCTCCGCTAAGCTGAACATCGAATATGCGCGTATCACCGCGCCGGTTTCCGGTCGCGTGGGTTTACGCCTGGTGGATGAAGGTAATATGGTGCAGAGCAGCAGCACTACCGGGCTCGTCACCATCACTCAAATGCAGCCCGCCGCCGTGACCTTTAGCGTGCCGCAAAGCAATATTTCGACACTGATTAAAGCGTTGCACAACGGCCAGACGCTGCCTGCTACCGCGTTCGATCAGAACGGTGATACCGCGCTGGCTACCGGCAGCGTGAAATTTATCAGCAACCAGATCGATACCAGCACCGGTACCGTCGAGCTAAAGGCGCTGTTCGACAATAAGGACGAGGCGCTCTATCCGAATCAGTTCGTTAATATGCAACTGCAAACCGGCACGCTGAAGCAGGCAACGGTCATTCCGGCGCAGGCTCTTCAGCTAAGCAGCGACGGCAGCTTTGTTTATGTAATTAACGCAGACAAAACCGTTACGCGCCGCGCGGTGAAAACCGGGCCGACATTGGGCGACACGCAGCAGGCAATCCTTGAAGGCGTGAAGGCGGGTGAACAGGTAGTGACGGTCGGCATTGACCGGCTGAGCAACGGCAGCAAAGTCTCCGTGATTACCGCAGACGAAACCCAGGCCGCCAGCGGCAAAGCGAAAGCGCAATGAATCCGTCCCGTATCTTTATCGCACGGCCGGTTGCGACGATTTTGCTGATGATCGGCGTGCTGATCTCAGGCATCTTCGCCTATAAATTTCTCTCCACCTCGGCGCTGCCGCAGGTGGATTATCCAACCATTCAGGTGACCACGCTCTATCCGGGCGCCAGCCCGGATGTCATGGCCTCCAGCGTCACCGCGCCGCTGGAAAGGCAGCTCGGACAGATGGCGGGCTTAAGCCAGATGGCCTCCAGTAGCTCCGGCGGCTCTTCGGTGATCACGCTGAAATTCTCGCTGGATCTGTCTCTGGACGTGGCGGAGCAGGAAGTACAGGCAGCGATCAACGCGGCCAACAGCCTGTTGCCTTCCGATCTGCCTAACCCGCCAACCTATAAAAAGGTCAATCCGGCGGATACAGCAGTCATTACTCTGGCGGCCAGCTCCGATACGCTGCCGCTGATCAAAGTGCAGGATCTGGTCAACACGCGCGTCGCGCTGAAGCTGTCGCAGATCTCCGGCGTTGGCATGGTGACGCTGGCGGGCGGCCATCAGCCAGCCATTCGCGTGCAGATGGATCCCAAAGCGCTGGCGGCGCGCGGCCTGACGCTGGAAGACGTCAACACGCTGATCGGCAACAGCAACGTTAACGGCTCGAAAGGCGGTTTCGACGGCAAATACCATTCGGTCACTATCGATGCCAACGACCAGCTGCGCACCGCTGAAGAATACGGCAACCTGATCCTGACCTACAAAAACGGCGCGGCGCTGCGGCTGAAAGATATCGCGCATATTGAAGAGGCGCCGGAGAACACTTATCAGTCAGCCTGGGCCAACAACAGCCCGGCAATTATCATCAGCGTGCAGCGCCAGCCAGGCGCGAACGTGATATCCGTAGTGGATAACATCAAAAAGCAGCTGCCGACGCTCCAGGCCGCGCTGCCGGATGGCGTAAAAGTACAGATCCTTTCCGACCGAACCCAGACCATTCGCGCCTCGATTAGCGACGTGCAGTTTGAGCTGATGCTGTCGATTGCGCTGGTGGTCATGGTAACTTTCCTGTTCCTGCGCAACGTGGCGGCAACGCTGATCCCAAGCGTGGCGGTGCCGCTGTCGCTGGTCGGCACCTTCGGCGTGATGTACCTGGCGGGCTTCAGCCTAAATAACCTGTCGCTGATGGCGCTGACCATCGCCACCGGCTTCGTTATCGACGACGCCATCGTGGTGGTGGAAAACATCTCCAGGCGGCTGGAGCAGGGCGAAACGCCGATGGAAGCGGCGCTGAAAGGCTCGGCGCAAATCGGCTTTACCATTATCTCCCTGACCTTCTCGCTGATTGCGGTGCTGATCCCGCTGCTGTTTATGGGCGATGTTGTCGGGCGGCTGTTCCGCGAATTTGCTATTACGCTGGCGGTCTCGATCCTGGTTTCGATGCTGGTCTCCCTGACGCTGACGCCGATGCTCTGTGCTTATCTGCTGCGCCATATCCCGGAAGAGAAACAGAGCCGTTTCTACCGCAAGGGCGGTCAGTTCTTCGATAAGCTGGTAGCCGGTTACGACCGGCTGCTGACTATCGTGCTCAATCATCAGCGGCTGATGCTGCTGGTGGCGCTGGCAACGCTGGTGTTTACCGCGCTGTTATATCTCTTTATCCCAAAAGGCTTTTTCCCGGCGCAGGATACCGGGCTGATTCAGGGCGTTACCGTAGCTTCCCAGGATGTCTCTTTTAACGAGATGGCGAAGCGGCAGCAGCAGCTGGCAGCGATCGTGCTGAAAAACCCGGCGGTAGAGAGCCTCTCTTCCACTATCGGTATCGACGGCAACAACACCAGCCTTAACAGCGGCAGGCTGCAAATCAACCTGAAATCCTTTGACGAGCGCGACGAACGTGCCGATAAAGTGATTGCTGAACTACAGCAGGCGACGCAAAACGTGCCGGGCATCCAGCTCTATATGCAGGCCGCGCAGGACTTAACGGTCAACGATCAGGTGACGCCGGATCGCTACCAGTTCTCGCTGGACGATGCCGATAGCGAAAACCTGGTAAACTGGTCGCCGAAGCTGGTAGAGGCGCTGAAAAAGCGGCCGGAATTCAGTTCCGTGGTGAGCAATTTGCAGGATCAGGGCCAGGTGGCTTACGTCGAGCTGAACCGCGATGCGGCGGCACGCTACGGCATTACCGCTGCGGATGTGGATACCGCGCTTTACAATGCTTTCGGCCAGCGGCTGGTCTCCACGATCTTTACCCAGGCGAACCAGTATCGCGTGGTGCTGGAAGTTGCGCCGCAGTATCAGCAGTCGCCGGCTTCGTTTAACGATATCTGGCTGGCGACTTCTGGCTCGTCGGGTACTTCCTCCTCAGACAGCAGTACGTCTTCAGATTCAACAGAGAGTTCGTCTGCTGATTCTTCCACCAGCAGTTCGTCGACCAGCGGCATGGTGCGGCTGACCTCTATTGCCACTATCCACCAGCGTATCGGTTCGCTGGTGCATATGCGGCTGAACCAGTTCCCGGCGGTAACTGTCTCCTTTAACCTCAACGACGGTTACTCGCTGGAGGATGCGCAGCAGGCGATAGCGGAAACGCAGCAGAGCCTGAAGGTGCCGTCCAGCATCACGCTGCGCTATCAGGGCGAAACCGAAGCTTTCCAGAGCGCCACCGGCAACACGCTATGGCTGATACTGGCGGCATTGCTGACCATGTATGTAGTGCTGGGCATTCTCTATGAAAGCTTTATTCATCCGGTAACCATTCTCTCTACGCTGCCGTCGGCGGCAGTCGGCGCGTTGCTGACGCTGCTGCTGGCGGGCACGGAGTTCAGCCTGATCGCCTTAATCGGCGTGATACTGCTGATCGGCATCGTGAAAAAGAACGCCATTATGATGATCGACTTTGCGCTGGATGCGGAGAAAAAGCAGCACCTCAGCCCGCGCGAAGCAATACATCAGGCTTGCTTATTGCGCTTCCGCCCGATCCTGATGACCACGATGGCGGCGTTGCTCGGCGCGCTGCCGCTGATGCTGGCTTCCGGTTCCGGTGCGGAACTGCGCCAGCCGTTAGGTCTGGTAATCGTTGGCGGATTGATCTTCAGCCAGGTGTTGACGCTGTTCTCCACGCCGGTGATCTATTTGTGGTTCGATCGTCTGGCTGAACGGGCGCGCCGTAGAATGCGCAAGGCTTATCGATGAACATTACGCGCTTCTTTATTTTCCGGCCGGTAACCACGCTGCTGTTGACGTTGGCGCTGCTGCTGCTGGGCTCGCTGGGCTATCGTTTGCTGCCGGTTGCGCCACTGCCGCAGGTGGATTTCCCGACCATTATGGTTTCTGCCAGTCTGCCGGGCGCCAGCCCGGAGACGATGGCAGCCACGGTGGCTACGCCGCTGGAGCGCGCGCTGGGGCAAATTGCGGGCATTACCGAAATGACTTCCAGCAGCTCGCAGGGCTCCAGCAATATCATTTTGCAGTTTGAGCTGAGCCGCGATATCAACGGCGCGGCGCGGGATGTGCAGGCGGCGATCAACGCCTCGCGCAGCCTGCTGCCAAGCAGCATGCCGTCGCTGCCAACCTATCGTAAGGCTAACCCATCCGATGCGCCGATCGTGATGCTGGCGCTGACGTCGACTACCCGTTCCAAAGGCGATCTGTACGATATTGCAGAAAGTAAAATCGACCAGAAAATCGCGCAGGTGCAGGGCGTTGGCGACGTCTCGCTAATGGGCAGCGCCTTGCCAGCGGTAAGAATCGATTTACAGCCGCAGATGCTGACACACTTCGGCGTCTCGCTGGACAAGGTGCGCGAGGCCGTAGCTAACAGCACGACCAATCTGCCGAAAGGCATGTTGCAGGGCGAAAAGCAATCCTGGGTGATTGACGGCAACGGCCAGCTGGAACAGGCGAAACAGTATCGCAACCTGATCGTCAGCTATCAAAACGGCCGCGCCATTCATCTCAGCGATGTCGCCACCGTTTATGACTCGGTAGAGGATCAGTACAACGTTGGTTTTTACAACGGTTCGCCGTCGGTAATGATCGGCGTCACGCGCCAGGCTGGCGCGAACATGCTAAAAACCATTGATGCGATAAAGGCGCAGCTGCCGGAGCTGGAGAAAAACCTGCCCGCCGACGTGCAGTTAAAAATCGTGGTTGACCGTTCGCCGACCATTCGCGCCTCGCTCTATGACACTGAAGAAACGCTGCTGATCGCCATGCTGCTGGTGATCGGCGTGGTTTTTGTCTTTCTGCGTAATCTACAGGCGGTGGCTATTCCTGCGCTGGCGCTGCCGGTTTCGCTGATCGGCACCTGCGCGGTGATGTATCTGCTGGGCTACAGCCTGGATAACCTGTCGCTGATGGCATTGATCATCGCTACCGGTTTCGTCGTTGACGATGCAATAGTGGTGCTGGAAAACATTACTCGCTATATCGAAGAGGGCTTAAGCCCGGTACGCGCGGCGCTGAAAGGCGCAAACGAAGTCAGCTTTACCGTACTGTCGATGACGCTGTCGCTGGTGGCGGTCTTTATCCCCATTCTGCTGATGGGCAGCATTGTCGGCCGCCTGTTCCGCGAGTTTGCGGTGACGCTAACCGTGTCGCTGATTATCTCAATGGTGGTGTCACTTAGCCTGACGCCGATGCTCTGCTCGCGGCTGCTGAAGCGCAAACCTGCCGTAACCAAAAGGCCGCATCCGGTTTATCGCTGGATTGAAAACGGCCTCAATCGCCTGCTGGCGGCCTATGCCCGTGCGCTAAACTGGGTGATGCGGCATCAGCGGCTGACGCTGTTTAGCTTGATGCTAACCGTAATCCTTAACCTGTTTCTCTACTCGGTGGTGCAGAAAGGCTTTTTCCCCAACCAGGATACCGGGCTGCTGATGGGGATGCTGCGTGCCGATCAGAACGTCTCTTTCCAGGCGATGAAGCCGAAGATGGAAGCGTTCGCCAAAATGATCCAGCAGGATCCGGCGGTGGACGGCGTGATGTCTTCAATGGGCAGCGGGGCGTTTGGCTCGCGTAACACCGCGAACTTTTTTGTGCATCTGAAAGACTTCGACAAGCGCGACGCCACGGCAACGGAAGTCGCCAACCGGCTGAGCGGCAAAACGCGCAACGTGCCGGGCGTAGAGCTGTTTCTGATGGCGGCGCAGGATATCCATATCGGCGGACGTAGCGCCAACGCCAGCTATCAATACAGTTTACAGGCGGATGACCTCGACACGCTGCGCATCTGGACGCCGAAAGTGAAGGCAGCGCTGGAGGCAATCCCGCAGCTAACCAGCGTCGATTCTGACTCGCAGACCGGCGGTCAGGAAGTGATGATCAATATTGACCGCGACCGCGCCAAACGTCTCGGCGTGGATGTAAATATGGTGGATACGCTGCTCAATAACTCCTTCGCGCAGCGCCAGGTGGCAACGCTTTATAAAACGCTGAACCAGTATCACGTAGTTATGTCGTTGCAGGATGCCTACACGCGCGATCCGGATATGCTCAACAAACTCTATGTAGTTAACGACTCCGGCGACCAGATACCGCTTTCTGCTTTCGCCAGCTTTAGCGGTGCTAACGCGCCGCTGTCGGTAGCGCATCAGGGCCAGTCGGCCACCAGCACCATAGCCTTTAACCTGGCGGACGGCGTTTCGCTGGAGCAGGCTTCTGCTTTGATCAAAGCCGCGATGGCGAAAATCGCGCTGCCGGGCGATATCCAGGCCGGATTCCAGGGCACGGCGAAAGCCTTTGGCGATCTTACTGCCTCTATGCCGTGGCTGATCCTGGCCGCGCTGGCTGCCGTTTATATCGTGCTCGGCATGCTGTATGAAAGCTATATCCATCCGCTGACTATTCTTTCTACGCTGCCATCCGCAGGCGTTGGCGCTTTGCTGCTGCTGCTGCTCACCAACACCCAGCTCACGGTGATTGCGCTAATCGGCATTCTGCTGCTGATCGGCATCGTGAAAAAGAACGCCATTATGATGATCGACTTCGCGCTGGCCGCCGAACGTAACCAGGGCATGTCACCGCAGCAGGCGATCACCCAGGCCTGCCTGATGCGCTTCCGGCCGATAATGATGACCACGCTGGCGGCCTTCTTCGGCGCGCTGCCGCTGGCACTGGGCAGCGGCGGCGACGCCGATCTGCGCAGCCCGCTGGGGCTGGCAATTGCAGGCGGCCTGGCGCTGAGCCAGCTATTAACCTTGTTTACCACGCCGGTGGTTTACCTCTATCTCGACCGCGCCAGCCGCGCCACTAAACGCCAGTGGGCGCGTTTAAGAGCTTAATGATGAAAATGAAAAAGTTACCGATGATTTTAACCGGGCGTCGCGCTTTGACGCCTGTTTTGCTGGCGATGCTGCTGAGCGGCTGTGCCGTTGGCCCCGACTATCACCGTCCGGCGATAAACGTGCCGACCCACTATAAAGAAGCTAAGGGCTGGCGCGAAGCCGCGCCGCAGGATGCGCAGAACAAAGGAGAATGGTGGTCGGTCTATCATGACGACACGCTGAGCAACCTGCTGCGCCAGGTTTCTGTCTCTAACCAGAACGTGGCGCAGTATGAAGCGCAGTACCGGCAGGCGAGGGCGCTGGTCAGCGAATCCCGTTCGGATCTGTTCCCCAGTGCGACCTACAGCGGTTCGTCCACGCGCAGCGGCAGCGCGGCAACGGGAACGGGCCAGCGAACCGTCAGCGACAGCCATTCGCTACAGGCCAGCGCCAGCTGGGAGCTGGATATCTGGGGCAAACTGCGACGCACGCTGGAAGAGAACAAAGCCAGCGCCCAGGCCAGCGAGGCGGAACTGGCGAATATCACGCTTAGCGCCCAGTCTGAACTGGCACAGGACTACTTCCAGCTGCGCATTATGGATCAACAAATCGCGCTTTATCAGGAAAGCGTCAAGGCCTATCAGCGCTATCTCAACATCATCAATAACAAATACCAGGCTGGCAGCGAATCTCGCGGCACGCTTGCCCAGGCGCAAACGCAGCTGGAAAGCGCCCGTGCTTCAGCGCTCGATCTCAGCTGGCAGCGTGCGCAAACGGAGCACGCTATCGCCATTTTACTTGGCAAAACCCCGGCGGAATTCAGCCTGCCAGCAGCGACGGAAATAACGGCCAGGCTGCCCGCTATTCCGCAGGCCGTGCCGTCAACGCTGCTGGAGCGCCGTCCTGATATCGCCTACGCTGAACGCAACGTGGCCGCAGCTAATGCAGCCGTCGGCGTGGCGATTGCAGGCTACTATCCCGACTTAACCCTGAGCGCCAGCGGCGGCTTCACCAGTTCCGCGCTGCACAATTTGCTGTCGCTGCCAAACCGCGTCTGGTCGCTGGGGCCGTCGCTCAGCGGCACGCTGCTGGACTTTGGCGCAACCTCGGCGAAAGTAGAGCAGGCGAGAGCGGCCTATGACGCCGACGTTGCCGCCTATCGCCAGGCGGTGCTGACCGGCTTCCAGGAAGTAGAAAACTACCTGGTAGAGCTGAATACGTTACAGGATGAAATCGTGGCGCAGCAGAACGCCACGGCGGCGGCCCAGGAATCCGCACGCGTGACGCGCAACCAGTATGAAGCGGGCATGATCGACTATCTGGATGTGGCGACCACCGAAAACAGCAGCCTGAGCCAGCAGCAAAGCTTGCTGTCGTTGCAGAGCACGCAGTGGGTTGCCAGCGTGCAGCTCATCGCCGCGCTGGGCGGCGGCTGGCAGCAGACCGCACCCTAAAACCACAGGCCGCCGGAGGCGACTTCCGGCGGTTAAAGGTGGTACAGCAATGTAAGCCTGAAGTTAATGACAACCTGGTTAGCGCGCGTGTATACTATTTAAACAAATTGCAGTGGGAGGGATAATGGATCATAAAGAAAAACCAGTAGCGGCCAATGCCGGGCAGCTGGATACTTTGTTTCAATTGCTTACGGATGTTCAAGGCATAGAAGTTTCGGGCTCCTCACTGGAAGAGGTGCGAACAAACTTTCGTCGGGCTCGTAAAGCGAATTCAGGCTCAGAGGGATCGCATGCCAGTTTACGTAAGGCCCATCGATAAAATAGAGGTAAACCCTCTCTTTGATGACATCTGCGGTTTTTTTGGCTTTGACAGCGACGTAGTGGATGATTACGAACCCGAGCTTTCCTTAATTCAATACACATGGCAACAAAACAAACAGGTTGAAATCTATACATTAGCTCCCGAAGGTTTTCCTGGCCGTGTTAAAGATTCAAATTCGACCCTCGGCTCTTCCCCCTATTACATTGGGTTGTTTCACGGCCGTGTGATGCCACCTCCCGACTATGATCCACTAATCGTCGTTACCTTCCGTAAGTATGAAGAATTTGGCAAGCCGATGACGGCCGTTGTTTTGCATACGTTGATCGTTCATGACGAAATGTTTGGTACGAAAAAGCGTAAGCACGATGCCGCTCATATGCAGTGGATACGTCAGCGGTTAATCAATTTAATCGAAGCCAGAAAATCTCCTGATGATTACCGTTAACCAGGAAAAGTTTAATGCTTATTCAGATTAGCCAGCTGCTTGCTCCATAACAGGGCTTAACCAGCTTTAGTTTTCCGGGTTGGCATTTAAAATAACAGTTTGTTTTAAGTATGAACGTAATAAAGTTGACATCGGACAACATCAATCGCGACTCCTGCCTGGCGAAAAAGCACCGCTAAGAGCAGAAAACGTATCTGAAACGCGTAAATACTTCTGAATCTGATCGCATTCCGCTTCCTGAAATATTCCTCTCAGCCGCTGCTAAGACGGTCTCGCAGCCGTCGCTTAATAAAAACCTTACAAAATAAGGCCATATTTAAGCCCGATGCTTGCATTCACCTCGCCCTTATTGAATAATTTTGACGCTAAAAGAAACAATTTATTACGTAATCTACCGTGGCGCGCAAAGTATAAGTCTTTTTTATCAATGTGTTAATCGCCGCTGCTTTACCTGAATGGATAACAGGAACGTTCAAGGATGAATCAATACACTGTCGGGCCAGGCAAGGCCTGCCTGCTATTGCTGCTCGGCCAAATTTGTACTCCGCTCTACGCGGTGGCTTCCCCAACACCCATTAGCCAGGCGGCAGAAATTGACGCGCGCGAGCAAATGCGCCAGCAGGAAAGAGCACGTGCTATGGAGCGGCAAAACCAACCAGAGAGCGAGGCGCGCCTTGCGCGGCCAGCCATTGCGCTGCCCGACTATCCTGCTGCGGAACGGCCCTGCTTTCCGATAAAGGGCATAGCCTTAACCGGCGACGATGGCCGTTTCCAGTGGGCGTTAAAGGCGGCGGAAGACGCCAGAGGCCGCTGCCTGGGCGCGCAGGGGATCATGCTGGCGCTGAATAAAGTGCAAAACGCCATTCTGCAAAAAGGCTATATCACTACCCGTATCATGGCGCAGGAGCAGGATCTCAGCCAGGGCATGTTGACTCTGACGCTACAGCCGGGCCGTATCGACCGCATCCTTTTTACCCAACCCGTCTCAAAAAGGGCGCGGCTGTGGAATGTGATGCCTGCTTCGCCGGGCGCTATCCTGAACCTGCGGGATATTGAACAGGCGCTGGAAAATTTCAGGCGTGTGCCTGGCGTAGAGGCGGATATCAGCATTGAGCCGGGCCTTCAGGAAGCCACCAGCGATCTTAAAATCGCCTGGCGGGAAAGCCGCCCGGTGCATCTGAATATCGGTCTTGACGACAGCGGCGCGAAAAGCACCGGCAAATATCAGGGCAGCCTGACGCTGGCCGTCAATGCGCCTTTTGCCCAGAACGATCTTTTTTACGTCAGCCTGGGCAGGGATATGTTTGAGCATGGCCCTTACGCCAGCCGCTCCCGCACGGTTAATTACAACATACCTTATGGTTACTGGCTCTTCTCCGCTAACTACAACGACTACAGCTATCAGCAAAATATCACCAGCGCCAACGATACCCTGACCTACAGCGGCCAAAGCGAGAATACGCAGCTTGCTTTGTCCCGGCTGCTGTTTCGCAACCAGGCGCATAAAACGACATTCAATCTTCGCCTCTGGCGGCGCCACGCCACCAATGCGGTCAACGGCATTGATATCGCACAGCAGCAGCGCCGCACGGCTGGCTGGGAGCTGGGATTAAGCCAGCGCAGCTATTTCGGCAACGCCACAACGGATGCCAGCCTTAACTGGCGTAAAGGCACCGGCCTGTTTAACGCGCAGCCCGCGCCAGAAGAAAAATCCAATGACGGCAGCGCCAGAACTTCAATGTTTACCAGCGATATCAGCCTCAATCTGCCGATTGCCACCACATCATGGCGTTACCACACCAGCCTGCGAGGCCAGTGGAGCAGACATGCGCTGACGCCGCAGGACAGGTTGGCGATCGGCGGGCGCTACACGGTGCGCGGCTTCGACGGCGAACAGATGCTGTCGGGCGAGAAAGGTGCGGTCTGGCGCAACGAGCTGGCATGGAACCTGCGCCCGACCGCGCATGAACTTTACTGGGGCGTCGATTATGGCCGGGTTGGTGGACAAGGCGCCCGTTATCTGGCCGGAAAAGCGCTGGCAGGCAGCGCGCTGGGCGTACGGGGCGCGCTGTGGCAGCGGCTGAGCTATGACCTGTTTGTCAGTGTGCCGCTGGCTAAGCCAGCAGGCTTGCATACTTCCGGCGTCACCGGCGGCTTTAGCTTCAACCTCCAGCTGTAGCGACAGTTAACAAGGAAGTTATCAATGAATAAGAAATGTTATTGCCTGATCTTCAGCCGCACGCACGGCGAACTAAAAGTTGTTTCGGAACTGGCCCGAGGCTGTAGTGCCCGTTCAGGCCAGTCTCCAGCAGTGGCGGGCACGCGGTTATGGGTGACGCTGCGCCGGGCCTTCTGGCTGCTGGGGCTGGCGTTTAGCACGCCGACGCTGGCGGAAGGTATTGTCGCTGACGGTCGGGCTGCGCCCGCTCAGCGTCCGGAAGTCATCGCCACGCAAAACGGCCTGCCGCAGGTCAATATCAATGCGCCCAATCAGGCAGGCATCTCCCACAATCAATATCAACAGTTCGACGTTGGGCAGAAAGGCGCGATCCTCAATAACTCCGTCGTAATGACCCAAACGCAGCTGGCAGGCTATATCCAGGGCAATCCAAAACTTAACCCCAATGCCGCAGCGGCCAAAGTCATCCTTAATGAGGTCAACAGCAGCAATCCCAGCCAGCTACGCGGCTATCTGGAGGTGGCAGGCGGCAAAGCTAAGGTCATTGTCGCCAATCCGGCAGGCATCCTTTGCGACGGTTGCGGCACGATCAACGCCGGACGTATGACGTTAACGACCGGCAAACCGCAGCTGAATGCAGACGGCAGCCTGGCGGGCTATCAGATTGAACGTGGGGCGATCCGCATTACCGGCGGCGGCCTGAATGGCGATGCAAGAAACGATACGGAATATGTCGATCTGCTGGCGCGAACCCTGGAAGTCAACGCCGGAGTCAGGGCAAAAGAGAAAATAGCGGCGGTGGCCGGACGCAACCAAATCGACGCAGACGTTAACAACATCACTGCGCTCTCCGCCAGCGGCGACAGGCCCGAGCTGGCGATTGATATGGGGCAGATGGGCGGCATGTACAGCGGCGCAATCCGTATGATTGGCACCGAAGCGGGCGTAGGCGTGCGCAACCAGGGCGGCCATCTCCAGGCCGGGAAAACCCTGACTATCAGCAGCGAGGGCAAGCTTTTATGGCAGTCAACCGCGGCGGAATCTTATACCCAGGCAGGCGGCGATATCACGCTGACCGCGCGCGATACGGTAGAGCACCACGGAAAACTCTATAGCGGCGGCCAGCTTAAGGTGCAGAGCCACCAGGGCGAAATAGTCCAGTCCGGCACGCTGGCGGCGGCGGGCGATGTTACGCTTCAGGCGAAGCAGGCGATCCGCAGCAGCGGCCACCTCCTGGCGGGCAGCGATACCGAAAGCAAGCTAATCCAGCCAGCGAATCTGACGCTAAGCAGCGAAGGCGACATCCACGCCAGCGGCAGCCTGCTGAGCCAGAAAAACGTCAGCCTCAGCGGCAGAAACCTGGATATCAGCCAGAGTAGCCTGGCGGCAAAAGAAGCCGTGCTGACCGCCAAAAGCGGCAATGTCGTCATGAAACAGGCGCGGGTGGAAAGTCAGCAACTCACTGTTAACAGCGCGGGCAGCCTCGACTCGCAGCAGGCGCAAATCCAGGCTGGCGCCTGGCGCATTAAGGCAGAGAGTCTGTTTAACCAGAGCGGGATTTGGGCGCAGACAGGAGCGGAAGAGAGCTTCTTTGATCTGCGCGGCGGCCTGGACAATACCGATGGCAATATCGAAGCCCGCGAGCTTAGCCTGAACAGCGCCTCGCTGACCAACCTGCGAGGCAAACTGACGGCGCTGGGCGACAGCCCGACAAGCTGGCGCATCAGCGGCATGCTCGACAATCAATGGGGATTGATGGGCAGCAACGGCAGTCTGCGGCTGGAAGTTGGCGAGCTGGCTAACCGGCAAGGCAAAGTGCAGAGCGCGGCGGGCCTGAGCCTGACGGCGGAGAAAACCCTGAATAACGATGGCGGCGAGCTGCTTTCCGGCGGCGATCTTTTTTTACAGGGCACGCAGCTTTTTAATCGTGAGCAGGGCGTTATTCAAAGCCAGCAGAAGCTGAATCTCAGTCTGACCGATGCGCTTGATAACCAGAGCGGGCAGATCATCAGCGCGGGCAACAGCAGCATTAATGCCGCCTCGCTAAACAATCAGCAGGGAAAAATCCAGTCGCTGGCCAGCCTGGAGGCGCAGCTTGTCGGCTCGCTGGATAACCGCGGCGGCGTTTTATTCAGTCAGGGAAACCAGCATCTTCTGGCTGGCAGCTTGCTTAACAGCGAAAAAGGCAAAGCCAGCACCACGGGCGCGCTGTGGCTGGAGCTGGCGACAGGGCTGCTTGATAACATCGGCGGACAGCTGCTGGCTGGCGAACAGCTGCAAATCGACGCCGGGCAAATCGATAACCGCAGTGGCCTGCTCTACAGCGAAGGCGTGCTGCAGCTGACCTCAATCAGTAGCCTGGATAACAGTTCCGGCACGCTGCAAAGCGGCGGCGATACCAGGATTCACGCGGCCAGTTTGCTGAACACCGAGGGAACAATCAGCAGTCAGCAGCAGCTGGATATCCGGTTATCCGGCATGCTGAACAACAGCCAGGGCAGCCTGCGGGCTAATCAGGCGCTGCTGCTTGCCGCCAGCCAACTGGAAAACGAACAGGGCACGATCAACAGCGGCGGCACGCTCCAGGCAACAGCTGCTTCGCTGAATAACCAGTCCGGTACGATTATCAGCCAGGCGGCGGGCACTTATCAGCTGGAGGCACTGGATAATCGGCAGGGCAAACTGCACAGCGGCGGCACGCTGACGCTTAACGGCGGATCGATAGATAACCGCGGCGGCCAGCTGGTGGCTATGCAGGCGCTGATATTTACCGGTAAAACGCTGGACAACAGCGCTAACGGCACCCTCAGCAGCCAGCAGGCTTTAACTCTCCAGGCCGGTCGCATCGATAATAGCGATGGCGGTCGACTTATCGGCACAACCAGCCTCAGCGCGGTCGCAGATAGCCTGAACAACAACGCAGGCCGTGTACAGAGCACGGGAACCTTAACGCTGGCGCTGCGGCAAACGCTGGATAATCAGCAGGGATCGTTAGTCTCCGGCCAGGATTTGCAGCTCGACAGCAGTACGGCGCTGAGGTTGCTGAACCAGAGCGGCAGGATTGAGAGCAACGGCGCGCTGTCGATAGCGGCAGCAACGCTGGACAATCAGAACGGCACCTTGCTAAGCCAACAGACGCTGACGCTGGATTTACAGCAGGATTATATTCATCGCGCCGGAGAAACGCTCAGCAGCAACAGCGCGCTGATCCTGACTATCCACGGCACCTTCACCAATCTGGCCGACTGGCTGCTGCCCGGCAGGCTGACGCTGAATAGCGAGCATATGACCAATCTGGCCACGTTAGTAAGCAAAACGGCCTCGCTGACCACCGGCAAGTTGCTGAATCAGGGGCGCATTGAAGCCGATAGCCTGACGCTGCAAAGCGACAGCCTGGATAATCGGGCCACGCTGATGGGCGATGAAATCGACGTCAGCAGCCGCCTTATCGACAACCACGGCGGCGGCGCGCTGATTGCGGCTACGGAAAAGCTCAGCCTGCGAACCGGCGAAAGCCTGCTTAATCGCGACGGCGGTTTTATCTATAGCGGCGGCACCCTGGTGCTAAAAAGCGGCGATTTAATTGAAAACCGTGCCAGCAACATCGAGGCGGAAGGCGACATCATGCTGGAGGCCCGCCGCTTTAACAACCTGCGCGAAGGACTGGAAATCGAGCGGGAAGCGGAGCAGAGCGAATATAACTGGCATCGCTACAACTATTTCTGGCGCGCTTATGAAACCGCCAGCATTACCGATCCCATCGCGCCCTCTACCCAGCGACTGACTTTTCAGGATTTAAACGCGGCGGAAAACAATCCCTACGGCACCATCATCAATATCGATGCTGCCGGTAAGCGTGCAGAAATCAAAGTTAAAAATGCCCAGGGAGAAATGATCAACCTGTGGGTCAACTATCTGGCGCTGGTTCCCAATGAAGACGGCAGCTACAGCATGTCGTTTTATGAAGCTCAGGGAACGCGCAGGCAAACCGTGCCGACGCCTTATCATCAAACCGTCTGGCGCGAGCATGACAAAGGCAGAATGGAGCAGTGGGATCCGCAGCAGCATCTCGATTTTACCAGCAGCCGCTTTGTGGAAGATTACAGCCTGCTGCGGGAGCGCTCGGTAACGGGAACCCTTACTACAGACCGGCTGGTTTCGGCCGGAACTGGCGCCACGCTGCTCTCTGGCGGCGCTATGACCCTGCGCATCAGCCAGCAGTTGCTGAACGACGCCAGCGTTATCAGCGCTAACGGTGCGTTATCGATTGAAGGTTCCGGCAACATCGTTAATCAGGGCTATTCGGTCAACGAGCGGCGAGAAGAGTTTATCGTTGACCATTATGATAAATCCGGCAGCCACTGGTATCCCACATATAACCTCGATGAAACCACCGCGCTAACTACCATTGACGGCGTAATTAGCGGCTTTGGCAAAGTCATCCTCACTGGCGCGCATATTGAAAACACTACCGTCAATCAGGCGCAAATCAGTCAGGCGGAAGCGGCACAAAACGTGGCGGAGGCGGAACGCGCCGAGTGGCAGCGTAATCCGCTGGCAGCCAATAGCGCGGCTTTGCCAGGCGAGCTGCAACTGACCGGCCAGCAGCATCTGGCTGGCGTCGCGACCAGCATCCCCAATAACGCTTTGTTCCGTCAGCAAACCGCTGCGGGCGCGCCTTATCTGGTTGTAACCGACCCGCGCTTTACCGATAAAGGCCAGTTTATCAGCAGCGACTACATGCTGGAACTGATCGGCTATGACCCGTCGCAGGTGCTCAAGCGGCTGGGCGACGGCTACTACGAACAGCGTGTAGTGCGTGAACAGCTACTAATGCTGACCGGAAGGCCTTCCGAAAAAGGCGAAGACGCCATGGCGCTTTATCAGCAGCTGATGAATAACGGCGTCAAAACGGCGACGGACTTCCAGCTGGTGCCCGGCGTGGCGCTGACGCCCGCGCAGATTGCCGCGCTGGAACAGGACATCGTCTGGCTGGTCAGCGAAACGGTGGAAACCACCGACGGGCCGCAAACAGTCTGGGTACCTAAAGTCTATCTGGCTAATACCACCGTACGTCTGACCGGCGACGGCGCGATTATTGGCGGCGGCTCGTTGCAGCTGTCGGCAGACAGTATCAGCAACGCCGGAAACCTGTTTTCCGACACCGCGCTGGATATCGACAGTAGCCTGTTCGCGCAGCAGGGCGGCGATATTCGTGCGGACAGCATCAATGTTAAAGCCGACAATCTCAGCCTGAGCACCGACCTGCAAAACGCGTTGCGGCAGGCGAGTATGAGCGCGCGAGAACTGACGCTGACCGGCGGCGACATCAGCCTGAAGGGCGCCAGCCTTACCGTGACGGAAAACCTCAGCCTGAGCGCCAGCAACATCCTTAGCGTCGGCGCGGCCCGCAGCAGCAAAACCGCTGAACTTGAGGTGATTGCGGGCGCTATGGGCAACCGTAAAAGCGAAGGTATGGAAGAAGCGGGCAAAAGGATGGCGCAGGTCGGCGGCGAATGGCAGCAGGCGCTGGGCAGCAGCCTGTCGGCGGGCGGCAGCCTTAACCTTCAGGCCGGTCGGGACATCAGCGTTCAGGGAAGCCAGGCGCGGGCCGATGGTACCCTTACCGTTAAGGCTGGCGGCAACGTCTCGCTGTTGACTGAAACCACCACCAACAGTACGCATCTGCAGGCCAACAGCAGCACCTCTTCCGTCAGCAACAGCAGGCAGGAAGAGCGGCTGCTGGGCAGTTCGCTGAGCGGCGGAGAAGGAGTAGTTATTCAGGCAGGCGGCGATTTCGCGGCGGTTGGCTCGCAGGTTGCCAGCAGCCAGGGCGGCATCGCCCTGAGCGCAAAACAGGTTACGATTGAAGAAGCGCGCCAGCAGATAAACGACCAGGACAGCGAGCATAACCGCGTCGGCCTTACCACCAGTCAGCGGCAGATGACCACGGAGAGTAATACCGGCTCAGGCAGCGGTTTCAGCGCGCAGGGCGATATCGCCATTATCGCCCGCGAAGGCGATATCCGCGTTCAGGGCAGTTCAGTAGAGAGTGAAAAAGGCACGGTTGGGCTGAGTGCGGCTGGCGATATTGCCATTGCCGCCAGTCAGGATACCCGTGAGATGCAGATCTCCGGCAGCAGTAAATCCTCCGGAACCCTGAGCAGCAAACAAAACGCTTATCAGCAGCAGGAGCAAAGCAGTACCGCTTCCGGCAGCCTGATAAGCGGGCAGGCGGTGACGCTGGAAAGCGGCAGAAATATCAGCGTGGCGGGCAGCAGCGTGGTTGCCACCGACGATGTGTCGCTAAAAGCGGGCAACGATATCACCGTCACCACGGCGGAAAATTACTATCACGCCGAATCCGCCAGCCAGAGCAAAAAATCGGGCATTTCCGGCACCGGCGGCATTGGCTTCAGCATCGGCACCAACAAGCTGAAAACGCAGGACAGTGAAACCTCGCTGACGCATACGGGCAGCACTATCGGCAGCACCAGCGGCAGCGTAACGATAAGCGCGGGCAATGCCCTGACGGTAAAAGGCTCGGACGTGCTGGCCGGAAAAGACATCAGCCTGACTGGCAAAGAGGT
>NZ_JBHDVM010000030.1:0-2992 GCF_042610525.1 Pantoea sp. sgz302252
ACCAGAACGCTTCTGGCGTTGTAAGGTTAAGCCTCACGGGTCATTAGTACCGGTTAGCTCAACGCATCGCTGCGCTTACACACCCGGCCTATCAACGTCATCGTCTTTAACGTCCCTTCAGGGGTCTTAAAGACCCAGGGAGAACTCATCTCGAGGCAAGTTTCGCGCTTAGATGCTTTCAGCGCTTATCTTTTCCGCACTTAGCTACCGGGCAGTGCCATTGGCATGACAACCCGAACACCAGCGGTGCGTTCACTCCGGTCCTCTCGTACTAGGAGCAACCCCTCTCAATTCTCCAGCGCCCACGGCAGATAGGGACCGAACTGTCTCACGACGTTCTAAACCCAGCTCGCGTACCACTTTAAACGGCGAACAGCCGTACCCTTGGGACCTACTTCAGCCCCAGGATGTGATGAGCCGACATCGAGGTGCCAAACACCGCCGTCGATATGAACTCTTGGGCGGTATCAGCCTGTTATCCCCGGAGTACCTTTTATCCGTTGAGCGATGGCCCTTCCATTCAGAACCACCGGATCACTATGACCTGCTTTCGCACCTGCTCGAGCCGTCACTCTCGCAGTCAAGCTGGCTTATGCCATTGCACTAACCTCCTGATGTCCGACCAGGATTAGCCAACCTTCGTGCTCCTCCGTTACTCTTTGGGAGGAGACCGCCCCAGTCAAACTACCCACCAGACACTGTCCGCAGCCCGGATCACGGGCCTACGTTAGAACACCAGCCATTAAAGGGTGGTATTTCAAGGACGGCTCCACGCGGACTGGCGTCCACGCTTCGAAGCCTCCCACCTATCCTGCACATCAAGGACCAGTGTTCAGTGTCAAGCTGTAGTAAAGGTTCACGGGGTCTTTCCGTCTTGCCGCGGGTACACTGCATCTTCACAGCGATTTCAATTTCACTGAGTCTCGGGTGGAGACAGCCTGGCCATCATTACGCCATTCGTGCAGGTCGGAACTTACCCGACAAGGAATTTCGCTACCTTAGGACCGTTATAGTTACGGCCGCCGTTTACCGGGGCTTCGATCAAGAGCTTCTCCTTGCGGATAACCCCATCAATTAACCTTCCGGCACCGGGCAGGCGTCACACCGTATACGTCCACTTTCGTGTTTGCACAGTGCTGTGTTTTTAATAAACAGTTGCAGCCAGCTGGTATCTTCGACTGGCTTCGGCTCGGGGAGCAGGTCCCTCCACCTACGCGCCAGCGTGCCTTCTCCCGAAGTTACGGCACCATTTTGCCTAGTTCCTTCACCCGAGTTCTCTCAAGCGCCTTGGTATTCTCTACCTGACCACCTGTGTCGGTTTGGGGTACGATTCTGTGTTGCCTGGAGCTTAGAGGCTTTTCCTGGAAGCAGGGCATCTGTTACTTCAGCACCGTAGTGCCTCGTCATCACGCCTCAGTGTTAAAGTGCACCGGATTTGCCTGGAGCACACACCTACACGCTTAAACCGGGACAACCGTCGCCCGGCCAACATAGCCTTCTCCGTCCCCCCTTCGCAGCAACACCGAGTACAGGAATATTAACCTGTTTCCCATCGACTACGCCTTTCGGCCTCGCCTTAGGGGTCGACTCACCCTGCCCCGATTAACGTTGGACAGGAACCCTTGGTCTTCCGGCGAGCGGGCTTTTCACCCGCTTTATCGTTACTTATGTCAGCATTCGCACTTCTGATACCTCCAGCAGCCCTCACAGGCCACCTTCGACGGCTTACAGAACGCTCCCCTACCCAACAACGCTGAGCGTCGCTGCCGCAGCTTCGGTGCATGGTTTAGCCCCGTTACATCTTCCGCGCAGGCCGACTCGACCAGTGAGCTATTACGCTTTCTTTAAATGATGGCTGCTTCTAAGCCAACATCCTGGCTGTCTGTGCCTTCCCACATCGTTTCCCACTTAACCATGACTTTGGGACCTTAGCTGGCGGTCTGGGTTGTTTCCCTCTTCACGACGGACGTTAGCACCCGCCGTGTGTCTCCCGTGATAACATTCTCCGGTATTCGCAGTTTGCATCGGGTTGGTAAGCCGGGATGGCCCCCTAGCCGAAACAGTGCTCTACCCCCGGAGATGAGTTCACGAGGCGCTACCTAAATAGCTTTCGGGGAGAACCAGCTATCTCCCGGTTTGATTGGCCTTTCACCCCCAGCCACAGGTCATCCGCTAATTTTTCAACATTAGTCGGTTCGGTCCTCCAGTTAGTGTTACCCAACCTTCAACCTGCCCATGGCTAGATCACCGGGTTTCGGGTCTATACCCTGCAACTTAACGCCCAATTAAGACTCGGTTTCCCTTCGGCTCCCCTATACGGTTAACCTTGCTACAGAATATAAGTCGCTGACCCATTATACAAAAGGTACGCAGTCACCTAACAAGTAGGCTCCCACTGCTTGTACGTACACGGTTTCAGGTTCTGTTTCACTCCCCTCGCCGGGGTTCTTTTCGCCTTTCCCTCACGGTACTGGTTCACTATCGGTCAGTCAGGAGTATTTAGCCTTGGAGGATGGTCCCCCCATCTTCAGACAGGATATCACGTGTCCCGCCCTACTCGTCGAACCCACAGAATATGCATTTTTGTGTACGGGGGTATCACCCTGTATCCCGCGACTTTCCAGACGCTTCCACTAACACACAAACTGATGATGGTTCCGGGCTGTTCCCCGTTCGCTCGCCGCTACTGGGGGAATCTCGGTTGATTTCTTTTCCTCTGGGTACTTAGATGTTTCAGTTCCCCAGGTTCGCCTTGCAGCACTATGTATTCATGCTGCAATGATGCACAAGTGCACCGGGTTTCCCCATTCGGGTATCGTCGGTTATTGCGGTTCATATCACCTTACCGACGCTTATCGCAGATTAGCACGCCCTTCATCGCCTCTGACTGCCAGGGCATCCACCGTGTACGCTTAGTCACTTAACCTCACAACCCACAAGCGTCCCGAAAGACACTGAGTTGTAAGCATTTGAGAGACTCGAACATATCGTG
>NZ_JBHDVM010000031.1:0-2964 GCF_042610525.1 Pantoea sp. sgz302252
CAGCAAAACGGGTCAGCAGCCATGCATGCATCAGGTGCATGGTTTTGCATGCTTCGATCCCTTTTGAGGATCCCTCTGAAGGCCTGAGCTGGCGCGGATCCGGCTGGGTCATGCAACTGCATTAAAAGCGATGCACAAAGCGGGCAGGCGTGGCGGGGATAGCATTGCGCGCGAATGCTCATAAACTACTTTATCAATCAATGAGAATTGTGATATTTTTTTAATCACATTTTAGTTCTGGATGAATATGAATGCCATATACTCCTAACCCACAGCATAGGAACGCAGCTTTTGCTGCAAGAAAAACTCAATGGATTGTACCTTTAGCTATAGAGCAACAGTGCTACACTCAAGCTGTTCAAGAGGATTGGCTTTATAAGGATTGTTATTGGGGAATACACTGGAATAATGCTTTTTCTAGAGCAGAAGAATTAGGTACTGCCCCAGCACCGATAGACGATAACGTGCAAATTGCGAAGTATGTATGCGATAGCCACGATAATTGGCATGGGTACCCTGTTGCTCATTGGGGGGCGCCTTGGGATCGACCAGATACGGGGGTGCTAAGAAAATGGCTTGCAAATGGATTTATCAGCGCCACTAAAATGTCAAAAATTATAAGGGGCAAAAAATGCACCCTGTAAAATTAAAAATTGAAGGCAGTTTTTGGGACTCGCAAATTTACTCCGGTGAGCTAATCCTGATTGACATTAATGGTTCATTGCATCGTATAAACTGGAATGAAGCTATAGATGTAATTGCAAATAAATTCCCTAATTTTGAAACAGCTGTACGGGTTTCATTTTCAGATGGTGAGTTATTTTACAATCCTAAGGTCATTAAGATATTCAACGACCACGCAATAAAGCCTGTTATAATTTCACAATTAGATTCACTATCAAAAAGCAACATAACTGAAAAATTTTCTAACAAAAATAGCTTTTGGCACGAAGAAGTATACCCCTTTTCTTTTCTGCCATCTGACACTGAAATTTATTATAATAGATTTTTTGCTGCGGGTGAAGAAGGCTTATATTCGACACCAAAGTCGGGAATTGGTTCAAAATATTCAAGCAATGATATGACAAGACATATTGACTCAAATGTATTGCAAGTAAAAGCTTCAGAGAATGCTAGTTCTGTTGCAATCGCTGCTGGCAATGATGGTTTATTTGAGTTTCAATTTGATAGGTATGTTAAAGGCAACCTTAAGCGAGAAAAAAGCATTGCAAGTATTCCTTGCAACATCTGCGACTGGGCTTTTCAGAGCGTCATCGGCTCAACTCTATACAATACATTTTTTGTTAAGTTTAGAGAGGAAAAGAAAGATGATAAAAAAATCAGGATTTTTGATGAAATTATTCATGATAATGATATTTTCTTGTCTCAAAAAAATAAGAAAAGTATCATTTGGGGTGCTAGAGAAAAAATCTATAGGTATTCTGAGGCAGGTTTCGAGGTTTTAGATTATAATAACAAAAACAAGAAGAAACCGACTTTCTCCTTTAAGGGGTCTGTGACGTCATATAATGTGCAGCCAGATTTGGATGATGTAATATCTACGGGGGTAGCCCCTTTTGGCACAATCGTGGAATTTTCAGATAAACTGATTGTTTTACGAAGCGATGGGGAAATCGAGACATTTCCAGGCGAGTTGGTGCACTGGCGAACTTTTCCGCGCTCCGAGCATTATAGCAATCAACTTCATCTAATTTATGAAGACAGGCTGGAAGTTGTATCTTTCATTCATGATTATTTTGTAGAACAAGATGAGAAGATTTTTGGTTTTACTCGTTAATATTAAGAATTAGGCACCTGTGTTGAGGTGCCTAATAGGTTAAGTGTCTAAATTGTAAGTTTTGAAATTGATTACCGGCAATTCTAGCCAATGATTAATTTCTCTCATCCGCTCCTGCAGTGGCGTCAGCTCGTTCCTGACAAATACCTGAGACGCCTTCACCGCATCCCCGAACCCGCCGGAGTTGTCCGGGATGATCCCCATCATCTGCGGTGGCACGCGGTGCGCGCTTAACAGGTCGTCGCGGCTGGCTTTTTTGATGTTAAAGAAATCATCCTTTGTTGCCACCTCGCTGAGCGGCAGAATTTTAATGCCGTCTGGCTTGCCGTTCGGCGCGTACATAAACAGGTTACGGAAGTTGCCCAGGCCTTTCGTATCGCGCATTGCCTGGCGCATCCGATCCACGTCGCTGGAACTCTGCGCCGCGTCGGTCATATACAGGATATAGCCCGCGTGCGCGCCGTTCTGATAGTACTTGCGGCGAAACAGCGTGGCCGCCTCGTTCAGCCAGGTGGAGTTAAGCGCGCTGAGGTATTCCGGCAGGCCGTAAAGCTCCTGATTAATGTCCGGCTCAATCAGGTGAAACACGCTGCCGGCTGCAAACTGGTGCCGCTCCTTCCAGTCGTTCACAAACCAGTATTCGCCGTCCTTCACGCCCTTACGGGTAAATTTTGCCGGGGTGGTTTCCAGCCTGAACGGCTTGCCGAGGCTGTTGCGCCGCAGCTCGGCAAAGGCATTCCCGAACACCAGATAATCCAGCGCGAACTTGCTGAACTCCTGCTGGCTTAACATCGGATGCGGAATGAATGTTGAGGCCAGAATGTTGCGCTTAACGTAAATCGGCGAGCTGTGATGCACCGCTGAGCGCAGGCTTTTTGCCAGCCCGTGAAAACTCACCGGCGGCTCGTACCAGCGCCCGTTTCCGATACACTCCGCATAATCCAGAATGTCGCGCTTATCCATCACTGGCGTCGGCTCGCCGAAGGTAAATGCTTCGACCTGCTGCGGGACGGTCTGCGCCGCTGGCGCTGCCTTAAATGCCTTACGGCTGCGTTTGTTCATCAGTAAAATTCCAGAATTGAAGGGTTGGCGCCGCCGCTGGCGGCGGTCAGCGGTTCGTTTAACAGCGCGTGCATGATTGCCCAGGCGACGTCCGCGTGGCTGGC
>NZ_JBHDVM010000032.1:0-2719 GCF_042610525.1 Pantoea sp. sgz302252
AACAGCGACTGGCGGTCGGTGACGGAGCAGTCGGGCATCTTTGCGGGCGCGGGCGGCTTTGATATCACGGTGGGCGAGCATACGCAGCTGGACGGCGCGGTTATAGCGTCAACGGCGGACAGCAGCCTCAACAAGCTGGACACCGGCACGCTGGGCTGGCGTGATATCGAAAACCACGCGGAGTACAGCGTGGAGCACGTGGGCGCGGGTATCAGCACCGGCGGCACGCTTCTGGACCAGTTCAAAGGCAATATGGCCAACGGCGTGCTGGCGGGCCTGAACGGCTCGGACAGCGCGGACTCCACGACAAAGGCCGCCGTAAGCGAAGGCACCATTGTTATTCGTGACAAAGAAAGCCAGCAGCAGAGTGTTGCAGAGCTGAGTCGGGATGTGGAAAATGCGAATCCGGGCCTTGAGCAAATCTTCGACAGGGAGAAAGAGCAGAACCGGCTGAAAGCGGCGCAGCTGATAGCGGAAATCGGCAGCCAGGCGCTGGATATTGCCAGGACGGAAGGCCAGATAGCGGCGACCAAAGCTGCGAACGAGAAGGTAGCGAGCGCCACGCAGAGCGACCGCGACAAAGCGCTGGCCGACCTGAAAAAGCAGGACCCGACGAAGCAGTACAGCGAAGCGGACATCAGCAGGCAGGTTTACGACAACTTCTATAACCAGGCGTTTGCGGAAAGCGGGCTCGGCACCGGCGGCAAGGTACAACAGGCCATCCAGGCAGCCACGGCGGCGATACAGGGCCTGGCGGGCGGTAATATCGCGCAGGCGGTCAGCGGCGCGGCGGCGCCTTACCTGGCAGAGCAAATACACATACTGACGGACGGCAATCCGGAAGCGAAAGCGATGGCCCATGCGGTTGTCGGGGCGGTAGCGTCTTACGCGTCCGGCAACAGTGCGCTGGCAGGCGCGGCGGGCGCAGTCAGCGGCGAACTGATGGCGCAGCTGGTGATGAAGGAGCTGTATCCGGGTAAAGCGGTCAGTGAACTCACGGAAACCGAGAAGCAGACCGTCACCGCGCTGGGCACGCTGGCGGCGGGTCTGGCCGGTGGCGTCACCGGGGACAGTACGGCGAATGCTGTAGTGGGTGCGCAGGCCGGGAAGAATGCGGCGGAGTTCAACTGGCTTAACCAGTCTCAGTCGGTTGCCTTTGATAAAGAGTTGTCCGAATGCCGCAGTTCCGGCGGTGACTGTCAGGCCGTTATCGATAAATGGAAGCAGATCAGCGATAAGCAGAGCGCTGAAACCGACCAGAAGCTGAAAGATAACCCGCTGGAAGCGCAGGTGGTTGATAAGGAGCTGGCTCAGGGCGGTGTTGATATGGCAGAGCGTCCGGGCTGGATCGGTAATCTTCCCGGCGTGGACGTGATGACCAGCGAGGAAGCCAAAGCTTACGTCCAGCAGTGGAACGGCCAGGATCTGGCAAATATAAATGTAAACAGTCCTGAATGGACGAAATTCGCCACACTTGTATCGGACCCTGAAAACCAGGCGCTGGCCGTATCACTGGCAAGAACGGGAACAGATCTGGTTAGAGCCGCCGTCTCATTTATGAGTCGCAACACAGCCTCAGCCACGGTCAGCGCTGCTGAAGTAGGTATGAAATGGGGCCAGGGCAATATGAAGCAGGGAATGCCGTGGGAAGATTATGTTGGTAAAGCATTGCCGGCGGATGCGCGGCTGCCGCAGAACTTTAAAACGTTCGATTATTACGATGGTGCAACTAAAACGGCAGTAAGTGCCAAATCAATGGATACGCAGACAATGGCGAAGCTGGCTAATCCGAATCAGGTTTACAATTCAATTAAAGGGAATATAGATGCGGCAGCAAACTTTAAAGGATATACGCTATCTAATACACCCTTAACACCAGGGATGGTTTCTAATAAAGAAATTCAACTAGCTGTTCCTGCTAGTACAACTAAAACTCAGTGGATAGAAATTAACCGGGCTATTGAATATGGTAAGAGCCAAGGTGTAGCCGTTAAAGTAACGCAGGTAAAATAAAGATGAAATTTAATAAAGGGCAGGATTATTGGGCGGTTTGTTATTGCACTAATGAATTTTTACTAATTGAGACTCAATCAGGTCTTGGAAGGACTGGTTCGGACCCACTCTTCCCTTCACATCTACTATCGCCTGATGCTGATGATCAATGTATCGGTAAAACTATCTTACAAGCTTTATCTGATAGTCGGACACTGGATAACTTAGAAGATCGTATTGCTTTTTTTGATCTTGAAAAAGGCAAAGAGAAATACGCGAATTGGATAGCAATGCTAATGGATGAGTATAGCTACAAAACTAAACGTGCTTTATTCAAAGATATGAAACATTGCATTATTCATTATGTAAATGATGCCATCACTATCTCTCCAATGCGCCATGAAAAACTGGAGGCTTGGGAGGGGCTGGAGCAGTCTGAAAATGTTATTCTATCACTTGATAACACTCCATCTGAAATCGGAGCAGGATTGCGGTTAGCACTCAGCCGCTGCAAAGGTTAATTACTTATAGATCCCGGCCTCAATAGCCGGGATCGTTTTACCAGCTGATAGCGGAAATCGGCAGTCAGGCACTGGATATCGCCAGGACTGAGGGGCAGATAGCGGCGACCAAAGCTGCGAACGAGAAGGTAGCGAGCGCCACGCAGAGCGACCGCGACAAAGCGCTGGCCGACCTGAAAAAGCAGGACCCGACGAAGCAGTACAGC
>NZ_JBHDVM010000033.1:0-1509 GCF_042610525.1 Pantoea sp. sgz302252
GCGATAGCGGGCAAGGCGATGTCGCGTAAAACCGGCGCGCGCGGTCTGCGCTCCATCGTGGAAGGCGCGCTGCTGGATACCATGTACGATCTGCCATCAATGGACGACGTAGAGAAAGTGGTGATCGACGAGTCGGTAATCGCAGGTGAATCAGCGCCGATGCTGATTTACGGCAAGAACGACGCCCAGCAGGCTTCAGGCGAGTAAACCCTTCAGGATTGCCATAAAAAAGAGAGCCGCATGGCTCTCTTCAGACTGATGACAAAGCTAAAAAAGCTCAGGTGAACATCTGTTTTTTTACAGCAACTCCGCAGCTTTATGGCGGCAGAGGCTGAGCGGATAGGCGGGCGCATGGACGCGCCAACCGAGCCTACATGGAAGTATTTACGGCGTGTCCGTGTTCCGATCTGCCTCTGCTGCTCTGTCACTGATTTAAACGCGACCAGGGGTTTGTCATCAATCTCAAGAGAGCCGCATGGCTCTCTTTTTCTTGCCCGGTCCCGGCAAATAAAAAAGCCTCCGGTTAAGGAGGCTTTTAACAGAGTGAAAAAGCTTAGCCTTTCAGCTCGTCCCAGTGGGTAATCAGATGGCTGGCGATGCCGTAATCGATCGCCTGCTGCGGGCCCATCCAGTAGTTGCTGTCTGTATCCTGCTCTACTTTCTCCAGCGGCTGGCCGGTCGCCTTGCTGATCAGCTTATTGATACGATCGCGCGCGCGCAGCAGCTCGTTGGCTTCGATTTCGATATCAGAAACCTTACCGCGTACGCCGCCCAGCGGCTGGTGGATCATAAAGCGCGTATTAGGCAGCGTGTAACGGTCTTCTTTTTCCGCCGCCAGGAAGATAGTAATGCCCGCGCTTGCCACCCAGCCGGTGCCGATAACCTGAACCTTAGGCTTCACAAACTTAATCATATCGTGAATGGTATCGCCAGCTTCAACGTGGCCGCCCTGGCTGTTAATAAACAGCTTGATTGGCTCATCGCCCATTTCCTGCAGGATCAGCAGCTGCGCGGTGACTTTCTCCGCCAGCGCCTGATCGATTTCGCCAGAAATGATCACAGATCGGGCTTGCAGTAACTTGTTAAGCGCCAGAGAGGACTTCTCTTCCGGGCTTTCTTTCTTTGGCTCCTGAGACATTATTTAGACTCCATCGGAAACGATCTGTATAAGTGACAAGAGTTTAGCATAATCCATTCACCAGCTAAATCAACAGTGGCGGCGCTGAATCATTACTTGCAAAAACAAAGCGTTATTAAAGGAAAATCCTGATTGGCCTTTTTTAAACCTTGCCAGGCGCCTAAAAAACACCTGCCTGCCTGCGCGGCGTAGCCCGCTTTTGCTGACAAAACAGCGCTGAAATGCGCTATATTAGAGGTTGGTCTATTAATCAAAACAGCCTGTAAGGGCCGTTGACAAGGCGTGAGGTAACTGATGACAGATAAGCGCAAAGACGGTTCAGGAAAGCTGCTGTACTGCTCTTTTTGCGGCAAGAGCCAGCATGAAGTCCG
>NZ_JBHDVM010000034.1:0-1214 GCF_042610525.1 Pantoea sp. sgz302252
AACGGCAAAATCACCCGCGTGGGCGTCGGCAGCCGCGAGCTGAACGGCACGCGCTACGCGGTGTACAGCCTGACCATGGAGCCGGACCTGTGGCCGATGAAGCGCGACCGCAACCTGCGCATTTTCCAGGGGCAGACGGCGGTGCAGATAATCAGAACGCTGCTGGGCGAATACGGCGTGGCGGTGGAGGATAAACTTATCGGCAGCTACCGGACCTGGGAATACTGCGTGCAGTACCAGGAGAGCAGCTTCGACTTTATCAGCCGCCTGATGGAGCTGGAGGGGATTTACTACTGGTTCCGCCACGAGCAGGACAGGCACGTTATGGTGCTGGCGGACAGCGAGCAGCAGGGCCGGCCGTTCCCGAATTACGAGTTTATCCCGTATCACCCCACGCCGTCGGGCGGCAGCACCAGCGAAGAGGGGATAAGCGCGTGGGAGATGGAAGAGAGCGTGACGCCGGGCCTCTACAGCACCGACGACTACGACTTCCGCAAGCCGAACGCGTGGATGCTGCAGGCGCGGCAGAACCCGGCGTCGCCCGCGCCGGGCGAGATAGACGTCTACGACTGGCCGGGACATTACGTTGACCACAGCCACGGCGAGTTCTACGCCAGAATCCGCCAGCAGGTATGGCAGGTGGAGCACCAGCAAATCAGCGCGACGGGCACGGCGCTGGGGCTGGCGCCGGGCCACACCTTCGGGCTGCTGAACGCGCCGCTGTTCAGCGACAACGGCGAATACCTGACGGTCAGCGCGGAATACGACTTTGAAGAAAACGGCTACGCCAGCGGCGGCGACGGCACCACCCGGCACAGCATCGCGATACAGGTACTGCCGTCGTCGGTAACCTTCAGGGCGACGCCGAAAACGCCGTGGCCGCGCACGCACGGGCCGCAGACGGCGAAGGTGGTGGGGCCGGCGGGCAAAAGCATCTGGACGGATAAATATGGCCGGGTGAAGGTGAAGTTCCACTGGGACAGGCTGGCAAAAGGCGACGACACCAGCTCGTGCTGGGTACGCGTCTCGAGCGCGTGGGCGGGCCAGGGGTTCGGCGGGGTGCAGATACCGCGCGTCAACGACGAGGTGGTCATCGATTTTATCAACGGCGACCCGGACAGGCCGATAATCACGGGCCGCGTCTACAACGAGGCGAACATGCCGCCGTGGTCGCTGCCGGCGGCGGCGACGCAGATGGGCTTTTTAAGCCGCTC
>NZ_JBHDVM010000035.1:0-1160 GCF_042610525.1 Pantoea sp. sgz302252
TGCCCGTCACCGCGTTGTTTTCCGCGTCCTTCAGCACCACGCTCACCGTGATGTCGTCGCCCGCCACGTAGCGCGTCGCGTCCGTGCTGATAACCGAGCTGCCCCGCGCCGGTTCGCCCGCGCCGAACGTCACCGTCACCGTTTTGCTGCCGCCGCCCAGCGACGCCGTCACCACCGACGGCCCCGCCTTCCTGCTGGTCACCGCCGCCTCCGCCGTGCCCGCCTCGCCCGTCGTGACCGTCTCCGCCGTCGTTGCCCCGTTGTCCGCGCTCAGGTAAACCTCCGCGCCGCTCACCGGGTTGCCGTATTTGTCCCTTACCGTCACCCGCACCCGGTTGGCCGCCACCCCGTCCGCCGTCGCGTTGTCCGCCACCACCGCCAGCTCGCTGACCTGCGCCGACGCGCCGTCCGCCGCGAAGCTCACCGTCGCCGCGGCGCTGTTGCCGTTGTCCATGGTCACCGTCACCGTGCCCCGGCCCGCCACCGTGCTGGTCACCGTCACCACCGCCCTGCCGTCGGCGTCCGTCACCACCGTGATGTTGCCGTTCTCCGCCTGCCTGCCGTTCGCCGCGCTTATCACCGCCCCGGCAAGGCCATTTTCGCCGCTCAGCCCCGTCACGCTGAAGCTCAGCGTCTGGTTCGCCAGCGGCGCCCCCTTCGCGTCCGTGGCCCGCGCCGTCAGCGTGAAGCCCGGCGCCGACCCCACCGCCAGGCTCTGCCCTTCCGGCGAGACGCTCAGGCTCACCACGTTTTCCGACGGGACGACGCCGATAACGGTTTCCGCCGTGTTCGACGGGTTGCCGTGGTTGTCCGTGGCCACCGCGCTGATTTTATACTCCTGCGCGTCCCGCCGGTCGCCGCTGAAGAGGTAGGCGGGCAGCTTTATCTGCAGCTCCGTTGGCGACAGCATCTGCCAGCGCCCGCCGTTCGCGCCGAGCTGCGGGTCAACCTGCCAGTCCACCCCCTTCAGCCCGTACTTCGCCTTCGCCACCGTCAGCACCAGCGGAATGGTCTCCGCCGCCTGCGCGGTAACGCGCGCCGGCAGGGCGATGCGGATAAGCTCCTGCTTGCGGTACTGCATCACGATGTCGTAGTTGCGGTCCACGAAGTCATAGATGTTGCCCGCCAGGCTGCGCATCAGCCCCACGCCGTCCGGCCTT
>NZ_JBHDVM010000036.1:0-1145 GCF_042610525.1 Pantoea sp. sgz302252
TCCAGCAGCGCGCCTTCCACGATGGAGCGCAGACCGCGCGCGCCGGTTTTACGCGACATCGCCTTGCCCGCTATCGCTTTCAGCGCCTCTTCGCGGAACTCCAGCTCCACGCCTTCCAGATCGAACAGCGCCTGATACTGCTTGGTCAGCGCGTTCTTCGGCTCGCACAGGATCTGGATCAGCGCCTCTTCGCTCAGCTCGTTCAGCGTCGCCACCACCGGCAGACGGCCGATAAACTCCGGGATCAGGCCGAACTTGATTAAATCTTCCGGCTCAACCTGCGACAGCAGCTCGCCTTCCGTCGCCTTCTCCGCCTTGCCCTTTACCGTCGCGCCGAAGCCGATGCCCGAACCGGTATCCACGCGCTGCGAGATAACCTTGTCCAGACCGGCGAACGCGCCGCCGCAGATAAACAGGATTTTCGAGGTGTCCACCTGCAGGAACTCCTGCTGTGGATGCTTGCGTCCGCCCTGCGGCGGTACTGCCGCTACCGTGCCCTCGATTAGCTTCAGCAGCGCCTGCTGTACGCCCTCGCCCGACACGTCACGCGTTATCGACGGATTGTCTGACTTGCGTGAAATCTTGTCGATTTCATCGATGTAGACGATACCGCGCTGCGCTTTCTGCACGTCGTAGTCGCACTTCTGCAGCAGTTTCTGGATGATGTTTTCCACATCCTCGCCCACGTAGCCCGCTTCGGTCAGCGTGGTGGCATCCGCCATGGTGAACGGCACATCCAGCAGGCGCGCCAGCGTCTCTGCCAGCAGCGTTTTGCCGCTGCCCGTCGGGCCAATCAGCAGGATGTTGCTTTTGCCCAGCTCGATGCCGTTGCTGGTGTCGCCGTTGCGCAGGCGCTTGTAGTGGTTATACACCGCCACCGCCAGCACTTTTTTTGCCCGCTCCTGGCCGATTACGTAGTCGTCCAGATGCTCACGGATTTCGTGCGGCGTCGGCAGCGAGCTGCGCTCGCGGTGAGGCGCCACTTCTTTGATCTCTTCGCGAATGATGTCGTTGCACAGATCGACGCATTCGTCGCAAATATAGACTGACGGGCCGGCAATCAGCTTGCGGACTTCATGCTGGCTCTTGCCGCAAAAAGAGCAGTACAGCAGCTTTCCTGAACCGTCTTTGCGCTTATCTGTCAT
>NZ_JBHDVM010000037.1:0-1130 GCF_042610525.1 Pantoea sp. sgz302252
TCCAAACCGCACGTCAACGTTGGTACTATCGGCCACGTTGACCACGGTAAAACTACCCTGACTGCTGCTATCACCACCGTACTGGCTAAAACCTACGGCGGTTCTGCTCGTGCATTCGACCAGATCGATAACGCACCAGAAGAAAAAGCTCGTGGTATCACCATCAACACTTCTCACGTTGAGTACGACACCCCGACTCGCCACTACGCGCACGTTGACTGCCCTGGCCACGCCGACTATGTGAAAAACATGATCACCGGTGCTGCGCAGATGGACGGCGCTATCCTGGTTGTTGCTGCGACTGACGGCCCAATGCCTCAGACCCGTGAGCACATCCTGCTGGGCCGTCAGGTTGGCGTTCCTTACATCATCGTGTTCCTGAACAAGTGCGACATGGTTGATGACGAAGAGCTGCTGGAGCTGGTAGAGATGGAAGTACGTGACCTGCTGTCACAGTACGACTTCCCTGGCGACGACACCCCAATCGTTCACGGTTCTGCGCTGAAAGCGCTGGAAGGCGACGCTGAGTGGGAAGCTAAAATCATCGAGCTGGCTGGTCACCTGGATAACTACATCCCGGAGCCAGAGCGCGCTATCGATAAGCCGTTCCTGCTGCCAATCGAAGACGTGTTCTCTATCTCCGGCCGTGGTACCGTTGTTACCGGTCGTGTAGAGCGCGGTATCGTTAAAGTGGGTGAAGAAGTTGAAATCGTTGGTATCAAAGATACCGCTAAATCAACCTGTACCGGCGTTGAAATGTTCCGTAAGCTGCTGGACGAAGGCCGCGCGGGTGAGAACTGCGGTATCCTGCTGCGCGGTATCAAGCGCGAAGATATCCAGCGTGGTCAGGTTCTGGCTAAGCCAGGCACCATCAAGCCACACACCAAGTTCGAGTCTGAGGTTTACATCCTGTCCAAAGACGAAGGCGGCCGTCATACTCCGTTCTTCAAAGGCTACCGTCCACAGTTCTACTTCCGTACTACTGACGTGACCGGTACCATCGAACTGCCAGAAGGCGTGGAAATGGTAATGCCAGGCGACAACATCAAAATGGTTGTTACCCTGATCCACCCAATCGCAATGGACGACGGTCTGCGTTTCGCAATCCGCGAAGGCGGCCGTACCGTTGG
>NZ_JBHDVM010000038.1:0-1064 GCF_042610525.1 Pantoea sp. sgz302252
AGCGCGGGCAATGCCCTGACGGTAAAAGGCTCGGACGTGCTGGCCGGAAAAGACATCAGCCTGACTGGCAAAGAGGTCAGTATCCTGGCGGCGGAAAACAGCCTTTCGCAGACGCATAAAACCGAACAGAAGCAGAGCGGCCTGACGGTGGCGCTCTCTGGCACGGCGGGCAGCGCGCTGAACGCGGCGGTAACCACGGTGAACGAGGCCAGAAAAGAGAGCGACGGACGCCTGGCGGCCTTACAGGGCATCAAGGCGGCGCTGAGCGGCGTCAGCGCGCAGCAGGCGTACGAGCTGGACGGCCTGCAAACCAGCGCGGCGGAGGCAAAAAACGCCGCGGCGGGGCTGAAGCCGGGCGACGAGGGCTATGAAAAAGGCGCAACCAACACCGTTGGCGTCAGCATCTCTTACGGCAGCCAGAGCGCGAAGTCGGAAAGCTCGCTGACGCAGACCACGCAGCAGGGCAGCAGCCTGACGGCGGGCAACAATCTCACCGTTACCGCCACCGGAACGGACATCAACGTTCAGGGCAGCCGGCTTCAGGCGGGCAAAGACGTGCAGCTCTCGGCGAATCGCGACGTTAACCTTGTCTCAGCCGAAGAGAGCAGCAGCACGCGAAGCCAGAACAGCAGTAAAGGCGGCAGCGTGGGCGTGGGCATCACGGCGGGCTCCGGCGGCGCGGGCCTTAACGTCTCCGCCAGCGTCAACAAGGGCAAAGGGCATGAAAACGCGGACAGCGTCAGCCATGTGGAAACGCAGGTAAACGCGGGCAGCCAGGTCACGATTGTCAGCGGACGCGACACCACGCTTACGGGCGCGCAGGTCAGCGGCGAGGCGGTCAAGGCGGACGTGGGCCGCAACCTGACGATAAGCAGTGAGCAGGACAGCGAGACGTACGACGCGAAGCAGCAGAGCGCCAGCGCGGGCGCGGGCTATACGGTCGGCGGCGCGGCAACGGCGAGCGTCAGCGCCACGCGGGATAAAATGAACAGCGACTGGCGGTCGGTGACGGAGCAGTCGGGCATCTTTGCGGGCGCGGGCGGCTTTGATATCACGGTGGGCGA
>NZ_JBHDVM010000004.1:0-12970 GCF_042610525.1 Pantoea sp. sgz302252
CTCAGCCTCTGCCGCCATAAAGCTGCGGAGTTGCTGTAAAAAAACAGATGTTCACCTGAGCTTTTTTAGCTTTGTCAGCAGTCTGAGGGCGCTTATAGCGCCCTGGTCTTTATTTGGTCTGGCTGGCGTAGCGCTTACGCAGCTTTTGTAGCTTAGGCGGGATCACCGCCAGGCAGTAACGGTTCTCCTGACCTTCCCCTTCCCAATAGTTCTGATGGTAATCTTCTGCCGGATACCATTCGCTTGCGCTTTCAATAGTTGTCACCACCGGCTCGGCCAGCTCGGCCTGGGCGCGGGCGATAGCCGCTTTGGCCTCTACTGCCTGGGTTTCATTCAGCGGGAAAATCGCCGAACGGTACTGGGTGCCGATATCATTGCCCTGCCGGTTCAGCTGTGTCGGATCGTGAGTGGCAAAGCTAATATCCAGCAGCTCGCCATAGCTGATTTTCTCCGGGTCGAAGCCCAGACGGATCGCTTCCGCATGCCCGGTTTCGCCGGTGCAAACCTGCTTGTAGGTCGGATTGGCGACATGACCGCCGATATAGCCGCTCTCTACGGATTCCACGCCGTTAATTTGTTTAAACACCGCTTCGGTGCACCAGAAGCAGCCACCGGCGATAATTGCATATTCAGTCATCATTGTTCCTTATTCGCAAAGCGAGTTTCGTTAATCATTGCAGCATAAGTTTTTACTTATTGCTATGCACTTCCATGCGGTGCCAGCTATTTGCATAAAGCCTGAGCGGGCAGAAAAAATAACGCTTAGTTACTGTATGGATTAATTAAGCCCGCCTTTGATGAATTATTTTTAATTGAATGCTCAATCAATAAAAACTATAGTGTGTAGCTAATTTTTAACATTACTGCGACAGAGGTAACAAATTTGGCTAACTTATAGCCGAATATCAGTGAGTTAAAATAACATCCCGACAGGTTCTCTAGTGTAGTTAGCGGATATGCGGCGGAAGTTTCCCAGTATGCGCTAAGGCACGCTTTGCGAAATCGGGGCCATTCTTGAGCATTTTTTCGGAGAATCTATGCCGACGACTGAAATACCCAGGAAAGAACAGCAAGACCGCATTAATCCCGTGGTCTTTTACACTTCAGCAGCGCTGATCCTGCTTTTTTCTCTTACCACAATCTTCTTTACCGAGGCATCCGATCGCTGGATAAATAATACACTTCAGTGGGTTTCAAATACCTTCGGCTGGTATTACCTGCTGGCGGCTACCGTTTATATTGTCTTTGTAGTGTTAATCGCCGCTTCTCGTTTCGGCTCCATTAAGCTTGGGCCGGAGCAGTCAAAGCCTGAATTCAGCCTGATGAGCTGGGCGGCGATGCTGTTTGCCGCCGGTATCGGCATCGACCTGATGTTCTTCTCCGTGGCCGAACCCGTCACGCAATATATGATGCCGCCGGAAGGCCAGGGCCAGACGCTGGAAGCCGCACGTCAGGCGATGGTCTGGACATTATTCCATTATGGCCTGACCGGCTGGGCGATGTACGCGCTGATGGGCATTGCGCTGGGCTACTTTAGCTATCGTTACGGGCTACCGCTTACCATTCGCTCGGCGCTTTATCCTATTTTCGGTAAAAGGATCAACGGCCCAATCGGCCATTCGGTAGATATCGCGGCGGTAATTGGCACCATTTTTGGGATCGCCACCACGCTGGGTATAGGCGTCGTACAGCTTAATTACGGTTTAAAAGTACTGTTCGACGTGCCGGAGGGCATTACGGTTCAGGCTGCACTGATTGCGCTGTCGGTGATTATGGCAACTATCTCGGTCACCTCGGGCGTTAATAAAGGGATCCGCATCCTGTCGGAGCTTAACGTGCTGCTGGCGCTGGGCCTGATCCTGTTTGTACTCTGTATGGGTAATACCAGCTTCCTGCTTAACGCGCTGGTGTTGAACGTCGGCGACTATATCAATCGCTTTATGGGTATGACGCTGAACAGCTTCGCTTTTGACCGCCCTGACGAGTGGATGAATAACTGGACGCTGTTTTTCTGGGCCTGGTGGGTTGCCTGGTCGCCGTTCGTTGGTTTGTTCCTGGCACGTATTTCTCGTGGTCGCACCATCCGCCAGTTTGTGGTCGGCACCCTGACCATTCCGTTTATCTTTACCCTGCTGTGGCTGTCGATTTTCGGCAATAGCGCGCTATACGAGATTATTCACGGTAATGTGGCGCTGGCCCAGGAAACGCTTGCGCATCCTGAACGTGGATTCTATAGCCTGCTGGCGCAGTATCCGGCCTTTACCTTTAGCGCCTCGGTAGCCACTATTACCGGCCTGCTGTTCTACGTTACCTCGGCGGATTCCGGCTCGCTGGTGCTGGGCAACTTTACTTCTAAGCTGAGCGATATCAACAACGATGCGCCTAACTGGCTACGTATTTTTTGGTCGCTGGCAATCGGGCTGCTGACGCTGGGTATGCTGATGGTCAACGGCGTAACCGCGTTGCAGAAAACTACGGTAATTATGGGGCTGCCCTTCAGCTTTGTGATTTTCTTTGTAATGGCCGGGCTCTATAAATCGCTGCGCGTAGAAGATCACCGCCGCGCCAGTACTGTTGTCAGCACGCCGCCAGTGCCAATTTCACGCGAAGATCGCCTGAACTGGAAACAGCGTATCTCGCGCGTAATGAACTATCCGGGCAGCACGCATACCAAAAAGATGCTGGACAACGTTTGCCGCCCGGCAATGGAAGAGGTGGCGCTGGAGCTGGAACGACGCGGCGCCACGGTGCAGGTTAGTGAACTGCCGCCGCTGGAAGATGAGCGTCTGAATCATCTGGAGATGCTGGTAAGTCTGGGCGACGAGCAAAGCTTCCTTTATCAAATCTGGCCGCAGCGCTACTCGGTGCCAGCGTTTACCTACCGCGCCCGCAGCGGCAAGTCGGACTATTTCCGTCTGGAGACTTTCCTGCTGGAGGGCACGCAAGGCAACGATCTGATGGATTACACTAAAGAGCAGATCATCAATGATATTCTCGATCAGTATGAACGTCATCTGACCTTCCTGCATATTCACCGGGAAGCGCCGGGCAATACGATGCCCTTCCCTGAAACCTAATCCAAAAAGCTTACCTCAGCCGGACTTTTCGTCCGGCTTTTTTGTATCACTAAGCGGCTGGGCGCCTGCTCGCCTGGCTATCCATTTAGCCAGCAGCGGCCCGGTAAACAACACCACGATAAAACGTCCTGTTTGCATCGCCATCACAAAAGAGAGATCGACCTGGCTGGAGGCGGCGATAATAGCTATTGAGTCCGCACCGCCTGGACTGGTCGCCAGCCAGGCAGTTAAGGGATCGATACCGGCAAATCGTACCAGTAAATAAGCCAGCCCACAGCAGACTGCTATCAGACTAAATATAGCGAGCAAAAGGCGAGGTAAAGCTTTTGCCGCATAAACAAGAATGGCGCGATTAAAACGTAACCCAATGCTCCAGCCAATAATGGTATAGGCAAGCAGCAATATCGTCGCCGGTAATTCCAGTTTAAGAAGATGGGTATTCTGCACAACAAGGCCGCCAGCCAGAGAAATTAATAGCGCGCCAGCGGGCAGCCGGAACAGGCTGCTGATGCCGACACAGGCGGCTATGACTAATAAAGTTGCGCCGAAAAGCGGCCAGTCAGGAAGTTGTATAAGCATAAAATGCGATAAAGCTGGCGTTGGTGCCCAAGGCGTCCAGATACGCGCAGCCAGCGTGGCAAGCACGGCAACAATAACCACGCGCAGATATTGCATAAAGGCCACCAGCCGTACATCGGCATTATAACTTTCTGCCATTAAAGTCATCGCGGTAGCGGCGCCTGGAGAAGAGCCCCAAATTGCCGTAGAACCGGGTAATACCTGCCAGCGCGTAAGAAGCCAGCCCGACAGAGCGCTGGCAAAGACCACGGCAAATATTGCCGCAGCGAAAAGCGGCCAGTTTCCGGCTATTTCTGTAAAAACTTTTGGCGGCATAGCACGCGCGATCATGCAACCTACTACGCCCTGTGCCAGAGAAAACAGCGGTCTGGCAATAACGACTGGCTTACCACGTGCGGCAAAGATAATCGCTACCAGCATTGGCCCCAGCAGCAGCGCCGCAGGCAGCCCGCAACGTTCAAAAACGATGACCGTCAGAGCGGAAAGCAAAATCAGCATGACCCAGCGTAGTGAAGGGACTTTCATTTATATTACCCATTAAGAAGAACAGGATAATCCTGGCATTGAAAAATTGGCGCGACCAGCCGCCTGTTTAATAAAGCCCTGCACTGCTGGTTTTTAACAGTTCTACAGCACCTGTGAAGCGGCAGTGTCTGGCAGACTCCCCGCAACCTAATCATTATAAACATAAGTATGTTGTAACTATTGAGGTCAGCTATCCTGAGCCGGTCGCCGAAAAACTATTGAGACTTAAACCGATTCCAGCTCTCTTTTTCGCGCCAATAATGTTCATTTTTGTACTGTTTTAAAAACACCGCTCTTACGTTTTATACTCTCTTCGGCATATGATTCATGCCTCGAGAAGTCAGCTTTAACAACCAGACAAACAATTTTGCTAATGACTTACAAAAAACCGTTCTGAGGTAGCTAAAGAAGATCGAATTTAAGGCTTTAATCCAGAGAACATATCGCTGCAATTATAGACGCGTCTGACCAGAGCGGCTCATTTTTTCCAGGTTTACTGCCGCACTTGTTGTTAAGAATTTTCTCATTAATGATAAATATAACATCTTTATGCAGGCACTATTCTGCAAAAAATATGAAAAAGGCCGGCAATAAAAATTTTTTTTCAACTTTTATGTTTTTAACTGAGGAAATTCTATGTACACTGTCCTACGATACATACATTGATAATCTTTTTTAACCAACTCAACGCTACGGATTCCTTTATGAGCGAAACTCTGAAAGTATTAAATAACATTCGAACTCTTCGTGCCCAGGCTCGTGAAGTTTCTTTATCTGAACTGGAAGAGATGCTGGAAAAACTCGAAGCGGTAGTTAACGAGCGTCGTGATGCAGAAGCCGCTATCGCTTCTGAAATCAAAGAAAAAGAAGAAAAACTGGCGAAATACCGCCAGATGCTTCTGGACGACGGTATCGATTTAAGCGAGCTGACCGCAGCCGATAATAACTCCGGCAAATCTCGTGCTAAACGTGCTCCACGTCCGGCTAAATATCAGTACACCGACGAAAACGGCGAAACGAAATCCTGGACCGGCCAGGGCCGTACGCCAGCGGTGATTAAGCAGGCGCTGGATCAGGGTAAAAAGCTGGAAGATTTTCTGATCTAAATCTTCAGCCACGCTGAGCAATTCAGCGTGGCAGCTTTTATTCCCCCTGCCTTTGCCAAATAAACTCTCTTTCTCTGTCAATTAATACTCATTATTCCTTGCCCTAAATGCATGTTGTAACTAAGGATCCCCAATGAGCCGATATGATGCCGTTGAAAACCTGCACCGCTGCGCCGCTGATCTTCAGGCGGCGCTGGGCGAGCTTACCCGTCTGCTTTCAGCCCAGCGCCTGCTGGCCGCGCGAGTATTTGAGCTCCCGCTGGTACAAAAAGGCCACGAACACGATCCTATCTCTACCATAGAGGTAGAGCAGCATCTTGCTCAGTCGGCGTTCGCTATGGCGCTGGCCCACTATGGTCGCCTTTATATGCAGCACCAGTCAGAAACGGTCAGTACTAAAGCGGCGGTACGCCTGCCCGGCGCAATATGTCTGGAGGCATCGGCTGAACAGGCCGAAGAGTTAAAGCAGCAGGTTAGTCAGGTCAATAAACTGAAACAGCGGCTGGAAGAAATTATCACGGTAGAATCCGGCGTGCCCAGCGAAGAGCGATTTGAATTCGTGCACAGCCATTTGCGCGGGCTTATTACGCTAAACGCTTACCGTACTGTTTCATTACTGGATGCCCCGGACTCGGTGCGTTTTGGCTGGGCCAATAAGCATATAATTAAAAACGTTACCCGTGAGGAAATAGTAGAAAAACTGAAGAAAAGCCTGCGCTCCGGGCGGGCGATGGCGCCATGGACTCGTGAACAGTGGGGCGAGAAATTACAGGACGAAATCGCTATGCTTAATTCTTTGCCCGCTACGGCAAAGCTGAAGATTAAGCGGCCGGTTAAAGTGCAGCCTATTGCCCGCATCTGGAATAAGCAGCAGCAAAAACAAACTCAGCTTGCCTGCCCTTCTCCGCTGCTGGTGCTTTGCCCCGATGCCTTATCCGTGCCCAAACTGGGCGAGTTATTAAATTATGATGCCGCTAAGGTTGTCCATCGTTTTAAGCCGGAAGCAAACAAGCTTTTTTCGCTTATTCCGCGTTTGCACCTTTACAGCGACAGGCTTGCCTGAAAAAAAGAGCGGAGACGAGCGCCGCTCTTTTTTCTACAGATTACGACTTCATGCTGCCGACCATCTCTTCCGGCCGTACCCAGCTGTCGAATTCTTCTTCGGAAAGATAGCCCAGCTTCAACGCCGAAGCTTTTAATGTCAGGCCTTCTTTATGCGCTTTTTTGGCAATTTCTGCCGCTTTATCGTAACCGATATGCGTATTCAGCGCGGTAACCAGCATCAGGGATTCATTGAGCAGCTGGGAAATACGATCGCGGTTCGGCTCAATACCCGTCGCGCAATGATGATTAAAGCTATCCATGCCGTCCGCCAGCATACGTACCGACTGCAGGAAATTATGAATGATCATCGGACGGTAAACGTTCAGCTCAAAGTTTCCGGATGCGCCGCCCATATTTACCGCGACGTCATTGCCCATCACCTGGCAGCAAAGCATAGTTACCGCTTCGCACTGGGTCGGGTTAACTTTGCCCGGCATAATAGAGCTGCCCGGCTCATTTTCCGGAATAGCGATTTCGCCAATACCACAGCGCGGGCCAGAAGAGAGCCAGCGCACATCGTTAGCGATTTTCATTAATGAAGCCGCCAGCCCTTTCAATGAGCCGTGCGCGTGCACCAGCGCATCGCAGGTCGCCAGCGCTTCGAATTTATTTGGCGAGGTAACAAACGGCTGCTTAGTCAGCTCGGCCAGCTCCTGCGCTACGCGAACGGCATATTCCGGATGCGTATTAAGGCCGGTTCCTACCGCCGTGCCGCCCAGCGCCAGCTCGGCCACGTGCGGGATGCTTTGTTCAATATGCGTCAGGTTGTGTTTCAGCATTGCTACCCAGCCGGAAATTTCCTGGCCCAACGTCAGCGGCGTGGCGTCCTGAAGGTGAGTACGGCCGATTTTCACGATATCTTTAAAGGCTTCCGCTTTATCGTTCAGCGTTTTTTGCAGCGTTTTCAGCTGTGGGATCAGATGCTCGTTCAGCGCGATAACGGCAGCCACGTGCATAGCGGTAGGAAATACGTCGTTGGAGCTCTGGCTCTTGTTAACATCGTCGTTGGGATGCACCAGTCGCGTCATGCCGCGTTCGCCGCCCAGAATTTCGCTGGCGCGGTTGGCGAGCACCTCGTTCATGTTCATATTGGTTTGAGTACCGGAGCCTGTTTGCCAGATCGCCAGCGGGAACTCTGTGGCATGCTGATTCGCCAGAACCTCATCGGCAGCCTGTACGATTGCCTGCGCACGCTCTGTGGGCAGCAGCCCCAGGTCGCTGTTGACCTTTGCCGCAGCGCGCTTGGTCAGCGCCAGCGCGTGCACCAGCTCAACGGGCATTTTCTCGCTGGAGATGCGGAAATGCTCCAGCGAGCGCTGCGTCTGCGCGCCCCAAAGTTTATCAGCCGGAACTTCGATGGAACCCATTGAATCTTTTTCAATGCGGTTGGCGGCCATGTCTCTCTCCTTTAATGATGATAGTAAAACCCGACTGCCCGTCCGGGCAGTTTGCGCGGGCCATAGTATGACATACAATAATTTAACATTATGCGTGCCGGTCGTCCTTATCGCATTTTGCCGCCGCCCTGAATTTCCCCATAAATTTACGGAATTGCCCCTGTTAAAATTTTTAAAGATTGTTGTGCCAGGCGCGCCTTCCACTGAAAAACCAGATAGCGGCTGACGCCGCGAGCCACAGTTGCTATCATTATTAACCTGTTATACGTAAACGTTTTTCTTAGCCGGATTGGGCTGGATGCTGGTGTTGGCATCAGTGACTTATAAGGACGACTCTACAGATGAATAAAACAAAGGTAGCGGCGGGCGTCATTATCGCCCTGGGCGTGATTTGGACTGGTACAGCGTGGTTTACCGGCAAGCAGCTGGAAAAGAACATGGACGGGCTGGTGCAGGAGGCTAACAGCCGCCTGAACGAGCTGGTGCCAAATGGCCGCCTGAAACTGAGCTATCAGGACTGGCATCGCGGCGTGTTCAGCAGCACGTTACGTCTGGTGGTGCAGTCGGATTCACAAACCGAAGACAATGCGTTGCTGAAACCGGGCCAGAGCCTGGTGCTGGCCGAAAAAATCGATCATGGCCCTTTCCCTTTTGCCCAGCTAAAAAAAGTTAATCTGATCCCCAGCCTTGCCTCGGTACATACCCAGCTGGAAAACACCGATGCGGTGAAAAAGCTGTTCGACATGACTAAAGGCCAGTCGGCGATCCAGGCGGATACCCGCGTCGGCTACGGCGGCGCTACCGCTTCCGTTATTCATCTGCTGCCGCTGGACTACGCTAATGCCCAGACCGGCGAGCGTTTTGCCTCTAATGGCGGCACCATCAACCTCAGCGCCGATAAAAAAGGCGATCGCGTTGATTACGACGGCGAGCTGGAGAGCCTGGTGCTGACCATGCGCAACCAGTTAGGCATTCCGGTGATGTTTACCATCAACGGCCTGAAAATGGATGGCAAAACGCACCTTAACGCGCAGGGGCTGCGCATTGGCGATCAAAACGTTTCCACCGAGAAATTCAGCGTCGCCGCAGATGGCCAGAACGCCTTTACCCTGGATGGCGCAAAGCTTAATTCTTCTTATGATACGGTCAATAATCTGGTCGCCGGCACCACCGATTTCACGCTGGACTCGCTGAAAATCCGCGATCGCGATTTTGGCCAGGGCAAGCTGACGCTGAAGGTTTCCCAGTTTGACGCCGACGGCATTAAAGCCTTTACCGACAACTACCGCCGTCAGGTGCAGGCGCTGATGAACGAACCGGGTCTGAACGATAACGTTGAGCTGTACCAGCAGCGAATGAGCGAAATCCTCAGCGCCAACCTGCCGCTGCTGCTGAAAGGCAACCCGGTGGTTAATATCGCGCCGTTAAGCTGGAAAAACGCCAGGGGCGAAAGCACTTTCAACCTTTCCGCGCACTTTAAAGATCCGGCTACCGGTGCAAAACCGCAGACGCTGACGCAATCGGTCGATAACGTGCTGAAAACCCTGGACGGCAAGCTGACCATCTCTATGGAGATGGCATCAGAAATGATGACCCAGGTCGCGATGGCGGAAGGCTACAAGCAGGAAGAAGCCGCTAAGCTCGCCGAACAGCAGGTGAAAGGCGTAGCCGCGATGGGCCAGATGTTCCGCCTGACCAAACAGGAAGATAACAACATCGTGACCAGCCTGCAGTACGCCAGCGGTCAGGTCACCATGAACGGCGAGAAAATGACCCTCGACCAGTTCCTGGCCCGCTATATGCTGGGCGGCAATCCGGCGACAATGCCGCAGTAAGATATCGTCCGGCTCTTCAACCGCGCCGCGCCTTAGGGTTGGCGCGGTTTTTTTCATCTTACCCCGGGCAATTAATCGGCAGTCGGCCCATCGGCTCTGCAATTCGCTGGCGCAAAAGCGGCGAATGTTTTTATACTGATATGCACTTTTATAACTACAGAGTGCATCGCCATGATCGATCCCCATATTCCTCTTACTGATATTCATCGCCACCTTGACGGCAATATTCGCGCGCAGACCATTCTGGATTTAGGCCGTGAGTTTAATTTATCGCTGCCCGCTTCCACGCTGGAGACACTGCGTCCGCACGTGCAGGTAATGAAAAACGAACCGGATCTGGTGAGCTTCCTGCAAAAGCTGGACTGGGGCGTAAAAGTGCTTGGCTCGCTGGATGCCTGCCGTCGTGTAGCTATGGAAAACGTTGAGGATGCGGCTCGCGCCGGTATCCACTATGCCGAGCTGCGTTTTTCTCCGGGCTATATGGCGATGACGCATAACCTGCCGATCGCAGGCGTAGTGGAAGCCGTCATCGATGGCGTTCGTGCAGGCTGCGAAAAGCACAATATTACCGTGCGCCTGATTGGCATTATGAGCCGCACCTTCGGCGAAGAAGCCTGTTTACAGGAGCTGGAAGGCCTGCTGGCGCACCGCGATCATATCACCGCGCTGGATCTCGCAGGCGACGAGCTTGGCTTTCCGGGCAGCCAGTTCCTGAGCCATTTTAATCGCGCACGCGATGCTGGCTTCCGTATTACCGTCCATGCGGGCGAAGCGGCAGGCCCGGAAAGCATCTGGCAGGCAATCAACGAACTGGGCGCGGAGCGTATCGGCCATGGCGTTAAAGCGGTGGAAGACGCGAAACTAATGGATTATCTGACAGAGAAAGGCATCGGCATTGAGTCCTGCCTGACCTCCAACATTCAAACCAGCACCGTTTCTTCACTGCTGCACCATCCGCTGGCCAAATTCCTGGATCACGGCATTCTGGCGACAATTAACACCGACGATCCGGCGGTACAGGGCATCGAAATCGGCCACGAGTATAAGATCGCCGCTCCGCAGGCCGGTCTGAGCCAGCAGCAAATGCGCACCGCGCAGGAGAACGGTCTGAAGATCGCTTTCCTGAGCGAAGCGGAAAAAGCGGCAGTTCGCGCCAGCGTTGCGGGTTAAAAAAACGATGGGGTCGTGCAGCCTTAGATATCAAGGATTTTGATGCAGTAGAGCGCGCCTTATGGCGCGCTCAGACTGCTGACAAACCTGAACCGCTTCTGGCTCCTGGTTTTTTTCTACAGCAAAACAGAAGCTTTATAGCGGCAGAGGCTGAGCGGATAAGTGGACCGTTTGGCGCATGGACGCGCCAACCGAGCCATCAGGGACGATTTCACGGCGTGTCCATGTTCCGATCTGCCTCTGCTGCTCTGTCAAAGAGTTAAACGCGACCTGGGTTTTGTAATCAACCTCGCTTATGCCGAATGGCTCACTTCAATGACAAAGTCTGCCGCTTCTCGGCGGACTGTAAGCCCAGTTCGATCAGCTCCATCACCTGAATGGCCTCTTGCGGCGTGACCGGATTGGCGCCGTCGCCGTTGATGGCGTCGCGAATGCCCGCGTAATAGGCCGGATAGTTGCCCGGCGTGGTCAGCAGCGTCTCTTCCGCCATCATCTCGCCGTTAGCCAGAGTGACTACACCGTCGCGCATATCGTAACCCCACTCTTCCTGCGGCGGACGCGCGCCCGATTTCAGGCTATCTTCCTGCGGATCCAGACCATATTTCACATAGCTGCCGCGCGTGCCGTGCACCTGATAACGCGCTGATTCCGCCGCCGCCAGCATGCTGGCATGCAGCACTACGCGACGCTTTGGATAGGTCAGTACGGCATGGAAATAGTCGGTGGTTTGCGCGCCGGGACGCAGCTCTGCCATATCAACATTGATAGCAACCGGCGATCCAAATAGCTGGAGCGCCTGGTCAATCAAATGCGGCCCTAAATCGAACCAGATACCGCTGCCCGCGCCCTTCTGTTCGCGCCAGCGGTTACGCACTTCCGGACGGAAGCGGTCGAAATGGGATTCAAAATAGCGGATCTCGCCCAGCGTACCTTCCGCCAGCAGCGTTTTCAGCGTTAAAAAATCGCTGTCCCAGCGGCGGTTATGAAACACTGACAGCAGCAATCCCTTAGCCGCGGCCAGCGCCTCCAGCTCGCGCGCCTGCGAAAGCGTGACGGTAAAAGGCTTATCCACCACCACATGCTTGCCCGCGTTCAGGGCTGCTTTCGCCAGCGGGAAATGGGTGTCGTTAGGCGTAGGAATAACGATTAGCTGGATGGAGGGATCGTCGAACAGCGCCTGCGGATCGGCAACTACCGTCGCCGTAGGCCAGTCGGCGAGCACTTTATCAGCGTCGCTGCTGGAGACGGCCGCCAGCTCCATTCCGGCGGCGCCGCTGATTAACGGCGCGTGAAAGGTCTTGCTGGCGAAGCCGTAGCCGACCAGGCCAACACGAATATTGTCGTTCATTTCTGTTCCTCTTGTCGCTTACCCGAATGATTTAAGACCATCAGTCGGGCAAGGACAAGACGGATTTAGCTGAATGTTAAAAGAAAGTTACTGCGCAGGCAGCAAATCCCAGCTTTCGCGGGTCGCCAGCGTATCGGCATCCAGCGAACGGCGGCGGAAATCGCTGGGGCTGACGCCGACGCGTTTACGAAACACGCGGGAAAAATAGAGCTGATCGTCGTAGCCTACGATACGGCCCACGGTAGCAATAGGCTCCTGAGTAGTTTGCAGCAGCAGCCTGGCGCGGATAATGCGCTGATCCTCTCGCCAGCGCAGCAGGTTAATACCCATCTGTTCGCGGAACAGATGCGCCAGCCGCGACGGCGACAGACAAACATGGTTTGCCACTTCGTCAATTTTTAGTTCGCCCGCCAGGTTATTGGTAACGTACTGGCAGGCTTCGATAATGCGCGGGTCGCGGATTTGCTGATGCGTACGGGGATCTTCCTCTACCGCGCGCAGCAGCAGCCTTTCCAGCAGGTTCATCGCCAGCTCTTCGGCAAAGCGTTTGCCTGAAGTATGCGTCTGCTCAATAGTAGTAAAAAGCCGCTCGAACTCCGGCCACAGTCTTTCCGGCAGCCGAAGCCTGCCCACGCCGCGCTTTTCGTCCTGCCAGACCAGCCAGCTGCTCCAGTAGGCGCGTGGGCGAAAGTAGATCCAGCGGTGATGCCAGCACTCGCTCTGCGGCGAACGGCCGTAGTAGTGCGCTGTTTTCGGCTGGAACAGCAGCAGATCGCCCGGCTCGCATTCAAAGGCTTCTTCGCCGCTAAAAACCTGGCCGCGCCCTTTG
>NZ_JBHDVM010000004.1:13103-145984 GCF_042610525.1 Pantoea sp. sgz302252
TGGATTGCGCTACCGGTGCCAGACGATGATACATAACGCCTCCTCAGGCCGTTTTGGCTTTCTGTTTATAACGGTCGAAAATCACCGCTGCCAACAATATCAGACCGCGAACCACATACTGTGAGAACGGCGAGATGTTCAGTAAATTCATCGCGTTTTCTACCGTGCCCAAAATCAGCACGCCCGCGACCACGTAAGAGATTTTGCCGATGCCGCCCTTCAGCGAGACGCCGCCCAGCACGCAGGCGGAGATCACAATCAGCTCGTAGCCCAGCGAAGTCATCGGCTGGCCGCTGGTCATGCGTGAAGCCAGGATAATGCCCGCCGCGGCGGAAACCAGCCCGGAAAGGATAAAGATAATAATGCGCGTACGTACCACAGGTACGCCAGCCAGACGAGCCGCCTCTTCGTTGCCGCCGATAGCCAACGTATTGCGGCCAAAGGTAGTTTTATTCAGCAAAAAGCCAAAGATCAGCAGCGTGCCTATGGTCAACCACACCGGCGCAGGTACGCCCAGCCAGCTTGCATAGCCCAGCGCGAAGAAACGTTCGTCTTCAATGCCCACCGCTTTGCCGTCAGAGAAAATATAGGCCAGTCCGCGTACAATTTGCATGGTCGCCAGCGTAGTAATCAGCGCGTTGATTTTGAGTTTCGCAATCACAAAGCCGTTCACGAAGCCGCAGACAACGCCCAGCAACAAACCGGCGGCAATGCCGATCCACAGGCTTTCGGTCATATTGATCACCACGGCCGTGGTAACGCCCGCACAGGCGATAACCGAGGCTACAGAGAGATCGAAGTCGCCGGAAGCCAGGCAGAACAGCATGCCGCAGGCGACCATGCCGGACATCGACATCGCCAGGCCCAGCCCTTTCATATTGATCAGCGTGCCGAAGTTCGGCACGAAGATCGTGCAGCCGATAAAAAGCACCGCAAAGACCACCAGCATGCCGAAATTGTCCCAGATACGGCTCAGGTTAACGCGCTGCCTCGGCGGCGTGGCGGAAGAAGTTGTTAAAGACATGATTGGTTCCTCAGGTCAGGCTACGTGTTGGGTGGTTTTCGGCATGGCAAGCGCCAGCGTCAGGGCTTCGGTGGCTTCCTGATGGCTCAGCTCGCCCGCGATAGCGCCTTCGCGCATCACAAGAATGCGATCGGCCAGCCCCATGACTTCCGGTAAATCGCTGGAGGCGAACAGCACCGCAATGCCCTCTTCCGCCAGCGCATAGATCAGACGATAAATTTCGTTTTTCGCGCCCACATCGATGCCGCGCGTCGGTTCGTCCAGCAGGATCACTTTCATCTCTTCCGACAGCCAGCGGCCCAGAATTGCCTTCTGCTGGTTGCCGCCGGAAAGGTTCATAATCAGCTGGTCGGCGCCGGGCGTCTTGATGTTTAGCGAGCGGATATGGCTGGCAGCGTTTTTACTTTCCCACTGATTGTCGATCAGACAACCTGCTGTCAGGTTATTGCGCCGCGCGCTGATATTGATATTGTCGCGTACGGAGTGTACTGCAATGATGCCATCCGCCTTACGATCCTCCGGGCAGAGCAAAATTCCGGCACGAATTGCATCTGAAGGTTCGCGAATACTCAGCTTTTTGCCGTCGAGCAGCACTTCGCCGCTGCTGATACGCGTGCCGCCGAACAGCCCTTTTAGCAGTTCGCTGCGTCCTGCGCCGACCAGGCCAAACAGCCCAACGATTTCGCCCGCGCGAACTTCCAGAGAAATCGGCGTACGGACGCCTTTAGCCTGCACGTTATCCAGTTTCAGGCGGACTTCGCCGGTTTTACGCGGCGCATAGCCATAGATATCGCCGATTTCGCGGCCAACCATCGCCTGCACCAGTTCGTCATGGCTGGTGGCGGCTACATCCGAAAAAGTACGCACGTAGCGCCCATCTTTAAACACTGTAATGGCATCGCTGAGCGCGAAGATTTCTTCCATGCGGTGCGACACATAGAGCACTACTCTGCCCTCGTCGCGTAGCTGGCGGATAACGCGGAACAGATGCTCGATTTCACGGGCGGAAAGCGAACTGGTTGGCTCGTCGAAAGCGATAACTTTAGCGTTGCGCGCCAGCGCCTTTGCAATCTCCACCATCTGCCACTGTCCCAGCGACAGAGATTTCAGCGGCGTATCCGGATCGATATCCATGCCTAAATTTTTCAGCTGTAATCCCGCCTCATAGCGCAGTAGCGAACGATTAACAAAGCCTGCGCGCTGTGGAAGCTGGCCCAGATAGATGTTTTCCGCCACCGACATTTCCGGCACCAGGTGCAGCTCCTGATAAATAATGGCGACGCCCGCGTTCAGTGCATCAAGCGTATTGGTAAAATTAACCGGCTGGCCTTTTAGCCGGATTTCGCCGCTGGTGGGCTGATAGCTGCCGCTCAGGATCTTCAGCAGCGTCGATTTGCCCGCGCCGTTTTCGCCCATCAGCGCATGTACCTGGCCTGCGGCGCAGTCGAAGCTGATATCCGTCAGCGCCTTAACGCCGGGAAAGGTTTTCGCGATATTGTGAAAGCTCAGATACGGGGATGCCATGGTCATTCCTCGCTATAGAAAATGGGGCCGGACAACGGCCCCGCTCCGACTACATCAGGCCTTTTTTCGCCAGTTCGGTTTTAAAATTTTCACGGGTGATCAGCACCACGTCGGTGACTTCGGTAAACTTCGGCGGCTCTGCATCTTTAGTTACCCAGTCATGCAGCATCTGGATGCTTTTATAGCCGTGCACGTCCGGGCTTGGCAGCAGCGAGCCGTAAAAGCCGGTGGCCTGGCCTTTCGACAATTCGCTAACCGCGTCCACGCCGTTAATGCCGATGCCGATTACGTCCGGCGCTTTGAATCCCTGGCCTTCAGTAGCGCGCACGCCGCCGAGCACGGTATTGTCATTCATCCCGACGATCAGCCAGTGTTTGACTTCCGGATGCTGAACCAGCAGCGAGTTGCCTGCGTCGAACGCACCAGGGATATCGTTGGATTTGGTTGGCACTTTATAAATTTGCGCTTCCGGGAAGCCAGCCGCCTTTAACGCATCAACGGAACCACTGGTGCGGCGGCGCGCCGTATCAAGCTCGTCTGCGGTAATGGCCATCACGCCGGTTTCTTTCTCGTTCCAGCCGCGCTTTTTCATCTCCTTATAGAGTTCCTGTCCCTGACGCTCGCCGATTTTGGTCGCCGCCATCATTACCAGCGGCACCGTTTCCATCGGCTTGCCTTTGGCCGTCACAAACTGATCGTCCACGGCAATCACTTTCAGATCGTAGCTGCGGGCTTTCGCCACTATGGCCGAACCCAGCTTGGGATCCGGCGTGCAGATAACAAAACCTTTTGCGCCGCTGGCGGCCAGGCTATCGATAGCATTAAGGGTTTTTTCGCCGTCGGGCACGGCAATTTTGATCACCTCAAAACCCAGCTCCTTGCCGGCCTTATCGGCGAATTTCCATTCGGTCTGGAACCAGGGTTCTTCCGGCTGTTTCACCAGAAAACCGAGTTTCATGGTCTCGGCGATAGCCGAATGTGACATAACGGCGGCGAGGCCAGCGATGGCTAACGCCTTAGTGAATTTATGCATGAGGCTCTCCGGCTCAGTGCCCGCTTTTGGCGGTTTAATGTAAACGGTATCAATTTGCTCCTGGCTCGCTGCAACGCCAGCGTATTCGGCATTCACGCAGACTACAGACGCCGATAAGCGCTAGTTGTAATGGTAAAGATGCGGCGAAAGGGAGAGCGCTATCACACCCTGAACTTTTAGCTATTTGATCCATATATTCAGCAAAATTAACACAAATCAAACATTTGAAGCCGGTCACAAAACGCTGCGCAACGGCAGAAAAGTGCATATTTGCAGCGGCCGAAAGCCTAACCGCCAGCCGCGCGATTTCTTAGGGTAGAGCTAACTTTTTTCATTGACCGCCCGGAGAAAAAAATGCACCTGGACGCCATTACTATCGGTCTGGACTTTGGCAGTGATTCCGTACGCGCGCTGGCAGTGGAATGCGCCAGCGGCAAAGAGCTGCAAACTGGCGTCGTCGCCTATCCGCGCTGGCAGGCTGGCCTTTATAGCCAGAGCCGCCTTAATCAGTTCCGTCATCACCCGCAGGACTATATCGACGCTTTCGAACAGGCAATACGTGACGTTGTCACTAAGCTAACGCCTGCGCAGCGGCAAAATATCGTTGGCATCGGCGTGGATTCCACCGGTTCTACGCCGGCGCCCATAGATCGGGAAGGCAATGTGCTGGCGCTGCGCCCGGAGTTTGCTGAAAACCCTAACGCCATGTTTGTGCTGTGGAAGGATCATACGGCCATCAAAGAGGCGGAAGAAATTACTGCGCTTTGCCATAGCGGACGCTTTGAAGACTACGCGCGCTTTATTGGCGGCACCTACTCTTCGGAGTGGTTCTGGGCAAAGATTTTGCACGTCAGCCGTGAGGATAAGGCGGTACGGGAAGCAGCGGTCGCCTGGGTCGAGCTTTGCGACTGGGTACCTGCCCTGCTCAGCGGTACTACCGCGCCGGAAGCAATCCGCCGTGGCCGCTGCGCCGCCGGTCACAAATCGTTGTGGCATCCGGCCTGGGGCGGCCTGCCCGGCGCAGATTTTTTCAATGCGCTGGATCCGCTGCTGACGGAACATCTGAATACGCCAATGTTTCGCGAAACCTGGACGGCGGAACAGCCCGTTGGTCAAATCACTAAAGAATGGGCGGCGCGTCTGGGCTTGCCGGAAAGCGTAATGATTTCCGGCGGCGAGTTCGACTGCCATATGGGCGCGGTCGGAGCGGGCGCCACGCCTTATACGCTGGTGAAAGTGATCGGTACTTCAACCTGCGACATCCTGATTGCCGATGTCGATCGGGTCGGCGACCGCGCCATCGAAGGGATCTGCGGCCAGGTCAACGGCAGCGTGGTGCCAGATATGATCGGTCTGGAAGCGGGCCAGTCGGCCTTTGGCGATATGTATGCCTGGTTTAGCCGCCTGCTTAGCTGGCCGCTGGCGCTGGCCGCCGAAAAAAATCCTCAGCTCCAGGCAGAATTAGCGCTGGCGCAAAAAAATCTGCTGAACGACCTGACCAAAGCCTGGGCGGCAGATCCTCAGCTGGAGCATTTGCCGGTGGTGCTGGACTGGTTTAATGGCCGCCGCACGCCTTTTGCCAACCAGCGTCTGAAAGGCGTGATTACCGATCTCAATCTCGGCACCGATGCGCCTGCGCTGTTTGGCGGCTTTATCGCCGCCACGGCCTTTGGCGCGCGCGCCATTATGGAGTGCTTCGAACGCCAGCAAATTCCGGTAGAGAACATTCTGACCCTCGGCGGCATCGCCCGTAAATCCCCGGCCATTATGCAAGTCTGCTGCGACGTGATGAATCGTCCACTGGATATCGTCAGCTCCGATGAATGCTGCGCGCTTGGCGCGGCGATCTTTGCCGCCGTGGCCGCTGGCGTCTATGCCGATGTGCCTGCCGCCCAGCAAAAAATGGCCAGCCCGATCGCCGTTACCCTGCAGCCTGACGCCAGCCGCGTCGGGCGCTATCAGCAGCTCTATCAGCGTTACCTTCAATGGTGCGAAGTGGCCGAACCGCAGTTCGCCCCGCGCCAGCTAAACAGTTAAGGAGAAAGTATGGCTCAGCTCAATGCGCTCAGCGTCTGGTTTGTGATTGGTACTCAACATCTCTACGGCGCCGAGACGCTTCGCCAGGTGGAGCAACATGCTCAGCAGGTAGTGGACGGGCTTAACCGCGAAGGCAATTTGCCGTTCAGGCTTCAGCTAAAGCCGCTGGTGAAAAGCCCGGACGAGGCGCTGGCCCTCTGCCGTGAGGCAAACTATGCCGAAGAGTGCTTAGGCATCATTACCTGGCTACACACCTTCTCACCCGCCAAAATGTGGATTGGCGGCCTGTCGGTGCTGAATAAACCGCTGCTGCAATTCCATACCCAGTTCAATGCGGAGATCCCGTGGGACAGTATGGATATGGATTTTATGAACCTGAACCAGACCGCGCATGGCGGCCGCGAGTTCGGTTTTATCGGCGCGCGTATGCGTCTGCCGCACAGCGTGATCACCGGCCACTGGCAGGACAAAACCGCGCAGGAGCGCATCGGCAAATGGATGCGCGCCGCTGCGGCTAAACAGGCCAGCGCGCAGCTCAAGGTTGCCCGCTTCGGCGACAATATGCGCGAAGTAGCGGTAACGGAAGGCGATAAGGTTGCGGCGCAAATCCAGTTTGGCTATGCGGTTAACGGCTGGGGCGTGGGCGATCTGGTCGAGGTGATCAACGGCATCAGCGATGGCGACGTTAACGCGCTGATTGATGAATACGAAAGCCTGTATGACTTTACGGCTGCGGCTGCGGTCAACGGCGATAAGCGGCAGAACGTGCTGGACGCAGCCCGCATTGAGCTGGGCATCAAAAGCTTTTTGCAGGCCGAAGGCTGTATGGCTTTTACCACCAACTTCCAGACGCTGCACGGCATGACCCAGCTGCCTGGGCTGGCGGTACAGCGGCTGATGGGCCAGGGCTATGGTTTCGCAGGCGAAGGCGACTGGAAAACCGCCGCGCTGCTGCACATTTTTAAAGTGATGGCGACCGGCCTGCCTGGCGGCACCTCTTTTATGGAGGATTACACCTATCACTTCTCCCCGGGTAATGAACTGGTGCTGGGTTCGCATATGCTGGAGGTCTGCCCTTCCATCGCCAAAGAATCACGCCCGCTGATTGACGTACAGTATCTGGGCATTGGCGGCAAGGCCGATCCGGCACGCATGATTTTTTCCACGCCTGCCGGACGTGCGGTGAATGCCAGCGTGATTGATATGGGCGATCGTTTCCGCCTGCTGGTCAACGTAGTGGATGCCGTTGAGCAGCCGAAGCCGCTGCCGAAACTGCCGGTGGCCCGCGCGCTGTGGCGTGCGCAGCCTTCGCTGGCTACGGCGTCTGAAGCCTGGATCCTCGGCGGTGGCGCACACCATACGGTATTCAGCCAGGCGCTGACGATAGAGGATATGCGCCAGTATGGCGAGATGCATGGCATCGAGGTGCTGGTAATTGACGAAGAGACCACGCTGCACGGCTTTAAGGACGCGCTACGCTGGAACGAAGCTTATTATCGACTGAATCAGCGCTGATCCTTAGCCTGCATTTATAACGCCGCAGCTTATCGCTGCGGCGTTTTTATTTTGCCAGCAGATACGCAATCATAATGAGATGAAAAAAGGCCGGGTGGTATTTTCCCGGCCTTTAGTCCAGTTGTGTTAGCGGCTAAGCGCTTTCACTCACTTGCGTTTCGCAAGGATTAACTCTGTGACCTGTGCGGCGATCTGTAAGACCAGCAGCAAGATCCTAAGCACCAGAAAGATGCAGGCAAGAGTTATCACTGTGACGTTCCCCTTTACAGGCGAGCGCCGCAGCCGGTTAATGCCTTTACCTTCACCCTTAACCGGCTACATCGGGTGTGAGTAGATGTAAGCAGCACTCAGGGCTAAGGCAATCGGATCAGCACCACCTGTTATCCGACGGATGAAATCTGGCGTTTTCCACCCGGCTGCCCCACTCACAACACCTGTATATAATACCAGTAGTTTGTAGCTAATCCAATCAGAATTGTCTAAATGATGGCCCGTTGACGCGGGCAGTAAAAATGGTAATATGGCTTACGTGAGTAGATGTAAGCAGCACTAATTTGAGCGGCCTTCGCCGCTCAGAACGTAAAAAAGCCCGACAACCAATCGGGCTTTTTTACGTCTGTAGTTCAGCATAAAACAGGAGAACCCGGGCGCTCCTGGCCGTCCTCAGCTCAATCTTTTTACTGGCGCATTCTGCTGGCGATCCCAGACCAGGGTCAGGCCCCTTTGCAGCGCGATAAAAGCGAACAGCAGGATACCGATGGCGATTTTCGTCCACCAGGAACTTAGCGTGCCGTCAAAATTGATCCAGGTTTGAATCAGCCCTTGAATCAGCACGCCAAACAATGTGCCGAGCACGGTGCCAACACCGCCAGAAAGCAAGGTGCCGCCAATCACCACGGAAGCAATGGCATCCAGCTCCACGCCCATACCTGCCAGCGCGTAACCAGCCGAGGTATAGATAGAGAAAACAATGCCCGCCAGCGTCGCCAGCGCAGAGGAAAGCATATAGATGCGTACGGTAGCGCTGCGCGTACTGATCCCCATCAGGCGCGCCGAAGTAATATTGCCGCCGAGCGCGTAAACTTCGTTGCCGAAGCGAGTGCGATGCGCCAGCACTATCCCGAAAGCCACTACAGCCAGCATAATCAGCGCCAGCAGGCTCAGCCTGCCGCCGCCGGGAACTTTCCACGCCAGCGACGAGAGCGTGCCGTAAAGAGGATGATCGATAGGGATTGAGCTTTCCGCTAGCAGATAGCTGCTGCCGCGCAGAAAAAACATGCCCGCCAGCGTAATAATAAAAGCGGGAATTTTTAGCGCATCGATCAGCCAGCCCATCAGCGCGCCGAATGCCGCTCCCATCGCCATTACCAGCGCGAAAGCCAGCCAGGGGTCGAGATGAAAATCGCCAATCGCCCGCGCCAGAAAAACACCGGTAAAAGCGATCACCGCGCCTGGCGACAGATCGATGCCGCCAGAAAGGATCACAAAGGTCATGCCCACGGCGATAATGCCCAGAAAAGCGTTATCGGTCAGGATATTGGCGATTACGCGTGTAGAGGCGAAGCCGGGAAACTGCGTCAGGCAAAACAGGTAGCCCGCCACAAAAACCAGCAGCGTAATCATTAACGGCAAGTGACGTTTAATCACGGCGACCTCGCTTAAAGAGTTGCAGAAAAGCAGGCGACTGCAGCAGCAGCACCGCCATTACCACCACGGCTTTCACCACCTGGTTCAGCTCTGGCGGAAAGCCGGAGAGCAGAATGCCGGTATTCATTGCCTGAATAATCAGCGCGCCCAGCAGCGACAGCAGCAGATTAAAGCGACCGCCCAGCAGCGAAGCGCCCCCAATCACTACAGCGAGAATAGCGTCCAGCTCCAGCCATAGCCCGGCATTGTTGGCGTCAGCGCCGCGTATATCCGCCGCCACGATTAGTCCCGCTGTCGCAGCGCACAGGCCGCTAAGGATATAAGTGGTCATAACCACTGCCCAACCGTTCACTCCGGCATTGCGCGCGGCGCGCAGATTGATCCCCACCGCTTCGATAAACATGCCCAACGCGGTCTTTCTCGCCAGCAGCCAGACCAGCACCGCCACCACAACTGTGATCCATACAGGTACAGGCAAAAGCCACAGCGTGCCGCTGCCCAGCCAGGCCAGCGAATCGTTATTGAAGGTAACGATCTGGCCCTCGGTAATCAGTTGCGCCACGCCTCGTCCGGCGACCATCAGGATCAGCGTTGCCACAAAAGGCTGGATTTTCAGCAGCGCCACCAGCACACCATTCCACAAGCCGCACAGCACGCCGCTGCCCAGCGCGGCAAGGATCACAATCGGTAAACTATGACCGGAAACAGTAAGTGTGGCCGCCGTAGCGCCTGCTATCGCCATCACTGCGCCCACCGACAGATCAATACCGCCAGTGGCGATCACCAGCGTCATACCAACAGCGAGTAGCGCAACCGGCGCGGCGCGGTTAAGAATATCTATCGGGCTGCCGAACAGTCGTCCGTCCTGCAGGTGGATAGCAAAGAAATTGTGCGCGACCAGGCTATCTGCCAGCAGTACCAGCATCAGCGCGGCAAGCTGCGGCATGCCTGGCGGCAGCCTGAGTTTGCGTCCGGAGGCGTTTTTTTTCATCAGCTGTGTTTCAGGCATGTTTGCCTCCTGCGGCAATCGCGTTGACCACGGAGGCTACGGAAAGCGCCTCCAGCGGGATCTCCGCGACCTGGCGGCGATCCCGTAAAATAATCACCCTGTCCGCATAGCCGACCAGCTCCTCCAGTTCCGAAGAGATGACCAGCAGCGCCAGACCGTCCGCGCAGAGCGTTTCTATTAGCCGGATGATTTCCGCATGCGCACCGACATCAATGCCGCGCGTCGGCTCATCCAGGATCAGAAACTGCGGCTTCGTCACCAGCCAGCGGGAAAGCAGCACCTTTTGCTGATTGCCGCCGGAGAGCAGCTCTACCGGCCGATCGGCGTGCGGCGTGCGGATCCCCAGACTTTTGATATAGCGCTCGGCAATCTGCTGCTGTTCGCGTTTTTTTATTGGCCGTAGCCAGCCGCGCTGGGCCTGTAACGCCAGAATAATATTCTCCCGCACCGAAGCCGCGCCGATAATACCGTCGGTTTTGCGATCTTCAGGACAGAAGCCTATTCCGGCGCGCGAAGCCTGGGCTGGCGTGCGGATGGCATGTGGTTTTCCCCTGATGAAGGCGCTACCGCTGTCGGCGCTTTTAATGCCGAACAGCAGCTCTGCGGTTTCCGTGCGTCCGGAACCCAGCAGACCGGCGAGGCCAACGGCTTCACCGGGACGAACGCTAAGGCTGAAGGGCTCTATCGTCCCTTTCCTGCCGTATTCTTTAAACTCCACTACCGGCTGATTGCTTTTCAGGGTGCTGCCCGCGCGCTGTAGCGCGGTTTCCAGCAGTTCGCGCCCCAGCATCAGCTTAATCAATTCGATTTGCGGCAGGGCCGCAGTTTCACGCGTGGCGACAAACTGACCGTTGCGCAGCACGGTGATGCGATCGCAAACCTTATAAACCTGATCGAGAAAATGGGTAACGAATATTAACCCCATACCGCGTGCGCGTAGCTGCCGCATCAGCGTAAACAGCATGTCGACTTCGCTGGCATCCAGACTGGCCGTTGGCTCATCCAGAATCAGTACCTGCGCAGAGAGATCCACTGCGCGGCAAATAGCGATAATTTGCTGCATCGCCACCGAATAGTGGCCAAGCGGACGCGTCACATCCAGATCGAAACCGTAGTTGCGCAGCAGCTTTTCAGCTTCTTTGTTCATCCGGCGGCGATCGATCATGCCAAACCGGCGCGGTTCCCGGCCGATAAAAAGGTTATCCGCTACCGACATATTGGGCAGCAAGTTGACCTCCTGGTAGACGGTGCCGATGCCGCTGAGCTGCGCTTCCGCCGTGCTGCGAGGCTCGATATTTTTTCCAGCCAGCGCCACAGCGCCCGCATCGCGGCGATAAACGCCGGTCAGTACTTTTATTAGCGTCGATTTTCCGGCGCCGTTTTCCCCCAGCAGCGCCATAATTTCGCCAGGCTGAATGCTGAAAGAAACATTATCCAGCGCTTTAACGCCGGGAAAACTTTTGCTCAGCCCGCTGATGGCGAGCAGCGGCGGCGAGTGCAAAGAGCTGGTCATAGCAGGCCTCGGGAAAAGGCCGCCCGAGTTGCAGGCGGCGGCGGGATCAGTAACCCATATCTTTTTTCTTCTCCAGCTGTGCCTGAGCATCAGCCGTCAGAAACAGCCTTGATTCCGTTTTAATGATTTTCGGCGGCTGCGTGCCGTCTTTACGGAATTTCTCCAGCGCGTCGAAAGCCGGGCCGGCCATATCGGGCGTCAGCTCGACGTTGGCATTTGCTTCACCAGCCAGCATCGCTTTATAGATATCCGGCACGCCGTCGATCGATCCTGTCAAAATATCTTTTCCCGGCTTAAGCCCCGCTTCTTTAATTGCCTGAATAGCGCCAATCGCCATATCGTCGTTGTGGGCGTAAACCATGCAGATATTTTTGCCGTTGTTTTCCGCTTTGATAAAGCTTTCCATTACCTCTTTGCCCTTGCTGCGGGTAAAGTCTCCCGACTGCGAGCGCACGATTTTGATGCCTGGCGCGTTAGCTATCGCCTCGGCAAAGCCTTTTTTACGATCGATTGCCACGCTGGCGCCAACCGTACCCTGTAGTTCTACTACGTTACAGGGTTTACCAGCCTGTTCTTTTACCAGCCAGTCGCCGATCAGCTTGCCTTCCAGCACGTTATCTGCCGTCACCACGGCCATATAGAGCGATTTATCTTTCACCACGATGGCCCGATCCAGCAGGAACACCGGAATTTTGGCGTCTTTCGCCTCTTCCAGCACCGGTTCCCAGCCGGTCTGCACTACGGGCGCGATAAAGATGGCATCCACGCCCTGGGCGATAAAGGAGCGCACCGCCTTGATCTGGTTCTCCTGTTTTTGCTGGCCATCGGCGATTTTCAGCGTGATGCCGCGCTTCTTCGCCTCGCTTTTCGCCATGCTGGTTTCCGCCGCGCGCCAGCCCGATTCGGAACCGACCTGAGAGAAGCCGACCGTGAGGTTTTCTGCCAGCGCATTGCCGCTTAACGCCGCGCCAACCAGCGTGGTTAAAAGTAAACGTTTCCACATAAAATCTGTTCCTCTGACGGGAGTAATAATCCGGAGTGGTTTGCCGCCTAAGCGTGGCCCAGCCAGCGAAAAACATTTTCGACAATGCTCACAAAATTCAATAATTAAGGCGACACCGTAAAACGAGTGTTAAACGGCGTAAAAGTGGATATGGATTAAATATGCAGGTTGGACGCGGACGGCTTGTTAAATAAGTGTAATAAAGATAGTTATTTACCCCGCAGCCAAATGAAAGCGATTACAAAAACCTGTTTTAATCTGCCATTTACCTGAGCGCGACGCGTGCCGTGGCAAAAGAAGAATTTGTGAGCGGGAACACATTTGGCGCTGCCAGCGATAATCTGATTACTATTCGTTAACATTCAGCCGCTAAATGCGAATTAAAGTCGACAATCCCAGGGGGCAAAATGGGGAAATGACTTACTCTTTATTCTGAATTTACTGCGATTTTGCATTTTCTGCTATAGACAGCGTCCCGGCTGGTCATATACTTGAAACCTCTTAATTCTTATCATAATGGCAACCATGACAGTACAAGATTATCTGTTGAAATTTCGCAAGGTAAGTTCTCCTGACACCCTTGAGAAGCTGTTCGATCACCTCAATTATTCTCTGACCGATAATAAAGAGATTATGGATATGTATCGCGCTGCCGATCATCGGCGAGCCGAGCTGGCATCGGGCGGGCGCCTGTTCGACCTGGGCTGCGTGCCAAAGTCTGTCTGGCATTATGTAGTCTGAGTTCTGTCCCATTTTTCGCCTGTAGCGCAGGCCGGTGATGTGCAAGACCTGACTCGCAAATATTTCAGTAACCAGAACCGGTATTAAGGCGGGCTGCCTTTCGCTGCTGCTCGCCTGCGGTTTCCCCTGAGCTACGCGCTCTCTTTATTGCCAGGCGCGCATAAAGCTGCCAGTACGTTATAATGCCTGCCTTATGAAAATTTTCCGCGCCCTGGCTTTTAAGCGCTTCCGGTGTCGAAAAAGTACGCAAAAATTTAATCCTCCGTGCGGTGCTTTTCGTTCTCTGACCGGCTGATGTTGTTGTCCGGGCGCGAATGACCGATAATAAGCCGCTTTTATTTTTCTCAGGCGTAAAAATGACCGACTACCTGCTTCTTTTTATCGGCACAGTGCTGGTGAATAACTTCGTTCTGGTGAAGTTTCTCGGCCTCTGTCCCTTTATGGGCGTTTCCAAAAAACTGGAAACGGCGATTGGCATGGGACTCGCCACGACTTTCGTCATCACCCTGGCCTCGATCTGCGCCTGGCTGGTGAACCATCTGATCCTGCTGCCGCTGGATTTAGTTTATCTGCGCACCATGGCCTATATCCTGGTGATAGCGGTGGTGGTGCAATTCACCGAAATGGTAGTGCGTAAAACCAGCCCCGATCTGTACCGGCTGCTGGGCATCTTTCTGCCGCTGATTACTACCAACTGTGCGGTGCTCGGCGTGCCGCTGCTGAGCGTCAATCTGAACCATACCTTTTTGCAGGCTGCGCTGTACGGCTTTAGCGCCTCGATTGGCTTTTCGCTGGTAATGGTGCTGTTCGCCGGCATCCGCGAAAGGCTGGTACTGGCCGACGTGCCTGCGCCTTTCAAGGGCTCTTCTATCGCGCTGGTGACGGCTGGCCTGATGGCGCTGGCGTTTATGGGCTTTAGCGGGTTGGTGAAATTCTGATGAGTGCGGTGTGGATTGCTGTTGCGGTATTAAGCGTATTAGGGCTGGTGTTTGGCGGCCTGCTGGGCTACGCCTCGCGCCGGTTTAAAGTTGAAGAAGATCCTATCGTCGAGCAGATCGACGCCATTCTGCCACAGAGCCAGTGCGGCCAGTGCGGCTACCCCGGCTGCCGTCCCTATGCGGATGCGGTCGGCAACAACGGCGAGCAGATTAACAAGTGCGCGCCCGGCGGCGAACAGACCATGCTTAAGCTGGCCGCGCTGCTGAACGTCGAACCGCAGCCGCTGGGCGATGAGGCGGCGCGCGAGCCCGAGCGCAAAGTCGCCTGGATCGACGAAGCGAACTGTATCGGCTGCACCAAATGTATACAGGCCTGTCCGGTAGACGCCATTGTCGGCGCCACGCGCGCCATGCATACCGTGCTGAGCGATGTCTGTACCGGCTGCGATCTCTGCGTCGCGCCCTGCCCGACTGACTGCATCGAGATGCGTCCGGTCGCCACCACTACGGCGAACTGGAAGTGGGATCTGCAAACTATCCCGGTCAAAGTCATTTCTGTGGAAAGCCATGCGTAATCTGTTCAAGCTGTTTAAAAAAGAGAAGCTGTGGGATTTTCAGGGCGGTATTCATCCGCCTGAGATGAAAACCCAGTCTAACGGCACGCCGCTGCGCCAGCTGCCGCTGCCCGCACGCTTTATTATTCCCCTTAAGCAGCATATCGGTCATGAGGGCGAGATGCTGGTTAAGCCTGGCGATAAGGTGCTGCGCGGCCAGCCGCTGACCTTTGGCCGTGGCCGCATGCTGCCGGTGCACGCGCCGACTTCCGGCACCGTTGAAGATATCGCGCCTCATATCACGGCACACCCTTCCGCGCTGGCGGAGATGTGCATTTTTATCACGCCGGACGGCGAAGACCGCTGGATTGAGAAAAACCCGCTGCCCGACTATCGTCAGCGCGAGCGCGCGGAAATCGTTGAACTTATCCATCAGGCTGGCGTGGCCGGTCTGGGCGGCGCGGGTTTCCCTACGGCGACTAAGCTAAGAGGCGGCCTGCGCGGCGTTAAGACGCTGATTATCAACGCAGCCGAGTGCGAGCCTTATATCACCGCAGACGATCGCCTGATGCAGGACTGTGCGGAGGAAGTCATCGAAGGCAGCCGGATTCTGGCCTGGGTATTACAGGCAGAGCGCGTGCTGATCGGCATTGAAGATAACAAACCGGAAGCGATAGCCGCCCTGAAAAAAGCGCTGGGCGGCGCAATGGATCTGCAAGTCAGGGTTATCCCTACCAAATATCCTTCCGGCGGCGCAAAGCAGCTCACTAAAATTTTAACCGGTCTGGAAGTGCCGCACGGCGGCCGCTCTACCGATATCGGCGTGCTGATGCAAAACGTTGGCACCGCCTGGGCGGTAAAACGGGCTGTGATGGACGGCGAGCCGCTGACCGAACGCGTGGTTACGCTTACCGGCGAATCGGTAAAGCGTCCCGGCAATGTCTGGGGCAGGATCGGCACGCCAATCAGCCATTTGTTACAGCAGGCAGATTTTACGCCTGCCAAAGGTCAAATGGTGGTGATGGGCGGCCCGCTGATGGGCTTTACCCTGCCTACGCTGGATGTGCCGGTAGTAAAAATTACCAACTGCATTCTCGCCCCTTCCGCCAGCGAGATGGGCGACAACGAAGAAGAGAAATCCTGTATTCGCTGTAGCGCCTGCGCGGACGCCTGCCCGGCGGCGCTACTGCCGCAGCAGCTCTACTGGTACAGTCGCGGCGGCGATCATGATAAAGCGCGCGCGCATAATATCGACGATTGTATTGAGTGCGGTGCCTGCGCCTATGTCTGCCCGAGCAATATTCCGCTGGTGCAGTATTACCGCCAGGAAAAGGCGGAAATCCGCGCAATTGATTTAGAGGCGGAGCGCACGGCGCAGGCGAAAGCGCGCTTTGAGGCACGTCAGGCTCGTCTGGAGCGAGAGAAGCTGGCGCGGGAAAACCGTCACCTGCAGGCGAAGCGTACCGTCAGCGAGCGCAACAGCGAAGAAGTCGAAGCAGCGCTGGCGCGGGTCAAAGCGAAGCAGGCAGAGACCAGCGAAGAGCAGGCCGCGGAAAACGAAGCGGTTGTAGCGCAGCGCGAAGCGCGGAAAGCGCAGGCGCGCGCGTATCAGGCAGAAAAACAATCCGAAACGGAACCGGCTACGCGCCAGGCTGGCGATCCGCGTAAAGCAGCCGTGGAAGCAGCTATCGCGCGTGCCAAAGCGAAGAAAGCAACGGCTGGTGAACCAGCCGTTGAAGCTGCGCAGGCGGATGCAGCGCCAGTCGATCCGCGCAAGGCGGCTGTGGAAGCGGCTATCGCGCGCGCTAAAGCGAAGAAAGCAGCGGCTGAACCGGCAGTTGAAACAGCGCAGGCTGAAGCCGCGCCGGTCGATCCACGCAAGGCGGCTGTGGAAGCCGCTATCGCACGTGCCAAAGCGAAGAAAGCGGCGGCTGAACCGGCAGTTGAAACAGCGCAGGCTGAAGCCGCGCCGGTCGATCCACGCAAGGCGGCTGTGGAAGCGGCTATCGCACGTGCCAAAGCGAAGAAAGCTGCGGCTGCGGCGAAAGCGGAGCCTGCGGAAGATGAGACAGTGAAAGCGGAAGCCGAACAGGCTGAAACTGTGCCGGTCGATCCACGCAAGGCGGCTGTGGAAGCGGCTATCGCGCGTGCTAAAGCGAAGAAAGCGGCGGCTGTGGCGAAAGCGGAGCCTGCGGAAGATGAGACAGTGAAAGCGGAAGCCGAACAGGCTGAAACTGTGCCGGTCGATCCACGCAAGGCGGCTGTGGAAGCGGCTATCGCGCGTGCTAAAGCGAAGAAAGCGGCGGCTGTGGCGAAAGCGGAGCCTGCTGAGGAAGAAACTGTGCAAGCTGAAGCCGAACAGGCTGACGCAGCGCCAGTCGATCCGCGTAAAGCAGCTGTGGAAGCGGCTATCGCGCGCGCTAAAGCGAAGAAAGCTGCGGCGGCTGCGAAAGAAGCGGAGCCCCAGGCAACAAATCAACCTTCGTCGGAACAGGACGATCCCCGTAAAGCGGCAGTGGCGGCGGCCATCGCTCGTGTGAAAGCGCGTAAGGCGCAGCATAGTACGCAAGAGGATTAAATGGCTTTTCGCATTGCAAGTTCGCCTTACACCCACAACCGACGCAGCACCAGCACCATTATGCTGCTGGTGCTGGCAGCAACCCTGCCCGGCATCGCAGCGCAATGCTGGTTCTTCGGCTGGGGCACCCTGATTCAGATTGCTATCGCCGCTGCGGCGGGCATAGGTGCCGAAGCCGCTATTTTGAAGCTGCGCAGGCTGCCGCTGGGCAAGACGCTGGGCGATAACTCCGCTTTGCTGACCGCCCTGCTGCTGGCCATCAGTATTCCGCCGCTGGCCCCCTGGTGGCTCATAGTTATCGGCACCCTGTTTGCCGTGGTGATCTCTAAACAGCTTTATGGCGGTCTTGGGCAGAATCCCTTCAATCCGGCGATGGTCGGTTACGTGGTGCTGCTAATCTCCTTTCCGGTGCAGATGACCAGCTGGCTGCCGCCCGATTCACTGCAAAGCGTCACGCCCAACTTTTTTGACGCGCTGAATATGATTTTCCACGGCCAGACGCTGGACGGTCACAGCATGCAGCAGCTACAGCTCGGCGTGGATGGCATCAGCCAGGCGACACCACTGGATACATTTAAAACCGGGCTGCGCGCGGGACATAGCGCGGAACAGCTGCGGGCACAGCCTATTTACAGCGGCGTAATCGCCGGACTGGGCTGGCAGTGGGTCAACATTGGCTATCTGGTCGGTGGTCTGTTTCTGCTGTTGACCAACAGCATTCGCTGGCATATTCCGGCCAGCATGCTGCTGTCGTTGGCGTTCTTTTCCACGATCGGCTGGTTATTTTCGCCAGATACTCTGGTCTCGCCTGTGGTGCATCTCTTCTCGGGCGCGACCATGCTGGGCGCTTTCTTTATCGCCACCGATCCGGTCACGGCCTCCACTACTAACAAAGGCCGTCTGCTTTATGGCGTGCTGATCGGCCTGCTGGTCTGGCTAATCCGCAGCTTTGGCGGCTACCCTGATGGCGTGGCCTTTGCCGTTCTGCTGGCAAACATTACCGTGCCGCTGATCGATTACTACACGCAGCCGCGCGTTTACGGCCACCGTAAGGAGAAGTAATGCTGGATGCGATTCGTAAAAATGGCGTGACGCTGGCGCTGTTCGCTGCCGTCACTACTGGCCTGACGGCGGTAATCAATAGCGTGACCAAGCCCACTATCGATCATCAAACTGTTTTGCAGCAAAAATTACTGCTGGATCAGGTGGTACCGCCCGAGCTCTATAATAATGCTATGCAGCAGGAATGCTATTTGATTACTAACCCGGCGTTGGGCAACGGCGTGCATCATCTTTATCTTGCACGTAAAGATGACCAGCCGGTAGCCGCAGCGGTTGAGACTACCGCGCCAGACGGCTACTCTGGAGCGATCCAGATGATTGTTGGCGCGGATTTCAGCGGCAAAGTACTGGGCGTGCGCGTGGTCGAACATCACGAAACGCCGGGGCTTGGCGATAAAATTGAGCTGCGCATTTCCAACTGGATCGAGAGCTTCAGCGGCGTGAAGCTAAGCGGCAAAGACGACAAACGTTTTGCGGTGAAAAAAGACGGCGGCGACTTCGACCAATTTACCGGTGCGACCATTACGCCGCGCGCGGTGGTAAACGCCGCCAAACGCGCCACGCTGTATGTTGAAACCCTGCCGCAGCAGCTCGCCTCGCTGCCAACCTGTGGAGATTCCAATGAGTGAAGCAAAAAGCCTGCTGATCGGCGGACTGTGGAAGAACAACTCGGCGCTGGTACAGCTGCTGGGGCTTTGTCCGCTACTGGCGGTGACCTCTACCGCCACTAACGCACTGGGCCTTGGCCTGGCGACCACGCTGGTGTTGACCTGTACCAACAGCGCTATTTCCGCCTCGCGCCGCTGGGTGCCGTCCGATATCCGTATTCCTATTTACGTGATGATTATCGCCTCGGTGGTGAGCTGCGTGCAGATGCTGATTAATGCCTATGCTTACGGTCTCTATCAGTCGCTGGGGATCTTTATTCCGCTGATCGTCACTAACTGCATCGTAGTGGGCCGCGCCGAGGCGGTGGCTTCCCGCAGCAGCGTGCCGCTGGCGGCGCTGGACGGTATGGCGATTGGCCTTGGCGCCACCAGCGTTATGGTGGTGCTGGGATCGCTGCGTGAAATCATCGGCAACGGCACCATTTTCAACGGCGCCGATCAGCTGCTTGGCCCTTGGGCAAAAGTGCTGCGCATTCAGGTGGTGCATTTCGACTCGCCGATGCTGCTGGCGATGCTGCCGCCAGGCGCGTTTATTGGCCTCGGCATGCTGCTGGCAGCGAAGTATGTGATTGATAATAAAATGAAGGCGCGCGCGGCCCGCAAAGCAGCGGTAGCCAGCCTGCCGAAAGGAGAGCCGAGCGCGCTGTGAACAAGGAAAAACGTCACGAAATTTTAGTGCGGCTGCGCGATAATAATCCGCACCCCACCACGGAACTGGTGTTTACTACGCCTTTTGAATTGCTGATTGCCGTGCTGCTTTCCGCGCAGGCTACGGATGTCAGCGTCAACAAGGCGACAGCAAAGCTTTATCCGGTAGCCAACACGCCAGCCGCGATACTGGAGCTGGGCGTGGACGGCGTCAAAGAGTACATCAAGACCATCGGCCTGTTTAACAGCAAGGCGGAGAACGTGATCAAGACCTGCCGCATCCTGCTGGAGCAGCACGGTGGCGAAGTGCCGGAAAACCGCGAGGCGCTGGAAGCGCTGCCGGGCGTGGGTCGCAAAACAGCTAACGTGGTACTTAACACCGCTTTCGGCTGGCCGACTATTGCCGTAGATACGCATATTTTCCGCGTCTGTAACCGCACCAAATTCGCTCCCGGCAAAAACGTTGAGCAGGTGGAAGAAAAGCTGCTGAAAGTCGTACCTAAAGAGTTCAAGGTCGACTGCCATCACTGGTTTATTCTGCACGGCCGCTACACCTGCGTCGCCCGTAAGCCGCGCTGCGGCTCCTGCCTGATTGAAGATCTCTGCGAATACGGCGAGAAAACCGAAATTTAATCCTGCGCTTTACTGTTGCACTAAGGTAAAGCGCCATTACCGGAGAGAGCCATGCTGTTTAAAGTAGAAATGACCATCGCGATCCCTGATTCGCTCTCCGCAGAGCGCGTCAGCGAAATCAAAGCGCAGGAGAAAGCCTATGCGCAGCAGCTACAGCAGTCGGGCAAATGGCGGCACGTCTGGCGCGTAGCGGGCGAATTCAAAAACGTCAGTATCTTCGACGTGGAAAGTAACGAAGAGCTGCATGAGCTGCTAACCGGCCTGCCGCTCTACCCTTATATGACTATGTCCATTCAGGCGCTCTGCCGTCACCCTTCCTCTATCCGCGAAGACGACAGCTAGCACTGCACGTCGTCAGGGAAGACGACTTTATTCACAGCGGCCCGTCGCTTTACTGATAACTGCCCGATGCCGCTTCTCACCTCTTTTGCTTTCTCCTTTCTGCCCTGCGTGTCGCGCATCCGGTTGCCATTATAGCTAAAGCGGTTTAGCTTAATAGCTACTTAAACAGGAGGCATGATGAACAGAGTCTGGGTTTTGGGCGACGCGGTAGTGGATCTGCTGCCGGAAGAGAACAACCATTTGCAGCAGTGCCCTGGCGGCGCGCCTGCTAACGTAGCGGTTGGCGTGGCACGTCTCGGCGGCAATAGTGGTTTTATTGGCCACGTTGGCGGCGATCCCTTTGGCGCATTTTTACAGCACACTTTGCATCAGGAAGGGGTCAATACCGATTACATGCGTCAGCTATCGGCGCAGCGAACTTCCACTGTGGTGGTTGGCCTGGATAACCAGGGTGAACGCACTTTTACCTTTATGGTGCGGCCATCTGCCGATCTCTTTCTGACGTCGGATGACCTGCCCGTTTTCGCCGCTGACGAAGCCCTGCACTTCTGCTCTATTGCCCTGAGCGCCGAGCCTTGCCGCAGCGCGACTTTTGCCGCCGTTGAGCGCATTCATGCCGCAGGCGGCTGGGTCAGTTTCGATCCGAATCTGCGTGAGGATTTTTGGCACGACCACGAAGAGATGTGTGATGTGGTAGGTAAAGCCTTTGCTGCGGCGGACGTGATCAAGCTCTCGCTGGATGAACTGCAGCTGCTGACTGGTGGACAGCAAACCGATGCCGCGCTGACGGCGTTCACCAACCGTTTCAGCCCCGCTTTGCTGCTGGTCACGCTGGGCGAAGAAGGCGTTATCGTCTGGCATCAGGGCGAACAGACTCGTTTTTCCGCCTCGAAGGTGCAGGTTGTGGATACTACCGGCGCAGGCGACGCTTTTGTTGCCGGTTTGCTAACCGGACTGATGCGGGAGGCCGATCCGCTGCAACCTCGCGATCTGGCGGGCGCTATCGAACTGGCGCAGCGCTGCGGCGCGCTGGCAATCACCGCCAAAGGCGCGATGACGGCGCTGCCTTACGCAGACCAGCTCTGACCACGCGCCGCCTTTCAGGCGGCGTTACAGCGCCCTAAGCCAGCGCAAAATTGCTAAGCGCTTCACAATATCGCAACCTTAACACCGAAATCCTTTGTAACATTCGCCAGACTTCGCCAGGATGCTGATCGAACCGGTTTAGCTAAACGGTAAAACCCTCTGGAGAATGGCGGATGATAAAAATAAACCCTGTTGCGCTGGCGGTAACGGCAGCGTTGTTTCTTCCTCAGGCAGGCCTTGCCGACACCGATCTCAGCGCCGTGGAAAAGCGCCTTAACCAGCTTGAAGCACGGCTGCAAAAAGCAGAGCGCCGCGCCGATGAAGCTGAACGCCGCGCCCGTCTGGCCGAGCAGCGCCTGGCGCAAAATCAAACCGTCAGCGAGCATACAGCACCGGTCAGCGCCAGGGTAAGCACACAGGGTGCCTCTTCTGCCCAGCCTGTGGCCAGCCGCCCTTCTGCGCAGGCACCAGCCGTGGTTGCCGGGCCTCAGCCGCCAGTAGCGCCATCGGACGCTCAGCAGCAGCAAAATAACGCCGCAAAACCCGCAGAAAAAACGCTGGCGGATGGCTTTGAGTTCCATGCCTATGCGCGTTCCGGCCTGATCATGAACGATTCGGCCTCTTCCACCCAAAGCGGCCCTTATCTTACGCCTGCTGGCGAAACCGGCGGCGCGGTTGGCCGTCTCGGCAATGAAAATAATACCTATGTCGAAGTGAATATGGAGCACAAGACGCAGCTGGCCAATGGCGCAACTACCCGCTTCAAGGTGATGCTGGCGGACGGGCAAAGCGACTACAACGACTGGACGGCGGACAGCAGCGATCTCAATATCCGTCAGGCTTTCGTCGAGCTGGGCAGTTTGCCGACCTTTACCGGTATTTTTGACAACAGCACGCTGTGGGCGGGTAAACGTTTTGACCGCGATAACTTCGATATTCACTGGCTCGATTCAGATGTGGTGTTCCTGGCCGGTACGGGCGGCGGCATCTATGACGTGCGCTGGGCCGATAATGTAAAAAGCAGTTTCTCTATTTATGGCCGTAACTTTGGCGATATCGAAACCATCGATAACACCATCCAGAACTACATCGTCACCGCTAATACCTTTAGCGGCCCGCTGCAATTTATGCTTAGCGGCCTGCGTGCCAAAGATAACGATGAACGAGTTAATAGTTCCGTGCGCAGCGATAACGCAGGCGACAGCGGTGTACACGCAATGCTTGCCTGGCATGGCGAGAGCTTTTACGGCCTGCGTGACGGCCAGTCAAAAACGGCACTGCTTTACGGTCACGGTCTGGGCGCAGAAGTTAAAGGCGTCGGATCGGATGGCAATTTGACCGACAGCGCCAATACCTGGCGGCTGGCCTCCTACGGCATGACCCCGCTAAACAAAACCTGGAGCCTGGCACCAGCCCTGCTGGCGCAGCAAAGCAAAGATCGCTATATCCAGGGCGACAGCTATCGCTGGGTCACCGCCAACGCCCGCCTGCTTCAGGAGATCAACGAAAACTTTATGCTGGCCTATGAAGGCAGCTATCAGTACATGGATCTCGACCCGCGAGGCTTTAAAGATCGCCAGAGCGTCAGCGGCGGTTTCTACAAGCTGACCTTCGCACCAACCTTTAAGCCAGGCGATATCGGCAACTTCCTCAGCCGCCCGGAAATTCGCTTCTTTGCCAGCTGGATGGACTGGGATAAATCACTGGATCGTTACGCCAGCGACGACGCTTTCGGCACCAGCGGCTTTACCGCTGGCGGCGAATGGAACTTTGGCGTGCAGATGGAAACCTGGTTCTGACCTGAATCGTTAACTAATGGACAAATGCTATGGATTTTGAACGTGTAGCCCGCCAGCTGCTGCCGCTGCTCGGCGGCCGGGAAAATATTGCCTCCGCTGCCCACTGCGCCACCCGCTTGAGGCTGGTATTGGTGGATGACAGCAAGGCGGATAAAAAAGCGATCGGCGAACTGGAAGGCGTTAAGGGCTGCTTCCAGAACGCCGGTCAGATGCAGGTCATTTTCGGTAGCGGCATCGTTAATAAGGTGCATGCCGCTTTTATCCAGGCGGCCGGAATCGGTGAATCCAGCAAAAGCGAGGCCGCCGCAGTAGCGGCCCGTAAGCTCAATCCGGCCCAGCGTATCGCCAGGCTGCTCTCTAATATCTTTGTGCCGATCATTCCTGCTATCGTCGCTTCCGGCGTGCTGATGGGCCTGCTCGGCATGATGAAAACCTACGGCTGGGTCGATTCAGGCAGCGCGCTGTTTGTGATGCTGGATATGTTCAGCTCGGCGGCCTTTATTATTCTGCCAATCCTGATCGGGTTTACCGCCGCGCGCGAGTTCGGCGGCAATCCGTATTTGGGCGCAACGCTGGGCGGCATTCTGACGCATCCGGCGCTGACCAATGCCTGGGGCGTGGCAGGCGGCGTGAAAACCATGGATTTGTTCGGTCTGGATATCGCCATGGTCGGCTATCAGGGCACGGTGTTTCCGGTGCTGCTGGCGGTCTGGTTTATGAGCCTGCTGGAAAAGCGGCTGCGTAAAATCATTCCCAACGCGCTGGATATTATCCTGACGCCTTTTTTAACGGTGATTATCTCTGGCTTTGTGGCGATGCTGATTATCGGCCCGGCGGGCCGCGCGCTGGGTGACGGCATCTCGCTGGTGTTAAGCACGCTGATTGCCCATGCAGGCTGGCTGGCGGGGCTGCTGTTTGGCGGTCTTTACTCGGTGATTGTGATTTCCGGCGTGCATCACAGCTTTCATGCTATCGAAGCGGGTTTGCTTGGCAATCCCAATATTGGCGTTAATTTCCTGCTGCCGATCTGGTCGATGGCCAATATCGCCCAGGCGGGCGCTTGCCTGGCGGTCTGGTTTAAAACGCGTGACGTGAAGATCCGCAGTATCGTGCTGCCTTCCGCGCTCTCCGGCATGCTGGGCATTACGGAAGCAGCTATCTTTGGCGTAAACCTGCGCTTTATGAAGCCCTTTATCGCCGGAATTATCGGCGGCGCAGTGGGCGGCGCTTTCGTGGTGCTGATGCATGTTGGGATGACTGCCGTTGGCCTGACCGCGCTGCCGGGCCTGGCGATTGTGCAGGCCAGCTCGCTGCTGCCTTATATCATTGGCATGGCGCTGGCTTTCGGCACGGCTTTTACCCTTTCGCTGCTGCTGAAATATAAGGTTGAGGAAAAACTATGAGCGAAGCCCGGCTGATTAATCGCGCGCTGAAAGCGGTTTTGAACAAATATACCGGCGAGGATCCACACCGGCCGGCCTGGCATCTTTCGCCGCAAACCGGATTAATGAACGATCCCAACGGTTTTATCCAGTTTCAGGGCGAATGGCACCTCTTCTACCAGTGGAATCCTGTCGCCTGCGCGCATGGCGCAAAATATTGGGGACACTGGCGTTCAACCAACCTGCTTGACTGGCGGCATGAGCCGCTGGCGCTGGTACCGTCTGAAGAGTATGAAAGCCACGGCTGCTATTCCGGCTCGGCTATCGACCACGACGGCAGGTTAACGCTGCTCTATACCGGCAATGTGAAATTTGAACATGGCCGTACCGCCTGGCAATGTCTGGCAACGGTCGACAAGAATGGCGAAGTGACCAAACAAGGCCCGGTTATCAGCCTGCCTCCGGGCTACACTGGCCACGTGCGCGATCCAAAGATCTGGCGGCATAAGGATCACTGGTATCTGGTGCTGGGCGCGCAAAATCTCGCAGAACAGGGAAAAGTGCTGCTTTATCGCGGCAATTCATTGCAGGAGTGGACGCTGCTCGGCGAAATCGCAGGCGCGCACCTTAATGGCCTGGACGATTTTGGCTATATGTGGGAATGCCCGGATCTTTTTGCGCTGGGCGACCGCGAGGTGCTGATAGTCTGCCCGCAAGGCCTGGCGGCGCAGGAGCGAAAATGGCTGAATACCTATCAGAGCGGCTATTTTATCGGCAAGCTGGACTATGAGTCGGCTACTTTTCCGCACGGCGAGTTTCAGGAGTTAGATCACGGCTTCGAGTTTTATGCGCCGCAGACCACGCTTGCCGACGACGGACGCAGGATTATGTTCGGCTGGATGGGCTTGCCGGATGCAAATGAATTTTTCCAGCCGACTATTGCTCAGGGCTGGATCCATACGATGACCTGTCCGCGTGAGCTGACGCTGGAACAAGGAAAAGTAATGCAGCGCCCTGCCCGCGAGCTACAGCAGCTGCGGGAACAGCATAAGCATTATCAAAACCGGGCAGACGCTCTGCCGACATTGTGTGTAGAAAGCGCCGAACTGAATATCCGCTCATTGGGGAACTGGGAAGTTTGCTTCGGCGAAACGCTGACGCTGGCTTGCGATGAGCAAGGCATCAGGCTGACGCGCCGCAACCTGCGCAGCGGCGAGCCGGAACAGCGTTACTGGCTGGGTAAGGTTTCACAGCTGCAAATTCTCTGCGATCGTTCCAGCATTGAGATTTTTATCAATGACGGCGAAGGCGTGATGTCCGCACGCTATTTTCCTCAGGCAAAACCGGTTGCGGTCTGGCAGGGCGAGGCCAGCCTGAGCCTCGACTACTGGCAACTCCGGTTGTGCATGGTAGTATGATGCGCTTAGCCCACTACCCTGAAAGCCCGTGAATAAGCCGAAACGCATCACCATCAACGATATCGCCAGCATGGCTGGCGTCTCTAAATCCACTGCCAGCCTGGTGTTGAACGGGCGCGGCAAAGAGCTGCGCGTGGCGGAAGCGACCCGTCAGCGGGTGATGGAGATAGCGCGGATGGCAAACTATCAGCCCAGCATACATGCGCGAGCGCTGAACAACTCGCGCAGCCATACTATTGGGCTGGTGGTGCCGGAAATGACCAACCACGGCTTTGCTACTTTTGCCAACGCGCTGGAGACGCTGTGCCGCGATGCCGGGCTTCAGCTACTGATCGCCTGCACTGACGAAAACAGCAGCCAGGAGACGCTGGCGGTCAATAACCTGATCCAGCGCCAGGTCGACGGGCTGATCGTCGCCTCCAGCCAGCTTAACGATAGTGAGTATCAGCAGCTTAGCCGCCAGCTGCCGGTGCTGCTGTTCGATCGCCATCTGGGCGAATCGACGCTGCCGCTGGTGATTTCAGAATCAATTAATTCCACGGCTGAACTGGTAGAGCCGATAGCCAGAGAAGTGGAAGAATTTTACTTTTTCGGCGGCCAGCCGCGTATTTCGCCAACGCGCGATCGCCTGGCTGGCTTTCATCAGGGTCTGGCGCTGGCGGGCCTGACTGTAAAACCTGAATGGATCGTCCACGGCCACTATAACGCCAGCTCCGGCTACGAGATGTTCGCTGAGCTGATTATGCGGCTGGGCCGCGTACCGCAGGCGCTCTACTGTGCCGCCTGCGGATTGCAGGAAGGCGTGCTGCGCTATCTCAGCCAGCATAACCTGCTGGCGGAGCCGATCCGGCTGTGCAGCTTTGACGATCATTATCTTTACGACGCGCTTTCGGTAAAAATCGATACCGTGATGCAGGACAATCGCCAGCTGGCCTGGCGCTGTTTCGAAACGCTGACCGGCCTGATCGAAGGCAAAGTCACGGAAGTGCCGCAAATTTACCTGCCCGCGCTGGTAAAAAGAAGAGCCAGATAGGCCGTCAGGCGGACTCGGGATGCGTCAGCCGGATGTTTTTTTCCCGAAAGGCCGCCAGCAGCTCCGCCGACAATGTTTCCTCTACTACAAGCTGCGTAAGCTCCTCGCAGGCTGCCACGGTATAACGCGCCACGCCCGGGATTTTTTCCTTCGTCATCGCTACGATAATCTCTTCGCTACGGCTTATTAAGGCTTTCTTAAATTCAACGTCCTCGTAATTAAAGCCGGTTAAGCCCTCTTCGCTGTCCAGCGCGCAGCCGCCAAGAAATAGCTGATCGAAGCGGATATCGCGGATTTGCGAAAAGGCGGTAATGCCCAGGCTGCCGCCGATGGATCTCTGCAGGCGGCCACCAATCATAATTACCTCGCAGCGCGGCAGCCTCATTAGTTCGGCTGCGATAACGGGCGAATGGGTCGCCACCGTCAGCGCCGTTTCAGGCGGCAGCGCGCTGGCAAAAGCCAGATTGGTGGAACCCGCATCGATAAAAATCATGCTGTCCGCTTTGACAAGGCGACTACAGGCCAGACCCAGCCTTGCTTTCTCTGCGCCGTTTTTTCCCGTCCGGGCCAGCAGATCGCCCTGCGACACCAGAACGCTAACTGCCCCGCCATATACTTTTTTACAGATGCCTTCACGCGCCAGCTCCTGCAGATCCCGCCGCACGGTATGTTCGGAAACGCCCAGCTCCACGGCCAGCATAGCGCAGACTACCCGGCCTTTTTCTTTCAGCCTGTCGCGGATCAGCAATTGCCGTTGCTGGGGAAAAGCTGCATAATCGAGCATGAATTGCCTTTTTTACCGTTCAATAATGCATAACAGAGCATAAATTATCATGCCAGCCTAAACTGTCAATCTGTGGTTTATCCTCTCAGGAGTGAAGAGCATGGGCTTACCTGATGTTACCTTTCTGCATAAGCTGGCCGATGCGGCCGACAAAGAAACCCTGGACAGATTTCGTGGCGCTGAGGATTTGCAGGTCAACAGCAAGCCGAAAGAAGGTTTTCGCTTCGATCCGGTTACCCTGGCCGACCGCGAGGCGGAAAAAGCGATGCGGGCGCTGATCGAGCAACGCTATCCCAACCACGCAATAATGGGTGAGGAGTATGACACTAAGCCTGGCGCAGACGAGAATGCTTTTCGCTGGGTGCTGGATCCGGTTGACGGCACGCGCCCTTTTCTCTGCGGCCTGCCGGTTTGGGGAACGCTGATCGGCCTGCTACAGCATGAACGCGCGGTAATGGGCATGATGAGCCAGCCCTTTACCGGCGAACGCTTTTATACCGATAGCGCTCAGAGCTGGGCGAAAGGGCTTTACGGCACCGTTCCTCTGCAAACCCGCCGGGCAATCTCCCTGGATCAGGCCATTTTGCACACCACCTCACCGGAATCCGTAAAGCAAAGCTCGCTTAATTTTTCCGCGCTGGATAAAGCCACGCTGATGACCCGCTACGGCGGCGAATGCTATGCGATGGCGATGCTGGCGGCGGGTAAAATCGATATCTGCGTGGAGTTCGCTCTGCAACCTTACGATATCGTGGCGCTAATTCCGCTGATCGAGCAAGCTGGCGGCGTCGTGACTACGCCGGATGGTGGTCGCGCGGAAGCGGGCGGCGCGGTCATCGCCAGCGGTTGCCCTCGTCTGCACCAGCAAATTTTGTCTATCTTAAACTCATAACTAATCGCTACCGGAGTCTATCTGCCCATGCCCGATCGCGCCGAAACGCTGCAACAAACGACCCCCGAAACGCCAGCCAAACGCGAACAGCACGCCACGCGAGCAATGTTTTTTGTGGCGGGCTTTGCCACCGCTGGCTGGTCAGCGCTGGTGCCCTTCGCCAAAATGAATACCGGCGTCAATGACGGCACGCTGGGCATGCTGCTGCTCTGCCTGGGCGTCGGCGCGCTGGTGGCGATGCCGCTGACCGGCCATCTTACCACGCGCTTCGGCTGTCGGGCGGTGATGACCATTGCCACGCTCGCCTTTTGCCTGATGCTGCCGCTGCTCTCAATTATTTCCAGCCCGCTTCTGCTCGGGCTGGCGCTGCTTATCTTTGGCATGGGCGTCGGCACTACCGACTGCGCCATGAACGTGCAGGCCATCCTGGTAGAAAAAGCCGCGCCTGAGCCGATGATGTCCGGCTTTCATGGCTTTTACAGCCTGGGCGGCATTGCGGGCGCGGGCGCGGTTAGCGGCCTGATGGCAAGCGGCCTGTCGCCTTTTGCCGCCAGCCTGGCCGCGGCGATTTTTTCATTGCTGCTGCTGGCCTATAGCTTCAGCGGCCTGCTGACCTACGCCAACCCGCCGGAAGGCCCGGCCTTCGCCCTCCCGCACGGCGCGGTACTGACCATAGGCGCCATTTGCTTTGCGGTATTTTTGGCGGAAGGCACGGTGCTCGACTGGAGCGCAGTGTTTTTGGTGGAGCATCGCGCCATGCCGGAAACGCTGGGCGGTTTGGGTTTCGCCTGCTTCGCTACCGCGATGACCATCGGCAGGCTGACCGGCGACCGCATTGTGGCGCGCTTTGGCCGCGAGAAAGTCGTGATTCTGGGCGCGTTGACTGCCGCCGCAGGATTGGCGTTACCGGTTGTGCTCCCTTCCTGGCATATCGCGCTGGTGGGCTATCTGCTGATTGGTATCGGCTGCGCCAATATCGTGCCGGTGATGTTTACCGCCATCGGCAGACAGACCAGTATGCCGCAGGCCGCGGCAGTGCCTGCCGTAACCACGCTGGGCTATATTGGCGTGCTGGCTGGCCCCGCCACCATCGGCTTTATCGCTCATCTCAGCTCGCTGCCGCTGGCATTTATTATGGTCACCGTATTGCTGCTGGCGGTAGTGGCGCTTTCTCGCCGCGTACGCATGTAATCCTTAACGGCGATCCCGCCTCCTCGCGAGGCGGTCGCCGAAAATTGCAGCAGCGTCTACCGCTGTGGCACGGGCCATTGGGTACAGCCCTGCAAGAGCATATATGAGACAGGGTACTCGTACAGACAACGCCAGCCAGCGCTTGAATTGCTACCGACGCTCGAGCGCAATCCCAGCCTTTATAAACCTGCCCGGCATTATCAAGCCCCGCAAGGGGCTTACTGATTCGGTCTTTCGGGTAGGAGTTTGCCAATAAGACAGACAACCAGTACTGACAGGACAATGGCTATAATCCTTTCATGCCATGTTTCATAATGAAAGAACCAGTAGCAGCATAGCAGCACTAATAAGCCGCCTGCGATCGCGCCTGATGCTTCAATCAGACTAAACATTATTCGTTTACCTGTACTTAACTTTGATTGCCTGTTATCTCTCATTAAGTTCTCTTTCTACCATATCAAGTATCTTTTCAAAGGCTGGTTGGCCCTGGATCCTTTTTACCTTCAACGCCTCTACAAAAGGATTCAGAGCAGGCTCTACGAGAAAATAAAGTAAATCCAAATCTTTACTCCGCAGAGAAAAATAAAGGTCTGGACTATGCTGCTGAAGCCGCTCTGAGGTGTAGATACAGCGTTCAACCATCCCGCCAATTAATAAAGTATTTCCAATCAAACCGCCGCGTAAAGTTATCAGAAACGAACTTCTGCCTGCGATTACAGAAGCGAGCTTACCTGCCAGGAGTGAATTGGTGATTGTGCGTCCGGCAAGTGAGGCTATTACCTTACCATAAATAGCATTTTGCTTATGTTCCGGAACAGCCTCATTGAAACGACTTAGCACAATCTCAACGGTTTTAACAAAGTTATGGTTTTCCAGAATTCCGTGCCGGATGGCCGTCATCATTCTGATGCGTTCAGTCTCGCGCTGATAACGGCTATCTGTATCAATGAAGCCATAAGCTAAGTAACCTATGTCCGTAGGTACGGAAAGAACACCGTGAACGAATCCTATTGCCGATTCGGGAGATAAAATGATTTTTGCTATACGTTTTGCGATCTCACTGTAGCTGCGCATGTCTGAATCCTTTCAGTTTTACTTATGATGTAAGCAATCTAATCCTCCCACAAAAACCTATCCTTTTGAATAAATAATAACCACTCGATCATGAGTGAGGCGCAAGCGTGCTGGCTGGCCCCGCCACCATCGGCTTTATCGCTCATCTCAGCTCGCTGCCGCTGGCATTTATTATGGTTACCGTATTGCTGCTGGCGGTAGTGGCGCTTTCTCGCCGCGTACGCATGTAATCCTTAACGGCGATCCCGCCTCCTGGCGAGGCGGTCGCCGAAAAATTGCAGCAGCGTGACTAATGCCACCAGCACCGCTATCACCGTGATCATGACCTGCGTATCAAAACGCTGGTAGCCATAGCGGCAAGCGAAAAAATTACAATTACCTCTATACAGGAATGCACATGGAACAGGATGATTATGTTTCTGTTATCTGTGTTAGCAGAGCAACTTTAAATTGGCGGATGTGGTTGAGCGCAAGCCTGAGCTTTTTCAGGCGCTTCTACAGCCCCCAACAGCATTATTATCCCCATAAAGCGCTTACTGATTTGGTCGTTCAGATAATATTTTGACACTAAGCCCGTACAGAGTTTTATTTAACTGCCACCGTATTTAAGGTGGCAGAATTTACACAATTTAAATTATAGGCTTTTCAGGCCTGTTACTTTCGTATGTGCACTGTCTGTTTTAAGGTCTAGCTTGTTTTCAGCCTTATTAACAAGTCCAACGAAGTCATCCATTTTAGGTTTCCCTGCTTTTTTTGACGCTTCGTACAGCCTTATAGTGAGGTCGGATATGGTATCGGCTGAGTTGACGAAACCCTTTTCAAAACCTGGAGGAAGTTGAGAATCTCTGAAAAGTACACCCGCTCCAATTATTTTATTTGCCAGAGCGACTTCCTCCTCCCCATTAATTATAGTTTTGATCTGAGGTTGGGTTATTAATTGAACCCCTCTTTTGCTTATATCGCTTTCGCGAATCCTCCGATATTCTCCAAAGAGTGTATTGATATCAGTATATTTTTGTAACCCTTCATACTCCTTACCGCTAAAAGGGTCTATGTGATACAAATAATCTTGCGTCCCGGTAGCATGCGAGCTTTCATGCAATATCGTGCTAAGCATTTCCATTGGACTGGACCTGAAAAACCTCTCATTTACAAACATAACGCCTTGACCATATATATAAGAAGCTTGTGCATTTGATAACGTATTATCCAGTGCAACCATTACTCTTGTATCTCTTTCATTATTAATAACTCGCGTAGCGGTGTTTAGTTCCTTAATATAATTTCTTAATACTTTCGCATTCTCTTCTGTAATGGGAAGCCGATAACTTTTTTGGATAAATTTAACCAGATCGGCATCTGACATGCTACTTAATGCCAGTACAGCTGTATCGCTTATCTTGATTTGGTTCGCCAGAAGCCTTTCCAGGATTTCATGGCGTACGGGATGCAAACGTTCCAGAGCTGAGAGCCTTACCAGTTCGATATTAATTACTTGATTATTAGTAAGCTGGTTAACCCCTAATGGGAAAATTCTGTTATCATCCGGCATGTTTGAAAATCTATTTCCAGGCGGTGCACATAAGTCATCCAGACCTCGTCTGAACCTTGTTCCCGTACAAGGATTACTATTAAACAAATCATCAAGCGAATTTACTGGAGACAACTCGCCTTTATTCGCTGGTAAATCGAATAGGGAGGGCTTAACCCCTCCAGGCATTTCCGGTACGCTAATCTCTCCGGGATTAAAGGTCTTTTTTTCCACCACACCAGCTATTTCGTCAATGTTTCTCTCCAGCTTATCGACCAGCTCTTTTAGCGGCACGGGCATATGATTGATTTTCTTTGCCATCCGTTTCAGTAATATTTTACCCAGTTTTCCTACATCATTGATTAGCATAAAGCCGGGATCGATGCTCTGAAGCAGGTGTTTCCCTACGGAAAACAGTTCTGATGTTGTCGGGACGGCTATATCGCGCAGGACTTCACGGCCAATACTCTTGATCGTCTGCTTGAATATACCGTTCTGTATAGCATCGCGCGTAGCCGCGTTGAGCGCAGTGCGCCCGGCGGCCCGTAGTGCTGCTTCCGCTGCACTACTGGCAAAACGGCCCGCCAGACTCGCCATCTCGCCCAACACCGGAATAAATGCGATCACATCCAATGTACAGCTTATAGAGGCGCCTGCCGTGTCGCCGGAATTAATGCTTTTCGTACAATCGTAGAACGGAATTAGCGAAGGCAAGAAGTCCCGTATTTTCTGAGTAGTGGTTTTTTCGTAGCCCTTCTCGTAAAGATTCGTATAAAACACTTCCCGGTGCGCCTGCACCAAATTATCAATAAAGGCGGTAAGATCATCAGATGGCGATTTAATCCTGTCTCGGGTAGAGATACTCAGCTTACTCTCCGGATATTTATTATTTTGGCAGTTATTCATCAATTTGTTTAGACAATATTTCTCTTTGTTGCGATCCACCCGATACAGGGTATAACCACCCTCTTCCCCTTTTAGCGCATAAATCCGCTCTTCATTGTTCTTACTGGCAGTAAAGAGATCTACATTTGACAAAAGCTCAGAGTCCGCTCTGGCATGCGTCCATTGCCCCCATCCCCTGTCATGAGCATTGACGGGAGGATGGGGCATTGACAACCTGGCTGATGCCAGCTTAATTTCCGCCCCCTGAATAAACAGAGTTTCATTATCATCGAGACTGGAAAGCGCGGCAGTCACCAGCGGTTTGTCCAGTTCAGCAAAGCTGTCGGCCACATGAGAGGTTAAGCTGGCATAACTTTTTTCCACAGGAAGAATGGGCGGAGGGTTGTTATACCTGACATTTGAGCTTCCCATAAAGTTCTGATCCATATACTCGTCAACGGTATATTGTTTCTTTCCCGGGTTGGCTATCGTATAAGATTTTATCCATGATTCAATAACCTGCCGGCGAGTTTTCCAGTGCGAAAGAGCCTTATTAAACCGTCCCACAACATTATTTTCCTGATAATGCTTGTAGGATTTCAGTAATTCCCCGTCGACGCGTTCAATTATATGTTCCCAATCCTCTGTCCGGTTCGGGTCTATTTCTTGCGAATGTCGCCGGACATATTCAAGTAATGCCTGAAGGCGAAACAGCCGGATTGCGTCAAAGTCTTTAGGTAAACTATCTTCCTGGATAAGCGTCAGAAACAAGTTGCCCATATACCTTGCCGATTCCATGTCAATGTCTGCGATGGGAACACCCATCTCCTTTAGCACGAGGCTACCAGCATGAACCATTCCCCATTCCATGTCGTGCAGTAACAGGCTGCGCGCACTATCAATGGCAAATATTGGAAAAGTATCCCGGACAAATACATTCCACAGTTTTTTTAGCTCCGCTTCCGCCGAATGCCGCCCGTTGTGCGGCAATACAGCATCCGCCGCGAGAAGTTGCTCCAGCTCCCCCACAGTAGACTCTTCGTTCAGAGCATGAGTGGCCATTTTCTTTGCCAGCCATTGTTCCGGATCCATACCCAGCACCTGATTTGACAGCCAGCGATAAAATACAATCGGGGCGTATTCTTTAGGTAATGGCACTGTTTCGCCCGTGTCGGTTTTGAGCTGCCCACCCGGCAGTCTGGCAGCCAGATGAGTCAGGCCGTCCGGACTGACCGCAAGGTATTGGGACACACCGTTCAACGTTTTTATCAGTGGAATATGATTTGTTTTTTTGACACGAAGTAGCCCTCTTTTGATGAGGAATTTGTTAAGGGCTCTGTTTGTCTGTGGCGTTCTGGATTTCGGAGCAGCACGCTGGACAGATGCCTCCGCACCGGGAAATCTCAGCGGGTCATACTGGGAGATAAGCCGATCTGTTTCATGCAGCGCATCGACAACGGGACTCAGCATGGTACTGAGGATGTTACCGCCGCTGACTGGCTTAACTGAATTTCCGGCCCCCGAAGTTAGCAACGACGGCCCCTTTTCTGGCCAAACCGGTTCATTAAAGGAGCCAGCCCCTGAGGAAGTGGCCGCGCATGGTGCAAAGGAGCCATCCCGTTTCGCCGGGGCGCCTTCTGCCGGCGATTTTTGTCTTGTGTTTCTGCTGAGCTCCCGATTAAATGCCCGCTCAACTCTCTGATTGGAAAGTAGATTATCGACGTGAGCAAGTTTGTTTTCAATAGCAAGCCGATCTGCTCTTTTGGCGGTCAGGGCTGGGCCGGTATGTGTGTTCCGCACTGAACTGAGAATTGAAAGTAACTGTACCGCTGCACTTGCAACCTGTTGTCTGTCTCTGTTTCCTGTATGGTTCCCGGGCCGGGCGGCCAACTGCTGAATGAGTTCATCCTGTCTTTCCTGGTTTTTATCCAACCAATTTACGTGATTTCCTGTCGCTCTGCGGTACTGTGTTATTGACTGTGGCATAATTTGTCTTTAAGTTAATTAAAAGAGTAATAATTTATTATTTATACACGTATGGCTATAAAGAAACGCTCTCTTATGCCGCAATGGCGCCTTAAGGGGGGCTGACAGGTTTCAGGGTGACGTGACTTTGAAGATGAGTAATAACTTTTGCAGACATACCTTGCGGCAGAGAACATATCAGTGTTGCCGTATAACACCTGTCTGTTATTGATTTACTGTGACATTACATAGTGAGTAAACCCGTCTGGGCTGAAAAAATTAAACCAGATGTAATCTGATAAATACCTGGATAAATAACCGGTAACTGTCACATCAGGTCTGAGTTAATACAGCCTGAAGAGCCAGCACCCAATGCTAGATCGCTTAATATGCATTGCGCATCCTCGCCTGCCATAATGTTGGTGCCGTACTACTGGTCGGCTTACGTATATTTGGAAAAGTCGTGATCGATATGGTAGACGGTTAATTCACGCAGGTTTGAATAAACAAACTCTTGCGCAGCGTCCGCATACCAAGAGATAGATTTTCAGTGCTTTGCACGAAAGCACCCTGCTGCCGCTGGCATTTATTATGGTCACCGTGCTGTTGCTGGCAGTAGCGGCGCTTTTCCGCCGCGTACGCATGTAATTTTTAACGGCGATTCAGCCTCCTGGCGAGGCGGTCGCCGAAAAATTGCAGCAGCGTGACTAATGCCACCAGCACCGCTATCACCGTGATCATGACCTGCGTATCAAAACGCTGATAGCCGTAGCGATAAGCCAGATCGCCAAGACCGCCCGCACCAATAGCGCCCGCCATTGCGGAGGCATTGATCATCGTTACCAGCGTAATGGTAAAGCCGCTGACAATACCCGGCCTTGCCTCCGGCAGCAGCACGTGCCAGACGATATGCCAGCGGTGAAAACCCATCGCCTGCGCCGCTTCTATCAGGCCTTTATCCACCTCGCGCAGGCTGACCTCTGCGATACGGGCAAAGAACGGCGTGGCCGCCAGCGTCAGCGGTACCACGGCGGCCCAGACGCCGTAGCTGGTGCCGACCACCAGGCGGGTAAAAGGGATTAGCGCCACCATCAGGATCAAAAAAGGCACCGAGCGGAACAGATTCACCAGCCAGCCCAGCAGACGGTTCAACAGCGGACTGGCGAACAGGTTTTGGCGATCCGTGATCACCAGCACTATTGCCAGCGGCAGGCCAAGCAGCAGTGCCGCTAACGAAGAGACGCCGACCATCAGCAATGTTTCCTGCACGCCTTGCCACAGGCGTTCAATTTGCAGCGACATAGCCCAGTACCTCCACGCGATCGGCCAGTTTTGCCGGAATAATAGCCGGGTTAAACCCGCCGCGTCCGGCTGCGGTCAGCAGCAGCAAATGGCCGGTCTGCCGTTCCTGAATCCACTCCAGCGCGCTTTCCAGCAGCAGCAACTCTTCGCCCAGCAGCGCGCTCAGTTTCGCCAACTGCGGCGTCGCGCCCTGCCCGCTATAGCGCAAACAGATTAAAGCCCGACAAGAGTCGCCATACGGTTTAGCACTGAGCTTTCCAGGCAGCATGGTTGTCCCTCTGGCAGGCGCCAGCAGCTGGCGTGTGGTTTCGTGGCGCGGATCGCCGTAGACCTGCCAGACCGGCCCTTGCTCCACTATTTTGCCCTGATCCAATACTGCGACCTGGTGGCAAAGATCGTGAATAACCTCCATTTCATGCGTTATCAGCACGATGGTGATTCCCTTGCGCTGGTTGATATCGCGCAGCAGTGCCAGCACCGAGCGGGTAGTTTCGGGGTCGAGCGCCGAGGTCGCCTCGTCGCACAACAACAGCTTAGGATCGTGCACCAGCGCGCGGGCAATGCCGACACGCTGCTTCTGACCGCCGGAAAGCTGCGCCGGATAAACCTCTGCTTTTTCGCTCAGCCCCACCAGCGCCAGCAGCTCCTCTGCTTTCTGGCGCCGCTGCGCTTTTGGCACGCCCGCCACGCGCATCGGCAGCTCTACGTTCTCGCGCACTGTTTTCGCCGACATCAGGTTGAAATGCTGAAAGATCATTCCGGTGCCGCGCCGCCACTGCACCAGCTCGCTCGCCGTCAGCTCGCTGATAGCCACGCCGTCAATGACCACGCGCCCCGCGCTCGGCTCTTCCAGTCGGTTAAGGCAGCGGATCAGCGATGATTTCCCCGCGCCGCTACGCCCGATGACACCGAATATCGTGCCCTGTTCGACCTCCAGCGTGACCTCGCGCAGCGCGTCGTTTTGCTGGCCTGGATAGCGTTTGCTCAGGCCGCTCACCTGAATATGCATAGCAGCAGCGGCCTGGGGTTCTGGCGGCATCGGCCAGTTAAGCATCGCCATTACTGGCTCCAGCCCGGCTGATAAAGCTTGCCGTAAAACTTATCCAGGCTGGCGCGCACTACCGGCGAATGCTGATAGATAGCCACAAACTTCTTAAGGCGCGGATCGTCCTGATGGCCGTCGCGGATCACAAACTGAATAACGTATTCAGGATGCTCAAGGCCATCGAACAGCAGCGCGTTATTGGGATCGATAACCCCGGACGCGCGCAGATAGTGCGGATAGCCCTGCGCGAGATCGACTTCTTCCAGCGAGCGCGCCAACTGTACGGCTTCCACCTCAATAATTTTCAGGTGTTTGGGATTGTCGGTGATATCATCCACCGTCGACCTCAGGCCCGCGCCGGGTTTTAGCGTAATCAGCTTCGCCTTTTGCAACAGCAGCAGGCCACGTCCGCCGTTAATAGGATCGTTGGCAATGGCGACCGTACCGCCGTCCGGGATCTGCGCCAGGCTGGTATGTTTCAATGAGTAGAGCCCGACGTTATTGATAATGGCCGGCGCGTATTTTACCAGGTGAAAGCCGCCCTGTTCATTGGCGTTCTCCAGAAAGGGCTGATGCTGAAACAGATTGACATCGATATCGCCGTTTTCCAGGCTGACGTTGGGTGCCGTCCAGTCGCTGAACTCCACCAGCTCTACCGCCAGTCCCTGTTTTTTAGCTTCCGCTACCGCCGTTTCCAGCGGCGGCGCAAAGGCGGAAGTGGTGCCCACTTTTAGCGGGCCGCTGTAGTCGGCCGCCGTTGCGGCAAAGGCCGCCAGGCCCAGCAGACCGGCCAGAATCACTGTTTTCATAGGTTATCCTTGTAATGAAGAAAAACGCCGATCTGCCGCAGGATGACGCTGCGGCAGCCGGGCATGGCCGAAAAGTTTTTGCCGCAGCGGGCCGGGCCGGTAAGCGGTTTTATAGCGGCCGCGCTGCTGCAACTCCGGCACCACCAGTTCGATAAAATCCAGATAGCTTTGCGGATTGAGAATGCGGGTCAGGTTAAAACCGTCAATGCCCGCCTCGTCCACCCAGCGGATCAGTTCGTTTGCCACCTGAGAAGGGTTGCCGACAATCACCGTATAGCGTCCACCCAGCGCGTGCTGTTCCAGCAGCCGACGGCGCGTCCAGCCCGCATAGGTTTTGCTGACGGATTCAATCGCGCGAGTCGGGCCGCCGCCGATGGGTTCATCCAAATCAAATGACGCCAGGTCAACGCCGATCGAACTGGAGAAGTGTGCGATGCCCGCTTCGGGGCTGGCGTAGCGCAGATATTCGCGGTATTTCTCCTGCGCCTCTTTTTCCGTAGGCGCAACGATCACCGAGATCCCCATAAAAATTTTCACATCATCCGCTTCACGGCCCGCTTCTATAGCCGCCAGCCGCAGCCGATCCGACTGTGCCCGCATCGCCTGCGGCGTGCTGCCGCTAACAAAGGTGCACTCCGCATGACGGGCGGCAAAACGCAGCCCGCGAGCGGAGCTGCCCGCCTGGAAAAGTAGCGGCGTGCGCTGCGGTGAAGGCTGCGACAGGTGGTAGCCGTCCAGCTGATAAAATTCGCCGTGATGGCGCACCGGATGAATTCTGGCGGCATCGGCATAAACACGCTGTTCACGGTCGGCTAACACGGCCTGCTCTTCCCAACTGCCCTCCCACAGCTGATAACAGACGTCGAGGAACTCATCCGCCTGGTCGTAGCGGCGATCGTGTCCGGTCAGCTCGCGTTGCCCCATCGCTCTGGCCGCGCTGTCCAGATAGCCGGTAACGATATTCCAGCCGATGCGTCCCTGAGTGAGATGATCCAGGGTGGAGAAGCGGCGAGCAAAAGCATAGGGCGTTTCGTAACTCAGGTTAGCGGTAACGCCGAAGCCGAGATGTTCCGTGACCGCAGCCATCCCCGAGACCAGCATTAGCGGATCGTTGACCGGCAGCTGGATGGCCTCGCTGGCGGTCAGCGCTATGCCCTGCTGGTAGACGTCATAAACGCCGATAATGTCGGCGATAAACAGTCCATCGAACAGGCCTTTTTCCAGCGTTTTCGCCAGCTCAAGCCAGTAGTTCAGACTATTGAACTCCACTGAACGATCGTCGGGATGCGTCCACATACCGTGGTGAATATGGCCGACGCAATTCATATTAAAAGCGTTCAGCAAGATCTCTTTTCCGCGGGCATTGTCCGGACAGTTCATATATCGCTCCTTGTTCAGCCGCCGTTACCGATCTGCCAGATAAAGGTTGGCTCGTTACGGTTAACTTCCCAGTCGCCTACGTCGCGGGTTTTGTAGATAACGGGATTGTGTGAAGCAACGGTGCGAGCGTTGCGCCAGTGGCGATCCAGGGTTTTGCTGACGCGGGTATCCGAAGCGCCCAGCGCGTTAAACAGCTCGGTGGCAGCGCGCGGGATCAGCTCGCTGGCGATAACCTGCGCTTTGCCCGATTCCAGCTCCGCCAACACATTGGCCGCCTGAATGTTCGCTTCGCTGTCGCCGCGCTGCTGCGCTTCATACGCCAGCTGCATCGATTCGCTGGCTCGCTGTGTGGTGGCTTCGACGGCCCAAACCCAGCTGGCGATCTGTCCAACGACCTGCAATACTTGCGCATCCTGCTTTACCAGCGGCGCGTTGCCGTGGCTGTAGATCCTTTTACGCTGCGCCACGCCTTGCGCCACATCCCGCACTACCGCACGGCCAATGCCTGCCAGCACCGACAGCAATACATGCTGATAGAAAGCAGTCTGATAGCGGAAGCGCTCGCTAAAGTCATAAACGTGATCCTGTGCGACCTCCGCCTGTCGGAACCGCGTAGTGCCGCTGCCGGTCAGTTGCTGGCCGAAGCCGTCCCAGTCATCATCGCGCTCCACGCCTGGCTGATGAGTATTGACCAGCGCTATCACATCGCGGCCATTGTCGGTGCGCTGGGCGTAGACATCGATCCAGTCGGCGTAGAGCGTGCCGGTGCTGTAAAATTTCTCGCCCTCCAGCCGCCAGCCTTCTCCTTCTGGCGTCACTTTGGTCAGCACCTCGCCCAGCTTCAGGTTGCCGATTTCGCTCCAGCCGCTGCCTACCAGCTCGCCATCCGCAAAGCGACGAAACCAGCGACGGCGTATTTCGCTGTCCGGCTGATTAAGCTGATCTTCAACAAAAGCGAAGTGCGCGCGCAGCGCCTGCGGCAGATTCGAGTCCGCTTCCGCCAGCTCGGTCAGCAGTTGAAACAGCTGTGGCAACGAAGCGCCCAGACCGCCCTCGTCACGCGGGATGCGCAAAGTGCCGAATCCGGCCTCTTTCAGCCAGCGAATCGGTTCATGGGCCAGCTGCCGATGCTGCTCGCGCTCTACCGCGCCCTCAGCGATGCGGGTGAAAATCGGGCGGAAATGGGCCGCCAGTTCGTCATAGTCGGGATGGGTAATATCAGCCATGTTATTCTCCGGGTTGAGCAAGATCGTCGATATCCTGGCGCGTCGGTTCAAATTTCACGACCAGCAGGAAGAAAATGGGGATCAGGGCCGCCAGCGAGACGATCCAGAACATATTGGTGCCGAAAGCGGCCTGAATAATCGGCAAAATAAATAGCGCCAGCGCGCTGCCAATGCCGGATAACGAGCGACCGAAACCGACGCCGGTGGCGCGAATATGAGTGGGATAAGAGAGCGCCGGATAGATCATCATCTGCGCACCCGGTCCGAAGCCTTCGGCAAATAGCCACAGGCCCAGCATTAAAACAGCGAAGAATACGCCCAAAGCCGCCTGCGGATGGCCGATCAGCGCCAGCGAAATCAGCGCGATAAACTGTAAGGCGAAACCGGCGATTGCCACGTGGCGTGACGGGAATTTCCACGCCAGCCTCATTCCAAGCAGGCCGCCGGTAAAGGCAAAGAGCGCGTTCAGCCCCAGCGAGGCGGAGATGGTTTCAAAGACGCCTGCGCCCAGGAACTGTGCCAGTATGGAAGGCAGAAAGAAGGCGATGGCGGTGTACTCAAAAGAGATACAGATATTCATTACCGCCGTGACCAGCGTGCGCTCACGGTAAGGTTTTTCAAACAGCACGCGAAAGCTGACTTTTGGCGGCGCTGGCGGTTTTTCGGCGGCTGGCGCTTCATGAGCATTAATGCCATAAGAGTCGCGCAGAATTCTCACCGCGCCGCTGAGATCGCCCTGATTGGCGGCCCAGTGCGGCGATTCGTTCATAAACCGGCTGCGCACCGCGATGATCAACAGCGCAGGCACCGCGCCGAACAGCAGCGAGGCGCGCCATAGCCAGTCGGCGTGCTCTTTCGGCAGCAGGAAATAGAGCGCGAAAATAATAAAGAAGCAGGCGGAAGAAGCGGCGTACCACATCGGACACCAGGCAGCGAGCCGTGAAGCTTTGTTGCCCTTGCCGCTAAATTTTGAGAACTCCGCCAGATAGGCCATCGCCACCGGCAGATCGATACCAACGCCAATGCCCATCAGGAAGCGCGCGCCGATTAACACCCAGACATTGGGTGCCAGACCCGCCGCGATAGCCGAGACCACAAAGAACAGCATATCGGCCATAAATACCGTGTAGCGGCCATATTTATCGGTAAGCCAGCCACCGAGCAGGTTGCCCACTATGGTGCCGATCATGATCGACGAGGTCACTAACCCGGTTAGCGTCGGCGTCAGGCCGAACTCTTTCACCACGTCGTCGATGCCGTAAGAAAGCGTGGTCAGGTCATAGGCGTCCAGAAAAACGCCGCCCAGCGCCAGAAAGACTATCCAGCGCGCATAGCTATTTTTATTACCCTGGCTGTTGATCAACTGCGCCACGTCGCTGGCGGAGCCTATCGGTGCCGAAGGCGCTTCCAGGTTGATTGTGCTCATGGTTGCCTCGTTATTTTTTGCAGGTGCGCCTGTTATAAGCGCAAAAACAGCGGCGGCATAACAACAAAATATCAGGGTAAAATGCGTTTTTATTCAATAGATTACATAATTTTCTGACAGCAGAAATCACCGTAAAGGCCACGACCTTCCCGGTGATTTACCACACGGGGAAAAATTACAGCTTACGTGACAACGTCACAAAGCTATGCAGTTTTTTCTGCTTCGACAGGCTGCTCCTGCCAGCGATAGCCAACGCCCGGATGCGGTTCGCTCAGGCGTGGCCCCTGGCCAAACAGCTTGTCGCGCAGCGTGCCCGGCTGATACTCCTGCTTGTAGACGCCACGCTTTTGCAGTTCCGGGATCAACAGTTCCACTACATCAGTAAACGTCTCGTGTGTCACCGCATAGGCCAGGTTAAAGCCGTCAACATCGGTTTCCTCAACCCAGCTTTGCAGCTCGTCCGCCACCGTTTCGGCGCTGCCCACCAGCAGCGGCCCAAAGCCGCCGATGCCGACCCAGTCCGCCAGCGCCTGCACCGTCCACTGTTTATTGGGATCTGCCGTGGAGAAGGTTTCCACCGCCGACTGTATCGCATTGGTATGCAGATGCTTCAGCACCTGATCTGGCTGATACTGGCCGAAGTCGATACCCGTCCAGCCGGAGATCAGCGCCAGCGCGCCCTCATAGCTGACATAGCTTCTATAGTCACGCCACTTCTCCTGCGCGGCTTTGTCCGTTTCGCCAACAATTACCGTTTGCAGATTGAAAATCAGCACGCTGCGCGGATCGCGGCCCGCTTCTTCAGCGCGGCGGCGAATATCCGCCACCGTTTTCTTCAGCAAGACTTTTGACGGCGAGGCGACAAAGACGCATTCCGCATGTTCCGCAGCGAACTGCTTACCGCGACTGGAAGCGCCAGCCTGATAAAGCACCGGCGTGCGTTGCGGCGAAGGCTCGCACAGATGAATGCCGGGCACCTGAAAGAAGGTGCCCTGATGATTGATGGGGTGAATTTTGTGCGGGTCGCTGAAAATGCGCCGCTCGCGGTCACGCAGGATTGCACCCTCTTCCCAGCTTCCTTCCAGCAGTTTGTAAACCACCTGCAAATATTCATCGGCGTAATCGTAGCGGGCATCGTGATCGGTTTGCGCCTGATAGCCGATATTGCGCGCGCCGCTCTCCAGATAGGAAGTGACGATATTCCAGCCGATACGGCCTTTGGTCAGGTGATCCAGCGTTGAGAGCCGCCGGGCGAAAGGATAAGGATGTTCAAAGGATAGCGAGGCGGTCAGACCGAAGCCCAGATGTTCCGTAACCAGCGCCATCGGCGTAATCAGCGCCAGCGGATCGTTAACCGGTACCTGGGTAGCCTGGCGGATGGCGGCTTCGTTGTTGCCGTTCAGCACATCGTACACGCCCAGCACGTCAGCGATAAACAGGCCGTCGAATTTGCCGCGTTCCAGCAGCCGCGCCAGATCCGTCCAGTAGGCCAGGTCTTTGTATTGCCAGGAACGGTCACGCGGATGCGCCCACAGGCCAGGCGACTGGTGGCCCACACAGTTCATATCAAAGGCGTTAAGACGAATTTCACGTTGCGATGGCATAAGCTTGCTCCAGATGGATACGCGCAGGCCGGAGCCTGCCGCATCGGCAAAGTTTATAAAAAGGGGATTCAGGACAAATCAGTTGAAAGAGGACATCGCGCCGGTTTGGCGTTTTTTTCCGGCAGTAGCAGTTGTTCCGCCAACTGCTCGGCATGTTCCGCAACCTGCGGCAGGCCCATTAGTTCGCCAAAGCGGCCCCGCGCCGCTGGCCCAACAACATGCAAATGAGGATTGGCTTCGCCATGGCTGTCGATCGTACGCGATTGCGCATTCACCAGGATGCCTAACGCCAGCGGATCGGCCTGGATAAGTCCTTCTTTGGCCAGCTGGCTTAGCAGCTTGTCGCTGGTTACCAACGAGCCGTGCGCCGGGCCAGTGGTGACGATCAGCCTGTCGACGCTGAGGCTGATTTCAGTGCCCGTACGCGGCTTGAGCCTGAGCGCGATTTCCGCGCCTTTGCTCTCGGCAGCGACAAGCCTGGCCGCCAGCACCTGTAGCTGGCCGCTGCTTTGTCCTGTTTGCAAAACCTGGCTGACCTGCGGCGCGATGCGGTAGCGGTGCACATCCCACCACGGCCGCAGATGGCGCAGAAAACGCTGTTGCTCTTTCAGCGGTAGCCGCTGCCAGATCTGCTGAGCGTTATAGCGGATATCGTCCAGTACCAGCTGCCACGGCTGCCCTTCTCTTGCCGCCTGCGCTACTTCCTGCCGGACGCGATGCAGCCAGCCACGAAGCGTTTTCGGTGGTTGCCGATAGTCCAGCTCACGGCTTTCGTAATCGCCGCTGATATTGTCACGCGGTAGCTGCCCGCGTCGTGAGAAAGCCACGATGGGGCCGCGATGCCCCTGCCGCGCCAGCGAGGCCACTACATCTGCCATGGTCAGGCCCGAGCCGATAATAGCGACGCGCTCTTCTGCGGCGATAGACGCCAGCGCCTGCGGCCGCCAGGGATTGGCGATTAGCGCGGGAGTGTCGGCCAGCGGCAACAGCAGGCGCGGCAGCGCGGGCGGTGGGTGGCTGATCGCCAGCACCAGCTCGTCCGCCCGATAGCGCCTGCCGGTGGCGGTGATGATATCACCATCGCAAAACGCGACGGCACGATCCTGCACGTGCACCAGCTTAACTCTGCCGCTGCTGGCGGCTTTGTAAAACTGCTCCGCTACGTAAGCGCCAAACTGCGCGCGCTGAGGGTAGAGCTTACCGTCCTGCCAGCGGCTTGCCGGATCCGCCTGATAAGCGGCGGAATGGCGATACCAGTGCTCAAACTCCCCTTCTTCCGCTGCGGAAAGCTGCATACGCGAAGCAGGAACATTGATGCGGTGCGCCGGATCGCTGGTGCCATAAGCCACGCCCTGCCCGAGCTGTTCGCGCGGTTCAATTACCGTGACCGTTAAGCCCGCTTCGCCTTTACGGGCAAGATGGATCGCCAGCGCCGTGCCGGTAAAACCGCCGCCGACAATCACGATATGCCGTTCAGCCATGATGCAGCTCCGGTTCGCTCTGCCGCTCCAGCTCGCGCACCAGCGGCATCACTTTGCGGCCAAAATAGTCCACTTCTTCCTGAAAATGCAGAAAGCCCAGCAGCAGCAAATCGACGCCCGCGCGCTTCAGCGCCACGATTCTTTCCGCTATCTGCTGCGGCGTGCCGATCAGGTTGGTTTTAAAACCATCGTTGTACTGCACCAGATCCTCAAGGGTTGATTTCGCCCAGTTGCCTTCGCCTTCCGGCGAGGCGCTGCCCGCGTTTTTTACCTCATGCTGGAAGCCTTTTACCGCCTCCGGATTGGCATGGTCGAGGATCTCTCGCAGTACCTGCTGCGCTTCCTCTTCCGTATCACGAGCAATCACAAAGCCATTAACGCCAATTTTTACCCGATGCTGGCTGGCCGCCGCCTTTTGCTGAATATCCTCTACCTGCTGGCGAACGCCTTCCACGCTGTTGCCGTTAGTGAAGTACCAGTCGGAGACGCGCGCGGCCATATCCCTTGCGGCGCGAGAGCTGCCGCCCTGAAAGATTTCCGGCTGCGGATCCATCGGCTTCGGCTTCAGCGAGTAGTCACGATAGCGATAAAAGTCGCCAGAGAAGTTAAAGCTCTCTTCGCGCCAGATGCCCTTTAAGCAGCGGATAAACTCTTCCGAACGCAGATAGCGCTCTTCGTGATCCAGCCACGGCTCGCCTATCGCCTTAAACTCGCCGCGAAACCAGCCGCTGACGATATTGACCGCGATACGCGCGTTGCTGAGGTGGCTCACGGTGGCGATCTGTTTGGCGGCCAGCGTCGGATTCCACGGGCCAGGCAGAATGGCGGCGATCACCTTAAGCTTTTCTGTCGCGCCCAATAATGCCTGGGAAAAGGTCACGGACTCGTGTTGATTATCCGCGCCATAGCCTGCGGTAAAGCGAATTTGCGTCAGCGCATATTCAAAGCCCGCCCGTTCAGCTATCTGCGCCAGTTTGCGGTTGTAATCGAAATCCCAGCCGGTACGCTGCGGGATCTGGCTGATCACCAGACCACCTGACACGTTAGGCACCCAATAGGCAAACTTGATTTGATCCGCCATGCTGCGCTCCTTAATTTTCGCGTTTTGTCGGACGGCGATCGCCGCCAATGGTTTCGCCGAACGGCCCGGTATTAATGGTTTGCTGACGCTTGCCGCCGGTTTGCAGCAGTGGCATTACCAGCTCGGCAAAGCGGTGTGCCTCTTCCAGGTGGGGATAGCCAGAGAAGATAAAGTTCTCAATGCCCAGCGCCTGGTATTCACGAATACGCTCTGCAACCTGCTGCGGACTGCCTACCAGCGCCGTGCCAGCGCCGCCGCGTACCAATCCAACGCCTGCCCATAAGTTTGGCGCAATCCGCAGCCCTTCGCGAGAACCGCCGTGCAGCGCGCTCATACGGGCCTGGCCTGCGGAGTCCATTCGGGCAAAGATTTTCTGCGCGCTGGCGATGGTTTCGTCATCCAGATGGGCAATCAGACGATCGGCTGCCGCCCAGGCTTCCTCTTCCGTTTCGCGCACGATAACGTGCAGACGAATGCCGTAGGTCAGCTTGCGTCCTTGCTCTTCCGCGCGCTGGCGCACCACGGCCAGTTTCTCCGCTACCTGCTCCACAGGTTCGCCCCAGGTGAGATAGCTGTCGATCTGGCTGGCCGCCACGTCGATGGCTTCTGGCGAAGAACCGCCAAAATAGAGCGGCGGGCCGTTTTCCTGTACCGGCGGAAACAGCACTTCTGCACCTTCGACGTGAATATGCTCGCCTTCAAAATCAACTTTTTCGCCCTTGAGCAGGCGGGAATAGACTTCTAAAAATTCGCGCGTGACCTGATAGCGCTCCGCATGGCTAAGAAAAATGCCGTCGCCTTTGTTCTCTACCGGATCGCCGCCCGTCACCACGTTGATCAACAGCCGTCCTTCGGAAAGTCTGTCCAGCGTGGCGGCCATACGCGCGGCCAGCGTCGGCGGCTGTAAGCCGGGACGCACCGCCACCAGATAGCGCAGCCTTTTGGTAATGGGTGCCAGCGCCGAAGCCACCAGCCAGGAATCCTCGCAGCTTTTGCCCGTTGGGATCAGCACGCCGTAGTAGCCAAGATTATCTGCGGCCAGCGCCACCTGTTGTAAATAAGGCAGATCGACCGCGCGACCGCCTTCCGCCGTGCCCAGATAACGCCCGTCGCCGTGGGTAGGTAAAAACCAGAACAGCTTTAGATTATCCTGCGATGCGCTCATTATCTTTTATCCTTATAACGATATCTGAATTAATACAATAGATTGATTCTCTTTGGTTATAACTGTTATTGCAGGAAGCGTGCCAGCGCGCTTTTGTTTTTATTTGCTTTAAATTCAATAAATTAAACTTTTTATCGCGACGGCTTTTCTGCTGCAAATGCAACAGCCTTTGTTTCCCTGTTGCTGCATTTGCAGCAAATGCGCTTTTTGCCCTGTCGCCAGTTCTCGCGGCTGAAGGTATGGTGACGGCTAATCGTTAATAAGGAGCTCGCCATGCCTAATCCGGTAGCTGATTTGATCGACCCCGCCTCGGTGGCGTTTAAAAACGTGCTGGATCGCCTTGCGCCCGGCGATGCCACGGTGCTAATCGTCGGCGAAACCGGCACCGGCAAAGAAGTAGTGGCGCGCTATCTGCATCAGCACAGCCCGCGCCGCGACGGCCCTTTTCTGGCGGTAAACTGCGGCGCGCTGACAGAGAGCCTGGCGGAATCGGAACTTTTTGGTCATGAGAAAGGCGCGTTTACCGGTGCCAACGAGCGGCATCAGGGCTGGTTTGAGGCCGCCGAGGGCGGCACGCTGCTGCTGGATGAGATCGGCGAGCTGAGCCTGCCGCTTCAGGTCAAGCTCCTGCGGGTATTGCAGGAACGCGAGATTACCCGTGTTGGTTCCCGTCGTCCCGTCAGCGTTAATGTGCGAGTCATTGCGGCGACGCACGTTAACCTTGCCAGCGCGATGCGTGAAAAACGTTTCCGTGAAGATCTCTATTACCGCCTGAACGTCGCCGAAGTGACGCTGCCGCCGCTGCGCCAGCGCAGCCAGGATATTCCGCTGCTGGCAGAGCACTTTCTGACGCTTTACGCGCGCCGTCTGGGTCGTCCGCAGCTGCGGCTGAGTGAAGAGGCAATGCACGCATTGGTAGACTACAGCTGGCCGGGCAATATCCGCGAGCTGGAAAATACGCTGCATAACGCCGTGCTGCTCTGTAAAGAGCCGCTGATTACACCGCAGCAGTTGCGCATTAATCCAGTCGTCGCGCCGCAACCCGCTCAGGAAAGCTCGCTGGACAGCTTTCTGCGCCAGCAGCTGACCCAGGCCGATGGCCCGGTTTACCAGCGCGTGATGGAATCGCTGGTGCGCAACGCCTTTGAGCTGAGCCAGCACAACCAGTTGCAGGCAGCGGCGTTACTCGGCGTTAGCCGCAATACTTTGCGCACGCACCTTAGCCATCTTGGCCTGATTAAGCCACGGCGCAGCCTGGCAGGCGCTTTGTCTTCAGGCCCGATGCAGGCAAAGGAGCGCGAACTGAAGATCGGTTATCAAAAATTCGGCAATCTGGGCGTATTGAAAGCGCGCCAGACGCTGGAAATGCAGTTTGCCCGGCTGGGCGTCAGCGTGCTCTGGAGTGAATTTCCGGCCGGGCCGCAGCTGCTGCACGCGCTAAATAATCATGAAATTGATTTTGGCACTACCGGCGAAGTGCCGCCGCTGTTCGCCCAGGCGGCCCATTCGCCGCTGCGTTACGTCGCTTTTGAGCCTGCCGCGCCGCAAAGCGTGGCGCTGGTGGTAACGCAGGAGAGCGATATTCACAGCCTGGCAGATCTGCGCGGCAGGCGTATCGCGGTAAATAAAGGCTCCAACGTACATTACTTGCTGTTGCAGCTTCTGGATGAGGCAGATTTAACGCTGGACGATGTGCGCATCGTCTATGCGCCGCCAAAATATCCCTTAACGCCGAGCGATCGCCAGGCCGTAGATGCCTGGATGATGTGGGATCCGCTGCTTAGCGAGGCGGAACAGCACGGATTGCGCGTATTGGCGAACGGCGCGGGCCGCGTCAACAATCATCAGTTCTACCTGGCCCATCGTGATTTTGCCGATCGCAACGGCGATCTGTTACAGATTTTGCTGGCCTCGCTTGAACAAACCGGCCGTTATATTGATGCGCATCGCGAAGAAGCGGCGGCCTTATTAGCTGCCGAGCTTGGCCTGTCGCCCCTGTCGCTGGCGCTTGCTCTGAAAAGGCGCAGCCATCAGACCCGAAGAATGGATTTAGGGATTATCCGTCAGCAGCAGGCTATCGCCGATCGCTTCTACGCGCTGGGGCTGCTGCCGCGCGCGGTGAAGGTGCGGGAGGCGGTTTGGGGAGATGAGACTGGGGTTTTTGGTTGATAAATGATTTTATTTGTGAAGCCAGAAGCCCTTCCCCGAAGGAGATACTGATGTTTAGGCCGAACAACGAGGGTGAATTTGACACTGGCTTTCGCGCATTACAACAAACACTATCCGCTCAGTGCGCCTGGTATGGTTCGCTCGGGAAATCTATACGCAGAAAACTATCGCAACCGTAGAGAGCAGATATCTGGATAAGGAGTTAAAAACCAGGCAGCCAAACCGCAGCTCGGGCCCGGTTTTAGCTATTAGCACGTGAAGGGAGTGTCAGCCTGCGATTGAAGATAAGTAAACACCAGTCTGCATGTTTACTCTTCCATCCATTAATACTGACACTCACGCCGTGATTTTCTACAACTTAATGTACAAAAGCTGATTCAGGTTACAAATCCGTCGGGCAACCTGTTTACTTACCTTATGATTTTGATATCTGCTGGGCAGCCTTGAGGTGCTGTTCAACAACCGGCGTATGCGCGTCGGCGAGGGCCTTCACATCTGCATCTTTGATCTTACTGGCGTCGCTCTTAAGCTTTGACAGCACCATCTCGTGATCTTTGGTGCCGGCGTTTTCCATATACGCCTTGTCAAATGCCTCACCGCTCTGCTTTTCCAGGCTGGCAGCCATAGCCTTATGTTTAGCGTCCGGTTCAACGGGCAGCGTCACACCCTTTTGCTGGGCGACCGTCTGCACTTTGGCCAGCGCACTGCTGTGGTCGTCGACCATCTTTTGAGCAAATGCTTTGACTTCACTGCTTTGAGCTTTATTCAACGCGATTTTGGCAGCAGCGATTTCATTGATATTGGCCTGCGCCATGTCCTTTAACGCTTTTTCGTCGCCGGAACTAAGCCTGGTGCCAGAGGCGCTCTGGCCCGCGGCACCATTATGTGCTGCGACCGTTGGCGTCTGAGCTTGTACACCGACAGTGCTGAACATAGCGACTACTGCCGATACGGCCAGCAGTCCTTTCAGGTATTTTTTGTTTTGCATCTCGTTCTCCCAAGGGTCACAGGTAAGATTGATATCAAACAATTAACCGTGCTCAGTCTCCTCTCTGCATTACAGCGATACAGCCAGTATAGTGGATCAATAGCTTCAGGCAGCAGGATAAGCCATGGCTCTCAACGAAAGAGTGCCGGAAATGACGCCGTGGAAAGGTGATCGATGATGGCAACAGCGGCAGAACCAGTCTGGGGTGATATTGCGGAATGTCCGCTTTCACTTATAAAGTACTTTCCCCCTGCCAATGCCCGCTTTGTGCCAGAAGCAGACAGAGTCTGACATTCACAGCTAAGCGTCTGACCAGAAACAAACCTTTCCATCATGCTTTTATGATATTTCCAGTAAAAAACTGTCTTTGCTTAGTCTGACCTGTCCCGCTCTTTATTATCCGGAGGACAAAGGGATGCCAGTGTTCTTTCTGTTATTGCGATACTGATAAAAGCAGCCAGTACAGTGATACCGACCGCCAGTGGCCAGCTGCTGTCCGTCAGCATCAGCCTGCCAGCGACGGCCGTACCCAGCGACCCCGCCGTAATTTTCAGCGCGCCGACCCAGACGAATACCTGTCCCCGGCAGACAGCCGGCGAGTATTCACTCCGCGCGGCAAGGGTAGCGGCAAAGAATCCGGCGTTTAGCATGCCGGTGACAAAAAACAGCAGCAGCAGAACGGCAAAGTGCATGTTCAGCAGGATAAGAAAAACACCTGCAGCAATGAAGCAGGCAAAGCGGACCATGAGCGTATCAGGTTCCCCGCCAAGCGGGCGGATCATCAGGCATGCTGAGCCGGCAAGGTTACCGCTACCGTAAGCAACGGTCAGATAAGCAGCCGTGGTGGCCGCCACGCCGAGCGCAGGTGCCAGGCTGACGGCCGTGACCGGGAGCACCGCCACGCAGAATGCCACGGCAAGCGTCAGGTACAGCGTTCTTCTCAGGCGTACATTCCGGACGATAAGCCTCATCGTTGCAACCGGCCCCGGCACCTGCCGGTCTTCACCTGCGGCGGCACCGGAGGTGTGCGGAATGCGCATGATAAAAAAAGCGGCCAGCGCCGTTGCGGCCGCCAGCGCATACAGCGCTGCGGGAGGAGAAAACCAGGCGGCAAGCGCCGCAACCAGGGAAGGCCCAATCGTGCCGCCCAGCCCGTAAGTTGCCACGTCCCAGCCGTGTGCCCGGCGCTGACTTTCCCGGGTACGGCCGGCAATGGCCGGAAGGTGGCTGCTGATCCCGCCCGTGAGCAGCGGCCCGCAGAGGCCGGCACCGGCCAGCAGGATACCCGTCAAAAAAAGCGGCACGGAGGAAAAGGTTAGCGTCGCTGCCACGATGAGTCCGGTATGAACGAGGCAGGCGGCAGCAATGACGCGCCGGCCATCATTAGCCGTGTCCAGACGACGGGCAATGAAGGGGCCGGCAAGGTGAGGCAGCGTAATGCAGGCGGCCAGCGTGCCGGCCCAGGCGGCGGAGCCACTGCCGGCAACGCACAGAAGGATCACTGCCAGGACGCCTCCCCCGTCAGCCAGCCGGGCAAGGGTCGCAGCCAGCACGTAGCGGGCAAGACCGGCTCTGTCCATGCCCTCCGGCCGGGCACAGCCTGACAGTGCTTCCTCCTTCATGTTCCTTACCTCAGTGCAAGTCTACGGATAACGGCAGCGACCTCGGCAATATCACCGGCAGAAAGCGGACGAAGAGGCCGGGGCAGGCAGTCTGTGTCCGTCAGTCCGAGGGCGCCGGCGGCGGCGGCCATTACGCGGATGCTGCCGCCGTGCTTACGAAACAGGCTCCAGAGTGGCTGCAGACGCTCGCTGAGCTGTATGACCCGCTCATGTTCTCTCCGGGCCGCCGCGTCGGTGATTTCTTTTGCCGCGTGCGGAAACAGGCCGCCGCAGACTGAGTACCATACCTCGCAGCCGGCGTTGAGTCCGGTTGCGGCGCTGGCATCGCCGCTGATTCCGACCGTCACCCCTTCAGGCAGTGTTGCCTTTAGCTTGTGCACGCGCGCCCGTGCGTCATCCGGCAAAGACGGAACGCCCGGAATTTTAACGGAGCGGATACCAGGCAGCCGGGCGATGCGGCCGTGCAGCTCGTCTGAGAATTCAAAGCGCGTCGTGCCGGGATTGTCGTAGATGCACACCGGCACCGATACGTGCTGCATCAGCGTCTCAAACAGGCCGAAAACCTCATCGTCCCTGAGCGTCTGATACGAAATCGGCGGCAGCAGCAGCGCATCAGCACCGGCCGCCTGTGCGTCATCAGCCAGACGCAGCACCTCATCGGTGCTGACCGAGCCGACACAGACCATGACCGGAATATTTCCTGCGTGTGATTTTGCGATGCCGGCTATCCGGCTGCGCTGCGGACGCGTCAGATAGGCATAGCTGCCCGTAGAGCCAAGAACGCCGATCGAATCGGCGCAGGCAGACGTAATACGTTCAATAATGCGAATGAAACCGTGCTCGTCAAAGCCGGCGGGCGTGACGGGCGTCAGCGGAAAGGCGCTCAGACCAGTAAACATAGAAGGCTCCTGCAGGGTCAGTTTGGTTGGATACCGGCGAGAATAGCAGCAGTGCATTTCATTGTCACATGACAATGTTGAAAGGGATCAGTATAATGCCCTCAGGCATTATTTTATTTGCGGCACGGGTTTTCAGTGGGCACTGCCAGTCAGCAACCAACATTGCCCACCTGAAAATATCATTCCCCGAAGGCCGGCTGAGGCCGGAGCAGAGACAATGACAGCATCTGAGATTTTTGAATCCGTCAGGCAGAAAGTCCGTACGGGCAGGCTAAGGCCCGGTGACGCGCTGCCGCCCGTCAGGGAGCTTGCCATCCGGCTTGGCGTGCACCGCAACACTGTTGCCTCAGCGTACAAAAAGCTGGCGGCAGCCGGCATTGCGGTTACTAACGGGCGTTACGGCACCACCATCACGCAGCCTGACGACGTGACGGAACAGGAAGGCCCCGCCAGTCAGACGGCGCTGACTGACGTGTCCGGCGGCAATCCGGAGCCATCCGTACTGCCGGACCTGGCGCCGCTGCTGCAGGCCGTCAGCCTGGCGCCGCGCAGCTACGGCGGGAGTGTCATCAACCCGGGTCTTGAGAAGGCGGGCCGTGAGTGGTTCAGCCGTGACGTGCCCGGCACGTTTGGCCTCAGTCTGACACACGGGGCGATTGACGCTATAGAGCGTCTGGTGACCGGCTACCTGACAGCTGGTGAGAAAATTGCGGTTGAAGAACCCTGTTTTCTGAGCAGCATTAACGCTATCCGCAGCCTCGGGTACAGTCCGGCCGGCGTGCCGGTTGACCGGCACGGCCTGCTTCCCGGCCCGCTACGGGAGGCTCTGGAAGCAGGGGCGCAGGTCGTGATCGTCACGCCACGAGCGCATAACCCCACCGGCTGCAGCCTGACCCCGGAGCGGGCGACGGAAATCAGGGCCGTACTGGCCAGCTTCCCACACGTGATGGTTATCATTGACGATCATTTTTCCCTGCTTTCAGGGCACGATTATCAGAACGTGATTGCAGCCGAAACGCGAAACTGGGCCATTGTTCGCTCGGTGTCCAAATTTTATGGCCCCGACCTGAGGCTGGCGCTGGTCGCCAGCAATCCCGGCACGTCGGAAAGGCTGAACCGGCGAATGGCTCCCGGCACGCACTGGGTGAGCCATATTCTGCAGGACATGACGGAGAAAGCGCTGTCATCAGCGGCCGTGGCTCGAAAAGTCAGCGGGGCGGCAGCCCTCTACCGGGACAGGCGTAACGCCCTGCTTGCCGCGCTTCACGCGCGCGGCGTGGAGGCAGCGCGGGAGTATGACGGGCTTAACGTCTGGCTTCCGCTGTGCAGCGAACCAGCCGCCCTCCTCAACCTGATGGAGGCGCGCGGCTGGCTCGTCCGCGCGGGAGCTGGCTTTTATCTTTCGGAACCGCGGTATGCTATTCGCCTGACGCCTGGCTCACTCAGTGATGAGCAGTCAGAGGCATTGGCACAGGACCTGGCGGACGCGCTGCATAAGTCAGGCAATGCGGTCAGCCGGACCTGACGGGCCGGTAGCCGGTTCGGACATATTTTCTGCGTCACAGACGCAGCGAGAGGAGTAATTAATGTTTCATGACTATGGCGTGGTAAATTTCTGGACCTTTCTCGCCGGCGCGTTGGTAATCGTGATGATACCGGGTCCTAACAGCCTGTATGTACTGCGTACAGGAATAAGCCGGGGGGTGCGCGCCGCGTACCGAGGCATTGCCGGCGTGGTGCTCGGGGACGTGTTCCTGATTTTTCTGGCCTGGGCCGGCATAGCCACGCTGATTCAGGCAAGCCCGCACATTTTTATCGCCGTAAAATACCTGGGTGCACTCTTCCTGAGCTGGCTTGGCATAAAAATCATCTGGTCTGCCCTCCATATGCCACGGCAGGACGGGCTCGTGCCGACGATCAGGAAAGAAAACTACTTTCTGAAGGCGTTCATGCTGAGCATCACCAATCCCAAGTCAATTCTGTTCTATGTCTCTTTTTTTATTCAGTTTATCGACCCGGCGTCGGCACACAGCGCGGTCGCGTTCAGCCTGCTGGGCGCGGTGCTACAGCTAATCAGCCTGTCATGGATGACGTTTTTACTGCTGGCCGGTGCGGCTATTGCTCGCTGGCTGGGCACGCGCAGACGCCTGGTCAGGCTGGCCAACTCCCTTACCGGGCTGCTGTTCATCGGCTTTGCAGCCCGACTCGCCCTCGCGCAGAGCTAAAAGAACCAGTCTACTAAATTCCGGCCGTGACGGGACGACCCGGCACAATCAGGGCCTTTTATGGGACGACCCGACGATAAGAAGGAGAAGTGAGTATGGCCTGGTTAATGCTGGTTGCCGCAGGTGTACTTGAGGTTGTATGGGCGTATTCAATGAAGCTGTCTGAAGGCTTCACGCGCCCCGTTTATGTGGCCGTGACGATTGCTGGCATGGTCGCCAGCTTTGCCCTGCTGGCGACCGCGATGCGTTCTCTTCCGCTGGGGACGGCCTATACCATCTGGACCGGGATCGGGGCAGTTGGTTCGTTTATCGCGGGACTGTATTTTCTGGGAGAGCCGGCCACCCCGATGCGTATACTGGCGGCGGTAGTTATCGTGGCGGGCCTCATCATGATGAAACTCGCGTCCTGACGTACTGAAGCTGTCAGAAAGAAGTGGCGGGCAGCCGCCGTTTCTTTCTCAGCGTGTCCGTTCGCTCACCGTCATGGTAAAAACCAGCGAACCGCTGCCCGAACAGGCATAGCTGTGCGGCTCGTCCGTCCGGGTAATTGCCGAACAGTCCTCCGTAATAACAACACTTTCTTCTCCCACCCTCAGATGCAGGGAGCCCTGTACAACGTGCAGAAGCTTGTTTGTGCCCGGAGCGTGCCCTGCGGTTTCAAAAGTCTTGCCGGGGTACATTTTCCATTCCCAGAGCTCAACCATGTCCGGGCCGCTTGTGCCGACGAGCAGGCGCGCGCTGCCTCCGTGCTCTCCGTGCCACAGGCAGGGAATGCCTTCCGCAGAGATAATGCGCATGCCAGGCCTGCTTGCCATGTTAACGATGTCGGCTACGGAGACACCCATGGCCGACGCCAGCCTGCAAAGCAGTGCAATGCTGGGGTTGGCTCTGCAGGCTTCAATTTCGACAAGCATTCCTTTGCTCACGCCCACTTGCCGCAACAGCTCGTCCAGCGACATTTTTTTATGGTTGCGATACTGCCTGACGGCAGCCGACAGGGCGTCGTTAACCACGGATGCATCAGCGCCCGAGTCGGTCGCTATATTGACTTTTTTGTTAAATGGTCATTATAATATACTAAAATAGTCATTACAGGATTATCTAATGTTCGCAGTAAGTCCGTCAATCAGCCCTGATGTCACAAAGCTGGCGCCAGGTTTTCGTGCGCTGAGCATCAGCGTGACTGCCGCCCCGGTAGTTAATGCCAGCGTAGGCGAAGCTGCGCTACGCAGGGCCTGTGAAGACGTTCTCGCCGGCCAGCCTGAGTGGGCGGAAGCCCATCTGAATGCCTGGTCAGAGGTCTTTCGCGCCTTTGGGGCAAAGCCAAAGCGCACGCCCTGTTCGGCAGAGGCACTACGCAAACGCGTGCTGCGAGACCGCTCTATGGCGGCCCTTGACCCGGTAGTTGACCTGTATAACGCAGTAAGCCTGCGCTACGCCGTCCCCGTTGGCGGTGAAAACGGGAATGCTTATCGCGGCAGCCCCCGTCTTATAGTCGCCAGCGGCAACGAGCCATTTGATACGCTGAAGGATGGTCAGGCCACCGTGGAATATCCTGATGCAGGTGAAGTGGTATGGTGCGATGATACGGGCGTCACCTGTCGCCGCTGGAACTGGCGGCAGGGGGTGCGGACCCGCCTGAGCGCGTCAGATAACCACATGTGGTTTATTCTGGAAAGTCTGCCTGAAATGCCGCTTGATGCCTTGCAGGAAGCCGGAAAAATGCTGACCGACGGGCTGGACGCCATGATGTCAGGCCTGCAGTACAGCGTGTCGCTTATCGAAGCATCCTGACCCTCTCTTTGTTCCTGAGTCGGCACAAAAATCCCGGCTTATCCAGCGCGGACGCAGCCCGCGCTTATTCCAGACCTTATTCAGAGTGATATATGTACTTATCTGCAATTCCGGCCGGCTTTGCCACCGGTGCCGGCCTCATTATGGCCATTGGCGCACAGAATGCATTTGCCCTGCGCCAGGGGCTTCAGCGCAACTTCGTCTGGCTGGTCGTGGCCATCTGCTCTTTGGGCGATATTGTGCTTATCCTGTCGGGCGTGGCGGGTATTGGCCGACTCGTGCAGGCGTGGCCTGGCCTGCTGCAGGTGCTGCGTTTTGCAGGCGCGGCGTTTCTGGCGGTGTATGGGCTGATGGCGGCGTGGCGCTCCATAAAAGGTGCGGTGGCGCTCAAGCCTGCTGACGAAAGTGCCGGAAGCCGTAAAAAAGTGCTTCTGACCTGCATGGCCTTTACGTTCCTGAATCCACACGTTTACCTGGACACAATGGTGCTCGTTGGCAGTCTTTCCACACGTTATCCTGGCGCAGGCAAGTGGATGTTTGGCCTTGGGGCCTGTATTGCCAGCGTGGTGTGGTTTACCACCCTGACATTCGGCGCGCGATTTCTTCAGCCGGTTTTTCGCAGGCCCGTTGCGTGGCGCGCGCTTGATGCTGCGATAGCCCTGTTCATGCTTTCTCTCAGCATCATGCTAATTGCAAATCCCATTCACTGAAAAGGATAAGGCTATGTCTGGCAGCAGTATAATTTTGTCTGCTGCCATTTAAAGTCCCTTTTGCAACGTAACCACCTCAATACTGTGCAACATGAATGTCCGCTCTTCGCTCACAGCGGACTTTGTGCAGCGTCCTGCCCGCTTCGTGCCAGGAGCGGACATTCGGCGTGACTAAGCGAAATGGCATAACCAGCAGGCACAGATGAAGTTCAAATAGTACAAAGAAAACGTTAAGCAGATACATCGCGTTTTGCTAAGTAGTCAGCTGACCTGCTGGTTCACCATCCCGTCAGTTTTGGATGTCGGGCTTTTGATTTACCCGGTTTATTATGGTTTCATGCGCAGTATGTTCATTCGGCCTGCAAGAGCTCGCTCAATTGCCTTCTGGTGGAACGGTGACAACTTGCGCCATTCCTGCGCCTCTTTGCGCGTCCGTCCGCAGCCTTCACACCATCCATTTTTACCTGTAAAACCGCACTGGTCGATGCAGGGAGATTTAACTGCCATTTTATACCTCTTTATACGTTCAAACCGTTAAGCCCATGGAAGGCCATATACAGGCCGACCATCGCAATCAGTGCACTGGAAAAATAAGGTGCCCGGCGGGCAATGTCGCCAAAGCCTTTCCAGCGCTTGCTGGCATGGCGTACGCTCAGCGCTGCGCCAGCGCCTACTGTGACAAGAGTCAGCGCTAATCCAATGCTGAAGCAGACAACCAGAGCTGCGCCGAGAGTAAATTGTTTAACCTGAATACACAGGAGCAGAACAGTAATCGCCGCCGGGCAAGGGATCAGCCCGCCTGTCAGCCCAAAAAGAAGGATCTGCATATTACTGACTTCACGCCCGTCGAACCGACGGCGAATATCGGCGGCGTGAGCACGTTCGTGGGCATCCTGATATTCAGCAGAGCCAACCTCAAGCCCTTCCAGCTCTGCATGATCGTGTTCATGAAATGCAACGTCGTAACCGTGAACATGGTTACGATGCCCCAGCTCCAGGCGAGCACTGAACTCATGCGGCTCAAGAATGACGTCTTCAGAAACAAGCGATCCGTTCTGCTGGTTAAAGCAGAACATCTGGCTTGAACCATCCTTGCGACTGGTCGTCACTTTTACGTCATTTTCCGTCCATTGATGGCCCGTCAGGATGGTAATGACCCATCGTGCAGGGCCTTCAGACTCATCGATGGCGAGTTTGACCTTACCGTGGCCGGTATCAATGAGGTGGCTTTCATCGTGCTCATGATGATGCCCTTCACGCTGCCCTTTCTGCCATTCCCGCGCTTCAGACCAGGTGCGCCAGAACATCCAGACGGCGGTAAGCAAAATGATGATGCCAGAGATTAGCTGAAGCCATGGTTCAGCTGTCTCAGCGGTAAACTGTCGGCTGATATACATTCCTCCCATAGCAATAAGCCAGACCACGGCAGTATGCGAAAGCGTCGCCGCCAGCCCCAGCATGACAGCCTGTTTCACTGTCCCCCTGATGGCCACAATAAAGGCCGCCATCATCGTTTTTGAATGGCCAGGTTCAAGGCCATGAAGTGCGCCCAACACTATTGCGCTGGGTATAAACAACAAAGCACTGGAAGTGCCCTGGCTCAGCAACGCGGAAAAATCATTCATGTCGTGACCCGGTCATGATAAGTTGCAGACGGCCAAAAAGGCCCGTAAAATTGAACCAATATACTATACCCCAGTATACAACCTGATCAACAGGAGATCGGCAATGGGACATACACTAAAGAATCAGAAGAGCCTGCTTACCCGCGTGCGCCGTATCAAAGGTCAGGCAACTTCCCTTGAAACTGCGCTGGAGTCCGGCCAGGAATGCCTTAAGATCCTCCAGCAGGTAGCAGCGGTACGAGGTGCAGTTAATGGACTAATGAGTGAGCTACTGGAAGGCCATATCAGGGAACATTTGATGGATGAAAAAGCGTCTGAACAGGAACGAAAAGAAGACCTTGATGAGATAGTGGCGGTGATACGTTCCTACATGAAGTAACTTTCCTGCCGCAGGTAGAAAGCGCTGCACAATTTTTATGCCATTTACTTCTACATATGTCATGTCGATTATTGGCAAAGCTAACCCGGTTAGCACAGCCGGGCTGAAGTCCCGGCGCATCGGGAAATCAGAGAAAACCATAGTGGCCTTTATGCAAACATTAACGGTTCGCTTGTAATGTCCGCTTTTCGATCACAGCGGACCATGCAGTGCTTATGGGTGCTTTGTGCCAGAAACGGACGTTTAACTTATCTAAGCATGAAGGCGCAATCTGAAGCTCCGGCCTGAAAGCCTCCTTTATTTATAAAAAAATGATTCTCATTACTATGTAAAACCAGGTGAGGTTTAATAGCATTTTTCGTTTTCAAAGGAGATGAAATGGGTACCCGATTTTCAACATTGCGGCGCATTCCCGGTGGCGTCTGGATTGTTGGTTTTGTCAGCCTTTTGATGGATGTTTCTTCTGAAATGATCCACAGCCTTCTACCGCTTTTCATGGCAACAGCATTGGGAACGCCGGTTGTGGTCATTGGACTAATCGAGGGACTGGCTGAAGCAACGGCCCTGTGCGTCAAAGTTTTTTCTGGCGTTATCAGCGATTATATCGGCAAACGTAAAGGGCTTGCCGTACCTGGCTATGGCCTTGGTGCAGTTAGCAAGCCGCTGTTTGCGCTGGCCTCAACTTCCGGGATGATATTTAGCGCGCGCATGATAGACCGCGTCGGGAAAGGAATCCGGGGCGCCCCGCGAGACGCTCTTGTTGCAGATGTGACGCCGCCCGAGATCAGAGGAGCGGCTTATGGCCTGCGCCAGTCCCTGGATACTGTGGGTGCGTTCCTTGGCCCTCTGCTGGCCGTGGGGCTGATGCTTTTATGGAGTGATAATTTCCGCGCCGTTTACTGGGTTGCCGTCGTGCCGGCATTTCTGGCCGTTGCCCTGTTATTCTTCGGATTGCATGAACCACGCACGCCGGTTGCTACAGTCAGAACTAACCCGATAAAAAAGGAAAACCTGAAGAGGCTGGGCAGAGACTATTGGTGGGTAACAGGACTTGGCGCAATATTTACGCTCGCCAGGTTTAGTGAAGCTTTCCTGGTTCTTCGGGCCCAGCAAGTCGATATCCTACTGGCTTTCATTCCCCTTGTTATGGTCGCCATGAACATTGTCTTTTCATTAACAGCCTATCCGTTCGGGCGTTTATCAGACAGCATCAGCCACAGGCGATTACTGCAAATGGGTCTCGTTGTGCTTATCGTGGCCGATATAGTGCTGGCTCTGAGTCACTCCTGGGTAGGGATTATCATCGGCGTGGCATTGTGGGGTGTGCATATGGGCATGACTCAGGGCCTGCTGAACACTATGATTGCGCAGACAGCACCTTCAGACCTTCGCGGTACGGCGTTTGGATTTTTCAATTTGCTGAGCGGACTGGCGTTACTGCTTGCCAGCCTGGGTGCAGGGCTGCTATGGGACATCTGGGGTTCCGCTTCAACATTTTATGCCGGTGCGGTGATTTGCGTGTTAACGCTCGTGGTGACTCGTTTTGTACCAGAAAAGCCTGTGTAAACCTGTGCCTGACGGTCATGCTCAGACTTGTAACGGTTGAGTCTCTCTTGCCCCTTCAACAAATTCATCTTTAGTTGAAGGGATTTTATTTGCGGTTTGCTTCTCGCTCAAAGCGGATTGCATTTCGTATTTACTCTGACCGGGTTTATTCTGGGTTTGAATAATATTCACCGGCAGAGGTACATTAAAGCCCGTCTCCGGAAGCGATTGCTACCCGCAAAATTATGAAGTACGGGATGTCGGCTTGTTTTACTCAGCAGCCATTGCCGGTAATATTTGCAGGCAACATAAATCAAACCGACATTCTTAACTGATCGTTGTATCTAAGATTAGGGTCAGGTCAGCATTACAAACCAAGAATCTGGAATAGCGCTGTTGCAGCCGCAGACAATGCCGCAAATGAATTGTACTTAGATTGAAGCCGCGCAGTGGCGAAAAAATCATGGAGATTTACATTAAGTTCGGGATCTTCATATATGACCATGACAATTTTTTTGCCTGTCTCAACTTTTGCTGTGGCAGATTTAATCCATAAAATTGCAGATAAGACGCCAAAAGTTAATGACACCATATGATGATCTTCAATCAAGCTCATCACAAAAAGTATATCTTTCACTCATCACCTTCCTGATAAAGAACAATGGCATCACTGACAAAAAAGAAATCTCCTGTCGCGAATACCTCGTCGATTTAAACCCTACAAGCGTGACTGACTATTCAAACGGGATACAATGACAAGACTGCTAGCTGTACCATATCCGTAAACCTGTCATCCCAAAAAGAATCATCGGACTCAAAACTAAGCGCAATGAAGATGTGGGTATCGTTGCTAATTATGTGCTCCGGTGCTTGGTTGGGATCGAGCAGATCGACGTTTTGGACCTTCTTAACGACGACGGTAGCCTGAAAGCTATCAGTAGTGGCCGAAAGCCTGGCGAATTTCACTAACTAGTCTGGACATCAGCATCTCGCTCCAGAACTTTGCTGAGGAGGCAACGGGAACCACTCTCAAACAATCAAAATGGCCAAATAAAGTGAGGAACCTTTGGCATGTTCCGCATTTATTAAGATACAGAAATGCAAGTAATGTCTTTCTCAGTTATAAGAACAACTGCGAACCTCCGCTCCTCGCTTAAAGCTGAACAAAGTTCGAGCATTCGGTGTTGAGCTTTCTGCAAAAAGATGATTGGTCCCTTTGCCAACGTGATAATCGTCTACGTTTTTATTTGCCGTTCCGCTAGTGCATGTCTTGCTGCGTTTGAGGCCCATTCATCGGATTGATCCTGATGTTCAATCTCTGCCTCTGCAATCGGCGTTACACGGATCAGCGGAACTGAACCGAATGGCAAACCCTCAATTCGACGGCTATCACGGCTTAGAATGATGCGGGTCATTGGCTTATAATCGTTTGTAAGAGTACAAAACAGAATTGCGCCATATTTTTCAACATCGGCAGCGATTTGAAAGCCATCAGCAACAAGATCTCCTACGCCAATTAATAGAGGAGCCCAATTATCAATCGGATGACGGGTAATATCCGCAACATCCGATTCCATGAAAAGTTCGCATCCTACGCCGTTTTCCGGCTCTGCAATGCCAGCCCAGGGCGTTGAGAGGCCATCGGTGGCCAGCGTTAATTTGGTGCTGCCCTGAATGCTAAGCACCCGACGATGAGGCCCGAACCATTTCGTCTGATTGTGTATGTTTGCATCCCGCTGTTCAGCAGCAAAGTCACCTGACACGTCGCCATACATTTTCCAGAATGCTCGCCTTGTGACGGCGGCAGCCTCATAAACGGGGTCGTGAGGGCCGCGCGGCACGATTGCCTCATCGAATATTGTGTCAACCGTAACGCGACCTCGCATTAACGGTATTTTAGGCCTTCTCCAGCGAATAATAACTTTATTAAAAGGCTGTATCCGTGATGCTTCGAGTTTCTCGACGACCTTCTGGATTTTCTGAAAGGCGAGCTCGCCTGCTGCAATGTGACTCCCGTCTGCATGCATATAGCCTCCGGATTGCGAAGAGACGCCAGCCTGTTTTATAACAAAGAACCACTCCCCGTTTACAGCGCCAGCTGGCGCCTTATCTAAGACCGGACGTAAATCTCTGGCCGCATCAGAGACTGAATATGCTGTCATGTCTGTCCTTTAGCTTCATGCCTCTTGCTTATCTTAAGCTTTTTTGCATCAGAGCGTGGTTATCTTTCGGCCCGACAAATCGAAAGACGTCTGCCGGATTCACAGCGGGAGTGGCGACCTGCATTTCGTATTTACTCTGACAGTGTTAATTCTGGTTTTGGATAGTATTTATCAAGGGAGATATACTAAAGCCCGTTGCCAAAAGAGATTGCCAATTGCAAAATATTGGGGCGTCAGCTTATTTTACCCAGCAGCCGTTGTCGGTAATATTTTCGGGCAACATAAATCACTATTTGACTGTAAAATAAACCGCCTGCTCCGGCCAGTGCAGCCGCGCCAACAGGACCAAAAAAATGAGACCCAACACCCCCTAAAATACCTACCAGCGCCAGCCCGGACCATGTTTCCAGGTGTCTGAAAGCTGACCTGTAAACACTGCGCCATCGTTTTCTACGTTCCCGGGAGGATAAATGCGAAAGTTCAGGGATACTCTTCAAAGTCCAGTAGATTCTCATATGCATAGCCTTATGCCGATTAATATCCTGCGATAAACATTAAAAACACTTTTTGCCCAGGTTTTGCGACGGCGCATCTAAAGTATCAGATACTCGTTGGCCTTACAGACTATCAGATATTTTTCCTTTTTTAAAATAAGAAGTAGCCTCACAATTGCTTTTAACCCTGCCTGGGTTATTATCAGGCGCTGGGTAGTGTCAGAAGTTGATATCCAAATACAGGCTGGCACACTGGCACGTAAAGTTTGTCATTCTGAGTTAACGCAAGCTTGCAATTACCGTCAGGGAGACCTGCCTGTGAGCAGGTCTTTAATACGCCTGTTACAGAACAAGCCCCGGTTACGTTGTTTCTGCCGATACCACAGTCGCAGCTTTAAAAGGCACCAGACGGGAAACAATAAGTCCCACCATCTGTCCGGCCGCAGCAAGATAAAAAGCAAGTTGTAAGGCATTTTCATGACTACTTACGGACGCTTCCCGCTGCAGATTTTCAACCCCGCTTCCGGAGAAAGCTATCAGCAAAGCGATACCGATAGCGTTACCCACGTTCAGCGTTGTAGAAGCCATGCCTGAAGCGATCCCCTGTTCGTTATGCCTGACGCCAGAGCCGGCTGCTATCCACATTGCCGTCCACACAATTCCCTGCCCTGCGCCTGAAATAATCAGGCCAGGCAATATTTCGGCATAAGACGCGCCTGAAAAGGCTGCCGGTACCAGCGCCAGCGTTCCCGCAATCCCGGTTAAAAAACCGGCCAGTAATGTCATGCGCACCGGCAGCCAATTTGCCAGTCGGGCTCCAAGCTGCGTTCCGGCAAAAATGGCTAGCGAAGGAATAATAAATGCCAGTCCGGTTTGTAGAGCGCTGTACCCCATAACGCTCTGAAACAAAACCGTCAGAAAGTAAGGTAGCGCACCAAAGGTTCCCATATAAATAAACGTAATCACCATGCCTGTGACCAGACTGCGGTTTCTGAATAAACGAACCGGCATCAGTGGATCGGGGCTGCGCGACTCAATGGCAGCAAACAGCAACAGCACTATAGCTGCCAGAATCAGTGATAAAAGAATATGTGCTGAAAACCAGCCGTCTTCCGGTCCCTGAACCAGAGCATAAACCAGCAGAGTTGCTCCCACGGTTACTGTCAAAGCACCCGGAAAATCGAAGCTACGGCTTTCGTTCCGGAAACTGTCTTTCGGTAAGATGTAATAAGCAGCAGCGATCGCGACCGCTGCCAGTACCACGTTAACGAAAAATACTGCTGGCCAGCCATAAAAACTGGTGAGCAGACCTCCGGCCAGCGATCCCAGCGTCAGGCCGCTTGCTCCCGCACCGCCCCAGACAGCCAGCGCTCTGTTGCGTGAAGGGCCTTCCTGAAAAATTCTGTTTATAAGCGAAAGCGTAGATGGAAACAGCATGGCAGCGCCTATGCCCTGTACGGCTCGCGCAATTACAATGACAGCAGGGCTCCACGCTAACCCACCGGCAAGCGAAGAGAGCGCATACAACCACAAAGCACCAATAAATACGCGGCGCTGTCCCAGAAGATACGCAGCCCGTCCACCGAGCAGTAAAAATCCTCCGCAGCAGACCGTATAAGCACTGACTACCCACTGAAGCGTGTGCTCTGAAAATCCCAGCCCCGTACCAATCTCTGGCAAAGCCACAAACACAATATTGATATCCAAAGAGTAGATAAGCTGGGCGAACGCAAGCAGCGCAAGGCTCCAGTGCTGTAAACGAGGGCCGTCTGAAACCGGTGAGGCAATAGTCATTAAGCAATCTCCATGCAGATTAAACTAAAGTACGAGTACATACGTACAATTAATGTATGTATATACTCGTACATTAGTCAACTGATATAAGTTCAGGTAAAATGACATTTCATGGCTGACCTGACGAGAAACCAGATGATTGCTAACCATCCTGATACTGAAGAAATACGTCTTGAAAACGTGCTGACCGCGTTGGGAAATCCGCTACGTCTGACTGTAGTACGAGTGCTGGCTGGTGGAGGTGAGTACGCCTGTAGCGCCGTGCTGAGCGGTATCCCCAAATCAACGCTGACCCATCACTGGCGTGTATTGCGGGACAGCGGTGTCATCCGCCAGCGTCCCTTCGGGCGCGAAAATTTATTGTCGCTGCGTCGGGAAGACCTGAATGCCCGCTTTCCCGGCCTTCTCGATGCCCTGCTGGGTGCGGTAGACAACGATGCTTTAACTCAGGAGTCGACAACAAAGAATCTGCCACCCCTTCCAGCGGAATAGCAGGCATATAAAAGATGAAGTGAACTGGACGCGTAAGTCCGCTTTAGCATAAAGCGGACCATACAGCGCATATATGCGTTTTGTAATAACAGAGGAAGATACTGCGATCGGTTTGCAAAAAAGTTAGTCAACAATAAAAAGTTTTGCACCTGTAGTGGTTTTTGACTGGTGTTGTTCAGCGTTATCCCCAACCTGATAACTCATTCCTGCTTTCAGGACGAATTCTCGTCCATCTTCGAGCATTGTTTCTAACTCACCTTCTATGCAGAAAAGAATATGTCCTTTTCGACACCAATGATCCGCGAGGTAACCTGGCGTATACTCAACCATACGTACGCGGATTTGATTGGGCTCGTTACCAAAGAACTGTGTACGCCAGTAGGCGGTGCCGGTTTCCCCTGGATGCTCTGTTCTTTCGACTTCATCCCAGTTCGTTGTACCAAAAGCAAATGCCTGCATCTTCATTCTGTGCTTCTCCATGTCAATAAGAACTTTGACGTTTACCTGCCTGCTAAAACAAGAGCGCTCATCGATTTTATGCAGCAGGCGTTGAGCAATATATCTTTGGTGACATAAGTCGTTCTCTATGACCACATAAAATTTTGCCCCAATATAAGCTTGGGTTTGCTGAAGGGAACTGTCACTGCCTCTCCGGCACACAATTGCTGAGCAAGCCACCACTTTGTAAGTAAGATCTTGCCAACATCCGCTTCTCGCCCAAAGCGTAGCCCACTTTGTTTCGGCAGCAACGTAGAGAATGTGTAATTCCGTTCGATAAGTCTTTATCCTGTCTTACACGATGTGGGTAATACTGAGGATGTCGATATGACCACTTTTCATCAACTTAATGCCACCAGCCTGAAGGGACAACCCATCCCTATGTCCGACTACGCTGGCAAGCTGGTTCTCGTGGTTAATACCGCCAGCCATTGTGGATTTACGCCACAGTATGCAGGCCTTGAATCCCTCTACAAAAAGTACGCCGATCAGGGGCTGGTAGTACTTGGTTTTCCCTGCAATCAGTTCGGTAAACAGGAACCTGGCGGAGCTGAGGAAATCGCGCAAACCTGCCACATCAACTATGGGGTAAGCTTCCCAATGTTCGAAAAAGTGGAGGTCAACGGCGCGTCAACCCACCCGGTGTTTCGGTATCTTAAAGATGAATTGCCCGGCGTATTCGGCGGACGGATCAAATGGAACTTTACCAAGTTCCTGATCGGACGCGATGGTAAACCCCTTAAACGTTTTGCACCAATCACTCCCCCAGAGAAAATGGAAGCCACAATTCTTGCTGCGCTTGAAAGCCAGAAGCTTTTGTAATTTCACTGTGCAGGCGTGATTATATCCAGATAAAAGCAAAGTCCGCTGCCGCTCAAAGCGGACCTTCCCTTCCACCCATCGGCCCGCCCTGCTCTGAAAATAGCCTGATAACTACTTTTTCTTATTCAGCATCGCCTGCAAATCGGCAAAAGGATTGTAGGTAGCCGCAGCGACATCTTTCTGCGCGTCCTCGCCTGCCACCACGCTGGTGCCGTACTGATCGGCTTCCGTGTATTTGGAATGTTCGTGGTCGTGACAGTAGAGGCACAACAGCTCCCAGTTACTGCCGTCTTCCGGGTTATTGGTGTGGTCGTGATCGATATGGTGGACGGTTAATTCACGCAGGTTTGAGTAAACAAACTCGCGCGCGCAACGTCCGCATACCCAGGGATAAATTTTCAGTGCTTTCTCGCGGTAGCCGCTTTCCAGCCGCGCGTAGTTTTTTGGAATCAAAGCCATTGTTGCTGTTACCTTAAAAAGTTTAGCCTTACTGGCGCAGGCCAGTTTGCCCATAAGATAAAGGAAGTTGCCTGCTGCGTCAGCTTTTCCTCATCGCCTCCTTCAACCTTTACTCTATAGCCAGCGCTGACAGTAGCCTTAAAGGTCAGTACGATCTCCGCGAGTGGTTGGATGAGAAATGACCATAAACTCTACGGGTGACGCAGTGTCGTTTCTGGCCTGATGTTTTGCTCCGGGAGGAATTTCCAGCCCCTGCTGGCGGCTGAGGGTATGGACTTTACCTTCAAGCTCCATAGTAAGCGTGCCCTCCAGCACAAAGAAAAACTGCCTGGCAACGGAGTGAAAGTGGCGGGTTTCAGCGGTGCCGGGCGGCATTTTCTCGTGTATAACCAGCATATCTTTGCGATTTACCAGGTACCAGCCGTCACACTTATCGCCCCACAGGTAATGTTCCGCATTCTCTTTTGAAATCATTAGTGCTTTCCCGTTCGTTTATCTCTGCCTTACAGAACGCCCGGCGGCGCAGCCTACTCAAGCTGGCTGGCAATCAGCCGCAGCTGTTCAGCAAGCTGTTTTAAATCCTGTTGCTGGCCAGCTAGTGGGAGCCATTTTATAGCGCGCAGCACGGTTAGTCTGCCGCGCGCTTTTTATGCGACTCTGTTATACCGCCTGGTTACGAAGCTGGGTGCCGGCCAAAACGCGATCGAACAGATCGGCTGCCGCGTCGGCACCGCCAGCCGCTTTCAGCTGCTGCTGAAATTTTGCAATCTGCGCCCGGCAAATTTCGCTACTGTGAAGCGCGCGCGCGGCGGCAAGCAACCCTTCCGCATCGACCGTTTCTCGAGGTAAATAGAGGCCCAGCCCCAGCTGTTGAAGGCGTCTGGCATTGAGCCGCTGTTCCGCCTGCTGAGGAACGGCGATAACCGGCACGCCAAAATGCGCCGCCTCCATCAGGCTGTTCATGCCGGCGTGCGTGATAAACAGGCTGGCCGTTTGCAGCACTTCAAGCTGAGGGATCTGCGCGTGGACTTCGATATTGGCCGTTATCGGCGCCAGTTCCTCAGGCGTTACGTAGCGGCCAATGGACAAAATCAGATAGAATTCAGTGTTGGCGAACGCTGTGATACAGGCGTTGAAAAAATCGCGCTGGTTAGTATAAACAGAGCCTAATGAGGCCACTACCACAGGACGCGGCTGTAGTACCGGCACCCATTTGTTCTCTGTGGGCCGCTCGACAATTTCAGGCCCGACGAAGATTACTCTGGGATCGACCGTCTCCGCCTTCTCCTGAAAGCCGCGTGGAATAAAGGCAATAACGTTGTCATGGCGGGACAACAAAGCGGGAAGATCAAGCATTACCCCTTTTTTATGCAGCAGGGAATCGAGGATCGGCAAACAGGGCCACGCGTTTCCCGTTATTCCCAGCCACTCTTCAGACTGCCCCTGATAGCTTACATGAGTAGGATTAAGCGCGATGGAAGGGATTTCCCACAGGGCGGCGAATATTTTCCCCAGCCAGCTTAACGGACCGTAAGCGATAATATCCGGGCGATCGTTAACGAAGGTGTTAAACAGCGTGTCATAGGTCAGCGTCGCCTCTTTCGCCAGCTCGACCACTACGTGGCCCATATCTTCCGGGCGAGGTTTCTCTTTGCTAAACGTGGGCTGATAGATTATTGGCGTTGCGCCGCAGGCAGTAAGTAAAGGCGCAAATTCAGCCGACGTTGTATAGCTGACCCGGTATCCCCGCGCCACCAGCGCTTTGACCAGGCCCAGTGTGGGATTGACATGACCCTGCTCGGCGCAATTAAAAATCGCCACGTGCGGCCTGCTGCTTTTTACCTCAACACGTAATTCCATACTCGCTCCGATAAAATGCCTGACAGGCAGAGACAATCCCTGCCAGCCCCTATAAGCAGCATTCCATCATTCCTTTAAAGGCGTATTACAGCAATAAAGGAAAGCAAATATCGGATTAATTGGATAATGCCCTGTCGTTATTTTTACCCAGCGTTAGTTTAATCGCCCATCAGTCTTAGCTTTTACAGTAAATAAACTCTATAAAATACGTGAGACCGCTGTTATAGAAACAAAGAGAACGATTCGGAACGGATCAGAGGTTCTCGGGTAGATGCTTTCTGGGCACGCGGTTAACATAGCCTTTTGCTTTTGGCACCGGCGCTGGCGTAAGGCACTCGCCGCTTTTCTGACGCTTTTTTGCGGCCTTAGCGGGCAGCGCCGCACAGGTTCGCGGCCTGGCGCTGGCGGCTTTTGGCTTAACAGCTTTAGCGCTGGCCTCCTGCCGGAAGCAGCTTTGCTGCTCGCCAGAGCAGAGCTGGCAAGGTTTAATGGCGGCGTAACGGCCTTTAGCCACGGTCATCGCCTGATGATAATAATAAAACGAACCCAAAAAGGTCTGTCCTTCCTGCTGCAGCCTGCGGCAATTTTTGCCATGCAAGGTAAGCTCTGAGTCAGCATGAGCACAAACATAGTAATAAGAGGAATTTAACACTGTGACTTCCTTGAAATGCTGTGTATAGCCTTAATTCTCAAAGGCTAAATTAAGTAACCCCTGTAGCAGGGATAAAATAAAGTTTTTTATTTTGAGTTGGCCGATGCTGCGCCGTGCGGAAACGTCCCCGTTCAGCGACGCTACAGCATAATACGAGCGGCTCAGCGCAGCCCGTTATTAACGCCGGTCAAATCAATAAACTGTAGAATTTTTGATTATTTTATCGGCCAACCAACGCCTGAATAACACTGGCGCCGATTGAATGTAGTTCAATATCGCCAGAATGCAAGGAAGCCTGGCAAAAAAAATCATGCGCTGATTTCGGGCTTATTCGGACAACGTCATAAAAGAAAATGCCTTTGCCTGCTGATAGAGGCGAAGCGCCGATGACCATCAATCGGTTTCTCAGTTTGGCTCTTTACTAAACCGTAGAGAGCGGCGGACGATTTGTGCGCTGCCCGCTCTGACTGATGCCCCGAACGTCAGCGGCGGGCAGCAAGCGGATTTTTATTTTTTGATGTGCCGGGATCCGGGCAATGACCTTAATCTTGGAATCAAACCTGCCAGCCAGGTAACGCTGACAGCCGTCCAGTTCGGATACGGAGGGCGGGGAAAAATAGCCTGTTTATCCTGCATAATAGTGGGCTGACGCCAGGCGTCGGCTTATTCGCATCAGATAATTTATGGGGTGTGAAAAATGCGGCAACCCTACAGAAATGAGGTGCCGGTTTTGCCAATCTGGTGACTATAAATCAGATGGACGAGAGGTTGATGACAAACCCCAGGTCGCGTTTAAATCAGTGGCAGAGCAGCAGAGGCAGACCGGAACACGGACACGCCGTAAATACTTCCATGTAGGCTCGGTTGGCGCATCCATGCGCCAAACGGTCCGCTTATCCACTCAGCCTCTGCGGCTATCAAGCTGCGGAGTTACTTTAAAAAAACAGATGTTCACTCAAGCTTTTTAGCTTTGTCAGCAGTCTGAAGGCCGGGAACGGCCTTTAAGGTGAATTAGTCAAAATGATGTAATGCCACAGCATACATAAAATGTGCTGCCTTGTTCTCCTGGTACACAGGATATAAAAGGATAAACCCGCTCCAGAGACTGGTATACGTATTTAAGTAATTGATTCTGCTAACAGTAATTAGAAAATATTTTACTTTTAGATTGATTAAAAATAAAGCAGCCTTATAATCCACATAACACTCATGGGTTAAGAGGATTTATGGTGATTCAGGGAAAGATGCTGCTGGGCGGTGCAGACTACGCGCCATTAAATTTATATGGCGTTGGTGTTTTCGTGGCCTTTTCTTGAAACGGCGTTTATCGTAATAACGCTTCCTGCGCGGCTGTAAAGGGCGACGGCCCTTTGCCACCGGGCAAATATTGGGTTGTTGAACGTGGAGGCGGTGGTTTTTTCTCAAAAGCAAAAACACAAATTCAGGATACTTTTAACCATGTCGTTTACGGCACAACCTTTGGACGAGACGAATGGTTTGCGCTGTATCGTGACGAGATTGGCATTGATGACAGCACCTGGGTAAAGAGTGTACAACGCGGTTTATTCAGGCTTCACCCCGGCACACGCTCGGAAGGTTGTATCACCATTCCTTACGACACTGACTACAAAAGAATTCGCGATGCTCTTTTGAATACCGATCCTGTACTTATTCCTTGCATGCGCAATCTTATGGCCCGAGGTTGTATTGAGGTAAGAGATCCTGGCTGGAATACTTGTAAATAAAATAATAAAAGTCATTACTTTTTTGGCACTTATGATTACCGTCGGCCGGATAATCGGAAAGCCAGAAAATTATATTAGCTACGACTTCGTAAAAAAAATTTCGGAGTTAATCAGTAATGATATAAATCCCGAAATAGTGTATGAGGTTTATTTTTATACAGGTTTTATTGTAGTCTTATCAGTTACAGTCCTGATTTATATTTTGTCAATGCGGTTTTTTAATAAAGTAAGGAGAAACTAAAATGCCACCCCCCCTTATATGTGGCAACTCATTGATGGCAATATCCAATTTACCGATAGCTGGAATGAAAGGTCAACAGCAGGGATTTAAATCTGCTATGCCAGCTTCAGAGGCAACAGGTAAAAAAATACCGATTTCAAGAATATTATGGGCCTTGAGAGATGCCTGAATTTCAGGAAAAGTATTCAATCGGTGATTATTACCAGTAAAACCAGCGCTCAGTCCGGTTAGCTTTTAGCGAATCGCTTAACCCGGACTGAGTTTTCTACGTTTTAACGGCGTTATTTAGCCAGCAGTTCTCTGCGTACGATCTCTGCGCCTGCGCTTAACGCGGCCAGCTTGCCGTTAGCCACGTGGCGGGGCAAAGGGATCATGCCGCAGTTGGTGCACGGGTAAAGCTTATCGGCATCGACGTACTGCAGCGCTTTGCGCAGCGTTGCGGCCACCTCTTCCGGCGTTTCGATAGTATTGGTCGCCACATCGATAGCCCCAACCATCACTTTCTTACCGCGAAGCAGTTCAATCAGCTCTACCGGAACATGAGAGTTCTGACACTCCAGCGAGATGATATCAATGCTCGATTTTTGCAGCTTAGGGAACACTTGTTCATACTGGCGCCATTCGGTGCCCAGCGTTTTTTTCCAGTCCGTATTGGCTTTGATGCCATAGCCGTAGCAGATATGCACGGCGGTTTCGCATTTCAGCCCTTCCGCTGCTTTTTCTAACGCGGCGATGCCCCAGTCATTAACCTCGTCGAAAAAGACATTAAAAGCAGGCTCGTCGAACTGAATAATATCCACGCCCGCCGCCTCAAGCTCTTTGGCTTCCTGATTCAGGATTTTGGCGAATTCCCAGGCCAGTTTTTCACGGCTTTTGTAATGGCCGTCATACAGCGTATCGATCATGGTCATCGGGCCAGGCAGCGCCCATTTGATCGGCTGGCTGGTTTGCTGGCGCAGGAATTTAGCATCTTCAACAAATACAGGCTTGCGGCGGGCAACCTCGCCCACCACCGACGGCACGCTCGCCTCATAGCGGTTACGAATTTTCATGATTTCGCGCTTCTCGAAATCAACACCTTCCAGATGCTCGATAAAGGTGGTAACAAAATGCTGGCGCGTTTGTTCGCCGTCGCTGACGATATCAATGCCCGCTTTTAGCTGATCGTCCAGGCACAGACGCAGCGCGTCCAGTTTACCGTCAACGAGATCCTGACCTTCTGGTTTCCAGGGCGACCAAAGCTGTTCAGGCTGCGCCAGCCACGAAGGCTTAGGAAGACTGCCGGCGGTAGATGTAGGTAATAATTTTTTCATCACAGGTGACCTTATAATTTTAATGAATCAAAGCGCGAAATTAGCAGACCATTGCTCAAGCACAGTTTGGTAAGGTTTGATGAACTGCTCTTCCGTAAACTTACCCTGCTCAATAGCAAGTCGGCTGCGCTCTTCTCGATCGTAAACAATTTGCGTTAAGGAATAGTCCTGATAGTTCAGGCTGGGCTGATAGCAGCTTCCTGCCGGAGAGTTGGCGTTATAGATCTCCGGGCGATAAATCTTTTGGAAAGTTTCCATGGTACTGATGGTGGCGATCAGCTCCAGGTTGCTGTAATCGCTAACCAAATCGCCGACAAAATAAAACGCTAAAGGCGCAACGCTGTTCGGCGGCATAAAGTAGCGAGCCTTCAGCCCCATCTTCGCGAAATAATGGTCGGTCAACGAAGACTCATGCTGTTCATACTCAATGCCCAGTACGGGATGCTGATTACCGGTACGATTGTAAGTATTTTTGCTGGAAACGCTTAAGCAGATAACCGGCGGCTTGCTAAAGTTCTCTTTGTAGCTTTCTGAGTTGATGAAAGCCTTGAAGATATTGCCGTGCAGATCGCCAAAGTTAGCCGGCGTGCTGAAGCCGTTTTTATCTTTGTTATGATCCAACAGCAATACGCTGAAATCGTAATCCCGCACATAGGAAGAGAAGTTATTGCCAACAATGCCTTCAATGCGCTGATTGGTTTTTTTATCAAGGATATTGGTTTTTAATATTTCGATCACCGGAAAGGTTTTGCCTTCGCCAGCCGCGTTGATATTCATGCCAACGGAAATAATATCCAGCTCTACGGCGTAGCGATCGCTTTTTGGGTTGTCCCAGTGCGCCAGAGAGTTAAAGCGGTTGTCGATCATCACCAGCGCGTTATGCAGGTTCTCCTGGCGTTTGCTGCCTCTGGCCAGGTTAGCGAAGTTAGTGGTGATCCGCGTGTTCTCTGAAGGATTATAATTTTCGTCAAAGCGCAGGCTTTTTACGGTAAAGGCAAATTCGTTGTTCATCGTTTTCTCTGTCCCGATTTTATTTCCGACCTATGAGGGTTTTGTAATTTTGCTGTTTCATTTAAGGCCCTCATATCAGCGATGGTTATAAGCAATGTGTACTTTATGCCTCAGTCGCTGGTTGAAGAAAAGTGATATGTTTTCAACGAACATGAAGGAATTTCATGATGGCGGTGCAGGATCGCCGTTATGACCTGCCCTCACTTTTATGCCATAGCGCTTGCTTAGTCATACCATGTCGGGCTGTCTTCGCGCGCAGTACGAATGCTGACTTCAATCTCTTCCGGTACTATTCGCGTCAGGGAAAGCTCCGGCAGATTTTCAGGATCGAAATAACGAATATCCAGGGATTCGTGACTGATAGCCAGTTCGCCACCGACCACCTCACACAGGAATATCATCTTATAGACATGCCAGGGATAAGGAGGATGACCATGCTGATTGCGATCCCAAACGCCCAGCAAGCGGCTTACTCTGGCTGTTAAACCTGTTTCTTCCCGCACTTCCCTGATAATTGCCGTTGCGGGGCTGTCTCCGACATCCGCCCAGCCGCCGGGCAGACTCCAGCCGCCGTCGTCAGATTCGCGCACCAGCAGGAGCTTTCCCTTATTAAGAATAATTGCGCGGACGTCCGTTTTGGGCGTTGCGTAGCCATTTTCGGCTTTGTGTAAGGCCTTAAGCGCCTCCTCTGGCAGATCGAAACGGGCAGAGAGAAGCCGTTCAGCGATAAGCATCAGGCTTTCATATCTTTCACTGTCGTAAATGTCTTTAGTGTAGGTCAGCCCCGTTTGGGCAATAGCCTGTAACCGCTGGGCGATAAGGATAAGTTCATTTTCGTTAAGGGCTTCTGGCACGGTTCCTCCGGTTTGCTTATATAAGGGTAGTTGGCGCGCAACCGCACCAATATCGAATGGACACTGATCGATAGTTATAACCTTCCTGTTAAAAGCTGCAACTCAGGCATACTGAATGTTCATCATGCCCCGCTCGGTGCGGTGGATGGTGGCATCGACCTGCCAGGTAGACTGGATTAACTCCGGCGTTAGCACCGCCGCAGGCTCACCGGCTGCCACTACCTCACCCTGCTGTAGCACTACCAGATGCTGGCAATATTTAGCGGCCAGGTTCAGATCGTGTAGCGCTACAATAACGGTAATCGGCAAGGCCGTAATAAGCCGCATCAGCTCCAGTTGAAACTGGATATCCAGATGATTGACTGGCTCATCCAGCAGCAGAATATCGGGCTGCTGCGTCAGCGCACGGGCTATCTGGCAGCGCTGGCGTTCACCGCCGGAAAGACGCTGCCAGGGCCTTTGCGCCAGCGCTTCCAGTTTCATCATCGCCAGCGCTTGTTGGACAGCCGCCTGGTCTTCCTCACGCCATGGAGAAAAAGCATTGCGGTAAGGCGTGCGGCCAAGACGGACAATGTCGATCACGCTCATTTCCGCAGCGGATTCTGCATGCTGCGGCACAAAAGCAAGCGTACGCGACAGCTCGCGTCGGTTCAAATTACCGATCGCCGTCCCGCCAATTTTCATCCCGGCGTAAGCGCAGGGCTGCACGCCAGCCATAGCGCGAATTAGCGTAGATTTCCCGGAACCATTAGGGCCAAGCAATCCTACCGTTTGCGACCGTTTTACGACAAAGCTAATGTCTGATAAAACCTTGCGTGCCTGAAGCGTTACGTTCAGCTTATCAATCATAATGTGCATAGTTATTTCTCCCGGCTACGGTACAAAATCAGGGCGAAAACAGGCGCGCCGACCAGGGCCGTTACCACGCCAATCGGCAGAACCTGATGATTAATCGGTGTGCGCGATACCAGGTCAGCAAGCAGCATAAAATGGGCGCCCGCCAGGAAAGCGAGAGGAATCGTGACCAGATGTCTGTGTCCGACAATCATGCGTGTGATATGCGGAATAACCAACCCAACGAACCCTACCGCTCCGATAGCGCTGACAATCACGGCGGTAATCAAAGCAGTGGTCAGCAGTAAAATCACCCGTACCCGCAATACTCTTGTGCCAAGCGTTGCAGAAACTTCGGTGCCAAAAGCGAAGGTATCCAGTGAGCGGGCATAGCAAATTACTGTCAGTAGACCCATTGCCGCTACGGCAAAACAGAGCAGCGCATCTGCCCAGCGTACCCCGCTCAGGCTCCCTAATAGCCAGAACATAACGCCGCGCGACTGTTCGGCGTTGGCCGCCGTGCTGACAATATACGAGGTCAGCGCATTAAATAGCTGAGTACCGGCGATACCGGCAAGGATGATCCGGGCCGCGTTGTCACGCATGCCGCCAGATAGCAGCACAATCAGCATAAATGCGAGACAGGCTCCGCTAAACGCCCCTACGCCGGTTGTGATTGCGCCGCCGCCAATGCCAAGCAGCATGACGCTGACGGCACCGGTTGAGGCACCAGCAGAAATACCCAGCAGATAAGGATCGGCTAGCGGGTTGCGCAGCAGCGATTGTAATACCAGCCCGCATAATGCAAGACCGCCACCGCTACTTACCGCCATCAATGCCCGGCTCAGTCGATACTGCCAGACAATGCCAGCTTCCACCGCAGGCAGGTCATAATGCGTTATACCAAGGCCATTAGTTATCGCCCGTACAGCAGTAGCGAAGCTAACCGGAATATCGCCGGTCGTCGCAGCTACTGTCATCATCAATGGCAGGCTCAGAAAGCCGACAAAAACGAGCGCGCCGGTTCGCCAGTAGAGAAAAGATCGACTGCTCATCTGGCTTGTTGGAAAGCGTTAATCTGCTGGCCGATCAGTTCAACCGCTTCGACGTTACGCATTGACGGGTTTAGCGACATAGCCGGTACAACCACGATATGGCCTTGTTTGACCGCTGGCATTTCGCGCGTCACGGGATCGGTTTCCAGAAACTGTTTTTTAGTCGCTACGTCATCAGCCGGGTACAGACGCCTCTCCATACTGGCGATAACGATAATATCCGGCTGAGCTTTGACGATATGTTCCCAGGTGACCGCCGGCCACTCTTCGTCAGAATCGATAATGTTAGTCAGCCCAAGCGTTTTATCAATCCAGCCCGGCGCGCCTTTACTACCCGCCACCCAGGGATCGCCTTTCAGGCGCGTGCTGGAAAACCAATAAACCACTTTAAGCGGAGCAGATGCCCGGTGCCGCTGCGCGGCTGTAATACGGTTCAACAGTTCCTGCCTGAGTTCCTCGCCGCGCGCAGGTACATCAAAAATGCGAGCCAGCGCCGAAATCTCATCAAGGATAATATTAATTGAGTAAGGCACTGAGCGCGCGCCATCGCCGTTTGAGGTTGCCGTAACTGCTTTTCCCATGCAGTCAGCCGGAGAAATCCAGGTTCTGATGCCTAACTGTTCGAATTGCTGACGGGTCGCTACTTCGCCTTGCGGGCCGACATGCCAGCTATATTGCGCCAGCACCAGCTCAGGATGGCGGGCAGCTACGGCTTCGAATCCTGGCGCGTTTTCAGCCAGCCGCGGCACGTTTTTGCCCTGGGCCGCCAGCCCGGCAGGTAAAGCGCCAAACCAGACGGAGGTACCTGCGATGTTCTTTTCCAGCCCCAGCGCCAGCATCAGCTCCGTTTCATGCTGGCCAATGGTTACCACTCGTGAAGGCGCGTGGGGGAAAGTCTCCTGCATACCGCAATTTTCAAGGGTCAATGGGTAGCTGGCGGCATTGGCCTGAGCTAAAGGCAGCGCCAATACCGCCGCCAGTACTGAAGGAAAAAATCGTTTCATGGTTTCGCTTTAGGGTTATGTTATAACATAACAATATGCCCTGAGTGAATTTTACTGTCAAGGTTAAGCAAATGCTTACGTGCCAGGCATAGCCAGACCAATTCGCCTGAGCTGGTCGGATTTCAACCAACGGATGCAGCTAACAGAGACACTTTGCAATCTGAAACGTAACGGCAGGTAAACAAGTTTTAAATTTATGACGAACATAAAGTTAAATGGCGTAGCCAGACTATAGTCACTACCGGTTGTCTATTTAAATTCAAGGAAGCAAGACTATGAAAAAACTGTCAATTATCGCTGTTGCTGCCGGAATGCTGCTGGCAATGAGTTCTCAGGCAGAAGCAAAAGGCTGCCTTAAAGGCGCAGCTGTAGGCGGCGTGGCGGGCCATGTTGCTCATCACGGCGTAGCGGGTGCCGCTGCGGGATGTGCTATAGGTCATCATAAGGCGAATAAAAAAGAGAAAGAAGCTAACGCTAAGCAGCAGGAGCAGAAATAAAACATGAGTCGCCCGCATGCCGCGGGCGACCTTTTTAATATCCGGCTGCTTTCAGCAAACCGGATCGGCTATCAGGCCAGACCTTCTTCCTGCACCAGCTCCGCTTCCGCTTTTTCACGCTGCAGCTTGTAGTAGTCCGCTTTTGAAGCGGCCAGCGGCGTACGTCCACGGATGACATCGGCCATTTTCTCGGCGATCATTACCGTCGGCGCGTTCAGGTTACCGGTGGTAATCTGCGGCATGATAGAAGCATCCACTACGCGCAGACGTTGCATACCATGTACGCGCCCTTCCGCATCTACTACTGCCATCTCGTCATTGCCCATTGCGCAGCTACCGCATGGGTGGTAGGCCGTTTCGGCATGATCGCGGATAAAGGCGTCGATCTGCTCGTCGCTCTGTACCGCTGCGCCCGGCTGGATCTCTTCGCCGCAATATTCTGCCAGCGCAGGCTGACGCATAATTTCACGCGTATGGCGTACCGCGCTACGGAACTCTTCCCAGTCGCGCTCTTCCGACATGTAGTTAAAGAAGATCGACGGCGCGGCCGCTGGATGCTTCGAGGTCAGCTTCACGCGGCCCCGGCTCATAGAACGCATCGGGCCTACGTGCGCCTGGAAACCGTGCTCTTTCACCGGGCTGCTGCCGTTGTAGTTGATGGCAACCGGCAGGAAGTGATACTGCAGGTCCGGCCAGTCTGGTTTATCATCGCTGCGGATAAAACCGCCCGCTTCAAACTGGTTGCTGGCACCGATGCCGGTACCGCTGAACAGCCACTCCGCGCCAATTGCTGGCTGGTTCCACCACTGTAACGAGGGATAGAGGCTGACCGGCTTTTTGCAGCGGAACTGCATATAAACTTCCAGGTGATCCTGCAGGTTACGACCAACGCCCGGCAGCGCGTGTACCACTGGAATATCGAATTCGCGCAGCCACTCTTCCGGGCCAACGCCCGAACGTTGCAGTACCAGCGGAGAAGCGATTGCGCCCGCGCATAGCAGCACTTCGCGGGTGGCTGAAGCCTGTTCCATCTTGCCGTTGCGCAGCCAGCAAACTCCGGTAGCGGTTTTGCCTTCGAACAGAATACGGTCGGTCTGCGCATGGGTAATAATGGTGAGATTTGAACGCTGCTTAGCTACGTCCAGATAGCCGCGAGCGGTACTGGAGCGACGGCCCTGCGCCGTGACGGTGCGGTCCATCGGGCCAAAGCCGTCCTGACGGTAGCCGTTCATATCGTCGGTTTCATGGTGGCCGGCCTGCACTGCCGCATCGATAAAGGCACGGAACAGCGGGTTGTTGCCTTTTTTCGGCGTGGTCACGCTCAGGTAGCCTTCGCCGCCGTGATAGTCATTTTCACCAATATCGCGCTTTTCCGCTTTGCGGAAGTAAGGCAGGCAGTTGAGATAGGACCAGTTTTCCAGGCCTTTTTTGCTGGCCCAGTTGTCGTAATCCATTGCATTGCCGCGCACGTAGCACATGCCGTTAATCAGCGAGGAACCGCCCAGCCCTTTGCCGCGTCCGCACTCCATGCGGCGATTGTTCATATATGGCTCAGGATCGGTCTCGTAAGCCCAGTTATAGCGTTTGCCCTGTAAGGGATAGGCTAAAGCGGCTGGCATTTGGGTACGGAAATCCCAGCGGTGATCCTTGCCGCCTGCTTCCAGTAAAAGTACCGATACGTCAGCATCCTCAGTCAGTCGCGTCGCCAGAACGTTACCGGCGGAACCGGCACCAATGATGATATAGTCAAATTTCTGCATTAAACCTCCAAAAGGCTGCGGCCTGCGCCGCAGCAAAAGTATGTTGTAACGAAACGACGATCAGAACGCCGACGGATAGTCGCCCATTTCAATCAGTACGGATTTGGTGCGCGTATAGTGATGCAGCGTTTCCAGGCCATTTTCGCGCCCTACGCCGGACTGCTTGTAGCCGCCAACCGGCATTGGTGCAGGCGATTCACCCCAGCTGTTAACCCAGCAGATACCCGCTTCCAGCTGATGGATAACGCGGTGCGCGCGGTTCAGCGAAGTAGTGAAAACGCCAGCCGCCAGGCCATATTCGGTATCGTTGGCGCGCTCAATCACTTCCTGCTCGTCGTCGAAGACCAGTATGCTCATCACCGGCCCGAAGATTTCCTCCTGCACAATACGCATATCGTCGTTGCAGTCGGTAAATACGGTTGGCTCAACGTAGCAGCCTTTAGCCATCTCGCCTTCGGTAATACGTGAACCGCCAGCCAGCACGCGAGCGCCTTCCTGCTTGCCGATTTCCAGGTAAGAGACCACTTTCTGGCAATGCTCTTCGCTCACCAGCGGGCCAAAATTGGTTTCCGGGTTGGTTGGATCGCCGCATTTGATGCCGGCCATTTTTTCCAGCAGGCGCTTTTCGAACTCCGCTTTAATCGAGCGGTGGATGAAAACGCGAGTGCCGTTGGTGCAGACCTGGCCGGTGCTGTAGAAGTTAGCCATCATCGCGCCATCTACGGCACGTTCCAGCTCGGCATCTTCAAAAACAATCAGCGGAGATTTGCCGCCCAGTTCCATAGTGACCGACTTGAGGTTTGCCAGCGCCGCATCCGCCATCACGCGTTTGCCGGTGCCGACTTCGCCAGTAAAGGAAACCTTGGCGATTTTTGGATGCTGGCTCAGGCCCTGACCAACGCTGCCCGCGCCCTGCACCACGTTAAACACGCCATCCGGCAGGCCTGCTTCGGTAAATATTTTAGCCAGCTCCAGCGCAGTAAGCGGCGTGACTTCGCTGGGCTTAAAGATCATCGCGTTGCCGGTCGCCAGCGCAGGCGCGCTTTTCCACATAGCGATCTGAATTGGGTAGTTCCAGGCGCCAATACCAGCGCAAACGCCCAGCGGCTCGCGGCGGGTATAGACCAGTGCGCTATCGCGCAGCGGAATGGACTCGCCTTCTACCGCTACAGCCAGACCAGCGTAATATTCCAGCACGTCCGCGCCGGTGACGATATCCACCGCTTCGGTTTCGCTTAGCGGCTTGCCGGTGTCGGCGGTTTCCAGTGCCGCCAGCTCATCGTTGCGATCACGCAGAATAGCAACGGCTTTAAGCAGTACGCGGCTACGTTCGACTGGCGTATAACTGCGCCAGATACGCTGACCGGCTTCGGCTGTTGCTACCGCGCGGTCAATATCTTCCTGGCTGGCCGAGGTGATTTCAGCCAATACCTCGCCATTGGCGGGATTGATGGTGGTAAATGTTTCGCCATGACCCGCTTCTTCGCGGCCATTGATGTAAAGTCCACGGCGTTGCATATCGGCCATGTCTCCTCCTTTGGGGGTTAGGTCGCCGGGCGGGTAAGCCACAGCGCGAGATTCTGGTAACAAAGCTGACGGGCTTCTTCAAGCCCCTGCGCCATCGGCTGCGGTGCCAGCGTCATGCGCAGCCACAGGCCATCAATTAGCGCCGCGATGCTGGCGCCCGCCGCACGGGCCGACTCAATCGGCAACGCTCTGACAAACTGCGCCGTCAGGTTGGAATGCAGGCGGCGATCGTTAATACGCTGCAAACGCTGTAGATCCGGCTGGTGCAGGCTGCTGCTCCAGAACGCCAGCCAGGTTTTCAGCACCGGCCCGGCGATCTGCGACACGTCGAAGTTGCCGTCAATAATGGCGCGGATTTGTGCTTCCGGCTCATCGGCAGCACGGCCACGGTGATGTTCTACTGCCGTATAAAGATCCAACAGGATCTGGCGCATACAGGCATCAAGCAGACCGTTTTTGTCGCCGAAATAGTGGCTGACAATCCCGGTCGATACGCCCGCCTCTTTCGCAATCAGCGCCAGGCTGGCATCGGCCAGGCCTACACGGTCAATCACCGTCAGCGTCGCGTGGATCAGCTGCGCCTGACGAATCGCTTTCATTCCAACTTTTGGCATCGGCTTAATCGGTTTCAGCTATTGAATAAAGGGGATTGTAGCCTTTTTATATTGAACGTTCAATCAATAATAAACAAAGAGGTAACATCTATGGCTTTTTTAAACGCAATTTTTACAACAGGGAGAAAATGAAAATGATTTAAAATGTTGAAATTAATGAAAATTTATTTGTATCGGTATGATTGGTAGAGCAGGAAATAATGCAAGTGCAGTTTAGGGTGGTTGAAACCTGGGTTCCTTGCTCGTAGGTAATTGCGGTTTTCGGCGGTTCCCCGATAAAAGGGGCTTCCGGGCCAGCCCCTTTCCGGCTTTAATCACGCAGCAGCGTCAGCACGTTCTGCGCCGACTGGTTAGCCATCTTCATGACTGCGTTCTGTCCCTGATCTTTAATTTGCGCTTTCGCCAGCTCGCTGGCTTCCTGCGCATAGTCCGCATCCTGAATGCGGCTCTGCGCCGCCTGGGTAGCGATGCTTTGCTGTGACAGCACCGACTTATTCGATTCATAGCGGTTGATTTTTGAACCGTAGTCAGAACGGTAGCTATTGACCTTGTTCAGCGCCGCGTCCAGCGCCCTCATCGTAGTACGTATTGCGCTATCGGAGAGAAGGCTGGTGTTGTCCAGACCCAAAGTTTTGGTATCGGACGGCGTCGGCCCCAGCGTATCGGACTGGATCGGCTGGCCATAGTTAGCGCTGGTAATCACCTCTAAGGGCTGGCTCTGCTTCGGCGGCACGGCTGGCGTAGTCGTCGGCTGCGGCAGCGAGCCCCAGGTCAGGTTGCTGCTAAATGAGCCGTTGCCTACTACGACTACGATCAAATCTTCGCTGACGTTATCAATACTCAGCCGCTCCTGCGAGTTGCTGGTGATGGTGCCGTCGTTTGCCGCGCCGGTAGAAGCATCTTCGTAACGGTCGCCATCACCGCTATAAGTGATGTTCATACCGTTGTAGCTGGTGGTTTCACTGCCGTTCAGCGCCCAGGAAGATCCGCCCTGGTTCAGATCGGAAGCGTCATAGCTGGCACCACTGTTAAACCCGTTGCTGACGGTCATCAGCTTGCTGGTCGCAGAGGCGTCATCGGTAATGCCTTTGCTGACCCAGGTGTAGTCGGGATCGCTGCCGTCGACTGGCGTGCCCGCCAGATGCTTACCATCGCGCGTAAAAAGCTGCACGTCATCGTCCATACTGAACGAGTCGATGGTAATAGAAAGATTAGTGGTACCAGCCGGGATATAGGCCAGCGAGATCACGCCTGAGGTAAACGAATAGTTTTGCCCGGCCACCGGGAATTTGGTTCCGATAGGTGCGACATTGCCCAGCAGCACCGGCGGCAGTTCCGGCGTGGAGGTCGCCAGCGGGAACTGGCCGAATATCTCGGTGCCGCTGGCGATGCCGTTGATGCCTGCCAGCAGCTGCTGATATTCCTTATTGGAGCTCTGGCGGTCAGCTTCTGACAGAGTGCCGTTAGCGGCGCGCACCGCCAGGGTTTTGGCCTTGATTAGCATATCGCTGATATTGCCCAGCGCGCTTTCCGCCGTCTGCGCATAGCTGATGGCGTCGTTCAGACCGCGTGTTACAACACTGTCGGCGTTGACGTTAGCCTGCATACGGTTAGCAATAGCCTGACCCGCCGCGTCGTCTTTAGCGCCGTTGATACGTAAACCGGAAGAAAGCCGCTCAATAGATTGCGCGAGCTGCGAACTATTCGACGCTCGGGCGTTGCCGGTAGCGAGGGCAGTCTCATTATTATTAATCGTTATCATCGTTACTCTGCACAATTATTAAGGTGAGAGGATTATCGGCGCGCGGCAAAGGGGCTTTAGCTTTTTGCTGGATCTTTACACAGGGGGGAAACGCAGGTTGACCCACGCTCAGGAGATTTTTCAGAGCACCCGTTGCTGGCTGCCCTAACCAGTTATTTTACAGCGATAAATAAGCATTTCGGTGCAGGCGTAAGATTTTAGCGTGATTTTAGGCACCACCCACCAGTAAAGAATGTGATAAATCTCTATTTACTGCTATTTTTTTTGCATAAACCACACATAATTTTGCTTAAACCTGCCGTTTTAAAACAATCCTTGGCGAAAAGCATGCAGGTTGTTAGTTTCGCTTAGTGAGTAGTTATTAATCTCTTTACAGTTCAATCTATTATTTAGCTGCCTTACAGCAGCATTTTAATCTACCTCTCTTCTTTTTACCTAATGTAAACACTATTAAAACAGCATCCAGCCTGATTTGAAAAAACGCTTGCCTGATAGCTAACAATCGGCGAAATTAATCGCCAATTTTCCGAATTTATAACTATGCGGCTAAAGCCCGTCCTGATTTAAAACAGCTTAATTTTCGCTGCAAATCAGGCGATTGACTCCAGAGGTATCCGTGTCAACTGCAAACAAACATCCCGAGACAACCAGTCTCAACGCCTTTAAACAGCCCCGATCCTTCTATCTGATTTTTTCAATTGAGCTTTGGGAGCGATTCGGCTATTACGGCTTACAGGGCATTATGGCGGTCTACCTCGTCAAAATGCTGGGTATGTCCGAAGAGCAGTCGATTACGCTGTTCGCCTCTTTTAGCGCGCTGGTCTACGGCCTGATCGCCGTTGGCGGCTGGCTGGGCGATAAGGTGCTCGGCACCAAACGCGTTATCGTGCTGGGCACGCTGGTGCTGGCGCTGGGCTATGCGCTGGTGGCCTGGTCAGGGCACGATGTCAGCATGGTCTATATCGGCATGGCGACCATCGCCGTGGGTAACGGCCTGTTTAAGGCAAACCCGTCTTCCCTGCTTTCTACCTGCTATGAGAAAGACGATCCCCGCCTGGACGGCGCTTTTACCATGTATTACATGGCTATTAACATCGGCTCGTTTTTCTCTATGCTGGCTACGCCCTGGCTGGCGGCACATTACGGCTGGAGCATCGCTTTCTCACTCTCTTTCGTGGGTATGCTGATTACGCTGGTCAACTTTATGATCTGCCGTCGCTGGGTGAAAGACCACGGCTCTAAGCCTGATTTCCAGCCGCTGCATATGGGTAAACTGCTGGCAACGCTGATCGGTATCGTCGCACTGGTGGTTATGGCGACCTGGATGCTGCATCACCAGGATATAGCCCGTCTGGTGCTGGCGGCGATTGCAGCAGGCATAGTGCTGGTGTTCGCTAAAGAGACCTTCGCCCTGCAGGGCGCGGCGCGGCGTAAAATGATCGTGGCGTTTCTGCTGATGGTAGAGGCGATTGTTTTCTTCGTGCTCTATATGCAGATGCCAACCTCGCTAAACTTTTTTGCTATCCGCAACGTGGAGCACAGCATTCTGGGTCTGGCGTTCCAGCCTGAACAGTATCAGGCGCTGAACCCGTTCTGGATTATGATTTTCAGCCCGCTGCTGGCGGCAATTTACAACAAAATGGGCGACCGCCTGCCGATGCCGCATAAGTTTGCGCTGGGTATGGTGCTCTGCTCTATCGCGTTCCTGGTGCTGCCGCTGGGCGCTAAATTCGCCAACGAACTGGGCATCGTTTCCGTGAGCTGGCTGATCCTGAGCTATGCGCTGCAAAGCGTCGGCGAGCTGATGATCTCCGGCCTGGGTCTGGCAATGGTGGCGCAGCTGGTACCACAGCGCCTGATGGGCTTTATTATGGGCTCCTGGTTCCTGACCACCGCAGGCGCGGCTATGGTAGCCGGTAAAGTGGCGAATATGATGGCGGTGCCGGAAAATATCACCGATCCGCTGCAATCGCTGCACGTTTACGGCGATGTCTTCCTACAGATTGGTATCGTAACCGGCGTGATTGCCGTGCTGATGCTGCTGACCGCACCTAAGCTGAACCGCATGACGCTGGACTAATAGTCTGCGCTGAATGGAAAAAAGGGTGACGCGATGTCACCCCAGATTGATGACAAACCCCAGGCCGCGTTTAAATTAGTGACAGAGCAGCAGAGGCAGATCGGAACACGGACACGCCGTAAATACTTCCATGTAGGCTCGGTTGGCGCGTCCATGCGCCAAACGGTCCGCTTATCCGCTCAGCCTCTGCCGCTATCAAGCTGCGGAGTTGCTGTAAAAAACAGATGTTCACTCAAGCTTTTTTAGCTTTGTCAGCAGTCTCGGGTGACGCGATGTCACCCTTTTTTATTGATGGCCAGCGTGGAAGCGGCATACTCCACGGCCAGCCCGGCAGCGGGCAGCAGCTGGCGAAGCCGCGTGATCCTTTCTGGCGTAACCAGCAGATAGCGCTCCGCCTGTTGCCAGATAATCTCTGCCCTGCCCTGAATATGCAGTGCTGCACCCTGATGGAAATCCGGGATCAGTAAGGCGCAGCGCGGCTCCAGCAGCAAATTCCCCAGCGTGTTCATATAACGGTTGCCCGCATAATCCGCGATCTTCAGTTTTCCTTGCTGTAGCCCGATAAAGCCTGGCGGCCCGCCGCGATGCGAGATATCGGCACCCGCTTCCGGCGCTCGGCTGGCGATAAAAAAGGTGTCCGCGGCAGCCACAAGATAGCGCGCATCCGCATCCAGCGAAACGAGCAATTCACTCTCCGGCAGCCGCTGCGACTCGCTTTCCGGCAGGTTTCGCCGCTGTATATATTGCGGACAGTTGCCAAAGCTTTCACGCACGGCAAGCGTAATAAAATCCGGCGTCACGCTTTCTATCACGCCATTGACCCGGTTACGCCGACGGTTAGAAAAATCCAGGCCAAGCCCACCCGCCGCCATGCCGGGACGCAGCTCCGGGAAGCCGGGAAAAGTATTTAGCGCACCGCTGACTATCCGCAGATGGGTTTCATCCAGAGCCTGCACAAAACCCGGCGCACCCTGCAAAATACCCGCTACAGGATAGCCGTCTGCCCCGGCCACGCTAAAGTAAAACTGACTCAGCCCGGCGTAGAACAAACGGTGCTGCTGCGGCATAGCCGTATAAATTGCAGCGGCTGGCGGCGTAAATCCCGCTTTTTGCTGCGCCTTAAGTTCGCCAGGATGAAACATTATTACGCCTCCGGTGGATGCGGCAATGACGGCAGCGCGATAAAGCCCGGCAGCGCTTCGACATTTTTTAGCCATTGGCGAATAGCGGGATAGTTACGCAGTGCGATGCCGCCTTCCGGCGCACAGGCAACATAGGCATAGCAGGCCAGATCGGCAATAGTTGCGTTGTTGCCCACCAGCCAGCTTTTTCCGCTTAAATGCGCCTCCATCTGTGGTAAAAATTTATGTGCCGTAGCCAGTGCCGCCTCGTAATTTTCCGGCGTATTGAACTGTTTGATTAGCCTGGCCGAAGCAACGCCATAGCGAATTTCGCCTGCCGCCTTGCCCAGCCACTGCTGTATCTGTGCTTCCTGATAAAGATCCGCTCCCAGCCACTGGCTCTTTAGCGCATAGCGTTTTCCCAGCCAAACCAAAATCGCATTGCTGTCGGCAATAACAATGTCGCCATCGACCAATACCGGCACCTGGCCGAGCGGATTCAGTGCCAGAAACTCAGGACTTTTTCTCTCTTCCGCGCCCGCTTCCCGCCACTCTGCCGACAGCTTCAGCATGGATAACAGCAGCCGGACGCGGTGCACGTGGCCGGAAAGTTCAGTACCGTAAAGCGTTAATTGAGCCATTCTCTTCTCCTCCAGGTTTGCTTTAGCTTACTCTTGCTGAAAACGGCGTAAACAAGCAAAAATAGCAATTCATAATTCCAGAAAGCGAAACAGTGATGGATAAAATCGACGAGCTGGCGGTCTTTGTCGCTGTGGTGCAACAGGGCAGCCTGGCGGCTGCGGCCCGCGTGCTGCGGCGTTCTCCGGCAGCGGTAACCCGAACGCTGGCCGCGCTGGAAAACCGGCTGGCCTGCAAGCTAATCGAACGCACCACTCGCCGTGTGGCGCCCACGCCTTCGGGCCTGGCGTTTTTTGAACGCGCTAAAAGCGTTCTTGATGCTTATCAGCAGGCGCTTTCCGTCGCTGATAATAGCCCGCTCAGCGGCCAGCTAAGCCTTACCGCGCCGGTGCAGTTTGGCCGCAGGCATATCGTTCCGCTGCTGCTGACTTTTCTTGAGCGCTATCCGGATATTCAGATCGATTTACAGCTCAGCGACGGCTATCAGGATCTGATCGAGCAAGGTCTGGATATGGCGGTGCGTATCGGCCAGCTTCGGGATTCTTCGCTGGTCGCCGTTGAAGTTGGCCGCGTGCAGCGTCTGCTGGTCGCCAGCCCGGCCTATTTGGCACAGCAGGGCGTCCCCTTCTCGCCTGCCGATCTGGCTACTCATCATTTAATTGCCGGCGGTTCATCGCATAAAGAGTGGCGTTTTTTCGCCAACGGCTTACAGGAGCGCATCCGTATAACACCCAGGCTGATAGTTAACGAGGTAGAAACGCAGCTGCTCGCTGCCCGTGCCGGAAAAGGCATTGCCCGCCTGCTCTCTTATCAGGTTTATGAAGATTTACAGACGGGCTCGCTGCGTGAAGTCCTGCCAGCATTTCGTTCTGCCGCCGTTCCGGTACAGCTGGTGACGCAAAATGTTAAGTATATGCCCGCCAGAGTGCGCGCCTTCTGGGATCTGGCCCGCGCTTCGCTGCCCGAACTCGCCTGTTTCAGCGCAGATAATTAATTCTGGGTGATAAGCGTACGCGCTGCTGTCTTTTTGAGCGGTTGGCATTAAGCTAAAGTAATTCGCCATTCAGCCAAAAGGAGCAAGCCATGAAACTTTTCTTTATGCCCGGCGCCTGTTCGCTTTCCCCGCATATCGTGATGCTGGAAACGGGCCTTGATTTCACCCTGGTAAAGGTAGATACCGCTGCCGGCCTCACCGAGCAAAATGAGAATTACCGCCAGCTCAATCCCAAAGGTAAAGTGCCCGCGCTGCAATTTGATGATGGTAATGTGCTGACCGAAGGCGTAGCCATCGTACAGTATCTTGCCGACCTTAAGCCCGATCGTCAGCTTCTCGCGCCTACGGGATCGCTGGCGCGTTATCAGACGCTGGCATGGCTGAATTATATCTCAGCGGAGCTGCATAAAAGCTTTTCACCCTTGTTTGGCGAAGGCGTGCCCGATGACTATAAAACCTTGCTGCAGCAGCAGCTGGTTGAAAAATTTGCCTGGGTCGATAGCGAGTTAAAAGACAAGCAATGGCTGCTGGGCCTGCACTTTACCGTGGCCGATGCCTATCTGTTTACCGTGACGCGCTGGGCGAAGTCCCTGAAGCTGGAGATCGGCGATTTCGCTTCGCTGGCGTCGTGGTTTCAGCGGGTAGCGGCGCGACCGCACGTAGCGGCGGCGCTGGCGGCAGAAGGATTAAGCTGAGGCGGCTGGCGGCTTAAGGCTGGTTCAGAGCAGCTCCGGCTACCGAACCAGTCTGCCGCGCCAGGATTGTTACGGCATGATTATTTTTATTAAATTTGCAAGCGAGCCGCTCCGGCGAGAATAAAATTATTTTAACATCACTGTTTTTGAAAAAACTAACAAAACCATTTTAAATAACATCAAATCATCTTATTTTAATTATATTTAAATTAACAAAATAAGAATTAAGCCTGATATTCACTCAGAATCATCTGCATGATCTTTTATTAAAAAGCACTTCCTGAGCATCATCATATCCATTAGCATAACCCTACCGGTAATATTGTGATAATTAATAAGCCTGCTTTTCAGGCTTATCTCTTAATTCATTATTTTTATTTGTCATTTAACTCTAAGTTTTACATTTATTTAAAAACCGGTGAGCCCGATATTTACCAGTCAATTTTACGAAAGGATGCACTATGACTACACCAGTGAAAAGATTTCCTCTTAGCCTGCTTACGCTGGCGCTTTTCCCCTTAACAGCTGTTGCGGCTTCGCCGTGGAGAGTAACCGATGGCTCCACGCTTCAGGTGACTTCAGGCTACTCGGCAACTGAACAGCTCGATTACGGTTTGCAGGCGGCAGGAAGCGGCAGCCAGCTAATCACCAATAAAGAATTAGTCTTCGAGACCACGGCTGCCGCTACGGCTAATGCCTGGATTAGCGATGGTGCGGCCCTTGAGTTAAATGAGGCTACGCTAATTTCCTCAGGGCATTCTTCTGATGGCGTAAGGGTTGATAATGGCTCGGCTATTATCGACGGCAGCACTATTATTACCGCCGGGCTTCTTCGTCAGCAGGCCGGATATGCGATTTACGGTAACAAGGCGGCTATCACCGTCAGGGATACTACGCTGTCATCGTCAAGCTACGCCGGAGAAGCCATTTATCTGGTAGACAGCACGCTGCAGGCTAACAACCTGACCCTGACCGGCAGCGCTGATAACTTTCGCGGAGGCGCCATTAATCTTAACCGCACCAGCGCTACGCTTGAAGATATCAATATTGCTCTGCAAGGCGAAAGCGCCGACTATGCCATTACTTCCCGTGATGGGCATTTAGACGGCAAAAATATCACTATCAGCACCGCCTCGACCTCAATGGGAGGGATACTCGTTAGCGGAACTGAGATTAGAAGTACTTTAACGTTGCATGACAGCACTATTAACTCCGTTATGTATGGGCTGCTGGCAATGGGCGGAGATATGACGTTAAACAATGTTAACGTCGCTACCAGCGGCGACTTCGCTTATGCGGTCGCTATCAATCAAAATTCCGCTACCGTTATTCGCGGCGGCGAATACAAAACATCTGGCAATTATGCCGAAGGCATCTGGCTGGCTGGCGGTGAGGATAAACCAACCTCACTGGATGCCGCAGAGACCACTATCAGCACCAGCGGCGACTATGCCCATGCGGTAAATGCGCAGTTCGGCACTGCCAAACTTGAAAACAGCGTGCTGAGCACCTCGGGAACAAGCAGCTACGCCCTGACCAGCAGCGTGAACACCACCGGCGATGGGCTTACTCTCCTGACAACAGGTGCGAAAAGTCATGGCGTTGTAGCCTTCGGCAGCAGCGAAAGAGAAGGTGTTATCACGCTTACCCATTCTGACATCCTCACCTCTGGCGATAATGCTATGGGCGTAGCAGGCATGGCAAATACCTCGCTGATACTGAATGACGTCGATATTAAAACTCAGGGTACTTACGGCAGCCATGCCCTTATGGTGAATAAAGGCAAAGCTTCTCTTTCCGCTTCGGTGCTGGCGACCGAGGGCGAATCTTCTTATGGCCTTTATCTCTCAGGCGGTAGCGCCACTATTAATGACAGCGCGGTCTTTACGGCAGGAAAGAGCAGCCTGGGCCTTAACGTTCTTTCATCCACGCTTGAGATTAATAATACCGAAGTTGTCACTTCTGGCGATCAATCTACCGGTTTGTCCGCTATAAATGCCGCTGCGGTATCCGCAGATAATTTAACGTTAAAAGTTTCCGGCAAAGGGACTTATGCCTTAGCCAGCAGCCAGTCTGAATTATCTTTTCGTAATAGTAAAATTTCTGGCGAAGGCAGCGAGGCTATCGGGCTTAGCGTTTCAGGGCCAGAAAATCGTATAACGCTGGATAATACGTCGCTTAGCAGCACCGGCTACGCTGTTTACGTGCAAGGCGAAACAGCAGGCGATGGGCTGGATTTGACGTTAAAAAACGGCTCAACGCTTTATAGCGGCAACGGCATTGCGATAAGGAGCGTTACAGCATCTGCAGACGCCAGCGAAACGCCTCTGGTTAATATTGCCGCCGATAATAGTCAAATTGAAGGAGACATTCTGGCAAGCAGCGGCACTATCAATCTGGCTCTTACCAACGGCTCAGTGCTGAACGGCGCCGCTACCGGCCTTAGCCAGCTCACTCTGGACAGCGCCAGCAGGTGGCTGTTAACCGGCAGTTCCGGCGTTGATACCCTGGCGCAGAACGGCGGTACTCTTGTTTTTAGCCCCCCATCCTCTTTTACAACGCTGAACGTCAATGGCAACCTTTCCGGCTCCGGTTCTTTTGTGCTGAATACCCGGTTGGGCGATGACAGCTCGGCTACGGATAAAATTCTGATTGGGGGTAATGCTTCCGGCAGCTATGGCGTGACCATCAACAATCAGGGCGGCACGGGCGCGGCCACCAGCGTTGGCATTCCGGTGATTAACGTAGCGGGCGATGCGCAGGCTGCTTCCTTTACGCAGAGCAACACTCTGGTCGCAGGCAACTATCAGTATGTGCTGAATAAGGTTAGCGACCATGACTGGTATCTTCAGTCCTCGCTGACGCCGGTAATACCCGGCAGTGCCGATACGCCAACGCAGAATGATAACGACAGCCCTCCTCCTGCTTCTGCCAGCGAAACGCCCGCCGTCACCGCTTATCGTCCGGAAACCGCAGGCTATATTGTCTCGCCCCTGCTGAACGCCACTTACGGTTTCGCCACTGCTGGCAACTGGCATGCCCGCGAGTCCGCCTATAAAAATGACGCGGTCTGGGGAAGGATAGCGGCCAGCCACGAACGCTACAGTGCCGGACGCTTCGCCTATGATGTTAATACCGCTTATGTACAATTCGGCGGCGATCTGTTGCAGCGCAATCTGGCCAACAACTGGCATCTCTACGCCGGGCCAATGGCAACCATCGGCCATCAGCGCAGCGGCAACAAGGACAAGGCGCGCGATATTCGTCCCGAGCTTTCCGTAGATGTGGGTAAAAACAGCTTGCGGGCCTACGGCGTTGGCGGCTATCTGACGGCCTTGCACGACAGCGGCGCTTACATAGACGGCATCATGCAGGCGACACGCTACAGCAATGAGTTCTCCAGCCTGACCAGCGGCAAAACCCATAGCTACGGAGTCACTCTCTCTGCGGATACCGGCCTGCCGGTAATGCTGGGCCAGAGTTTTACGCTGGAGCCTCATTTGCAGGCCAGTGCACAATATCTCAACTTTAGCGAAAGCAAGATCGAAGGCGTAAAGCTAAAGTCTCAGGATCTGCTGCTGGGCCAACTGCGCGAGGGAGTACGTCTCTCTTATAACCACGCGGCTGTTAAACCTTATATCCAGGCGGACGTAGTGCAGTGGCTGGGGGCGACGCCGGGCGTACAGATGAACGGAGAAACGCTAAAGCCGGAAATGCGGCGCAACCACTGGCAGGCTGGGGCGGGACTCAGCGGCCAACTGACGCCGCAGCTTCGCGCTTCTGCTCAGGTGAATTACTCGCACAGCTTTGGCGCGGGCCTGGAAGGCTACAGCGGTAATCTGGGGCTGGAATATCAGTTCTAATCGCCGCCTGGGCTTGTCTCTTTCAGGCCACAATGGCAAATAAACCCCTTCAGTCGCGTTTAAATCAGTGACAGAGCAGCAGAGGCAGATCGGAACACGGACACGCCGTTAATACCTCCATGTAGGCTCGGTTGGCGCGTCCATGCGCCAAACGGTCCGCTTATCCGCTCAGCCTCTGCCGCTATAAAGCTGTCCTGTAGCTGTAGAAAACAGAAGCTCGCCTGAGTTTTGTTATCTTTGTCAATAGCCTGTGGCCCTGCATAGCAGGGCCTCAGACTGCTGACAAACTTGAAGCGATGGAGGGCCTGTGACTGGAGCAAAGCATTACGGGCCATGGACGGCCCGTACTGAGCTGTCATGGACGACGTTTTTTGCGTCTTTGCGGAAGACACAGGCCCTCCTGAGCCTGCACCGAAATACTTTATCATCAACCTCTGGCCCTGCATCGCAGGGCCTTTTTGTGCCTGATTAAAGCGGACACGGGCTTTCCGCCAGCGCATAAGGTGTTAAACCGCCGGATGGCAAAGCCTTATACTCTGCGGTAATTAAACCAGGAGGCGTTATGAGTTCTGTTATTGATATTCTTACTGCACATAAAAGCGAGCGCAGCTTTACCGAACGCGCTATTGATGACGCCGTTATCGATCGTTTAGTGGAGTCCGCATACCGCGCGCCCACTTCGGTAAACTCGCAGCAGGTTTCGCTGGTTGTTACTCGCAGCGCCGAAGCGCGCCAGAAGCTCGCCGCTATCGCCGGCGGCCAGCCGTGGATCGCTAAAGCGCCGCTGTTTATCACCTTCGTACTGGATATGCTAAAGAGCAAGCAGGCAATAGAAGCGATCGGCAAAGAGCAGATTGCCCATCAAAGTATCGAAAGCGTGGTCTCTGGCGCAACGGACATCGGTATCGCGCTGGGCGCGGTAATGACGGCCGCGCGTGCGGAAGGGCTGGGTATCGTGCCGATTGGCGGTATCCGCCGTGACCCGCAGGCGATGATCTCGCTGCTCAAGCTGCCTGAATATACTTTCCCGGTGGTGGGTCTGGCGATTGGCTACGTTGACGAGCCTGCTCATCAGAAACCGCGCCTGCCGCTCAGCACCTTCCGTCATGAAGAAACTTACAGCACCGCAGGTCTGCAAGAGAATATTGCGGCTTACAATCAGGAGATGGTGCAGCACTGGCAAAACATTGGCCGTGCGGACGGCGAAAGCTGGAGCGAAAGCGTTGCCGGCTACTACCAGAATATTTATTTCCCGGAAGTACTGCCTGCGCTGCTGAAGCAGGGCTTCGGCAACGACAAGTAATTATCACGCCGGGCTGGCCCGCCGCCCGGCGCTGTTTTTACAGTTTTACCGCGTCAAAATGCTGCTGAGGATTAGCGATGCGATCCTGCGCCGCCACCAGCTGCAGTTCATATTCGCCCATTTCATGCGTTTTCAGCATTACTTCGTAGACTGCCGCCGTAATATGCTCCAGCGCCGCTTTCAGCGACAGGCCGTGTAGCAGATCCACCAGCAGCAATCCGCTGGTGAGATCGCCAACGCCTACCGGCTGACGTACGCCGAAATCCACCAGCGGGCGGCTGATATGCCAGGCTTCGTCTGCCGTCACCAGCAACATTTCAAAACGATCGCTACGCTGGCCCGCGCGCGCCAGATGTTTAACCAGCACGATTTTCGGCCCTTTGGCGATTAGCTCGCGTGCGGTAGCCACAGCCTGTTCCACATTGGTGACTTCATGGCCGCTGAGCAGCTCCAGCTCCAGCAGATTTGGCGCGATAATATCGCTCGCGGGCAGCGCGCTGCTGGCATGGAACTCTGCCACGCCGGGCGCAACGATACAGCCTTTTTCAGGATGGCCCATTACCGGATCGCAAAAGTACCAGGCATCGGGATTGGCCGCTTTTACCTGGCGCACGATTTCCAGAATCTGTTCACCCTGCTCTGCCGAGCCTAAATAGCCGCTCAGCACCGCATCGCAGGTTTTCAGGCGGTCAATGGCCGCGATGCCGCTGACGATATCGGTCAGATGGCTGGCGGGCATCACTACGCCCGTCCACTGGCCGTACTGGGTATGGTTAGAGAATTGTACGGTATTCAGCGGCCAAACGTTTGCGCCAAGGCGGCGCATAGGAAATTCAGACGCGCTGTTACCGGCATGGCCGAAAACGGTGTGCGACTGAACGGAAAGAATGTTTTTCATTAAGACCTTGCCAGGACAAATATAAGCGGGGTTATCAAAGAATAACTCTTTATGATGACCAGCTCCGTTAAGAGCTGGTCGGCTCCTGCCTGCCGGAACAGTTACTTCCAGACAATCAGGCAGTAGTTCTTTTTACCACGGCGCAGCAGCGTGAAACGGCCGAACAGGCGATCTTCTGCTGCAAAAGCATAATCCGCCGCCAGCTGTACTGCGCCGTTGATGCTTACTGCTTTCGACTCGATCAGCTTGCGAGCCTGACCGCGTGACGGTGCCAGATCGCCATCCACCATCGCCTGCTGCAGATCCTGCCCCTGCTCCAGCTCGACGAACGGCATGCCGTCCTGCGCCAGCTGCTCGAAGTCCGCTTCGGTCATCTCTGCCAGGCTGCCGGAGAACAGGCTCTGGGTGATACGCTGCGCGGCGATTAAACCCTCTTCGCCATGCACCAGCTTAGTAACCTGCTCCGCCAGCACGTACTGCGCGCGAGGCGCTTTGCCGCTGTTTTTATCTTCTTTTTCCAGCGCGTTGATCTCTTCAATGCTCATAAAGGTGAAGAATTTCAGGAAGCGGTAAACGTCGGCGTCGGCCGTGTTGATCCAAAACTGGTAGAATTTGTACGGGCTGGTTTTCTTCGCGTCCAGCCAGACCGCGCCGCCTTCGGTTTTGCCGAATTTAGTGCCATCGGACTTGGTGATCAGCGGCACGGTCAGGCCGAAGACCTGGTTCTGGTGCAGGCGGCGGGTCAAATCGATGCCGGAAGTGATGTTGCCCCACTGATCGGAACCGCCGATCTGCAGCGCGACGCCGTGGCGCTCGTTCAGGCAGGCAAAGTCGTAGCCCTGCAGCAGGTTATAGGAGAACTCGGTAAAGGAGATGCCCTGATCGTCACGGTTCAGGCGCTGCTTCACCGCTTCTTTATTGATCATCTGGTTAACGGAGAAGTGCTTGCCGATATCGCGCAGAAAAGTCAGCACGTTCATGCCGCCGAACCAGTCATAGTTGTTGGCCGCGATGGCGCTGTTATCGCCGCAGTCGAAATCCAGGAAAGGCGCGACCTGGCCGCGGATTTTTTCAACCCATTCGTTAACGGTATCCGCCGTGTTCAGCTTGCGCTCGGCCGCTTTAAAGCTTGGATCGCCGATCAGACCGGTCGCCCCGCCTACCAGCGCCACCGGACGGTGTCCGGCATCCTGGAAGCGCTTCAGGCAGAGAAGTGGGACCAGATGGCCCAAATGCAAGCTGTCCGCGGTCGGATCGAAGCCGCAATAGAGCGCGATTGGCCCTTGCGCCAGCCGCTCTGCTAACGCTTCCTCATCCGTTACCTGGGCGACCAGGCCACGCTCTTGCAATTGTTTAATCAGGTTACTGCTGCCCATCTGTGACTCCGTGTAAAAAAAGTCTGCACCTTTGCTGGTACACAGCTATCCGCCGGCTAGCGGATGAAAAAAAGGGGTATAGAATAAAGCGCTGGCGGGCTCTGTGCCAGCGCTTAAAGGATTATTTCGCGCAATCAGGGCGCCAGGCGATCGATTTTCCAGGCTTCGCCTTCGCGCTGGTAGAAAAAGCGGTCATGCAGGCGATGTTCGCCGCCCTGCCAGAACTCCATCGACTCTATCACGATGCGATAGCCGCCCCAGAAGCTCGGCAGCGGCACCTCGCCCTGCTGGAATTTCTGTTTCAGCTCCAGAAACTTGCCTTCCAGCACGCCACGCGCCGAAATGCGGCTCGACTGCTTCGAGACCCAGGCGCCGATCTGGCTCTCACGCGGGCGACTGTGAAAATACTTTATCACGTCGATCGTCGACAGTTTTTCAACGCGCCCAAGAACCATTACCTGACGCTCCAGCATATGCCAGGGAAAAAGCAGGCTGATACGCGGGTTGTTCTCCAGATGATGCGCCTTGCGGCTGCCAAGATTGGTGTAAAACACCATGCCACGCTGGTCGAAGTGTTTGAGCAGTACGATGCGCTGGTAAGGCTGGCCCTGTTCATCCACGGTCGCCACGCTCATGGCGGTGGGATCGGGAAGCTGCGCCGCCACCGCCTGGCCGAGCCACTGCTCGAACAGCGCCAGCGGGTCGGCAGGCAAATCTTTACGGCGCAGGCCGCCACGAGTGTATTCACGGCGCAGATGAGCTATCTGCTGCAGGCTGTCGTCATTCATGATGGGGTTTCCGCTATCAGAGTCAGGGCATTGTGCGCCTGATTACAACCAATTTCAACGAGTTAACCTTTATCAAGGCGACAGTCGTCAACGATAACTTTGCCGTTGCGTTCAATAAAAGCCCCGTCGCCTTTTGACCAGAAAACATACTGATCATTGGCATAGCGCGTGCCGGAAGCGGCAGGCTGCTGCTTCAGCGTCAGCGGATTGCCGTCCAGAATAAGGTTAATTTGCTGGCGCCCGTTATCAAGCAGCACCGTCAGCGGCAGCGTGCCGCAGCGATAGTGCAGCTTTTTAACTTGATCGGGCGGATGGGAGAGGCAGCCGCTCAGCAGCAGCACAACAACGAGCGAAAAGCTTTTTTTCATCGTGGCTCCGTTCAGGTTGTCAGCGGTAGCGCTGAATATTGGCTGGAAAAATCGCGCCGAGCACGGAAGCTTCTCGCGCGCCGGTGACGGAAGGCAGATTGCCCGGTTCGCCGGAAAGCGTACGGTAAGCCAGCCAGGCGAACGCCAGCGCCTCCATATCGTCGCCGCTGATCCCCGCCTCGTCGGTGGTGCCGACTTCAGTGCCGGGCAGCTGCGCCCTGAGGCGTGCCATTAGCTGCGGATTTTTGCCACCGCCGCCGCAAACCAGCAGCCTTTCGCAGCCGCCGCAGAGCATGACCTGCTGCGCGATAGTCATCGCCGTCAGCTCCACCAGCGTGGCCTGCACATCCTGCGGCGACAGGCCCGGGAAGTTGGTTAGCTGCTGATCTATCCAGCCTGGATTAAAGTATTCTCTGCCGGTGGATTTGGGCGCAGGCAGCGCAAACCAGGGATCCGCCAGCATTTGTTGCAGCAGCGGATAAACCACCTGCCCGCTGCCGCCCCAGGCACCATCTTTGTCGTAAGGCCGCTGCTGATGACGCCAGATCCAGGCATCAAGCAGCATATTGCCCGGCCCGGTATCGTAGCCACCGATCGGCTTGCCGGGGATCAGCAGCGAAAGATTAGCGATGCCGCCGATATTCAGCACCATGCGCCTCTCTTCCGGATGCATCAGGATCGCCTGATGAAACGCGGGCACCAGCGGCGCGCCCTGGCCGCCCAGCGCCATATCCCGCCGCCGGAAATCGCCGACTACCGTGATGCCGGTCAGCGCCGCTATCTGGTTATTATCGCCGATTTGCAGGGTATTGGGCGCCTCGCCCAGCGGCTCATGCCAGACGGTTTGCCCGTGGCAGCCGATGGCGGCAATATCTTCTTTCTCCAGCCCTTCTCGCCGGATCAGCACCTGCACCGCCTCGGCAAATAGCCGCCCAAGCCGCGTATCGAGCTGCCCCAATTGCGAAAGCGTTAGCTGCTGCCCCTGGCTGACCGCCAGAATCGCCTCGCGCAGCGCTGGCGGCATGGGATGGCAGTAGCTGGCCTGCTGCGCCACCATCTGCTGGTCGATGGCGGCCAGCACCACGTCTACGCCGTCCAGGCTGGTGCCTGACATTACGCCTATATAGCGTCCCGATCTCATTGATCTCCCTTACCCGCGGTGGGAATTGCGAACCTTGTAACAGCGTCGCAAAAACGGTGCGTCAATTCTATGATTAACTGTGCAATTTTACATGATGAAAGAATTTTGTGCCGACGGCGTCGCAGGCATTGATTCCCGGTTGAGCCAGGCTGCGCTATTCTTAAAGCAATTTTTTGCGTAATCGGACTACAGGCATTGCCTGTACCTTATAATTAGGTTATTGATCGCTGCGCAATTGACTGCAGCATAAGCATAAAGAAAGGAGTTAGATGATGTTGAAGCGCATGATGATCGTGGCACTGGCCGGTGTGACTTTAGCAGGCTGTGCCAATAACAGTACGCTTTCCGGCGATGTTTACAGCGCCTCCGAAGCCAAACAGGTGCAGAGCGTCACCTACGGCACCCTGGTCGGCGTGCGTCCGGTACAGATTCAGGGCGGCGATGACAGCAACGTGATCGGCGCCATCGGCGGTGCCGTGCTCGGCGGCTTCCTGGGGAACACCGTCGGCGGCGGCACCGGCCGTAGCCTGGCGACGGCGGCTGGCGCTATTGCTGGCGGCGTAGCTGGCCAGGGTGTTCAGGGCGCCATGAACAAAACTCAGGGCGTCGAGCTGGAAATCCGCAAGGATGATGGCAACACCATCATGGTGGTACAGAAGCAGGCCGCCAGCCGTTTCGCTGTGGGCCAGCGCGTCGCGCTCGCTTCCAACGGCAGCCAGATCACCGTTTCGCCACGCTAAAAGCAAGGAACCGGCGTCCGCCGGTTCCCTTACTCATCCCGGTTTTGCAGTTCCAGGATATTTTTTTCCAGCCGGGCGATCAGCGTGACCATTTTATCGATCTCCTGCTGAGAGATGCCCGCCAAAATATCATCCCGCGTGGCGTCTATTACGTGCTCTACCTCGCTGATAATCGGCGCGGCTTCTTCGGTGAGCTTGATACGCTTGGCGCGGCGATCGTTAGCGCAGGTTGTGCGCGTAATTAACCCTTTCTCCTCCAGCTGATCGAGCGTGCGCACCAGCGAAGGCTGCTCGATGCCGATCGCCTTGGCAAGCTGGATCTGCGACTGGTCCGGCGGCAGCTGATGAATATTATGCAGCGTGACCCAGTGCGTTTGCGTCAGCTCCAGCGGCTTCAGGCGCTGGTCGATCAGCGAGCGCCAGATACGTACTAATCTTGCGAGGTCCGTTCCTAATGGGGTATCCAATTTCCTCTCCTTATAATTAGCTTGCTAGCTATCAGGCCTGATTCCGGTTATTCTGCGAGTTTCTCCGGCACATTACAAATCTCATTCACCTTAAGCGTAATGCCAACTCGCTGCTATGCTGTGAAAAAGGTCACAAGGAGTGAGGTTGATGACAAAATATGCAGGTGCCGGCTCAGGAGGGCCTGGTTCTTCCGCAAAGACGCAAAAAGCACCTTCCATGGTAGCTCAGTACAGCCCGTCCATGGCCTGTACTGCTTTGCTCCAGCCACAGGACCTCCATCGCTTCACCTTCAGTAGTCTTAGGGAGTGCTTTTAGTGAATTATGCTTTTTCGGCGGCGCTGTCGCCGCTGACCGATCTGGTGTTTGGCGCCTCGCTCTTTTTTCCGCCGCTGTTTAAAGCCGTGCTGGCCGGCTTCTTTCTCTGGCTGCTGATCCATCCGCTGCTGCGCGGCTGGATCTACTCCGGCGAGATCTGGCATCCCACTTTACTCGACCTTTCCCTGTTTATCCTTTGCGTCAGCGCTTCGCTGTGGCTGCTTATGGCATTTGTATGAAATTCAGCTCATTAAAATATTTCTCGACCCTGATCTTTTTTGCTGCCGCGCTCTGCGCGGGCTGGTGGCTGTGGAACTTCTATATGCAGTCGCCCTGGACACGCGACGGCAAGGTACGCGCCGAGCTGGTCAATATCACGCCGCAGGTTTCCGGCAGGATTGAAAAGCTGCTGGTAAAGGATAACCAGTTTGTCGCCAAAGGCGCGCCGCTGATGGCGCTGGACGCCGAGCCTTATCGTATTGCGGTGCAGGATGCCGAATCGCAGCTGGCGAAGGCGCAGGCCGATTTGCTGAAGGCGCAGCATGAATCGCGGCGGCGGCAGAGCCTGCCGCGCAATGTGATTTCCGCCGAAGATCTGGATGCGGCGGAGCTGAATGCCAAATCCCTGGCCGCAGCGGCAAAGGCCGCGCAGGCGCAGTTAGATCAGGCGCGCTGGAACCTGGCCCAGACGCAAATTACCGCGCCGACCGACGGCTGGATCAGCAACCTGGTGGTCCGTCCCGGCAACTACGCCACCAGCGGCACGCCGGTGTTTGCGCTGGTAGATAGCCACTCTTTTTATGTGATGGGCTATTTTGAAGAGACCAAGCTGCGGCATATCCGGCCTGGCTACAAGGCTACCGTACGCCTTTATAGCGATAACCGCGTGCTACAGGGCGAGGTAGAGAGCATCGGCCGCGCCATCTATGACCAGAGCGTAGAAAGCGATACTTCGCTGATCCCGGATATTAAACCTAACGTTCCCTGGGTGCGCCTTGCGCAACGCGTGCCTGTGCGTATTCGCCTGACTTCGGTGCCGGAAGATTTGCCGCTGGTAGCGGGCACCACCTGTACTATTTCCATCGCGCCATGAATCTGACGTGGCTGGCATGGCAGAACTTGCCGTGGATTAAGGCAACCGGCGGGCAGTGGCGCTATGCGTTGCGCAACGCCATCGCTATGTGCCTGGCGCTGAGCATCGCCTATGCGCTGGCGCTGGACGAGCCTTACTGGGCGATGACCTCCGCCGCCGTGGTGAGCTTTCCCACGGTTGGTGGCGTAATCAGCAAAAGCCTGGGCCGGATTGCGGGCAGTTTGCTGGGCGCAGGCGCAGCGTTGCTGATTGCAGGCCACACGCTGAACGAGCCCTGGCTGTTTGCGCTGGCTATCGCCAGCTGGCTGGCGCTTTGTACCTGGATTCAGAATCACTATCAGAACAACGTCGCCTATGCCTTTTCGCTGGCGGGCTACACCGCCGCCATCATTGTCTTTACCACCATTAATATCACTGAAATCGGCGATCTGTGGGATATCACTCAGGCGCGCGTTTGCGAAGTGATTACCGGCATTCTTTGCGGCGGCCTGATGATGATGATCCTGCCCAGCACTTCGGATGGCGATACGCTGATTAAATCTCTGAAGGAAATGCATGGACGCCTGCTGGATCACGGTCGGCTGCTGTTGCAGCGTGAAACAACTGACAACGTGCGTAGCGCGCATGAAAACGTAATTGGTCAGATCCTTACGCTTAACCTGTTACGGATCCAGGCTTTCTGGAGCCACTACCGCTTTCGTCGCCAGAACAACGTGCTTAACTATGTACTGCACCAGCAGCTGCGCCTGACCAGCGTGATTTCCAGCCTGCGCCGGATGCTGCTCAACTGGCCCGACGCGCCGGATCGGCTCTTTAGCACGCTGTCGCTGCTGCTGGATGAGCTGGGCCGCGCCGACTGCGATAAGTATCGTCTGGCACGGCTGCTCGCCGAAGCTGCACCATCAGCACAAAACGACTATCGCTATCAGGCTTTCTGGCACCGCCTGCGCTATTTTTGCTGGCTTTATTTAAACATCAGCCGCTGGCTGCGCCTGTTTGAACAGGCCGACGCCGAAACCCGCCTGTCGCCGCCTGTCGTTCCCGCGCTGGCCCGACGCAGCGACAGCGCCGAAGCCAGCTGGAGCGCCCTGCGCACTTTTAGCGTGATTGTAGTGGGCTGCGCCTTTACTCTTGCTACGCAGTGGGATTCCGGCGCGGCGGCGCTAACGTTGGCCGCTATCAGCTGCGTGCTCTATTCTTCGGTGCCTTCGCCCGTCAGCAGCGTTTCGCTACTGCTGAAAACGCTGCTGCTGCTTTCTGTGTTCAGCTTTATCATTAAATTTGGTTTGATGGTGCAGGTCAGCGTGCTATGGCAATTTTTGCTGTTTTTGTTTCCGCTGCTGGTCACGCTACAGCTGTTTAAGGTGCAGCAAAAGAAGCGTGCCGCGCTGTGGGGCCAGCTGATTGTTTTTGGCGGCTCGTTTCTGGCGGTTACTAACCCGCCTACCTATGACTATCAAAGCTTTCTCAATGACAATATCGCCAAGGTTTGCGGCGTTCTGCTTGCCTGGCTGGCGTTTCTTATCCTGCGGCCCAGCTCCGATAAGCGCCGCAGCCGCCGTCATATCCGCGCGCTGCGCCACGAGTTTCTCGATCAGCTTAGCCGTCGGCCGCATCTCAGCGAAAGCCGTTTTGAGTCGTTAATCTACTATCGGGTCAATCAGCTGAACGCCAGCCGCGATGAGCCGGCCCGTCTCTGGCTACTGCGCTGGGGCGTGGTATTGCTGAACTGCTCGCATATTGTCTGGCAGCTACGCGACTGGCGCAGCGATTCACCTGAACTTCTGGCGATGCGGGAGGCTTTATTACAAAACCTGCACCGGATTATCAGCGGCAAAGGCATTCAGCACGGCGCGCTGGAGGAAACGCTGGCTGAACTACGCGAAAGCGTGGACAAACTGGCGGCGGGCGGGACTAAGAGCGAAACGGAACTGGCAGGTATCGCCTGGCGGCTTTGCTGTTCACTCTCACAGCTACAGCAAGCGCGCCCATAACACTACATTTACCAGGGTTTATCATTTATACTTATCAGCGCTCAAACGGAGTATTCACTATAAGGAATTCTGATGAAAAAAAACCTGGCTCCCCTGCTGCTGCTGGCCTTTGCGCTGCCGTTTTATGCTCATTCAGCGGCGAAAACCGTCAGCGTCAAAGAGGCAAAAACGCTGCATGACGATGCTCACGTGATCCTGAAAGGCAAGATCACCGGCCGCGCGGGCGACGACGACCACTACTGGCTGGAAGACAGCACCGGTAAGATCCGCATTGATGTAGAGGATGACGACTGGGAAGACAGCGGCGCGGCGATCGGCAAAACGGTACGCGTAGTCGGCGACGTGGATAAAAACGATGGTCATACCGAAATCGAGGTTGACCATATCAGCGTGGTGCACTGAGGTTAAGCATCCTCTGCCGCCGCCTGCGCAGGCGGCGGGCTTTTACGGTAATTAAATCACGCCGCAGGCGAAACGCCCGCCGCCGCCGCCGAGAGGTTCAGGATGGTCGGCATGGTTATCGCCGCCAGCATGCACCATCAGCGCCTTGCCTTTAATTTCCGACAGCTTTTTGATGCGCGGCGCCAGCACCGGATAGGTCGCCGTTCCGTCTGCCGCTACATAGAGAGCCGGTAAATCGCCCAGATGTCCCTGCTGCCACGGCCCCAGATGCTTGCCGGTTTTCTGCGGATCGAGGTGGCCGCCCGCCGCGCCTGCCGCTACGGTTTTGCCGTCGGTGGTTTTAGGTTCGCAGCTGCCGTTGGCATGAACATGAAAACCGTGAATGCCCGGCGGCAGATCTTTCAGCTGCGGCGTAAAGCTCAGGCCGTAAGCCGTTTCTTCTATCGTCACCTGACCAATGCTTTCGCCCGCGCCTTCCGGCGTGGCGAGTTTAATATCGACTTTTTCACTGGCGGCATGAGCCAGCCCGCAAAAAGCCAGCGATGCCATAATCAGCGTTACACGTCTCATTACACTTCCTCACATTTAGCCACACAAGCTCTAAGCCTGGCTGCTAATTCGGCAAGCGCACAAAAAATAGTTAAAAAAGCGAGGGCTGTTCCGGTTCTTCAGGCTCAATGTTTTTACCGGCACGCTGTAATCTTTGCCAGCGCAGCCGACACAGTCGCAGCACTTCCCGCTTTTGCGCGTCGCTGTATTTCATCCAGTTAAAGCGCTCTTCGCGGCTGCGCAAACAGCCACGGCAGTAGCCGCGGCTATCGCTCTGACAGATTCCCCGGCACGGGCTGGGGACGGGAAAAAACTCCAGTTGTTCGGCCAACGTCGCTCCTTATGCCAGAAAAGCTAAAAGTGTAAGATCAATGTTAGTCTCTTTGGATTGTTGAGTATCGGTTAAAGTTTCAAAACAGTAACAACGTTATGCTCGGTATTCTGTTTATCCGTGACGATTTGCCATGAAGCTGACTGCTCTACGCTGCAATGAGATTGCTTTCAATTTTTACGCCGCGCTGTTTTTCACCGTTGTCCTGAACGCCGTTTTCCTGCTGCGAGCCTGGGAGATTATTCCTTATCTCTCGGCGAGAGATTATGTTTTCGCCGCTACGCTGCCGGTGGTGCTGTTTTGCGCCTTCGTATTTATTTTCAGCCTTGGCGCACTGCCGTGGATAAGAAAGCCGCTGCTGATTGTGCTGGTACTGGCCAGCGCGGCGGCTAATTATTTTATGTATAGCTTCGGCACCGTAATCGACACCAATATGATCCAGAACGTGTTCGAAACCGATTTACAGGAAGCCACCTCGCTGTTCAGCCTGCGCTATTTTCTCTGGCTGGCGTTAATCGGCATCCTGCCTGCGCTGATGATTTTACTGGTTAATATCGATACTGCCCGTCCATGGTGGATGAATCTGGCTTTTCGTGCTGGCTCCGCGCTGGCGGCATTGCTGCTGGTGCTTCTGATCGCCGCTTTGTTCTATAAAGATTACGCTTCGCTGGTGCGCAATAATAAAGGGCTGATCAAAATGATTACGCCCGCCAACGTCGTCAGCAGCATCGGCCACTATGCGGACGACCGCTGGTTCTCCGGCGACCCGGCGCTGGTCAAAATCGGTCAGGATGCGCATAAAGGCCCGCAGATTCTGGCGGAAAAAAAGAAAACGCTGGTGGTTTTCGTGCTGGGCGAAACGGCGCGGGCAGAAGATTTTTCACTCGGCGGCTATGTGCAGAATACCAACCCCGCGCTGGCACAAGATAACGTTATCTATTATCCGCATGCGACTTCCTGCGGCACTGAAACCGCTATTTCCGTGCCCTGTATGTTTTCTAACATGCCGCGCGAGCACTATGACGCCAGCCTGGCGCATCATCAGGAAGGTTTGCTGGATGTAATGGCGCATGCGGGCATTAGCGTACTGTGGCGGGAAAATGATGGCGGCTGCAAAGGCGCTTGCGATCGCGTGCCGCATACGGATATGACGAAATGGCGGCTGAGCAGCCTGTGCCAGCATGATTACTGTCTGGACGATGCGCTACTCTGGCGGCTGGATCATTACCTGGATAGCGTGAAAAACGATACGGTGATCGTGTTGCATCAAATGGGCAGCCACGGCCCCGCTTACTATCGTCGTTATCCGGCGGAGCAACGTCAGTTTGCGCCGACCTGCGACAGCAATCAAATTCAGGACTGCGATCCACAGGCTTTGGTTAATACCTACGACAATTCTATTCTTTATACCGATTCAATGCTGGATCGAACTATCAGCCTGCTCAGGTCGCGGAGCGATCGATATAATGTCGCGCTGATATATCTTTCCGATCACGGTGAATCGCTTGGCGAACATGGCATGTATCTGCACGGTGCGCCTTATCTGTTTGCGCCAGCGCAGCAAACCCATATTCCTTTTTTGCTATGGCTATCCCCGGATTACGCCCACGCTTACGGCATCGATCAGGAATGCTTACGACGGGCGGCCAGCACCGCTGCCGTCTCCCAGGATAATGTTTTTCATACGCTGCTGGGCATGCTGAATGTCGAAACCAAAGAGTATCAGCCAGCGCTGGATATGATCCGATCGTGCCGTGCCGTTTCTAACGCCAGCGCAATTCAGACTACGCTAAACAGTCACTGACCCTATTGGCCTGCGCGCAGGCCGTTTTATCAGGAGTGATTAATGCAGCTGAATACGCTTTTTACCCCGCTAAAAATCGGCGCGATCGTAGCGCCCAACCGTATTTTTATGGCGCCGCTGACGCGTTTGCGCAGCGTTGAGCCGGGCGATGTCCCTACGCCGCTGATGGGCGAATACTACCGCCAGCGCGCCAGCGCCGGGCTGATTATTACCGAAGCCACACAAATCTCTTTCCAGGCGAAAGGCTATGCTGGCGCGCCGGGTCTGCATACCGCTCAGCAAATCGCTGCGTGGAAAACCATTAACGCGGGCATTCATCAGGATGGCGGCCACAGCGCCGTGCAGCTCTGGCACACTGGCCGTATCTCTCACAGTAGCCTACAGCCGGACGGCAAAGCGCCTGTCTCTGCTTCCGCTATCAATGCTGAAACCCGTACTTCGCTGCGCGATAAAGAAGGTCGAACCATTCGGGAAGCGACTTCAACGCCGCGCGAGCTGCGTCTGGATGAGATAGATGATGTAATCAACGATTTCCGTCAGGCCGTGATCAACGCGCGCGAGGCGGATTTTGATCTGGTGGAGCTACACTCCGCGCACGGTTATCTGCTGCACCAGTTTATCGCGCCCGCTTCTAACCAGCGCAACGACGCTTACGGCGGCAGCGTGGAAAACCGTACCCGCTTTGCGCTGGAAGTCGTTGATGCGGCCATTGACGGCTGGAGCGCAGACAGGATCGGTATTCGCATCTCGCCGCTCGGCCCTTTTAACGGCCTGGATAACGGCGAGGATCAGGAGGCCGCTGCGCTTTATTACATTGGTGAACTGGCGAAGCGGAAGCTGGCTTATCTGCATATATCAGAACCAGACTGGGCTGGCGGCAAACCTTACAGCGACGCCTTCCGCCAGGCGATTCGCGCGGCTTACCCCGGCGTTATCGTCGGCGCAGGCGGCTACACGGCGGAAAAAGCGGCGGCGCTGATTGAACAGGGCCTGATTGATGCGGTAGCTTTTGGCCGCGACTATATCGCCAATCCGGATCTGGTTGAGCGCCTGCGGCAAAACGCGCCGTTGAATGAACAGCGTCCCGAGCTGTTCTACGGCGGCGGCGCGGAAGGCTATACCGACTATCCGACGCTGAAGTAAGCTGAAGGTTTTCTCGCCGGGCGACAGGACAAAGCACGCATTTCCTGGTTTCCGTTAAGCCATAGCTGCTATCCTGTAACGCTGTGAATTTCTCCCGCCGTCAGGGCGAGGAGGAATTCAGGCTATGCTTGTTATCGGATGATAACGTTTGTTTAAAAGAGGATGTTATGCGCTTACTTCACACCATGCTGCGCGTTGGCGATCTGCAACGCTCCGTTGATTTTTATACTAAAGTGCTGGGCATGCGCCTGCTGCGCACCAGCGAAAACACCGAATATAAATATACGCTGGCTTTTGTTGGCTACACCGAAGAGAGCGAAGGCGCGGTGATTGAGCTGACCTATAACTGGGGCGTGGATAAATATGAGCTGGGCGACGCCTATGGCCATATCGCGCTGGGCGTGGACGATGTAGCGGCCACCTGCGAGCGCATTCGCAGCGAAGGCGGCAATGTCACCCGTGAAGCCGGCCCGGTTAAAGGCGGCACTACCGTTATCGCTTTTGTAGAAGATCCGGACGGTTATAAAATCGAACTGATCGAAAACAAACACGCGGGCCACGGCCTGGGCGCGTAACGCGTCAGGGTGCCGTTCAGGCACCCTTCTTTCCCCTTCTTCTGCTGCAACCCGTAGCGAAATTTGCCATAATGCGCCCTCAATTTTCGCCTGTGAGATCCTGATGTCCGAATCGAACGAACTTAACGCCCTCAGCAGCCGTTTTCGCGGTTTTTATCCGGTGGTAATCGATGTTGAAACCGCGGGTTTTGACGCCAAAACCAACGCTTTACTGGAAGTGGCGGCCGTCACCCTGAAAATGAACGCCGACGGCTGGCTGGAAAAAGACGAAACGCTTCATTTCCACGTTGAGCCGTTCGAAGGTTCTGTTCTGCAGCCGGAAGCCCTGGCGTTTAACGGGATAGATCCGTCAAATCCGCTGCGCGGCGCGGTCAGTGAATATGAAGCGCTGCACGCTATTTTTAAAGCCGTGCGTAAGGGCATTAAAGACCAGGGCTGCAACCGTGCCGTGATGGTGGCGCATAACGCCACCTTCGATCTGAATTTTATGAACGCCGCAGCGGAGCGAGCCGGACTGAAACGTAACCCTTTTCATCCGTTTGTTACCTTTGATACCGCCGCGCTGAGCGGACTGGTGCTGGGACAAACGGTGCTGGCGAAAGCCTGTACCGCAGCCGGGATGCCTTTTGACAGCTCGCAAGCCCACTCGGCGCTGTATGACACCGTGCAGACCGCGGATCTGTTTTGCGAGCTGGTTAACCGCTGGAAGCGCCTTGGCGGCTGGCCGCTGCCGGAGATGCAGACAGAAAGCGAAAGCTAAACCCTGCCCGGCCCGGATTCAGTCAATCCGGGCTTCTTTGTGGTAGCTCAAACTATTTAACTAACAACGTGGCATGCTTGTCGATCAATGGAACACCGATCGGCCAGGAAGCGATTATGTTGGAAATAGCAGCGCATACCCCAAAGTGGGTTTTTCTTTTATTTATTTTATTACTTTGGCTCAGCATCAAATCTTGTTTCCCGCGCGAAGTTAACCCGCGACGGGCGTTAATTTCCCCGCTGGCGTTTTTGGCACTATCTCTGCACACCTTTATGCAATATCCGCATCTGGTGTCTGATATGGCGGCCTGGCTGGCGGGCGCTATGATCGGTGCCGCGTTATCCTATTCTCTGTTGCAGTCGCAACGCTTCAGGCTGGGGAAAAATAAGCTCACTCTGGTTGCGCCCGGCACGCCCGTTATCCTGGTTATTACCCTGGCTTATTTTCTCTTACGCTATTATTTGGGTTATCAGGAGGCGCTACGGGCCGATAAGCAGGCGGTACCCTTACCGCAGCTGCTGCTGATGTTTTCCTCAGCAGGCTTTATTACCGGTTTCTTTATTTGCCGCGCCTGGCTGCTGTTAAAAAATTATAATCTGCTGAGCCGCGCAGTCGCGCCATAAAAAAAGCTGCACCTGATTGATTCAGGTGCAGCTTGTTTAAACCTGCGCAATGGCAGACGCCGCGCTGGCTTATTCAGCCGCGTCGCTTGGGTATTTCTGCGCCGTTTCTTTGATCAGCTGCTGCAGTTCGCCAGCCTGGAACATCTGAATAATGATGTCGCAGCCGCCGACCAGCTCGCCATCAACCCACAGCTGTGGGAAAGTCGGCCAGTTGGCATATTTAGGCAGTTCGGCACGGATTTCCGGATTCTGCAGGATATCCACATAGGCAAAACGCTCGCCGCAGGCGGAGAGCGCCTGAACGGCCTGCGCGGAGAAGCCGCAGCTTGGCAGTTTTGGGGAGCCTTTCATATACAGCAGGATCGGGTTTTCTGCGATCTGGCGCTCAATTTTCTCAATGGTGCTCATAAATGCCTTCCTCAATCGGCTACTACGTGTCTGTATAGTGTAGCGAGTCTGCCCGTGCGATGAAAATCTCATTTTCAGCCGCCCGCTGCCGCTACGGTTATAAAACAAAACGCTAAAATACCATTTTCCGCCTGCTTACGCTGCGTTAACTGCAAATTTCAGCGCTAATTTTGCGCAGATAAACGGTTGAACTGGCTGATTTTTACAGCTTTTACCGCTTCGTAAGGATTGAAACAAAAAAGGCCTTACTTTTTAGTAAAGAGTTCGATTAGAATTGTCCTAACTGACTGCCCAGCCGCAGCTCTCCTTATTTAGCCATGCTCTTGCCTCTGGCGGGAGCACAAACTGTTAATGGTAAAGATGCGTTTACTCATCACGCTGTTCATGCTGGCCTTCGCCCAGCTGTTTATGTCCATGGCGCACGCATCGCCTCACGCTGCCGTTAAAGCGGATCACCACAAGGCGGACAGCGCTACACCCGCCCGCGAAGACGATCGCCGTAAGCGCCGCCCGGTTAAAACCACCACCCGCAAAGTCAAAGAAACCAGCAGCCGTAAAGCCAAAGAAGTTGCCACCAAAAAAAGCCGCACGCCCAAATATAAATTACGCAAAAAAGAGTCTGTGGCCGCCGCCGCTCTGCCGCCTAAAAAACGCTATGGCCGTCACCGTTTGCGCAACGAAGAAACGGAAGCCCTGACCAGCGGCTCGGCATCTTCGCCACTTAAGCTCAGCAAGGCACACCGCGCGCGCTATCAGAAAGCACGCGAAACCGCGATGAACAAATTGATGAGCCAGCTGGGCAAACCCTATCTGTGGGGCGGCACTTCGCCTAAAACCGGTTTCGACTGTAGCGGCCTTGTCTGGTACGCCTATAAAGATCTGGTGAAATTTAAAATCCCCCGTACGGCCAACGAGATGTATCACCTGCGAGACGCTGCCTCCATAAAACGCGGCGAACTGGAAAAAGGCGACCTGGTCTTCTTCCGCATCAACGGCCGTGGCGCCGCTGACCACGTGGGCGTCTATCTGGGCGACGGCAAATTTATCCAGTCGCCGCGCACCGGGAAGGATATTCAGGTCAGCGCGCTAAGCGAAGATTATTGGGAGCAGCATTATGTCGGCGCCCGCCGCGTAATGACGCCGAAAACTATTCGCTGAATTACAGCCCGTTGCGCATCAGGCGCAACGGGCCGTTGTTTTTCGCCTTCCGTAAAGGTTTTTTCCCTGCGTAACGGGTAAAATTCTCGTTTTCTGCCGCCGCTCTTGTTAGAATCCACGGTTTGTTGCGCAACAGGCCCTTATGCCGGTATTACGCAGGCGTCAGGTCGGTTACGCTACCCTGAACCCCCTCCTGATGTAACCATTCCGCAACAATAAATGCGCAAATACATCAGGGTTTTTATAATTCCAGGCAAACGTTTAACAAACCGCTTTTCAGTGACTTACTGAACAGCGCAGGAGTCTTTTTCCATGGCAACCATTAAAGATGTGGCCAAACGCGCCGGTGTCTCCACGACCACCGTGTCCCACGTCATCAATAAAACCCGCTTCGTCGCCGAAGAGACGCGGGAAGCCGTCTGGGCAGCGATTAAAGCGCTGCACTATTCGCCCAGCGCCGTGGCCCGCAGCCTGAAGGTCAATAACACCAAAACTATCGGCCTGCTGGCGACCTCCAGCGAAGCGCCCTACTTTGCCGAAATCATCGAGGCCGTGGAACACAGCTGTTTCGCCAAGGGCTATACCCTGATCCTTGGCAACGCGCATAATGAACTGGAAAAGCAGAAAGCCTATCTGTCGATGATGGCGCAAAAGCGCGTGGATGGCTTGCTGGTGATGTGCGCGGAATATCCTGATGAATTGATCACCATGCTGGAAGAGCACCGCAATATCCCTATGGTAGTGATGGACTGGGGGGAATCGCGCGGTGACTTTACCGACACTATCCTGGATAACGCTTTTGAGGGCGGCTATCTGGCTGGCCGCTACCTGATTGACCGTGGCCACCGTGATATTGGCGTGATCCCCGGCCATATGGAGCGCAACACCGGCGGCGGCCGTCACGCAGGTTTTCTGAAAGCGCTGGCGGAAGCGGGCATTACCCTGCGCGAAGAGTGGCTGGTTCAGGGCGATTTTGAACCGGAATCGGGCTATCGCGCCATGCAGCAGCTGCTTGCGCAAAAACAGCGGCCAACCGCCGTATTTTGCGGCGGCGATGTCATGGCGATGGGTGCTATTTGCGCTGCCGACGAGATGGGCCTGCGCGTACCGCAGGATATTTCGGTGATCGGGTATGATAACGTGCGCAACTCGCGCTACTTTACGCCTGCGTTGACCACCGTGCATCAGCCGAAAGAGCGCCTGGGCGCAACGGCCTTTAACATGCTGCTTGATCGTATCACCAGCAAGCGCGAAGAGCCGCAGACTATTGAAGTCCATCCAACGCTAATTGAGCGCCGCTCCGTTGCGGATGGCCCCTTCCTCGACTACCGTCGCTAAGCCGCCCCAGGCTGCTGACAAACCTTTGGTTGCGTTTAAATCAGCGACAGAGCGGCAGAGGCAGATCGGAACACGGACACGCCGTTAATCCGTCCGTGGAGGCTCGGTTGGCGCGTCCATGCGCCAAACGGTCCGCTTATCCGCCCTGCCTCTGCCGCTATCAGGCTGCCGTATGGCTGTAAAAAAAAGCCAGGTGTGAGGAATGCTTCAGGTTTGTCAGCAACCTCAGGCGGCTTTTAGCCGCCCGTTTCCTCCCGCAGCCATTCGCTGTTCAGCGTTTCAGTTTCGCCCAGGTAGTCCAGTAACCAGCTCAGGGCTGGCGAGGTCTGCTGCTCTGACCAGCTAACGCAACAGGGGCTGTCAGGAAAAGCCGGCTCCAGCTTCAGCTCGCACAGCGAGCCGTTTTTCAGCAGCGGTTGCGCAAGATGGCCCGGCACCATGCCCACACACAGACCGGCCAGCAGGCAATCAAAGGCGCTTTCCCAGTCCGGCGCCACCAGCCGCCGCTGATTATCCAGCGTCCAGGTAGTTCTTTTCGGCAGCGCGCGCGAGGTATCTTCCAGCACCAGTGAAGGCCATTCCCGAATAGCCTCTTCGTTAATCTTCTCTTTGTGTAGCGCCAGCGGATGGCCCGCTTTTACCACGCAGCGCCAGTTTAATGCGCCCATATTTCGAAAGGCGAACCTGCCGCCAACCGGGATTGCCTGCGTTGCGCCTATCGCTACGTCTACCCGGCCATCGGCCAGCGCATCCCAGACGCCGTTAAACACCTCTGAAGAGAGATGCAGCTCCATATCCGGAAAATGGCGGTAGAAATCCACCACCAGCTGGCGGGTGCGCGATGCCTTAACAATACGATCGACGGCAATATTCAGCTGTCCACGCCAGCCGTTGGCCACCTGCTGGCACTGACGGCGCGTGACAAGCATTTTTTTGATAACAGCACGCCCTTCCTGAATAAAATGCTCACCCGCTGCCGTGAGCACTACATCGCGATGGCGTCGCTCGAAAAGCGGTACCGCCAGCCACTCTTCCAGCTGACGGACGGTATAGCTGATAGCAGAAGGCACGCGATGTAGCTCCGCCGCCGCCGCAGTAAAGCTGCCCGTTCTGGCAACCGCATCTATCACTTCCAGCGAATGTTCAGACCACATAATTACCCTGCAAAAATTTTGAACGCAGGATGCAAATATTACCGTTTCACAACGCTGGCGGCACTCTTTTACACTCCCGCCCGCTATTTATTTCCTAACAGAGCTATTTCTTATGCCATCGAAAGGATTTTTGCTTTACCTTGCGCTGCTGAGCGTGGCCGGTTTTCTCGCCACCGATATGTATCTGCCTGCCTTTGGCGCTATGCAGCAGGATCTGCAAACCGACGCGAGCGTAATTGGTGCCAGCCTGAGTCTGTTCCTGGCCGGTTTCGCCAGCGCGCAGCTTTTCTGGGGGCCACTTTCTGACCGTATTGGCCGTAAGCCGGTGCTGTTGATGGGCCTGAGCCTGTTCGCCCTCGGTTGCGGCGCCATGTACTGGGTGCAGTCCACTCCGCTGCTGCTGGCGCTGCGCTTTATTCAGGCCGTGGGGATCTGTGCCGCTGCCGTAAGCTGGCAGGCGCTGGTGATCGATCGCTATCCTGCCAGCCAGACCAACCGCGTTTTCGCCACTATTATGCCGCTGGTCGCGCTCTCGCCCGCGTTGGCGCCGCTGCTGGGTGCCTGGCTGCTGGATCATTTTTCCTGGCGGGCAATTTTTGTCGCGTTGCTGCTGCTGGCCCTGATTTTGCTGGCGGCGACGCTTTTTATCGCCGCGCCCAAGCCTGAAGCACATTCCACAGAGAAAGCAAAAGTCGGCTTCTTTACCCTGTTGAAGTCGCCAATTTGGAGCGGCAACGTGCTGATTTATGCCGCCTGCTCCGCCTGCTTTTTCGCCTGGCTGACCGGTTCGCCTTTTATCCTCGCCGATTTGGGCATGTCGCCAGGCGATATCGGGCTGAGCTATGTGCCGCAGACGCTGGCTTTTCTGGCAGGCGGCTATGGCTGCCGCACGCTGCTGAAGCGCACGGAAGGCGCATCGCTGCTGCCATGGCTGCTGACCATTTATGCGTTAAGCGTGGGCGCCTTTTTTATCGCCGCGCAGGTGGAAATGCCTTCGACCTGGGCACTGCTGCTGCCGTTCTGCGGCATGGCGCTGGCTAACGGCGCTATCTATCCCGTTGTGGTAGCCAGTGCGCTGCAGCCTTTCCCGCAGGCCAGCGGCAAAGCGGCCGCGCTGCAAAATGCCCTGCAGCTCGGTCTCTGTTTTGTCGCCAGCATGCTGGTTTCTGGTTTTATCGCTACGCCGCTTGTTACGACCTCGCGGGTGATGCTCGGTACTGTCTTTCTGGTGCTAATTGGCTATATTTTACAGCGGGCAACGGTTAAGCAGACGGCGTTAGCCGCAGCGCAGAGCCGCCGTTAACTGCCTGATGCCAGATAGTTAGCATCCTAACAATAAGGCGTTGAATATTGCCTGAGGTGAGCCTATACTCGCTTTCAGGCAATAAATTATAACAACTTTGTATCATTTTTTGCGTCCTGACAGGGTTGTCCGGGTGTTCAATTCTGGCAAGCCCCTTTTACCCTGCAGGTTTCAATTCAATCCTCTGTAACGTCGGATATCAGGCGCACTGCAAAGTGTGCGTTTTCTCACAATCCTGTAGAAATTGACTATGCTTTTTCTCAGGTTTCAATCACGAAGGGTGATGGAGAAGCTATGAGTTCATCGTGTATAGAAGAAGTGAGCCTGGAAGAAAATCAGTGGTACCGCATCGCCCAGGAAATGTTACGCAACGCCGATATTGAAATTAACGGCACCCGTCCCTGGGATATCCAGGTCAACCAGCCTGACTTTTTTAAACGAGTTATGCAGGAAGGATCTTTAGGCCTGGGCGAAAGCTATATGGACGGCTGGTGGGAGTGCGAGCGGCTGGATATGTTTTTTCACCGCGTGCTGCTGGCCAAACTGGATCAACAGCTTCCCCACCATTTCAAAGATACGCTGCGTATTGCCGCTGCGCGTCTGACTAATTTGCAATCCCGCAAGCGCGCCTGGATTGTCGGTAAAGAGCATTACGATCTTGGTAACGATCTTTTTACCCTGATGCTTGATCCTTATATGCAATATTCCTGCGGCTACTGGAAAGAGGCAAAGACGCTGGAGCAGGCGCAGGAAGCCAAATTGAAGATGATCTGCGAAAAGCTTCAGCTGGAACCCGGCATGACGCTGTTGGATATCGGCTGCGGCTGGGGCGGACTGGCAGCCTATGCCGCTCGCCACTACGGTGTGAAAGTCTCTGGCGTGACCATTTCCGCCGAGCAGCAGAAGCTGGCGCAGCAGCGTTGCGAAGGATTGGATGTCACTATTCTGCTTCAGGACTACCGCGATCTCGATCGGCAGTTTGACCGTATTGTTTCCGTCGGTATGTTTGAGCACGTTGGCCCCAAAAACTACGCCACTTATTTCGACGTTGTGGATCGTAACCTGAAGCCGGAAGGTATATTTCTTCTGCATACTATCGGCGCGAATAAAACGGACGATCATGTCGATGCGTGGATTGATAAATATATTTTTCCGAACGGCCGCCTGCCTTCCGTTCGCCATATTGCCGAGGCGCACGAACCGCATTTTGTTATGGAAGACTGGCATAATTTCGGTGCGGATTACGATCTGACGCTGATGGCCTGGCACCAGCGCTTTTTAACCGCGTGGCCGCAGCTGGCGGAAAAATATGGCGAACGCTTTAAGCGTATGTTCAGCTACTATCTGAACGCCTGCGCTGGCGCTTTCCGGGCCAGGGATATTCAGCTCTGGCAGGTTGTATTTACTCACGGTAAAGAAGGCGGTTTGCGCGTTCCGCACTGATTAAAAGAGTCGGCGTCAGAACCAATGAGGTTGATAGTATGCCGGTGCCGGCTCAGGAGGGCCTGTGTCTTCCGCAAAGACGCAAAAAACGCCATCCGTGGCAGCTCAGTACGGGCCGTCCATGGCCCGTAATGCTTTGCTCCAGCCACAGGCCCTCCATCGCTTCACGTTTGTCGTCGTCTGAAAAGTCAGCGTTAAAGCCGATTTTTATTCAGGCGGCGAGAGACTAGTCACCGCCCTGCTTTATGCTGCTCTCCTTCAGGTGCTGCTGACTACTTTAAGCGTCTGCGCCCGGCGTATCTTCACTTTCCAGATAATCCAGAGCAGGCCAAACCAGAACGGCATGGCGCAAAGCGCGGCCAGCGTATCGGCATCGAAGATCATAATGACTACCGTAAAAGCAAAGAACAGCAGGCTTGCCCAACTCATCACTATACCCGCCGGCATTTTGAACCGCGATTGCGCGTGCAGATCCGGCCGCTGCTTACGGTAGGCGAGATAGGCTACCAGGATCATGCCCCAGCTATAGATAACCAGTATCGCCGCAAGCGTGGAGACAATGGTAAACAGCGTCATCACGTCGGGCACCAGAAACAGCAGCAGCGTCCCGCTCAGCATGCAAAAACAGGAGAAAAGCAGGCTGCGCACCGGGATCCGCGTGGTTCTCGACAGGATGCGAAATTGCCAGTGCGCATGCTTCTCTACCGACAGGCCATAGAGCATACGGGTGCTGGAATAAACGCCGCTGTTAGCAGAGGACATAGCGGAAGTCAGCGCGACAAAGTTAATAATAGCAGCGGCGGCTGGCAAGCCAGCTTTGGCAAACAGAGTGACGAAAGGACTGACATCCGGGGAAATAGCCGCCCAGGAGGTCACGGCGATAATCACCACCATTGAGAGCATATAGAAGATGATAATACGTAGCGGAATGGCGTTGATTGCTTTCGGCAGGATTTTTTCGGGGTCGCGAGTTTCGGCAGTCATGGTGCCGAGCAGCTCTATACCGGTATAGGAGAAAATGGCGATCTGGAAACCTGCCAGAAAGCCCGCTACCCCATGCGGCAAAAACACTGCCGCATCGGTAAGATGATTGAGCGAAGCGCGGACGCCATCCGGCGACGTCCAGCCGGTAGCCACCATCCAGAATCCGGTAAAAATCAGCGCAACGATGGTAATGACTTTGATCAGCGCAAACCAGAATTCCGCCTCGCCGAACATTTTAACCGACAGCAGGTTGAACATGCAGAGAATGCCCAAAGTCACCAGCGCCGGGATCCAGGCGGACATTTCCGGAAACCAGTACTGCATATAGCCGCCGCAGACCACCACATCGGCGATGCAGGTCACAACCCAGCTTAGCCAGTAAGACCAGCCCAGATAGAAGCTGGCTTTGGGACCTAAATAGTCCGCCACAAAATCGGCAAAGGAGCGATAGTCGAGCTTCGACAGCAACACTTCACCCATTGCGCGCATCACTAAATAGACAAAAAAACCCACCAGCGCATAGATGATAAGGATGGAGGTGCCTGCCACGGCGATGTTCTTTCCGGCGCCCATAAATAAGCCGGTGCCGATGGCGCCGCCCAGGGCGATCATCTGGATATGACGCTCGCTCAGCCCTCGTTGCAGCTGTGCTGAAGGAGAAGAAGTTGACGGCGTAGGCGATTCTTTAACGGTCATGGCAATTCCTTCAGTTTTGCGGCGAACAGCCCGGTTTCAATAACAGGCCTGCGCGCAGACCCGGCGCGACGCCAGCGTTAGGAAAGAGGATCCAGGGCGCAGCGTCGTCCACTTGCCAGGTTTTATCCGCTTCGCAGGCGATAACATAGCCCGCCGGAAGCCGGGTAAAGTTTTCTGTCTCAGGATCCAGATTGAGCCTGAAGCCGCTGCTGGTCTTGATGATGCTTTCTGCCACCGTAAAGAAATGCATCGGCGGACGCGTTCTTGTCGACAGCGGTTTATCTGCCAGCAAGGCGCGGATCGCGCTGTCGGTAGCGGCGAAACGGCTAAGATCGTTCTGGCCGAACGGCAGCGCTTTACCAAGCTCCAGGGTACAGCTCTGTGCACCGAAGGTTTCGCTAACGTAATGACTGAAGGTGCCGCCGGGCGCGGTATGCTGCACTACCGCGTCAAGTTCACAGGCTTCCAGCAGCGCGTAAAACGCTTTGCTGTAGCTATGTTGATGGCATGGGATTAAAGCAAACTGTGGGAAACGCGAAGCGCGGATCGCCGTATGCATATCCAGATGGTAGCGCGGCCCACCAGCTCGCTGAAAAAAAGCGTCTGTCGCCTTTTCCAGCTGCGCCGCCCGTCGGCTCTCGTTGCCCGGCGCGGCATCGCGGTGACGTCCGCCGAACAGCCGATTCATATCGCTATGCAGATAACGCTTACCGGCCCGCAGCGCGGGCAGGTTACCAAATATCAGCAGCAGCGCCTGGCTAAGCGGCTGCTCGCCAGCGATCAGCGATGCCAACAGCGCGCCGAGCATCTCTACCGGCGCGGTTTCATTACCGTGGATCCCGGCGGACACTACCACGGCTCCGGTCGGATGCTCAGGAATAAGCTGTAACACGCCTTCGTCCAGCCAGGTCGCCTGTAGCGCGGCGGGAAAGCGCGCATCGCGCAGGCGACAATTAAGCAGATCGTCAATTATCGCCTCTCTTTTTTTAGCGCTGGAAGTCATAGATACTCCCCAGCGACAGAATTTGCGTCAGCTCGTCCAGCGCCTGCCGCACCTCGCGCAGCAGCTGCGGATCGACCAGATCGCTGCTGTGTAATCGATCCCGATAGTGTTTTTCCACCCAGCGGGTTAGCTGCTGGTAACGCTCTTCGTTCATCAGGCTGCCGCTGTTGACGGCGGCTCGCTCGGCCTCATTCAACACCACCCGTAACCGCAGACAGGCAGGCCCGCCGCCGTTGCGCATGCTTTCACGCAGATCAAATAGCTGGATTTCGTCGATCGGAGAATCAGGCTGGCTGGTCAGGTCGTTAAGATAGCGCCAGACGTTTTCGCGCTGGCGGCACTCTTCCGGCACCACAATCACCATTTTCCCGTCAGGCTTGCTCAGCAGCTGGCTGTTGAACAAATAAGAAGCGACGGCATCCTCCAGCGAGACCTGTTCCTGCGGCACCGCCACGTTCTCAAACGGCAATCCCAGCGCGGCACTTTTCTCGCGTAGCTGGTTCAAGAGATTTTCCTGATCGACAAAGGCGTGCTGATGATGAAAGAGCACGTGCCGGTTACTGACTGCGATAACATCGTTATGAAAAACACCGCTGTCGATCGCAACAGGGTTTTGCTGAGCAAACAGCGTGTAATCCGGATTAAGCTGATGCAAACGGGCTACCGCTTCGCTTGCCTCTAAAGTTTGACGCGCCGGGTAACGTTGCGGCGCAATGCCGCCACCGAATGCTTTGCGACCATAAACAAATAGCTGTATGCCCTGGCGATCGTAGTTGCCGCAAAAGCGGTTATGGTTAGCCGCGCCCTCATCGCCAAAATCGCTTTGCTGCGGCAGCGCCGCATGGTGGCAGAAGTGGGCGTCATTATTAAAGGTGGCCCGCAGGATGGCCGACGTTACCGGTGCTTCAAGTGAACGGTGCAGCTTGTTGTTAAGATTCGCTACGGTGAAATGCACCTTACCATCCGCACTGTCTGCCGAAGGCGAAACCGTTGCGGCATTTGCTGTCCACATCGACGAGGCGGAGCTGAGCGCAGAAAGCAGATGCGGCGAGGTTGCCGCCGCGCGTGCCAGAACCTGCGTATCGTTACCGGTGAAGCCCAGCATACGTAGCGCGTCAACGTTGGGGCGCGGCTGCGGCGGTAGAATCCCCTGCACAAAGCCGCGATCCGCCAGCGCCTTCATTTTTGCCAGGCCCTGCAATGCGGCCTTGCGCGGATTCGACAGGCCGTCACGGTTGTGCTGCGAGGCCTCATTACCGACCGACAGCCCTGCATAGTGATGCGTCGGGCCAACCAGCCCGTCAAAATTTGCTTCATAGCCAGACATAAAAACCTCGGTATCAGAAAGGAAGGCCCGGAGAAGGCGTGGCGGGCAGCGTCAGGGATTCGCTGGTGAGCGAGGCCATCGGCCAGGCGCAATAATCGGCGGCATAGTAAGCCGAAGGCCGGTGATTGCCGGAAGCGCCGACGCCGCCGAAAGGCGCCTTGCTGGAAGCGCCGGTTAGCGGCCGGTTCCAGTTAACGATCCCGGCGCGCGCCTCTTCTGTCAGCTTTTCGAATAACGCCGCTTCCGGCGATATCAGCCCAACAGCCAGGCCATAGCGCGTCTGGTTCGCCAGCCGGATCGCCTCGTCAAAACTTTCATAGCGCACTACGCTCAGCAGCGGGCCGAAGTACTCTTCATCCGGCACGCTGATGCCTGAAATATCAATAATACCGGGCGTCAACCTGGTTGCCTGCGCATCGGGTTGGCGCATTGCCAGCAGGCTTTTTCCGCCCAGCGCCAGCAGCTTTTGCTGCGCCTCCAGCATTGCCTGCGCCGCCTGAAGCGAGATCACACCGCCCATAAAGGGCTGCGGCTCGGCGTTCCACTGACCAACACGGATTTGCTCGCTTACTGCCACCAGCCGGGCCAGCAGCTCATCGCCCTGCGGCCCGGCTTTTACCAGCAGCCGTCGGGCACAGGTGCAGCGCTGACCAGCAGAGATAAAAGCAGACTGAATGATCAACTGCACGGCGGCGTCGCGGTCGCTGTAGCTATCCACAATCAGCGCGTTATTGCCGCCCATCTCCAGTGCCAGCATCTTCTCCGGCTGTCCGGCCAGATAGCGATGAAAATGAAAACCCGCCGCCGCGCTGCCGGTAAACAGGACGCCATCAATCTGCGGATTTTCCAGCAGCGCTTTACCCGTCTCCTTACCGCCCTGCACCAGATTCAGCACGCCGTCCGGCAATCCTGCCTGCTGCCAGAGGCGCAGAGTCATTTCCGCCGTAGCGGGCGTCAATTCGCTGGGTTTAAAAACCAGGGTATTGCCTGCGATCAGAGCAGGAATAATGTGGCCATTCGGTAGATGTCCGGGGAAATTGTAGGGGCCGAACACTGCCATTACGCCGTGTGGCTTATGGCGCAGTTGCGCTTTGCCGTCCGGCATTGCTATTTCGCTAAAGCCGGTGCGTTGCGACCAGGCTTCCTGCGAGATTGCCGCTTTGCCGATCATCGCCTGTACCTCGGTGCGGGTTTCCCACAGCGGCTTGCTGGTTTCCTGCGAGATCAGCGCGGCAAACTGCTCTTTGGCCTCGGCCAGACAGGCGGCGAAGCGCCCGACAACTTCCATTCGCGCATCAACCGGCAACCGTGCCCAGCCAGGGAAGGCCTTGCGCGCCGCATCACAGGCCGCCTGGACATCGGCATCATCGGCGCTTTGCGCCTGCCAAAGAATTTGCTGATCTTCAGGTGAATATTTGGTCAGCTCCAGGCCGTTGCCCTGGCGCCACTCTCCGGCAATAAAATGTGCTGCATGGTTCATAGTGCGCTCTCTTCTGGATAGAGGGAAACCAGACGCAGCCTGTCAGTATCACTGACCTGCAGCGCCCGGCGCTGGGCTTCGTTAAGTGAAAGGGGACAATCTTCAGTATCCGGCTGTACCAGCACCGCACGGAAATCAGCAAAATTTTCGCTGGCGACAAGAAAGGGCGAGCGGGATGTGGCTAACGCCTCGTCTGCCCGGCCAGCGGTAATAACCCGGCTGTCACGGATAGCGCGAATAACATCGGTTTCAGCCTCAAGTACCGGCCCTGCGTCGAAAATGTCCACGGACCCGCGCCAGCTGAAGCCCTCTTTTTCCAGGATTGCTCTGGCGGGTGCGGTACGCGGATGCACTTCACCGATCACCCGCTGCGCCGCCGCAGGCAGCAGCGAAATATAAATAGGCCAGGAAGGCATCAGCTCGGCGATAAAGGTTTTCATGCCGGTACCGGTCAGGCGATCGGCTTCGGCAAAGGGAATTTCAAAAAAGTGATGGCCCAACGCGTCCCAAAACGCCGAGCCGCCCTGCTCATCAACCACGCCACGCATCTCCGCAAAAAGATGAGAGGAGAAAAGATGGCGGTGCGCGGCGATAAACAGCAGCCGCGCTTTCGACAGCAGCAGGCCATTGCGATTGAGCTGGTAATCCGGGTCAAGAAACAGCGTACAGAGTTCGCTGTGGCCCGTATGGTCATAGCTGAGATGCAGCAGCTCCTGATTTTTATAAACGCCGATCTCGCGTGAAGCACGTACGCTACGCTGAATGCGAAAATTATAAAAAGGCTCGTTCAGCCCGACGGCTACTTCAATCGCGCTAACGCCAGCCACCCGACCCGTTAGCGGATCTTCAAGCACAAAAAGAAAGCTTTGCTGGGCGCGTGGCAGGTTTCCCGCGAAGGTTTCGAGACTGCCGTGAATACGCGCCCTGAGGCGGGTTTCATCATGCGGCAACGAGGTCATTCCTGGACCAGCACATGCAGCGAGCCGCAGGATATCGGGCAGATCGGATTCTTTAACTGGTCGAAACAGCACGGGCGTACTCCTCTGTTAGCCGACGAAACGAGCAACGGCGCGCTCAAGCCGCGTAAATGCCGCTTCCAGGTCGCTGAAAGGAATATTCAGCGCTGGCGCAAAGCGCAGGACATCTGGCCCGGCGATCAGAGCGATTACGCCTTCTTCCGCCGCAAGGTTAGTCAGCGCTTTGGCTTTACCACGATAAGGCGTTGCCAGCTCTGCGCCGATCAGCAGACCTGCGCCACGGATTTCGCTGAACACGCTATGGCGGGCGCTTAACGCTGCCAGGCGCTCCGCTATCCAGCTATGACGCTCTTTTACGCCCTCTAACAAAGTGCTGTCTAACTGTGCCAGTACGCTATTAGCAACGGTGGCGGCTAACGGGTTGCCGCCAAAAGTCGTTCCATGCGTGCCGGGCTGAAAAACTTCCGCCCAGGCATCGCGCGTCAGCATTGCACCAATCGGGAAGCCGCCGCCCAGCCCTTTTGCGCTGGTTAAAATATCGGGCTCGACGCCATAATGCTGATAAGCGTAAAGCGAACCGGTACGCCCCGCGCCGGTCTGCACTTCATCAAAAATCAGCGTGGCCTGATGGCGATCGCAGAGCTGGCGCAGCCCCTGTAAAAATGCAGGCTCTGCCGGGCGCACGCCGCCCTCGCCGATAATTGGCTCAACAATGACTGCGCAGGTGCGCTCGGAAATATGGTCGCTGACGGCCTGTAAATCGTTGTAGGGCAAATGGGTGATGTCGCCAGGTAAGGGCGCATAGTCCGCCGAGTATTTGGGCTGACCACCTACGGTAACGGTGAACAGGGTGCGACCGTGAAAAGCGTTCTGGAAAGCAATGATTTCGCTTTTGCCTTTGCCGTGTCGGTCGGCGGCGTATTTGCGCGCCAGCTTGAGCGCTGCCTCGTTAGCCTCTGCGCCAGAGTTACAAAAAAAGACTTTGTCGGCAAAAGTCGATGCAACCAGCGTCTTCGCCAGCTGCAATACAGGTTCATTGGTGTAGCCGTTGCCGATATGCCAGAGTTTGTCGATCTGAGATTTTAGCGCTTCGGCAAGATGCGGATTAGCATGCCCCAGCGAATTAACCGCAATGCCGCCAGCCAGATCGATATATTCTTTATCCTGCTGATCCCAAACGCGGGAGCCGCTGGCCTTTACCGGAATAAAAGGCGCGGGGGAAAAACAGGGCACCATGTATTTATCGAAATCTTCACGATTCAGACGTGCTGACATTGTCATTTCTCCTGAAATGAAAGAGGAAAGGTTTGGCGTGCCGACATCAATACATTCTGTAATTCACTGGCGCAGTTAAGTCGCTAAATTAATTAATTTATCGCTCATAACCTGGCGAGTTAAATAGATAGCAGCACAGGCTGAAGGTTAAATAAAACCGGCTCCTTTGAGCGGCGTGAGAATGATACTGTGCGCATTCGTTAACAAAGTCAACACATCTAAGATTCATTCTATTCACTTTTTGATCGCTTTCAAACTTCTGAAAAAACGAAAGAAAATTCAATTTATGCAATTCAACTGCATACTATTTGCATAAATGTGCACTCTATACAGCTATAAAAAGTTGCTTAATTATTCACGTGAAACCAGCCAGAAACCTTGGTTTTATTTTTTGCAGACGTTAAGAAAAATACACAGGACGGAATTTAATGTTAGGTTTACTGCCGTCAACCAGGTTCAGATTTTAGCGATTTCCCTACATATTTAATGACTCAAAATCGATAAGGTTCTATATGGAAAAGTTATCTTACGCATCAGAAAGCAGCACCTCTGCCTGGACCACTTATCTGCGACAAATAGATCGCGTGGCGCCTTATTTAGGCGAACTGGCTCGCTGGACAGAAACTTTACGCCATCCCAAGCGCGCGTTGATAGTGGATATTCCGCTGCAGATGGATGACGGCACAATCCGCCATTTCGAAGGTTACCGGGTGCAGCACAACCTTTCCCGAGGACCCGGTAAAGGCGGCATTCGCTATCATCCGGATGTGGATCTCAATGAGGTAATGGCGCTTTCCGCCTGGATGACGATTAAATGCGCCGCGGTCAACCTGCCCTATGGCGGGGCTAAAGGCGGGATCCGCGTCGATCCTTTCTCGCTTTCAGAAAGCGAGCTGGAGCGCCTGACGCGCCGCTATACCAGTGAAATCGGCCTTATTATTGGGCCGCAGAAAGATATCCCCGCGCCGGATGTTGGTACCAACGGTAAAGTCATGGCGTGGATTATGGATACCTATTCGATGAATCAGGGCACGACCGTCACGGGCGTAGTTACCGGCAAGCCTGTGCACCTTGGCGGCTCGCTGGGTCGCGAAAAGGCAACCGGGCGCGGCGTCTTTATTACAGGCAGAGAAGTTGCCCGTCGCGCCGGTATCGGCATTGAGGGCAGTCGCGTGGCGGTTCAGGGCTTCGGTAACGTCGGCAGCGAGGCCGCCCGTCTGTTTGCTGAAGCGGGCGCACGCGTAGTGGCTATCCAGGATCACAGCGCGACGCTTTACAATGAGGCTGGTATCGACCTGGTGGCGCTCGGCGACTGGCAGGCGCGGCATCGTAAAATCGCCGGTTTTGCTGGGGCGCGGGAGATTGCCAGTGAAGCGTTCTGGGATGTGCAGCTGGATATTTTGATCCCGGCAGCGCTGGAAGGACAGATTACGCCAGAGCGCGCTAAAAAACTGAGCTGCCGGCTGGTACTGGAAGGCGCAAACGGCCCAACCTATCCGGAAGCAGACGATATGCTGGCGGAAAGAGGCATTCTGGTGGTGCCGGATGTAGTCTGTAACGCTGGCGGCGTAACGGTAAGCTATTTTGAATGGGTGCAGGATATGGCGAGCTTTTTCTGGAGCGAAGAGGAAATCAATCAGCGCATGGACAGGATTATGACTGAGGCAATGGTCAGCGTCTGGGATAAGGCCAGCGAAAAAGGCTGTTCTTTGCGCACGGCGGCCTACATTGTGGCCTGCGAACGTATTCTGATGGCAAGGCAGGATCGCGGCATCTATCCCGGTTAAGCGTTGGGGCTGCTGTGCCCGATGCAAAGTGCGGGAAGAGCGGTAACGGCAGCCAATAGTGACAGAGAGCGATCGCCTTGTGTTCCGGGCGGCGCTCTGGTTTTGTTTTCATAACGCAGAAAGCGACGGTCCGGCCGGTTGTCGGCATTGTCATAGTGAAAACCTTCCGCCACCGACAGCGGGTTGTCTTCCTGTAATAAGGTCAGGTGGTCGCTGGGAAAAATCCCTGCAGACAAGAAACAGACTTTGTTTTAAATTTTTCTCTATAGCAGGTTAATAAAAACTATCGGCCAATTATACCGCTTTAAAAACCAGACCGGCAATAATCGCCGCCAGCCTGGCCTGAAACGCTAAAAGCAGGCGTTATTCCGCTGCCGGCTCGTTTTCTTTTTCCGCAGCGGCTGCCAGTAGCGCGGCTTCGCGCTGCGCCAGCACGCGCTCTACGGTTTCGACAATTGCCTGAGTATGCGGGTCTATCTCAATGTTAACCTTGTCGCCCAGCCGTTTGCGGCCCAGCGTGGTTCTCGCCAGCGTTTCCGGGATAAGATGCACGCAAAATTTGCTTTTAGTGACTTCGCCCACCGTCAGGCTGATGCCGTCAATACCGATAAAGCCTTTATGCAGAATATATTTCATCTGCTCGCCGTCCTGCGGCTTAAACCAGATTTCACGGTTATTTTCCGAGGTCAGGATTTTACAGATTTCCGCCGTGGTCATTATATGGCCGGACATTAAATGGCCGCCGATTTCATCGCTGAATTTTGCTGCGCGTTCAACGTTGACCACATCACCAATTTTAAGCTCGCCAAGATTGGTAATACGCAGCGTTTCTTTGACCAGATCGAAACTGACGCGGTTGCCGTCAACTTCAGTGACCGTCAGGCAGCAGCCGTTATGAGAAACGGACGCGCCCAGCTCCAGTCCCGGCAGCAGCTCATCGGGCAGCCGGACAATATGGGTGCGAAAATTCGGTTTTTCTTCGATTGCCAGCACCTCTGCGGTGCCCTGCACAATACCGGTAAACATAATTATGACCTCGGTGGATTTTTCGCTATTCTTGTCTGATCTCAAAACTATACCAAATAGTCTCTCTCCCTTCAGTTAAAAAACAGGTGTATGCGTGCAGAAGTATTTAACAGAGGCGCGTCAATTGCTGGCGCTGGCGATCCCGGTTATTTTCGCGCAGGTAGCGCAAACGGCTATGGGCTTCGTGGATACGGTGATGGCTGGCGATGTTAGCGCGACGGATATGGCCGCCGTGGCCGTGGGCACCTCTATCTGGCTGCCAGCTATTCTGTTCGGGCACGGTCTGCTGCTTTCGCTTACGCCCGTGGTGGCGCAATATAACGGCTCGGGCCGCCGGGATCGTATCGCCTTCCAGGTTCGCCAGGGCTACTGGCTGGCCGCTTTTGCCTCACTGCTGATTATGCTGGTGCTTTATAACGCCGGTTATATGATCCGAGCTATGCACGATATCGATCCCGTTATGGCGGATAAAGCGGTCGGCTATCTGCATGCGCTGCTTTGGGGAGCGCCCGGCTATCTATTCTTTCAAACCGCACGTAATCAGTGTGAAGGCCTTGCCAAAACCAAGCCTGGCATGGTGATGGGTTTCCTGGGACTGCTGGTTAATATCCCGGTCAACTATATTTTTATCTACGGCCATTTTGGCATGCCCGCGCTTGGCGGCGTTGGCTGCGGCGTGGCGACAGCATCCGTTTATTGGGTGATGTTTATCGCCATGAAGTTTTGGGTATCGCGCGCACCTTCCATGCGGGATATTCATCTGGCCGAACGGTTTAGTATGCCGGATCGCACCGCCCTTTCTCGCTTGTTTAAGCTCGGCTTGCCCGTAGCGCTGGCGCTGTTTTTCGAAGTGACGCTGTTTGCCGTAGTGGCGCTTCTCGTCTCGCCGATGGGGATTGTAGAAGTCGCCGGGCACCAGATCGCACTGAATTTCAGTTCGCTGATGTTCGTTCTGCCCCTTTCGCTCGGCGCCGCCACCACTATTCGCGTAGGCTTCCGACTTGGGCAAGGCTCGACAGAAGCGGCCCGCGTAGCCGCCTGGACCGCTCAGGGCGTCGGTATGTCGCTGTCCTTGCTGACGGCGTTATTTACCGTAGTTTTTCGCGAACAGATTGCCCTGCTTTATAACCATAATCCGGCAGTCGTGGCGCTGGCGGCTCAACTGATGCTGCTGGCCGCCGTCTATCAGTTTTCCGACTCGGTTCAGGTGATAGGCAGCGGCATTTTGCGCGGCTATAAAGATACCCGCGCTATTTTCTTTATTACTTTTATCGCTTATTGGGTGCTTGGCTTGCCCAGCGGCTATATCCTGGCGCTTACGGACTGGGTGGTCGCGCCGATGGGCCCGGCAGGCTTCTGGACCGGCTTTATTATTGGGCTGACCTCCAGCGCCGTTATGATGGTCTGGCGTATTTTGCGGCTGCAACGCCAGCCGGAGTCGGTGCTGCTGGCGCGGGCAGCCCGCTAACGCCTTAATTTAACCGCAATGTTTAAAAATGCCGCGCTCTGCACAGTTGCGCAGCAGTCGCACCAAAAATAGCGATTTCTGCTTGCAAGGCGTCAGGGCTATCGCTAATATTCGTCCCCGCTGTCACCCAGACAGCACGATGCGTTCTTAGCTCAGTTGGTTAGAGCACCACCTTGACATGGTGGGGGTCGGAGGTTCGAGTCCTCTAGAACGCACCAAAGTGCGTCCGTAGCTCAGTTGGTTAGAGCACCACCTTGACATGGTGGGGGTCGGTGGTTCGAGTCCACTCGGACGCACCAAATCACGTTTTCCGTTCCGTTGACCGGTTTGGTCATTCAGAATACATCACAGTGCGTCCGTAGCTCAGTTGGTTAGAGCACCACCTTGACATGGTGGGGGTCGGTGGTTCGAGTCCACTCGGACGCACCAAATCATGTTTTCCGTTCCGTTCCTCCAATAAGCGTCTGGTCCACAAGTACGAGTTTTTGGAACACTCTACCCTTTGTTTCCCTGCCGTTTATAAAGTTTGCGCAACGCGCAAAGCCGCTCCCGATCTTTCTGCCTTTTCCTGATAATTTTTTTCACCCCAACCTGATCTGCTACAAGCTTTCCTGCATTCTGAAAAACTTTTTAATTGGTTTTCAATGGGCTGAATAGTTATAATACGAAACGTTGTTTCACTTGAATGGTTTCAGCGTATGGTTGGCCCTTTAGCAAAAACAGTAGCCCGTTGCGCAACAGATCTTTGCGCCTGCGCCAAAACCGCGTTTAAACTTCCTCTGCACGCTTTTTTTCTGTCACCTATCCTTAAGCTGTATCTCAGTTCGCCGCTCGGGCGGCACGCACCACAAACACCGGGCTCTCGATTTATTTCATCCATCACAACTTAACAGATGACTCGTCATGAAAAAGACCAAGATTGTTTGTACTATCGGTCCAAAAACCGAATCGGAAGAAATGTTGACCAACCTGCTGGACGCGGGCATGAACGTCATGCGTCTGAACTTTTCCCACGGCGATTACGACGAACACGGTAAGCGTATCGCTAATCTGCGTGCGGTAATGAACAAAACCGGTCAGCAGGCCGCTATTCTGCTGGATACCAAAGGGCCGGAAATCCGTACCATGAAGCTGGAAGGCGGTGCGGACGTTTCGCTGAAAGCCGGCCAGACTTTTACCTTTACCACTGACCAGTCCGTTATCGGCAACAGCGAACGCGTTGCGGTGACCTACTCCGGCTTTGCTTCCGATCTTTCTATCGGCAACACCGTGCTGGTGGACGATGGTCTGATTGGCATGGAAGTCACCGAAGTTACCGAGCACACCGTAGTCTGTAAGGTGCTGAACAACGGCGACCTGGGCGAAAACAAAGGCGTTAACCTGCCTGGCGTTTCCATTCAGCTGCCTGCGCTGGCGGAGAAAGACAAGCGCGACCTGATTTTCGGCTGCGAACAGGGAGTGGATTTCGTCGCTGCTTCTTTTATCCGCAAGCGTTCCGACGTGCTGGAAATTCGCGAGCACCTGAAACAGCACGGCGGCGAGCATATTCAGATCATCTCTAAAATTGAGAATCAGGAAGGCCTGAACAATTTTGACGAGATCCTGGACGCTTCCGACGGCATCATGGTAGCGCGTGGCGATCTGGGGGTGGAAATCCCGGTTGAAGAAGTAATTTTTGCGCAGAAGATGATGATCAAGAAGTGCAACCGCGCGCGTAAAGTGGTGATTACCGCTACGCAGATGCTGGATTCTATGATCAAGAACCCGCGCCCTACCCGTGCGGAAGCAGGCGATGTAGCTAACGCCATTCTGGACGGCACCGATGCGGTAATGCTCTCTGGCGAAAGCGCCAAGGGCAAATATCCGCTGGAGTCAGTGACCATTATGGCCACTATCTGCGAACGCACCGATCGCGTGATGAAGAGCCGTATCGACTCGCAGCATGACAACCGCAAAATGCGCATTACCGAAGCGGTATGCCGTGGCGCAGTCGAGACAGCCGAGAAGCTGGAAGCACCGCTGATCGTGGTGGCGACCGAAGGCGGTAAGTCAGCCAAGTCCGTGCGTAAATATTTCCCGAACGCCACTATCCTGGCCTTAACCACCAATGAGCGTACCGCACGCCAGCTTATTTTAAGCAAAGGCATCATCACTTCCGTGGTAAAAGAAATCGCCTCCACGGATGATTTTTACCGCATTGGCAAAGAAGCGGCGATCGCCAGCGGCTATGGTCAGAAAGGCGATGTAGTAGTGATGGTTTCCGGCGCCTTAGTGCCAAGCGGAACCACCAATACCGCCTCTGTGCACGTTCTGTAATCGAAGATTACGCCTTGTAGCGAAAAAGCGTCCTGAGTGGCGCTTTTTTTACAGCTTTGCTAACGAGTTTTGCTAAAAATTCCAATCGAAATAAACGATGCAATTCGCCTTTAAGGCAGGATAAGTCCGATTGAAATCACCTGTTTTCGCTAATTTTTTTTGGCTTTACTGGAAAGACGGTGCATCTTTGAGCGAACGATCAAATTTAAGCACGTTCTCACTAAAAATTTATTCTCATTGG
>NZ_JBHDVM010000004.1:146013-171662 GCF_042610525.1 Pantoea sp. sgz302252
ACATGGAGATTAACTCAATCTAGAGGGTATAAATAATGAATCGTACTAAACTGGTACTGGGCGCGGTAATTCTGGGTTCTACACTGCTGGCTGGTTGCTCAAGCAACGCTAAAATCGACCAGCTGTCTACCGACGTTCAGACTCTGAACGCGAAAGTTGACCAGCTGAGCAACGACGTGAACGCAATCCGTTCTGACGTTCAGGCTGCTAAAGACGACGCAGCACGCGCTAACCAGCGTCTGGACAACCAGGCTCACTCTTACCGTAAGTAAGAGTTCTGGTTTAAAAATGGCGCACAGTGTGCGCCATTTTTTTTGCTCTTAATCCGCAGGCCCGTACAGCCCTTCTGTCTTAATTAAGTCCTTTGCCCTATCCCAGTCATTTAAACCTCTCAGAGAGCTTCTGGCGCGCCTTCAGGCACTGTTGCCAATGTTTCCCCGCTGTTGACTAATACCGGCATACCAGAACGCCGCTCTATCGCCTCCGCAATGATTTGTTTATCGCTAAGCTTGCTGCCGGTAAATTTTTTCGCTTTCGTGCTAAGTGTAATCGGCAGCGTTTGCGGATCGTCTTTTTCGCTGTGGGAAAGCGGCTGATGAACTTCAATGTAGCGTTTGCCATCCGGTTCAATAGCGTATTTCACAGGCTCGTTAATCACCTGCACGCGAGTGCCTTCCGGCACGCTATTAAACAGGCTCCTGATGTCATCAGGCCGCAGGCGAATGCAGCCAGAGCTGACGCGCATACCAATACCAAAGTCGGCGTTGGTGCCGTGAATCAGATAATGGCCCTTGCCATAAGCCAGACGCAGCGCAAACAGGCCCATAGGGTTGTTGGGGCCTGCCGGGACGGTAACCGGCAGCGTTTTGCCTTCTGCGGCGTAGCGCTTGCGAATATTCGGCGTAGGCGTCCAGGTAGGGTTAGGGATTTTCTGGCTGATGCGAGTCACCATAGCGGGCGTGTTTGCCCCAAGCTGGCCGATGCCGATCGGATAGACTACAACTTTGTTCTCGCCTTTGGGATAGTAATAGAGGCGCAGCTCCGCCACGTTAACCACTATCCCTTCCCTTTTGGTATCCGGCAGCAGCATTTGCGTGGGGATTACCAGCTGCGAACCCGCTTTGGGTAGCCAGGGATCGGTGCCGGGATTCGCTTCAAGCATGCCCAGCAGGCCGGTTTGAAAATGGGCGGCGATATGCTCCAGCGAACGGCCATCATCCGGGACGGTATAAATTTGGTTTTCGCCGATTAAGCGGCTGTCTGCTGCGGGAAGTGGATAGTCTGCCGCGCGGGCTGCGAGGCAAAAAAAGAAGAATAAAAAGGTCGGTATAATTTTCATGATCGCTTCTCTTCAGGAAAATACTTCCCGTCTCGCTGACGGGAAGCCTGTCGAGAAGTGTAGCAACTCAGCCGAGAGTGGCCTGGGCTTTCTGGCGAATAGCGCGGATCATTGCTTCCAGCCCCTGCGAGCGCGATGGCGTCAGATGCTGGGTCAGCGCCAGTTCGGCGAACCAGGGACGCACGTCGAAATCCAGGATCTCCTGCGGGGTCATTTGCTGGTAGAGCACAAAAACAACGGCGATCAGCCCTTTGACGATAGCGGCGTCGCTGTCGCCTTGCAGCAGCACGCGACCCTGCTCGTCTCTCTCCATAACAATCCAGACCTGGCTTTGACAGCCGGAAATAGTATTCTCCGGCTGATGCAGCGATTCCGGCAGCGCAGGCAGTTTAGCGCCCAGCTCAATGACGTAAAGGTATTTCTCTTCCCAGTTGGCGCAGCGGGAAAAGTTGCGTACCAGTTTCTCTTTATCGGGCAAGGTTGCCATTCATTCTCCTTCGCCTGGGCGGCTTAACCGCCCAGCAGCATGTGTATACGTGTCAGGCCGGCCGCCAGGCGATCAACCTCTTCCTCGCTATTATACAAAACAAAGGAAGCACGACACATAGCCGGTACGCCGTAGTGGTTCATCAACGGCATAGCGCAGTGATGGCCGGTACGAATGGCGATGCCGTAGCGATCCAGGAAGCTGCCTACATCATAGGCATGGTGCTGTCCCAGGTTAAAGGCGATGACGCCAGCGCGCGACTGCGGGCCATAAATCGTCAGATCCGGGACGGTTGCCAGTTTTTCCATCGCATAGCGCATCAGCTCCTGCTCGCGCTGCGCAATATTTTCCAGGCCAATTGCCTCTACCCATTTTAACGCCGCGCCCAGGCCTATGATGCCGCCGGTATTCGGCGAGCCAGCCTCAAAGCGCCATGGCGCAGCGGCATAGGTAGTGCCTTCGGTCAGGCTGACGGTAGCTATCATCGAGCCACCGCCTTCCCATGGCGGCATCTTGTCCAGCATAGCTTTACGGCCATACAGGATACCGATGCCGGACGGGCCGTAAATTTTGTGGCCGGAGAAAAGATAGAAATCGCAGTCCAACGCCTGCACGTCGACTTTCTCGTGCATGACCGCCTGCGCGCCGTCGATTAGCGTGGCGACGCCTGCGGCTTTCGCCTGGGCCACCAGCTCTTTGACCGGGTTAATGGTACCCAGCACGTTAGAAACGTGGGTCACCGCCAACATCCGCGTACGGCTGTCCATCAGCTGCGGCAGAACCGACAGATCCAGCTCGCCTTCCGCCGTAAGGGGAATAAAGCGCACCTCTGCGCCGGTACGCTCGGCCACCATCTGCCACGGCACGATATTGGCGTGATGCTCCATCCCGGTGATGATGATGTTGTCGCCAGGCTGGAGCTCGCTGCCGCCCCAGCTGCTGGCTACGAGGTTAATGCCCTCGGTAGTGCCCTTAACGAAGACGATTTCCTCTGGCGAAGCGGCGTTAAGGAAACGCGCGGCCTGCGCGCGTACCTCTTCCATCTCCGTCGTCGCTTCCGCGCTCAGGGTGTGAATGCCCCGGTGCACCGCCGCATAGCCGTGCTCATAGAAACGGCTTTCCGCATCGATCACCGCCTGCGGTTTCTGCGCGCTGGCGGCGCTGTCAAGGTAGGCCAGCGGCTGGCCGTTTACTTCTCGCGCCAGAACAGGAAATTCAGCCCTGACGCGCGTCAGGTCAAAACTCATTTAATGCCTCCGGGAAAGCGCTGCGCGATACGCTGCATCACCGCTTCCTTCAGTACCTCGTCCGTGATGGCTTCAGTCAGTTCGGCGGCGAAAGCGTAGATAATCATGCGCTGGGCTGATTCTTCGCTGATGCCGCGAGCGCGCAGATAGAACATCTGCTCGTCGTCAATACGGCCAATGGTCGCGCCGTGGCTGCACTTAACGTCATCCGCATAGATTTCCAGCTGTGGCTTGGTGTCTACTTCTGCCAGACGGCCCAACAGCAGGTTGTTGTTGGTCATCTGCCCGTCGGTTTTCAGCGCGTGCTTCGCCACTTCGATTTTGCCGTTAAACACCGCGCGGGCTTTGTCGCGCACGATAGTTTTATGCAGCTGGCGGCTCTGGCAATAGCCTTTGTTGTGCTCCAGGTAGGTCCGGCTGTCGCACACTTCTTTCTCTATTGGCAGCATCAGGCTGTTGATAGAGAGATCTGTGCCTTCGCCGTTAAGCTGCGTGCTGGTGTTGTGGCGGCTCAGGCCGCTGCCCAGCAGGAAGCTATGGCTCTGCACGCGTGCATCGCGCTCAATCACCAGATCGTTATGCGAGAAGTGATTGCTGCTGGCATGTTCAAAAGCCAGCTTGTAGTGCGTTAGCTGCGCGTTACTGCCCACGGTCGCGGTGAAGCGAGCGCCGGTAAAATGCGTGCTTTCGTTCAGGCTGACGTAATGCTCGATAACCGTTGCCTCTGCGCCATCGTCCAGCTGCAGATGGTGACGATAGTGCGAGGTATTCATCTCGTCCTGCGCGCTGCCGCTGCTGATATGCAGCAGGTAGACGGCACGGGCGGCCGACTTACCGCGCGGCAGATGAATAGTGGTGACCTCTTCCGCCAGGCTTTCCGTCAGGTGCAGGAAGATTTCCGGCTGGATCGGCGCGTTCAGCTCGCGGCGGCCTGCGGCTTTGGTGATCTGAATATCAAAGAGATCGAAGCTGGTGTCACTAAGCTGCGCATTGAAACGGCCATCGATAAAGACCAGTTTGATCGCATCGATATCCAGCGCCAGCGCGGCAACATCCGCAGCGCTCAGCTCGGCGGACTTTGGCAGCACGAAATGGTGCGCCAGCAGGCCGTCCAGCGGCGTGTATTTCCAGTTCTCATGCTTGCGCGTTGGCAGCCCTAAGCGCAGCACCTGCTGCCAGTGCTGCTGAGCCTGCATGGAACGCTGCTCGCCCTGGGTTTCGAACAGGTGATGCCACTGCTGCAGGGCGTTTTCACTACTCCTGTTCGGTAAGCCAGCCATAGCCTTGCTCCTCCAGTTGTTTCACCAGCGAGAAGTCGCCTGATTTCACGATTTTCCCCTGATAGAGCACATGCACGAAGTCAGGCTTGATGTAGTCCAGGATGCGCTGGTAGTGCGTAACGATAATAAAAGAACGCTTGCCGTCGCGCAGCGTGTTAACGCCGTTGGAAACGATTTTCAGCGCATCGATATCCAGCCCCGAATCCGTTTCATCCAGGATGCACAGCTCCGGCTCCAGCGCCGCCATCTGCAGGATGTCGTTACGCTTTTTCTCCCCGCCGGAGAAGCCGACGTTGACCGAACGGGTCAGCAGATCTTCAGGCATTTTCAGCAAGTGAATTTTATCTTCGATAAAGTCCTGGAAGTCGAAGCGATCCAGTGACTCCTGCTCGCGATATTTACGCACCGCGTTAACCGCAGTTTGCAGGAAGAACTGGTTGCTGACGCCGGGGATCTCAACAGGGTACTGGAAAGCCATAAAGATGCCTTCGCCCGCGCGGTCTTCCGGTGACAGCTCCAGCAGATCTTTGCCTTTAAACTCAATAGAGCCGCCGGTGATTTCATACTCCTCGCGGCCTGCCAGCGTAGCGGAAAGCGTACTTTTGCCGGAGCCGTTCGGGCCCATGATCGCATGGACTTCGCCCGGCTTCACTTCAAGGTTCAGCCCGCGCAGGATCTCTTTGTCTTCGATACTTACCTGTAAATCTTTAATGCTTAACATAATCTTTCCTGGGCAATACCTTGCGGCATTGCGCAAAATGAATAAGCAGCGGGGATCAGCCCACGCTGTGTTCGAGGCTGATCGCCAGCAGTTTTTGCGCTTCCACCGCAAATTCCAGCGGCAGCTCGGAGAAAACGTCTTTACAGAAGCCGTTAACGATCATGGAAATCGCATCGTCTTCGCTAATACCGCGCTGCAGGCAGTAGAACAGCTGATCTTCACCGATACGCGATGTAGTCGCCTCATGCTCCAGCTGTGCAGTGTTATTACGCGCTTCCACATACGGGAAAGTATGCGCGCCGCACTCTGCGCCGATTAGCATGGAGTCGCACTGCGTGAAGTTACGGGCATTAGTTGCCGTCGGCATAATCTTCACCAGGCCACGGTAGGTGTTCTGGCTTTTACCCGCCGAAATCCCCTTGGAGATAATGGTGGATTTGGTATTTTTACCGATGTGGATCATCTTGGTGCCGGTATCGGCCTGCTGATGGCCACTGGTCAGCGCTACAGAGAAGAACTCACCCACGGAATTATCGCCGCGCAGGATAACGCTTGGATATTTCCAGGTGATCGCCGAGCCGGTTTCCGACTGCGTCCAGGACATCTTGCTGTTTTCGCCTTCGCACAGCGCGCGCTTGGTCACGAAGTTCAGGATGCCGCCTTCAGCCTCGCCGCCGGCGAACCAGTTCTGCACGGTGGAATATTTCACTTCCGCGTCTTTATGGATGATGACTTCTACCACTGCCGCGTGCAGCTGGTAGCTGTCGCGTACCGGCGCGGAACAGCCTTCGATATAGCTGACGTAGCTGCCTTCATCGGCAATCAGGATAGTGCGCTCGAACTGACCAGTTTTCGCCGCGTTAATGCGGAAATAGGTCGACAGCTCCATCGGGCAGCGCACCCCTTTCGGGATATAAACGAAGGTGCCGTCTGAAGCCACCGCCGAGTTCAGCGCCGCGAAGAAGTTATCGTTAGCCGGCACCACGGTTCCCAGATATTGTTTTACCAGCTCCGGATGATCGTGGATCGCTTCGCCAAAGGAACAGAAAATAATGCCCTGCTCCGCCAGCTTGCCACGGTAGGTAGTAGAGACCGAAACCGAGTCGAAGATGGCATCTACGGCCACTTCCTGACCTTCACGCACCGGTACGCCCAGCTGTTTAAAGGCGTTCTCTACTTCTTCCGTCAGATAGTTCGGCGCGGCGGCGGCGGAGCTTTGCTGCGCGCCTGGTTCCGAGGCGCAGCTGTCGTCGCAGCTGCCACAGGATGGCGCCGAGTAGTAGCTGTAATCCTGATAGTTCAGTGACTTGTAATTAGCTTTCAGCCAGTGCGGCTCTTCCATCTCCAGCCAGGCCGCGTAGGCTTTCAGGCGAAAATCAAGCATCCATTCCGGCTCGTTGCGCTTGGCAGAGATCGCGCGCACCACATCTTCGCTGATGCCGTGAGCGAACTCTTCAGTTTGCAGCTGGGTAAAGAAACCTTCCTTGTACTTCTGGCGGCTTCCTTCCCAGACCTGCACGTCGTCTGATGTATCAGTATTTCGGGACATAAAATTTACTCAACGCCAAAGCTCTCACCACAGCCACAGGCGTGTTGAGCTTTAGGATTATTAAATTTGAAAATCTGGTTCAGGCCTTCACGGACGAAATCCACTTCGGTGCCGTCGATAAAAGGCATAGCCTGCAGCGGCACATAGAGATTCGCGCCGTTATGGGTAAAGACTAAATCATCTGACGCAGGCTCTTTAATCAGATCCATGGTATAGCCGAATCCGGCGCAGCCGGAGGTCTTAACGCCCAGCCGCAACCCCTTAACGTGCGGGTCGCTGGCGGAGAGCGCAATGATCTGCTGTGCGGCGCTGTCGGTAAGCGTCAGTCCTTTCCAGACGAAGTCGTCAGGAGAAAAAGAAGCGGTTGTTGCTGATGGCATAACATTACCTCGCGAGTCGGTAGCCCTGCGGGCTGATACCCCTATGTTAGTGATAATGATTGTCTCTTCAACCTCTTGTTTTGCAGGGATTAAGGCCAACCGGCTTTTTTTCGGGCTCTTTATCTAGTTTAGACCCTGCGAAAAGGTTTGCGACGTGCATTGCGCCGTGATTTAACGAAATGGTAACACATTGAAAAGCAGCCAGTAAATATCAGCCGCGCTGCGCTAAGCAGGAATAATGCTTATTTTAACGCTTCCGGCGCTGACGCGGATTGTTATTACCAATTTATCTGAGAGGCAGCATAAATCGATAAAAATACTTTGCGCCGACGTTGAATAATGCGTCAGTTATAATATGATAATGATTATCATTAGCGCGAATAGGTCCCAGAATGAATCTGTCGATGAGTGCCTGGCTGCAACATAAAATTGACGAATACAAGTTTTCCATCCGGGATATCACCGTCGATTATTATATGGCTCAGGCCAAACTTAACCGGCCTGACTGTACCCTTGAACAACTGCGCAAGTTCAACGATACCTGCCTGGATATGGCGGAGCTTTGCGAGCTTAACGGCGACGATCAAAGCTATCTGCACGCGCTGGGCAAGCTGCACCAGCGTCTGCTGCTGGAACTGGGCAATACGTCACGCGAGCGCCTGTTCCGTATGCAAGCCTGGCAGCTGGCCCGGCATTCGCTTACCCGTCTGTGCCATCAGCTTGCCCTGAACGGCGAGTGGGATAAAGCCAGCGCGCTCCAGAATGAGTTTGTCCGCCAGGCTTCCTGGATAATGTAGCCTGTAGCCTGCCGCCGCCAAAGGTCATTATACCCTGGCGGCGCAGAATAGTCTTTGCTAAAGCAGTTCCAGCAGCGCCTGGAGCGGATGGCGCATGCCGTTGCCTTCAATACGCTTCACCTGGCTGCGGCAGGAGTAGCCGGTTGCCAGGCAGCGCTGGCGCGGCAGCTTTTGCAGCGCCTGATGCCACGAAAGCTCATAGATGCCCAGCGAATTAGCCAGATTTTTGCTTTCATGTCCGTAGGTGCCTGCCATGCCGCAGCAGCCGACGCTGACGTTTTCCAGCTTTGCCCCGAAGCGGGCGAAAATGCCTGCCCACTGCTGGCTGGAGGCGGGCAGCGCGGTAACTTCGGTACAGTGGCCGAACAGATACCAGGCCTCGCCGGTTTGCGGTACGGGCTGCTGCTGCGGTAGCGCCTGCTGTAGCCACTCATGTACCAGCTGTACATGGAAGCTGCCGCGCTGTTCGCCCAGTATCTCTTTGTATTCATCGCGGTAGCAGAGCACCAGCGCGGGATCGACGCCAACCATCGGCAGCTGGAGTTTCGCTACCCGGTTCAGGAAATCCGCCGTTTTCCGCGCGGTTCTGGCAAAGCGCTGTAAAAAACCTTTGATATGCTGCGCCTTGCCGTTTGGCGAGAAAGGCAGCACCACCGGCTGCCAGCCCAGCTTTTCCACTAGCCTTACAAAATCGCTGACCAGTCCGGCTTCGTAATAGCTGGTAAAGGGATCTTGCACTATCAGCACATGGCGAGCGCGCTGCTCATCGTTCATCGCCTCCAGCTCTTCCAGCGTGGTGGTTGCGGCGCGTTGACCTGCCAGCTGCTGTTTCAGGTTGGGCGAAGAGAGCAGCGGCAGATCTACCATGCCGATATGCTTTCTACTCAGTTCCCGCACCAGCGGCTGTTGCAAAAAGAAGTTAAAGAACTTTGGCGCTTTTGCCATCAGCGGCGCATAGCTCTCTACGCTGGCCACCAGATGATCGCTGGCCGGGCGCAGATAGCGGGTATGGTAAAGCTGCAGAAAACGGGAACGGAAGCCGGGCACATCGATTTTAATCGGGCACTGCGTTGAGCAAGCTTTGCAGGCCAGACAACCCGACATTGCTTCTTTGACCTCGTGCGAAAAATCATATTCGCCGCGCTTAGCGTGCCAGCTGTTGCGGGTGCGTTCGATCATGCCGCGCAGGCTGATTTTTTTCTGCGGCAGGCTTCTTTCCAGCGCCAGCGGATCCACACCCTGCTCTGCCAGCAGGCGCAGCCATTCGCGGGTCAGCGTAGCGCGCCCTTTTGGCGAATGGATACGGTTGCCGGTAATTTTCATTGAAGGGCACATCGGGCTGCGTGCGTCAAAGTTAAAGCAAAGCCCGTTGCCATTGCATTCCATCGCGCCGCGCCAGTCGCTGCGTACATTAACCGGAATTTGACGATCGAAGGTGCCGCGTTTGACCGCATCCACTTTCTTCATCGGCTCTTCCACGCCCCAGGGCGCGCAGATTTTGCCCGGGTTAAGCCGGTTGGCCGGATCGAAAGCAGCCTTGATGCGGCGCAAATCGTTAAACAGCTCTTCACCAAAAAAGGCCGGGCTATATTCGGCCCGGAAGCCTTTACCGTGCTCTCCCCACAGCAAGCCACCATAGCGCGCAGTGAGCGCCACCACCTCGTCGGAAATCTGCTTCATCAGCATCTCCTGCTGCGGATCGCACATATCCAACGCTGGTCGCACGTGCAGTACGCCCGCATCAACGTGGCCGAACATGCCGTAGCTCAGGTTATGGCTATCCAGCAGCTGGCGGAATTCGACGATATAATCTGCAAGATGCTGCGGCGGCACGCAGGTATCCTCAACAAACGGGATAGGTTTAGCGCGCCCTTTGGCGTTGCCGAGCAGCCCAACGGCTTTTTTACGCATGGCATAAATACGTTCGATGCCGCCGATATCGTCGCATAGCTGGTAGCCGATGACGCCAGCTTCATGGGAAGCCATCAGGCTATCCAGCCGCGCGCAGAGCGAGGCGACCTGGCTGTCGATCAGCGCTTTGTCGTCTCCGGCAAACTCAACGATATTCAGCCCTTGCATATCTTTGTTGGGCACATCGGTAATCAGTTCGCTGACCGAATGCCAGACAATATCTTCCCGCGCCAGGTTCAGTACTTTCGAATCTACTGTCTCTACCGACAGCGCCTGCGCTTCCACCATAAAAGGCGCGCTGCGCAAAGCTGAATCGAAGGAGTCATATTTAATGTTGACCAGACGGCGCACTTCAGGAATCGGCGTGATATTCAGCCGCGCTTCGGTGATAAAGGCGAGCGTGCCTTCCGCGCCGCACAGCAGCCGGGTCAAATCCACCTGTTGCAAATCATCGCTGATTACGTGACGCAGATCGTAGCCGGTCAGAAAGCGGTTAAGCTTTGGAAACTTTTCAATAATCAGCTCACGGCGATCGCGGCAGCGCTCCAGCACCGTGCGATAAATTTCACCTTCGCGGGTTTTCTCCGCCGCCAGTGTCTCCGCTACGCCGACCGGAATGGCGCGCGTATCCAGCATATCTCCACCTGTCAGCACGGCGCGCAACCCTAAAACGTGATCGGAAGTTTTGCCGTAAACCAGCGATCCCTGGCCTGAGGCATCCGTATTGATCATCCCACCCAGCGTGGCGCGGTTGCTGGTAGAGAGTTCAGGCGAGAAAAAATAGCCCAGCGGCTTCAGGGCGGCATTAAGCTGATCTTTGATAACGCCAGCCTCAACCTTTACCCAGCCCTGCTCTACATTAATTTCCAGGATGCGATTCATATGGCGGGACATGTCCACCACAATCCCCTGGTTCAGCGACTGCCCGTTAGTACCAGTGCCGCCGCCACGCGGCGTAAACACCAGGCTTTGGTAACGCTCCTCGCCAGCCAGACGCGCAATCAGCGCGACATCGGCGGTTGAACGGGGGAAAAGTACCGCATCGGGCAGCAGCTGATAGATGCTGTTATCGGTGGACATGGTAAGACGATCGGCGTAGCTGGTGGCGGTGTCGCCGGTAAAACCCTGCTGCTCTAACGCCTGCAAAAAATTCAGCACCAGTTGAACGAGGCCCGGCGCCTGAGAAATCTGTGGGATCATTATCTTGTAACCAGGTTGTGTTTGCGGTGAAGCGTTTGCTCTTTGTCATGGTTTTATCACATTTTTTTATGGGCTGTCGCCATTTCAAAACCGCAGCGAAAAGAATAACGTGCCGTTTCCGCAGAAAATGCGTTTAATACGTCAGGATCCATATTGCGCTACCGGTATTTTCTGGCGGCTTAATTACTTGAGGTTAATGGTCATACATGAAGAACACGCAAAACGGATGGGATATGCTGCAGGTCATTTTCTCTATCCTGTTTATTTCGTTGCTGATCGTCGCCTGCCTGTGGGTGGTGCAGCCTTTTGTGCTGGGGTTCGCCTGGGCGAGCATGGTGGTGATCGCTACCTGGCCGCTGATGCTGAAAATCCAGGGCTGGCTATGGGGAAGGCGCTCGCTGGCGGTAGTAGCTATGACGCTGCTACTGGTGTTGCTGTTTGTTATTCCGGTAGCGCTGTTGGTCAACAGCCTGATTGAGAACAGCGGGCCAGTGATCGCCTGGGCGACTTCCGGTCATCTGATGCTGCCGCAAATGCTGTGGCTGCACGATATTCCGCTGGTCGGGAAAAAACTTTATTCCGCCTACCGTCATCTGGTCGCCGGCGGCGGCGCGGCCATGATGACCAGCGTGCAGCCTTATATCGGGCGCACCAGCGTGTTCCTGTTTGCCCAGGCTGGTCACTTTGGCCGCTTTATGCTGCACCTCGGTCTGATGCTGCTGTTCAGCGTGCTGCTCTACTGGCGCGGCGAGCAGGTCGGCAACGGCATCCGCCACTTCGCTTACCGCCTTGCCCATCGTCGCGGCGATGCCGCGGTACTGCTTGCCGGTCAGGCCATCCGCGCCGTTGCGCTCGGCGTAGTAGTTACCGCGCTGGTACAAGGCGTGCTGGGTGGAATAGGCCTGGCCATTTCCGGCATTCCCTACGCAACCGTGCTGACGGTAGTGATGATCCTCTCCTGCCTGGTGCAGCTGGGGCCGCTGGTGGTGCTGGTGCCAGCCATTATCTGGCTTTACTGGAGCGGCGATACGACCTGGGGCACGGTGTTGCTGATCTGGAGCTGCGTAGTGGGCACGCTGGATAACGTGCTGCGGCCAATGCTGATCAGGATGGGCGCCGATCTGCCGATGATTTTGATCCTTTCCGGCGTTATCGGTGGGCTGGTGGCCTTTGGCATGATTGGCCTGTTTATTGGCCCTGTCGTGCTGGCGGTCTCCTATCGACTGGTCTCAGTCTGGATGCATGAAGAGCCTGCCCCGCTGGATGACCCGGAAGAGGTCGTTGAGGAACTTGCTGAAATAGAACAGGAAAATTCAGTAAAACAATAACTTTTCGGCGGTCGGCCCGGCTGACCGCCTCTGTCTGTTAAAACCAGCCATTTCTGCTGAGCGGTCTTCGTTTAGCGATCTTTATCATTGTTTTGATGATTTGCGCTGCCGTCATCTGCCTTAAGGACAAATGATTAAGATAAATACACCTATTACTCCCTGCGCCTGCATTTTCGCCGATTAAATATTATCTTCTTTAAACTAATAAGAGGATTCTTAATGACTCACTACCGCGGTAAGAATAGTATAACGGATATGTTTAGCAGCAACACGCTGATTTATAAACAACCTTTTCCCCAGAATACCGTAAAGAATTGCTGTGTGTAGTCTTTGCCCATCCCATGTGATGGGCTTTTTTTTATGCATAGCCCAGCAAAAAGGCCGAACAAGTCGGCCTTTTTAGTCAAACAGGTAATGAATTGCTAGTTTTTAGCCAGGCTTAGCCAGGTTTGCACAACCGTATCCGGATTGAGCGACAGGCTGTCGATCCCTTCTTCCATTAGCCAGGCGGCAAAATCTTCATGATCCGAAGGCCCCTGGCCGCAGATACCGACATATTTCCCGGCCTTTTTCGCCGAGCGGATAGCCATCGACAGCAGCGCTTTTACCGCCTCGTTGCGCTCGTCAAAGAGTTCCGATACCACGCCGGAATCCCTGTCCAGCCCCAGCGTCAGCTGCGTCATATCATTTGAGCCGATTGAGAAACCATCGAAGTACTGCAGGAACTCATCTGCCAGCAGCGCATTGGAAGGAATTTCGCACATCATAATGAGCTTAAGCCCGTTTTCACCGCGCTTCAGCCCCTGACGCTCCAGCTCTTCCACTACCGCTTTTGCCTGCGCCACGGTGCGAACGAACGGCACCATAATCTCGACGTTGGTCAGCCCCATCTCGTTGCGTACACGCTTAACGGCTGCGCACTCCAGCGCAAAGCAGTCACGGAAGCTATCGGCCACGTAACGGCCCGCGCCACGAAAACCCAGCATCGGGTTTTCTTCTTCCGGCTCGTAGTTTTCACCGCCAACCAGGTTGGCATACTCATTGGTTTTAAAATCGGACAGGCGCACTATCACGCGCTTTGGTGAGAAAGCGGCGCCCAGCGTGGCAATGCCTTCCGTCAGGCGTGCCACATAGAACTCAACCGGATCGTCGAACCCTTTCATTAAATTGCGGATCTGCTGCTGTAGCTCTGGCGTCTGGCGGTCGAATTCAAGCAGCGCTTTAGGGTGCACGCCAATCATCCGGTTGATAATAAACTCCAGCCGCGCCAGCCCTACGCCCTCGTTAGGCAGGCAGGCGAAGTCGAACGCGCGATCGGGGTTACCGACGTTCATCATGATTTTCAGCGGCAGCGCGGGCATTTCATCCACCTGCGAGCTCTTTACTTCGAAATCAAGCAGATCGTCATAAACATATCCGGTATCGCCTTCCGCACAGGAAACGGTGACCTTGTGGCCGTCTTTCAGCCTGTCGGTAGCGTCGCCACAGCCTACCACGGCCGGAATGCCCAGCTCGCGCGCAATAATCGCCGCATGACAGGTACGCCCGCCGCGGTTAGTAACTATCGCGGAAGCTTTCTTCATGATCGGTTCCCAGTCGGGATCGGTCATATCCGTTACCAGCACGTCGCCTTTGGCAATGCGGTTCATTTCGCTGATGTCATGAATAACTTTGACTTCGCCCGCGCCGATACGGTGGCCAATAGCGCGGCCTTCCGCCACTACTTTGCCCTTGCCTTGCAGCGTATAGCGCTCCATTACCTGGCCGTTGGAACGAACAGTTTCCGGGCGCGCCTGCACAATAAACAGTTTGCCGGTATGACCATCCTTCGCCCATTCAATATCCATTGGGCGCTGGTAATGTTTTTCGATCTGTACGGCCTGAAGCGCCAGCGACTCAACTTCTTCGCTGCTCAGACAGAAGCGGTCACGTTCTGCTTCCGGCACGTCCTCTATTCTGACCTGTTCCCCATGTTCCTGCGAGTCGGCGTAGACCATGCGGATTTTTTTCGACCCCATGGTGCGGCGCACAATAGCGGGACGGCCTGCGGCCAGCGTCGGCTTGTGGACATAAAATTCGTCCGGGTTGACCGCGCCCTGTACCACCATTTCGCCCAGGCCGAAAGCGGCGGTGATAAAGACCACCTGATCGAAGCCAGATTCGGTATCAATGGTGAACATCACGCCTGCGGAACCGACATCTGAACGCACCATGCGCTGTACGCCTGCTGATAGCGCCACGCCGCGGTGATCGTAACCCTGATGCACGCGGTAGGAGATTGCCCTGTCGTTAAACAGCGAGGCGTAAACATGCTTAACCGCCACCAGCACGGCATCGAAACCCTGCACGTTGAGGAAAGTTTCCTGCTGGCCGGCGAATGAGGCATCCGGCATATCTTCGGCCGTAGCCGACGAGCGCACGGCAAAAGAGGCCTCGGCGTCGTCAGCGGATAGCTGCTGGTAGGCTTCGCGGATCGCCTGCTCCAGCTCCGGCTGGAAAGGCGTTTCTACAATCCACTCACGGATCTGTTTACCCGCCTTCGCCAGCTCGTCCACGTCATCAATATCGGTCTTGTCCAACAGCGTATAGATTCGCTGACTGACGCCGCTTTGATCGAGGAACTGATTGAATGCATCGGCTGTAGTAGCGAAACCGTTAGGCACGGAAACGCCAAGCGATGACAAATTAGTGATCATTTCACCCAGAGAAGCATTTTTGCCTCCCACCCGATCAACATCGTTCATGCCGAGCTGGTTATACCAGAGCACAAGCGGCAGTGCGCCTTGATTGGACATTGCAGCAATCCTTTTGTAAATGATTTAACGGGAACAGAGTCGTGCATTTTTGAGCCTGGCACATTCCGCTTCAGGAAAGAAACAGTTGAATCGTTCAAGCTAATTTAAACGGCTATTTTAAGAAAATTCCGCGAAAGGAATGCTTTTTTCACCAGGATAAATAAATTAAAAAAACCTTTAAATACATAATGATAAATAATTTTTACTCATCAGGGGAAATAATTCGCCTGATTAATGCCATTTACGCATGCTTTTCTGATTAATGCCTGTTTTTAACCATAATAATCAGAAACGTTATTTCATTAATACAAAAAATCGCCTTTTACTAAAATAAAAATTCCATAATATTTCCTGGCGGTTTTTATGTTCTATCAAAGCCCACTGGCGCTATTTATGCTATCCCTGTAATTTAAATTCATCTGCTAAAACGTGCTAATCAGGAGCGAAAATGGACAATAATGAGCGCAGCGTATTTTATATTTCCGACGGCACCGCCATCACTGCCGAGGTGCTGGGCCATGCGGTTCTTTCCCAGTTTCCTGTCGGCATAAACAGCGTAACCCTGCCTTTTGTGGAAAATGTTCAGCGCGCGCAGGCCGTAAAAGCCCAGATCGATGCTATCTGGCAAAAGAGCGGGCTACGGCCGCTGGTTTTTATCTCCATCGTCACGCCAGAAATTCGCGACATTATTTTGCAAAGCGAGGGGTTCTGTCAGGATATTGTCCAGTCGCTGGTTGCGCCGCTACAGCAGGAATTGGGGATAGCACCTGCGCCGGTCGCTAACCGCACACATGGCCTGACGGCGAGTAATTTAGGCAAGTATGACGCTCGCATCGCTGCCATCGACTATACCCTGGCGCACGACGACGGTATTTCGCTACGCGGGCTGGAAGACGCCCAGGTTATTTTGCTGGGCGTGTCGCGCTGCGGCAAGACGCCGACCAGCCTCTACCTGGCCATGCAGTTTGGTATTCGGGCCGCTAACTACCCTTTTATCGCTGATGATATGGATAATCTTAAGCTGCCGCCCGCGCTACGCCCTTTTCAGCATAAACTTTTCGGCTTAACTATCGATCCTGAGCGGCTGGCCGCTATCCGTCAGGAGCGGGCGGAAAATACTCGCTACGCCTCTATGAGGCAATGTCGGCTGGAGGTGGGCGAAGTAGAAGCCCTGTTTCGCACTCACCAAATTCGCTATCTCAACAGTACCAACTATTCCGTTGAGGAGATCGCTACCAAAATCCTGGATATCATGGGCCTGACCCGCCGGATGTACTGACAAAGCGGCCGTTTTTGATCCCGCTCGTAAAACAGCAATATTTATCCCTCCCTGACGGGCGTTTCAGGTTGAAATTTCCGTCAGCGGCGGTTTATTGTGATCGCCATCACTTCCCGGTATTCCCACCGCTGCGAAGAACAAATTTTTTGGATGGTTATGAACAAAACAGATGAACTGCGGACCGCGCGCATCGAGAGCCTGATTACGCCTGACGAACTGGCGCAGCGTTTCCCGATCACGCCCGACATTGCCGCCAGCGTTACCGCTTCCCGGCAGCGAATCGCCAAAATTCTTACCGGCGAGGATCGTCGGTTACTGGTGGTAACAGGCCCCTGCTCGCTTCACGATCCCGAGGCCGCTTTAGAATACGCGGCAAAACTTAACGTGCTGCGCCAGCAGCATGCTTCCAGCCTGGAGATAGTAATGCGCGCTTACTTCGAGAAGCCGCGCACCGTAGTAGGCTGGAAAGGCCTGATTTCCGATCCCGATCTTGATGGCAGCTTCCGCGTCAATCATGGCCTGGCGGTCGCGCGCGAGCTGCTGCTGGAAATTAACCGGCTGGGCATGCCCACCGCTACCGAGTTTCTGGATATGGTGGTCGGCCAGTTTTTAGCGGATTTAATTAGCTGGGGAGCCATCGGGGCCCGTACTACGGAAAGCCAGATCCATCGCGAAATGGCCTCGGCGCTCTCCTGTCCGGTCGGTTTTAAAAATGGCACCGACGGCAATATTCAAATCGCCGTGGATGCGATACGTGCCGCCCGCGCCAGCCATATGTTTCTGTCGCCAGATAAGCATGGCCAGATGACGATTTACCAGACCAGCGGCAATCCTTCCGGCCATATTATTATGCGTGGCGGCAAGCAGCCTAACTACCATGCAGAGGATGTCGCCGCTGCCGCTGCCAGTTTGCGCGAGCATAAACTGCCGGCGCGTCTGGTTATCGATTTCAGCCACGGCAACTGCCTTAAGCAGCATCGCCTGCAAAAAGAGGTTGCTGCTTCCGTGGCGCAGCAGATCCGCGAAGGGTCGCAGGCGATTGCAGGCGTGATGATCGAAAGTTTCTTAAAAGAAGGCACGCAAAAAGTAGAAGTCGGTACGCCGCTGGTTTACGGCCAGTCGATTACCGATCCTTGCCTGGGCTGGGACGACAGCGAGGAAGTGCTGGCGCTGTTGGCAGAGGCAGTTAAAACCCGGTTGTAATTCAGAAGCAAATCAGCGGCGTCACGATTAAATTCGCGACGCCGTTCTTATCGCACTTTAGAGTAGCTTTCTTAACTCGAACAGCTGACTTCCAGCTTTTTGCCCCAGTCCGGCGGGCGGCGCGTTAAATCCGCAAACTCTGGCGCATCGTCAAACGGCCTGATAAGCGCCTGATGCAGCCTCGCCAGCACGCTAATGTCCTCTTTTTCCGCCTGCTCAATCGCCTGCTGCGCCAGATAATTTCTTAATACTATGGCGGGGTTTACCTGCTTCATCTGCTGTTGCCGCACTGCGTCATCGCGCTCCTCCTTCAACAAGCGCTGACGATAAATGTTGTACCAGCTGTCGAAAGCTTCGCGATCGATAAATTCATCCCGCAGCGGCGAACGCGACTGCTGCTGCTCGGTATCACACAGCATGCGGAAAGTCCGCGTATAGTCGCTGCCCTCTTTCGTCATCAGCGACAACAGCCCGGTCAAAATATCGTTATCGTCTTTATCCTGCGTCATCAGCCCCAGCTTAGCCCGCATCTGGCTTCCCCAGCTACGCATCAGCTCCGGCTCATATTCCGCCAGTGCCTGCTTGAGCTGGGCTGTTTCCAGCAGATCCGAAAGCGCATGCGCCAGCCTGTTCAGGTTCCACAGCCCTACTACCGGCTGGTTATCAAAGCTGTAGCGCCCCTGATAATCCGAATGATTACAGATAAAATCGGGCTTGTAATCATCCAGGAAACCATAGGGGCCATAGTCCAGCGTTATACCCAGCACCGACATGTTATCCGTGTTCATCACGCCGTGCGCAAAGCCGACGCTCTGCCAGTGTGCTATCAGTCTGGCCGTACGTTTTACTACGTCACTGAACCACAGCAGATAGCGATCCTGCTCATGCTGCAAATGCGGCCAGTGGTGGCGGATCAGATAATCCGCCAGTTCCCGCACCTTTTCCGGCTGCTGAGCATAAAAGAAGTGTTCAAAGTGGCCGAAACGGGCGTGGCTTTCCGCAACGCGCAGCAGCATTGCGCCTCGCTCAGTTGTTTCTCGCTGTACGGGTTCATCGCTGGTTACGACCGTTAAGGCGCGAGAGGTTGGAATGCCAAGATGATGCATGGCTTCAGAAGCGAGAAATTCACGCAGCGACGAACGCAGCACGGCACGCCCGTCGCCCATTCTGGAATAAGGCGTCAGCCCGGCGCCTTTCAAGTGCCAGTCCATTTTGCGGCCGTCTGCCAGCTGCTGTTCGCCCAGCAAAATGCCGCGACCATCGCCCAGCTGCCCCGCCCAGACCCCGAATTGGTGCCCGCTGTAAACCTGCGCCAGCGGCTGCATGCCTGGCAGCAGCTGCTCGCCGCTCCAGACCGAAACCTTATCCGCTGCAAACAAGCTTTCGTCGAGTCCCAGCTCCTGAGCGAGCGGCGCGCTGTAATAGAGTAAACGTGGGTTTTTCAGCGGCGTGGGTTGTAGGGCGGTATAAAATCCCGCCAGCTCATCGTGCCAGCTGTTAGTAAAATGCATGCGCTCCCCTTACTGTATGCCGATGCTATTGCGCTATCAGCTTTAAGTGTAAACCGCCTGCGGAGCGGCAAACACGGAGAGAGTAAAGGGATATTACAGCGCTTCGCCGCTTAGCTCTTTTGGCGGCACTATCAGCGAAGAGAGCGACTCTTCCGTTACCGGCGAAAACAGCGCGCTTTGAATACCGTCAAACTGGTAGCGGCTGATTTTTTCCAGCCCGGAAACATCGTCTATGCCCTGCACAATAACTTGCTGGCAATGAGGCTTGATATGCTCCAGCAGCGTGCTGATAAATGGCTGAAAAGAGAGGCGATTGATATTATGCTGGATAAAGCCTTTATCCAGTTTGATACGGGAAAAGAGATTGTCGTATACCGCTTTGGAAGGCGCTTTCCCCGCACCGTAATTTGCCAGGCTTAAATCAAACCTTTCGCTAAGCGCCATCAGTCCGGGATGATCTTTGCCCAGTTTTAAATCGGCGAAGGTCTCACTGATTTCCAGCTCCAGCCACGCCAGCGCGTCCAGTTTACGGCTCAAAAATTCGCTATCAAGAATAGTCTTTGCCAGCAGCTCATCTATTTTTAGCGTAACCTTGACCCTTTGCTGGCTGAAAAAATCAGCGTGCTTTTCAATACTGTTGATTTGATCCTGTAATAAAATAATACGCTGGTCTTTATTTAGCTGCGGCAGCAAAAGCTCCTGAGGAATAGCGACATTAGCCGTACTGTGCGAGAAGTGCGTAAGCAGTTCGACGGCAATAAGCTGTCCGCCGAAACGGTAGATCGGGTTAAATGCTGTGTAACTTTTATAATCCGCTTCCAGATGGATATTCATTTTTATTCAGCCGTGATGAAGTCGTTATCCGTACAGCGCTTAAATAAGGTCGCGGCAGCGGAGCCGAAACGGGTCAGACTAACCTATCACATATTTTACAAGAAAGGTGCTTTACTATTAAATCACATTTTCGTGCCGGGAAATCCCCATTACGCCTTTCTTTAAGCTCTTTTTACAAAACCCGACAAGAGAAACCTGTTGTTTACCGGCAAGGCATTAGCACCCTGCCGATTTTAATTAGAGTCGCATATTGTAACCAAAGGATAAATAAGCATTTTCTTAATTAGTTAGCCGCCTGATAAGATTAAATGCGTCTCGCCTGCCAGAAAACTTTTCGCCAGTACTGGTTATTCAGCGAAGAGCGGATTACGCCCTGGCTGGTGGAAGCATGGATAAACTGGTCATCCGTAGCGTAAATACCGACATGTAATCCGTTTTCACCTGCTCCTGTTTTAAAAAATAGCAGGTCACCCGGCAACAGATCTTTTTTGCCGATGCGCGTGCCCGTTTCCGTTTGCGCCTTAGTGGTGCGTGGCAGCTGCAGATTAAACCTGTCGCGAAAAGTCAGATAAACAAAGCCGGAACAATCAATGCCCTTGCGTCCCAGGCCGCCGTAGCGATAGGGTGTGCCGCGCCACTGGCCCAGTTGGTCGTTGAGCTGGGCGATAACCATAATGGAATCGGCAAGTCGACTGTTTGGCGGCGGCGCATGGCTGCTACAGCCCGCCAGCAGGATTGCCAGTAAAAAAAGCAGGTAGCGCATGACAGAATCCCTTTATTTATTATTACTGCTTAAAGCTCTCAAAACAAAGTAGTCAAAAGCGAGCGCCCTTCGGTCTCGATTTTTCTGAAGGGAACCTGATAAACCTTCGTCAGGATTTCCGGCTGTAAAACCTCTGCGGCGGCGCCCCGTTTCAGCAATACGCCTTCCTTCAACAGCCAGACTTGCTGAGCGTGATGCAGCGAGTGGTTGATATCGTGACCGCTCATGATCACCGTCAGGCCTGCTGCGATTTTGGCGTTCAGACATCGGTCAAAAGCGGCCTGCTGCGCCAGATCCAGTCCGGTCAGCGGCTCATCCAGCAGCAGCAAACGCCCATCAGGCTGCGCAATTTGCCACAGCACCGCTACCAGCCTTACCCGTTGCCATTCTCCGCCAGAGAGGTGGCTAAGCGAACGGGCCAGCTTATCCGCCAGCTGGAAATCCTCGCATAACGTCAGCAAAATTTGCTCACTGCTTTCTCCGCCCACCGGCTGATGCATTTGCAGATAGTGCCAGACCGGCATACTGGCCACAGCAAGCTGCTGCTGAGCCAGATAAGCACGATGGCGTGCCAGCGCATAGCCTCTCCAGTCTGCTAAAGGCCTGCCGGCGAAAACGATCTGCCCTTGAGCCTCCAGCAAACCGGCCAGCGCCGCCAGCAGCGAGCTTTTGCCTGCGCCGTTTGGGCCAAGCAGATGGATCAGCTCGCCCTTACCGACGCTGGCAGAAAAAGGCGCAAGGCGCTGCGCTACGGCAACGTCTTCACACTCCAGCAGCATCTATTTTGCCAGCGCCGCTTTAATGCTCTCCATTACGATCGGATCTTCCGGCGTCATATCTGGCGAAAAGCGCTGTACTACGGTGCCGTCACGGCCAATCAGGAATTTTTCGAAGTTCCACAGTATATCGCCTGGCTCTTTTGGCGCGCGGCCTTTACTGCTCATCTTTTCCAGGAAGCCGCTGTTCTCCGGCGCGACGGCCTCCGGCCTTGCCGCGATCAGCTGTTGATAAAGCGGATGCCGCTCCGGGCCGTTGACCTCGATTTTACTGAACATGGGAAAAGTGACGCCATAGGTAGTGCTGCAAAAGGTTTTGATCTCTTCGGCACTGCCCGGCTCCTGACCCAAAAAGGCGTTGCAGGGAAAGCCCAATACGGCGAAGCCGCGATCCTGCCAGGCCTTATGAATATTCTCCAACTGCTCATACTGCGGCGTCAGGCCACATTTTGAAGCGACATTGACCACCAGCAGCACCTTGCCCTGCCAGTTAGCCAGCGTGGTCGGTTCGCCATCCAGCGTGACCAGTTCCGTATCGTAAATACTCATCGGTTTTTCCTGTTTCAGTTGAGAGGAACCGGGCCTGCGATCAGGCCCGTTTACGTAAAAGCAGCCAGATAAAAACCGGCGCGCCCAGCGTGGCCGTAACAACGCCAATCGGCAATTCCGCCGAGGCGATGGCAATACGGGCAAGAATATCGGCGGCCAGCAGCACCCCGCCGCCTGCCAGCGCGCAGGCAGGCAACAGCATACGATGATCGTTAAGGTTGTTCAGGCGCAAAATATGCGGTATCACCAGGCCGACAAAGCCGATGGCCCCGGCCAGCGCTACGCTAACGCCGGTCAGCCAGCCGGTTGCCAGCACCAGCAAATTTCGCCACAGCAGCAGCGGCAAACCCAGCTGGCGCGCCGAGACCTCGCCAAGCGCCAGCAGATTCAGCACGCGCCACTGGCAGCAGAGCCAGATAAGCACCGGCAGCAGCGCCAGCATCAGCCCGCTGTGGCGCCAGTCCACGGCGCTGAAGCCGCCCATCATCCAGTACATCAGCTGGCGCAAATCCAGGCTTGAACTGAAATAGACCGCCCAGGTCATGACAGCACTACAGATAATGCCTAAGGCTACGCCTGCCAGCAACAGGCGGCTGCTGGAGAGTGAGCGGCGAGAAAAATGCAGCAGGATAAAGGTAATCAGCAGCGCGCCAGCGATAGCAAAGAAGCTGAGCGGCCAGAGTCCGCTAATGCCAGCAAAGATGCTCAATACCAGGCCTACGCCCGCGCCGTTCGCCACGCCAAGCAAACCTGGCTCCGCCAGCGGATTCTCAAACAGCGCCTGCATCACCGCGCCGGTAACGGCCAGCGCCGCGCCGACCAGCAACACTGCCAGCGAGCGCGGTAGCCGTAGCTGCCAGACAAATAGCTGATTTGCGCTGTTGTTCCAGGTTTGCGGCCAGATCCAGCGATCCCCCGCACAGAGACTAAGCAGAAAGATTAGCGCGCAAAACGCAGCGAGCGCCCATAGCCAGCGGCGCTGATGACGAAAGGCCAGCGCTCTCTGGTGAGAAAGCAGAGTCATAGTTCCAAACCTTGCTTGCGGCTTACGCCATTTTTAGCGATAAAAAAGGCCGCGTAAGCGGCCTTTTGTAGAGCACTGGTCAGTCTTCCTTCGGCGTGGCGTTCTCAACCCGGCTTTTGAGCTTCTGCCCGGGCCGGAAAGTCACTACGCGACGCGCCGTAATAGGGATATCCTCGCCGGTCTTGGGGTTACGTCCCGGACGTTGATTTTTGTCGCGAAGGTCGAAGTTGCCAAATCCTGACAGTTTCACCTGCTCGCCGTTTTCCAAAGCGCGCCGTACCTCTTCGAAAAACAGCTCTACCAGCTCTTTGGCATCCCGTTTGCTAAGCCCCAGCTTTTCAAACAGGTATTCAGACATCTCAGCTTTTGTAAGCGCCATAGGTTCAATCCCTCAAGGTTGCCTGGAATCGCTCTTTTAACGCCGCAACACATTTGGCGACGGTTGCAGCGATCTCCTCTTCTTCGAGTGTCCGGCCGGTATCTTGCAAAATCAGGCTGATAGCAAGGCTCTTAAAACCTTCATTAACACCCTTACCGCGGTACACATCAAACAAGTTTACGCCAACTACCTGATTTACGCCAACTTTCTTACATTCGGCGATAATATCTGCTGCGGGGACGTTTTCGGCTACCAGCACGGCGATATCACGGCGGTTTGCCGGGAAACGTGAAATCTCGCTCGCCTCAGGCAGGACGCGGTCTGATACCTTATCCCACTCCAGTTCAAAGACCACCGTACGTCCGTTAAGATCCAGTTTCCGCTCAAGTTCCGGATGAACCACGCCCAGATAACCGATGCGCTGTTCATGCAAATAAATGCCAGCGCTCTGTCCAGGATGCAGCGCCGGATGCGCTTCTGCGCGGAACTGGATTTCCTCCAGTTTGCCGGTCAGATCGAGGACGGATTCCAAATCACCTTTTAAATCATAGAAGTCAACTGCCTGACGCGCCAGATCCCAGTGCTCTTCGTAACGCGCACCGCTGATAACGCCCGCCAGCATAACGTCCTGCCGGATACCCAGGTTTGCCTGTGTATCAGGCACAAAGCGCAGGCCGCTTTCAAACAGGCGCACGCGGCTCTGCTGGCGATTCTGATTATAAACCACCGCCGAGAGCAGGCCCGTCCAGAGCGACAGACGCATTGCCGACATCTCAACTGAGATCGGGCTTGGCAGCACCAGGTTTTCTTCACCCGGATGCAGCAGCGCCTGAACTTTAGGATCGACAAAGCTATAGGTGATTGCTTCCTGGTAGCCTTTATCCACCAGCATTGCTTTAACGCGCTTCAGCGATAAGTTCGCTTCGCGGTGCGATGTCATCACCAGGCCAGCCTGAACCGGCACGTCCGGGATATTGTTGTAACCGTAAACACGCGCGACTTCTTCGACCAGATCTTCTTCAATCTGCATATCGAAACGCCAGCTCGGTGCTACAGCTTGCCAGACGCCCTGGCCTTCCGTTACTTCACAGCCCAGACGACGCAGGATGTCGCTGACTTCGCTGTCGGCAATGACGTGGCCGATCAGACGATCCAGCTTTTCGCGGCGCAGCGTGATAGTGGCGCGAACAGGCAGAGTCGCTTCATTAGTCTGGTCGATAACCGGGCCAGCTTCGCCGCCGCAGATGTCCAGCAGCAGGCGAGTCGCACGCTCAATGGCCTTGTACTGCAGTTGCGAATCAACACCGCGCTCGTAGCGATGGGAAGCATCCGTGTGCAGGCCATGACGGCGCGCGCGGCCGGTAATGGAAAGCGGGCTAAAGAAAGCGCACTCGAACAGCACGCTGGTGGTTTCTTCGTTAACGCCGGAATGCTCGCCGCCGAAGATGCCGCCCATCGCCAGCGCTTTATGGTGATCGGCAATCACCAGCGTATCCGCGTTTAATTTAGCTTCGGTGCCGTCCAGCAGCGTCAGGGTTTCGCCCTCTTCCGCCATACGCACCACGATGCCACCATCTATACGATCGAGATCGAAAGCGTGCATCGGCTGACCCAGCTCAAGCAACACGTAGTTGGTGATATCTACAACCGGATCGATAGAGCGGATGCCGCAGCGGCGCAGTTTTTCTTTCATCCACAGCGGCGTAGCGGCCTTGACGTTAACGCCTTTAATTACGCGCCCCAGATAACGTGGGCAAGCGTCCACTGCATCTACACGAATAGGGAAAGTATCCTGAATAGTGGCGGCAACCGGCTCAATAGCGGGTTCATTCAACGCCAGCTTGTTCAGTACCGCTACGTCACGTGCAATGCCAATAATGCCCAGGCAATCGGCGCGGTTTGGCGTGACGCTGATTTCGATGGTGCTATCGTCCAGCTTCAGGTATTCACGAATATCGGTGCCAACGGCAGCGTCCAGCGGCAGTTCGATGATGCCGTTATGATCGTCGCTAATGCCCAGCTCCGAGTAAGAGCAAAGCATGCCTTCAGAAGGCTCGCCGCGCAGCTTGGCCGCCTTGATTTTAAAATCGCCCGGCAGTACGGCGCCAACGGTCGCCACGGCTACTTTCAGGCCCTGGCGGCAGTTCGGCGCGCCGCAAACGATGTCCAGCAGACGATCGCCGCCTACGTTGATTTTGGTGACGCGCAGCTTGTCGGCGTTCGGGTGCTGTCCGCACTCTACTACTTCGCCAACTACCACGCCGTTAAACGCGCCGGCTACCGCTTCCACGCCGTCC
>NZ_JBHDVM010000004.1:172761-193256 GCF_042610525.1 Pantoea sp. sgz302252
CCTCTTCTTCCAGCCGCCGTGGCCGGTCTGTTTTTTTATGGGGACGACGAGACGTCCTGGATCTGCCGCGCAGAAAATAAAAAAGCCTCCACGAGGGAGGCTTTCGGCGCGATTTTTCGTTTCTTTTCTTAGCGCAAGCCTCCCGATGTTCAGGTGCTAAAGTAAAAAAAGAAACGGAAATTCGCGGTCATGATGCGTTGCCTTGTTGCCGGATGATAAAGCGTGGCCCTATTGAAAAACGCACGGACAAAAATGTCAATCTTTTGCTGCGGTTACATAAAATAAAAGAGGGAGCAAGCTCCCTCTTTCATCTGACTTACGCCAGAGCTGATTTCGCTTTTTCGACCAGGGCAGTAAATGCCACTTTGTCGAATACGGCGATGTCAGCCAGGATCTTACGGTCGATTTCGATCGAAGCCTTTTTCAGGCCATTGATGAAACGGCTGTAAGAAATACCGTTAGTGCGTGCCGCTGCGTTGATACGCGCGATCCACAGCTGACGGAACTGACGCTTACGCTGACGACGGTCACGGTAAGCATACTGACCAGCTTTGATAACAGCCTGGAAAGCAACGCGGTAAACACGTGAACGTGCACCGTAGTAGCCTTTAGCTTGTTTTAAGATTTTTTTGTGACGTGCGCGAGCAACTACACCACGTTTTACACGAGCCATTTAGCTCTCCTGTTTAATATTCTGATTTAAAAAAAATAGACTTATGCGTACGGCAGGCAGGCAATAACCAGACCCAGATCGCCTTTGGACACCAGGCCTTTCGGACGCAGGTGACGCTTACGCTTGGTAGATTTTTTGGTCAGAATATGACGCAGGTTCGCGTGTTTACGCTTGAAGCCGCCAGAGGCGGTCTTCTTGAAGCGCTTGGCCGCGCCACGTACAGTTTTAATCTTTGGCATTTAAAACATCCACTTCGCATTGTTAATAAAATAAAACAGGCAGGCGAACGGCAGTTCAGTGAACCGCCGTCACTTTATGGCCTACTGTTTCTTCTTAGGAGCGAGCACCATGATCATCTGACGACCTTCGATCTTCGAAGGGAAGGATTCGACAATCGCCAGATCCATGTCTTCACACAGATCTTTACGGACGCGGTTAAGCATTTCCATACCGATCTGCTGGTGCGCCATCTCACGACCGCGGAAACGCAGCGTGATTTTGGCTTTATCACCCTCTTCCAGAAAGCGAACCAGGTTGCGTAGTTTTACCTGGTAGTCGCCATCATCGGTACCAGGACGGAACTTAATTTCCTTAACCTGGATAATTTTTTGCTTTTTCTTCTGTTCTTTAGAAGATTTGCTTTTCTCATAGAGGAACTTGCCGTAATCCATGATACGGCAAACGGGCGGCTCGGCGTTAGGGCTGATTTCAACTAAATCAACGCCTGCTTCCTCTGCTTTTTCTAAAGCCTCGTTCAGACTGACAATACCAATCTGCTCGCCATCGACGCCAGTCAGTCGAACTTCTGTGGCGCGGATTTCTCTGTTAATGCGATTAGGACGCGCCGGTTGAACTCGTTTTCCGCCTTTAATACCTTATTCCTCCAGTTGATGAAGATTGCGACTGCGGATTTCATCCTGCAGTTTCGCTATCACTTCGTTTACGTCCATGCTGCCCAGGTCTTTACCGCGGCGGGTGCGAACGGCAACCTTGCCTGCTTCCACCTCTTTATCACCACAGACCAACATATACGGGACACGACGTAAAGTGTGCTCGCGGATTTTAAAGCCAATCTTCTCGTTTCTCAAGTCCGCTTTTACACGAATGCCCGCATTCTGAAGTTTTTGGGTCAATTCTGCAACATATTCGGACTGACCATCGGTGATATTCATCACCACCACTTGTACAGGAGCCAGCCAGGTCGGGAAGAAACCGGCATACTCTTCGGTCAAAATACCGATAAAGCGCTCCACAGAACCCAGGATAGCACGGTGGATCATCACCGGCACCTGACGCTCATTATTTTCACCCACGTAGGAGGCGCTCAGGCGGCCCGGCAGCGAGAAGTCCAGCTGAACGGTGCCGCACTGCCATGCGCGATCCAGACAGTCGTGCAGGGTGAATTCAATCTTAGGACCATAGAAAGCGCCCTCGCCCGGCAGATACTCAAACGGGATATCGTTCTCTTTCAGCGCCGCCGCCAGATCCGCCTCGGCGCGATCCCACATTTCGTCGCTGCCGATACGCTTCGCCGGACGAGTAGACAGTTTCACCACGATCTTTTCAAAACCGAAGGTGCTGTACATGTCGTATACCATACGGATGCAGCTGTTAACTTCATCCCGCACCTGCTCTTCCGTACAGAAGATATGGGCGTCGTCCTGGGTAAAGCCGCGCACGCGCATCAGGCCATGTAGCGCGCCGGATGGCTCGTTGCGGTGGCAACTACCGAATTCCGCCATGCGCAGCGGCAGGTCGCGGTATGATTTTAGACCCTGATTGAAAATCTGCACGTGGCCCGGGCAGTTCATCGGCTTGATGCAGTATTCACGGTTCTCGGAAGAAGTGGTGAACATCGCCTCTTTGTAGTTTTCCCAGTGGCCGGTTTTTTCCCACAGCACGCGGTCCATCATCAATGGGCCTTTCACTTCCTGATAGTCGTACTCAGTAAGCTTGCTGCGGACGAAAACTTCCAGCTCGCGGAAAATCGTCCAGCCGTCGTTGTGCCAGAACACCATGCCCGGCGCCTCTTCCTGCATATGATACAGGTCGAGCTGCTTGCCGATTTTACGGTGGTCGCGCTTCGCCGCTTCTTCCAGACGCTGTAAATAGGCAGCCAGCTGCTTTTTATCCGCCCAGGCGGTGCCGTAGATACGCTGCAGCATTTTGTTGTTGCTGTCGCCGCGCCAGTAGGCGCCGGAAATTTTCTGCAGCTTAAAGTGATGGCAGAAGCGCATGTTCGGCACATGCGGGCCACGACACATATCCACGTACTCTTCATGATGATAGAGGCCGGGACGGTCATCGTGGCTGATGTTCTCATCAAGAATGGTCATTTTATAGGTTTCGCCACGCGCGGCGAACGCATCGCGCGCTTCCTGCCAGCTGACCTTTTTCTTGACGACGTCATAATTCGTTTCGGCCAGCTGGTGCATACGCTTTTCCAGCAGCTCGATATCTTCCTGAGTCAGGGTACGGTCGATATCAACATCGTAATAGAAACCGTTGTCGATAACCGGGCCGATTGCCATTTTGGTATCTGGCCACAGCTGTTTGATCGCGTGTCCCAGCAGGTGAGCACAGGAGTGGCGAATAATTTCCAGTCCGGCTTCATCTTTGGCGGTGATGATAGCGACGTTAGCGTCTTCTGCGATCGGGTCGACCGCATCTACCAGCTCGCCGTTTACGCGGCCTGCTATACAGGCTTTAGCCAGACCCGGACCGATGTCCTGGGCAATCTCCATCACGCTAACGGCGTGGTCGAAAGTACGCTGACTTCCATCAGGAAGTGTAATTACGGGCATGATACATCCTTACCTGCAGTGGTAACCCATACGCAAGGCTACATACAAAATTGAGTTTGTTTTATATATCAGGCTGTTGTCTCTTAAAATCAACTCACGCTTGTCGATTTGGAACAGCGCCTGCTACACAGGTTCAAAGGCCTGCCGTACGCAAAAACCTTTGAAGGTGTAGTATCTTACACCTCATAGCAGACAAATGCACGGCGCGATCCGGATTCAGAAAGGCGTCTCGCAAAACTACCCGCCGACAGCTTTCAGCAACACGACAGTGTTTGCCATAGTCTGCTGACGGTGGCTTTCAAGCTCCAGCACGGCCGCGTTCAGCATATCTATTGCTTCATAATAGCTGTAAAGATCCGCGTAGCCCGCGGCGTAACGGTGGGAAATTTTAGCAAAATTTTGTTGATGCTTAGCGACTTCATTTCTGGCAGCGGCAAGAAGCCGCTGATAGCTGTTAAGATTGTTAGTGGCTTCCTGAATATCCAGTAAAGCCTGAGCCACGGTCTTGCGATACTCGACTACTGCCATTGCCTGCTGCGATTTAGCATAGTCGAGGTTGGCATAATTTTTGGGCCAGTTAAATACAGGCAGGATCAACGACGGCGTCAGCGTCCAGTTTTCCCTGAGATTGTCCAGCACATTATTAAAAGTGTTCGAAGTATGATAAGCGTTAGCAAAAAGATTGAAAACCGGCAGGAAAGCGGCGCGAGCTATACCGATGGCGCCGTTAGCCGATTTTATTTTCATTTCCGACGCCATTACATCCGGTCGATTAAAAATAACCTCGGAAGTAATACGCTGCGGTATCTCAGGTACGTTAAATTCGCCGGAAAGCTGCTGCCAGCGACTGGTATTCAGCCAGGGAGAACGGTAGCCTGAAAGATATTCGAGTTTATGAATACGATTGACAATTTCTTTTTGCAGATTTTGACGGCTGTTCTCATCGCTGGCCCTGCCGCGAATAAACTTAGACATGATAACGGCATCTAACCTTTCTGTCTGGTCCAGCGCCTGTAGGCCGTCGGCTATATTGTCCAGCAAAGCAATTTTATCGTTCAGCAAATGCCAGATTTTGATCATATAAAGCGTTTCGTACCAGTTATTGGCAAGGTCGGCCATTAGCGTCAGCCGCAGCGCCGCAGCGGCGCTTTCATAGCTCTGCCGATCGTGTTTCAAAGAGGCGACTTCGTTTAGCTTTTTCCCCCAGATATCCACTTCATAAGAATCTACGCCAAGGCTGCTTTGATAGCTTTCCGATTTCTGTCTGATCGTTTGCCCACTATAGAGCGAAGCGCCGGATGCCATAGATATATTTTTCGCTACAGATAGCTTTGCACCAGGAATAAAATCAAACAGCGAGCTTTGCATCTGGGCATGGGCAGTTTGGATACGCAGTGCTCCCTGCTGAAGATCGTAATTATTCACCAACGCATGTTCAAGTACCTCCAGTAATGGAGCATCTTTAGCAAACAATTCTTCAAAGCTGTATCTACGATAAACATCACCAGCTTTGAGCTCACCCACGCGATCTGCCGTTGTTTCAGGCTTACTATATTCAGGAGCAAGAGAGCAGCCGTTCAGCAGCAGGAGCGTCAGACAAACAGCAATTTTCTTTATCATAACCATTATCGATGAGAGTATTTATGATTTAAACGGGCGAAAAGCGAAGCCTGCTGGCTGTTTTTGGCTTGCAAGATATATAAGGGATAATGGTAATAGGCATCCAGCGAGGCGACAAAATGCCATTGCCATGGAGTTTTACAAAGATAAGATTCCAGGAAACCCAGCATTACTTCACCGGGATCTTTTAGCTCTGTAAGCTGGATATCAGGGGAAATAGTCACCATATATTTACTTTCTTCAGTCAGATAACAACATGAAACAAAGTTCACCGTCAAATTAAGACGTTTCGCCATATTTGTTATGCCGATAGTCATTTGCCCTTTTCTGTTAAAAAAAGTAACAGGTTCACTAGCGCCATTAAAAACGCCTGCTGAATAGCAAAACAAATCATAGAAAACGGCAACTACAGTGTTCGGATCCTTTAAATAGCGACTTAGCTTTAGCAGCATTCCTTTTTCATGGATATTGATAAACTTCACATTTACGCCCGGAATGGTAATTCTATTGTACATCTTGAGCTGTTCATCGGCAATCTTCTGATAAACAGGCACGATAAAATTATAACCGCTTCCTTCATATTGCCTTGCTGCGCTAAGAATGAGTACCCAGTAATCGCCGGTATGGGTGCATAGTAAAAGCTTACCAGGCTGTTGCTCTCCCTTATACTGAACGAGGCAGTTACGATTAAGGAAAGTGAGCACAGAGGCCCATGCCTGTTTATAGAAGCCAAAACGAATGTAACTTGACATCAGTCTATTCAACACCATCAATCTGGCGAATTTTCTGTTATTAACCTTAAATATTTTACTGCTCAGATACTGTGCACTATCTGTAACACACTGCTTATTCAGATAACCGGAGAATAAAGCGCTAAATATTTTGAAGATAGTATAGGCAGTTTTGACAGAGCAGCGGTCAAAAGTCATAGCGACAGTTTGTCTGATCACTATTTCCGTAAATACTGCATTGACCTTCGCCGTCATCATTTTCAGCGGTGATAGCATTTTAGCCTTGATGCAGTGGTACAAGAGCAACCTCCTTTGCTATCGCATCTATCAGATACCTGTCGTGAGACACAATAATGCAGCTCACCGGCAAAGACGTAATCAAACCGATAATCACCTCACGCGCTTTGTCATCCAGATGCGAGGTCGGCTCATCAAGCAGGATCAGTTCCGGCCTGCGGTACAGTGCTCTGGCTATCATCAGGCGCTGCTGCTGCCCGGAAGAGAGCCTGGCGCCGTTAACGCCCAGTCTCGTATTCAGTCCTGCTGAAAGGCTGCGGATAACCGGGGCAAGGCGGGTTTTCTCAATACACTCTTCCAGTAGCTGCATATCAAAGTGTTCACATTCATAGATGATATTATCCATGATGCTGCCGCTAATTATTTTGTCCTGTGGCGTAACGATAGAAATTTGTTCCTGGTACTGATAAAGCCCAAATTTCGGCAACGCAATCCCGTTTACCAACACCTCTCCTTTCACTGGAGAAAGCAGACCGGCAATAATATTAAGCAAGGTTGTTTTACCGCAGCCGGAAGGCCCGGTTATAACTAGTTTCTCTCCTTTATTAAGAGTAAGGTTAATATCTTTAATAAAGGCTTCATCGAGATTTGAATAGCCAAAAGAGAGATCTTTGATGGCTATATTTTCCACTGGCTCTCTTTTATATTTTGTACTGCTACGAAACGCTTCATCTGGCTGTTTTTCTTTTGACGTAATATCTTTCAGCCGCCTGACCTCAACTGAACATATTTTCAGATTAATATGGTTTTCTACTAAAGACTGGACGTTGCTCATTAAGCAGTTTTTATAGAATATAAAAGAAATGAGATGACCGGCGGTGTTTTGTCCCTTCAAAACACTATACGCTCCCATTCCCATAATAACTAATGTCTGCAAATGCGATATCGTAGTAACCAAAAGCTGAATAATCGAGTTTATTTTCTCTATTGAAGAACGATTATCTTCCAGATCGGCATGTTGATAAAACCAGTTATTAATTTTTCTGTACTCGGTATGGCTTATTTTAATCATATTGATATTGTCGATCGCTTCCAGCAAAATATTATCCCTTTTAATCTCTGCATCCAGCGCCGAGTATTGCCGCGACATCAATATCGGCAGCAGCATTAGCCTTACCAAAATCATCAGACCGGTAATTGTCAAGGTCAACAGTGCCAAATCAAAACTGATCATAAACATCAGCACGATAAACATAACGGCGAAAAACGCATCTATCACAATATCTACCCAACCCTGAGTATAAATAATGTGAAAGACGTCAACTGACTTTATCTTCCTTAACAGGTCGGAAGGCATCCTTTTATTGAAAAACCGAAGATCCATCCGGAACAGCTTGTTGACTATGTTGATGCCTTCCAGCTGAGAGATGGCCCTGCGCAATCGTTGTGAAAGGATAATTTTCAAATAGCTGCCAATGGATTGCACAAGATAGACAAAGCCAAAGATGTACAGCAGTAACCAGAGTAAATCTTCATCATTCTTTGGCAAAACTTCGTCGAATACCAGCGACATAAATTTTGGTATTGCCACGTTGGTTAATTGAATGACGACGGCCATCGCGGCAAAAGGCAGCATATAGCTTTTGTATTTCAGCAGGCCGCGACCAAACATCTTCAGGCTAAAGAAGTCCAGCGGTTTTGCTTTTTCTTTTTCTTCACTATCGCCTGGCGTAAATCCTTCCGAGGGAAGGATCTCCAGCGCAACGCCGGAAAAAAGACCTTTTACTTGTTCCCAGGTGAAATGTCGGCTGCCGACAGCAGGATCCATCACTTCAATCGTTTTTTTGCCCGTTTTTTTCAACACCACAAAATGGCAATTATCCCATAACAACAGCGCCGGCTTTTCCAGCTCGTTTAGCGCATCTGCGGATACCTGAACACCAGTGGCGATCATTTGATTCTCAGCGCATATTTTCATCAGGTGCCAGAAAGAGAGGCCATCCAGAGTGACATCATATTTGCTGCGCAAGGATTCCAGGCTAACCGTTTTACCATAAACACCGGCAATATAGCTTATACAGGCCAATCCGCATTCGGCCATTTCATCCTGAATCACATCTTTAATTTTAAACTGTTTTTTCATTCTATAAAGTCCGGATTGCGCTTCAACGCCTTTTTCATTGGTAAAAATAGCCATTCAAATAAGTTTTGTTTTGGCTGACGTAAAGAGGTTGTCACCGGCATACCGTCATTTAACCAGGCTAGCGGAATTTTACTGAATTTATCTTCCTCAGTAATTTTCAGTTTTACTCTGAATAGTGACTCTTTTTCATCCATGCTGACCAGCGTCGGTGTACTGGCTATATTGGTGACCCGCGCGCTTACCATACCGTAGCTTTCATAGGGGAAAGTATCGACGCGCAGAAAGACCTTTTCATTTTTGTCTATTAGTCCGATTTGATTGCCTGAAAGGTAAAGAATGACTACGGGCTTACTGCTTTCACCTTTTTTTATAATCATGGAAGGAACTTTGCCATCAACAAAGTCGCCTTCCAGGATACCAACGTCGTGAACTTTCCCCGCAACTGGTGAAGTAACTATATACTCCTGCTCCATTTGTATTTTATTCAATTCGTTAACGATATCGCGCAATCTGGCTTCAAGATTGTTTTTGTTTTGTAAAAGCTCACGCTCCATTCTAAGGTAGTTTATCTCTTGCTCCGCCTGGCTTTGTAAAAGAGTTTCACGCTCTATTTTTGCTTTAGCCAGAGCCAAGTTATTGTCAATAATAATTTGCTTCAGGTTTTCCACTTCTGATTTATTAATTGATTTAGTTTTTAACAGGGAAACGAGTTCCGCCATTTGTTTTTTATAGAGCTTTGTTTTCTGTTCATAATCCGCTTCAACCTGTGAAATTTTTTCAAGCTTATTGTTAAGCTGCAAAAAGTACTTCTCTTTTTGCCTGACTAAATTATCCCACTCCCGCTGATACAGATCCTGTTCAGTTTTAATATCGCGCTGTGCTTCAGTAAGCCTGAGAATTGTTTCCTGCAACATGCTTTTACCGTTGAGCTGGTCCTTCACATCCTGCCATGGCAGAGCAACACGAAAAAGCGGTGCTCCTTGATCAACGATCTCTCCCTCTTTAACATAAAGTTCTGTCACGTTGCCGACCTTGCTGGCGGCAATCCGATAATAAGATTCATCCCGGACAAGTCCACGAACTATTTCTTGTTTACCGTACCTCCCTTGGATAAGAATTATAATAAAAAGGGAAAAAAAAAGCACCAGCACAAAAGAATACAGCTGAACTCCTGGCGGCGACTTTTTAAGGCAACTATTAAATTCACTATTCATGAATAATTTCTTTCAGGATATAGGTTGAGGAATTATCAAGCTGAACCATCTTCACATTAATATGACGTCTTTTTGACAGTTTGCGAACGCCCAACAGATTTTTACAGGGTATCATAGCATTAGCAAATATATAAATTACGCGTCTGTCAGGAAAAAAGGCTGCTGATATAGCGTTTACGGCGAGAAAGAATAAATAAGAACCGCCAGCGCGAGTTAACAACAACGAGCCAGCATATACTGGCCCGCCGGATTTACATTGCGTTGAAAACTATACGATGATTTAAGTAGCCGTTTTATCCGGTATAGAATTTTGCAAATTTTCTTTCCAGATCATGCTAACACTGGCTGGTAAAGAATAATATTTAACAGACAAGTAAATGCTGTACCGCTGTCAAATATAAAAGTTACCGGTATAGTTTTAACACTCAAACACCGTTAGTTTTTAACCTGATCACGAAACGTTAGCGCCAATAGCTGCCCCTGCTGCTGTTGCACCTATACTGACCGCTGTGCCAAATCCCGCGCTTGCCACACCAGCAGGGATTGCAAGTAAACTTCCCACAAATCCACCGATAAACCCGCCGACTATACCACCTTCTACGCTTCCACCGCGGATTGTCTGGCACTGTTCAAGGGTCAATTCTTGTTTACTCATTTCATCTCTCCTTTTTTCGATAACAAAATAAAGCGGATTAATAAAACCAATTTCCGCCCGTTTCGTCAAAAAAAAACGCTTAACTGCCAGATTTAATCTTAACTGCAAAATGGGCACGTCAGGTTCAGCTAATTAAGTTTGGTTTCTTTATATTGAATGATTGTTTGCGGGAGAGGAAATAAAATGTCGGGAACGGAAGAGGCAAACAGTGGGCCAGCACGCGCTGGCCCACCGGGTTTACATAGCGTAAGAAAGCTGAATAGTGGTTTTGGTATCGGTCTTATCCGGCGCAGAAGATGGCGGATTCTGGTTCCAGGTAACGTTATAGGCCATTTTCAGGGAGAAATGGGAGTTAATAGCCACCTGCAAGCCAGTCTCGGAGTTGATGGTGGTGTCGTCGCTACCCAGTACGGAAACGCCCTGGATAAATTTAGTGGTGTCGGTAAGCTGCCACTGGTAGCTGGCCGCGCCGTAAGCCAGCGCCTGAGTTTCATGGCCGCCGTCGTGGTAGTCGTCATAACGCACGCCAGGACCGGCTTCCAGACGCAGTGAGTGCACCGGCCCGTTCAGGATTTGGCGACCATAACCGGCAGCCAGAATAGAACGGCCATCGTAGCCGTTAAAGCGATCGCTTAACCAGCTGGCCTGGCCAAACAGATAATCAGACGGGTTCAGGTTGTAGCGCGTACGTCCACCTACCTGATAAGTTTCTGAAGAACGCTCATCATTAGAAGAAGTGTTGCTGGCGTTGCCCCACAGGCTGTAGGCCATCTGTGACTGATACCAGGTCATATTGGTGCTGGCCGTCAGCGAAGAGCTGGTGGTATTGCCGGTTTGAGCCAGGTAACCCGCCGCCGCGTTGCCCTCAAAATTCTTTTTAGCTGTGGAAGGATCATCCATGACGGTAAAGACGTTGTTGTCCGCCAGTGCCTGATGACAAAATACTCCGCCGGAGAGTAAAACAACTGCCGACAACTTGTTAAGCGCTTTCATTAAATATGATCCATACGACTGTTGAAAAAGGGTGAGTCTGAAGAGTTTTACGGGACGTTCAATCTCTTTTATAGAAAGATTGGTAACATTTTGTTAAATGCCGTCAGATGCTTATATTTTAAGGAAATAATCTGTCTAATGGGATTAATCCCATTAACGAAAGAGTAATCACGCGCTTGTCAGCAACCTGGCTGCCCGCTTTCCCCGCTAAATATTGCTACCTGTACAATAATCTGAAATCAGCTTTCTTATTTGGCCAGAAAATCTCTCCTCAGAAGCGTCGATGCGATAGTTCCCTGTGATAATTCCCGGCAGCTTTAAAACCGCTTCCAGCCCGTGCAGCGTCGAGGATGAACTATGCTAAGAAAAACGATGAGTAAACAAAGGAGTAGATCATGGCCTCGACAGATATTGCACAATATGTGGTGACTTTTCGCTTCAAAGATGAAGGACTTACAGACGTGCTGGAGCTGAACAGCGCGCTGACTAATGGCGGCTTCACGACTTCGTTGCATGACAAAGAAGGTCACCCCCATGAGCTTGGCACTAACAGTTTTGGCATCGTTAGCGGCTTAAGCGAAGAAGAAATTCGCGAGCAGGCCATTAGCCTCGGCGAAATAGTGCTGGGCGAGAAACCTGAGGTAGAAGTACAGCGCTGGGAGACATTTTTGAGCGGCATTAAAAGCTAAGGTTTTGTAAAAAGTGCGCCATCTGCAGCGTAAATGCTGGTTTTGTATATTATTTAAGCGTTAGTATCAGCATGTCCCGCAACTTACAGCGAAAAAGAGGAAACCGCCATGTGGTCAGCCATTAGTCGTCTGTTGAGTGAGCAGTCAGGTGAGGCTGAAATCAGCCAGCGCATTGAGTTACCGGGCGGCGACGTCCATCCTGCCTGGCGTATTCGCTATGGCGAACGCGATATCTTTGTGAAATGCAACGGCCGCGAGATGCTGGATCTCTTCACCTGGGAAGCTGACCAGCTGGCGCTGCTTGCCCGTACTAATACCGTGAGGGTGCCCGAAGTTTATGGCGTCGGCTACGATCGCGAGGTCAGCTTTTTGCTGCTGGAATATCTTCCCCTCTCTCCACTCCACCCGCAAAGCGCCCACCAGCTTGGTCAGCAGCTGGCGCGCCTGCATCAGTGGAGTGAACAGCCGCAGTTTGGGCTGGATTTCGACAACAATATCAAAACGTCGCCGCAGCCTAATAGCTGGCTGAAGCGCTGGTCGGTGTTTTTCGCCGAACAGCGGATCGGCTGGCAGCTTCAACTGGCAGCGGAAAAAGGTATTCAGTATGGCGATATCGATCTTATCGTCAGCTGCACCCGGGAAATCCTGGACACTCATCATCCAGCGCCTTCGCTGCTGCATGGCGATCTCTGGCCCGCTAACTGCGCGACCACTATCGAAGGTCCCTGCGTTTTCGATCCGGCCTGCTACTGGGGCGACAGAGAGTGCGATTTAGCGATGCTGCCGTGGTTTCCGGAGCTGCCGCAACAAATTTTGGAAGGGTATGAATCGATTTGGCCACTGCCGCGCGATTATCAGCAGCGCCAGCCGGTCTATCAGCTCTACTATCTGCTCAACAGAGCAAATGTCTTTGGCGGCGAATGGCTGCAGGAAGCCCAGCGGGCGGTCGGCGCCCTGCTGGACCAGGCGGAAGCGGGCAGACAGCTGGCCCGCCCGGCTTAGCGGGGTCAGTGAATAAAACCTGCCAGCTTAAGGATAAAGTAGCCCGCAACGGCTATGACAACAGGCAGTATATAAAGCGGAAAGAACTGCAGGAAAATGGTATGGCGCGGCACCACGATTTTTTCTTCCAGCTGCTGGCGGCTGCGCCCTTCCTCTCCTTTGGCCCTTTCCAGAATCATCTGGTCCTCGATGCCTTCACGCAGATGCTGCGCCTGACGCCACATTCTGGCACCGGAAGCCTGTAAAGCCAGCCCGACGAAAATCAGGATATAGATTAGCCAGAATAGCCAGTTGCCTCCCTGGTTAAAATCCGGCACGGGCGAATTATGCCAGAAACCATTCAGGAAACCGGTATTGAAGCGGATCATATCGATCATCACATGGGAAAAATCCTGCATCACCGCATTGATGCCTTCCTGCTTCTCACGGCTTGCCTCGAAAAAGCGCATCAGCGAAATCAGCGTGGAAATCAGCGCCGGAATAAAAATAATCCAGCCGGCGATGCGCTTCAGTATCGCGACTCTTCCAGCCTGTTGATAAGTCATGCTTTCTCCTGTCCTTATGCTGTGAGGGCTGTAAGTTTACCCCCGACAGGCAAAATCTGCCTGAAAAAAATGGCGCCAGTGCGATGAAAGGCGATTAAACGTGCGCAATGCTCTGCGCCTTAACTTCATGTTAAGGTGTCAGAAACTGCTATCGGAGCCGTATTATGTCTTATTCGCGTCCTGTACTTGCCGCAATTTTTGATATGGATGGGTTACTAATTGATTCCGAACCTCTATGGGAACAGGCGGAGCTGGATGTTTTCGCCACGCTGGATGTCGATCTTTCACGGCGAAGCGAGCTGCCGGATACGGTGGGTTTGCGTATCGATCAGGTAGTGCGTATGTGGTATGAAACGCTGCCCTGGCTCGGTCCAACGCAGGAAGAGGTAACGCAGCGCATTATCACACGAGCGCTAAATCTGATTGAAGAAACCAAACCTCTGCTGCCGGGCGTGGAGCTGGCCTTGAAACTTTGCCAGGCAGAAGGACTGAAAATCGGTCTGGCCTCTGCTTCGCCGCTGTTTATGCAGGAACAGGTTCTGGCGATGTTCGGCCTGCGTCACTATTTTGAAGTGCTGGCTTCGGCAGAAGCGCTGCCCTATAGCAAGCCGCATCCACAGGTTTATCTTGATGCTGCCGCCCGTCTCGGGGTCGACCCGCTGAATTGCGTGACCCTGGAGGATTCCGTTAACGGCATGATCGCGACGAAAGCCGCGCGGATGCGCTCCATTGTAGTGCCCGCAGCGATATATGCCGATGACGCGCGCTGGTCGCTGGCGGATGTGCAACTCACATCGCTTACCGAGCTGAGCAGTCGGCATCTTCTCGGCAGCTAAAAACGATAAGGGCTTTGCGCCCTTGAGGTCGATGATAAAGTATGGCGGTGTCGGCTCAAGAGGGCCTGTGTCTTCCGCAAAGACGCAAAAAGCATCGTCCATGATAGCTCAGTACGGGCCGTCCATGGCCCGTAGTGCGCCACAGGCCCTCCATCGCTTTAAGTTCGTCAGCAGCCTGAAGAGCCTTTGCGCCCTTATCAGTATAATTTAGTCCGGTTGCCCAAACTGGCACTGCAACACCGTCCAGCTTCTGGCCTGGTCGCTGAGGGTAAAGCCCAGGCCGGGTCGATCGGAAAGCCACATTCTGCCGTCGCGCAGCAGCAGCTGTTCGTTGAACAGCGGGTTTAGCCATTCAAAGTGTTCCAGCCAGGGCTCGATGGGATAAGCGGCTGACAGATGGAGATGGATTTCCATAGCGAAATGTGGCGCCAGCTTTTTATGATGCCGCGCCGCCAAATCCATAATCTTAAGAAATGGCGTGATGCCGCCTACACGCGGCGCGTCTGGCTGTACAAAATCGCTGGCATTCGCCAGAATCAGCTGTTCATGCTCACGGAAGCTGGTCAGCATCTCGCCCGTGGCTACTGGCGTATCCAGCGCGGCGGCCAGCGCGGCATGCCCTTCCACATCCCAGGCATCCAGTGGCTCTTCAATCCACACCAGGTTAAAGGCTTCCATTTTGCGGCCCATGCGGATCGCGGTTTCACGATCCCACTGCTGATTGGCATCCACCATTAAGGGGAAATCGTCGCCCAGCGCTTTACGCACCGCGCTAAGGCGGCGCAGATCTTCTGCCGTATCGGGCTGACCAACCTTAATTTTAATGCCGCCGATACCGCTTTCCTGAGAAATGGCGACATTTTTTAATACCTGCTCCAGCGGCGTATGCAGAAAACCGCCGGAAGTGTTATAGCACTGCACAGAGTCGCGATGCGCGCCCAGCAGCTTTGCCAGCGGCAAACCAGCCCGCTTCGCTTTCAAATCCCACAGGGCGATATCAAACGGCGAAATGGCCTGTACCGCCAGCCCGCTGCGGCCAACGGAAGCGCCAGCCCAGAGCAGCTTGCTGTAGATTTTGTCGATATCGCTGGGATCTTCGCCCAGCAGGTTATCGGCAATTTCTTTGGCATGCGCGTAAATACCCTGCCCGCCCGCGCGCTTGGAATAGCTGAAACCTACGCCTTCAAACCCGTCGCGGGTCTGGATCTCAGCGAAAATAATGGCGACTTCCGTTAAGGGTTTTTGCCGTCCGGTCAGCACTTTGGCATCACTGACCGGCGTGGCGAGCGGCAGAAAAGCCAGGGAAAGCTTAACGGCGCTGATGCGATCGCCGCTGTCGGCAGCTGTTTTGGCCTGGCTGGCCTGGGCGTAGGTTACGGCTTCGGAATTGGCGCTGGCTGTCATCATACTCCTCCGGTAACTGGTGAAATGATTGCGCTATCATTAATGCGCCAACCTGAGATGCCTGACCATAACCAGCGCAAAAAACCGCCGCTTGCGTCACAAAATTAATCCGGTTTCAACTCTGGCAGGAGAAATAAAGCTCTATATCCCTTATTGATGATTGGGCTATCATGCGCCATCAACTCTATTTCTCTTTGGCAGCACCAGTAAAAGGACTGGAAAATCATGTCAGGAAATTCGCCTAAAACGCCGCCCTCATCGACAGTGCCTCGCGCACCTACCTTACAGGACGTTGCACGCCACGCTGGCCTTTCGCCGATGACGGTCAGCCGGGCGCTAAACAGGCCACAGCTGGTACGCGCGGCTACGCTCGCAAAAGTAATGGCTGCCGTTCAGGCAACCGGCTATATCCCTAATCTGCTGGCTGGCGGCTTAGCTTCGAACCGCAGCAGGCTAATCGCCGTGGTTGTGCCGCAAATCAATAACAATATGTTTACCGATACTATTCAGGCAATAAGCGACGAACTTGCCGCGCGCGGCTATCATATGCTGCTCTGCGTGGCGGGATATGAGCCTGAAGAAGAAGAAGCGATCGTCTCCGCTTTGCTTTCCAGAAAACCAGACGGCATAGTACTGACCGGCATCCATCATACTAAGGCATTAAAAAAGCGGCTGCTTAACGCGGCGCTGCCCGTGGTGGAAATCTGGGATCTAACCCCGACGCCGCTGGATATGCTGATCGGCTTCTCGCATGAGAAGGCGGGCTATGCCGCTGGCGAATATATTGCGGCTAAAGGCTATAGCCGGGTCGGTTTGCTCTGGACGGACGACAATCGGGCGCAGCTGCGCAGGCAAGGCGCGCTGGCAGCCTTAGAAAAGAGCGGCTTGAAATGTTGCTGCCAGACAACGGTGCCGCTTCCGGCAACGATGGCCGCCGGCCGAAAAGGCATGGCGGATTTGCTGACCTCCCAGCCGGATGCGATTATTTGCAGCTCTGATACGCTGGCTCAGGGCGCGATGCTGCAAGCGCAAAGCTGTGGCCTGAAAGTGCCGGATGATATCGCCGTAATAGGATTCGGCGACCTGGACTTTGCCAGCAGCATGCTGCCGCCGTTAACTACTATAGCTATCGACCGCTGGGAAACCGGTAAGCTGGCAGCGATAATGCTTACCGATAAAATTGCGGGCGGCGAACCGGCTAACACCGTAGTCGATCTGGGCTTCTCGCTGATCCTCAGGCACTCCACGTAAACAAAATATTACTCTTTCGTTACAGCGTCACGTATTCCTTCTACTGTATATATCCCCTATACTGGATGCATTGACAGTTCCAGTTTCCGGATGTTTCCCATGACGGCCGAAGGCCACGTTATTTTTGCCATAGCCAGCGCGATTTTTGCCAAGCGAGCCGAGCTCACGCCCGTTCTCGGTGACGGAGACTGGTGGCACGTTATTCCCGCCACGCTGCTGACCTGTCTGCTGCCGGATATCGATCACCCGCGTTCCACGCTTGGCCAGCGCTTTCGTTGGCTATCGCAGCCTATCGCACGCGCCTTTGGACATCGCGGCTTTACCCACAGCTTGCTGGCCGTTATCGGCGGCGTCGTTTTGCTGCGATTAAAGCTGCCGCAGGAGTGGGTTCTGCCCGCCGACGTTTTTCAGGGTATGGTGATGGGCTACCTTAGCCATATTGTCGCCGATATGCTGACGCCCGCTGGCGTGCCGCTGCTTTGGCCCTGCCGCTGGCGTTTTCGCCTGCCGCTGCTGAGCAGCCGCAACGGCAATCAGCTGGAGCGCATGCTTTGCCTTACGCTGGTCGCTGCAGCGATGTGGTTTCCGGCCGGTTCGCCCTCTTTTAGTGCAGCAGGCTGGCCGACACAGATGCTGGATCAGGTGCAAAGCAGCATCAGCCGCTTTATAAATCACCAGATAGCGCAATAAATCTGCGAATTCACTGGAAAAATTATAACCTATTACTTTTGATTATATAGTCCCTTCTCCGCGAGCTGCTACCATCGCCCCCAGCGCGTAATTTCGTTGCGTAACAAAATAGCTCACTAACGAGGCTGCTGTCTGGCCTCGTCATTACCGGAGATCTGGGATGAACCTTCCATTAATTGCAAACCTGGCGGTTTTCGTGCTGCTGCTGGCCCTGCTGGCTAAGAGCGGTAACGCCAGCTGGAGCCTGGCGAAAAAAGTGCTGCTGGGGCTGGTTGTTGGCGTGCTGTTCGGCTTCGCGCTGCATGCTATCTATGGCGCAGACAGCGCTGTGCTAAAAGAATCCATTAGCTGGTTTAACCTGGTCGGCAACGGCTACGTTCAGCTATTGCAGATGATTGTTATGCCACTGGTATTCGCCTCTATTCTCAGCGCCGTAGCCCGGTTGCATAACGCCTCATCGCTGGGGAAAATCAGCGTACTTACTATCGGCGTACTGCTGTTCACCACGGCAATCTCCGCGCTGGTCGGCGTTTTTGTCACCTGGCTGTTCGATCTCAACGCCAGCGGCCTTGTGCAGGGCGCGCAGGAAACCGCCCGTTTGTCCGCATTGCAGACAAACTATATCGGTAAGGTGGCCGATCTTTCCGCGCCGCAGCTGCTGCTCTCTTTTGTGCCAAAAAATCCTTTTGCCGACCTTACCGGGGCCAATCCAACCTCCATTATCAGCGTAGTGATTTTTGCCGCTTTCCTGGGCGTAGCCGCGCTGCATTTACTGCGCGATGACAAGCTGAAAGGCGAGCGGGTGCTGGCGGCGATAGATGTCCTGCAGGCATGGGTAATGAAGCTGGTGCGCCTGATTATGAAGCTGACGCCTTACGGCGTAATGGCGCTGATGACTAAAGTCGTAGCCAGCTCCAACCTGGCGGATATCGTCAAGCTGGGCAGCTTTGTTATCGCTTCTTATCTGGGGCTGGCGATTATGTTCGCTGTGCACGCGCTGCTGCTTTCCGTTAACGGCGTCAATCCGAAACGCTTCTTCCGTAAGGTCTGGCCGGTAATTACTTTTGCCTTTACCAGCCGTTCCAGTGCGGCCACCATTCCGCTCAGTGTGGAAGCGCAGACTCGTCGCCTGGGTATTCCGGAATCTATCGCCAGCTTCTCGGCCTCTTTCGGTGCCACTATCGGCCAGAACGGCTGCGCGGGGCTTTACCCAACTATGCTGGCAGTGATGGTAGCGCCAACGGTAGGCATTAATCCGTTCGATCCGGTTTGGATCGCCACGCTGGTTGGCATCGTTACCCTGAGCTCCGCTGGCGTTGCGGGCGTGGGCGGCGGCGCAACTTTTGCTGCGCTGATCGTGCTGCCGACGCTGGGCCTGCCGGTCACGCTGGTAGCGCTGCTGATCTCCATCGAACCGCTGATCGATATGGGCCGCACCGCGCTGAACGTCAATGGTTCAATGACTGCTGGCATGCTGACCAGCCAGTGGCTGAAGCAAACCGATAAGGCGCGCCTGAATGCCGATGCGGACAACGAAGCCGAACTGGCGCACGGCTAGTCCGCTTCCAACTTGCCTCAGGGCCGCTTTGCGGCCCTCAGACTGCTGACAAACCTGAACTGTTCATCAGGACTGCCTCTTTTTACAGCAACGCTGCAGCTTGATAGCGGCAGAGGCTGAGCGGATAAGCGGACCGTTTGGCGCATGGACGCGCCAACCGAGCCATCAGGGACGATTTCACGGCGTGTCCATGTCCCGATCTGCCTCTGCTGCTCTGTCACCGTTTTAAACGCGACAATAAGTTTGTCATCAACCTCAGGGCCGCTTTGCGGCCCTTTTTTACCTGATTTATGACTTAACCCTGCGGTTTCCAGGCGTACCTCACTCACTGTTCTATAGTTACTGGATAGCAACACTCATCACAGGAGCAAGTGAGCATGTCGAAAGAAACCGATAACAAGGAAATCACCCATAACGCCCCTTTAACCGGGCCCGATTCGGCGAAGCCGGGAATGGATTCGCTGGCGCCCGCAGATGGCTCGCATAAGCCTCTGTCAGAACCCACACCGCCGGGTAAACAACCCACCGCGCCGGGAAGCCTGAAGTCACCTGAAACGCATAACGCCAAGCTTGATTCGCTGGAAACCTTCCGTAAAGGCGGCGAAAACTTTCCGCTGACTACCAATCAGGGTACACGCATCGCCGACGACCAGAACTCGCTGCGTGCGGGTACACGCGGCCCGACGCTGCTGGAAGATTTTATCCTGCGTGAAAAAATTACGCATTTTGACCATGAACGCATCCCTGAGCGTATCGTGCATGCGCGTGGTTCGGCCGCACACGGCTATTTCCAGCCCTATCGCGATATGAGCGACATTACCAAAGCAGACTTCCTGCGTAATCCCGAAAAGCAGACGCCGGTTTTTGTTCGTTTCTCTACTGTGCAGGGCGGCGCGGGCTCGGCGGACACGGTGCGTGATATTCGCGGCTGGGCCACCAAGTTCTATACCGACGAAGGGGTTTTTGACCTGGTTGGCAACAATACGCCAGTATTCTTTATTCAGGATGCGCATAAATTCCCTGATTTCGTGCACGCGGTAAAACCTGAACCGCATAACGAAATCCCTCAGGGTCAAAGCGCGCACGATACCTTCTGGGATTACGTTTCCCTACAGCCGGAAACGCTGCATAACGTTATCTGGGCGATGTCCGATCGCGGCATTCCGCGCAGCTATCGCACTATGGAAGGCTTTGGTATCCATACTTTCCGCTTTATCAATGCCGAAGGCAAAGCAACCTTCGTACGCTTCCACTGGAAACCCGTTGCGGGCAAAGCTTCGCTGCTCTGGGATGAGTCGCAAAAACTGACCGGCCGCGATCCTGATTTCCATCGCCGCGACCTGTGGGAAGCTATCGAAGCGGGTGATTACCCGGAATATGAGCTGGGCGTACAGCTAATCCCGGAAGAAGATGAATTTAAATTCGATTTTGACCTGCTGGATGCCACCAA
>NZ_JBHDVM010000004.1:193280-428173 GCF_042610525.1 Pantoea sp. sgz302252
GGTGCAGCTGATCGGCAAAATGGTGCTGAACCGTAATCCTGATAACTTCTTTGCGGAAACGGAACAGGTCGCTTTCCATCCGGGCCATATCGTTCCCGGCATGGATTTCACCAACGATCCGCTGTTGCAGGGCCGTCTGTTCTCCTACACGGATACGCAGATTAGCCGCCTTGGCGGGCCTAACTTCCATGAAATCCCTATTAACCGCCCTACCTGCCCTTACCATAATTTCCAGCGTCAGGGCATGCACCGCATGGATATCGATACCAATCCGGCCAACTATGAGCCGAATTCCATCAACGATAACTGGCCGCGCGAAACGCCACCGTCGCCACATCGCGGTGGATTCGAAAGCTACCAGGAACGTATCGAAGGCCATAAAGTGCGCGAGCGCAGCCCTTCTTTCGGCGAATACTATTCGCAGCCGCGTCTGTTCTGGAACAGCCAGACACCGGTTGAGCAGCAACACATTATCGATGCTTTCTCTTTTGAGCTGAGTAAAGTCGCCCGCGCCTATATTCGTGAACGCGTAGTGGATCATCTGGTGCATATTGATGTTTCGCTGGCTAACGGCGTTGCGGAAAATCTGGGTATCGCGCTCTCTGATGAGAAAATGCACACCGCGCCACCGAAAGACGTTAACGGCCTGAAAAAAGACGCCAGCCTGAGCCTTTATGCCGTGCCAAGCGGCTCGATCAAGGGCCGCCAGGTAGCATTGCTAATCAGCGATGGCGTGCTGGCAGCGGACGTGCTGGCTATTCTGCAGGAGCTCAAGGCTCAGGGCGTGCATGGCAAGCTACTTGCGCCGCATATGGGCCAGGTACGTGCGGACGATGGTTCAAATCTGCCGATCGACGCCACTTTTAGCGGCCTTCCCTCACTGACTTTCGATGCGGTAATCGTGCCAGACGGTAATATTGACGCCCTGCTGCTGAGCGGCGATGCCCGCTACTTCCTGCTGGAAGCCTATAAGCATCTGAAAGTTATTGGCCTGAGCGGTGACGCACGCCGCTTTAAATCACAGTTCGGTCTTGGCGACAGCGAACGTGAAGAAGGCCTGATTGAAGATGACAAGGCCGAAGGCGTACTGATGAGCGAGTTCCTCGCAGCGATGGCCGCACACCGCGTCTGGTCGCGCAGCCAGAAAGCGTTAAGCGTGCCTGCTTAATTCGCCCATGTGTTCTGTTAAGGTGCAGCCAGCGATGGCTGCGCCTTTTTATTTGGCACTTTTTGGCGGGTTAGCTGCAATATATCGCAACCTGTAGCCGAAAAAACTCTGGCACCGAACTTGCTTCTTCTGATTAACCACTCGTTGTTCAGGAGAAGATCCATGAGAGTTGACACCCGCTATCGCTACCGCATTTTCGCTATGCTGTTTTTTATCGCGCTGATTAATTATATCGATCGCGGCGCGCTCTCTTTCGCGGCCAACGCCATTTCCACCGAGTTCCAGTTCAGCAAAACAGAGCTTGGCGTAGTGCTTAGCTACTTTGGCTTTGGCTATCTGTTCGGTTCGCTTTGCGGTGGCTTTCTGGCTGACCGTCTGGGAACCAAAAAAGTCTGGCTGCTGGCTGGCGTGCTCTGGTCACTGCTGGAAATTGCCACGGCCTGGGCAGGCGAGCTGGGCGTGGCACTCTTTGGCGGTTCGGCCATTATGGGCTTCGCCGTAATGCGTATTCTGTTCGGTTTTGCCGAAGGCCCGGCCTATGCATTAATGAATAAAGCTATCGCACACTGGGCGCCCGATAATGAACGCGGCATGGCGTTGGGCATCGGATTGCTCAGCACCCAGGTCGGCGCGCTGCTAACTGCACCCATTGCGGTAGGCCTGCTATTGCTGACTAATGACTGGCGAATGATGTTTATTCTGCTGGGTATTTTTTCTCTGGTCGCTATGCTGATCTTTGCACGCACATTCACCGATACGCCTGTACAGCAGCCTCGCGCCAGTCAGGCAGAGCGCGAACTCATTATGCGCGGCCAGAAACAGAGCGCTGGCGGGCCGCGCCTGCCGTGGTGGCGTTTTTTTACCAGCCGTACTCTGGTTTGCAACGCGCTTGGCTATTTTTCTTTTCTCTATGTTACCTTTACGCTGGTTACCTGGGGGCCGAAATATCTTCAGGACAGCTTTCACTACGATCTGCACTCGCTCTGGTACGTGGCGATGATCCCCTGGAGCGGCGCCTGTGTTACCGTGCTGCTGGGCGGAAAAATCGCTGACACGCTGCTGCGGCGCACCGGCAATCTGCGGCTGGCGCGCAACCTGTTTGCCGCGGCCGGCCTGCTCTGCACCGCACTTTGTTTTATGGCGATCCCCTGGATGAGTTCCGCTGCCGGAATTATCCTGTTAATGACGATGGGCAACGCGTTGAATGCTCTGGTTAACAACGTTTACTGGTCGGTAGTTATTGACGTCACGCCAAAATCCACGGTCGGTACCTACAGCGGTATGACGCTGGCGATCGCCAATCTTGCCTCTGTGATTTCGCCGATGCTGAGCGGCTGGCTGGCGCAGCACTTCGGTTATAACGCAATGTTCAGTGCTACGGCGGCAATCGCTTTCGGCAGCATGCTGGCAATGATGCTATTGCAGCCGGAGAAGAAGCTGGCTGTCGCGCCACCGGCGCCCGATCTGGCAGCCAACATGGAGGCTGAGTTAAGAATACGTTAAGCAGTGTAAGTAACCCACAATAGCCTGTGGCTGGCTCTTGCGTTTTCACTGGCCCGGAGTAATGTAAGCTGCAGTGAGAACCAGGAGAAACTGTATGAAAAAGGTGATGAGTACTCTGTTCGCCTTAACCTTATTGGCACCCACGCTGGCGTCGGCGCATCCGGGCGGCTGGGGACCAGGCCCAGGCTGGGATCGCGGTCATGGTTGGGATCGCGGACCCGGCTGGGATCGCGGGCGCGGGCCGGGAAGGCTCTCCTTTTTGCCGGAGGCGGCGGCGGCGGTAATTATCGGCGGCCTGACCTATTACGCGCTAAACGGCAACTACTATCAGCGCCAGAACGACAATACTTATGTGGTTGTTCAGCCGCCGGTTGAACGGGTTAGCGGTGCCATGCGCGCGCTCGACTATAACGGCGAGCGCTTCTATGTGCAGGATGGTTACTACTATCGCCGCGATATCGACGGGCGCTATCTGGAAGTGCCCAGGCCGCCAGGATTGTAATCACTACTACAATAAGGGCCGATTTTACGATCGGCCCCCTTTCCCATTAATGTATTTACCGATTTTAGTAAGATAATCCATTATAAGATCTTCGCCTGACTATTTTCATTACAATAGCTTACTTCCCTGCCTGCTCATCGCTGGCCCGCGTAAAGCAGGAACGCTCAGGCAATTTATATTTTACTGGTGCAAAAATGAGTGGTACGATTATTAAGCTTCATTAACCTTAAGGACAGAGGTGCTAAAGATGAGCGGCAGGAAAGATATAATAGATGGACAATATGCTTCAACTTCCAAAGATGGGCTGATTTATACAGAAGTATTAGGTTGGATAGATTTAGGGCACGCCCGAGGAGAAGATATAAAAAAGATCCTCGATAAAATGCAGGAGGGAGAGTTATCCGGGAAAAATTACTATGATGTAACCTACTCTCAGGGAATGAACGCTCCTTATAAACTTGTACGTTCCGGAAAGTTCATAACCTGGCGTATTAAACATGGACGCCCTTTATGGGAGAGAAAAAGCATAGCATTAGCAATGATGATGACCATGGCCAAAAAATTTGAGGCATTCCAGGGCGCCTTTCCAAATAGTTTCGTTACCGATAGCGGGTTTAGCGCTGAAGATTTAGTTTCTGATTTGTTGGGTTTTTACCGGGTGGTATCAACGCCCAACCCCTTCCCTTTATTAAAGCCCGTTTCAAAGGCGAAAGCGCTGCGAAGGTGGGATCGCTATGGCCGTATAGGTAGCTATAAGGTTTATGATTTTGCGCCGCTCTTATTTCCAGATCCTGACAAATATCCCTGCGCAAGACCACGAAAAGGTTTTCTGCCCTCTTTTATGAAGGAAATCGTCCCCTATAACGACTTTCTTTCCGGAAATGTTATATTACCAGCCAATGAAAAAACCTTTATTATTATAGGCACTGATAACGGCAGGATGGGATTATGAGAAAACGGCTGCTCACGTTTATTATTACCTCAGTGGTTTTAGCGGCATTCATCGTTTATGCCTTACCTTATGTTAAAATGGAGTTTGCGAGCAGCGCCACTTATACTGAAAGTGATAAAAGAGAATATAATTATTACACTCCGGAATTGCTTAAAAAAATGCCCAAAATATCGCAAAAGTATTATTTTCGCTATAGTAATATCAGCGGACCACAGGCATTCGTCTATAGCATTATATTTGAGGAGACTACTGATACTACTTCCATCAGGGATTATCTACTGGCAAAAGGTTATGAGTTGCAAGAGACATGTAATGTAGAAGCAGAGTGCTGGAAGGCGGCTTATTCTAATGACATTGTTACGGTTGGAAAAATAACCGATCTTGATGTTGTTCTGGTACAGATTTGCGTAGATAACTATTAAGAAAATTCTAAAATTCTTCTTTTTAGTTAATTTGGAAAATAGCCCCCGTTTGCTTTATTTTAATGCGCGCGATCGCTTAGGTTATCAAAGAGGCTTCCGGCTTTTGCTTTATTTAACACTCCACAATCATGATATTTTCAGGAGTTAAAAATCAGCCAGGACGGGCAAAAAACACCCAGTCCAGAAACACTTTAATTCACTCAATAGATACACCAAATCAATAAAAGGAGTTCAGGATGAGTTTTAATATCTATTTAAGTTTAACGGGAAAACAACAGGGTTTGATCTCTGCTGGTTGTAACACAATAAATTCAGTAGGTAATAAATTCCAAAAAGGGCACACTGATGAGATACAAGTTATTTCACTAAACCATAGATTATCCCGCGCAGAACATTGTAACCATCACCCGATAGATTTCGTAAAGCCTGTTGATAAATCTTCGCCTTTACTCGGATTAGCTATCTCAGAAAATGAAATGCTTACCGCTATTTTTGAGATTTACTGGCTAAACCCGAATGGTTTATTAGAAATTTTTTACAAGGTAAAACTAACGGAAGCCAGCATAGTGAACATAGATGCCATCTATCCCCATGTCATCGACAGTATTGAAACAATGCCCTATGAACAGGTTTGCCTGAAATATAAATCAATCACCTGGGAACATAAAATTGCAGGCACCTCTGCTTATAGTATTTGGGACGATCGGGTTTATTAAATCATTTTAATAGCTGTTAATTTCAATATCCCCCCGTCAAGGCAATATCTTCTCATGCGTGGAGCCATATCAAAGCAAAGTCCCGGCTTTGGGCCGGGACTGCGGTTAAACCTCTAAAAAAGGTTTATAACTGCTAAGGTTTACTGACCAGCCTGCGGGTCAGTATCATATTCTTTGCAGCTCTGGAAACCGTAGTTCATTACGCGGCCAGTATCGTTGTAGCTAACAAAGTAGGTCTGCTGTTTGCCGTCACGCTCGCCCAGCACATAGGTCTGGCAAGTACCGCGCGCGTGCACCATAGTGATCTCAGTTGAAGCTGGCCCGGCGATATCGCGAACCTGCTGACGGGTCATGCCTTTTTTCACATCCTGCACTACTGGTTTGGTCACGTAGCTTTCCGCGCGGTCATAGGCCGTACAGCCGGATAAAACAGCCAGCGCCACCGCCGCTCCGATAAATCCTGTTACCTTCTTCATGTTTTTTATTCCTCATTTATTGTCCATGTCGGTTTAAGCCTGGAACATAAATGCTGAGTTATCAACTTTATGGCTGAAAAAAGGCGGGATATAACTCTTACGCCAGCCTGGCAAAGCGGCTTATAATGCCGGCTTCGAGAATGAACGTTCGCTCTCATAGGGCGAGCCCCCTGCTGCATAAGGTCACCAGTATGAGCACAGCCAGCGAAGCCCGCGATGCCCGCCATCGGCAGCGTCAGGATGAGATCATCGCTGCCGGCCGCCGCTGCTTTCGCCAGTCCGGTTTTCATGCGGCCAGCATGGCGCAGCTAGCCAGCGAGGCGCAGCTTAGCGTCGGCCAGATTTACCGCTATTTCGTTAATAAAGACGCGATTATTGAAGAGATGGTCAAACGTATTATCGATACCCGCTTACAACATATTAAAGAAACCGCCACCGTTGAGCTACCGCGCCTGCTTGCCTGGCGTTACGCGCTTGATGAAGATGATGAAGCGCTGATGAAAGAGGTGGCGGCAGAAGCTACGCGTAATCCGGTCGTGGCCCGCATGATGGCGGAGGCGGACAGCCGCATGTTTACCCAGGCCTGCCAGAACGTAAAGCGCGACCATCCCGAAATGAGCGATGAGCAGACCCATGCCTGTGTCGAGGTCATGGCCGTGCTGTCGGAAGGCACCGCCTGGCGTCGCCAGATGCCGCAAAAAGCGTCGTCGGAACATCTTTATCCGCTTTACCAACAAATCAACGCACTACTTTTTAAAACAGAGGATTCATGACACCTGCACACCCCAACCGTTTTGGCTACGCCATTACGCTCGGCCTGCTGGCGGCGCTCGGCCCGCTTTGCATCGATCTTTACCTGCCCGCGCTGCCTGCTCTCGCCAGCGATTTGGCTGCCCCAACCGCGACCGCCCAGCTTAGCCTTACCGCTGGTTTAATCGGCCTTGGCGCAGGCCAGCTGATTTTTGGGCCAATGAGCGATAAATATGGTCGTATCAAGCCGCTGCTGCTCTCGCTGGCGCTGCTGTTGATAGCTTCCGTAGGCTGCGCGATGGCGCAAACTATTCATCAGCTGCTGCTGGCACGTCTGTTTGAAGGGCTTTCCGGCGCGGGCGGCGCGGTACTCTCACGCGCTATCGCCAGAGATATGTACAGCGGCCACGATCTTACACGCTTTTTCGCCTTGCTGATGCTGGTCAATGGACTGGCTCCGGTTGCCGCGCCGGTAATGGGCGGCGCGTTAATGGCGCTGCTTAGCTGGCGTGGCCTTTTTATGGTGATTGCCGCTATTGCGCTGCTGCTGTTTATCCTGGCACGCGTCAAGCTGCGTGAGACTCTAACGCTGGAGCGCCGCAGCCAGGGCAGTTTGTTTTCCGCCTGGGCCGCGCTGGGCCAGGTTATTACGCATCGTCCATTTATGGGTTTCTGTTTAACCCAGGGTTTTATGATGTCCGGCATGTTCGCCTATATCGGCGCCTCGCCTTTCGTCCTGCAGCAGCTCTATGGTCTTTCACCGCAGGCGTTCAGCTTCTGCTTCGCCGCTAACGGCGTGGGTCTGATTATCGCTTCGCAGACCAGCGCGCGCCTCAGCCCGCTTTGGGGCGAATATCGCGTGGTTAAAGGTGCGCTGGCACTGGCTTTTGTTTCTTCCGCCAGCCTGCTGATCGCCGGACTGAGCGGCGCAGCGCTGCCTTTTGTGCTGGTCGCCCTTTTCTTTAGCGTGGCAAGCAACGGTGCAGTTGGCGTTGCCGCCGCCTCACTGGCGATGCAGAGTCAGGGGCATCGCGCGGGCAGCGCCTCTGCTGTATTGGGCGTAGTGATGTTTACCCTGGGCGGCATCGCCGTGCCGGTAACGGGCATTGGCGGCACCTCGGTGCTGACCATGACCGCCACCATTTTCGGCTGCTATATGCTGGCGATCGCCATGTTCGTTTTCCTTGCGCAAAAACCGAAAAAGCCTGATTAATCAGCAAAAGGCGTGTAAACAGCAAGTCGCAACCTTGTTGTTTCACGCCTGGCGCGTTAGTTTTAACAGAGCGATGCTCGCGTCCCAACACTTAATCTGAGGAGAGGTAAATGGCTCTGCAACAGGAAATTATCGAAGCGCTGGGGGTAAAACCTACCGTTGATGCCCAGCAGGAAATCCGCACCAGCGTCGACTTTCTGAAAGCCTACCTGAAGGCCCATCCGTTTCTGAAATCGCTGGTATTGGGCATCAGCGGCGGTCAGGACTCGACCCTGGCCGGCAAGCTAAGCCAGCTCGCCATCAGCGAGCTGCGCGAAGAGACCGGTAACAAAGAGTACCAGTTTATCGCCGTGCGCCTGCCCTATGGCAATCAGGCAGATGAGCAGGATTGCCAGGACGCGCTGAAATTTATCAAGGCCGATCGCGTTCTGACAGTGAATATCAAGGAAGCGGTGCTCGCCAGCGAAAAAGCGCTACAGGAAGCGGGCATTAAACTTTCTGATTTCGTACGCGGCAATGAAAAAGCGCGTGAAAGGATGAAGGCGCAGTACAGTATTGCCGGGATGACTTCCGGCGTGGTAGTAGGCACGGATCACGCGGCGGAAGCGGTAACCGGCTTCTTTACCAAGTATGGCGATGGCGGCACCGATATTAATCCGCTGTTCCGTTTGAACAAAGGCCAGGGCAAACAGTTACTGAAAGCGCTGGGCTGCCCGGAACATCTTTATCTCAAGCACCCTACTGCCGACCTGGAAGATGACCGTCCTGGCCTGCAGGATGAAGTGGCGTTGGGCGTGACCTACGAGATGATCGACCAGTATCTGGAAGGCAAAACCATTGATGACAGCGCGGCGAAAATTATCGAAGGCTGGTATCTGAAAACCGAGCACAAGCGCCGTCCGCCGATCACCGTATTTGATGATTTCTGGAAAAAATAACCGTTCTTTTCACGCCGGGCGGCGCTCAGCCGCCCGTACAGTTAGCCTTTTGCTACTTTTTCCGCGCTATCAGACTCTTTTTTATCCAGCAAACGCCTGATACACTGTATAAGCAAACAGTAAGCGGAGTGCAATGTGGTCAGACGTACAGCCAGCCATCGCCTGTCATTTGAACCGGCGGCTATTTATCAGTATCCCGAACATCTGCGGCCTTCGCTGGAAGGCCTGCCTTCCTTGCCTGGCGTCTATACTTTCCATGGCGACAGCGAGTCCCTGCCGCTCTATATAGGCAAAAGCATCAACCTGCGCAGCCGGGTCATGTCGCATTTTCGTACCCCGGACGAGGCGAAAATGCTGCGTCAGTCGCGCTATGTCAGCTATATCACCACAGCTGGCGAACTGGGCGCGCTGCTGCTGGAGGCGCAGATGATCAAGGTGCAGCAGCCGCTGTTTAACAAGCGCCTGCGCAAAAACCGGCAGCTCTGTTCGCTGCTGATAAGCGAGATGAAACCCAGCGTGGTTTACGCCAAAGAGGTGGATTTTTCACATACCTCAAACCTGTTCGGTCTCTACTCAAGCCGCCGCTCGGCGCTGGAAACGCTACAAAAAATCGCGGACGATCAGCGCCTGTGCCTCGGCCTGCTGGGGCTGGAAAATGTCAGTAAAGGCCGCGCCTGCTTTCGCGCCAGCCTGGGCCGCTGCGCGGGCGCCTGCTGCGGCAAAGAGCCGCCAGAAGCCCATCATGAGAGGCTGTTGGCCGCGCTGGAGCGCGTGCGCGTGCAGTGCTGGCCGTGGGAAAGCGCGGTCGGCGTAGTAGAGAAAGGGCCGGAAAAGACGCAGATCCACGTTATCAATAACTGGTTTTACCTGGGATCGGTGGACGATATCAGCGAAGCAGGCAAGCTGACCTCTACGCCGCAGGGCTTCGACAGCGATGGCTACAAAATTCTCTGCAAGCCAATTCTTAGCGGCAAGTTCCCCATCATTCCGCTTCAGACGACGTAAAAAAACCGCCGAGGCTGGCCACCACTCCGGGTGATGAACAACATCGGCGGTTTCGGTTAAACATAAGCCGGGCGACCTGCGCCGCCCGGTTGTTGGCTTTTTATTCAGCGGCTGGCGGCTGCTCGCCGTGATGGCGCGGCTTCTCAGTCAGACGCTTCTCGAAGTTCGCGTTGAACTCTTTTTTCTGCTCTGGGGTCAGCACGTTATACATTTTGTTCTGCGTTTCCAGCATGGAGAGCGCGCGCGCTTTGCCGTTGGCAGACATTTTCTCCGCCTGGGCTTCGGCTTTCGCCTTGTCGAAGCTGTCGGCAGCAATGATGCTGTGCAGTTCACGACGCTCTTCCAGAGAAGGACGCGGATGATCTTTATGCGCCTCTTTCATAATGTTGCGCATCTGCTCTTTCTGCGCATCGGTCAGCTTCAAACCTTTAAACATGTCGTGCGGCCCGCCGTGGCGAGGCGGCTTGTGCATCATTGGCTTATCTGCGCCAGCCGGCGGCGGCGTGATGTTGTCTGCGGCAGCGTGGACAATATTCGCCGCGCCCATTGCCAGTGTCATAGCTACTACCAGAGAAGTTAATTTACGCATTCTATTTTCCTTACTTTGCATTTCTGTGACGACAGCGTTGTCGTGATGTCGGAAATCAGTTTATTGCGCTGAACGTCAAGTACTCAGAGCCAGGGTAAAGCCCTGAAAGCATAAAAGATAAAAAAGCGGCAATCATGGAGAGAATGCGAAGATTAGGGTGAGGAATTGCAAAAGGATATGACGATAGTGCGTTTAATGCAGGAATTGTGGAGGAGTGTAATACAGTCGACAGGAACGAGAAAGGAAAAAGTAAGGCTAAAAGACGAAACCCTGAGCCGAAGCTGGCGCTTCTCACGATGAGCAAGCGCCGGCAATTTCCTGTTATGTCCGATCGCTGCCGCTGGTTTCTTTATGGGCGTTATCTTCCACCAGCATCAACCCGGCGCGCTGCCCTTTTGCCACATTGGGGTTTGGGAACAGCACATATTCTCTGGCCTGCTGCACGTAACAGCGTTTACTGCCATCCTCAGCCAGCAGTGTCCCCTGGGGAAAAGCGGTAAAATTCAGCGTCTCTGCGCTCATATGCAGCACGAAAGCCTCGGTAAAGCGCGTAATCTGCTGTGATACCCGATAGCGCAACGGCTTTTTATCAACAGGTGGCAAAGGCTCGCCGCTAAGCACGGCAGCCAGCGCGGCGCGCGCGGCGCTAAACTGCGTCAGATCGTTCTGGCCAAAGGGCAGCGCTTTGCCTAATTCCAGCGTGCAGCTTGCAGCGCTAAAATGCTGCGAACTGTAATGCGTAAAGGTGCCGCCGGGCGCGCGGTGAAAAACCAGCGCCTCCAGGCCAGCCGCGCTCAGCCAATGTAAAAAATCGTCCGGCCACGGGGTTTCACGCAGCGGCAATACACCAAAACGAGTATGCCAGGAATCGCGGATAGCGGTATGCAGATCTAAATGCCAGCGGTTCTCTTCCGAACAGCCAGCCTGCCAGAAGGTTTCCAGCGCCTGCTCCAGACGCCAGGCACGCTGCGCTTCCGGATGGTCGTCGTACTGCTGCCAGCGGCCGCCAAACAGACGGTTAAGATCGCAATGCACATAGCGTTTGCCACAGGCAATCGCCTGAGGGTTGCCGAAAATAATCAGCGCGCGCGTCTTAAGTGGCCGTGAACCAGCCAGTAATTCGCTAACCAGTTGGTTAAGCATTTCGATGGGAGCGGTTTCGTTGCCGTGGATACCGGCGGAGATCACCAGCGCCTGTGAGCAAGGCTGATGCGGTGTCAGCTCCAGTATACCTTCATCCAGCCACTGCCAGCTTAGCTGGTCGTTGTGGCCGGTAGCGCGTGCAGGCGGCTTGGCGCTTAACGTCTGCTGTAGAAAATCCTGCATGGGTTCTCCTTATTATAATTTTCCCTGCGACTGTCAGCGCACGCTAAAGGCGCGCCCTGCTCCTCCCTGATCAGTATTAAAATAATAGATACCTTCTAAGTCTAGCAGCTTAGTCAACTCGTCCAGCGCTTCGGCATCTCTTCCGTGAGCAACAACATAATTTAAGTCAGCCGATAATATTTATCCGGCACCGCCGCCGCAGGAAGCTCGCGCTGATTATTCATCTCCAGCAGGTTGATTTCGATATTGGTACACATCGCATCCATCGGCAGATGGTTATTGGCGTAGCCAAAAGGCATCTCCAGCTCTTCCGCCAGCGTATCCAGTGAAAGAAAGCTATAGGCAATAAACACAGAGACCAGCGGCGTCATGTAATGCAGATCCGGCACCAGCGCGAAAGGCAGCAGCGTACAAAAAAGATAAACGGTGCGGTGCAGCAGCAGGCCGTAGGCAAAAGGCACCGGCACGCTGGCCAGCCGCTCGCAGCCGCCCAGCACCAGCGAGAGCTGATGGATACTGTTGTCGAGCTGGGCGTAAACGATATCAGAGATATCGCCGCTGCGGCGCTTATCGGCCAGCCACTGGGAAATTCTCAGCGCTATCATATTGGTGCGCGCACGCCTTTTCAGAATATCTTCGGCCTCGTCGCCCAGAAAGCGGACTAAATCTTCCCGCGCCTCGGTGCGCCTTAGCTGATGCTTAAGGCTATAGCAGAAGGCCATCAGCAGCGAAGCGATACGTGGCGCGTCGGTTGGCGAGATAGCCAGCACCTGGCGCTGGATATCACGGCAGTTAATCAACAGGCTGCCCCATAGCTGCCGCGCCTCGGAGAAACGGGCATAGCAAACGCTATTGCGAAAACCGAGGAATATCGCGATGGAAACCCCCAGCAGGCTGAAAGGTGCCAGCGTTAGCCTGATGCCGAGGGTTTCATACCAGTTCAGGCAAATAATGGCGATTATCGACATCAGCAGGTTCAGACCCAGCCTGAACAAAATGCCCGGCAGCACCGAGCCGTGCCAGGAAAAAAGACGGATAAACCAGTGACGATGGGGACGAACGATCATAGTAAGCCAGCCGTAATTTCGTTAAAAAAGCGGCGCATCCCTGCCGTTTATTCTGCTGCCCGCTCTGGAACAGTCAGGGCGTCATCAGGTTAAATTGATCCGCATTGGGATCCTGTAGCGTCACAGGCGGCGACAGCTTTAGCGTAATCCAGTTGGAGGTTACGCGCTGCTGCCTGCTGTCCTCTATCGTGACCGAAAGATGGTATTCATTGCTCGCCTCGGGCGAACTGTCCCACGCCGGAATAATAATACTCCAGCCGTTGGGGTTAGTATTATCCGCAGACGGCGTCAGGCTTAGCGCCTGGGTATCGCCCTGCCAGCTAATGGCCTTGAGCGGGTTAGCCTGGCGGATTTGCAGCTTCAGCGGCAGCGTTTCGCCCGGCTGTACCTGCCACGGCGGCGTCGCCAGGAATACCGACAGCGTTTTACGCTGGCGAAACTCCATTACCGGAAGATTGCTGCGCGTGACGGCATCGTAGCGGCTACCGCTCAGCGAGCGCGCTGCCGCCACGTTATCCGCTGAAAGCTGTTTGCTCAGCGCCACGCCGATTTGATAGTTCAGCTTCAGGCCCAGCTGATCCTGGGTTTCGCCGCTGTCCGCCGTTTTATGCGAGGCGGTCAGCGTAAACAGCGGCACCGGCGTGTAGCTGACGCCCACTTTGATTGCAGAAGGGTTGCTGCTAAGCGTACCGCTGTTGAACAGATCGACATTGTTACCCAAATAGTGTTCATAGCTAAGGGAAACGCCGAGCTGCTGATAAAAAGGAAGATAGCCCTGAGTAGTGATGTCGTAACCGCGTGCCATACGCATCTGCTGGGTTGCCGAACGCTGCCGCCAGCCGGAAAGCGGCTGATAGTAGTTGGCGGAAAACCGCAAAAAATGGCTCCAGGCCTCCGCGCCCAGCGAGCCGCGCTGCTGGTTGCCGGTAAACAGCTCGTCGACAAAGGCGTTATAGCCCAGCCGCCAGTCCCCCGCCAGCCAGCGCTGCCCCAGTCCGGCGTTGCCGACCAGGCCATCGTCGGTTTGCTGCACGCCCAGCTGGCTGAAGGTCAGATACTGATACTTATCCTGCCACGGCGTAATCAGCTGTGCGGAAGATCCGTCAAAGTTGCCGTTGCTGTCTACCAGCAGCGATAAATTGGCCTGGCCATACGGCGATAGCAGCTGCTGGCCCTGGTTTTCAATGCGCTGCGCCGCCTCGTCGCGAAAGTGGTTAAAAGCCCAGGCGCCCGCCTCGCTGCCCAGCGATTTGTCGTCGTCGCTGCTCATGCTGGCCTCGCCGATGCTTTTCATCGCCTGCGCGATACGCTTTTGCAGCGCTTCGTCCGATCCGCCGCTACTGCTACCAAGATCGGGAAGCTGGCTGGTAAAACGAGCGGGATCGGCGAAAGGCGCGTCGGCGACGCGGGTATCGGTAGTCAGCGCCTGAGTCGCGGGAGATAGCGCCAGCAGCGCTGCCGGTACGGTTTTCCCGGCGGAAAAAAGCAAAGCGGTTATCTTTTTCATGCGGTAACGAATCGGCAAACCTTATCTGAGTATGGGATGTAGATCACAAAATCAGCCAAAGGTTAGCTTAACATTTTTGTTTTGCCAGCGGCACCCGTTATGCAAGTAGCTGGCAGAGCGATGTTTTATCAGCCAGGCTTTGCCCAGGCCTATTAATCAGGAAACCGCTAATGAAAAAATCTTTGCTTGCCGCGGCACTATTGCTGAGCGCCGTCAGCGCCTCTGCCGCGCCGATTTTTACTCTTAGTTCGCCCGATTTTAACGACAACGACGTGATGGCGAAAAAGTTCGCCGGCTCGGCTAAAGGCAACGCCAGCTGTACAGGCGAGAACGTATCGCCCGCGCTGAGCTGGAATAATCCACCGGAAGGCACCAAAAGCTTTGCGCTGGTGGTGACCGATCCGGTCGGCGCTAAGGGGCTGGGCGTCGATCACCTGGTGGCTTATAACATTCCTTTCCAGCGCACCAGCTTCGCCCAGGGCGAGCTGACCGACGGCAAAGGCTACACGGGCGGGAAAAACTCGCCGGGCACGCTGCATTACCACGGCCCCTGCCCGCCGGTCGGCAGCGGCCAGCACCACTACAACTTTACGCTGATCGCCACCGATCTACCGGCTAACGGACTGGAGCAGGGTTTAACGCGTGAAGCGCTGTTTGCCCGGCTGAAAGGCCATGCGCTGGGCGCGGCTGGCCTGGTGGGACGTTTCGGCAACGATTAAGACATAATCAGTCCGCCGTCGACGTTGATGGTCTGTCCGGTGATATAGCGCGCGTCATCGGACGCCAGGAAAGCCACCAGCCCGGCCACGTCCTGCGGCTGTCCGGCACGCTTTAAGGGAATGCCCTGCACCCACTCCGCCATCAGCTCGCCCTTGCCATATTTTTTCTGTGCGTTGCTTAAGATTTCGCCCCAGACGCGATCGTTATAGTCCCACATTTCGCTTTCGATAATGCCGGGACAAAAAGCGTTGACGGTGATGTTAAAAGGCGCCAGCTCGTGCGCCAGGCTTTGGGTAATGCCGATTACTCCCATCTTGCTGGCTGCATAATGTGGCGTATAGATAAAACCCTGACGGCCCTGCCCGGATGAGGTGTTGATCAAACTGCCGCAACGCTGCTTCACCATCTGCTTTGCCGCTTCGCGGCAGCAGAGCCAGACGCCGGTGGTATTGACCGCCAGCACCTTTTCGAAATCCGCCTTCGGCATCTTATCGAAATGTCCAATAGTGATAACGCCCGCGTTTTGAATGGAAACATCTACGCGGCCAAAGCGCTCTACGGCCTGCTGATAGAGACTGATAACCTGCTGTTCATCGGTAACGTCCACCTGAAGCGGCAGGATTTCGCTGCCGTATGTTTCGCTCAGGCGGTCGGCCGTTGCAAATACCCTTTCCGCATTCGATACCATCACCAGCCTTGCGCCGTCCCGCGCGAAACGTTCTGCGATACCTTCGCCGATGCCACGGCAAGCGCCGGTGATAACAATAGTTTTGTCCTGAAAATTACGCTGCATTTTATGCTCCCTGAAGTAGGGTTACGTCCGGCTGCCAGAGCGTGCGCTGTACCGCATCGCGCCAGTTATGCCAGGCCTGTTGAAGAACCGCATGCCGCGCCTCATTGGGCAGCCAGCGATCGTGTTCTGGCAGCAGCGGCAACAGTTGCTGGTCGCTTAGCTGCCCCAGCGCCTTGCGCGCCAGCAGGCCTGCGCCCAGCGCGGAAAGTTCTGCCGTACAGCTACGGGCTACCGGGCAGCCCAGCAGATCGGCCTGAAACTGCATCAGCCAGGCGTTGCGCGTCGGGCCGCCGTCCACCATCAGCGTATCCAGATGAAAAGCGCTGTGCTGGCGCATGGCGGCAATGACATCGGCTATCTGATAGGCTATCGCCTCCAGCGAGGCGCGAATAAGATGGGCGGAGGTTACGCCCCGGCTCAGGCCGCAGATCACACCGCGAGCCTGCTCGTTCCACCAGGGCGCGCCGGTGCCAGTCAGCGCCGGAACGAAACAAACGCCGAGCGTAGAGTCGATACTGGCAGGCAGCTCGCTGAGCGCATGGCTTAACACCTCGCCCTTGCCGTCGACCAGCCCGGTGGCCTGTGCCATCCAGGCCACGCCGTCGCCGGTATGCGGAATATTGCCTTCCAGTGCATAAACCAGCCGTTTGCCGTCGTGCCAGGCGATAGTGGTCGCCAGTTCAGTAATGCCGGTGTCCGGTGTCGGTAACGGCGCCATTACTGATGACCCCGTTCCGTAGGTCGCTTTAACGCTGCCCGGCGCACCCAAACCGTGACCGTAAAGCGCCGCGTGCGAATCACCGATCATCGCCATAATCGGCAGGCCATCCGGAATACCGCTAAGGCCAAGCGTGGTGCCGAACAGTCCGCTGGATGGACGAATCACTGGCAGCGCCGCGCGGGGAATGCCGAACAGCGCCAGCATGGTTTCGTCCCAGTCGCCAGTTTGCAGATTCAGCAGTTGAGTACGTGCGGCGTTAGAAGTGTCGCAGCTGAACTGTTTGCCGCCGGTAAGCTGCCACAGCAGCCAGGCATCAATGGTGCCAAGACAAAGTTCGCCGCTGGCAGCGCGCTGGTTGCCATCCGGCATACTGTCCAGCAGCCAGCGCATTTTCGAGGCGGAAAACAGCGGCGCCACCGGCAGCCCGGTAATTTGCCGGATCAGCTCCTCCTGGCGATCGTGGCGCAGCTGTTCGCAAAAAGCCGCCGAACGGGTGCATTGCCAGGTAAGCGCCGGGGCGAGCGGCCTGCCGCTCTGCCGCTCCCAGCCCATCACCGTTTCGCGCTGGTTGCTGATGGCCAGCGCCGCGACGCGATTTTCGCCGAGCTGCTGGATGGTTTCGCGGATTACCGTCAGGGAGGTATTCAGCAGCAGCATGCCATCCTGTTCCACCCAGCCCGGCTGCGGCGTCTCGACAAACAGCGGACGCGAAGTCTGGCAGACTATGTCTCCTCGAGCATCGATAGCCACTGCCTTAACGTTGCTGGTGCCTTCGTCCAGCGCAATAACCAATTCTCTAGCCATGACTCACCTCAGAAAGCGGCGCGGCCGTCAGCTTTTTTTCATGGCGGCGCATCAGTACCACCTTGCTTTGCAGACGCTGCTGGAACTGGTCAATCACCACGGCGGTAACGATCACCAGCCCTTTGATCACCATTTGCCAGAAATCGCTGACGCCCATCATCACCATGCCATCGGCCAGGAAAACAATCACGAAAGCGCCGATAATCGAACCGGAAACGCGACCGCGACCGCCAGCCAGCGCGGTGCCACCCAGCACCGTCGCGCCGATGGCGTCCATTTCAAACATATTGCCGGTCATCGGATGGGCAGTTTGCAGCTGCGAGGCGACCACAAGCCCAACCAGCGCCGCGCAGAGGCCGGAAAAGGCATAGACGAAAATTTTTACTTTAGAAACCGGTACACCCGCCAGCCGTGCCGCCGACTCGTTGCCGCCGCTGGCGTAGATATAGCGGCCGAGCGGCGTTTTGCGCGTGATATAGAGACCGAGTAGCAGAAAGCCGAGCATCAGCCAGATCGGCAGATAGATCCCAAGAAAGGTGCCGGATCCCAGCAGCGCAAAGCCGGTGTTGCCAAGCTGAGGCATGCCCGTCAAATTCGCGTAGGTGCTGCCGTCGTTGAACAGCAGCGCCGCGCCGCGCGCCACATACATCATGCCCAGCGTGCAGATAAAAGGCGCGACGCCGAGCCGTGTAATCACTGCGCCGTTAATCAGGCCGATGATCACGCCTGCCACGGCGACCACCAGCAGCACTTCCGGCACGTTCAGGAACAGCCGCTGGCCGTCCCAAAGCGGCACGCCGCTGGTCAGCAGCGCGCCTGCAATCATGCCGCAAATCCCGGCCACCGCGCCTACGGATAAATCTATGCCGCCGGTCAGGATCACCAGCGTCATGCCAATAGCCAGCAGGCCGGTGATCGCCACATGCTGGGTCATAATCAGCAGGTTCGACGGCGTGAAAAAGTTCGGCACCATAGCACTGAAGAAGCCCACGACTAACAGCAGCGCAATAAAGGTGCGCGCTTTCAGCAGATACATGTAAAGCAGGTATTTATGATTCACTCTTTTATCCTCGGCGTTAGTCGTGGGGCGTAGAGGCGGCGATCAGTTTTTCTCGCGTTGCCGCCGTACGGGATAAATCCGCGGTAATTTTGCCGTCGGCCATTACCAGGATGCGATCGGCCAGCGCCATGACCTCATCCAGTTCTGACGAGGAAAACATCACCGCCAGGCCCTGTTGCGCCAGCGCTCCGACCAGATGATAAACGTCGCTTTTAGCGCCTACATCGATGCCGCGCGTTGGCTCGTCCAGCAGCACCACCTGTGGCCCGGTCATTAGCGCCTTGCCCAGCACCACTTTTTGCTGGTTGCCGCCGCTGAGGGAAGTCACCGGCAGCTCCGCATCGCTGACTTTGATTGCCAGCCGCTGGATCATGCCGCTGACGCGCGAATTTTCCTCCGCAGGCCGCAGTGGTTTCAGCGCCTGCCTGAAGCCGCGCAGGCTGAGATCGCTGAGCGTCATATTGGTTTTAATCGACATCATCTCGATCACTCCTTCGCCTTTACGATCTTCCGGCACCAGCGCCAGCCCTTTTTTCAGCCGCTGCTGAAAGCTGCGCTTCGCCAGGTTTTCGCCGTTCAGCGTCACGCTGCCGCTCTGGCACGGCATCAGGCCGATTACTCCTTTAAACAGCTCGGTGCGCCCGGCGCCCAACAAACCATAGATGCCAATGACCTCGCTTTTACGCAGCGAAAAAGTAACGTTATTCAGGCTGTAGCCGCCGTTCTGCGCCAGCGCAGTCAGGCCGCTGACTTCCAGCACCGTTTCGCCCGGCTCCGCCGCCCGATAGTCAAACTGTTTCTTTTTGTCGCCCACCATTTGCGCGATGATCCAGGGTACGCTGGCGTCCCGCACTTCCCGCTCGCTGATAAAGCGGCCGTCGCGGAAGATAGTGATGTGGTCGCCGATCTCCATCAGCTCCTCCAGCCGGTGCGAGATATAGATAATGGTGACGCCGCGCCGCTTCAGTGCCGCAATGACTTCGAACAGCACTTTTACCTCTGACTGGCTGAGCGCCGAGGTCGGCTCATCCATAATCAGCACGCGGGTATCTTTGGAGAGCGCGCGGGCAATCTCCACTAATTGCTGATGCCCGATACCCAGCTCACCGAGCGAAGCGTAAGGATCAACATCCAGCCCCAGCCGCTCCAGCAGCGCCTTCGCCAGCTGATACTGATACTTTTCGTTGATGCGCCCGCGCTGGAAAAACTCGTTGCCAATAAAGATGTTGTCCATCACGTTCATATTGGGAAACAGGTTCAGCTCCTGAAAAATAATGCTGATGCCCAATTTTTCCGCCTGCTGGGTGGAACCGAGCATGACCGGCTCGCCGTCCAGCAGGATTTGCCCGGACGATGGCGTCTCTACGCCTGCCAGCATTTTCATCATGGTGGACTTGCCCGCGCCGTTTTCGCCAATCAGTACATTGACCCGGTTGCGCCAGACGCGATAGTTCACCTGATCCAGCGCGGTCACGCCGGGATAAAGGCGCGAAAGGTTGCGCGTTTCAATAATCGCTTCCGGCAGGGCTTCAGCATTCATCATAGTGCGCTCCTTATTGGCGGCTAACGCGCGCGGGCGTAATCGGCGGCAGGCTTTGCGGCACGTCCCAGCTGCTAAAAACGCCCTCCACCTGAATCTCATCGCCAGGCTTTGGCTGAAGCTTTTTCACTTCGGCAGCGGCCAGTTGGTTAATAGCTTTGCCATAGTCGCCAAACAGCACCTGGTCGTTGAAATCCTGATAGCTGGCGCCCTTGTAGCCGTCACGCAGCGCGGTGCCGCGGATAACCGGGCCGGTTTGCACGGTAAAGATGTCGCCGTTACGATCTTTTAGGGTCATCTTGCCGCTGCGCGAAGCGCTATCCACTGTCTGCACCGCGCCATTTATACGCACCGCGAACACGCAGGGGTTTTCCGGCTGGCTGCGATAGCCGAACTGCTGGCAGGCGCTGTCGAAATCTTTCGCGGCGGCGAGGCTGGCCATCAGCTCGGCTGGCGGCCTGGCGTCATGCGCAATCTGCGGTACAATTTTCTGCTGCCAGCTGGTGCCGACGTTCGCCAGCTGAGGATTAGGCGGGTTTTTTAAATCGGCCAGCTCCTGCGGCGAAACGATGCGGCAACCGGCCAGCGCTAACGTCGCCACAGCCAGTAAGAAAAGCCTGGACATAGGTTTCTCCTTGCTTCCTTAACGGAAGACGGCGGTTCAGGGTTGGTAGTTAAAGTCCTGCACCTTCGCCGCGTTGTCCGGACCGATCAGGATGCCGCGAAACATCACGCGCTGTTTGTCCGGCTTAGTGCCGTGCTGGATATAGCTGTCGAGATCGGTAACGCCCTGCGCCGCAATCGCCTGCGCCTGTAGCATAACGGTGGCTTTCAGCGTGCCCGCTTTCACCGCGTCGCGCTCGTCGTTGCTGCCGTCGATGCCGACCACGATCACATCGTCGCGCCCGGCGGCTTTCAGCGCCGCAATCGCGCCCAGCGCCACCGGACCGTTGCCGCAGATCACCCCTTTCACGTCCGGATGCGCCTGTAAAATACTGTCCATAATGCGTTTGCCGTCGATTAGCGTGCCTTTGGCATCCTGCTTCGCCACGCTTTGCATATCGGGATACTGGTCAATAACCTGATGGAAGGATTTGGAACGGGTAACGCAATTGTTATCCGCAAGATTGCAGGTCAGCTCGGCGTATTTACCTTTTTCGCCCATTTTCTCCACGAAAACATTGGCAACGTCCGAACCGGCCTGAAAGTTGTTATGGGTGATTTGCCGCAGCGCCACGTTATCCACCGGGATTTCGCGGTTAATCAGTACTACCGGAATATTCGCCTCTTTGGCTTTGGTTATGGCGGCAACGCTGGCGGTGGAATCGGCGTTATCCAGAATAATTCCCTGCACCTTTTTACCGATAGCCGCATCGATCAGTTCGTTCTGTTTTTTTACGTCTTCGCCATGCGACAGCACCGAGGTTTTATAGCCCAGCGCCTTCGCCTTAGCGTCGGCGCCTTTCGCCTCCGAAGCGTAGTAAGGGTTATCCAGCGAGTTGACCAGGATCATAATGGTGCCTTTTTCCGCCGCTATGCTTGCCTGGCTGCACAAAGCGGTCACTGTCGCTAACAGAGTTAATCGCATCTTCATAGGTCATTGCCTTATCGTTATTTGTAGGGTACTCGGGCGGTCGGCTACCAGATCGTGAAGCCGCCGTCGATCATCAGGTCGGCGCCGGTGATCATGTCGCTGCCGTTGCCGGCAAAGAACAGCACCGCCGCCGCAATCTCATCGGTGTAGGCAAAGCGTCCCAGCGGAATCAGTTTTTTCATTGCCTCGCCTTTTTCGCCGCGCCAGGCTTTTTCGCCCATCGGCGTCAGCACTACCGTCGGCGATAGCGTATTAACGTTGATTTGGTGCGGGGCAAACTCTTTCGCCATCACCTTGGTCATGCCCAGTAGCCCTGCTTTGGCCGAGGTATAGGCCACATGGTTATCGATGGCGATGGAGGCGGCCTGCGAGGCAATATTGATGATTTTTCCGCCCTTGCCCGCCTTGATCATCTGCCTGGCCGCCGCCTGTGAGCAGAGGAAAGGCCCGGTCAGGTTGACCGCCAGCTGTTGCTGCCACTCGCTGAACTCTGTTTCCAGCGCTGGTTGCAGCATTACGTAACCTGCGCAATTCACCAGAATGTCGATTTGCCCGTAGTGCGCGACCACTTCGGCGAAAGCTTCCTCAACGGAAAGCGGATCGGCGACGTCGCACTCGACGAACTGCACCTTATCGGCAGCGAACTGCCCGGCTGCGTCGCTGACTTTGCTCTGCTCAAAAGCAGGATAAAGCAGCGCCAGCCGGGCACCCTTCGCCAGCAGCATCTCGTTGCTGGCCATAGCGATGCCGCCCAGGCCGCCGGTGACGACCGCGACTTTGCCGCTCAGATCCGTATTGATATCTACGCCGTAGCGCAAACTGACATCGTACTCGCTCATTAGTAGCTCCTTACGCGGCCACGGTTTGCTGCAAAGCGGCCAGCAACCCCTGCGCGTCGATATTGAACTGGCGGCGCAGCGCGCTCCGGCTACTGCTGTGGGTAAAGGCGTAAGCGGGAATGCCCAGCGGAATAAAATGCTGGCGCAGCGCATGTTTGTGCATCAGTTCGCTGATAATGCTGCTTAGTCCGCCGCTCAATATGTGTTCTTCCATAGTGATTACCTGGCGATGGCGAGCGATTAGCGCTACCACGGCGGCCTCATCCAGTGGCCACAGCGACGGCAGCGACACTATAGTTACGCCCTGCTCTTCCGCCGCCAGCGCCTCGTGGGCCAATGTGCCAAGGCAAAACACTATGGTTTCCGCGCCCTGTTGCAGAACTTCCGGTTTGCCCGGCACGAAGCGGTAGTCGTCGTCATGTAGCAGCGGCAGCTTGTCACTGTCCATACGGATATAGACCGGGCCGCAGTGATAAATGGCATGACGGGTTATCGCGCTGGCCTGCACGGCGTCCGCAGGCGCAAAGATTTGCAGATTGCCGAAGGTGCGCGCGATAGCGATATCGTTAGTGCAGTGATGCGTGGCACCAAGCGGGCCATACGCAAAGCCGGCATTCAGGCCCAGCATTTTGACGTTGGTATCGGTATAGCAAACGTCATTTTTTACCTGCTCGTTAGCGCGGGCGAACAGAAAAGGCGCGGCGTTGGCGGTAAACACCGTGCTGCCGCTCAGTGAAATGCCTGCCGCCATTCCCACCATATTCTGCTCGGCGATGCCGACGTTAATGACCCGCTGCGGAAAGGCTTTTTCAAACGGGGCGATTTTTGACGTGGAGGTGGAATCCGCCACCATCACGCTGAGATTTGCGCCTTTTTGCTGCTCTTCCAGCAGCGTGGCGATCACGGCGTCGCGTAGATCCTGCATTATCTTTCCTCCAGTTCCGCCAGCCCCTGGGCCAGCTGTTCGTCGTTGGGCACGGCATGGTGCCAGGCAGGCACGTTAGCCATAAAGGAGATGCCGTGGCCTTTTTCCGTGTTGGCTAAAATCACCCTGGGCTTGCCACAGGCGGGCTGGTTGACCGCACCTGCGATGGCCTGCGGATCGTGGCCGTCGCACTCCAGCACTTCAAAGCCGAAGGCCCGCCATTTATCCGCCAGCGGCTCCAGCGGCATGATCTCTTCGGTTTTACCCGCCAGCTGTAGGCGGTTGCGATCGACGATGGCGATCAGGTTGTCCAGCCCGAACTTGCTGGCGGACATAGCGGCCTCCCAGTTAGAGCCTTCCGCCAGCTCGCCGTCGCCCAGCAGCACGAAAACGCGCCGGTGCGCCAGTCCCGCCAGCCGGTTGCCCAGTGCCAGGCCTGCGCCGATCGGCAAACCGTGCCCCAGGCCGCCGGAGTTGATCTCCACCAGCTCCGGCAGCTTCTGGCGGATTGGATGGCCAGCCAGCAGCGTATCGTCGCCCATGAACTGCTCTAACACTTCCGGCTGAATCAATCCCATCGCCGCCGCGCTACAGTAAAGTCCGCCCGCGCCATGGCCTTTCGAGAGAATAAAGCGATCCCGATCCGGCTCTGCCGCCGTGCGATCCATCACGCCCATAAACAGCGTGCAGATAATATCTACCTCGGAAAGATCGGCGCCCGTATGGCCTTTTCCGGCCCGATGATTCATTTGCAGCACGTAACGCCGGGCCTGACGCGCTGTTTGCTTGATTGCCTGAAAATCCATCATTACCTCAGCTCAGGGTCGCGCCCCGTCTCGCCGCCAACACGGCGATGTGGGGCTATTGGTTTTCGAACAAAAATATACGCTATCGATTAAAAGCGATTTGTGGCGTGGATCAAATTTCAAACAAAAGCATTTGTCGCTTTCAGCCTGCTGCAATCATACTCGTTTGGGTCAAGCCGCTGATAAAAAGAGATAAAGAGAGGGTCAGCCAGCCTGCCAGACCAGAAAAAAGCAAAAACAAACATTTTCGTTCGAAAACAAAATTACCCATGGAGAAATTCGCATTCGGGCTAAACCAGGGTTACTATTTGCTAAACAGTGGGCTGAGGGAGCGTTTTGGTTGAAAAGCAAAAGTGAACAGCTGGCGGATATGCAGCAGCGACGCGAAAAGATTCTGGAGATGATCCGTGAAGACGGCACCGTTACGGTGAAAATGCTGACCGAGGCCTTTGGCCTGACGGAGGCTACTATTCGCACCGATCTGCGTATGCTGCAAAAAGAGGGATTTGTCCAGCGTTATCATGGCGGTGCGACGCTGGCGACCGGCAAGCAAAATACCGGCGCGCTGCTGCTGGAACGGCAGACGCATCTGGATCAGAAAGCGGCGATCGGTCGTCTGGCGGCTACGCATATCGAAAATGGCGATACGGTGATTTTCGATTCTGGTACCACCACAACAGCTATCGCCGAGCATCTCGACCATATCCGCAGGCTGTCAGTAGTGACCACGGCGGTGAATATCGCGCTGAAGCTGGGCGGCGAGCCGGGCATAAATATCCTGCTGACCGGCGGCACTTTTAAATTTCCCACTCTTTCCACCTCAGGCGAAAAGGCCGCCAGCTTTTTCGAAAACGTGCTGGCGCAGAAGTTGTTTCTGGCTACCGCCTGCATTTCGCCGAAGCTGGGGCTAAGTTTTCCCAGCGAGACCGATATCAAGGTGAAAACGGCGATGATTAAATCGGCCAGCACCGTTTATGTGGTGGCCGATTCCAGCAAAATTGATAAGGTGTCGATGTTTGCCCTGCCCTGTGACTGGAGCAATATTCACTATCTGATTACCGACAGCGGCATTTCCGCGCAGTCGATAGCCGCCTTTGAAGCGCTGGGCGTAAAAGTGCTGGTAGCGTCGTAAAGCGCTACCACATCACCAACGATCAATAATGCGGGTGACTGCGGCCGCTCGCGTGCTGCCGTTTCAGCAAGCTGCTTCAGCGTAGTAGTGATAACGCGCTGATCGGATCGCGTGCCGCGCTCGATAATGGCAACAGGCGTATTCGCTCGTCGTCCGGCGGTGCGCAGGTTTTCGCTCAGCGCTTCGCACCAGGTCAGCCCCATATAAAACACCAGCGTCTGGCGCGGATCGCGCAGGCTCTGCCACTCCAGCTGCGGCAGCCCTTGCTGTCCGTGTCCGGTAATAAAACGCACCGACTGGGCCAGACCACGATGGGTAAGCGGAATGCCCGTAGCGGCGGCACAGCCTGTAGCGGCGGTTATTCCCGGCACGATATTGCAGGCGATGCCAGCCTCTTTTAAAGCCAGCATCTCTTCGCCACCGCGGCCAAATATAAAAGGATCGCCGCCTTTCAGCCGGATAACCTGTTGTCCTGCCGCCGCCAGCTCGACCAGCAGCTGATTAATCTGCGTCTGCGCCATCGCGTGGCTACCTGGTTGTTTACCTACGTCGATGCAGAGTGCCGCAGACGGGATCAGCGCCAGAATCTCTTCGCTGACCAGCCGATCGTAAACCACCACTTCTGCCGAGCTAATCAGGCGCAGCGCTTTAACTGTCAGCAATTCTGCGTCGCCAGGACCGGCACCTACCAGCCAAACGTGGCCTTTGGCTTTTCCTGCGCGTGCTGCCAGTAATTTATCGAATGCGGGAAGAAGTTTTGTCATAGTTACCTCGCGGTAGCCGAGCGCTCGCGGGCGATCAGCTGGGTCAATTCGGGAATACAGGAGCCGCAGTTGGTGCCGCACTTTAGCTTATCGCCCAGCTCAGCCGCGCTATGGCAGCCCTCGCCAATAGCGGCCAGGATCTGTTTTTCGCCAATGCCGAAACAGCTGCAAATTGTTTTGCCTGGCCCGCTGGCGGCGGCGCGGCCGCTCAGCAGGTTAAAACGCGCGGCCGCCGTTTCGGGCGGCTTAGCGAACGCGCTGCTTACGGCTTCGGCATGAGTTATTCCATCGCTGAAAAAAGCCAGCGCCAGTTTACCGTCGCGCCAGCCAAGCAGATGGAAATAGTCCGCTTCCGCTATCTGTAGCTGTAGTCCTTTAATAAAAGCCTGCTGAAGCAGCCAGTCGCGCGCTACGCCCTTGCCTGCAATCTGCCAGCGCGTAGCCTGTTCTTCGGGGATCCGGGCCCACCAGCCAAGGTTATCGGGGCGATAGTCGTCGCGTAGCCAGAGCGTTGCCTGCCAGTCGCTTTGCCAGAGGCCGATCCTGACGGCGGTCTGTTTGCTTTCCGGCTGGCCCGATTGCGGACAAACCTCCGCTGCTACCAGTGCATCGACCTGACCCTGGCTGCAAAATTGCTGGTTCCAGTGCATCGGCAAAAACAGTGTGCCCGGCTGCTGTCCTTGCTCCAGCTTTGCCCGGCAGATCGTCCAGCCCTGCGTTGACTGCACCCGCACCAAATCACCCTCCTCAATGCCGTACCCTGCCGCATCCTGCGGATGCAGTTCGCAAAATGGCTCGCTGAAATGCTTCATCAGGCGCGGCACCTGTCCGGTGCGGGTCATGGTATGCCACTGATCGCGGATGCGTCCGGTATTGGCTATTAGCGGATAAGCTGCGGAAGGCTGCGCTATTGGCAGACGCGGCTGTACAGGCAGCAGCCGCGCTTTGCCGTCGGCGTGATAAAAGCGACGATCGGTAAATAATCTTGCGCAACCCTGTGGAAAGCGTTCGTTTACCGGCCACTGAATCGGGGCAAGCTTATCCCATTGCTCATTGCTTAATTCCGCCAGGCTGCTGATATCAAAAGCGCGTTCGCCGTGATTTTCAAAGCCTGAAAGCGCGGCGTGTTCGCGGAAGATCTCCGCCGGGTGCTGCCAGCTAAAGGTTTCACTATAGCCCAGGCGTTGCGCAACCTGAGCCAGTATCCACCAGTCAGGCTTCGCTTCGCCCGCCGGTTCGACAAAGGCACGCTGGCGGGAAATACGCCGCTCGGAGTTAGTAACAGTGCCGTTTTTTTCACCCCAGCCCTGGGCGGGCAGCAGGATATCGGCCAGCACTGTGGTATCGGTTTGCGCGCAAACGTCGGAAACAATGACCAGCGGACACTGCCGTAGCGCCTGCGCCACGGTCTGGTTGTCGGGCAGCGATACGGCGGGATTAGTCGCCATAATCCAGACGGCTTTAATTTCTCCGCGCCCTACCGCCTGAAAAAGATCGACCGCTTTCAGCCCGGCCTTGTCGGCAACTTTCGGGCTGCCCCAAAAGCGCCGTAGCCGATCCACCTCGCTCTCGCTAAAGCCCATATGCGCCGCCAGCTGATTAGCCAGTCCGCCCACTTCGCGGCCGCCCATGGCATTTGGCTGTCCGGTCAGCGAAAAAGGCCCGCTGCCCGGCCTGCCCGTTTTACCGCTGGCGAGATGCACATTGATAATGGCGTTGCACTTGTCACTACCGCTGGAAGACTGATTGATGCCCATGCAATAAAGCGTTAAGACTTCGGGCGAGGCGAGAAACAGACGATAAAAGTCCACGACTTCCGTTACGCTAAGTTTGCAGAAATCCGCTACCGCTTCTGGCGTCCAGTCCGCGGCAACGCTTAATGTTTCGTCCAGACCAACAAGATGAGGCAGCATTGAGCTGTCGATGCCCCCGTGCTGCGCCAGCCAGTTAAGCAACCCGGTAAAAAGCGCCCCGTCACTGCCCGGCTTCAGGGCCAGGTGCAAGTCAGCTAAATCACAGGTCGCTGTACGGCGGGGATCGATCACCACCACTTTCAGCGCAGGGTTCTCCTTTTTCGCCTGGGTCAGCCGCTGAAAGGCGACCGGATGCGCCCAGGCCGTGTTAGAGCCTGCCAGAATAACTAAGTCGCTCTGGTGTAAATCCTCATAACAGCAGGGAACCGCATCCGCACCCAGCGCCCGCTTGTATCCCACTACTGCCGAAGCCATACAGAGCCGCGAGTTAGTATCGATATTGGCGACGCCAAGAAAGCCCTTCATCAGCTTGTTGGCAACGTAATAATCCTCGGTCAAGAGCTGGCCAGAAGCATAAAACGCCACCGCTTCCGGCCCGTGCTCAGCGATAATCTGCCGTAAGCGCCCGGCTACCTCATTTAGCGCCTTGTCCCAGCTTACGCGTGCGCCATCCACCTGCGGATAAAGCAGCCTGCCCTGTGGCGTCAGCGTTTCTCCGAGCGCGGCGCCTTTCACGCACAGCCTGCCAAAATTGGCCGGATGCCGCTCATCACCCGCGACCCGGCACTCACCTGATTTGGATGTTGTAACTATGACCCCACACCCGGTGCCGCAGTAAGGACAGGTCGTTTTCATAGCGGCACCGCTTCGGCCAGCGCAGGCTGTAGCGCGGCCACCCAGACTTTTCCGGCTTCCATCTTCACTTGCCAGCTGCGTACCGCGGCGCTGCCATTGTCCAAAGCTTTGCCGTCGCGCAGGCGAAAACGCTGTTTATAGAGCGGTGAGATCACTATCGGCTCGCCCGCGCTATCCCCCAGAATTCCGCGCGACAGCACACAGGCATTAGTACCCGGCTCCAGATCGTCCAATACATAAACCCGATCTTGCAGACGAAACAGCGCAATACGCTGCTGGCCCAGCCGCGCGCCGATCCCCGCCTGCGGCGGAATATCTTCCAGCCGACATATTTCCGTCCAGCCGTAGTTGTGCACTGTAGCCACATGCGGTATTTGTTCGGCAGGCGCAATCTGTCCACGCACCTGTTGCCACTGCACGCTCTCGTCCGGCTGGTCACTGTTTAGCGTAGAGCGGAACAGCGCAAGGCGATCCGGATTAGCAAGCGTGGTTTGCCATTCGCACTGATAGCTTTCAACCACGCGCGCCATTTCCTGCTCCAGCTCATTGGCAATCCCCAGCGAATCTTCTATCACCACCTGACGCAGATAGCCCAGGCCGCCTTCCAGATTGTCCATCCAGACGCTGGTGCGCTGTAAACGATCCGCGGTGCGGATATAAAACATCAGCAGCCTGTCGACATAACGGATCAGCGTGGCGTCGTCGAGATCGCTGGCGAAGAGATCGGCATGGCGAGGCTTCATGCCGCCGTTACCACAAACGTAGAGGTTCCAGCCTTTTTCGGTAGCGATTACGCCGATATCTTTGCTTTGCGCCTCGGCGCATTCGCGGGTGCAGCCTGAAACGGCCATTTTGATTTTGTGCGGCGCACGTAGGCCTTTATAGCGATTCTCCAGCTCGATGGCGAAGCTGGTGGAATCCTGTACGCCATAGCGGCACCATGTCGAGCCAACACAGGATTTTACCGTACGCAGCGACTTGCCGTAGGCATGGCCGGTTTCGAAGCCTGCCGCCAACAGTTCCTGCCAGATTTCAGGCAGCTGATCAAGGCGAGCGCCAAACAGGTCGATACGCTGGCCGCCGGTAATTTTGCAATAAAGGTTGAAACGATCGGCGACCTGACCAATTGCGATTAAGCCTGCTGGCGTGATTTCTCCGGCGGGAACGCGCGGCACTACCGAATAGGTCCCGTCTTTCTGGATGTTGGCGAAGTAGCGATCGTTGGTGTCCTGCAAAGGCAGGTGCTGCGGCTTCAGCAGGTAGTCGTTCCAGCTGGTGGCCAGCAGCGAGGCGGCCAGCGGTTTACAGATTTCACAGCCCAGCCCGCGCCCATGCTTTGCCACCAGCTCTTCAAAGGTTCGAATATTGCCGGTACGAATCAAATGGTGCAGCTCCTGGCGCGACCAGGCAAAGTGCTCGCAGATATCTTTTTTTACCTCCACGCCCTGGCTGGCGAGCTGGAATTCCATCACCTGCTTAACCAGCGCCGCGCAGCCGCCACAGCCGGTTGCCGCTTTGGTGCAGCTTTTTACGCCATTCATATCGCCGCAGCCTGCTGCCACCGCCGCGCAGACGTCGCCTTTGCTAACGTTATGGCAGGAACAGATCTGCGAGCTCTCGGGCAATGCCGCCACACCCAAAGTTTTCAACGGCGTGCTGCCGGGCAGGATCAGCGATTCCGGCGTTTCTGGCAGCGGCATGCCGTTGAGCATCATCTGTAGCAGCGTGCTGTATTCGCTGCTGTCGCCAACCAGCACGCCGCCCAACAGCTGTTTTTTGTCGGCAGAGACCACCATTTTTTTGTAGATCTCCTGAGGCTCATTCATCCAGTAATAACTCTGGCTGCCCGCCGTTCGCCCATGTGCATCGCCAAAAGAAGCAACATCCACGCCCAGTAGCTTGAGTTTGGTGCTCATATCCGCGCCGGTAAAAGCGGCCTGCTCGCCCGCCAGCGTCGCGGCTAGCACTCGCGCCATCTGATAGCCCGGCGCAACCAGGCCAAAAATCTGTCCGTTCCACAGCGCGCATTCGCCAATCGCGAAAATATTCCTGTCGGAAGTAGCGCAATTGTCATCCACTACAATACCGCCGCGTGGCCCCAGCATCAGGCCAGCTTCGGCGGCAAGCTGGTCTCGCGGTCGGATCCCGGCGGAGAACAGCACCAGATCCGTTTCCAGGACTGCGCCGTCGGCAAAATCCAGCCGCAGGGATCCGTCAGACTGCGGGTTAATGCTTTGCGTCGCCTTGCCGGTCAGCACCGCCACGCCCAGCGCTTCGATTTTATGCCGCAGCATGGTTGCGCCACCGTCGTCCAGTTGCACCGCCATCAGGCGCGGCGCGAATTCCACCACCGAGGTTTCCAGGCCAAGCTGCTTTAGCGCGTTAGCCGCTTCCAGCCCCAGCAGTCCACCGCCAATCACCACGCCTCTGCTGGCCGTTTTCGCTCTGGCGGCGATGGCGTCCAGATCGTCAAGCGTGCGGTAAACAAAGCAGCCCGCCTGGTCGTTCCCGGGGATCGGCGGCACAAAAGCATAAGAGCCGGTCGCCAGAACCAGTTTGTCCCAGGCCATTTCGTGGCCGCTGGCTTCCCGCACACAGCGGCGTTCGCGGTCGATAGCCACTATCGGGCAGTGGCTACGCAGTTCAATACCGTGATCGGCGAAAAAGTTGCCCGCCACCAGCGACAGCTCCGCATGGCCTTTACCGGCGAAGTAGTCGGAAAGATGCACGCGATCGTAGGCATGGTGCCGTTCCTCGCCATATACCACCACGTGAAATTTATGCTGTAGCCCGCAGGCCACCAGCTGTTCAAGAAAATGTTGGCTGACCATACCGTGACCAATAACAACCAGGGTGGGTTTGCTCATGTTTTTTTTCCTTTCAGCCTGTGGCTTCGTTGCATTTAAGGGGTCCAGAAGTGCGCGTGTGGAAAGTGGTTGCTCTGCGCGCATCTGCTTTAACAGGGTTTCGCCGTCGCTGACGTCCCCGTAGAGGAGGATGCCTTTTAGCCTGCCTTCAGCGAAGACGAGGCGCCGATAGTGGCCGCTTAGCGGATCGAGTGAGTAAGCAGACTGATGCTGCGGTGCGTCGCGCAGGTCGCCCGCGCTGAATATGGATACGCCCGTAACCTTGAGTCGGGTGCCTGCTTCTTCGGTATGAAAATCGGCGATGGGCTGTCCGGCAAGTCGATGTGCCAGTACTTTGGCCTGCGCCAGACAAGGCGCGAGCAGCCCCCAGGTTTCGCCGTCGATTTCGCAGCATTCACCTACCGCGCTGATGGAGGAAATACTGGTCTGGCATTGGCGGTTGATTAAAATACCGCGACCGCACGGAATTCCCGCTTCGCGAGCCAGTGCAATTTCGGGCGCGACGCCAGCGGCGATAATTACGCTGGCGGCTGCTAACCGGCTGCCGTCTTTTAGCAAGACGCTGTCAGGTGTGATAGCAGCCAACTGCGCTTTCAACCGACAGTTAATACCGCGTTGTTGCAGCTCGGCCAGCAGCAGTTCCCCAGCCTTTTCATCCAGCTGCCGATCCATCAGCCAGCCGTTACGGTGCAGCAGCGTTACCTCGCGCCCGCGCAGCCGCAGCGCTGCCGCCGCTTCGATACCTAACAGACCGCCGCCTACTACCAGCGCCGGGCCGTTATTACTTAACATCCGTTCCACGTCCGCCAGCGTGCGAAACCCGGAAACGTGCGGCAAATCACTGCCGGGAATGTTCGGCAAGATCGGCTGCGATCCGGTCGCCAGCAGCAGCCGATCCCACTGTAAACCGCGACGGGTAGTAATGACGGTTTTACCAGGCAGATCCAGTGACAGCGCCGGTTCGCCACTCAACAAAGTAATGCCGCGCTGCTGGTACCATTCGGGCGAGTGCAGCAGCGTTTCCGCAAAGTTTTTTTCGCCGCCAAGTACTGGAGAAAGCATAATGCGGTTGTAGTTCCCCCAGGGTTCGCGGCCAATTACAGTAATGCGATAACGCTCAGGCGCGAGCTGCCACAACGTTTCTACAGTGCGCATCGCGGCCATGCCGTTGCCGATGACCACCAGGTGTTCTGCCATGATCCGCTCCTTACGCCGCCTGTTTCTCATAGAGAAAATGCAGGATTTGCTGACGCAACTGGTGGTAGCGGGTATCGTTAGCCAGCGCTACCCGTGAGCGCTGACGCGGCAAGTCCACCGCAAGGATTTCGCCAATCCTGGCAGCCGGGCCGTTGGTCATCATCACCACGCGATCGGAAAGCAGCACCGCCTCATCTACGTCATGCGTGATCATTACGATTGTGGTGTTAAGCTTTTGCTGAATCGCCATTACCGCATCCTGTAAATGCGCGCGTGTCAGCGCATCCAGCGCGCCGAATGGCTCGTCCATCAGCAACACTCGCGGCTTCATTGCCAGGGCGCGGGCGATGCCGACACGCTGCCTCATACCGCCAGAAAGCTCGTCGGGACGCTTATCGGCGGCATGGCTCATCTGTACCAGCGCCAAATTGTGATCGACCCAGTCACGCCGCTCGGCGCGGCTCTGCTGGCTGAAAACCCGGTCTACCGCCAGCGCCACGTTATCCCGCGCGGTGAGCCACGGCAGCAGCGAATGGTTTTGAAATACCACAGCCCTTTCCGGGCCTGGCCCGGCGATTTCGCGGTTGTCGCACAGCAGCACGCCCTGCGTCGGCAGCGTCAGCCCGGCGATTAGGTTTAACAAGGTTGATTTGCCGCAGCCGGAATGGCCGATCAGGCTGACGGTTTCGCCCGGTTCAATAGCCAGACTGACGTTGTCCAGCGCCAGAAATTCGCCTTTAGCGGTATGAAAACGCTGGCTGACCTGTTGGATATCGATGATGTGCGGCATTATTTTTCTCCTTTGCGGCTGTGCTGCCAGGAAAACTGACGGGCCAGCAGCAGCAGCGCCTGTTCCAGCAGCAGGCCGACTACGCCGATGACGCCGATCGCTATCAGAATGTGTTCCACGTTGAGATTGTTCCATTCGTTCCAGATCCAGTAACCGATGCCCATGCCGCCAGTCAGCATTTCTGCCGCGACGATCACCAGCCACGCCGTGCTGATCGATAGCCTGACGCCTGTAAGGATCGACGGCAGCACCGCCGGAAACAGAATTTTGCGCATAATAGTGGCCTCAGAAAGCCTGAGCACGCGCGCCACGTTGAGGTAGTCCTGCGGCACGTTTCTGACGCCTTCGGCGGTGTTGATTAGCATTGGCCAGATTGAGCAGATAAAAATCGTCCAGCTGGAAGCGGGTTCAGCGCGCTGAAACAGCAGCAGCCCGACCGGCAGCCAGGCCAACGGGCTAACCGGACGCAGCAGCGCAATTACCGGCGTAAACATGCGGCTAAGAAACAGCGAGCGCCCCAGCAGAAAGCCGCCGGGAATGCCAATCAGCGCGGCCAGCCCAAAACCCACGCCGACCCGCTGTAGTGAAGCGAGGATGTTCCAGCCGATGCCCTGATCGTTGGGGCCGTTGAGATAAAATGGATGGGCGAAAATCTCCCGAGCGGCCAGCCAGGTACTGTACGGGCCGGGAAAATCCTGGCGGCTCAGCGAGGCGATCTGCCAAATCAGCAACAGCAGCGCGATACCGCATCCCGCCGGGAAAAGCTGCTGCATAACGGGACGCAGGCGGCCTGGCGAGCGTTTTTTACGGACAGGTAAAGCAATGATTTCTGCTGCCACCGGCGCGGTCTCGGCGATCGGCGTCGCAATACGGGCCTGATTTTTCATAATGAACCTCCGGAGTGAAGTGCGAAGCTGTCGGCGTAGCTGGCGGGGTTAGCGCCGTTCCAGACTTTTCCATCAAGCAGCGTGCTGCTGCGCATTTCCCCATTGGGAACGCTGACGCCTGCCGCCTGCGCCGCCTGACGATAGAGATCGGTACGGTTGATTTCCCGCGCCACCGCCAGATAGTCGGGCGCGTTTTTCAGCAATCCCCAGCGCTTTTGCTGCGTCAGAAACCACATTCCGTCCGAGAGCCAGGGAAAGTTCACTTCGCCGTCGCCGAAGAAACGCAGCGGATGCGGATCCTGCCAGCGTTTTCCCAAACCGTCTTCGTAGCGGCCCAGCATGCGGCCTTCAATAATTTCTGGCGCAACGTTGAGGTAAGCGCGTCCGGCTATAATTCTTGCCGTCTCTCTACGGTTAGCGTCCGAAGCTTCAATCCAGCGGCAGGCTTCCAGCACGGCGGCAGTCAGCGCCCGCGCGCTGTCCGGGTTTTCGTCTACCCACTGCGCGCGGGCGGCAAGAATTTTTTCCGGGTGATCGGGCCAGATTTGCTGTGACGTGGCGGCGGTAAAACCGACATTGCCGCTGATGGCACGTTGATTCCATGGCTCACCAACGCAGTAGCCGCTCAGGCTGCCGATTTTCATGTTCATTACCATTTGCGGCGGCGGGACCACCAGCGTGCGGATATCACGGATAGGATCGATGTCGGCATTCGCAAGCCAGTAATAAAGCCACATGGCATGCGTGCTGGTGGGAAAAGTGTGGGCAAAGGTGTAAGTGCCCGCGGGCGAGGCGGCGACTTTCTGCCGCAGGCTCTGCGCATCGGTTACGCCCATATCGCGAAGCTGGCGCGAAAGCGTGATGGCCTGACCGTTCTGGTTCAGCGTCATCAGGTTCGCCATTTTATGCGCTCGTCCGGCGACGCCCAGCTGTAGTCCATAAATCATGCCGTAAAGCGCATGCGCCGCATCCAATTCGCCGGAGGTCAGCTTGTCTCGCACCGCCGCCCAGCTCGCCTCTTTACTCAATTGCAGGCTGATGCCGTACTTTTTATCGAACCCTTTCACTACGGCCATCACCAGCGGCGCGCAGTCGGTTAACGGAATAAAACCTACCCGCAGCGTTTTAATCTGCGGCGCGTCCGAACCGGCTGCCCAAACGCCCCCCGACAGCAACAGGCTGCTGCCCAGCAGCGCGCTGCCGGTCAGAAAACGACGACGGGTTAGCGGAAAAGCGGTTTTGCTCATCTGGCCTCCAGAAAACAAAAAAGGCGTCCGGCCGACATGCGCTGGGCATGCGGCTGGACGCCTTTATCCATCGCGTTTGCCCACCGCCGTTGGCGGGAAAACGCGTTATTTGTGGAAGTTATTGCAAGTGGCGTGCCAGAAAAAACCGTCGCTAAGGCGGCATTATCGTCACTTTGGTAAGTTTTTTGCCCTCTGATGGAGCGGAATACGCACAGCCTTTGTGCAACTACTCATTTGGGAGTAGTGGGGAAAACAGCCGCGACCGAAAGCAGCGCGTTAGCGATATCCACCATGCGCCGATTTTGATCCATCGCCATTTTACGCAGGCTCTGCCAGGCCTGTTCTTCACTGAAGCCCTGATGGCGCATCAGCAAAGCTTTGGCGCGATCGATCTGTTTGCGATCTTCCAGCGTGGCGCGCATGGCGGCCAGTTCGTCATCCTGAGCCTGTAGCCGCCGGGACTGCTCCTGCACCAGCCCCAGCACAAAACGGCCCAGCTGCGGCGTAAGCCCGTCGGTTTCCAGCGCCTGCATTTCCTGGCGCAGCGCGTCTTTTCCTTCCAGGTAAATACTCCATGCCGGATCGTTATCGCCGCCCGACAGCGCCTGTTCCAGCGTATCCTGTCCTATCTCCGCCTGTTCCGCCAGCCGGATGCTTTCGCGGCAGCGCGCCATCAACTGCTGTACCAGCTGATCTTCCAGAATTTTCAGCCGGTCAATACGCTGCGTCATCAGAGCATACCAGCGAAGCGCCATCTCTGTGCCAGCCGCATCTGGCGTGCCGCGCGTGCAGGCGATGCGCCGCAGCCGCTCGATCTCACCGTTTTCCGCTTCCAGCGCCTGCCAGCCGCGTAGCGCTTCGGCATCGGCAAAACGCCTGAAGCTGGCGAAACAGCGCTCCTGGGCGGCAACCAGCGCACCGATCTCTTCGCTTTGCGCCTGGCTGAATGCGCCACTGGCGTAGCCTGCTGAACCCAGCGCCCGCTCCTGCCCCGCCAGTTCTTTACCCTGCATAAAGCTGAACATTGCCACCAGCGTCCTGGCGACAACCGGGTCGCAGGCGCTATCAATAGTGGCGAAGCCTAAGTTCAGCAGTTGGCGAATAATCTGGCTAAAACACGCCATCGCTTCGGCATGGCTAAGCTGAAAGCTACGAATTTGCCGACGCAGCGCAGGCAGCGTTTCCAGGCCATAAAGCGCGGCAGCAATGCGGTTACACAGGCGGCTTTGCCCGCTAACGGCTTCGCCAGGTCGGGGCAACGGAGGAAAGCTGGCGAACGCAAGCTCACTGGCTGCGGCTACCTGGCGTTCGCGCTCAGGCAGCTCTTCGCCGAACAGCGCGCCCTGCGAACAAAGCCAGACGTTGCTGGTACCGCGCTCGCGCTGTAGTTCATGGATTAGTCGGCTCAGCGCTACTGTCAGCTCGCCCGTCTGTAGCAGATTCTTTAACTCGGCTATCTCGCACTGTCGTGAAGCCTGTAGCCAGCTAATGGCGGCATGCATCATGCTCGCTCCTTTTACGCTAAAAAGAAGTTAAGAAGCAAAATTCATGCACGTTTTTTACTAAACTCAGTAAGCAGGATTGACCGATCCTGTAGGACCTCTGTCAATAACATGTTACGTCGCCGTCCGCAATTGTTCCCATTCTCAAAAGCGTCATGTAGACTAAATGCAAATTTATCTTTCTGTAAACAGAGCGATTTTCACGTGGCGGCCCGCATCGCCCGTGAAGAGTGGACTGTAGCCGTACCCACTGACGATATTCACGAGGATCAATGTGAAAATAAGCATCGCGTTAACTCTGCTGGCAGTGCTTGCCCTGTCAGCCTGTAAGGCTCCTGCACCTGCGGTCACGGATGATACGATCGTTTCTTCCAGCGTTGACGGCGTCACTTTGACGCACCGATATGCCGTCCGCGCGCCGCAATCCTTTACCCCTGTTAATGAAACCTACCGGGCGCTTTATAACGCTTCCGTAATGAGCACGCCTGACTTCGGCGGCAGCGTTGTGCGCTATCTGGAGAACGGCAAGCCGTTTACCGTGCTGGGCGAGGTAGAAAACCACTGGCTGGCTATTGCCGAGCCGGACGAGCAGCAGCTGATTGGCTATGTGCCTTTCAAAGCGGGCGTAAAGAGCGATCTTTACGAGGCCACGCTGCGCAGCGATCGCCCTCGTCCGCGGAAAACAAAAAAAGTCTGCGTTGATGTTGGCGGACAGAGCAAAGCCTGCCGGAATAACGATACGGCTACCTGGATTTTGGAATAGGCGCGACCGCGCCCACTCTTAGAGAGCATCAAGCGCCCTGCCAGGCGCTACCTGGATGAGAAAGTAAAGTCTGATGACCCCGGAACACCACGCTGACAATCCTGTTGTTGTCGGCCAGGAAAACCCGTTACTCGCCGCAGCGGCGCCGCTGCTGAATGCGATCGTGCAGATCCGCCTGGCGGCGACGCACGACGACCCGGCCGGCCTGCGCCAGCAGCTGGTTGATGAGATCCGTCAGTTCGAAAACCGCTGTAAACAGGCCGGTTTGCCTTTTGATATGATTATCGGTGCCCGCTATTGTTTGTGCAGCGTGCTGGACGAAGCTGCAGCACAGACCCCCTGGGGGACGCGCGGCGTTTGGTCAGGTAATGGCCTGCTGGTCACTTTTCATAATGAAAGCTGGGGCGGCGAAAAAGTCTTTCAGCTGCTGTCGCGTATTTCACAGGCGCCGACGCAACATTTATGGCTGCTGGAAATTATTCACTACTGCCTGTTGCTTGGCTATGAAGGACGCTATCGCGCGGTAGAACAGGGGCGAATACAACGCGACGCCATTCGCACCAGACTGGCGCAGCTGATCGCCGATACGCGCGGTGAACAACCGCCCAGAACGCAGCCGCAGCCGCTGGATCCCATCGCTCAAAACAAGCTGTGGCGGCCGCCGGTACCGCTTTGGGCCAGCTTTGCTCTGGCCGCCTTTATCGCCTGCGTCATCTATATGGGCCTGAACTGGCGGCTGGGTAGTGCCGCTGAACCGCTGCTGCGCGCCATCTGGCAAACGCCGCTGCCGAGCAACGAGATTGCCCGTAGCAGTTCGGCCCAGGCGCTGCTCGATCTGCGGCGAAGGCTGGACGATCTGATCGCCGCCCGCCAGCTTGACGTCGCCGACGGTGCCAACGGCAGCAAGGTGATTATCGCCGCCGATAAACTTTTCGGCGCGTCCGGCAGCGATCTGCTTCCCGAAGGACGGGCGATTATCACCCGGGTGTCGGCGGCGATGGACAATATCAAAGGCACAGTGCTGGTCAGCGTCTATACCGATAATCAGCAGGAGCGCATCGGCCATTTCGCCTCTACCTATGAATATTCACTGGCGCAGGCGCGCAGCATCAGTGCGCTGATGCGTCAGCAGATGCTTGAGCCGGGCCATCAGATTCGCAGCGAAGGCCGTGGCGACAGCAATCCGCTGCTGCCTAACGACAGCAGCGAAAACCGGGCGCGTAACCGCCGGGTAGAGATAGTGCTGTTTCCGGCACCTGAAGTTAACTCCAGCGAGGCGGGGAAATTTTAATGCCTTCCTTATTTTTCACCTTATTTTCCAGTCGGCTGCTGTGGGGCTTTTTCGGCATTACGGCGCTTTCCGCGCTGATTTGGCTGGCCGGACCGCTGCTGTCGATCAACGATATTCACTGGCTGGAAAGCAGCCTGAACCGGCAGATAGCCATTGGCTTGTGTTATTTCTTCTGGATCCTGTTTCAGCTTATTCCTCAGCTTTACCGCGCCTGGTTTAACGGCAAGCTGTTAAACAATCTCCAGCAGCTTAGCAACGAGCATGCAGAACAGGCAGCAGCGGAAGAGCTGCTCAGCGCCCTGTTCAGCGAAGCAGCGACCCTGTTGAAGAAAACTTATTTTCCGGGACGCAAACAGAAGCGTAATCAGGGCTGGCTGCAGCGCTTTAGCGCGCAGTATCTTTATCAGCTGCCCTGGTACATCATCGTCGGCGCCCCCGGCGCGGGGAAAACAACGGCGCTGGTTAACTCTGGTCTGGAATTTCCGCTAGGCGATACCCTGGGCCGCAGCGCTCTGCGTGGCGTCGGCGGCACTCGCCATTGCGACTGGTGGTTCACCGAGGAAGCGGTACTGCTGGATACCGCCGGGCGCTATACGCTGCAGGAGAGCCAGCGTGCTCGCGACGCCAGCGAATGGCAGACTTTTATTGCGCTGCTGAAGCGCTATCGTGCCCGTCAGCCCATCAATGGCGTAATTATGACTATCAGCGTAGCGGATTTGCTCGGCGACTCGGCGGATGCCCGCTATGCTCAGGCCACTGCACTGCGTAGCCGCATGATGGAGCTGCATCAGCAAACCGGCATTCAGTTCCCGGTCTATGTCATGGTGACCAAAACCGATCTGCTGAAAGGATTTATGAGCTACAACGGCACCCTGGACAAGAGCCAGCGCGACCGCATTTGGGGTTTCACCTTTCCCTGGGAGCCGCAGCAAACCGGCGAGCGTGCTATTGGCGCGCTTTTCGATCGGCAATTCCGCGAGCTGGCTTCGCGTCTGCAGGCCGATCTGGCCGGTAAGATGGCGAAAGAGAACGACCTCTCCCAGCGTGCGGACTGCTTTCTTTTTCCTCAGGAGTTCGCCTCGCTGCGTCCTTTACTGGCGGAATATCTGGAGATAGTGTTCGCCCCGGAAAAAGGCGAACTGCCCTGGGCGCCGCGCGGGCTGTTTTTTACCAGCGGCACGCAGGAAGGCCTGCCTTTTGACCGCATTATGGGCCAGCTAACGCGTAAGCTACAGCTGCCGCAGGCTTCCGGTCATTCAATCGCCAGTTGGGATACGGTGCACCGTAATGCGCCTATCCCGGCTAACAAAGGGCAAAGCTACTTTATCCACTCCTTGCTGAGCGATTTAATTTTCCAGGAGAAAGGGCTGGCTGGCAGCGACAGAAGCTGGGAGCGCCGTAACCGCTTGCTGCACTGGACGAGCTACGCCCTGCTGGCGCTGGCGCTCTTTGCCGCCAGTTTGCTCTGGACCACCAGCTACTACAAAAACCAGCACTATTTGCAGCAGGTGCAGACGCGGCTTGCGCCAGTGGACCAGCAGGCACGGCAGTTAGTTAACAATAACCGCGGCAATATCCTGGATCTGCTACCCTTTTTAAACAGTCTGGTGGCCCTGCCGAAGAGTGATAGCTTCTCGCTCGACGATCCGCCTGTAACTATGCGTGCAGGTCTTTACCGCGGCGATCAGGTTAGCGCCGCCGCGCTGGGCTTTTATCAGAACGCGCTTAAAACGCTGCTGCTGCCACGTGTCGCACAAAATATTACGCAGACATTGCGCAACGATAAAGGCGACGACAACGAGTTCAGCCGCAACGCCCTGCGCGCTTACCAGATGCTTTATCAGCCGCGCAGCTATGACGGCGAGTTTTTACGCGGCTGGGTGATGCAGAATCTGCAGCGGACGCTGCCCGCCAGCGCCACTACCCGCCAGCTGCAACAGCTGGACTGGCATCTGAGCCAGCTGCTGGATCGCCAGATTCAGACTTCGCCGTTTGCCAGGGATAATGCCCTGATTATGCGGAAACTGGCGGTAACTATTGATAGCGCAGGCCAGCAGGACGCAGCGGGCCAGGCCAAAAACCCTTAGCGGGAAAGGTGATCACCATGCCGGAAAAAAACGAGCTGGGTTGGTACGGCAAGCTGCCGGGCACCGGCGATTTTTTACAGCGCCGCATGCCTGAACCTATAGTGGCCAGCTGGTCAAACTGGTTTCAGCTGGGCCTGTCGCACTGGTATCAGAACGGTGACGGCGAACTTTTCAGCCGCGCGCCGATCTGGAACTTTGCGCTGCCCGCGACCCTTGGCGTACAGCGTGTTCAGATCGGTTGTCTGCTGCCGTCGCGCGACCGTGTTGGCCGCAGCTGGCCTCTGCTGGCGCTGCAAAGCGTGCCGGTCAGCCACTGGCATCCGGCACAGCTGGCCGTTGCCGGCGACTGGTATCGCACGCTGGGCGAGGCGCTCTGCCACGCCGTCGCGCACGCTGCTACACCCGAACAGCTTGAGCAGCGCCTGCTGGGTCTGACGCCGCTGTCGCTGCCCGATACCAGCCGCTCGGATATCATGGACGTGATTGGCTATCAGGATCTTCCCTGTACGCTGGCCTGGCGCGAGGTAGCCAACAGTTTCGACCCGATGCGCTATACCAGCTACTGGTGGACTAATCAGGGCGACGGCTACCCGCTGGCCAGCCATAAACACAGCGGCAACCTTACCGCTCAGCTGTTTTCACAACTTTTCGATCCGGCCGCCGTGGCGCAGCCGGGTCGTCATGGACTCTATCCACCGATGTTTGAATAGAGTGACCTTATGGCCCAGGTTTCAGGAAAAGCGCATGCGATTTACCATTGTTGAGAGCAAAACCGAGGCGCCTTTAACCGCCTGTGATTTTGCTCCGCCCGGCGGCACTATCGGCCGTAGCGTCGATAACGATCTGGTTCTGCCGGATAGCGAGCGGGCCATTTCACGCCTGCAGGCCGTGGTTCATGTTGCCGGTAACGGAGAGTGCAGACTGACCAATCACGGTAGCGTGACTGCGGTGCTGCACAATAACGTGCCGCTGGCGCGCGGCAAGCAGATCCTGCTTCATCATGGCGATTTGCTGGGTATTGGCGATTACCAAATCGCGGTCAGCGATCCTGCCCGCGAGCAGGAAACGCCGTTCGGCGATGTTGATCCGCTGGCGCTATTTAGCGAAGATCGAACGCTGCCGGAAGATCCGCTGGGCATTTTAAACGAGCAAGTGCCAATTGTTGTGCCACCCACGGAACGCGAGCCTGCTCCGGTTCGCCAGCAGCACCGGCCCGGCGATGCGCGTCTGGATATTGACCCTGTCGCACACGAACCGGCTTACGCGGAGCGTGCCGTCGGCGACAGCAATGAACAGCGCCTGTTAAACGCGCTAATGGAAGGGATGGGACTGGAAAACGGGCCGGGCAAGCCGCTGTTTACCGAAGAACAGATGCGCACTACCGGCAGAATGCTGAGCCTTTTTTCCCAGGGCACGGTCGCCCTGCTTTCTTCCCGCTCGATCCTGAAGCGCGGCGTTAAGGCGGAAATGACCATGATCCTGAACGAGGCTAATAATCCGTTCAAGATTTTGCCCTCGGGTAAAACCGTGCTGATGCAGATCTATCAAAGCCAGATGCCTGGCTTTATGCCGCCCGAGCAGGCTGTGCGCGATGCGCTGGTCGATCTACAGGCGCACCAGCTGGGCATGATTGCCGGTATCCGCGCGATTATCGCCGCGATGCTGCAGTCTTTCAATCCGCAGCGGCTGGAAGACCATGCCCGCCGCGACGGCAACCTGCCGCGTATCGGGCTGAGCGCCGTAAAAAAAGCCGCCCTGTGGGACTATTTTTTGCGTCATTATCAAAATACCTCTGGCGAAATCGAGGATGATTTCCATACGCTGTTCGGCGACGCTTTTCTGCAGGCTTATGATATGGAAGTGAATCAATACAAAGATTCCCAAATAAGACCGGAACAAGAATGAAGATAAATTATGCCTCCACGTCGCAAACGGGCGCGCGTGAAACCAATCAGGATGAGACTGGCGTTCGCGTCGGCACCCACTGCGCCTGCTTTCTGGTCTGCGATGGCGTTGCCGGTACCGCAGGCGGCGAACAGGCCGCCCGCATCGCTCGCGATGTGCTGCTGGCGCGTATGGAAGATCGCCCGTTGACCGCCTGCGTCAGCAAGAGCTGGGTAGAACAGGCGGAACAGGCTATTCGTCAGGCGCAGCGAACGAATCTGAATTTTGAACGGATGAGTACGACGCTGGCCGCCCTGTTTATCGATCGCGATCGTCAACTGGCATGGTGGGCGCATGCGGGCGACAGCCGCCTCTATCACTTTCGCCGCGGCTTTATTCACAGCGTTACCCGTGACCATAGTCTGGCCCAACAGCTAAAAGATGCTGGCGTAGATAATACCGGCATTAACAACAACTTACTCTATAATGCTCTCGGCGCGGAAAGCATGCAGCCCGTTAGCTATAGCGAAGTGATACCGCTGGAGGATGGCGACGTTTTTCTACTTTGCACCGACGGCTTCTGGTGCAATCTGCAGTCTGGCGAGATGGAGCAGGCTCTGCGCATGGTCAGCTCGCCGCAGGAGTGGCTGGCGCTGATGCAAAAAGCGATCAATCGCAGCGAACAAAAAGATAATTTAAGCGCGGTAGCCGTGTGGGTCGGCTCGCCGCAGGACACTACCCTGTTACAATCGATGGCGGATTCTGCTCGCTTTCTTCCATCGCGTGATTAATCAAGGAACGCTATGAAATTCTGGTTGCCGGTTGTCACACTGTTGTTTGCAACCGCCGCTCAGGCGGAGGATTACCGCGTGGTTTATTCCCCCAGTCTCGCGCTGGAGGTTTTTATCGATAACGTGGAAAGTAACGCGCCAAAGGACTGGTGTCAGGAAAGTATTCACCTGCGCATCGTCTCCGGCAAAAGCAAGGAGTCGGGCGTGCTGAATAATTTTCTGCCGCGCGTGGGCAAACTGCTGAATAATCAGTGCAGCAAACTGATCGAGTTGCCCTGGCAGATGACCAATGAAGCCAGCACCGTTCTTGCTTCCGGCAGCGCGTCTAAAGTCCAAAACTGGCGGCCTATCGTCATTGCCGACGGCACGGCGACGGCGACGGCCAGCAACGCCGAGCCGCTGGATCTTTCCCAGCCTGCCAACAGCGCGCCGCTGCAGCATTTCGATCTGCCGGGCGGCTGCCATTTCCGCACCTGGTGGGATGAAAAAGGCCAGTCGCTGTTTATCCCGGATGCCCAGCATTTGAGCTGCTCGACGGAAGGCTGGCTGGAGGGCAAAAGCGAGCTAACCCTGTCCAGCAACGGAAAAACCCAGCGTATCCCCGTGCAGTTTTATCAGGGTTTTCCGCTACGCAATCTGCATCCGGATACGGGCGAGCTGACCATTGTCGCCGCCAACAATCAGCGGCTGGTAATGAGCCTGAAAGAGGCGCCCGACAGCTGGCTGCTATTGGCGTTTAATCCTGCGCTGCACGTCTGGTCATTCGACGGCACGCTGCTGGTGAAAATGAGCAAAAGCGAGGCAAGCGACGCGGCAGCGCTGAAAAACCGTGTAGCAGCGGCGCGCAAAGCCTGGGGCAACCTGACCAACCCACAGGTTAAAACAAATGTGCTGCTGGTGAACGACCTGCATGCAGACCTGGCCGATCCGGCTATTGGCGCCTGGCGCACTGTTAACTGAGCCGCTTTTCCCTGAGGAAAGCACAGCCGTTAACGCTTAGAGAGTGTTTACTATGTCGGCAAACGATAAAAAAAACGTACCCAACGCCCTTCCGGCCGGACACCGTTTTAACGAATTTGAAATCAAAGAGGTCATCGGCGGTGGTGGCTTCGGCATTGTGTACCGTGCCTGGGATCATCTGCTGGAACGCACCATCGCCATTAAAGAATATCTGCCCGTTTCGCTGGTTTCGCGCGATGAGCATCTCACTATTGCGCTGCGTGGCGAACGCTATCAGAAACTGTTTACCGCAGGCCTGAACAGCTTTATTCAGGAAGCCCGCCTGCTGGCGCGGTTTAACCATCCGGGCCTGCTGCACGTGCTGCGCTTCTGGGAAGAGAACGGCACCGCCTATATGGGCACTCTCTACTATAGCGGTATGACGCTAAAAGAGTGGCAGCTCGGCAGCCCGGAAACGCTGACCGACGCCTGGATCCGCCAGCTGCTGCCGCCGCTATTCGGCGCTATCGACACCATTCATCAGGCTGGCTATCTGCACCGTGATATCTCGCTGGATAATATCCAGATTCAGGATAACCAGCTGCCGGTGCTGCTGGATTTCGGCTCGGCTCGTAAAACCATCGGCAACCTTTCCGATCAGACGGAAATTATGCTTAAGCCCGGCTATGCGCCGATTGAGCAATACAGCGAAGAAAGCGATGGCGAGCAAGGGCCCTGGACGGATATTTACGCGCTGGGCGCGGTGCTGCATACGCTGGTCACCGGCAATCCGCCGCCGGTCAGCGTAGTGCGTTGTATTGAAGATCGTTATCAGCCGTTGACCCAACTGCGCCCGGAGGGCTTTTCGCTGCCGCTGCTCAATGCTATTGACCGTGCGCTGGCGATGAAACCCCAGGATCGCCCGCAGTCCGTAGATGAATTCGCCGCGTTAATCGCGCTGCCGGTCAGCACGGTAGAAGAGCTGGTCAGCAGCGTGGCTAAAGCGCCTGAAGAGATAGTTATCCCGGAACCTGTGCCTGTACCCGTGCCAGAAGCTCAGCCGCAGCCCGTGCCAATTGCGCCAGCCTCTGCCAGCGCCGAATACGCTTCGTTGCGCCATCATCGCCTGGCAAAACCGCTGGCGATTGCCGCTGGTGTCGCGGTACTGGCTATTGTAGGTATAGCCATTGCGCTAATGCAGGGAGAAGAGAGCCCCGCTCCAGCCGAACAATCTGCCGCCGCCGTTAACCAAAACAGCGAAACGCCTGCTGCGCCTGCAGCTACGCCAGCGGACAAGCCGACTATTGCCACGGTTTATCTTAAGCTGGCCAGCGGCGAAACCCTGCTGCTGAACGATAAACCTGTAGAGGTGAAGCCGAATACCAGCGGCTATGCTTCGCTAAATTTACCGGCGGGGCATTATAAAATTGATGTGCAGACTGCCGGTGCGGTACGCAGCCAGCAGCTGGATATTGTGAAGCCGGGCACCTGGCTGATTAATCCGGGTTCCTGAGGACGCTGGCTAACCGACCAAATCGTTATGATAATCCTGGAGATCGCGAACGCGCTGCACCAGGTCGACCAGGCACTCGTCGTAAAGTCCGCGTTTTTTCAGCTCCTGCTCCAGCGAGAAGAGATACTGCGCGTTGGTGCCCAGTGGGCCGCTGGCCTGGGCAATCAGCGGCGCTATGGTTTGCGGGCAGGAGTCGGCCTCGTAAAGCGCATGGCGGGGATCCATCACAAAGGCCAGCGCCGTTACGCTGCGGCCATCCGCCAGGCTAAGCTCGCACCAGGTTGGCAGGTAGCAGCCGGTGACCATTTCCCGTTTCCACAGCAGCGCCAGCTCCTCGGCCAGCTGCGCTTCCGGCAGGCGAAAAGCCAGACCGGTGGTACTGCCGCCCTCTTTTAGCGCCAGCATGCGCCCCGGCTGCTGCGCGGTGCCGCGTCCGGCGGTTAGCCGCAGGCAAAAGGCACGGTGCCAGCCGCTCAGCGTACCTTCTGCCACTTCGTCAGATTCAAATACCGGGTTCCACATCAGCGAACCATAGCCGAATATCCACACCGGGCTGTCATCGGGCCGGCAGGCCAGGGTAGCCGCCAGCGAGGCGGCACGCTGCTCGCAGGTCCATAACAGCGATTCCTCGATTGCGCCAAAAGCCGTTTTACAATCCGCCTTCGCCAGGAAATCTCTTGTTAACATTCAACCTCTCCGCTACTGCCCGTTCCCTGCTGCTTATATAAAGTGACATTCTCGTTACGCTTAACCTGACCTTAAGTCATTTTAGGTAAGGCGATCAAGTTTGAAGCGCATCACAAAAGAAGAAATTTAACTTAGGTTTATCATCGGCGGTATAACGGGAAACTTCAGTGGGAAAAGCGGGAAACGCGAGCGGGGTTGCAGAAAGCGGTTCAGGGTAGCGCTGCCCTCACGGGCAGCGAGCAGGTTAGTGCTTCAGACTGCTGACAAACCTGAACCCTTAATCAGGATTGCCTTTTTTTACAGTAACCCCCGCAGCTTGATAGCGGCAGAGGCAGAGCGGCCAGGTGGGCGCAGGGACGCGCCAACCGAGCCATCAGGGACGATTTCACGGCGTGTCCATGTTCCGATCTGTCTCTGCTGCTCTGACACTGATTTAAACGCGACCTGGGGTTTGTCATCAACCTCAAGCACGTTAGTGCTTTTTATGCCATTTATCGTCGTCGCCTTTTTCGTACTGATGCTTGACTGCCGACCAGGCAACTTTATGGGCAACTTCTTCTCGCGATTCGTCGCCGCGTCGGTCTTTTTTCTCTTTGTATTCATCCCAGGCGCTGTTGAAAGCTTCCTGATAGATGTCCTGCGCGTGAGCCGGAAGGACGTTCTTTACGCTGTCGGGCAGCGATGCTCTTGAGCTATAAGGCATAAATAATCTCCTTGTTAACAGACGCTTTAAGCCTGGAACAAAAGCGGCCAGGATGCCAGCCATACTGTTTTATTGAGATTAAGCTATAAATGAAAAATTATCGTCATTTAACACTAATAACATGACGCCATTTCGCCTTTATGATAATCATAAATTACATTCACCATCTATAAAAATCATAATAATCAAAATATTAATTTAAAATAGATGTTTTATGCCATCTTTGGCGCGAACTCAGGTTAATGAGGTAAAATCATGTAAAGTTTACCTGTTGTTAACCTTGCTGCCGCTACACTGTTGTCGTTTGTTATATAATCATTTTATGTAAAAGTGTTTCCGCCTGGTTTACAGGCCAATGGTCAGAAAAGGAAATAAAGCCTATGAGCGCGCATGAAAGCGTCAAAACACGTCATAAAGAGTCTACCCTGGTCTTACCCATTGCTGCCCTGGTCATTCTCTGGCTATGGGGCGCTTCCGACTCTTTTCCGGTTATTATCGCCATCAATTTGCTGGCGCTGGTAGCGATCCTTAGCAGCGCGTTTAGCGTAGTGCGGCATGCGGATGTGCTGGCCCATCGACTGGGTGAACCTTACGGCTCGCTGATCCTTAGCCTCTCCGTGGTGATCCTTGAGGTAAGTTTAATTTCCGCCCTGATGGCGACAGGCGATGCCGCACCTGTGCTGATGCGAGATACGCTTTACTCTATTGTGATGATTGTTACTGGCGGTCTGGTGGGTTTCGCGCTGCTGCTGGGCGGACGTAAATTCGCTACACAGTACGTTAATCTGGCAGGTGTAAAACAGTACCTGATTGCGATTTTCCCGCTGGCCGTACTGGTGCTGGTTTTCCCCAACGCTTTGCCGGACGGCAATTTCAGCATCGGCCAGTCGCTGCTGATATCCGCTATTTCTGCCGTAATGTACGGCGTATTTTTGCTGATCCAGACCAAAACGCACCAGAGCCTGTTTGTCTACGAGCATGAAGACAACGGCGACGATCCGCATCATGGCAAGCCTTCCGCCCACTCCAGCCTCTGGCATACCTGCTGGCTGCTGGTGCATCTGGTAGCCGTTATCGCCGTGACCAAGATGGATTCCAGCACCCTTGGCGCCCTGCTCACCGAGCTGAACGCGCCGGAACAGTTCACTGGTTTCCTGGTGGCGCTGCTGATCCTCTCGCCGGAAGGGCTTGGCGCTATCAAAGCCGTGTTAGCAAACCAGGTGCAGCGCGCCATGAATCTGTTCTTCGGTTCCGTACTGGCAACTATCTCGCTGACCGTGCCCGCAGTAACCATTATCGCCACGCTAACCGGGCAGGAGCTGATATTCGGCCTTGAGCCGCCGCATATGGTGATAATGCTGGCTTCGCTGCTGTTGTGTCAGGTTTCTTTCTCAACAGGCCGAACTAACGTGCTAAACGGTGCGGCTCACCTGGCGCTGTTTATCGGCTATCTGATGACGGTAATGCTGTAGGCTCCTTTCCCGCCAATGTTCCGCAAAGTCTCGAGATGTCTCGCATTTGCGGAACAAAACCCTTTAAAAAGCTTGCTCGCGCGCTTTCCTGCTGGTTATTTTTCCTTACATGAAATAATCAGCAAGGAGGCAGTTATGATCCACTGGCAGGCGCACGACTTTGACGACCCTTTTGGCCCGGACTACGTGCAGCGAACATTTACCGTCGGCGGCATGCTTTATATTGTCGCTTTTACAAGAATCCATACGCTGGCAGAGCTAAGGTCCTGGTGTACAGATCTGACCCAACTCTCACCGGGTTTAACAGCAATGCCCGCTAACGGCGTGTGGTGCGTAATGTTTGATAAAATGACGCCGGACTATAGCAATAATTTTCAGCATGTTATGGAATTAACCGGGTTACAGGCGACAAAAGTGCTTCGATCTGTTGCCCGGGCCGTCTACGACCATTACAATGTTTGCAAATCCGCACTTTATATGTGGGTTGCTGCAAAGGATACTGCACGCAAGCGGAACAGAGATCTAACCGAACTTTATGATTCCCTGCTGGGGCTTAACGATAAAGCCGTGTCGGGTAATCAGATTCCGCTGGCGACAAGTGTAAATAATCTCTGCACTGACAGGAGGGGCTATGCCATCATCACAAGCTATTTCTGAACTGAGTCCAACGCAAAAAGCGTTTTTCGCCATGAACAGAATGCTGCAAGAACGCGGCTGGGCGCTGGCTCAGCGCAAGCTGGCATCGGGCGAATACGTTGAAATAGACGGCAAGTACTATACGGCGGCGGAACTGCGCGACACGCCAAATCAATAAAGCTGAAGGCCAGCGCCATTGCGGCAGCTGGCCTTAATACTGTCAGTTGCTGGTATCCAGCTCCGGGAAGTTTTTCACCAGATCGTCAATGGCTTTTATCTGCGCCAGGAAAGGCTCCAGCTTGTCCAGCGGCAGCGCGGATGGGCCGTCGCACTTCGCATTGGCTGGATCCGGATGCGCTTCGATAAACAGACCGGCAAGGCCAACTGCCATGCCCGCGCGCGCCAGTTCAGTTACCTGACCACGACGGCCGCTGGAAGCGGCGCCAAACGGATCGCGGCATTGCAGCGCATGGGTCACGTCAAAAATAACCGGGCTGCCGTTGGAGACCTGTTTCATCACGTTAAAGCCCAGCATATCGACTACCAGGTTGTCATAGCCAAAGTTCGCGCCGCGATCGCAAAGAATAACTTTATCGTTGCCGCCTTCCGCGAATTTTTCGACGATATTGCCCATCTGGCCAGGGCTGACGAACTGCGGCTTCTTCACGTTGATTACCGCGCCGGTTTTCGCCATCGCTTCCACCAGATCGGTCTGGCGTGCCAGAAACGCGGGCAGCTGGATAACATCCACTACATCGGCAACCGGCTGCGCCTGGCTGGCTTCGTGCACGTCGGTAATGATCTTCACGCCGAAGGTTTGCTTCAGCTCCTGGAAAATCTTCATGCCCTCTTCCAGACCCGGCCCGCGATAGGAGCGGATAGAAGAACGGTTAGCCTTATCGAAAGAGGCTTTAAACACGTAAGGGATGCCCAGCTTCTGGGTCACGGTGACATAGTGTTCGCAGATGCGCATCGCAAGATCGCGCGATTCCAGCACGTTCATGCCGCCAAACAGCACAAACGGCAGGTCGTTTGCGACTTTCACTTCACCGATGCTAACGACTTTTTGTTTCATCTCTTCGCCTTATTCTTTGAATATACAGATTAGTGCAGCGTGATCTGTTTCTGTTCAATCGAGTGGATCTGTAATTTAATCATTTCGCTGACCGGATCTTCCGGGCATTGCTCTACAAAATAGGTCAGATCGTTCAGCGCGACGTGCTCGCAGTCCAGCTGGGCGAAAATCAGCCCGCGATCGCGGATTTCGTAAGGGTCCTCTGGATCCATATTCACCAGCACCTGGCTGACCTGTAGCGCCAGCTCCATCTGTTTCTCTTCCATCAGCGCGGCTTTCAGCGTATCCAGCATTTTATTCAGCACCAGCTGCGGCTCGGCCTCCTGCAGATCGTCGTCGTACAGTTCGGCAACCGGGCCGATATTGCCCTTCAGCCAGACTTCCAGCGTATGCTCATCCAGCGTTTCGCCGTTGAAGGGATTAATCAGCCACATCTCTTCATCTATCCAGTCGGCGCGCAGGATCAGCTGCGTGGGAAAAATCACCGGCATCAATGGCAGCGACAGCTCGTGGGCGATATGCAAAAAGATAACGCCCAGCGAGACGGCAGTGCCCTGGCGCGTTCTCAGTACATTGTCCAGCCACAGGGTGTCGGAAAGGCGATATACGCCGCTTGCGCCGCCGAATCCCCACTGCTGCCAGAACAGCTCAATGAGTTTTTCCAGCTGCAAATCCTGCTCGAGCTGGTTTGGAATAGTGGCGCGCGCTTCTTTGACCAGCTCCGCCAGCTGCTTTTTTACGTCTTCAGCAGGAAAATCGGGACGGATGGCCAGCGTGGCCGCAATTACCGCCTCGCACAGCGGGATCGCTGTGCCTTCATCAGTTGCTATCGACGTCATACATTCCCCAACAATGGCATTTTTGTGGTGGCCAGATGGTAAATCACCACCAGCATCGCGACCGCCACGATAAAAGCTATCCAGCGCGTTTTTTGCGCGCGTGGTTTGCGCCCGAGTGCGATAAAGCCAAGCGCGATATAGATAATAACGCCAAACAGCTTTTCAGTCAGCCATGCGCCCTGAGGCGTAAAGGGATAAAAATGCGTTATCGCCACCAGCAGCGCGCCCGAAAGCAGCAGTAGCGTGTCGTTAAGGTGAGGCAGGATGCGCACCCAGCGCTTGTTCAGCATTGCCGAACCGGTTTGTAGCCAGAAGAAACGCAGCAGAAACAGCGTTGCGGTCATGGCGACCGTCAGCAGATGCAAATTTTTTACAGAAGTGTACCACTCAGCCATCTGTTCTCCCTCTTTCAGATTTTTTGCCCGCGGGTCACGCGGTCATTACCGCCATAGTCCTGGCAGGTAGCAATATGGCTAAAACCGGCCTGGTTCAGGATCGCCTGCACGGCCTGCGCCTGCCGCCAGCCATGCTCCAGCAGCAGCCAGCCGCCGGACAGCAGCGCTTCACCCGCCTGCGCCGCGATAATCTTAATATCGGCCAGGCCGCCATCCGCCGCAACCAGAGCGCTTAGCGGCTCGAAGCGAACGTCGCCCTGTAGCAGATGCTCATCGGCTTCATCAATATAAGGAGGATTACTGACGATAATAGAAAAGCGCTCGTCCGCCAGCGCGCTGAACCAGTTGCTGAGGCGGAACTCGACGTTATTGATGCCCAGGCGTTGAGCGTTATGCTGCGCAAGCTCGACTGCGCCCTGAATACGATCGACGCCGATAATCCGGCAGTCGGGACGCTCGCTGGCGATAGCCAATGCAACAGCGCCGGTGCCCGTCCCCAAATCCAGCACGGCGGCAGGCTCTACCGGCAGATGCGCCAGCGCCTGCTCTACCAGCAGCTCGGTATCCGGTCTGGGAATCAGCGTATCGGGAGAAACGCTGAGCGGCAGCGACCAGAATTCGCGCTCGCCAACCAGCCAGGCGACAGGTTCGCCCTTGATGCGCCGCGCCAGCAGCGCGGCCAGCTGCGCCAGCTGGTCTGGCGTCAATACTGTATCGTCAAAAGCGATTAACCAGCTGCGGGATTTGCCGGTAACAAACCCCAGCAAAATCTCCGCATCCCGTTTCGGGCTTTCCGTGTCGAGACGCGTAATGGCTTCTTTCAGCCACTGGCGAATCTCCATTATTCCTGCTCGGACAGCGCGGCCAGCTGATCCGCCTGATATTCCTGCACCACCGGCTCAATCAGCATATCCAGCTTGCCCTGCATCGCTTCATCCAGACGGTAGATGGTCAGGTTAATGCGGTGATCGGTGATACGGCCCTGCGGATAGTTGTAGGTACGGTTGCGATCGGAACGGTCGCCGCTGCCTAACAGGTTACGGCGCGTCGAGGCCTCTTCCTGCTGGCGTCGGGCGATTTCTGCGGCGCGAATACGCGAGCCCAGCACCGCCAGCGCTTTGGCTTTATTTTTGTGCTGTGAACGCTCGTCCTGGCACTCTACCACTATACCGGTCGGCAAGTGGGTAATACGGATAGCGGAGTCGGTGGTGTTAACGTGCTGACCACCCGCGCCCGAGGAGCGGAAAGTATCAATTTTCAGATCGCTCGGGTTGATATCCGGCAGCTCTGCTTCCGGCACTTCCGGCATCACCGCTACGGTACAGGCGGAAGTATGAATGCGGCCCTGGGATTCTGTCTCTGGCACTCGCTGTACGCGATGGCCGCCGGATTCGAACTTCAGGCGGCCATAGGCGCCGTCGCCAACGATTTTAGCAATGACTTCTTTATAACCGCCGTGCTCGCCTTCGTTGGCGCTCATTACTTCTACTTTCCAGCGGCGGGCTTCCGCATAGCGGCTGTACATACGGAAAAGATCGCCGGCAAAAATAGCCGCTTCGTCGCCGCCTGTACCGGCGCGCACTTCCAGATAGCAGTTGCGCTCGTCGTCCGGATCTTTCGGCAGCAGCAGTACCTGTAGCTCCTGCTCCAGCTGCTCGCTGGCTTCACGCGCCTCTTTCAGCTCTTCCTGCGCCATATCGCGCATTTCTGGATCTTCGAGCATCTCTTCGGCGGCGGCAATATCATCCTGATTCTGCTGCCAACGGCGGAAGCACTGGCTGACGTCAGTCAGCTGAGCATACTCGCGCGACAGCGCGCGGAAGCGCTCCTGATCGGCGATAACGCCGGCATCGCCCAGCATCGCCTCAACTTCTTCATGGCGTTCCTGCAAGGCTTCCAGTTTGGCAACAATAGAAGGCTTCATTAATATACGTACCCTGTATGTAAAGAGGTAAAGACGCTACAGCCCGAGGCCGTCGCGTAAAATTTGCAGGCGTTCGTCATCGCCGTCGCGCGCGGCCTGCTGAAGGGATTTGGTCGGGGCGTGGATCAGTTTGTTGGTCAGCTTGTGGGCCAGTTCGCGCAGCACCGCTTGCGCATCTGCGCCCTGGGCCAGCGCCGCCAGCGCGCGCTCTTCCAGCTCTGCGCGAACCTGATCGGCCTGCGAACGGTATTCGCGTATGGTTTCGCTGGCGCTCTGCGCACGCAGCCAGGACATAAACTCGCCGCTTTCCTGCACGACGATGGTTTCTGCCTGTACCGCAGCGGCTTTTCGCTGCGCCATATTGCTTTCGATAATCGCCTGCAGGTCATCGACGCTGTAGAGATAAGCGTTAGGCAATTTGCCTACTTCCGGCTCAACATCGCGCGGTACGGCGATATCCACCAGCAGCATCGGCTGGTTGCGGCGCTGTTTCAGCGCGCGTTCCACCATGCCTTTACCAATAATCGGCAGCGGGCTGGCGGTAGAACTGATAATGATATCGGCTTCCGCCAGGCGCGAGTCTATCTCTGCCAGGCCGATGACTTCTGCTCCTACTTCGTCGGCCAGCTTCTGGGCGCGTTCACGGGTGCGGTTCGCGATAATCAGCTTCTGCACTTTGTGCTCGCGCAGGTGGCGCGCAGCCAGCTCGATAGTTTCGCCCGCACCGACCAGCAGCACGTTGACGGTCGACAGCGATTCGAAAATCTGCCGCGCCAGCGTACAGGCGGCAAAGGCAACAGAAACGGCGCTGGCGCCGATATCGGTTTCCGTGCGCACGCGCTTGGCGACGGAGAACGATTTCTGGAACATTCTCTCCAGCTCGCTGGAGGTGGTGTGGCCGCGATGCGAATCGGCATAGGCTTTTTTCACCTGCCCCAGAATCTGCGGCTCGCCCAGCACCAGCGAATCCAGGCCGCTGGCGACGCGCATCAGATGGCTGACCGCTTCGTTATCCTGGTGCCAGTAGAGGCTTTTACGCACGTCGTCGGCGCTGAGCTGGTGGTAATCGCACAGCCATTTTACCAGCTGTTCCTGCAGATTTTCCTGCTGCTCAACGCTAAGGTATAACTCGGTCCTGTTACAGGTAGACAGCACTACGCCGCCCTGTACCAGCGGCTGAGCAAGCAGGCTGTCGAGAGCCTGATCCAGCGTATCCGGCGAAAACGTCACGCGTTCGCGCAGAGCCACAGGAGCCGTTTTATGATTTATTCCGAGTGCCAGCAACGTCATGGTGATAAGGTCTTGGAGATCCCACAGTTGATAGGGTTTTGTGAGGCGCATTCTACAAGATGCGCGAGATCAAGAAAAGCCACATTCACCGTTCGCTGTAACAAGATATAGCTATTAAGCACGAAACAGAACAAATTGAGCATTGACGCCGTCTCTGGCGGTAGCTAGCTTAAACGGTTAATTCGCGCGAAAGCGCATGGACGGAGTCTGAGGAGCCTATCCCCTATGTTGATGAAGAGCACACTGCGTCTTCTCCCGCTGGCCAGCGTACTGCTGGTAGCCTGTAGCGTTAATAAGCCCCAGGGCCCGGGGCAGAGCGTTACTTCTCCCCAATGGCAGCAACATCAAAGCGCCGTGGAAAAAATCACCCAATACCAGACGCGCGGCGCATTCGCCTATCTTTCCGACAAGCAAAAGGTTTATGCGCGCTTTAACTGGCAGCAAACCGCGCCGGATCGCTATCGCTTGCTGCTGACCAACCCGCTGGGCAGCACCGAACTGCAGCTGGACGCGCAGGGCAGCGTGGTGCAGCTGGTCGATAACAAAGGCAAGCGCTATACCAGCAACGATGCAGAGAAAATGATCTCGCAGCTGACCGGCATGGATATTCCGCTGACCAGCCTGCACCAGTGGATGATGGGCCTGCCTGGCGACGCTACCGACTATGCGCTGGATGACCAGTATCGCCTGCGTGAGGTGAACTACAGCCGCAACGGCCAGCAGTGGAAAGTCACTTACCAGGGCTATGACAGCAAACAGCAGCCTGCCCTGCCTTCCAATATGGAGCTGCGCGAGGGCGATCAGCGCATTAAGCTGAAAATGGACGGCTGGACGGTAAAATGACGGCAGTCGCTAAATGGCCCGCGCCCGCTAAACTAAATCTATTCCTCTATATCACTGGCCGTCGTCCCGACGGCTATCATGAGCTGCAAACGCTTTTTCAGTTTCTTGATTATGGCGATGAGCTTGGCATCGAGCCGGACAGCAGCGGCCAGATCAAGTTGCTGACGCCGGTCGAAGGGGTGCCTGACGAGGAAAACCTGATCGTTCGCGCGGCGGAGCTGTTGCGGGAGAGCGCCAGACTACGCGGCACGCTGCCGGAAAGCGCGGGTGCCGCTATCGCTATAAAAAAACGCTTGCCGATGGGTGGCGGTCTGGGCGGCGGCTCTTCGGATGCCGCTACCGTGCTGGTGGCGCTGAATCATTACTGGCGAACCGGCTTCAACTTTAGCGAGCTGGCGGCGCTGGGATTACAGCTTGGCGCGGACGTGCCGGTATTCGTTCAGGGTTTTGCCGCCTTCGCCCAGGGCGTTGGCGAGGCGCTGACGCCGGTCTCACCAGCGGAAAAATGGTATCTGGTGATCCACCCCGGCGTGCATATCTCAACGCCGGTGGTTTTCAACGACCCGGAGCTGATTCGCGACACGCCTGTAAGGGAAATCAGCCAGTTATTAGCGGATAATTACCGCAATGATTGTGAGCCAGTAGTAAGAAAACGTTTTCGCGAGGTTGAACAGCTCGTTTCCTGGCTGCTAGAATACGCGCCGTCGCGCCTGACCGGAACCGGCGCTTGCGTGTTCGCCGAGTTCGACACCGAGCCCGCTGCCCGTCAGGTGGCTGAGCTTGCTTTGAAAAAGTGGCAGGGCTTTGTTGCGCGAGGCGTTAACGTTTCGCCGCTGCACCGCTACCTTTCCGAGCAATAAGAGCTGCCGCGACCGCTTCACCCTGTTCCTGAAGCGGCGCGCCACTCGATTACACCCGTATGAACCCGTTAGCGGTATACCGCCCAGTGCCGTTAACGCCGATGTTCATTCTCTGGACGCAAAGCCTGAGGTTCTTCTCGTGCCTGATATGAAGCTTTTTGCTGGTAACGCTACGCCGGAACTAGCACAACGTATTGCCAACCGCCTTTACACTAGCCTGGGCGACGCCGCCGTCGGTCGTTTCAGTGATGGTGAAGTGAGCGTACAAATCAATGAAAATGTACGCGGTGGTGATATTTTCATCATCCAGTCCACCTGTGCACCTACCAACGATAACCTGATGGAACTGGTTGTCATGGTGGATGCCCTGCGCCGCGCTTCCGCTGGTCGTATTACCGCTGTTATTCCTTACTTTGGCTATGCCCGCCAGGATCGCCGCGTGCGTTCCGCCCGTGTGCCGATCACCGCCAAAGTGGTTGCGGATTTCCTTTCCAGCGTCGGCGTCGACCGCGTTCTGACTGTGGATCTGCACGCCGAGCAGATTCAGGGCTTCTTTGACGTCCCGGTTGATAACGTTTTCGGCAGCCCAATCCTGCTGGAAGATATGCTGCAGATCGGTCTGGAAAACCCCATTGTGGTTTCGCCGGATATCGGCGGCGTGGTGCGCGCCCGCGCTATCGCCAAGCTGCTGAACGATACCGATATGGCTATCATCGACAAGCGCCGTCCTCGCGCCAACGTTTCCCAGGTGATGCATATCATCGGCGACGTGGCGGGCCGTGACTGTGTGCTGGTAGATGATATGATCGATACCGGCGGCACGCTGTGCAAAGCTGCCGAAGCGCTGAAGGAGCGTGGTGCGAAGCGCGTGTTTGCTTACGCTACTCACCCAATTTTCTCCGGCAACGCCGTAGAAAACCTGCGTCATTCCGTGATCGACGAAGTGGTGGTTTGCGACACCATTCCGCTGCCGGAAGAGATCAAAGCGCTGCCAAACGTGCGTACCCTGACGCTCTCCGGCATGCTGGCAGAGGCAATCCGCCGCATCAGCAACGAAGAGTCTATCTCGGCGATGTTTGAGCATTAATTGCTGCGCTCTGCGGAGCGGGTAAACAGAAAGCGGGACGGCTGTTAAACCGTCCCGCTTTTTTTATGCCTGTTAGCCAAGTGCTGGCAGCATCAGTGGTGACCATGACCGGAAGCGCGGCGGCAACGCTTATCGCCATAGTGCCGAACCCAATAATAATGATCGGTTATCTTTTCACGCCCGCTGAGTTTTGCCCCCACCAGCCACATCAGCGCGCCGATAAAAATGCCGAAAATGGCGCCGTTAACCAGAATTTGCGGCAGCTGTAGCTGCGGCAGTTGGTTAAGTACCGCATAGCCAATGCTTGTCACCATTACTGCCAGACCGACCACCATCAGGGCGTTACCGGTTAAATTCGCGTGTCTGCGTCTCATTTGTCACCTCCAGAAGTCAATGCATTCCTGTGCGGTTAGTGCCATAAGTTTATGCAATGGCTGGGCGACCCGTTGCGGGACAGATCACATTTGTTGCTAAAAGTTTGACAAATCTTTACGCGCACCCCGCTGTTTTTTCTATAGAAAAGGCATTATCACGCCGATCAACTATTGTGATTCAGTACGCAGTTTTGAGTTATGCCGTTGCTCTTAGTACACTAGCGCCCTTCCCCGATGCAGCATTTCAGGAATACGGATAAATGAGCAGCATTAAACTGATTGTGGGCCTCGCCAATCCCGGCGCGGAATATGCCGCCACGCGCCATAACGCGGGTGCCTGGTATGTAGATTTACTGGCGCAACGACACAATCAGTCGTTAAAAGAAGAGAGCAAGTTTTATGGCTATACCGCCCGTCTGAATATCGGCGGCGAGGATGTCAGGCTGCTGGTGCCGACAACCTTTATGAACCTGAGCGGCAAAGCCGTGGCGGCAATGGCAACCTTTTACCGCATCGCGCCGGAAGAGATTCTGGTGGCGCACGACGAGCTGGATCTGCCGCCAGGCGTGGCGAAATTCAAGCTTGGCGGCGGCCATGGCGGTCATAACGGGCTGAAAGATATCATCAGCAAGCTGGGCAACAATCCCAACTTCCATCGGCTGCGTATCGGTATCGGCCATCCGGGCGATCGTAATAAAGTTGTGGGCTTTGTGCTGGGTAAACCGCAGGCGGCCGAACAGACAATGATTGATAATGCCGTAGATGAAGCAGCGCGCTGCACCGAGGTCTGGCTAAAGGAAGATAAGCTAAAAGCCATGAACCGGCTGCATAGTTTTAAGGGGTAAGCACAATAGCAAGCCTGAGCCTTGGATAAAGCTTCAGGCTTTCTTTTTATGCGCCATCCGTCCCGTCAAGCGCCTCTAACGTCATGGTCTCCGCATAGTACCCCTGAACGCCCCAGACCTTACTGGCCGCCAGTTTTTCAAGTTGCCCTTCGTTTTCTACGCCTTCCACCAGCACGCGATTGGTGTAGCGGCGAATATGCGCAATCAATACGTTGAAAAAGGGCTTGCTGATGTTATCCAGATAGAACTGGCGATCCAGCTTGACCACTTCGAACATTTTCGACTGTAGCGCGTTCAGGTTGGCGTCGCCCGCGCCCAGATCGTCCAGCCAAAGAATATTGAGCTGATCGACCAGCGCACGCAGTAAAGGATTGTTCGGCCCATCGTGCAGGTTAGGAAAATCTTCAGAGAGCTTCAGCCTGACAAAAGGCAGATGGCTGAGGATTTGCTGAATAAATGAAGATTCCGTTACCGCGCGCGCCAGCTGGAAATCGATGGTCAGGCAGCACAGCAGCCCGTGCAGCTGAAAATAGTCCGCGTAGCGTTCTACCGTCAGCAGCTGTTCCAGCAGCCGGCTCTCGGCATCTTCGGTTTGTGGCGCGGTCTGGTGTGGTAAAACGGTAAGCTCAAGCGCTATCAGCTCGCCGCTAAGAGAATGAATCGGAACGTAACAGTAATTGTTTGTCATACTTTATAGTCGTTTCAGGTCGCCCTGCCAGTGATTATATCCGCCATATCGCCAAAAAGCAGCAATTCACTCTAAACCATTGGGCAATATAACGATTTTTATATTTATCGGCAGGGCCGACCTTAGCTTTACTTTTTAGTCGCTATTAACCGTAACTTTATCATCGGCGTCCTTCCGCTAATGACTATAGTCAGGGCTTGCCCGCCTTAATCGACTCATACTATCTTCGCGTCACTAAAGGCTTTAGCCTCTTGCAAGAATGCCCAGGGTCAACTTTTTGCTGGTCTTAATGTCACATTGTCGAAGCGCAAAAAAGATACTGCTGTGGCTCATACGCTCAGACTACAAGGCGAAAACCAACGCCCGTCAGATCGGTATAGAAGGTAACAACAGTTACCGCAACCCTAAGCACACTGCCCTGCTCCGAATGATTCGATCTTTCTTCCATCACCCGTGCTGTAAAGGATTTTATCAGCCCGGCTGTCACGGTAATCACCGGATAAAGCAGCATAATCTTTGATCTGGTGCGGCTTAGCGGCGCTTATGCCAGAGCGCGCGCTTCAGGGAAGAAAGAGAACGAGTGCGTAAACAGAAACAGCCGTTTGCTATGCAGCAAGGCTCAACGACAAAGCATGGTTTAAATCTCAAGCCTGTTCTCGCTGGCGCAGGTAGAAATCGCCGCCATCCAGGCGATAATTACGTGTATAATGCGCAAAAACTTGTGCTAACCAGCTTACCGGAGAAGGTTTCTTCTCCTGCAATTAATTAAGGTGATTCAAACATGGGATTCAAATGCGGTATTGTGGGCCTGCCTAACGTCGGGAAATCCACACTGTTCAATGCGTTAACCAAAGCGGGCATCGAAGCGGCAAACTTCCCGTTCTGTACCATTGAGCCGAATACCGGCGTGGTGCCAATGCCCGATTCCCGTCTCGACGCGCTGGCGGAGATCGTCAAGCCACAGCGCATTCTGCCTACCACAATGGAGTTCGTGGATATCGCAGGCCTGGTAAAAGGCGCGTCGAAAGGCGAAGGCCTGGGCAACCAGTTCCTGACCAACATCCGCGAAACCGAAGCCATCGGCCACGTAGTGCGCTGCTTCGAGAACGACAATATCATTCACGTTAACAACAAAGTTAACCCGGCGGATGATATCGAAGTGATCAACACCGAGCTGGCGCTGTCCGACCTGGATACCTGCGAACGTGCGCTGCAGCGCGTGCAGAAGCGTGCCAAAGGCGGCGACAAAGACGCTAAAGCCGAACAGGCCGCACTGGAGAAATGCCTGCCGCATCTGGAGAACGCAGGTATGCTGCGCTCGCTCGATCTCAGCGATGAAGACAAAGCGGCCATCCGCTACCTGAGCTTCCTGACGCTGAAGCCGACCATGTATATCGCCAACGTCAACGAAGACGGTTTCGAAAACAACCCGTACCTGGATCAGGTTCGTGAGATTGCCGCGAAAGAAGGTTCTGTAGTGGTGCCGGTTTGCGCCGCCGTAGAATCCGATATCGCCGAGCTGGAAGATGCAGACCGCGATGAGTTTATGGCCGAGCTGGGCATTGAAGAGCCGGGCCTGAACCGCGTAATCCGCGCCGGTTACTCGCTGCTGAACCTGCAAACCTACTTCACCGCTGGCGTAAAAGAAGTCCGTGCCTGGACCATTCCTGTAGGCGCGACCGCACCGCAGGCCGCCGGTAAGATCCATACCGACTTTGAGAAAGGCTTTATCCGCGCCCAGACCATCGCCTATGAAGATTACATCACCTATAAAGGCGAGCAAGGCGCGAAAGAAGCGGGCAAGATGCGTTCTGAAGGCAAAGAGTACATCGTAAAAGATGGCGACGTGATGAACTTCTTGTTTAACGTCTAACTTGTAGTTTCATGGGGTTTTGCTGAACCTCATGAAAAACGCAAAAGACTATAAAATCCACGCAATTGCGTGGATTTTTGCGTTCATGGCGTTTTAATAATATCGCTACAGCCTGGCTAAAAATAAGGGCAATAAGGTTGATGGCAAAGTATACAGGTGCCGACTCAGGAACAAATCGTCTTTGCGACCGAAACCACAGGCGGTACACGTTTAAACGAAATGGGCTGTCGGCCTGATGCTGTCGAGGCTCAGTTAGCACACGCTAATATCAATAATGCATGCCTTACATACAGCTTACATCCATAATCGGTGCAGGAATGAGTGGATAAAGGTGGTGGGTGTATAGCGTTTCATGTTGTTGGCGCGTTTTCAACCTAAGCCTTCAGATAAAACGCTGTAATGCCGAAGGGCTTACCTCAGTGGATCTTTCCCTTTAAATAAAACCCGTATAAAGGGAAAAGATGTTTTAGCTACTGTTGATGCTCTGCGATAGCTAAGTTGAACGTAAACAATCACAAGATATTTTCGGTCATTGCAAACGCCATAAAATCGTTAATCCACAACGGCTCTGTTACTTGCCACACGCTTCTTGCTGTTACTCAGCTTTTCCATAAGGCGTTTCGCTACCTCAACCGGCGTAGCCTGCGCGGCCATTTCCGCTGCGACCTGTGCCGAGTTTTTACGCAAGGCGCTGTTATCCAGGAAAGCATTGATAAGCTCGCTGCTTAATCCGCGCTCTCCGGGAATGATTCCACATCCGCGATCTACTACTGCTCTGGCATTAACCGGCCGATCCGCTCCTTCGCCGAACACAATCTGGGGAATGCCGTTATGCAAAGCCGTCAGGGTATTGCCTGCTCCGCCATGATGGATAAAGCCATCGGCACCGTTCAGAAACACGCCCATAGGAAGCCACTCTACCAGACGCACGTTTGGCGGCAGCTCGCGTAGACCGGCTCGCGCGTTGGCAGCCAGTTGCAAAATAATTTCAGCTCCGACCTCATCTGCATAGTCCATCACCCATGAGATTAGATCCAGTCCATCGATCATGGGTTTTACCGTACCGAGACTCACCAGCAGACGTTTCTGGCCTGGCGTTCTGCTCCACCACCTTTCCCAAACGCCTCCTCCATTATAGGGAACGTACTGCATTGAGATCACAGGCTCGCCCTCGTTATACAGCAGGCTCATACTGGGCGGCGCGACATCAATCCAGGCCATATCGCGCGGTGGCGCGGCGACGCTATGGCGAGCGTAGGCATCGGCCAGCGTTTGCGTCATCCCTTTTATATGCTCGGGTGTATGAGCAAATCCAACCGTTTGCATGACCACCGGAATATTGAATTTAGCGCCAATTAGCGGCCCCAATACACCCAATGGCGGATAGATGATTAAATCGGGCCGCCACTGCTCAACAAACGCAATCAGCCGATCGGCCATCTCATCACTAAAAAAAGAGAAGTCGCCGGTAACGTTGGTTCTTTTTCGTCGCTCTGAGCGATAGCGATACTCCGCCTCAGAATCGAGGGTTGGCGCCGCATCGAATGCGATCAAGCCCGCTTCCGCCGCTTTGCCGGCAAATTTCCCTGCGCTGGCAACGAGCACTTCGTGGCCCTCAGCGCGAAACCCTTGGGCAAGTGAGAGAATCGGATACAGCAGGCCATAGAGTGGCGGCCCAATAAACAGAATACGCATATAACATCCTTTGCTGCCTGATGAATCATTTAACCCACAACAGGGTTTACCTGCTGTTCGCCTGTCTGGATAGCCGTGTCGTTAACCTTTTCCGTGGCAAGCCGTTCCCCTACGCTCTCAGCGCTCTCGCTTGCCCCTTTGTTTCGCTGCTATATATGGTACCGAAAGTCTGATTTTTCTGAAGACATCCTTCTTTCTGTTGTCACAATCCTCAACGCGAAGCCGTTCATTTTGTACAAAATTTGGTATTGCATTCGGTTACTAACCGCCGCATTAATTTGCAGATGTAGTATCAGAGGAATCAATCAGGCCGAAAAGTATTTTTCTCATTATATAAAAACGCACCAATAAGGAATATCACTTCACATATTTATAAGAAAATCATTTTTACCCTAAGGAATTATCTTAAAGCTACTGTCACCAATAAAAAAAAGAGACCCGCTTTATACTAAATACAGTAGACACTCTCAACCTGAGTTGAGATCGAGATAGCTACATAAAAAGAGAAAAGTGATTAGATATCATACTAAATGAAACCTACCTTTCCATTCATAATTAGCTGACATTAACATTATCGCCAAAGAAGACCACACCTGAAAAATAGAAAAACCCTCAGCGTAACGTAAAGAATTTAGGGCCAGTTTTTATTCTTCAATCTATTTCCCCTCTAAGAATAACATTTAGACAGTTTAAAACTCATACAATGCTATGCAATAACTGCTTTTCAATAAAATTTTGCAAGCATAATATCGCTATCTTTACATACATCAACAAAATGAGAATGGTTACCATTAACATAATTTATTAATCATTAAAATTCAATGAGTTATGCATATTTAAATAAGTAAGAATATGTAAACAACGCTGTTCACCATGCTGATTTCATGTGATACCCACAGGGAATAATTATTATTAAATATAATTTCATCTCGTAATCAACCTGCTATTCCGGCTCATTTTCTTACCACTTTCCCCCTGCCTTTTGTTTGAAGAAAGAAGGCGTAAAATATAAAAATTTTGGCATCTTCATTAATAAAAACGCTGCTGATAAAGTTCAGTCTGGCTCTAACACCTGCTTTAAAAAAGGCCTGGCTTTTAGCATAAATCTTATCTGACAGATAAATGCCCTGTCACAGGAACAGGCATCCAGAGGATATGTTTTAACCTGTGAAGATACGCCTCTCCATAATAATTAAAATAACTTATTGACATTATAAGTGCGACATGACAACTTTGTCAGGAAAAGTAAAGCACAGGTCAAGCCTGTAACAACGAAGGGGTGCCACCCTGTTAAAAACTAAACAGCGCCGATAAAATTTTGATATTTCGGCCAGAGATTCATAAATAAAAGACTAATACAGAATGGTATTTATAATAAACACCTTAAATCCAGGCTATTACCAGTAAAATCGTACTGGTGAATACGCCTTGATTTCGCTTTTGAATAATAATGTAAAGTTAAATCTTTCTGTCTGAATCTGCAGCAGGTAACGTCCGGTTTTTTATTGAGGCGGGCTGATTGCAGGAGAATAACAAACAGAGCGGGCTGAACCGCGCATCTGTATCTTTTACGTGAGACGGTGATGAAGAACCTTTCGCTAACAGCGCTGACCGACAATCTGGTGCCCTTTTCCGCTCGTCAGGTAGCGACTTCGTTGATCTGGCGTTCTCCGGATGTGGATGATGCCGAAACGTTGCAGAACGCCTGTAGCTATATAATCGACCCGACTTCATCCGCTGACACAAAACTTTTTTATGCCGAACGCTACGGCGGAAGCGGCCTGCAACGTAATGGCGGTGGCGCGCGCTGCGGTTTTGACGGCTGTTATCAGATTAAAGGGATCGGCATTAATCCGTTGGTTGGCAAAGGTTCGGATCGGCGCCACTCAAACGGTGCACTCAGCGCCGAGCATGCAATCTATGAAGCGCTATGGGGAGAAGTTCTGGCACAGATATTGCCTTATGGTGCGGTACGAACCCAGGCCGTTTTACTGATTACCGGTAATGCAGGTCGCGCTTTTAACGATGTCGGCGACGCCGTACCTCGGGCCCTGCTGGTACGCAAACCAGTTATTCGGCCTGCCCATTTTGAACGGGCGCCCTGGTTCAAACCTCGGCCTGAGTTTGCTGCACAGTTGCAGCATGATGCCCGACGGGTGAAAGCGGTGATTCATCTGCTGCCCGCAAGCCTGCCAGCACCGCCTGCTGGTTTTAGCAAGGAAGCGTGTCGCAACCAGCGGCTTTACTGCCTTGAAGGTTTATGTGAACTGGCCCGACGGCTGGCGTGGCAGATGGCGTTTTGCCGTACGCGTTTTTTACGGCTGACAACCTCTCCTTCAAACGTCGCCACAGATGGCAGGCTGCTTGATTTTAACGGACTGAATTCTCTTTTTCCCGGCGATTACCGCGACGACTTTGGTTATCGGCTCAGGCTGCAGGAGCTGATAAAAGAACCCGCTGTTCTACAGCAAGGATTGAGCGATCTGTGTCTTTATCTCGGCAAATATTTGTTTGGTCCAGCTTTTACGCCAATTGCCCGCCAGCAGGTAGAAAAGTGTTTTCAGCAAACTTTTCAGGAAGCCAACTGCCGAGGCTATCTGGAGCTGTTAGGTATCCCGGCAATCGGGCTGTCTCTGGCGACGATGCCTCAGGTAGCGCAACAGCTGGCAGGCCGCTTTGTCAAACTGTTCAACAGTTGCAAAGGCGCGTTTTACTGTTCGCCAGAAGGTAGCCAAAGTGATACGCCGCTATCACGTCTGGTTGTCGCTTTAATCCATACAGGCCAGGGACAGAGCGCTGGTCACAGCAAAGAGTGGCAAGCTAATCCGCATTTTGCGGCTACCGCGCAAAGCTATCGCGAAACCCTGCACTGGATAAAGGAAAATGGCCCGGCCAACGAAATCGCCACTTTTCCCGATTTCCAGGAGATGGAACGGCAGGCGCGGCAAAAGGCGCAGCCCAGAAGTTTTCTGCGCAAAGAGCAACTGTTCGGAAAAATCACCACATTGCTGGCAGATCATGGCGATGACGCTCCTGCTTTACAGCAGGCAATTTCTGCTATCGCGGCAGAGATGCAGCAATTCGCTAAAAATACGCTGGGCAGTGCCTCATCGTGCGGTCACAGCGGGTAAAAATGGCATGACCTATATAAAAGAAGAAGTAAACGGTCAACATGAGTGGTCAGCCTACGAGCAGACAGGTTTTGCCGTAAGCTGCATGTTATATAACCGTGAATACAGCCTCTATCCGGTACTGACTCTTCAGTACTGGACGGAATACGCTATACAACATCGGCAAATCAAATTTCTCTTCGATATGCGCGGCAGGCCGCTGGCTTATGTCACCTGGGCATATCTGGCAGCCGACACAGAACAGCGCCTGCTTGGTGACGCCGATTTCAGGCTCCACCTTTCTGAATGGGATGAAGACGGCAGGATCTGGATCCTCGACTTCTGCTGCAAACCAGGCTTTGGTGCTCAGGCTATTAAAAAGCTGAGGGAGCTGCGCCCTTGGGGGAAAAGCGAGGCGCGCTGGCTGAGCCGCCGGAAGAAGGTGGTGATTCTGCGGCGTTAACAGGCGCTCAAAGAAACGATCTGCTTACTATTTTATCTGCATGCCGGACAGGCAGCTCAGGACAATACGTTATGCTGAAGGACGCTTATTGTGTTTCGTGAAGAAGCGCTAAAAAACCGCAATATGAACTGGCGTGGCAATGCAATTTTACTGTCAGGCATACCTTTATGGCTGGTGGCTTTAGTCTGTACGGTTTTTATCAGCGCATTTCTTATTTTTGTGATTGGCGGGAATTATACTCGCCGCATTAACGTCAGTGGAGAAATCACCACCTGGCCACGGCCTGTCAATATCTATTCCGGCGTGCAGGGATTTGTCGTGAAAAGATTTGTTAACGAGGGCGAAAGGGTAAAAAAAGGCGATCCGCTGTATCAAATTGATGTCAGCAAAAGCACCACCAGCGGTATTGTCAGCGTGAATAAAAATCAGAATATTGAAAGCCAGCTGCATCGCGTGGATGACATAATCGCACGACTCAAGGAAAGCAAAAAAGTTACGCTGGCTTCGCTGGATAAGCAGCGGCAACAGTACAGCGACGCCTTTAGCCTCTCTTCCGGGATTATTCAACGCGCCCAGGAAGGAATAGCGATCTTAAAAAAGAATATGGACAATTACAAAGATTACCATAACCGAGGGCTCATTACTAAAGATCAGCTTACTTATCAACAGACTTTATACTATCAGCAGCAAAATAACCTGCTAAACCTGAGCGGACAGAAAGAGCAAAACGCGCTGCAAATCACCAATCTTGCAAGCCAAATACAGACTCAGGCAGCTGATTTTGATAACCGAATATATCAGATGGAGCTGCAGCGTTACGATCTGAAAAAAGAACTTCTTGATAATGACGAGGGGAGTGAAATTATTATCCGCGCGCTATCTGCAGGCACCGTTGATTCAATGAGCGTCACGCCAGGCCAGATGGTAAATATCGGCGACAGCCTGCTGCAGCTTATTCCAAAACGGATAAGTCACTATTATCTGGTTATCTGGGTGCCTAATGATGCGGTTCCTTATCTTACCGAAGGTGACAAGGTCAACGTCCGTTATGATGCCTTTCCCTCTGAGAAATTCGGCCAGTTTTCAGCAACGGTGATGACCCTTAGCCGAACGCCCGCCTCACGTCAGGAAATGCTGACCTATCAGGGCGCGCCGGGAGAGACCACGGGCTCGTCCGGCCCCTGGTATAAAGTCATTGTCCTGCCGGAAAAACAAACTATCGCCTGGGGCGACAAAACGCTGCCGCTCGAAAATGGCATGAAGGCACAAAGCACGCTCTTTCTCGAAAACAGAAAAATTTACCAGTGGATGCTTTCTCCACTGTATGACATGAAGCACAGCACCAGCGGGCAGATAAATGAGTAACGGCAAATTTAAAAAAATCCTCAGCCAGCTTGATTTGCAGTGGCAAAGCCGCGTCCCCGTCATCCATCAGACGGAAACGTCGGAATGCTCGCTTGCATGCCTGGCAATGGTATGCGGCTACTACGGTAAAAATATCGATTTGATCTCTCTGCGCAGTCAGTTCAATCTGTCGCTGCGCGGCGCTAACCTTAAGGGAGCGATAGGTATAGCCGCGCAGCTTGGCATGGCAACCCGTGCGGTGTCCCTGGATTTGGACGGACTGGCGACGCTGAAAACCCCCGCTATTCTTCACTGGGATTTTAACCATTTTGTGGTGCTGGTTGACGCCAGACGAAAAGGTTTCGTGGTGCACGATCCTGCCAGAGGACGACGCACAGTCGGTCTGGACGAAATGTCACGCTGCTTTACCGGCGTCGCGTTAGAGCTTTGGCCGGACAGCAAATTTACCGCAGAGACGGTTAAAAAGCAGCTGAGCATGAAAACGCTTATTAACAGCATTCACGGCATCAAAGCTACGCTGGCGAAAATTTTTTTCCTGTCGGTGATCATTGAAGCAATCAACCTGATTTTGCCCGTGGGCACGCAGCTGGTGATGGATCACGTCATTCCGGCAGGCGATCGGGGATTGCTCTCTCTGATCTGCGTTGGCATGGTTTTTTTTATTCTCTTACGCGCCGCTGCGGGTGCTGTGCGGGCCTGGACTTCGCTGATAATGGGCACGCTGATCAATGTACAGTGGCAATCGGGGCTGTTCAATCATCTGGTAAGACTACCGCTGGAATATTTTGAACGACGTAAACTGGGCGATATTCAGTCTCGTTTTGGCTCGCTTGATACCCTGAGAACTACATTCACCACCAGCGTGGTCGGCGCAATTATGGACAGCATCATGGTGGTGGGCGTATTGATAATGATGGCGCTCTATGGCGGCTCTCTTAGCTGGGTTGTTCTTGGCTTTACGGCCGTTTACGTGCTTATGCGCCTGATGACCTATGGCTATTATCGGCAAATGTCGGAAGAAAACCTTGTCAGAGGCGCCCGAGCCAGCTCCTATTTTATGGAAACCTTATACGGTATCGCCACGGTCAAAATACAGGGCATGGCAGAGCGAAGAGCCATGCACTGGTTAAATTTGAAAATTGATGCCATTAACTCCGGCATCAGGCTGACTAAAATGGATATGCTTTTTGGCGGAATTAACACCTTTGTCACCACTTGCGATCAGGTGGCGGTCTTATGGCTGGGCACTAGCCTGGTAATTGATAATCAGCTGACTCTCGGTATGTTTGTCGCTTTTGGTGCCTTTCGCGGTCAGTTTTCCGACCGGGTCGCTTCGTTAACCAACTTTCTTCTTCAGCTCAGAATGATGAGCCTGCATAACGAGCGCATTGCAGATATTGCTTTACACGAGCGAGAAGAGAAAAAGCAGGAGCTGGTCTACACCGCCGCTATGCGTCCCGTCACGTTGGAAGCAAAAGATTTAAGCTACAGCTACGACAGCGAGTCAAATCCTGTTTTTCAAAAAGTAACGCTTTCCATCGCGGCAGGAGAAAGCGTGGCGATAGCCGGCGCTTCCGGCTCGGGTAAAACAACCTTGCTGAAAGTACTGTGCGGACTTTTTAAACCGGATGCTGGCCAGATTGTCGTTGACGGTAAAGATATTACCCAGCTTGGCATCAATAATTACCATAAAATGATTGCCTGCGTTATGCAGGAAGATCGACTCTTTTCCGGCTCAATACGCGAAAATATCTGCGGTTTTACTGCCGTAATGGACGAAGAGTGGATGAGGGAATGCGCCAGGATCAGCTATATTCATGATGTGATAATGAACATGCCTATGGGCTATGAAACGCTTATTGGCGAGCTGGGTGAAGGGCTGTCAGGCGGACAAAAGCAGCGGCTATTTATTGCCCGTGCGCTTTACCGTAAACCCGGCATTTTATTTATGGACGAAGCAACCAGTTCCCTTGATGCCGAGAGCGAACGCTTTGTAAACGGCGAGATAAAAAAGCTTAATATTACCCGGGTAATTATCGCGCACAGAGAAAAAACACTGAAGGCCGTTGACAGAATTATCGCCATTTAAAAGTCCGGCACTTTCTGTAACAGCCCAAAATAATTAAAGGTAATTATGACGAGGAAATTTAAAAAACATTTTGCATTTTCACATCAAAATAAGGGGGAGATAAATTAACTAAAGCAGTCTCTGAACAAGCTTCATTACGCTATGTCGTAATCGGGCCACTATTTTACATCCAACAAAATACTAGCTAAGGGATAACTATGCGTAATCTGACTGTGGCAGAAATCGGGGCAATTTACGGCGCGGGCACCGGCGGCGATATTTTATCTGACGGCGGCAATGGCGCTACGGTTGGCGGCGCTCTTGGTGGCGCTGGCGCGATGGCCGTCTCCACTATCGAAGGCGTCGAAATTGGCGCGGCTACGGGCGGCGTGATAGGCGCAGGGGTTGGCGCGGCGATTGGGCTGGGAATTGGCGCCTATGAAGCCTATAATAGTTCTTCATCATCTGACGGGTCCTGATCTGTTTTACTTTTAAGCAGTCACCGTTGCTCAGAGCAGGATAATTAACAATGCGGACGGTATCCCGCAGTTTATTGCGAGAAGTTTCGTCCCACCAGAATCGGGGAACCGTCTGCACATGCTAAAATTGCTTTTTGCCACGGAAAAGAACGGTTGTGCAAGCCTGCTGGATGGATCGCCCTGTTCAGGCAGCCATAATAAATTGCGTTTTCCGGCGCTTAAATCTGCGTAAGCGGTAAAAACACAAACTGGAGGGTAATATGTTAAGCAGAACCCATAAAATTATCTTTAGCCTGGTACTGGCGCTATGCATTTGTAATTCTGTAGTGGCGACAATTAGCGCTATTATCGCCGACGAGCCAGTCAGTTTTAGCAAAGTTCTTTCAGCCTATGTTCCTACCGCCTTTTTTATCGGGTTTTATTTCCTGGTGATTAAAAAGAGAACGCGCGGCTGATAGATTGCTGGCTTATTCATGGATGGCTTTACGGTGTCCTGTGGCTAAAATGCCGCAGAACACCTTTTCCCTCAGGCCCTCAATACTTTTCAGCCAGCAACCACTGGATGTCTGTCGGGCGTGAAATGATTTATCACCCCCTGAATTCCCCCCATAAAAATTCCTGGAGAAGCTTTATCCCTACTCCGCATAATATTCTTAAAACTGAATTAATCCCGCAGTTGTAGAGAAAGCGATAATAATTACAAATTTTAATACTGATATTTGCGTCTATCCAGTAAGGCCCGCTTTACCTGAGCGTTTAAGCAGGAAACCGTGGCATTCCTTCGCCACCTTGATTTAATGAGGAGAATGCGCCGTTTCTTTGGCTTTCCACACCGCAAGCAGCGTAATTGCCAGCGCCAGACAGACATACAGCGAAACCCACAGCGTGCTGCCCATCTCTTTATAAAGAGAGGTGATAATCAACGGAGCGAAGCCACCGCCAACGATACCGGCAAGGGTATAAGCAAGCGAAGATCCGGCATAGCGCACATGGCCAGGAAACTGCTCGGTAACGAACGCCGCCTGCGGGCCGTACATCATGGCATGGATAAGCAGGCCACCAATTACCGCCAGCACTATTAATACTGGCTGGGTACTGTCGAGCAGCACAAAAAAGATAAACGACCAGGCTACAGCCAGCAGCGCGCCGGTAATGTAAACCGGGCGCCTTCCCCACTTATCCGATAAAGCGCCAAACATAGGCACGGTAATGGCATTACCGATCGCGCCCAGCATTGTCGCCATTAAGGCCAGCGGTCGCGGCAGGTGCAGTACAGTCGTCACATAGGTTAACGTAAATACCACTACCAGCGCATACAGCACATCGGAACCGATACGCGAGCCGCCAGCAATCAGCAGCTGTTTCGGATAATTCAGGAAGACCTCTTTTAACGGCGTATGCGTGGTTTTCTCTGCCGCCTGCATCGCCATAAAAGTCGGCGTCTCCTCCACGCCGCGACGAAGCCACAGGCCGAATATTACCAGCAGCAGGCTCAGCAGAAACGGAATGCGCCAGCCCCATGCCTGGAACTGATCGGCGCTGATCGCTACCGTTACCAGCGTGATAAAGCCAGTACCGATCAGCGTGCCGCAGGAAGGGCCAACCTGAGCGAAAGAAGCATTACGCCCACGCTTATTGGCATCGCCGTGCTCCATTGACAGCAACACCGCGCCTGCCCACTCGCCGCCAAGCGCGATGCCCTGCACAAAGCGCAGCGCCACCAGCAGAATCGGGCTCCAGATACCCCAAACGGCATAGCCCGGCAGCAGCCCCATCAGCGCCGTAGTCACGCCCATAATCACCAGGGTAATAATCAGCACCGCCTTGCGTCCGGCCACATCGCCAAGATGACCGAACACAAAGCCGCCTAATGGACGCGAAACATAGCCAACGGCATAGGTAGAAAAAGCCAGAATGGTGCCTACCAGCGGATCGAAGCTGGGAAAGAACACATGGTTAAACACCAGCGCGGCCATGATGTTGTAAACGGTAAAGTCATACCATTCCAGCGCCGTGCCGATGGAGCTGGCCGCCGCGAGGCGACCCGTTTTGCTTTTGGGGCGCTTTTCACGCACCGCCTGATGCAGAGCAGAATCGGTATTAGCCATGCGCCATCTCCTGTCGGGTTAACTGCCAGCTAAGGGCATAGCGCTGAACCTTGCCCGAGAGAATATTTGCGGCGGCTGAAGCAAGTTCGTCGCAGCATTGCGCATCGCTACAGCTGATAAGCAGCATTGGCGACATCTGACGGTTCTCTTTGCTTTCTATCGGCAGCGGAGAGCTAAGATCCGTATCCGGCGTCAGCAGGCTGGAAGAGATATAGCCCGGCGTCCGGCTAATCTGCTGCTGCCATGCGGTCAGAGCGGCTTCATCCAGCGTTCCCTGTAGCATAATTACCGCCAGCTGGCTGCCGGTGCCTTTGCCGTGACGATGAGTGACGGCGCTGACCCGGCGCATGGGATCCACCATCTTTTGCAGGTTTTTCACCGACCAGTTGGTCTGGCGCGTAAAGGCAGCGTGGTAATCTGCGCTGGTGAACGCTTCCAGCGATTCGGTTTCATACAGGCCAAGGTATTTGCGCTCTGCATCGAGCGCCTGATAGCGCGTGCCGCTTAAAAAGCCGCTGATAGCCACGCGTTCCTCAACGTGTTCATGGTCATACCACTGGTTAAAATCCGCTTCATCATCCGCGCCGATATTGGTCGCTACAAACAGCATGCCGTGAGGTTGATTCATTTCAGGATCTCCGGTTAAGGGCAGTTTCCACAGCGAGCGACCAGCTAATCAAGCGGGCGTCGTCGCCATGAACGGAAGCAAGGCTAAGGCCAACCGGCGCATTGCCGGATTGATGACAAGGTAAGGAGACGGCGCAGCCATCCAGCATGTTGATAACGCTGGTGTTGCGTAGCATCAGGGCATTGATTTCGGTATAGCGCTGCGGATCGTCGAGCGAGGCGATAGTTGGCGCGATGCGCGGCACGGTCGGCATCAGTAAAGCGTCGAAACCAGCCAATGCTTTGTTAACGCGCTGCTGCCAGGCTTCGCGCTGCTGATAAAGTTCGACAGCATCCTGCTCGTTCAGATAACTGCCGCGTTGCAACCGCAGCAGCACCTGCGGATCGTAAGCTTCCGGCTGTGCCTGCGCGGTGCGCTGGTGCCACTGCCAGGCCTCATAAGCCGTAATGCCGCCGCGAGCGTTCATGGTATTCAGCTCATCCAGTTCGCTTAGCGGGATTTCCACCAGCCTGGCACCAGCTTTTTCCAGGCAATCGACAGCACTCTGCCAGGCCTTTGCCACATCCTCATCCAGCCCGTCCAACACGCGGGCCTGCGGCACGGCAAAGTGCGCGTGGCGCAGATCGGATTCCACCAGCTCCAAAGGGGTTTCGGCGATAATGCCGTCGAGTAGCCAGCAGCTGCGCACGTCATGAGCGATAACGCCAATGCTGTCAAGCGAAGCAGAAAGCGGCAGCGTTCCGGCCTGATTGATTCGGCTGGCCGTAGGTTTAAAGCCTGTCAGGCCGCAAAGCGCGGCGGGAATGCGCACGGAGCCACCGGTATCTGTGCCGATAGCGCCAAGGCACATGCCATCCGCAACGGCCACCGCCGCGCCGGAAGAAGAACCGCCGGGAATACGTTTTTCATCACGTCGCCAGGGATTGGCTGGCGTGCCGTAATGGGGATTGATGCCCAGCCCGGAGAAGGCAAACTCGGTCATATTGGTTTTGCCCACTATCGCTGCGCCAGCCTGTTTAAGCTTGTCTACTACGCTTGCGTCCGCTGTTGCCGCTGGCGCATCGCACAGCAGGCGCGAACCGGCTGTGGTCGCCTCGCCTTTAACATCAAACAGATCTTTGATGCTGATGGGCAGCCCATCAATCTGGCTTAGCGGCTGCTGCGTTTGCCAGCGGTTTCCCGCTTCTTGTGCCTGCTGTTTTGCCTGCGCCTCGTAACGGGTTATGAAAACGCGTGCGCCCTCTTTTCCCGCATCGCGCGCGGTGTTTAAGGCGCTTTCCGTAAAGGCTTCAGGTTGGGCATCACCAGTCTGAAGCTGTTGACTTGCCTGCCAGAGTGTCGTCATCAGCGTGCTCCCTATGCCACGACCGGCAGCGAGCCGGTACGGTAAGCGTGCTCAAGCGTACGGCCCAGCACCGGATCGTGCAGCGCCATACGAAATTCGCTGGCGGGCCGGATGCCGCCGATGGTGCTTAGCGTGCCGCAGGAGAGAGCCAGCCCTTCTTCCGCCGCTTCGCCGTCCAGATAACGCGCCAATAAATCCTGCGGCGTTAAAAGAGAGGCCAGCGATCCCTGCTGATAGATCACCCATTCGCCCTGCTCTTTGATCCACGAAGTCAACTCAAGCGCATCCCAGTGTTCCGCTACTTCGCTCATGCGCCACGCCGCGCTGGCGACCGGCTTGATACAGGCCTGCTTGGAAAGCGCAACGCTGAAAGTTTCCAGATAGCGATCGGTGTGATCGGAGGTCAGGGAGACCCAAAACTCGCCGCGATGGAAAAATACAAAAGGCTCAGCTTCGCCCGAAGTCTCTTCGCCAACCACTTCCAACGTTGTTTTCTGGCTGAGCTGATTAGTGGCGACGCGGTAAAACAGCGGCACCGCACCGGGAGCGGGCACGCCTAAGGCCTCCAGCTCCCTGATATGGTGCAACACCGCCTCTTTATCGCGCCCGGCCCAGCCCGCGATAACGAAACGGGTTATCTCAACGGCCAGGCTGGCTGCGGCTTTATCCTCGGTAGTGAACTCAAGATGCATAACAATCCCCTCGGTTAAAAATCACTGTGAAATTTCACTCATATTTCAAACTAGCGATTTTCATGCCAGCTTTTTGTGTAAGATGTCGCAAAGGCTAAAAAGGAAGAGCAAGATGAGTGAGTCAATTAGCGAAATTGTGAACCGCCGCAGCCCGTCACTGAACGAACAGGCCTGGCTGGCGTTAAGACACAGACTGATTACGCTGCGCTACAAGCCTGGTGACTACCTGAATACCGCTCAGGTGATGGAGGATTTGGCGATGGGAAGAACGCCCGTCAACCAGGCGATCCACCGGCTGGCTACCGAAGGGCTGCTGCACATTATTCCCCGCAAAGGCATTATGGTTGCGCCTTTATCCATTGATGACGCGCTGGAGTTGATTGAGGTGCGCCTGGTTAACGAAGGGCTCTGCCTGGAGCTTGCCAGCCAGAAAGCAAATGAGGCACAGATCGGCCAGCTGCGTGAACTGAATCAGCAAATTGCGGCGGCGGGCGAAGCGCGCGACCGGGAAAAAATGATGCTGCTGGATCGGGAGTTTCATCAGGCGCTGGCAGAGATTGCCGGCAACAGCCGTCTGACGGATATCCTGAGCGTAATCCATGCGCAGGCACAGCGCTTCTGGGCGATGACGCTATCCAGCGTTGCCCATATAGATGAGGTGATTGCCGAGCATAATGAGATTATCGCAGCGCTGGCAGCCGGTGATACGCAACGCGCTGCCGAGGCGGCCCGTGCGCATATTTATTCTTTTAAACGTGCCCTGCTTGCTACCTGATATTTGCAATCGCGCTGCATAAAACCAGGCGACAGCAATTTTCGGACGCTGGATTGATGCAGTAAGGCATGGGTTAAAACTCAGCCTTACTGCCTGGAGAATATTCCGTCGATTAAATCAGGAAATCATTCAGCGACTGCCCCTGGGCTATCGCGTTTTTAATTGGCGATGGCGTGCGGCCCTGTCCGGTCCAGTGCCTGATTTCGTTATTTTCATCGGTATATTTATATTTCGCCGGGCGCGGCGCGCGTTTCTTTTTTGCGCTGCCAGCGGGTTGCAGGTTATTTACCAGCTCCGCCGCAGAAATGCCGTCTTCCAGCAGTAGCTCACGGTACATCGCCAGCTTTTCTGCTTTTTCGCGGGCTTCTTCAGCGGTAGCGTTGGCGGCTTCGCGACGTTCGTTAACCACAACTTTTAGCTTTTCCAGTATCTCTGTCAGATCCTCTGTAGCCATATTGCGCGCCTGTGCACGTAGCGAACGGATATTTTTCAGGCTGCTCAGGGTAAAACTCATACTTTACTTCCTTAAATACTCTGATTAAAAAAACAGCGAGCATTCGCCGTCAGCGGCAAGGATAACATTTATTCACCCTGGATTTAATGTTAATTGCCGATTATCGCGGAAGATTGGCGAGAATATATAATTTTTCTGATGAATAAGACCGCGTATTAGCGCGGTCTGGCGTTTAAAAATCAGGGTAAAAAAACCTCACTCAATTTTTGCTCTCATCGTAACGACGGCCTGGCCGCTTCTTTTTCTTTTGCCGTTAACGCTAATCCCCACGGAGAGCACTACCAGCGTGACCAGCAGGGTCATCAGGCTTTCATAGCGATACTGAGGCAGGTAAAACATATAGCCCAGCACCGCACAGATAGAGAGGATGGTGAGCCAGGTCAACCACGGAAAAAGCCACATTTTAAAAGCTGGCTCGCTTCCCTGTTTTTTCAGCGCCAGCCGCATACGCAGCTGGCTGACGGCAATCACCAGATAGACAATCAGCGCGATAGCGCCGGTGGTTGAGATCAGGAAATTAAAAACCTGCCCGGGAAAAGCGTAATTGGCGAAACAGGCGGCAAACCCGGCGAACGTCGAACCCAGTACGGCGGCTCGCGGTACGCCACCGCCGGAAATTTCCGCAAACTTTTTCGGTGCATCGCCCCGCGTTGCTAAAGAGAAGAGCATACGTGATGCCGTGTACAAGCCAGAGTTCATGCAGCTGCAAACCGCAATAAATACCACGCTATCCACCAGCAGTTCCGCGCCAGGCACGTTAAGTTTGCTCAGTACGTATTGAAAAGTGCCCTGGCTTCTCAGGCCAGGTTCGTCCCAGCCCACCAGCGCCACCACCAGAAAAATTGAGAGGAGATAAAACAGCGCGATACGGTAAACCACCAGATTAATCGCCCGCCTGATCTTCTGCGCCGGATTTTTAGACTCCACCGCCGCAATAGTAATAATTTCGGCGCCAAAGAAAGAGAAAATAGTAATTAATACGCCGGTAATAACCGCGCCAAAACCGTTAGGCATAAAGCCAACGCGATCGTACAGATGCGTTACGCCGCTAACATCGGCAAGCGGCCAGTAGCCGCAAACAGCCAAGGTGCCGACAGCGATAAAAGCGATAATCGCCACAACTTTAATAATCGCAAACCAGAATTCAAAGGCGCCAAAGTTTTTCACGCTGAAAAGATTGGTTAGCGTCAGCAGGCCAATGATCGCCGTGGTAAAAGCCCAGGCCGGTATTGCCGGAAACCAGGCATGCAGAATATCGGCACCGGCAATGGCCTCCACCGGGATCAGCAGCACCCAAAACCACCAGTAGAGCCAGCCGATAGTAAAACCAGCCCAGGGGCCAATCGCTTTGGCGACATAGGTGGAAAACGAGCCGGAATCCGGCTGCGTTACCGCCATCTCTCCCAGCATGCGCATCACCAATAGTACCAGCACGCCGGTCAGCGCATAGGATAACAGTACCGCTGGCCCCGCCGTAGCGATGGCGTTAGCCGAGCCGATAAACAGACCGGCGCCAATGATCCCGGCAATGGAAATCATGCTGACCTGTTTATCGGAAAGCCCATCGCCTAACGAAGCCTGCTTAACGGGTGATCTGCTCATAGGTATTCCTTAAAAATGACGGAATGAATCAGGCACAGCGGCCTTTTTAAATAACTATTTAGGGACAGCATTATTTTTCCGCACGCCAACTATAAACGGGATAGATTGCAACTCTTTTTAAGACAAAGAGAGGCCCTGGTCGATTTTATAAAATCAGCCAGTAATTTAAATCAATAGCACTTGTGAATAAGCGTCAGAGCATCAAAGCGCCGTTATAGCTTGCCAGCTAACATTAACCGGCGCTAATGCCGGGAAATAAATTTAAATCTTTGCATGCTGAGTCGCTGCTTTGCGTAAAAGAGCCAGCGACCGCCAAAGCGCCCTGGCTATTTCTGATAAACTATGCGGGTTAAGTATTTAGCGGCTTTTAACAGGCTTTGGCCGCACAGGCTTAATGAAAGCCGATAAACGGCAGCCGGGTGTGCTTCTGCACCCCGTTCCGCAAAATGGCTAACTTCGCTATCGCTGATAATACCTTCGGCTACGGCGCAATAAATAACTTTACGTTTTTTGTTTTTATTTCTGCCGCTTGCCAAAAGGCTTTTCAATGCCCCACCATCCTGTAACCGTTTGGAAATTGCGTATTGATTTATCATTTTCCAACCTCGCAACTTTGCGCTTAATAAGTAAGAGAAATGATTGCACCTGTGATTTATCGGGTCAACTGAGTTGGCCGGAGAGAATAAGAAGAAAAAGCAGTTTTATATAAGGAATTCGTCACGCTATATTATTTATCTTTTAAATATCAATAAATTAATTATTTAACAATTCATTCATATCCTTTTCTTATTTTTGTGAAATGGCCCAAATTTTACGGTTACCATCTCGGGCGCATTAAAAATAAAATGATAAAAATCAACAGATTACGCAAAATAACTATTTTCACGGCAAATAAAGAAGAAAAGCTATAGCGTTCAATATGTTACGATATAGTTAAATTTTATTTTAATGCTTGTTACCTCTTTAATCTACCAGCGATGACGCTAAGGGCTGACAACGAAACCGACCCAAAACACGCATAAGCGGGTTTACTGGCAAAACTTAAAAAATCGGCGGCCTGGTTTTAACAGAATGATCAGAAACAAACATACCAATATTCATCAAGTTAACGTCAAAATCGCCTTATTTCATTTCCCGATATTTCCACAAATTCCTAAAAAAAGAACGTTTTTTGACCCATCCGTTATAATTAGGGCAAAGAAAAAAAAGAGGGGGGTGATGCAAATGATCAGGGAATCAGTTTTTGAACAGAGAAAAAACCGCGCGATGGCGATTATGGAACGTAAAGGCATGTGGCCCAGCATCTATGCGCCACCTTGCCATATTTTCCTGTGGCGCCTGGGCATCCACGTTCCGCCGCCGCCCTTCTCCAGGTTCTGGACAAACTTTTTTTGCTTTGCCTGTGTCTATACGCCGTTTTGGGGCGTGGTGATGTGGTTTATTTTCTGGAAAGACCACGGCACCACCTTGCTTTCTGCGGCAACCTCGACGCTGATAGTGGGTCTGCTGTTCGGGATGGCTATGGCGGCGTTTCAGAGATGGCGAGGCCAGGCCAATCATTTGCCGAGCTGGGAACAGCTGTAGCGTTTGACGGCAATGATTTAAATTGTCCCCGATAACTGGCTCTCCGAAGCCAGCTATCGGGACGGCTTCAGAAAATTATTATCCTTTTCGGCGACCAAATAATCCTCGTGGTAGTTCTGCGACTATCTCTTTTTTTAACTCTTCCAGACGGATCTCTGTGCGGCTGGCGCTATATTCCAGCGTTTCCCGCAGTGTGGTACGGGTATCTTTCAATTCGTCACGTAGTCGTTCGTTAAACCTGGCTTCCATCTGCGAGAGAATTGCCGTAAGTTTTTTTTCTACAGCTTCTTCAACCATAGCGGGAAAACGCGCCAGCATTCGCTCTTGCTCCGCCAACTGTTGCGCCAGCCGCTCCTCTGCCGTGACAAGCACCTGCTCAATGGCTACCGGCAACATCTCCACTTCTTTGGCAATTACTTTCTGGCTTTGAGCAAGACTCCCTGCTTCCTCTCGCAGTAAATCAATAGCTGTGCTTGCACTTGCAAAGGTATCTTTAGCGCCAGTTTGTGTCTCGCGCAGCTCAGTGAGCCAACCTTCCAGCGCCGTTATTCGCTTAATTGTCTCGCCAAGCTTCTCACCCGAGGCTTTCACCTGAGCGATGGCGGCAAAACCTTCTTCAAAAGACATAGTTCCTCACAGAATTTGTGCCAGTTCGGCAGCGACTTCGTTGAAAAGCGCGGCTTCGATTACTTTGGCCGGCAATGCGTTGTAAATAGCCAGCAGCTCATAACGAGCCGGTTTTCCTTCCAGCAACCAGTCGCCGATGGTTTCACGAGCCAGGGGATTGCCTCCAGCCACCCGCGCCAGCAACGGTTTGCCGGCACCTTGCCAGAAAGCCAGCGCACCTTCAGGCACTGCCTGGCGGAAACGCCTCGCAGCTTCGCTGTCTGACGTTTGTTCTGTTAACAATTGCAGGCAGGCCGCAGCCAGATTCAGTCCCCGACTTTCCTGAGTACCCTCCAGTAAACGTGCCAACTGGGCAGAGAGCTTGTTCAGGAGCGCGCGTTCAGGAAGGTCTTCCGTGCCGTTCACGGTTATCAGGCTGTTAAGCGCAACGGCCGCCTCGCTCAGCGTCATATCGCGTAGCGAGGCCAGGCGAAAAGCATTGCTATCAATCTTAAAGAAAGATTCCAGCGTATCCCGAAAAGCAGCAGCCTGTTCCGGGGCAAAATGCAAACAGGCGTTATACAGGTTCCAGGTCGACTGTAGCCGGCTGCCGAGCTGCGTACGTCTGACCCAGGCCAGCAGCAGCCGATAAAGCCCCGTCCAGTTTTCCTGCTGCTGCGCAAGGGCTCTGAGGTTTTCGATCGTCGCCGATTCTGCGCCTTTACCATCCACTGACTGGATGCGCAGCATAACGGCGTTACAGGCGGCGGCGAAGCTAATTTCCAGGCGGCGAACCTCGACGGCCTGAACGGAAAGCTCTTCTTGCCCCCCTCTTCCCCAGTCCGTAACGGTCCAGGGCTCAATAAGGCCCATTTGGTAAAGCCGGAAAAGTGTTAACTGAAAGCGTAAACCGCCCTGCAAATTCTCACCCAGCTGTCTGACACGGATAATCCGGCTATCCTGAGCCCAGTCACGAATCAAGGCGTGCAGCCGCGTCAGCAGATCCAGTTCCTCTTCCAGCGAGATAAGCCCCTGACGAAGAAACCACAGTTGGGCACGAAAATCGCCCCGGCTATGCCGACCGTAAAGGTCAAGCTCGCGCTGGATTGCTTCGGGCGTGAGGCTGGCCTGTAGCCGCAGCCAGACCTGTTCCGCATCGTCGGGTTCGGGACGAAACAGCATGTGACAAAAAGAGGGCAGCCGATCGCGCCCCGCACGTCCCGCCTCCTGATAGAAAGCCTCCATTGAGCCCGGCATACCGGCATGCAGCGTATGGCGCACATCGGGTTTATTAACGCCCATGCCGAACGCTTTCGTGGTCACAATGACGTCAAGACGGCCTTTCTTCCAGCCGGACTGAACAACCTTTTTATAATGCTCATAATCTGGCGGAATGGCCAGGCGGTCGTTCTGTAAAAGCTGCCAGGCGTTTTCAGGCTGGTAATCGCCCGGTGCCGAGCCGGAGAAGAATCCAACTTTCAGGCCTTGTCCGGTAGCAGCCAGCGCTTTTGATAAAGAAGCCACGCCGTTAGCGCCGCTGGCATAAGGTGAAAAGATATGGATCGGCGGCTTGCCCGCCTCAATTTGTGCCGCAAGTATTTTAGTAACTTCCTTTACCACAACTGCTGCGGAGCTTTTGTCTTTACGGATAGCGAAATTAAGTTCGGTACGGCTACGGTGCATCTCATAAGCGACCAGCTCATCGGGGATCTGAAACTCGCTTTGAATATCACGCAGCACATTAACGCTGGCGGTAGCCGTCAACCCCATCAGCGGCACGTCCGGGGCCAGCTGACGCAAAGTGCCTGGCAGGGTCAGATAGGAGGGGCGAAAATCGTGACCCCATTCGCTCATGCAGTGCACTTCATCAATCACAAACATACGCAACAGATTAGCCTGGCGCAGTTGGCTGACAATTTTGCGGAAGCCTTGTGTTTGAAAACGCTCGGGCGAGACAAAAACAAAGCGCATTTCGCCGCTTGCTATTCTCGGCTGATAAAGGTGCTCGCGCAGGGCGACGGGCACATCACTGTCGATATTGACCACTCTTCCCCGAAAGCCAGCGGCCTCCAGTTCCGCGCAGTGATCGCGGCCCAAAGCTTTTATCGGCACGACCACAATAGTCACACCCTGGCTCAATAGTGCGGGAATTTGAAAGCAGAGCGATTTGCCGCCGCCTGTAGGCATCAACCCTAAAGACTTCTGGCCTGACAGCGCGTTGAAAATAAGCGTCTCCTGCCCCGGCCGAAAGCCCTCATGCCCAAAGACGCGATGGTTCAGCTCCATGAGGTCCGCTGCTGTGGGTAAAAAATCCTCCTGCCGTTCAGCCGCCGGTTCTGAGATCAAACAGGCTTTACTGAGCGCGCGTATCCTTATTATTTTTTTATCCTTCCCTTCTCCGTAAGAGAACGGCAGATCCTGTACGGCAGCAGTATAGATGCCAATACTTTTATTTTTGAACGCGTTATCATCGGCACGCTGAAAAAGCCGCAGGTCAAAGTGTAGTCCGTCAGGCGCATACACGAGGGTGGGCCGGGTAAAAGATTGATTATTTAATCGCGCAAATAAATCGAACCAGTTGAACAGCTCTTCTACGGCAATAGTTACCCAGTTATGGCCCTTGCTGGCGGGAAAATCCTGAGTAACGTGCAGTCGCCATTCCGACGCTGTTACCTTCAGGCAGCCGCAGGCTACAGCTAAAATAAGCGCAATCTGCAATCGCAGCGTGGCGGTTAAATCATAGCGCAGCGAAGGAATGGAAAATTGTTTATCAGCGAGGTGGCGCTGAAAGGCCTTTAAACGGGAACTGGTTTCGCAGCGCTGCGCCAGCCGGGTAATAAAATCAGCAAAGCGCTCATTTTGACTACGCAAATCTTCCGTCGCCAGGCGCAGCGTTTCGATCCCAAAACGTGCCAGAAAAAGATCTCTTTCCCGATCTTTGGCTGCCTGTGCCGCCTGCTTATGCTGGACACCGTCGATCTCAATCACCAGGTCAGCCTGGGGAAGAAAGAAATCTACACGCTCTGAGTTAGCTTCGCGGATTAAATTACGCGGCGCGTTCAGTTGCGCAAAAAGAGGATATTCAGGCACCAGCAGATATTGAATAAAGTGCCACTGCTCAAGATGCTGCGGCACAATCTCTGCAAAAAATTCCAGCGCCGGATTATAGCCATCCTCGCTGCCCCGAATCGTTTCGCCCCAACAGGGTGTCGAATCGGCAATTAACAGCAGTGAAGCCTGTGACAGCTCTTGCCAGCGAATTTTAAAATGCTGCAGAAGCTGCGGCGCAGGGCGAGAAGGCATGCCGCGCGTCAGTACCGCAAAGGTATTGGCAATGTAATCCGGCACTCTGCCCGGTTCGCGGGGTAATCCTCCGACTTCAAAAAGCATATCCCCTTTAAAATAACCTGCACAAACAGGAATGGGTTTGTTTTCCGAACGGGAAGAATAAGGGTACATTAAAAAAACACTATAGTAACAAGCGATCGCAGCAAGATAAAAAAATATAAACGGACTGTCAACTCTCAGTAAGGTATTTTGCCCAAGTGAAAACTTAACATGCGCAAATAATATTGCAGAGAGCGGAAAAAATTGCCCAACAGTTCGGAATTTTCGCAGCGCGAATTTAATTCTATTTTATGCCCGGCAGTAAGCAGCCAAACTGTTATTTAAGTTTTGCTGCTTACCTGTACTGAGGCGCAACAGAGAAGAGGCTATCGCCTGTGGGCAAGCTGCCTGACCAGAAGATCGCCCAGCTTCTGCACTGTCTGTACCAAAGCCAGCAGCACGATAATAGTCGCCATCATTATTTGATTATCGAAGCGCTGATAGCCGTAGCGGATGGCTAAATCGCCCAGCCCGCCGCCGCCAACCACGCCTGCCATAGCGGAGAAACCTATCAGCATTACAATCGTCAGCGTAACGCCGGCTGTTAGCGCAGGCAGAGCTTCCGGCAGCAGAACCCGGGTAATGATATGCCGGAGGGTACCGCCCATGGAAACTACGGCTTCAATACGGCCGCGATCTACTTCATCCAGCGCGTTTTCGACGATGCGGGCGAAAAAGGGAAAAGCGCCAAGCGTTATCGGTACCACTGCGGCCGTGCTGCCCAGCGTGGTGCCAACCAGCAAACGGGTGAAAGGAATAAGTGCTATCAGCAGCACCACGAACGGCAAGGCGCGGCCAATATTTACTATCGCATTCAGCGATACGGCAACCGCCCTGTTGGGCAATATACTGCCTCGCCGGGTCAGAAAAAGCAGCACGCCAACCGGCAGCCCCAGCGCGACGGTAAACAGCGCGGCCAGCGCCACCATATACAAAGTTTCACCTGTGGCGTCGAGCAGCAGCGTCCAGTTCAGGCTACGCATTGATTTACCTCTTTCTGCTGGTATTTAGCGAGAAAGGCGCGATCGGCCTCGCCATCGCGCAGCAGCATTTGCCGCAGGCGGCTCTCCTGGCGGCCCATGATCTCCGCCAGGCTGCCGCTCTCTGTCAGCCTGCCCTGCTCAAGCAGCGCCGCGCTGTCACAGATGCGTTTTACCACCGTCATTTCGTGCGTAATTAAAACGACAGTGATGCCAAGCTGCTGACGGATCGAGGCCAGTAAATCCAGGATCGAGGCTGTTGTTTCCGGATCGAGCGCGCTGGTCGCCTCGTCGCACAGCAAATAGCGCGGTTTGGCGGCCAGCGCCCGCGCAATACCAACGCGCTGCTTTTGCCCACCGGAAAGCTGTGACGGCCAGGCTTTACCGGCGCTGCCAAGGCCAACAAGGTGCAACAGCGCATTAACTCGTTCGCGCCGCTCGCCTGCGGCTATGCCAGCGATTTCCAGCGGTAGCTCGATGTTTTGATAAACGTTGCGGGCATGCAGAAGATTGAAATGCTGAAAAATCATGCCCATCTGCTGCCGCTGACGGCGCAGCTGCGCAATATCTGAGCGCGCAATATCCTGGCCGTCTACTTCAACAGTGCCTGTATCCGGCCGCTCCAGTCCGTTCAGGCAACGTAGCAGCGTGCTTTTCCCCGCTCCGCTGCGCCCCAAAATGCCGAAAATAGTGCCCGGCTCAATGGCCAGGGAGACCGCCGCCAGAGCCGGATGCGTCGCGCCCGCGTAGCTTTTACTGACGTTGGTAAGTTTAATCATGCTTGTTATCCGCTACAGGGATGACCGAGCCGTTATAGCGTTGGCGAATAAAGTCTGCGACCTGCGGTGAGGTAAGATCCTTTGCTAGCTGCTGCACGCGCGGATCCTTTAAAAGCTGCGGCGTGGTGACCAGCAAATTGGCATAAGGGTTATGTTCCGCAGACTCCAGGCCTAACGCATCCTTAGCAGGCGTAAGCCCTGCTTCCAGCGCATAATTGCCGTTAATGATCGCTGCATCCACATCGTCCAGCGAGCGCGGTAGCTGCGGCGACTCGATCTCAACTATCTTGATCTGTTTGGGGTTATCGGCAATATCTTTTGGCGTTACCAGCGCTGAATTAGCCCGATTTTGCGCTTTTAACTTTATAACGCCCTTATCCTGTAATAACCACAGCGCGCGGCTCAGGTTAGTAGCGTTGTTAGGCACGGCGACAGAGGCACCCTGTGGCAATGCGGACAGCGCTTTTATCCTGTGCGAATAGATACCCAGCGGCTCAATATGCACGCTGGCGGCCACGCTGAACGTTTTTCCCAGCGCTTTCTCCTGCTCCTGTAAATAAGGAAGATGCTGGAAATAGTTGGCGTCTACATCGCCGGAGGCCAGCAGTTCGTTAGCGTTGATACCGCCGTTCAGCTCGATAACTTTAAGATCCAGTTTGGGATCGATTTTCTGTACATATTCCAGAATTTCAGCATGCGGCACCGGATCGGCAGCGACCCGCAGGGGCGCAGCCTGTAAACTCTGAGCGATAAATAAAGTCAACGCGGCCAGGCTATAAAGGCTTTTTTTCATTTTTCCCCCGATATCACTTAATAAGTTCAGCGTAAAAACGTTGTGCTACTTCAGGATGTGAGCGCAAACGCCCTTTTAAATAATTCCAGCCAACTTCCCGCAGCAGCGGATTTCGCGGATCGCTTTCCGGCCCCTGCGCCAGATTTGCCAACGCTTCCGGGAGTTGAAACACCGGCACTACGGCATCCAGCTGTGCCCCCAGGAAGAAGGCAACGGACAATCTTTCCTGAGCCGCTTGCGGCGAGACGACACGGTGGACGGTAGCGCGTAAATAACCGTTGGTAGCCAGCTCAAGCAGCTCACCGATATTAACCACAAACGAACCGGGCAAAGGCGACGCCGCCACCCATTCATCAGGCCTTACCTCGACTTCCAGACCCGGCTTATCGTCCTGTAGCAGCAGCGTCAGAAAACCGGAATCTTTATGTGCGCCGACGCCCTGCCGCGATTCATTGTTTGCGCGGCCCGGATAGCGAATCAGCTTGATATGTTCATTAGGTAATGCGCCATAAAGCTCATCGAAGGCGTTCTGCGGCAGCTGGAGTGCTTCCGCAAAGGCGCGCAGCAGCTTTAACGCCACGCCGGTCATTTCATGCTGCCAGCGGGTCAGTAGCATTTGTAGCTGGGGCAGCGCCTGCGGCCACTGATTGGGGCCCTGCATTCTTTGCCAGGCTGGCGCGTCTGGCGTAACGGGCAGCGCTTCCCGCTCCGCGCCAATATCGAACTGCTCGCGATAGTCAGGCTGGCTACGTGTTATCTCTACGCCTGCGAGGTTATAACCGCGAAAGTGCGGAGAGTTGGCCATTTGAACCTTAAGCTTCTCTTCCTGCGGCAAAGCGAAAAAAGCGCGGGCGATCTGCTGAACGCTGTCGGTAAGCTGTTGGTCTATGCCATGGTTGACCAGGTAGAAAAAGCCGACCTCTCGTGCAGCGCGGCCAAGCTCCTCCAGCCACTCTTTTCGCTGCTGCGCCGATCCGCTCAGGCGGGAAAAATCGATAACCGGAAGCGCCAATGGGCTGTTTTCACTCATTAAATTTATCCAGGCTGAGGAGATTAACGCCACATTGCCACTCTGCCGGATTATTCACTACCAACTATTCCTGCTATCGATATGCAGCCGCCGAAAATTATTTTGCCAGCGGCTGCGCCAGCCGGTTATTCAATACGCCTGACATCAGGATATTTTTCGCTGGCGGACTCATGGAACAGATCGCCCAGCCAGCCGGGAAGTTCGGCTTCGGTTAACTCATCCGGAATAATAACGTCCCGCAGGGGTGAAGATTTTCGTTCACTCAGGTCGATTCGGTACGCCAGCCAGCGCGTCTGCTCACGCTTTACGCCAATATAGCGATTGAAAACCTGATAAATAAGCATAACTTTTTCTCCAGCGCTGGTTAATTAACACCCTAAGTCTAAAAATATAAATTTTCCACACTCTGAATCCGCAGAAAAAAGGCGCCACTGAAAATATTCTCTTTAAAGAACGTAAGAGATGGCAAAAATAAAAAAAGATATTTATTTTTTATTTCAGAAGAAACCTAACCAAAAAATAATATAGAAATAAAGAAAAATAGTCATCCTCTACTACAATTACCCCCTTACCAACACAGAATCAAGGAGGCCAGGTGAAAGAAATCTTTCATACCAATTATTTAAAGCTGATTACGTCAGTGACCTTCTGGGGGAACATTCTGCTGGTAGTGGTGATCACCGCCGTGACCTTTCTGGTGATCCGCAAGGTTATTTCGCTGCTGCAAAAACGCATAGGTTCCTGGGCGGAGGATCATGACAATCGCGTGGCGCACCGCGTCTTTCTGGATGTGCTAAGCAAAACCAGGGTCACGCTGATCTTCTTTGCCGCTTTTCTTTTCAGCCTGCAATTTATCGTGCTGCCCGGCCAGGTTAGCGGCACTATCCCGCACGCCTGGTTTTTAGTGCTGGCATTACAAATTGCGCTCTGGCTCGATCAGGCCGTGCAATCCTGGCTGCGCTACTCGCTGAATAACTCCGGGCCGGATTCGCACCGTAACCCTGTCACCACCATTATTCTTGGGCTGCTTTTTCGGGCGCTGGTCTGGTCGGTGATGATCCTGTCGATACTCGCCAACGCGGGCGTCAATATCACCGCGCTGGTAGCCAGCCTGGGCGTCGGCGGTATCGCCATCGCGCTGGCGGTGCAGACGGTGCTCAGCGACCTTTTCGCTTCGCTTTCTATCGGCATCGACAAGCCCTTTGAAATCGGCGACTTTGTGGTATTTAACGATGTGGCGGGTACCATTGAGCATATCGGCCTGAAAACCACGCGTATCCGCAGCCTGAGCGGCGAACAGATTGTCTGCGCCAACGCCATTCTGTTACAGCAAACCATCCACAATTATAAAAGGATGCAAACGCGCCGCATCGTCTTTAGCTTTGGCGTGCCGCTGGCAACTTCAGCCGAGCAGCTGCGCAAAATTGGCCCGATGGTGAGCGAAGTGATCGGCAATATTGATAAAACTCGCTTTGACCGCGCGCACCTGGCTTCTTTCGAGTCGGATCGCATTATGTTCGAAGTCGTGCATATCCTGAAATTCTCCGATTACAACCAGTACATGGATATTCAGCAGGAGATCAACCTGCGCATTAAAGAGTATCTGGAAGAAACCGGCATCGGTCTGGCTGGCCCACACCGCTTTGTCAGCTTTGAAAGCCCGCTGCCGCTGCAGGAAGCCAGCATGGAACAGAGAAAATCGGCCTGACCGGTTTGCCGGAACCGACCAGCAGCGTCGGCTCCGGCTTTTTTAATGCTTAATAATCGATATCCACGTTGCCGCTAACAGTCGTGCAGCAGCTCAGAATATAGCCCTCTTCCACCTCTTCCTCGCTGATGCCGCCGTTATGGTTCATTTCGGTTTGCCCGTCCAGCACTCTCACTTTACAGGTGCCGCAGATACCCATGCCGCAGGCTTTAGGAATAGTCACGCCCGCGCTAAGCGCGGCGGCGTTCAGCGTAGTGCCAGGCGCGACCTGCACGGATTTCCCTGATTCCCTGAACGTAACCCGGCAGAGCGCTTCTGCTTCGCACTGCGCCGGGCTTTCCGCCGTGGTTAGATTCGCTGCTGTTTCGCCAAAAGACTCTTCGTGATAGCGCGACATATCAAAATCGCTGGCCTGCAAAAAAGCGCGCACGGCGTTCATATAGACCGCAGGCCCGCAGCAGAAAATTTCCCGCTGACGGAAGTCCGGCGCGATGATTTGCAGCAGATCCGCGTTAAGGTAACCGCGATAGCCGCTCCAGGCCTGCCCGGTTAGCGTCTTTTCACAAATAACGTGCAGCCGGAAGTTTTCAATGCGCGTCGACATATAGTCCAGCTCGGCGCGATAGATGATATCGTCCGGCGTGCGGGCGCTATGCACGAAAGCCATATCAACCCCGGCATTGGTATTGAACAGCCAGCGCGCCATCGACATCACCGGCGTAATCCCAACGCCGCCCGACAGCAGCAGCACCTTATCTGCCGGGAAATCCATACAGTTAAACTGGCCGATCGGGCCATGCACGATCAGCGAGTCGCCGCTCTGTAAATTGTCGTGCAGCCAGTTAGAAACCTGGCCGCCAGCGACCCTTTTCACCGTAATAGAAAAGCTATAGGGAATAGAGGGCGCGCTGGAAATCGTATAGGAGCGCATCACTGTTTCGGTGCCGATAGCCAGCTCCAGCGTAATAAACTGGCCGGGCTTGAAGAAAAAAAGCATCGGCTGGGCCATATCGAAGCAGAAAGTTTTAACATCGTGCGTCTCCTGAATAACTTTCAGGCAGCGAACCTGATGGCGGCCGTTGGCCCAGGTTTGCGTATTAACCGGATTAAAATAATCCAGACTGGATAACCTTTGCATAAGCGACACCTGTCGTCAGGCTCCCTGAACCGGCCTGGGAGCCGTAATAGAGCTTTAAAGGAGGTTGACCACCGCCAGCCGATTTTTCATGGTGGCGCAGTACCAGTCGTCAAACTGGCAAACGCCGTTTTCCGCTAGCGTCGAGAAAGGGCCAGGCTGATAAGCGGGCGATTTAACGCCGGCCTGGGTGCCCTCTACCAGCTCGCGATCCTGATCGTTGGTCGCCAGCCAGACTTTGGTCAGCCGGTCCAAATCGTAATCCACGCCCTCCTGCGCATCTTTATGCACCAGCCATTTGGTGGTCACCAGGGTTTCATTTGGCCCCAGCGGCAGCACGCGGAAGCTCAGAGCGTGATCGCCAAGAAAATGGTTCCAGGTCGAGGGATAGTTGAAGTAGAGCAGCGCGCCGATATTGTGCAGGCCGCTCTCATCCAGGCGACGCGCCACCGCTGGCTGCCCGTCCAGGGTATAGCTGACCGCTTTGGCGGAAAGCGGAATACGCGTCATGCGGAACTGCCCCTGTTCATCCATCACCAGCTGGCCTGGCAGCCCCGCCGTTTCGCAGCTTTGCCAGAACGCCGTTAACTCAGGGTCATCGTCCGCATCCACGCCCGCAACGGAAAGATTCTCTACAAAAGAGTTCATCAGCTCCGGGTGCGAGCCGTCGCAGTGAAAACATTCGCGGTTATTTTCAAACACCAGCTTCCAGTTCCCCTTTTCAATCAGGTTGGATTCAAAAGCGACCTTGCAGTTGTCCAGATAGTGCGGACGGATAAAGGGCGTAACGGCCTGCCGAAAGGTGGCAAAATCGGGCGCTTGTTCGGCCACGCAAACATAAATGTAGCTTTCAACGATTTCACAATGCGCCGCCATAAGGCCATGTTCTTCATTATTAAACTCGCTGCCCATATTCCCGGCATAAAGCAGCTTGCCGTTAAGATCGAACGTCCACTTATGATAGGGACAAACTAACCTTGCCGATTTCCCTTTTTCCTGCTGGCAGACTTTCGAGCCGCGATGGCGGCAGGCATTATGAAATGCACGCACTATTTTATCGCTGCCGCGAACTACCACTATTGGATAGTCGCCTATTTGCAGGGTAATAAACTGCCCTGGCTTTTCCAGCTCAAAAGTATGGCAGGCGAATATCCATTCTTTGTGCCAGATATGTTTAAGATCCTGCCGATATACCTGTTCATCGCAATAGAGTTCACGGCCCAAAGCGTAGCCCGCTTTACGTTGCTCAATATAATTTAGTGTGGTTGTGCTCACGATAATGCGCTCCCATTCTTTACTACCAGAAATGAAGGTTTTTATTCGGCTTATTTCACCGCAGGCTGCGGCGTTGTCTCTTCCCCTGGCGGCGTATTTTCCAGCGAGGCCGCCTCGTTTAAATTAAGCTGCGTGGTTTCCGGCGCCATAAACCAGGAGACAAGCAGGCCGAACAGGGTAATACCAGCGGCGATATACATGGTTTGCTCCACGCCCAGCGACTGCAGCGAAACCGGCACCAGCCATGTACCTGCCGCTGCGCCGATCCGCGACATTGAGGTGCCAAAGCCTACGGCTCCAGCACGAATTTCCGTCGGAAAAATTTCATTGGGATAAACCAGCGTCAGCACCTGCGCGCCGCCGATAAACAGCGCATAGGCGCCAAACAGGATCAGAATGGTTAGCGGCGCACCGTTGTGCTGCCAGCCCAGCAGCAGCAGCGCAAGCCCCGACCAGAGAAAGCTGTGCAGCAGCAGGCTACGGCGGCCAAGCCGGTTAATTAACCTGGTTGCCACTATGCAGCCGAGAACAAAAAGCAGGGTAATGGTTATCGAGCCAGCCGAGGCCCAGTTGCCATCAACGTGCAATGCCTGTAGCACACGCGGCACAAAGGCATACACGGCGAATAGCGGTACGATGCAGCAGGTCCAGAACAGCGTGATAAAAGCCATGCGCTTGCCGTAGCCGGAATGCAACAGGCTAAGAAAAGAGAGATGACGCTGCTCCTGCTGTTCCGGCAGATTGCCGATGCCAAACTGCGGCCCCCACACCTTTTTGATGACGCGTTCGGCTTCGCTCAGGCGCCCTTTGCTGATCAGCCAACGCGGCGACTCTGGCGTGCCCAGCCTGATTAACAGCAGCATCAGGCCGGGCAGCGCGGCGCTGGCCAGCGTCCACCGCCAGGCCTGCTCGCCGCCAAAAGTGATAATGATTTCGCCAGCGACATAGGCGATGGCCGCACCGGCGAACCAGAGAATAGTCAGCGCGGCCAGCCTTGGCCCACGGTACTCTTTTGGCAAAAATTCAACCAGGAACGCGGTCGCTACCGGATATTCAATGCCAACCGCCATACCGGTAATAAACCGTAGCGTAAACAGCATGCCGCCGCTTTCCGTCCAGAACTGCGCGATGGAACAGAAGATAAACAGCAGCGGCCCGATAAAATAGAGCCTTTTGCGGCCAAGGCGGTCAGTTAAAAAGCCGCCCATAAAGCCGCCAAAGAAAATACCGATTAAAGCCGATGCCGCAATCGTGCCTTCCCAAAAAGAAGTTAAGCCTAAAGCAGGGGAAACCTTTGCCATGGCTATGCCGATAATACTTAATACGTAACCATCGATAAAAGAACCGCCGCCGGAACGCATCGTTAAAATATTATGAAATCGATTCAGGGGCGCGTCTTCGACCGACATACTGTAAGCCTTGCTCATAAAGCCTCCGGGTTAGCTTAAAGAGGCGCAGAATAATAAGCCACTCCGCAGAGAGTATACCTGGCTTATTATTCACTGCACCCATAGTTACGAACGGCATGACTTTTTGCCGCCATAATATTTTTTATATATTCTGGCTGTGTGTTCTAAGGAATGTTATCTTGTGCTTTTAACGCCATATTTAATATTTTTTTAATGATTAAAGTTAAATAAATGCTGGCATTATTTCTAATCTCTCCTGCTGAAAATAGATTCTTTAAAACATATTTTTCACCTTCTGCTTTATCTCTGAAAGAAATAATTGCACCTGAACTTCACTTTGGTCAATAACCTGAAAAATCCGGAATAAGAAGAAAAAGAGGGTTTATATGAAATTTTAACGGCCTTAATCTTCTATTTGTTTCTAAATCAATGGGTTAAGCAATTAACATTTTCTTCATATAGTTTTCTTATTTTTGTGAAACACACCACCTTTTTGCTGGCGTATAGCGCAACTCGTAACCGGTAATAAGGAATAATTTCTATATATTTCAGAAAGATGAACAGACAAACGGCCAGTCGCCTGATTGTGAAAAATATGTTAAATCTTAAGGAGTTATCGCAGCCGGACGCAGGATGAGCTGTGAAGAATCCGCTGCTTAATCACAGCGGTCGCAGAAAGCTGACCAACCTGAAGCATTTGCCGGGGTTCACTTTCTTACAGCAACACAGTCGCTTGATAGCGGTAGAGGCGGAGCGGATAAATGGACCGTTTGGCGCAGGGACGCGCCAACCGAGCCATCAGGGATGATTTAACGGCGTGTCCATGTTCCGTTCCGCCTCTGCTGCTTTGTCGCTGATTTAAACGCGGCCAGGCCGCTGCTTAATCACAGTGGCCTCAGGCTACTCCAGGCTTAAAATACGCTCGACGTCGCGGCGGCGCTTGCGGAAGCCGGAGGGCGTTTCGCCATAGTGCTTGCGAAACCAGGTAATCAGGTGGGAGGCATCGGCAAAGCCGCAGGCTTTTGCGATGGTATTAATGCTGTAATCGGAATCGGTCATCAGCCTGCGCGCTTTCTCCAGCCGCAGCTTACGCCAGTGCACGGCGGCGGTATCACCAGTGCTGCGCAAAAAGGCCTGGTTAAGCTGCCGCAGCGTGACCTTCATCTGTTTGGTCAGATGCTGCAATGGTTCCGGCGAGTCAAGATGCTGCTGCATATAAGCGGTGGTGCGCTGCACCAGCCGGTCGTCCCAGACCGCCTGCTTTTCATTTAGCCGATAGCGGGCGGGCGTTGGCTTTTTCGCCTGTTCCTCTTCTGCCAGCAGGTACTTCAGCACCTTTTGCGCCCGTAGCTCGCCGCAGTGGCGCCGAATAATATCTACTGCCAGCTCCACGGAGATACCGCCAGGCGTAGAGATAATGCCGCCGTCGCTGATATAGGTTTGATCGATAACGGGTGTCACTTTAGGAAAGCGCGCCTTAAACTCATCGCGCGTAGTGAAATGGATAGCGCAGCGCTTGCCATCCAGCAGCCCCGCTTTGCCGACCACGAAAGAGCCGCTGCAAAGCGTGATGACAGGCACTCTGAGCGCATGCAGCTTGCGTAGCGCCTCCAGCAGCCAGTCAGGCGGATTGCGCGTCTCTTCCAGTAGCCCGCCAGCCAGCACCACATAGTCCCAGCTGTCGTCCAGCTTTAGCGGCGCAGTTGGCGCTACCGGCATGCCGCAGCTGCTGACCACCGGCCGGTTATCACAGGTCATCCACTCCCATTTACAGAAAATCTGACGGCTGCCGAAAGCGACGTCGGCGGCGAAACGCAGCGGATCGATCAGCTGAGCTACCGTATGCAGCGTAAACTGATTCATTAACAAAAAACCGACCCGAATATCCGGGGTCATCGGCACTTCGCTATTCTGTTCCATGTTACGCCTCTGCCTCAGGCGGCCTGGCCGCCGGGTTATTCCACGCCTTGCGATAAGCGCCCGATTTTATAAACCGAACCACGGGCCGCTGACAATCGTCGGCTGACGAAAACAGAAGAAGCCGCAAAAGACGCGGCTTCAGACTGCTGACAAAGTAAAAAAAGCTCAGGTGAGCCTCTGTTTTTTGCAGCAACGCAGCGGTTTTTTAGCAGCAGAGGCTGAGCGGATAAACGGACCGTTTGGCGCATGGACGCGCCAACCGAGCCTACATGGAAGTATTCACGGCGCGTCCGTGTTCCGATCTGCCTCTGCTGCTCTGCCACCGTTTTAAAAGCGACCAGGGGTTTGTCATCAACCTCAAGCCGCAAAAGACGCAGCTTCGTACCTTTACGTATGATTGCGGGGCTAAAAGACTACCGTGCGGTTGTTATATAAAAAGACCCGCCGCTCGGCATAACAGGAAACGGCGTTCGCCAGCGTCAGCCTTTCGATATCCCTTCCCTTATCGATCAGGTCATCCGCATAATCGCTGTGGCTGACTACCTCTACCTTTTGGCTGATGATCGGCCCTTCATCCAGCTCCTCATTGATAAAATGCGCTGTGGCGCCCACCAGCTTGACGCCTTTTGCATAGGCCTGGTGATACGGCTTCGCGCCCTTGAAGCCGGGCAGCAGCGAGTGATGGATATTGATCGCCCTGCCCGCCAGCTTTTTGCTCATCTCATCCGACAGCACTTGCATATAGCGAGCCAGAATCACCAGCTCCGCGCCGCTGTCCTGAATCACCTGCCAGACTTTTTTCTCCTGCTCTGCGCGCGTTTCGTTATTTACCGGAAGATGGTAATAAGAGAGGCCGTGCCAGCGCACCAGCGGCTCCAGATCGGGATGATTCGAGATAACCGCCCTGATATCGATCGCCAGCTTGTTGGTGCGATGCCGATAAAGCAGATCGTTTAAGCAGTGGTCGGTTTTGGAAACCATAATCACCACCGGCACCTTGTAGCCTGGCTCGGTCAGCTCGAAAGTCATGTCAAAAGCCGCTGCCTTAGCGCCAAAGCCGTCACGAAAAGCGGCTGCATCGAAGCTTTCGCTCTGAGGCCTGAACTCGGTGCGGATAAAAAACCGTTGCGCATGTTTGTCGTCAAACGAGTTTTGTTCAGTGATATAGCAACCTTGTTCCTTCAGAAAGCGCGTTACTACGTCTACCGTGCCCAGCTGGCTGGGACACTGCGCCGTTAAGATCCATCCGTCAGTATTGCGACTCATACATTGCTCCTTTTACCGGGCCAGCGTTGGCCCGGTCACGGTTAATCAGCGCGAGACGTTGATGCCGTACTCTGCGCCCGCGTCCAGCAGCCAGCGGAAGATGTAATCCGCAAAGCTGCGCCTGACCACCAGCTCCCAGCGCTCTTCATCGGGCCTGCGCAGCACCATCGGCGTGTTGGCGAAAACGGTCGTCACGCTTTTACCCGCCGGGAAATTAGCCGGATGCACGTCGTATACCGCCGATTTCATCAGCAGCGGTAGTACATTTTTGCCCGTTAGCGTGAACAGCGTCTGCCCGCCGCTGACGTTGACGATGGCGTAGTGCTCGTCCTGTAACTGCTCGCGCAGCTTGCGCTCTGTTTCAAACTCCTGGCCCTGCGGCACAATCAGCAGCCATTCGTCCGGCGTCAGCCACTGCACGCTGTAATCGCCTTTTTCCGTTAGCGACAGCGGCCTGGCTGGCAGCGACATATTCAGTACGCTGCGCAAAGCCTTATCCAGCGCGATAGCGCCGCCGCGTAATAGCAGATGACCGAGGAAAGCATGCTCGTGCAGCAGCACCGTGCTCTGCCTGTCCGTCTTCGGCAGGCCGACATGTTGATACGACCAGGCCAGAGGCGACTCTTTTGGCACCGCGCTGTCGGGATGCGACTGAAACATTTTGCAGGTTGGCTCAGGCATTCTGGCGTTCTCCTTTCGGGTCAACAAAAATGGTATCGACAATGGTGGCGGCGTTGAATTTCCCGTCGGAAGAGGCAAGCCATACTTTCTGCCCTTTGCGCTGATGGCCGCCCGTTACCACCGCCAGCGCGAAGCCGCCGTTGAGCGTCGGGCTGTAGTAGCTGGATGTCACATGCCCATACATCGGCATCGGGATAGCCTGGTGCGGGTCGAAAACTACCTGAGCGCCCTCTTCCAGCACCACCGAAGGATCTTCCGGCAGCAGGCCGACCAGCTGCTTACGATCTTCGCGCTGTGTATCGCTACGCTGATGGGCACGTTTACCAATCCAGGAGAAGGGTTTGTCGTTACCCACGCACCACTGCATACCCAGATCCATTGGTGTCATTGAGCCATCGGTATCCTGCCCGCCGATAATAAAGCCCTTCTCCGCGCGCAGAACGTGCATGGTTTCCGTGCCGTAAGGCGTCAGGCCATATTTTTCGCCGTGGCTGAACAATGTTTCCCATACGTGGCGGGCATAGTTCGCCTGCACGTTAATCTCCCAGGAAAGCTCGCCGGTAAAAGAGATACGGAATACGCGCGCGGGCACGCCAGCCACGTTGCCTTCCCGCCAGTCCATAAATTTAAACGCCTCTTTCGCCAGATCGATATCACACACTTCCGCCAGTAGCTGGCGAGACAGCGGGCCGGAGATCGACAGCGTCGCCCAGTGATCGGTAACTGAGTTGAAATAAACCTTCAGTTCCGGCCACTCCGTCTGGTGCCACAATTCCAGCCATTCCAGCACGGTCGCCGCGTTGCCGGTGCTGGTGGTCATCAGGAAATGGTTATCGCCCAGGCAGCTGGTGGTGCCGTCGTCGAATACCATGCCGTCATCGCGGCACATCAGGCCGTAACGCACGCGGCCCGGCGGCAGCTTCATCCATTTGTTGGTGTAAACACGCTCCAGAAACTCACGCGCGTCCGGTCCCTGAATATCGATTTTGCCCAGCGTGGAGGCATCCAGAATGCCCACACCTTCGCGCACCGCCCGACACTCTCTGGCGACGGCTTCATGCATGGTTTCGTTTTTGCCTGCCAGCGGGAAATACCACGGACGCTTCCACTGGCCGACATCTTCAAATTCCGCACCGAACTCAACGTGGCACTGATGTAGCGCGGTATAGCGCTCCGGCTGGAAAAGATCGTTACAGTGCCTGCCGGTAATCGCGCCGAAAGCGACCGGCGTGTAATTAGGCCGGAAGACCGTAGTGCCCACTTCGGGTATAGAGCGCCCCAGCACGCGGGCGGCAATCGCCATGCCGTTAATATTGCCCAGCTTGCCCTGATCGGTGCCAAAGCCCATTACCGTGTAGCGTTTGATATGCTCTATCGACTCAAAGCCTTCACGCGTAGCCAGCTCGATCGAGGCCGCCGTTACGTCATTCTGTAAATCGACAAACTGTTTCGGCGCACGCATTGTTGGCTTGCTGTGCGGCACCTGATAAAGCGCCATCGCTGCACCGTCGCGCCGCTGTTTAGCCTGCGGCAGCTTCACCGCCGTAATTTTGCCGCCGGTCTCTTCGGCCGCACGCAGTCCGGCATTGCCGCCTTCCTGAATCACGTCCGCCAGGCTGTAGCAGCCGTGCGCGCCACCTGCTGCAATCATCCCTTTCACCGAGCCAGGCACAAAACCAAAGATATCTTCACGCCAGACCGGGCGAGCACCGGTATGTGAAGAAAGGTGTATCGCCGGGCTGTAGCCGCCAGAGCTGGCGATGGTATCGCAGGCAAGCTTTGTAATCGGCCCGGTTACGCGAAAGCGTTCTGCATCGATTTCAGCAACCAGCGCACTTTGCACGCGCGCCGAGCCTGTAGCTTCAATAACCGCGCTGCCGGTGATAATACGAATGCCTTTCTGGCGGGCTTCTTTGACTAATTCGCCATCCGGATGAGGACGCGCATCGACAATCGCCACCACTTCGCGCCCGCTGTCGAACCAGTCCAGCGCGGTACGCCAGGCTTCGTCGTTGGTGGCGGAAAGCACCAGCTTCTGGCCTGGCACCACGCCGTAACGGCGGATATAAGTTGAAACGGCGCCAGCCAGGAAGTTACCGGGAATATCGTTGCCCGCGTAAACCAGAGGCCGCTCAAGAGCGCCGGTTGCCAGCACCACGCGCTTCGCCCTTACGCGATGCAGACGCTGACGGGCCTGACGATGGCCGTTAACTCGTGGTGCAACGATGCCCAAATGATCGGTACGGCGCTCCACCAGCGTCACGAAGTTGTGGTCGTGATAACCGTTAGCCGTGGTTCGCGGCAGCAGCTGCACGTTCGGCATGCCTTTTAATTGCCCCAGCGTTTCAGCTACCCACAGCTCTGCCGCCGCATCGTTCAGGGTTTCGCGGCTATCCAGCAGGCTGCCGCCCATTTCTTCCTGCTCGTCGGCGAGGATGACGCGCACGCCGCTTTGTCCGGCAGCCAGCGTGGCGGCCAGGCCTGCCGGGCCTGCACCGATAATCAGCACGTCGCAGTACTGGTTAAAATTGTCGTAAATATCGGGATCGGCTTCTTGCGGGCTACGGCCCAGCCCGGCCCCTTTGCGGATGTACTTTTCATAGGTCATCCACATCGAAGCGGGTCTTTTAAAGGTTTTGTAGTAGAAACCCGGCGGCATAAAGCGACCCAGCAGCTTGCCCGCTACGCCCATTGCATCGTGGCGCACGTTGGGCCAGCCGTTGGTGCTACGCGCCTCCAGTCCCTGATAAAGCGCCTGCTGCGTGGCGCGAATATTAGGGATCTGCTCCGCTTCTTTGCTGCCCAGCTGCACGATGGCGTTCGGCTCTTCCGCGCCCGCCGCAACGATGCCGCGAGGCCGGGAATATTTAAAGCTGCGGTTAACGATATCGATGCCGTTGGCCAGCAGCGCCGAGGCCAGCGTATCGCCTGCATAGCCTTCCAGTTCCTCGCCGTTAAAACGAAAAGTCAGTTTGCGGGCGCGGTCAACGCGTCCGCCAGCTTTAAGACGGTTAACCTGCTTCATGCCCGTTCTCCCACTTTCACTTTCAGGCTTTCCGGCTCTTCGGCGGTGCGTACCGGCAGCGGCAGCACTTGTGCATCCTTCAGGCCCGGCTGTTCGCCAACTTTGTAGGTTTCCAGAATTTCATAGGTCTGGGTATTACGCGCAATATTGAAAAATTTACGGCAGCCGCCATTGTGTACCCAAAGTTCATGGTGCAGGCCGCGCGGATTGTCGCGGAAAAAGAGGTATTCGCCCCATTCGTCATCGCTGCATTTTTCCGGTTCAGGCGGGCGAACAAGATGCGCCGGGCCTTTGGCATGAAACTCTTCTTCTTCACGATGCTCTTCGCACCACGGACAATAAATATGAAACATAGTCCTGCTCCTTTCTGCGGCTTAGTGGGCTACGGCGGCGGCGCCGTGTTCATCGACCAGCGCGCCGCTGTGGAAGCGCTCGATAGAGAACGGGGCGGCCAACGGATGCATTTCACGCTTCGCCAGGCTGGCGGCGAAAACGTGGGCCGAGCCCGGCGTCGCCTTGAAGCCACCGGTGCCCCAGCCGCAGTTAAAATAGAGGCCGTCAACGTTGGTTTTGGAAATGATCGGGCTGGCGTCCGGCGTGGTATCAACGATGCCGCCCCACTGGCGGTTCATACGCACGCGCGAGAAGGCCGGGAACATCTCGACGATGGCCTGTAAGGTATGCTCAATGATGGGATAGCTGCCACGCTGGCCGTAGCCGGTATAGCCATCAATGCCCGCGCCTATTACCAGGTCGCCTTTATCCGACTGGCTGACGTAGCCGTGCACGTGGTTGGACATCACCACAGTGTTAACTACCGGCTTCAGCGGCTCCGATACCAGCGCCTGGAGCGGATGCGACTCCAGCGGCAACCTCAGCCCGGCCATTTTCGCCAGCACGCCGGAGTTACCCGCCACCACGCAGCCCACGGTTTTGGCTTCGATATCGCCACGGCTGGTCTGTACGCCATAAATTTTGCCGTCGCGGATCTTCAGTCCGGTAACTTCCGTTTGTTGCAGAATATCCACGCCGTGCGCATCTGCACCGCGAGCGAAGCCCCAGGCGACAGCATCGTGACGGGCTACGCCGCCGCGCGGCTGCCACGAAGCACCCATAATGGGAAAGCGGGCGCGTGAAGAGCAGTCCAGCAGCGGTTCCAGATCCTGAACGCCGCGCGCATCCAGCACTTCGCCATCAATACCGTTCAGGCGGTTAGCGTTGACGCGGCGCTGGATATCGCGCATATCCTGCAAGGTATGCCCCAGATTGAGCACGCCGCGCTGGGAAAACATTACGTTGTAGTTCAGCTCCTGGGTTAAGCCTTCCCACAGCTTCATGGAGTGTTCAAACAGCGCCGCCGCCTCGTCCCACAGATAATTTGAGCGCACGATAGTGGTGTTACGCGCGGTATTGCCGCCGCCCAGCCACCCTTTTTCAATTACAGCCACGTTGCGGATGCCAAACTCTTTCGCCAGGTAATAGGCCGTGCCCAAACCGTGGCCGCCGCCACCAATAATGATGACGTCATAGGATTTTTTTGGCATCGGGTTGCGCCAGAGCTTTTGCCAGTTTTCGTGGTAGCTCAGCCCGTGGCTGAGCAGGCCGAAGCCGGAATAACGTTGCATGGTCTCTCCTTATGGACGAATCAGGCGAAAGCGGCTTTAGCGAGCGAGGTCTTATGGTATTCGCCGTAAACCGGATAGCGGGCGCAAAGCTCGGCGACGTTGAAACGCACCCAGGCTTCGATATTGGTGCTGTCTTCTTTTTTAGCTAAGGCATTCAGGATGTCGCAGATCCAGCCTGCCAGGTTTTCGCAATCTTTCTGGCCGAAACCGCGGGTAGTGACTGCTGGCGTGCCGATGCGCAGGCCGGAAGTCACAAAAGGACTTTGCGGATCGTTTGGCACGCTGTTCTTATTCACGGTGATATGCGCACGGCCCAGCGCCGCATCGGCCTCTTTACCGGTAATGCCTTTTTTAATCAGCGAGACCAGAAACAGATGGTTATCGGTGCCGCCGGAAACGATATCGAAGCCGCGCTCGATAAAGACTTTCGCCATGGTTTTCGCGTTATCAATTACCCGCGCCTGATAGTGGATAAAGTCCTGTTCCATCGCTTCACGGAAGGCCATCGCCTTGGCGGCGATAACATGCATCAGTGGGCCGCCCTGCTGGCCGGGGAAAACCGCGCTGTTGAGCTTTTTATAGAGCGATTCGTCGCCGAGAGCCGAGAGGATTAAACCACCACGCGGGCCGCGCAGCGTTTTGTGCGTGGTGCTGGTAACAACGTGTGCATGCGGCAGCGGGCTTGGGTAACAGCGCGCCGCCACCAGACCGGCTACGTGCGCCATATCCACCATCAGCCATGCACCCACGCTGTCCGCGATTTCGCGAAAGCGCTGCCAGTTAACCACGCGCGAATAGGCCGAGAAGCCTGCAACAATAAGTTTTGGCTGATGCTCCTGCGCCAGCCGCTCTACTTCGCGGTAATCGATTTCGCCGGTTTCGGGATCCAGCCCGTACTGCACGGCGTTATAGTGCTTGCCGGAAACGTTAGGCGCGGCCCCATGAGTTAAATGACCGCCGTGCGCCAGGCTCATGCCCAGGATGGTGTCGCCGGGCTTTAGCAGCGCCATAAATACCGCCGCGTTGGCCTGTGCGCCGGAATGGGGCTGCACGTTGGCGTAGTCAGCACCAAACAGCAGGCAGGCACGTTCGATCGCCAGCCGCTCTACCACGTCCACATGCTCGCAGCCGCCGTAATAGCGTTTGCCCGGATAGCCTTCGGCATATTTATTGGTCAACTGGCTGCCCTGCAAGGACATCACCTGGTTGCTGACGTAGTTTTCCGAGGCGATTAATTCAATATGCGCTTCCTGGCGCACCATTTCGTCAACTACGGCGGCAAACAGCTGCGGATCGACAGTATTTAAATCATTTGCGTTCATCTTTTCACCTTCAGGCGCAAGCAGTAAGGGCACAAGGCTTTAATGAAAATAAAGCCGGACGAAGCAGGCGGAATAAATAAGGGCGGCATTGTGAGGTAAATCACACTTTCTCAGGAGCACGTCCACCACCGCTTCAGAATAGCCAGCAGTGCGCGCAAGAAGCTTGAACGTTTGCGACAAAAAAGATGACATTTCTGCGACAAGCATTAAAAATCAAAGAGATAAAATTTTTTAATTTTTAAAAATATTTGTACGCAGGCTTTTGAGATATAAGCAAATATTATTGCTGAAGGAGATGATAAGGCCCGGGAATAATAAGGATGATACCGCGACTGTAATTAAATACGAGCCGCCTTATGTCATTACAAGATGCCAAAAACTGTTATTATTGCTCGCTGGCAATATGTAAAAAGAAAGGATCGACATGCTCCTGGGTGCCTTTACGCACGCCGGAAGGCGGATAGCCAAAAGCCTCGCGGAAATGCCGGGAAAAGTGCGCCGAATCTGCAAAGCCGCAGCGCTCGCCGATTTCGGTAACGCTTTTGGTGGTGTAGTGCAGCAGCCATAAGCCATAGCGCAGCCTGAGATCGCGGGCAAAGCGCTGCGGCCCGACGCCCAGCTCTTCCTGGAATTTGCGCTCCAGGTTCCGGCGCGAGGTATTCAGCCTTTTTGCCAGATCCTCAATGCCGATCGCTTCGCCCATATGCTGGGAGATAATATCGATCGCCCGCCGTACCAGCCGGTCTTCGACTTTTTCAAAAATCACCGGCTGCGGCTGGGGGTGCTCGCTGCGCCGCATCTCGTCTATCAGCATAATGTGCAGGCTTTTAATCGCCCAGGCGCGACCCAAATGGCGCTCGATCAGGTGCGCGGCAACATCCGCTGCGGCAATGCCGCCTGCGCAGGTGATCAGCTTGCCGTCATCGACAAACAAACGATCCGCCACGGGTGTAATCGCTGGAAAGCGCCGCGCCAGATCGCCGTGATGATACCAGCTAACGCAGCAGCGTCTGCCGTCCATCACGCCTGCCTGAATCAGGGCAAAAACGCCGGTACAGAGGCCCACCAGCGGCACGCCAAACTGCGCGGCCAGGCGAAGATAGTCGATAGCGCGGCGATCCAGCTTCTCTTTTTCGTCCTGCACCCCGCCAATCACCACGATATAGTCAAATTTTTCCGGATTGATCAGCGCCTCACACGGCGTGATCACCGCGCCGCAGCTCGACGTTGCCGGTTCGCCGTTGGGGGTCATAAACGTCCAGTGGCAGCGTAGCTGGCGGCTGCGATCGCCCTCATCCGCCGCCAGCCGCAGGCAGTCAACAAAAGCGGCGAAAGGCAGCAGCGTAAAACGGTGCAGCAGAATAAAACCGACCGAGAGCGGCGAGGCGGATTCCAGCGTGATGGCACGGGCGGACTTCATGGCGATAGGCATCCCAGGGGCAATATAAGAGGTTAATAGTTAGCGAATCACGTCGATTAAGGCAATGACTTTTGTAGGAGTGTTAACAGGGAATGCGGTGTGATGAAGCCGTGTTTACCGGCTACGGCCTCCGGTAAAGCTTTCAGCAAACGGCTCTGTAGGGTGCCTGAAGAACATGCCCGCCTTCAGGCTACACAACTCAACTTTTGGTAACGTCCGTATTCACCACATCATTACCATCGGAACCGCCGCCGATAATAATTTCATAGGTATGCGCGGCTAAAGCCCCGGCTTTGCCGGGACTCAGCCATAAGTAAAACTTAATCTTTCGTATTCATTGCCAGCATATGATATTTATTATTATTGAACTCAAAAAGACCCACATCTTCAAACTGATTACGGCGGTGGAAAGCGTAAGAACGGGGATTGAGTACATTCACGAAAGTCACCGTCTGACCAAACTTTTTCGCAAATACTTTTCGCTGAAAAGCCAATAATTTCTCGCCGATCCCCTGGCTCCTGTAGGCTGCGTCAATACAAATTGGGCCATACTGATAGGAAGAAACGGCTGAAATGCTTTCATTCCTGAACTGATAATTTTGCAAAATGTTTGCCATATAATCAAACATTGGCCAGGGTTTCAAAAATTGCCAGGAGGCACCCAACAACAGACCCACCATTTTTTGCTTCTCTTCATCATAAGCGACTACTACTCCACTTTCTTCATCGCTTAAATTCTTTAACTGCTGTTCGGTCATATCAGTTGTGACAAAACCGTTTGCGCGCTGTTCGGCAGCCAGATTTTTAACATGGTGGCGCTCCAGCAACTGTTTTACTTCCGCGATATCTTCGCTATTTGCCAGACGAACGGTAATTTTTACACTATTATCTTTCATCAACATTAACCCGCAAAATATTTAATCAACAAAGTTATCATCATAATACCTACTGAAATAAAAAGCACTTTCCTTATTATTTCACCATTGGTTTTTATAGCGTGTAAACTGCCAATATGGTTCCCCAACAGACTCGCTACGATCATTGGAATGCCAATGACATAAGCCATTTTACCAGCTACGGCAAAGGCCACAAAAGCGCCAATATTAGAGGAAAAGTTAAAGATTTTACTGGTTGCAGAGGCAGGTAAAAGACCAAATTTATTGATAACCGACAGCGCGATAATGAACAAGCTCCCCGTTCCTGGCCCGAAAAAACCATCATAAAACCCCACGGTAAAACAAACCATAAACACCTGTAAAGAAGATTTACTTGCAGACTCTTCTGAGGATTTTACTTTTCCTTTAATAGTAGCTGCCAGCAGGCCGACTGGCAAAAGAGCTACAATAACCAGAGACAAGGCTTCAGCAGGTAATAACAATATTACCTTTGCGCCTACATAAGCACCCACCAGCGCCGAGGCCAGGCCAGCCGGCACGACGCCCCAAATCACCGATTTATTTTTTATAAAGTTTTTTATGGCTGCGATTGTCCCTATGGTACTGACCAGCTTCTCCTGACCCAGCGCAATCTGCGGCGGCAGCCCGGTTAAGATAAAGGCGGGAATGAGAATCAGGCCGGCACCGCCTGCAATGGCATCGATGTAGCCCGCGACAAAAGAAGCAACGACCAATAAAACCAGGCCAATAAAAATATAATTAGCGATCAGGCTTCCCTCAGTAAAAAAAGAGGGTTCAAATAAATCCAACATTTTTTTATCCGTTAAATAGTACGTAGGTGGTGAAGGCAATTTTCTGGTTCCAGTAACTGACTGTCCAGAGGGCGTTCTGTTAACCCAAACACTCTTAACAACCACCTGTCTGTCCCATCATAACGTGGTTCAAAAGCATTTCGGGTATGCATGGTTCTCTGATTAAGAAAGGTAACTGCTTCACCGGGGTTGAGTGGCACATCAAACCAGAGACTGCGATCGAGCGTCAGATCACGCAGGTTTTTTAATGCCTTTTCAGCTTCAGAATTTATCCCCCGTGTATTATGCCAGTCAAAGCGGGAGTACCACCTGTTATTGTTGTGCACCAGGATCGGTACCCCGTCAACAGAACTGCCTTCTTCAAAACTGGCTGGCCGCTTAACGCTGTAAACAGGCTGAGCCAGCAAATATTTGTCACTATCTGAAACGAGATCTAAAACAGCGTCCAGCTTTAGAAGACTAGTTTTTACATTATCTTCTTTACGCAGGCAAAGCAGTGTTAATGTATCCGGACAAGGGCCTTTCCTGTGGGATATTTTCTCCCCTGCTATACATAAGTCGGGATTATCGACATGAGGATAAAAATCAAATTTCCCGCCCTGGGAACTGACTTTGTCTTCGGATTTAATCATTGGGCATACGTGCCGAATTAAGTGCCCATTATTTTCTCCCTGGTAAACCACCGGCCATAAACCCGCTTCAAAATGAGCGGATAACAATGCGCCATGTAAATCACTATTTTTTCTTTCAATATAATCCGCGTAGGAAGGGAGAACAGGCGTTTCCGTTAGTTCATCGGCCTTAAATTGCGGAAGAGACCACAGTACAAAACAGTCTCTGTTGAGTTTATTCTTAAATTCCTGACTACTCATTGGCAGAACATCACGTATGCGGTCTGCTTTGGTCAAAATTAATTCATTTTTCATTAATTGAGTTACCAACCTTTTTTCAAAAATAGAGCTGATTCAACCAAGACAAATGTATGTTTTAAGGCGACCGTATTTTTAACATATGATTAACCAAGCGCAAACTAATAAGTAATTTTTATGTATAATTTGGTTGGTTTACGTAAAAAATGATTTCTTTACAGTCAAAAATCCTTGTTTATAGCCTGGGCGCAAATTTTTTCTCTGGGGTTTTGCGGCCATAAACTGACCTTCAATGCTGGCAGTAAAAACAGTATCTCTTACTCTAATGTGCTGAACCGGATGGCGTTTTTCCGAGACCACAAATTATTTTGCTGAAGGTTAAGACATGACCTGTAAACGGTGCAGGACTGAATACGATCGGCCTGGAATTTGGTCTGCCCGCCGTCCGTTAACCGCATCTGAGGTTGCTTCCCAACGATGAATATCATTAAACTTAACACCCTTTATCGCCGCCAGGCTGCTATGGCTTTCCATTCAGCATTGAATCTGGCTCATCTTTGGGATAACGCGCTATGCCCGCAAAATCTACCGCCGCGCTGTCGCGCAGCGATCTTGCCGATTTGAACGCCTTTCGTATGGTGGAGCGGCTGCGCAGCTTTACCAAAGCCGCCGTGGAGCTGGGCATCACCACTTCTGCGCTGAGCCACGCCATCCGCAATCTGGAAACCCGGCTGGGCGTGCGGCTGCTTAATCGCACCAGCCGCACCGTTTTCCCTACCGAGGCCGGGGCCAGTCTGGCGCTGCGGCTGAACGTCGGCTTTCAGGAAATCGGCGATGCGCTGGACGAGATTAGCCGCATGCGCGATCGTCCGGCTGGTCGCCTGCGCCTTAATGTGCTGAGCGACGGCGCACGGCTGATAGTTGGCCGCTATCTGCCAAAGTTTCTCAGCAAATACCCGGAAGTCGAGGTAGAGGTCTGCGTGGATGACCGCATGGTCGATATCGTGGCGGAAGGCTTCGATGCCGGGATTCGTTTTGGCGGTACGGTGCCGCAAGATCTGGTCGCCGTGAAGCTGGGCGCGGAACTAAAATGGGTAGCCGTCGCCTCGCCGCGCTATCTTTATCATCGGGGCCAGCCCGCGCAGCCTGAAGATCTTCGCACGCATTCCTGTATTCGCATGCGCACCGGCCAGGGCGTGATTTATAAATGGGAGTTTCGCCAGGGCAACGACTACCGTGTTATCGACGTGCCGGGGCAAATCTGCGTTAGCGAAACCACGCTGGCGCTGGAGCTGGCGCTTGCCGGAACGGGTATCGCTTACTGTCTGGAAAACCGGGTAACCGAGCAGTTGCTGAATGGCTCTCTGCGCGTGGTGCTGCCCGACTGGTCGCCCGTTGAGCCAGCCATGTATCTTTACTATCCCGGCCATCGCCGGGTACCCCAGGGCCTGCGCGAGCTGATAGCGCTACTGCGCGAAGAGATAGCCGCGGATGCCTTACGCCTCAGCAAACCCGCATTAAGCCACACTACATCAGGCGCCCTCGCCTGATAGCAATTCGGCGGCTACAGGCTTTCGTCAATGTTATGGAGCGATAATGAGCACTTTTCCGCCGTCCCGTAAGCGGCCGCTTAAACTCAGCACTTCGGTCAGCCTGATGGTCGGCGCGGTGCTGGCAGCCGTACTGCTGATCGTACATCTTTTTTACTTTTTTCAGATCAGCCATATTACCCGCACCAGCGTTAAGGATACCGCGCTGGCCGTCGCCCGCACGCTGGCCGACTCCGCCGAAATCCAGCGCGGACTGCTGCTGCCGCCAGACCGCAATATTATTCAGCCGCTGACCCAGGCCGTGCAGCAGAGCAACCATCTGCTGTTTGTAGTGGTGACCGACATGCGCGGCATCCGCTACTCCCATCCCAATAAAAACGCTATCAGCCGCCACTTTATCGGCGAGGATTTGCAGCCCGCGCTGGCCGGACGTGAAAATGTTTCGGTGAACCGCGGTCAGCTTGCGCAGGCGCTACGGGTGTTTACGCCGGTTTATGACGCGCAGCAGCGGCAAATCGGCGTGGTGGCGGTCGGGATTTCATTAAGCGAAGTGGCGCAGCAGATCGCCCGCAGCCGCTGGTCGGTGCTCTGGACGGCGCTGTTCGGGATGCTGGCGGGCGCGATTGGCACTTATTGTCTGGTCAGGGCTTCCCGCCGTGTGCTCTCTGGCCTGGAGCCTTATGAGATTTCCATGCTGTTCGAGCAGCGCCAGGCGATGCTGCAATCGGTCAAAGAAGGCGTTATTGCGGTAGACGATCGGGCGCAGGTCACGCTGATCAACCGCGCCGCGCAGCAGCTTTTCACCGAAGCGCGCCATCCTCAGGATCAGGCGCCCGGCCCGCTAATCGCTAATCTGCGCGAGGTGCTGCAAAGCGGCACGCCACAGCGCGACAAAGAGCTGCACTTTAAGGGCCGTGTACTGCTCAGCAACACTATGCCAGTACGCAGCAAAGGCGTAACTATCGGCGCGGTCTGTACCTTCAGGGATAAAACCGAAGTCAGCCAGCTGGTGCAGCGGCTGGATGGCCTGGTCAACTATGTCGATGCGCTGCGCGAGCGCTCGCACGAATTTATGAACAAGCTGCATGTTATCCTGGGCCTGCTGCATATGAAAAACTACCAGCAGCTCGAAAGCTATATTCTCAAGACGGCCAACAGCTACCAGACGGAGATCGGCTCGCTGCTGCTGAAGATTAAGTCGCCGGTGATTGCCGGATTTCTGCTGAGCAAAATCGAGCGAGCCGCCGATCTGGGCCATCGGCTGATTATCAGCGAAGAGAGCCTGCTGCCCGACTGCGGCAGCGAAACCCAGTCAAGCGCGCTGATCACCGTGTTGGGCAACCTGATCGAAAACGCGCTGGATGCGGCGGAAGGCCAGCCCGGCGGCGAAATCAGCGTGCTGCTGCACTACCAGAACGGCTGGCTGGCCTGCGAGGTCAGCGACGACGGGCCGGGCATTCCGCCAGCGCGGCTGGATGCTATCTTTAACAAAGGCGTCTCCAGCAAAGGCGAAGATCGGGGCATGGGCTTATTTCTGGTAAAACAACAAACTGAAAGCCTTGGCGGGAAAATTATTGTAGAGTCCGAGCCCGGCGTTTATACGCAATTTTTAGTCCAGATGCCCTGGGATAGAGGAAACAAAAGCGCATGATTAACGTGTTAGTCGTCGACGATGACGCCATGGTCGCAGAGTTAAACCGCTGTTATATCGGCCAGCTGGAGGGATTTCACTGTACGGGCGTAGCCTCCACGCTGCAACAGGCAAAGGAGATGGCGCTGCACGGCGGCGTAGATCTGATCCTGCTGGATATCTATTTGCAGCAGGAGAGCGGCCTGGATCTGCTGCCCGCGCTGCGCCAGGCGAAGCAGGCTGTGGATGTGATTGTGATCTCCTCGGCTGCGGACGCCGATACCGTCAGGCAGTCGCTGCACTATGGGGTAGTCGATTATCTGATTAAGCCTTTCCAGTTTTCGCGCTTTGAAGAGGCGCTGACCGGCTGGCGTCGCCGCAAGGCGCTGATGGACAGCCAGCCCTGGTATCAGCAGGCCGATGTCGATCGGCTGATCCACGGCGATCAGGCCGCCTCGACCGACGGCAAGCGGCTGCCGAAAGGCTTAACGCCGCAGACGCTGCGCACGCTTTGCCAGTGGATAGACGCGCATCCGGCGGAAGAGTTCTCTACCGACGAGCTGGCCGCCGCCGTTAATATCTCGCGCGTCTCCTGCCGTAAATACCTGATCTGGCTGGCACAGTGCAATATCCTTTTTACCAGCATTCACTACGGCGCGACCGGCAGGCCGGTTTACCGCTACCGGCTACAGGCGGAATACAGCGAGCTGCTTAAGCAGTACTGTCAATAACCTGATAGCTTTCGTCCAGCAGCCGGAAAGGCTGCTGCGTCGCCAGCACCACCTGCTGCTTTCTGGTAACGAAAACGGCCTCAATTTGCGGATAGTCGGCTAGCAAAGCCAGGCCTTTTTCTACGCCCAGCCCGTAAAGCAGCGTGGTGAAAATATCGCCATCCAGCGAGCTGTCGGAGATCACGGTCACGCTCAGCAGCTCGTTATCCAGCGGATAGCCGGTTTGCGGATCGAGGATATGGTGATAGCAGCGGCCATCCAGCTCGAAATAGCGTTCATAAATGCCCGATGTCACCACGGATTTGTTGCTGACGGCTACCGTAGCGATTAACGCGCCCGGTTCACCAAAGGGTTTTTGCAGGCCTATCGCCCAGCTTGTTTCGCCCTCAGGCGCATCAAGCGTTTGCAGGTTGCCACCAAGGTTGATCAGGCCGCAGTAACAGCCCTGCTGATGCAGAAAATCCCTGACACGATCGGCGATATAGCCCTTGGCTATTGCTCCCAGGTCGATCTCCATTCCCGCTTCTGGCAAAAACACGGTGTGCTGTTGCTTATCCAGCTGCACAAGTTCAGGTCGGGTTAACGCCAGCAGCGCCTTCAGTTCGTGTGCTGGCGGGACGCTATCCCCTTTGAACCCGATTTTCCAGCGTTTAACCAGTGGCCCGATAGCGAAGTTAAAACAGCAGCCTGGCAACAGGCTCACTTCCCTGGCGCGCTCAATCAAGGCAAAAACCGAAGCGCTGACCGCGACGGGATGCTTGCCCGCCGCAGCGTTGATTGCCATAAGCTGTGAGCCTGCGCGGTTAACGGTGAACAGGTTTTCCTGCTGGCGAATCAGGCGAAACACATCATGCGCCAGCCGTTCATCATGCTGCGCCAGCTTCAGCAGGATCGGCGATCCCATCAGTACCGCCGAATAAGAACAGGGCTGCTGCATCTTTAACCTCGCTGGCTGACGTTAGTGATGCAGGGCGAAATCGGCTGCGTGACGGCCAGCAAGCGTACCGAAGATAATAATATCGGCGATGGCATTACCACCAATGCGGTTGCCGCCGTGAATGCCGCCCACCACTTCGCCCGCCGCCCAGGCACCAGCAATGACCTGCTGCTGCTCGTCCAGCACCGCCGTATCGCTGTTGATGGTGACGCCGCCCATTGTATGGTGCACGCCGGGCGCAACGCGGATCGCATAGAACGGCCCCTGGTTCAGCGGATGGCGCAGCGCGGTCTGGCGGCCAAAATCTTCATCCTGCTGTTTATCAACAAAGAGGTTGTAGCGCTCCAGCGTCGCCAGCAGCACATGCAGATCCATATTGAGTTTTATCGCCAGCTCCTGCGGCGAAGGCGCGCTGACCACAAAACCTTTGGCGAGGTATTCGTCAGCGGCCTTGTTGTTCAGCCTGACCTGCTCATCGAAAATCACCCAGGCGCTTTTCTCCGGCAGCGCGATAATATCGGCCGACACCTTGTCGCGGGTCGCCATTTCGTTGCAGAAGCGCTGGCCCGCCTGGCTGACCAGGATAGCGCCGCCGCCGCGAATAGCTTCTGAAATTAAGTAGGAAGTGGTTTGCTCTACGGTCGGGTGAATTTGGATTTCTTTCATATCCACCGTGCCGGCGCCGATTTTTTGCAGCAGCGCTATGCCGCTGCCGGTCGCACCTTTATGGTTAGTGGTGACAAAACCATCCAGCTCCGGCCGGTATTTAGTCACCATTTCGCGGTTGGCGCTAAAGCCACCGGTCGCGACGATCACGCTGCGGGCGTTGAGAATGCGGCTATCGTAGTATTCATCCACCACCTTCACGCCGGTCACTTTACCCTCGGCGAAAATAATTTCTTCAACGGTGGTTTCCAGCAGTACTTCGATTTCACGCTTGTTGATGTTTTTCACCAGGCCGCTGATTAAAAAGCCGCCTACTGCTGAACGGTCAGCCGGGCGATGGGTGCGATCTATGCTCATGCCGCCGGTGATGGTGATATCGTTCAGCTCTATATCTTTCGCCGCCAGCCATTCGATGGCTTCCGGCGCCAGCTCCACAAACTCTTTCAGCAGCACCGGATTGTTTTTGAAGTGGCCGCCCTTCAGGGTTTCTTCATAGAACAGCGTTTTGCTGTCCTTGATGCCTTTCAGCTTCTGGAAGCGGGTTTCGGCAGCGTTCATGCCGACCGAAGCCTTGATGGTGTTGCCGCCGATGGTGGGCATTTTTTCGATAATGGCCACGCGTGCGCCTTCATCATGCGCCTGAATGGCCGCCGCCAGGCCTGCGCCGCCGCTGCCGATCACCACTACATCATAGTTCTGCGGCGCCTGCGGATTGCCGCCCTCTTCTATCACCTGCTCTTTGCTGGAGGTAGCCAGCGCGCGCGAAACCGCTTTTTTCAGCGCCTCGCTTTGCGTCGTCGCGCCGGTGATGGCGTCCACATGCGGGCTGTTGGCGACCAGAATACGGTTACGCAGGTTTTCAAAGGTGGTGGTGAAATCCACATCCAGCGTGTCGTCCGGCACCAGCGTAATATCGGTAATGCGGTCGGTATCCAGCGCGACGTTGATTTTCAGCTTCAGCGCTTCCGCTTCGACTTTTTCCTGATAGACGCCAGCCTTGTATTTTCGGCCGGTCACGCTCATATCGCGGATCATCGCGTCCACCAGCGAGAAACGCCACAGCGGTTCCGGGATGTTTAGTTCTTCACGACGGTTGCTGTCGATGAAAAGTTCGAGCCGCTCGTTGCGGATAATACGGTCGGCCCAGTCGGGATAAGCGATGCAGGCTTTGCCGATGGCAACCAGATCGAAGCCGTGTTCCAGCGCGCTTTCAGCATCCGATTTATTGACTACGCCGCCGACGCCGATTACCGGGATCTTCGCCAGGGTCTCTGAACGCATCGCGCGGAATTTGGTGATTAACGGCGTGGGATCGCTGGTGTCGACGATGGATGGCCGCAGCAGCTGGCCCACCGAGAAATGCACATAGTCCAGACCGCGAGCGGCAAGCTTTTCCAGCAGATACATGGTGTCGTCAAAACGGATGCCGGGCACTTCCAGCTCTTCCGGCGAGAAGCGATAGCCGATAATAAAGGTATCATCAGCAAGCCGCCGGGCCATCTTATGCGTAATTTCCAGCACCGCCAGCGGGAAGCGCGTACGGTTTTCGCGACTGCCGCCCCACTGGTCGTCACGCTGGTTAGAATTAGGCGAATAGAACTGTTGGATCAGGTAGGTGTTGGCGCCGTGCAGTTCCACACCGTCGAAGCCAGCCTTAATAGCGCGGTTTACCGCATCGCCAAATTTGGTGATCATCACCTCGACTTCTTCGCCCGTCAGCGCCTGCGGCGTGGTAGCGCCTTCACGCGGTGCAGCGATGGCGCTGGGCGCTACCGGCGTTTTGCCGCCGATCAGCTCCGGCTCGACCATGCGGCCGCCGTGATAAATTTGCAGGATCGCCTGCGAACCTTTTGATTTGATAGCGCTGGCGATACGTGCCAGACCGGCGATTTTATTGTCGTTATCAATGCCGATCGCGCCGGGAAAAGCGGGGCCTTTAGGGTCGATAAAACAGCACTCCACGATCACCGCACCCAGGCTGCCAGCGCGGTCGCGATAATATTCCACCAGTTCGCTGGTAACGGTGCCGTCGTAAAATCCTGTGCAGGTGGTCATCGGCGCCATTACCAGCCGGTTTTTTAATACGGCGCCGTTCGGCAGCGTCAATGGATTGAGGATCGGGGTGAGCGTGTTCATTATTATCGACTCCAAAATTAGAAATTTTTGAACCGTGCTGCATAAGAAACATCATGAAGTAATTAACGGGCACTGCTTTATGGAATGAATATAACAATTTTAATTTTATAATTTCAGTTAATTTAGTTATTAAACTTTTTAAATTATCGCGGTTAATTACGGCATTATAAGGATTATCTCTTACTATTGATTGTTACCCATAAGTTAAGCAAAAGCAAATACTCATCAGGGCCTGATAATTAAACCATTTAAAACAGATAGTTATAATTAGTGCCAGTTATTTCAGGAAATAAAAATGCAACACCAGAAGCGTAAAATGTGTAACATTTTTACAGAGTGAGTTTGGGAAAGTGAATTACCTGAAAAAAGAGAATTTTTTCTGGAAATATTTATTGATCCAGATCAATATTATTATTCAGGGCGACCTGCATCATCTTCACAGTTCCTTAATGGCATGTTAAAAACTTGTTTAAAAAGGTCATCCTGTCGCCAGGGCCACGGTCAATTAGCCAGGCTGAGAACCGGCCAAATAAAGGCGGCATTTAACCGGGGCATTCAATTTATTTCCGACAACTTGCAGACCATCACTATGAAACTTAAATCAACGCCGAGTGACTCTCCCGCCTCGTCGGGATCCAAAAAACATCTGGTTATGCTTTTCCTCCCCGTGCTGGTCACGGTACTGCTTCTGTTGACGCCGGTTCCCGGCGGACTGGAGCCTTATGCCTGGCGCTTTTTCGCCGTGTTCGTCGGCGTGATTGTCGGCCTGATCTTCGAGCCACTGCCCGGCGCGGTGATCGGCCTGACCGGCGTCGTGGTCATCGCGCTGTTCAGCCACTGGCTGCTGTTCAGTCCGGCAGAGCTGGCCGACCCGAAATTCAAAGCCGCCACGCAATCTTTTAAGTGGGCGGTCAGCGGCTTCGGCAACTCTACGGTCTGGCTGATTTTCGGCGCCTTTATGTTCGCTGCCGGCTATGACAAAACGCAGTTTGGCCGCCGGCTGGCGCTGATCCTGGTGAAGTATCTTGGCCGCCGCAGCCTGACGCTGGGCTATGCCATCACCTTCGCCGATCTGCTGCTGGCCCCTTTTACCCCTTCCAATACGGCGCGCAGCGGCGGCACCATCTATCCGATTATCGCCAACCTGCCGCCGCTGTACGGCTCGAAACCGAACGACCCCAGCGCGCGTAAAATCGGCTCCTACCTGATGTGGGTAGCGATTACCGCCGCCTGTATTACCAGCTCGATGTTCCTGTCGGCGCTGGCGCCGAACCTGCTGGCGCTGGCGCTGGTAAAAAACATCATTGGCTTCGATATCTCGTGGGGAAGCTGGTTCCTCGCCTTCCTGCCGCTGGGCGTGCTCCTGATCCTGACCATGCCTCTGCTGGCCTACTGGTTCTATCCGCCAGAGGTGAAAATCAATGATGAGGTGCCGCGCTGGGCAAAAAGCGAGCTGGAGAAACTGGGCAAGCTTTCGCGCAACGAGATCCTGCTGCTGATCTTTGTCTGCTGCGCGCTGCTAATGTGGATCTTCGCCGCCAGCTGGATAGAACCGGCGCTGGCCGCGCTGCTGGTAGTGGTGCTGATGCTGTGGACGGGCGTGCTGAACTGGAACGATATCACCAGCAATAAACCCGCCTGGAACACCTTTGCCTGGTTCGCCACTCTGGTGGCGCTGGCGGATGGCCTGGCGCGCGTCGGCTTTATCGCCTGGCTGGGCAAAGAAGGCGGCCAGCTGCTGACAGGTATCGATCCGCAGGTGGCCGCCGTGATGCTGCTGGTGGCATTCTTCCTGCTGCATTACCTGTTTGCCAGCACCACTGCGCATACCACCGCGCTGCTGCCAGCCATGCTGACTATCGCCGCCGCTATTCCCGGCATCAATATGCCGGTCTACTGCCTGATGATGGTGACGTCGCTGGGCGTGATGGGGATTATCACCCCGTACGGCACCGGCCCCAGCCCGATTTACTACGGCAGCGGCTATCTGCCAACCAAAGATTACTGGCGTCTTGGCACCATTTTCGGTGCCATCTTCCTCGGCGGCATGATGCTGATCGCCTATCCGTGGATGGTAATGATGTTCTGATTTTTTAGCTGGTGGCCCCGACCGCCAGCTCTCTTCCAGCCTTGCCGTAGCCCGCGCTACGGCTTACCAGGTGAGTAAAATGTCAACTAAACCGTTCGTTTATCAGCCCCCTTTTCCGCTGGCCTCTGACGAGACCGAATACTATTTACTAAGCCGCGAGCATGTTTCTGTTAGCGAATTTGAAGGCCAGCAGGTGTTAAAAGTTGAGCCGCAGGCGCTGACGCTGCTGGCGCAGCAGGCGTTTCACGACGCGGCCTTTATGCTGCGCCCGGCGCACCAGCGCCAGGTTGCCGCCATTCTGGACGACCCGCAGGCCAGCGAGAACGACAAATATGTCGCGCTACAGTTTTTAAGGAATTCAGAGATTGCGGCAAAAGGCGTGCTGCCGACCTGCCAGGATACCGGCACCGCCATTATTATGGGCAAAAAAGGCCAGCGAGTCTGGACAGGCGGCGGCGATGAGGCGGCGCTATCGCTGGGCGTCTATAACACCTATAGCCAGGATAACCTGCGCTATTCGCAAAATGTCGCGCTGGATATGTACCAAGAGATCAATACCGGCACTAATTTGCCCGCGCAGATTGACCTTTATAGCGTGGACGGCGACGAGTACAAATTCCTGTGCATGGCCAAAGGCGGCGGCTCCGCCAATAAAACTTATCTCTGGCAGGAAACGCGCGCGCTGCTCAACCCCGGCAAGTTAGAAGCCTGGCTGACGGAAAAAATGCGCACGCTGGGTACAGCAGCCTGCCCGCCTTACCATATCGCTTTTGTGATTGGTGGCACCTCGGCTGAAAGCACGCTGAAAACGGTCAAGCTGGCCTCGACCCACTATTATGACGGCCTGCCGTTTGAGGGCAACGAGCATGGCCAGGCGTTCCGCGATCGCGAGCTGGAGCAGGCGCTGCTGGCGGCGGCACAGAAGCTGGGGCTGGGCGCGCAGTTTGGCGGCAAATATTTCGCCCATGATATCCGCGTAATCCGCCTGCCGCGCCACGGCGCTTCCTGCCCGGTCGGCATGGGCGTCTCCTGCTCCGCCGACCGCAATATCAAGGCGAAGATTAACCGCGACGGCATCTGGATAGAGAAGCTGGAGGATAACCCGGGCCGCTATATCCCGGCGGAGCTGCGCCAGCAGGGCGAAGGCGAAACGCATCGCGTGGATCTGAACCGGCCAATGGAAGAGGTGCTGGCGCAGCTGTCGCGCTATCCGGTTTCCACCCGGCTGTCGCTGAGCGGCACCATTATCGTGGCGCGCGATATTGCCCATGCGAAATTCGCCGAGCGGCTGGAGAGAGGCGAAGGCCTGCCGCAGTACTTAAAGGATCATCCGGTCTATTACGCCGGCCCGGCCAAAACGCCAGAGGGCTACGCTTCCGGCTCGCTTGGCCCTACCACAGCTGGCAGGATGGATTCCTACGTCGATCGGCTACAGGCCAACGGCGGCAGCCTGATTATGCTGGCGAAAGGCAACCGCAGCCAGCAGGTGACGGACGCCTGCCACAAATATGGCGGCTTCTACCTGGGCAGCATCGGTGGCCCGGCGGCGGTGCTGGCGCAGCAAAGTATTAAGAGTCTGGCGTGTATGGAGTACCCGGAATTGGGTATGGAGGCAGTGTGGAAAATCGAAGTGGAAGATTTCCCGGCCTTTATCCTGGTCGACGATAAAGGCAACGATTTCTTTGCGCAGATCGCGCAGAACCAGTGCGGGAAGTGTGGGAAATAGCGGCATCAGCCCCTTGTAGAGCAAGGGGCTTAAAGAGCAGCGGGGCCAACGTACGCTACCAGCGATAGTCGCCCTGCTCATCGGTTTTCCTCCGATAATAATTCTCCCGGAAGCGCTGATAGCGCCCCAGACCAATAGTGATGATTTCATTGTCATCTTCTGCTTTACCTTGTCGCCGCAAGACAGCGGTGCGTCCCAGCATTACACCAGCCCGGCAGGAAAGCGAAGCGTTCGGCAGCAGCGATCGCGCCAGGCTCAGTGTCATACGCACGTGCAGACGAGCGCCTAACCAGACATGCAGTAGCGCCAACAAATCGCTATGCAGTTGACCGCCGGGCAGCCAGGCTTTCGCCTCATCAACATTTGTCGTACTCAGCCGGAGCAGGATCTGGCTGTTCACGTCAGTGGCGAAGCTGCCCATAACCGGACGACTCGCCAGATTAGTGAGACGTTTCGCCGATATCGGCAGGCGGCCCGCCAGGGCAATGCGTAGCGGGTCATGTGGCACAACTTCCGCCACAGTGTCTGGCGCCAGCAGGCGAACCAGCGCCACCAGCCCTTCGGCTGGCCTGCCCGGCAGTCGCATCAGGCCGCTTAGCGCCAGAAAGCGAGACGCGGGTGTCGCGACATTTTCCAGACATCCCCGGACGCCCAGTCCGGCAAGACTAAGCAGATAACGCGAGAGAGTATCGGTGCCGCCTGGTTGAAAAGTGGCGGGCCAGTTATATTTTCGCCAGATGCGGTAAAACTGGCTAATCATGCGATGATTGAATATATCCAGAAAACCACTGACCGCTTCATAGCCTTCCCGGCCGCAGGCAATGTCGTCGATGTAAGCTGTCGGCAGAGGCGACTCAATGCCATAGAGGCCCATAAAAGTAACGCTTACCGTTGGTGGCAGCGTTGACTCCTCCGGTTGTTCCGCGCTTTTTAGTTCGGCGACGGGGAATCCCATACCAGGATGTGGTCGAAAGCGTATTGGCTCGTCCTGCAGTCGCCAGTCGCTGCCGGGTACCGGCCGTTCGGGCTGGATCTGCTCCAGCAATTGGCAAAAACGGTAAAAATTGGTTTGCGGGAGTTTTTTTCCTAACCGGGCGATTAGCCTGGCAGACGCTGACTGTGATTCTCTTTCCATCGAATGCATTTTCCTTCGGGCTGGACGATAAGCGTAAGCTGATTGAAAAGATGGATATCGGCATAGAGCGCGAAAAAGCGGTTAAGCAATTCGCCAAAGAGGTGCACGTCCCCTTCACCACAGAACCCCTTGCTGTCCAACGTGATTTCTATTTCCAGGCCGCGCAATAAATAACCTTTCTCAAAGCGTTGGATCTGGTGCTGACTCACGTCGCGAATGGCGTCCAGCCTTCGGTTATTCAACTCGTCTTCTCGCCAGTTATAAAGTTCCAACACGCTTCGCAGTACTTCTGCGCTACTCATCATATTCATAAAACTGCTGCCCAGATGACTCAGTACGCGCCAGTGAAAGCGGTCCTCGACTGGTGGATAAATCGGTAACGTCGGCTTACACAGGTTACGCACCCGCAGCGGCGTTTGCAGCCGCTGCTCGCAGCGATCTAAAACCGTGCTTTGCAGAGCGCGAGCCGGTAACTGGCCATTGGTGCCGGTTACGCGTAGCGAAATCGTCTCTTCCTGCAGCTGAAGATCTGTTTCCCATTTTTCGCCGCCCAGGATTAGCCAGGTATCGTGCAGTCCGTTGACGCCACGGCGTACCCGTGTATGGAAATAGCGCTCGGGCGCATGACGACGCACCATGCCGCCCTTATGGCGAAAACTGGAGAAAGGCGCCCATTGCGTTTCGCTGCCGTTTTGCGAGCCGCTCACGGCGTCTACAGACCAGATTTCGGTGTAACCATCCTGCAGACGGCGTGGACGCAGTAGATATTCGCTCTCCAGGCCGTTAATAGTTAGCGGATCGGCCTCAAGCGGAAATAGATTGATTACCGGTACACAGTGCAGCCGTAGCGCGTTGGCGGGGACAGGCAAATCATGCGGCCATAGCTGGCTGAGAACAACTTCCAGATCGAAAGTTGTAGTCCCGACGGGAAAAGCAATCTGCTCCAGGCCGTTAAGCTGTAAGAACAGGAATTTTTCGCGAAAGGTGAAGTATTCCAGCAGCAGCTGCCAGCCGCTAAAAGCGCCCTCGCTTTGCGGCCAGAGGTTATCCTCCGGTGCAAAACCGCCCGGCGAAAACCAGCTTTCCACCAGTATACGCTCCGTTTGCTGTGGCAAACGCAGGTAAACAGCGGCGGCCCGGCGCGTCAGCATCAGGTGGAGCAGGCTGCTGACTGGCGCTTCGGCGGCCAGCCAGAGGCGAAGTTGGCGCAGATCGAGCTGTGTCCAGTCAGTTTGCGGACTGCTGGTGAAACGAAGCCGCAGCAGCGAGCGACCGTTCGGCTCTGTTTCCAGCCTGGTGGTTACGGGCCGTAGCGGATTAAGGACAATGTCGCGGGTAGTACGATAATGACAAACCGTCTCGGCCGGGCCGAGCGGTTGCGAAAAAACACCCAGTCCGGCTGGCACTGTTTCTGCAATCTTCATTGCTGCAACATCAGGCAGCAGCTCCACCACGGAAAGCGACGGGATAGTTTTCAGGTAGTGCGGCCATAATTGCGCCATCAAGCCTTCAGTGAATTCTGGCAGATCGTCATCAATTTTTTCGCGCAGGCGGCCCATAGAAAAAGCGAAGCCCTCGAACAGACGCTCGACGAAAGGGTCCGGCGTGCCGACTTTATCCAGATCAAGCATTGCCGCCCGGTCGGGGTGCGCTCGGGCAAACTCCTGCGCCGCCTCACGCAGATAACGCATTTCAGCATCAAAATATTTTAAGGTAAGATCGTCCATGTTTTCCTCAGTATGACGGGTCCAGAATGAAAGAATTCATCGCAGAGGTAGCCACTTCCGCTTCGTCTCCGGTCAGGAAAATTTGCGTTGGCAGCCTAAAATTGCGCAGTTTCAACAGTGCAAGCGGCCCTTCTCCTGACTCGGTACGCAGCGTGTAGTTCAAAGCCAGCCCATCTGATGTTTGCCAGCGCAACTGCCAGCTATTGCTGATGCCCGCATAGGGCGTTATCGTCGCGCTATCCAGCAGCCGGATCCAGCCCCAGGCGCCCCTGTGATCGGCATATTGGCGCATGCCTGTGCGGGTACTGATCCAGCTCAGCGAAGCCCCCGGCGCTTCCGTATCGCCCGGCCAGGCGAATCGATGCCATTCCGGTCTTTGATTGACATAAAACAGTCTGCGCCCGTCCACCGTTAGCCGTGTTTCCATCACGCCCGCCGCTGTGCCTGGCCGCAGATCGAAATGCAGTCCGGCTTCGCCCGTAGTGAAAACATCATCCGCCAACCCGACAAGCAGGTTGACCGCTCGCAAAAAAACAGGATCGAATCGAAGGCCCTGGGCGTTCACCGCGTCCGGCACCCAATGGCTACCTTCCTGATGCAATACGCCGTTGAGCTGCGACTGTAAAAAGCGCGCAATACGGCCATCGTTAGCATTAAGATACTGCGCCAGCAGCGGCAACGAGGCGTCGCTGCTGGCGGATTTGAACGGATAGCGGCTGCCGAAATTACGCTGCCAGTCGTTGACAATATGGGTGCGCCACTGTTCATTCAGGCTTCTTGCCGCTGGTTGCAACACTTTTTGCCACGCCTGCTCCACTGGTTGGACAAAAACTGTTTGTCCAAAACCGCTCCATTCCTGACCCAGGCTCGCCGCTACCAGGCTGCCGTAATCGCGGGTAGCGGTTAAATCTACCGATTTGCCCTGAAAAACGGTACGTGCCAGCTTCTGCATCATCGCCTGGGGATCGGCGCCGCCCGTCGCTTGCTGTAGACGCAGCCGTAGTTGGATGACGCGAGTCAGATAGGCGTTCAGGCTAAGGCCGGTACTGCCACGCTCACCCTGCCGATCGGTCAGCGCCAGAAGTGGGCCAAAAGTGGTATTCAGCGGCCCATTGCTTTCCGTGGTACCGGCGTCAATCAGCGGTTTACCTTCAGAGTTAAATAATTCTTTAGCGGATCGTACCAGCGAATTAGAAAGCGCCTGCTGCTGTTGGCCTGTCCGGCCCTGCACGCCCAGCGTATTGATCAGCGCCACCAGCGGTGACTGGCGCACATCAGCCATCAATGTCAGTTGATCGATAGTTTCGGTCAGCGTTGTGGTTTTTTGCAGGTTCAGGCTATTAAGGAAATTCAGCCAGCTGGCAGCGAAGTCAGTAAAATAGCGCGCTGTTAACCGCTCTTTGATCTCTTCCGCGCTGGTTTGCTCCTTTTGCTGCTGACGTCCCTCATTTAAAACCCAGTCAGACTCCTCTCGCCGCTCACGGGAAATTTTCTCAATTGCGGGCGCGACCGTTTCTTCCCATGCGCGGCGCGTAAACATGCCCGGCACGACCCGTTCCGTAGAAAAAAGCGCGCTGGCATCCGTTTCGCCAGTCATATCCTGAAGCTGCAGATCGGGATACTGACGTACCACCTGCGCCAGCAGCTTCTGGTAGAGAGAAAGTTCACTATTACGCAGGCCGCTTTCGTGCAGCAGCAGCGTCCGTACATCAGCAAGCAGCGCTTTATCCTCCGCCAGCCGCCATTCCGGATGTTGCGGCAGGTTCTGAGCATAAAACCGCAGCATTTTGGGACCATTCCCCTGCCAGAAGCCGTTACTTACTTCCTTCCGATGCGGCCAGTTTTTCATCAGCGTGATAGTAAAATATTCCGGCTCCATACGAACTGGCTGGCTGAGCATCAGCAGCAGACGCAGTTGATCGTATGCCGGACTGATGAGCGCCGCACGCTGTGGACTATCTGGCGATAGCGAGATCAATGTGGTGAGCTGCTGCCTGAGCCGTGCCGCCGCCGCATTGCGCAGCAGCAACATCGCGCTCTGCCCGTAGCGAGGCCATAACTCGCTCGCTAACCGATCATTCTGGTTTAACCCGAAACGGTAGTACCACGGCACACCATGTTGCGAACGATAATCTAACTTCGCCACTGTTTGCTGTAGAGCTAACAGGTCATGCAGCTGCTGCTGAACGCTGCGAACTTGCGGCTGCGTGTTTCCAGGCGTTCTCTGCTGCTTTTCGCTAGCCTTGCGCCAGATCTCTTCGGCCTGTCGTGTCTGCAGCAGCGCATGATGGATAAGGTTACGATTAAGGAACCACGACATCGCCATGCCCAAACCCCATAGCAGCAGTAGCGAAGCGGCAAAAGGTTTTAGCATCTTTTCCCATACTGAACTATTGCGCCTGGCCTGTAGACCAGGGGGTAACGCAGTAATGAAGTCGTTGAGCAGAGCAAAGGAAGCCGGAGAAGCAGCGGCAGGTGAATAAGCGCTAAAGATGAGACCCGCTAACGGCCGATTTGAGGCAGCTAAAGCTTCGAGCGGCCTGGTAATACTTTGCGGCATCGTTCTGAGCTGAACAGCCAGCGACAGAAGAAAATGATTAGCTCTGTTTTTACCTGCAAGCTGCGCCCCCTGAACGGCCAGCGCAGGTGCCAGCGAAGTAAGGCAAGGCAGAGGGTCGGCATCGGCTATATAGCAGCCCGCCTGAGGCGCAGGAACTTTGCCGTTATCGTACAACGACCAGACAAAAAGCGGCAGCCTGGTGTTTAGGGTATCCGCCATCCTCTGCAAAAGGTCTGAATTGGCTTTCAGTTCTTGGGCAGAGAGGCGTTTATCACCGTCCAGGCTGTGCAAAGTTTCCGACATTGTCAGCGCTGAAGTAACCCATACCAACGCATCCACCGGGCGTCGTCGTAGTTTGCGAAGGCTTCTTAACCACTCTGTCGCAGTGTTGGCTGGTGCAGCATCACCCCATAACAGCACTGTGCCTGCCTCTTCACGCCAGCGATTTTCAACCAGACCCGGCACCAGCCGTTCGACATCTTCCTGATTGCCTGTCAGCAACAGCAGACGGATTTTGTAAGGCCAGAGCAGGCCGTGGCGGTGGCGAAGATGACGCTGAAGCGTTTTAAACTTTTCATCGCCAACATCGGCGAGATGCTTAGCAGAGGGTGATTCTGCAACTTGTAGAACCGTTTCAGGTTGAAAAATAGCCTGCTGCTTTTTTATTTTCCACCCTGACCAGAATCGGACAAGGATTGCGCTCACCAACAAAACCAGAAACACGTTGCCCCAAATAATCCAGGCTGGTTTAATAGTTTGCTCTTTTGTAACGGGACTGCCCTGAAAAAAATATAATATAAACGCGCTTAAAGCCGCCAACGCCAATATCAGGATGATATAACCGGTAATGCTATAACGAACTTGTGGTATCTTGACATTCCCTGTCATAAGAGTAACTCCGGTGTAATCAGGCAAAGTAAATAGCTACCGACTTTATCTTTAGTGATAAATAACTGTGGCTTCCTGGTTTGTGATGCGACGTCCGAGATCAAGCTAACAGCTACAGGAAAATTTAAGGGACCAGGAGGGCCAAAAGAATGGTCGAGCGAGCGAAAGGGGAACGCCTCAAAGAGTTCCCATTGCTCGGATACAGCATATCCTGAAAGACGGCTTATATCTTCTTTTTTTAAGTTTGAATACCATATGAACTGCAATGCATTTTTGGCAATTTCATTATAGTCAAAAAGCATTTTTAACGCCTTCTCAAGGCTAACGTTTGATAAAACACGACCTATGCCAGCCTGGACTTTGTAACCTGGATGGTCGATACCAGGTTCTGACATCAGCAGTTGAGCGGTCACAAACTCGCTGTATTGTACGCTGTGTTCTTTTTGCCAGCACTGCAGACATAATAGTAACGTTAGATTTTTTCCTTGCTCACTATAATCCGGATAAAACCTTTCGACGGTATCTGCATACTCTGGCGTGATGCCCCAAAAATGAGCTATATCGTAACCGGCAAGATGATATTTTGAGCCTACGTTTGAAATTACCCTTACTTTTTTTAGTTGCTTTTTATATCCTGGACATTGCTTTTCACATAAATTATCAATACAGGCGAGTAGTTGATATGGCGTTTCAAAAGAAGAATGTAATGGCCTGGCTTTTTCAGGCCATGCAGGTATTTCGCCAGGCTCTTTCAGCAATGCGCACATTCCCTTTTCTTCAGGAGTAAAAATGACATTGGCAACGACAGTCAGCTGCTTTTTGCTCCATTTCTGCCATTGGATTTTGATCTGCTTACTTTGCTGATTCCATAAAGCTGCCTCGTTTTTAACATGGCTGTATCGACTATAGTAAAAAGCAAAAAAACAGAACCAAAGTAAAACGGCCGGAAGAATGCCTTTTATAAGAATTTGAGTATAATTGACTGCTCCAGTAACAAACAAAGAAACAGTTCCTCCTATAAACACAAAAGCCAGCAGAATAGCCAACCAAAATTTATAATCTGGCTTTACAGGCATCTTTTTTTCAGGGATTTCAGGAATGGGCCAGGACATAATTATGACTCTATGCTGTTTTCAGGTGAGGAACTTTTTACTTTACAACCGCATTCGCACAGACAGTTATCTACCACTATGGGCACGCCGTTATCCATGGCTGTTGCATCCCCCTCAATAATCCTGTTGACACCATGAAAAGGACAGGAAACAAGGTCATTTACCAGAGCGACCTGTATTCCTTCTATAAAAAGTGTAGAGGAGGCGGTAATTACTTTTCCTCCATGTGTATTACTGTCGCCAAGCAGAACCAATGCAGGCATAATATTTCCTCCTTATTGGTATCTTTTGTTGCTTCCATTCGGCTTTCACAAAGATACCTGTAAAATAATTTTAAGTGCCTTTTTCTTCTTTAAGCAAGTTAAATCTATTAAAGACATCCAATTGGAAATTATAAATCACCTTTTTAGCAAAATTTAAGCAATATTACTTAAGGTAGTTTATCGTTTCGGTTATATGCTGCCATAGGGCAACCAGCTCCGCTTCGCTCAGAATATTTTCTCTGTCTCTTTCCTGCGTGGTGTAGCGTAGCGTCATTCTTAACGGCAAGCTGTTATCCGCTTTATCCTGATGAATATATACTTTAAAGGCATATTCACTCCCGGAACTGCCGGGAGTATTGATGACCCGCCTGATCAGCCATTCGGAAGCTTCCAGACCATTGATCTGGCGTTTGCCCTTATAGATTGTGCTGCCGCCTGACATTTCCATAACCCGTGGATCTGTCTCCAGCAGCGGCAGGCCTGTATACTCACTGTTATCGGTACTCAGTATTACTTTTATTTCATTACTGTTTTGATATTTATATGAAAGCTCATATCCGCCCAGCAGCGCCGGGTCGATTTGCGCATACTTTAGCGCCAGCCTGCCTTTTTCCGGTGGCTCACTGTCTTTTCTGGGCTGTAAGGCCTTTAGTAAGGTCAGTAACTGTGCTTTTTTTTCGGGCACGTTGTAACCCAAAGTGTTTCCCCAAACTTTTCTGTCTTTGTCGTATTTTTTGTCCCGTCCGTCTTTAGCGTTAACTTTTACTGAAAACAAGGTATCATCCTGCCATTTATAGCCATCAAGTAATCGGAAGACATCTTCGCGAAGTCCATCTGTATGTTCAAATATTATACCTTTCATCCCTATAGGAAGTGGATGTATTTTTTTTAAAAAAGGTACATCTTCTCGTCGTAACACATTTTCATTCTTTAGCTTTTCCTCATAGCTAATAAGGAAACTTTCAAAAGCAGGTAAATACTTTTTATCAATTTCTATTTTATTATTGTCTGAATCATGAGTTAGCATATGCATACCGGGCATGGGAGTAAAGTCCTCCGGTAACTCGACGGAGTAATAACCCATATATCTTGCCCTGGCATTTTTTGTTAATAAGTCTACCATCTCTGCTTCCTTTTTATTTAAACTATAATCCCTGCCTGTTTTAGCCTGTAACAATACCCCCGACGACCCTAACAGCATCAGAACAACTAACAAGCTGACAGTAACCACCGTTTTTTTGCTTTTAATCTTTCCACGCCATTTCTGCATCATGGTTAACTTCCTGTATTAATATCCGAACGTAAACGCCTGGCTGATTTTGTAACACAGGGCCTCTTCAAACAAAGGCTTTGGTCAGATGTTGTTATAAAAATAGCCGTCATTTTCATTTTTATCTTTTCAGAACAGACGAGCAGGAAAGCAGGTGAACTTCGCGACAGTGAATAAAGCCTGTCAGCACAGCGCTGATATCTTTACCCGTTTACTATTTATAATATTTAATCGTTTCGGTTATATGCTGCCATAGGGCAACCAGCTCCGCCTCGCTCAGAATATCCTCCCGGGCCCTTTGCTGCGTGGTGTAGTTCATTATCAGCGACAACGGTGAGCTGTTGTTCGCTTTGTCCTGGTGAATGTTCAGGGTAAAGCTGTATTCAATCCCGGAACTGCCGATATCGTTATAAACTCTACTAATCAGCCATTCAGAAACTTCCAGGCCATTTACGTTGCGCCTGCCTTTATAAATTGTTTTCCCGCGCGACATTTCCATTACTCTTGGGTCTGTTTCCAGTAACGGAACACCCGTATACTCACTGTTATCCGTACCCAGAACTACTTCTACTCCCCTGCTGTTTATATAGGCATAGGAAAACTCATATCCACCAAGCAGCGCCGGGTCGATTTGCGCATATTTTAGCGCCAGCCTGCCTTTTTCCGGTGGCTCGCTGTCTTTTCTGGGCTGTAAGGACTTTAATAAGGTTAGCAACTGTGCCTTTTTTTCGGGCACGTTATTAATCAGTATATTTCCAAAAAGCCGCCTGTCTTTATCATATTTTTTATCCCTACCATCGGAGGCTTTTATTTTCACTGAAAATAAGGTATCACCCTCCCATTTAAAGCCGTCAAGTAGCCGGAATGCATCTTCCCGACCTTCCTCTATATGCTCAAATATGACACCTTTCATTCCTGCTGATAAGGGATAAATATTTTTTATAAAGGGTAAATCTTCTTTGCTAAGTACACTTTTTTTGTTTAGATCAGCTTCATAATTGGTTAAATAATTCTGAAAGGCAGGATAATATTTTTTATCCGTTTCAATTTCGTTCTGTTTAGTTCCGTGTATAAGCATAAACATTCCGGGCATGGGGGTAAAGTCCTCCGGCAACTCGACGGAATAGTAGCCCATATATCTTGCTCTGCCGTTTTTTGTTAATAAGTCTACCATCTCTGCTTCCTTTTTATTTAAACTATAATCCCTGCCTGTTTTAGCCTGTAACAACACCCCCGACGACCCCAGCAACATCAGAACAACTAACAAGCTGACAGTAACCACCGTTTTTTTGCTTTTAATCTTTCCACGCCATTTCTGCATCATGATTAACCTCCTGCGCAATTTTAATAATGGACCTTAGCGTAAAAGCCTGACTAATTTCGTGACGGTAAGCCGGCTCATGCGCAATATTTAAGCTCAATCTTTCTTTAATAAATTTATCAGGTATTTGCCCGGATCTTACCGGAACAGTACCATCGCCATTTTCACTGGCATCCTGAAGAGTAAAGCACTGACCTATATAGGCAATATTTTTATAGTGGTTTTTAAGCCTTCCCCTGGCCTGATCGCTGGCTCGCCATGCTTTCTCTGACTCTGAAAGATTATCAACCACCGTTCTTTTCTCCATTATCTCTTCTGGCAATAGCCGTCCGTCATCTAAGGCCTTTTTCTTAAGTAATTTTACATCTCCTGTAGCCAGGTTTCCTTTCCAACGGGCCACTTCCTGAGTACGATATGCTTCAGGAATAATATCACCATTAACCTTACCATAAAAAGAGTAGGTGTTAATATGGTATTTATTTAAAATATCCCTATGGAATTTTATTGTATCCTTTATTAAGTTTTGATATATCACCCAGTCATCCTCTATTTGCTTTTTATCCATTTTTTTATTTAGTGGATTCAATAAATTCTCATCCATTAATTTCCACCATACGTCTCTTTTCAGATAAACGTTAGCGTAAGGGTCGTCTTCAACTGGTAAAAAAGTCTTACCATGCCTGTCAGTTATTTTAAGCCAGTCGCTGCCGTATTCAGCCGGAGGGAGAAGCTCCAGCGGACCCGGCGACTGCGAACAGATAGCCGTCATCTCTGCCGCATCACGGCTAAGAATATGTGAAGTAACATAGCCGACCAGGCTTGATTCCGGATTTTCCGTACCGCGTTTTATACGAGTATAGGCAGCAGCCGCGCCGGTAGACGGCATTACGCCATGAATAATGCCATAAACATTTTTTTTACCACGGTTTAGTGCATTACTCTTTTCATCTACCAGACATTCTGAGTAATAGCGGGCAACCAACCCCCCCATAGAATGGGTAATCAAAATGACTTTATGACATTTTATCGATCTGGCTTTATAACCCGCCACAATTTCAGTAATCTTTTGATCTAAACGCTTCGCAGAATCTTTATTAGAACCCAGCCAGTTATAGCCCATGGCATGAACCGGATAATAATATTTTTTTATGACATCCAGATCTTTTTCATTTAAGCTATCTTCATTTCCTTCACAACAGTATTCTGTACCTAAAGGCTGGTTAAGCAGGCTTTTAAACTTTTCGCCTAAGGGTTTATCCCAGTCCGGCTTTTCGTGAAACAACAGGTTTTGCAGCGAATCCAGAAATGTGCCATAGCTGGCGGCCGCTACTTCGCCCCATCCCCGACTTCTTCGGGTGCCAAACAATTTAGTTTCCGGATCATTTTCTTCTAACTGTTTTATTTTTTGATATTTGCCTTCATATTCCATATAATTATAGTTAGTTGATAGTTCTTTTTTTAACCTGTCAACTTCCTTAGCATAAAGATAGGTTGAAACAATATCCCCTCTGTCATCAACCTCAACTTTTTTGGGATCGAGCACATTTTTCCTTTCTACTGCCCCTGAAAAGGGAGTAGCCCAGCCAAGTAGAGACGCATTACTGTCATAACGCCAGACAACTATGTTTTTTTTATCATTAGTCTTTAGGTTACTCCCCATGATACCAGGAATAAAAATCACCGGGATAAAACGATAGTCATTGATCTCAACTCGGGCTATTTTGTTTTCTTCCCTGGGGGCCATAATAATTTTAGCCATGCTATATTTTCTCCTTTTAGTCTTCGCTATGCTGAGCACTGATGATTTCCAGCATGTCTACCGTCATGCTTTTCTGCACGGGCAGATGGCCCCGATCGTCAGTTATCATTTCTTTTATACTGCCATCGGCAAAAGTGACCCTGACCTTTTGCTGCGCGGCCGGTTTTCCGGTTTCCCGACAAAAGACCTGCGGCGTTATGGCAAAATCTGCACTTTCCCAGCTTTGCGCCGCTTCGCTGATACTGCGCCCGCCAAACTTCTGCCATACCGCGCCGCGCTCGATAATTTTGTCCGGTGCTGCACATTCAACCGTGCCGTCTGCGATACGGATATAGCCTCCGCCGCTGGTCAACAGGATTTCTTTCTTCGCACTGATGACGATTTTCCCCTCGCTGCTGCTGATGCGGATATCTTTCAGCGCCGCCAGCCCCATTTCATCTGACTGTGCCTCTATTTCCACCTTACCCTTGCCCGCAAACAGCTTTATTCCTGCCTTCTGGGCATACAGGCTTATCCGCTCGCCCGCTGCCATCGTCACCTTCTTCAGAATGCTGAAGTTCGCGTTTTTACCGCTTGTGACCGTCACGTTCTCTCCCGCCGATAGCTGTACGCTCTTCGGCGTTACCTGCGCGATCCCCGCCGGTGCAGTCAGTAGCAGCGCCGCTTGTTTCAGCTCCTTCAGGCTTTCCTCCAACAGCGCCTGCTGCGTTGCAATATCTGCCAGCTCTGCCCGCGCCGCCTTTGCCGCTGCGTTCAACGACTCTGCCAGTCCCTGGGCCTGTTCCAGCTGCGCCACTGCCTCTGCCATCGCCAACATCTCTCCGCCCGCTTGCGGCTGCGGCTGCGCGCTGATTAACACGCCTTTCCCACCACGTATTGCCACATGCGCGTCCGTGCGAAGTTCCGCACCTTCGCCCCGGCGCTGGCGCTCTGCGTTGACATTATGCCCAAGGTTCAACTGCGTTTTGCCGCCATACTCGGTGGCCAGTTTGATATGCTCCTCGCCGCGTTTATCCTCCATACGCAGCTTGTTGTTCGCGGGCGTGCGGATAACGTTGCGCGTATCGTTTTTTTCCGTTACGTGATCCGGGTGCCTCGAGTCATGCAGTGCATGTGCAATATAGGGCCGATCCGGATCGCCGTTGTGGAAGGCTATTGCTACTTCCGTGCCCTGTATTAGTGGAAAGTGAAAGCCGTACAAATCCCCGCCATACGGCTTCGCCAGCCGCACCGGCATGCTCTCCTGACCCGCTGTTCTCTCATCACGATCCGCGTCGAACTTCACCCGGTATAGCCCTGCCGCATCCTGCCAGGCGTACTGGTCGTTTGACCGCGCGCTGGTAACACGCGCCGTCAGCGTGCCGCTCACCACCGGCCGTGGCTTTAGCTCTGGCCGCCACACCCGCGTCTCTGTATTCGGTACCGCATCGAACGCCACCCGCAGCGCCGTCTCACGGCTCGCGCTCAGCGTTGCTGACATCACCGCCAGCGGCCCGCTCAGCGCCACCGGTAGCCCGTCGGACAGCGCGCCCGCCGTCACGGTTATCACCTGGCCCGGCCCCAGCGTCGCATCGCTGCTTTCGCCCTTAACCAGGGTGCGTCTGCACAGCTGCCGCTCATGCGCCAGCCGCGCGTAAAAGTTTCCTGTCTCCGTCTCAGGCGTATATGCGTCTCCCGGCTCATTGTGGCCTGGACCATATAGCCAGACGTCGCCGTAGGTTACCGCCCCGTCCGCGCCCTGCGACACGTCTGCCGCCGCCGACTCCATGCGCAGATGCGCCGCCCGGTGGTTATAGTCGCCAGTGGTTACCGTTGATGCAGCGACGCCGTGTGATACCGTCAGCCCCCAGACCGACTCTACGCCGTTATCGTTGGTGCCGGACGGACTGTTTAACGGCAGCGTTTTGCCATACTCCCACGCGCCCTGACGGTCCGAAAAGTGCACGACCTCCGTGTGCGTCTCCGGATGCAAAGTGAAGAAATAATGGATCCCTACCTCCGCCAGCAGTCGTTCGATAAAGGCCAGATCGCTTTCGTGGTACTGGTTTATCTGCCCGCGAACCGGATAGCTCTCCTTCAGGTGAAAATCGTATTCCCAGCCTTTTAGTCCGTGCTCCGTCAATATCTGTTCCACTACCTCTGGCACCGTCCTGCCGACAAAGAAGCGGTGGCTGCGTATCTGGCGCGACAGCAGCGCCAAAAACGGCTCGAGAATGATTTCATAGCGGGTCTGGTCGGCCGAGCCGGAGAGGCGCTGAAAGCCGGTGACCACGCCATGCACGATTCGCAATGTCTCCGGCAGCGGCATGCCCGGTACCGTCTGCGGCAGCGCGCGCAGTGTTAGTGTCGCGTTCTGGCGCAGCACCTGCGTCATCGGGATATCGGAGTCGGGGCTGGTAAAGCAGATTTGATAGCGGTAGAGGCGGCTCAGCCCCTCGCTACCGGTGAAATTTTCTACGTCCAGGACGGCGTCGCAGCCCGTAATGGCCAGCAGGTAGCGGTTCATGGACAAGGCTGAAATCATAGTTTGCAGATTATTATTCTTCATAAGGCGGATCCTTCGCTTTTAAATACCATCAGTATTTCGACATACTTTCAGCATGCAGCCGTTTTCTGCGCGTAGCTAAGTTTCAGATGCCACAGCAGGAATGGCTTAATGCTCCCTCTGATTTTTTCTCTTATTCAGGCACGCTACCGCCCCTGGCAATAACCCCATGCCCATCAGGTTGTTAAGCCGCTTTATTCCGCCATCGTTTTTCTAAAGCCGCATGAAAACGATCGGTGGAAACCTATTAAGTCCCGCATCGGCGGCTGCGCTTTCATTCCGAAAATCGGAAAGAATGAGGTTGTCAACGGTGGGTTCCGATAACTTTTTCGTAGTGCAACGCTATCTCTTTTAGATAAAAAGGCGTTACCTGTTCACCTCCCTGCCTGCAGCAGCATTTGCTGCAATGATGAAGAGAGCAGCAACCAGGCACCAATCAGCAACGCGACGCCACCCAGCCACCAGAGCCAATACCAGCGTCCTCTTATGCGTACTTTTCCTGACCTGGCTATAAGTGACAGATCCTGCATTGGCGACAAGGTTTCTACCTGTTGGCGCAGCCGCTGCACAATATCCTCGCGGCGTTCATCGTCTCTGGCGCGGTAACGGCCGCCAAAGCCCAGTTGCAATACTCGGTAAAAACAGGTCAGGGTGTAGGGATCCGGCGCGGTCTGCTGTAGCTCATTGCGGATTCGCTCCCATAAATCTTCGCCGGCCTGCATGGTGTTAAAATATTTTGCCTGTAGCGGATTAATTAACCAGAACCGGTAGCCATCATCCCGCAGTGGCCGATCCAGCACGCTTTCATCCAGCAGGGCACAGACGGCATAGATCATCTGTTCCCGGCTGTTGGCGCTAATACCGGCTTTGGTAAGCTGATGGTGCCAGCTTTCAACCCAGCCGCAGGCGTGCCGGTAAAACGCCTGACCATCGGTCACTTCCTGTTCGCTACGTAGCTTGCAGACCGCCAGCCAGGCAGACGAAAAGAGCATGTCAACTAAGGTAGTAGCGTTTTCTTTCATGAATGAAGCACCGCATAAAATTCCAGGCTAATTTCGCCCAGAGAGGAAGGAACGTAAAAAGCGCAGTGACCCGTTTCCAGCATCTCGTCTGCCGCAGAATTGTGCAGCTCCAGTGCGAAATAGTGGTTTTCAAGCCGCCAGGGAACTGCAGCCGGAACGTGGGAAAGCGCTTTAATCGGTATGCCTTGCAATGCCGCGTTGACTACCGTATTAACCTGCTGGGGACTGCCCGCTTTGCACAGCAGCGGAAATTGCGTCAGTAGCCTGTGGCCGGGCAGCGAAGAGCGAACCGAGAGATAGAAATCGACCTCCTCTCGCAGACGTGAGTCAAGAAGATCGCCCTGCCAGAATTGCCCTTGTTTAATCAGTTCGATTCTCACTACGCGCGAAGGCAGGCTGTTCTCCAGCAGCTCGTCCAGCAATTTGAACATCGGCGGGAAAGCGTTTTGCGGGCGATTATGCTGCCAGGCGGGAATAGCATCCGTCTGATGCTCCAGCGAAAATGTCATTAGCCCACCCGCCAGCCGCGCCAGCTCTCGCCAGAGCAGCTCCGGATGACGCGAAGGTGAAGCATGAAGCTCTCTGAGAACCGGCTCGGCGCTGTTAAGCGCATGCAGCAGCCAGAACAAAGAAACATCTGCGACGGCAAAATCTGCCATACGTTCGTTGCTTTCGCGTCGCATAGCCATTAGCCGACGCTGCCGGGCCTGGAGCCGATGCAAAAGTTCACTTAGTAATGCCATCAGGGCAGGGCTGGCGGAAAGGGCCAGCAGTGGCGGCATAAAAGTATCATCCACCACCCATTCGCCTTGTTCATCACGTACTAATTGCAGGAGCGGGCAAGTCAACCAGGCGCTGTTTTCCTGATGAGCGAAGCGTAGCGTTAGCGAATGCCGCATCACGGCCAGTTCAGTGCGCTCGTCGCCCACCAAATCCTGCACGACGACCCATTCCTGCTGCCAGCGGCGTGGTCTTTCAGTAACGCGCCCATCTTGTAGATTGCCACCGCTGGCGGAAAGGAGCGGTAGCGCCAACACGACCTCTACGCTTTGCCGATCATCCATGTCGCTTAGTTCACAGGCAGGCGGCAGGTTATCGCTGAGAGCGGTATCGATAAGAGTGCCGTCTGGAAAGCGAACTGCAAGGCTGGTAGCTTTAAGTTGAGAAAGCGACAGCGCGTTCAGGTCAAATTCAGCCCGGATCACGCCCCACGGCTGCGCGATCGCCATTTCAGCCAGAATTTCGGTAACCCAGCCATCCCAGCGAGCCTGTTGCTGAAACTGTTGGGGAGCCAGAAAGGATCCTTCACTCCATAATGGACGATAAATTTTCATCCCTGCTTATTCCTTTGTGATTTAACTGATGGCATTTGCAAAACCAACAACAGAGTGATGATCATGTTTTTATGCCCCATTCATTTTATGGGGGGCCACTTGTCGGTACGCTTTGTGAAAAATGGCTTAAGCACTTATCCACTATAAAAAGACCATTATTTGACAAAAAACGCCAAAAATAGCCGCTGCACCAGACAATCTGTGAAAACCCTCTGACCCGCCCATCATTCTTTTGATAACAGCCTTCGATAATAAATTTCTCCTTATAAATCGCAGGCCGAATTTTATCAATTACTAAGACACGGAAAATAACCCCACTTAGCAATAATAATGACCCGGCGGTAATCTTTTAATAATTAAAAAAGTAAACATAATGTTATTTTCTTGGTTTTCCCGTACTGCCCTCCTCCGCCTGTAAAATAAGGGCGTAACGCGCCAGCAGCTGCTTTAGCCGGTACTCCGTTTTGCCGCGTAATACCGGGGAAGTTTTATCCGACTCAAGCTGGCGCAGTAGCTCTTCGACCGGCTGCATCGCCTCCAGCGGCTGGCGGATGGTGACCAGCTGCGCTTCGACCTCGGCATAGGAGAGACAGCCCGTACGCTGTTCCACAGGCTTAGCGATTTGCGTAAACAGCTTTTGCAGCCTCAGGCGTGCGGTATGCCAAAGCGCCAGCTGTTCTGTGGGTAACGCAACGGCGGCGATGGCTTTCTGCCATTCCTGATCCTGGCGGGTCAGCTCCGGTGAAAGCTGCTGCGCCAGCAGAGCGATGCGCTGTGCGCCGGAAATTTCAGGCTGCGCCAGCTGAAAAGCCCAGAACCCCAGGCTGTATAGCAGCAAGGCCACCAGCATGCCGGCAAAGAAACCCCGGCTACGCTCCCAAAAACCAAAGCTAACATTAAGCGCTGTGGAGGATGTCAGGTCTCTGGGCACGTAGATAAGCGGCGTGAACTCGTCGCCGCTGCGGCTGGCGCACCGCGCCATCGCGGCGATGCTCAGCGTGCTCTGGCTGGCTGGCGGCTGGCTTTGCGGCTCGCCAAGCTGCGCGATCAGCTGCTCAAGCTGGATCGCCAGCCGGTCGAGCTGGCTCAGGTGCTTTTGCGCCAGCGTCTCCAGCGTTTTGACGTTTTGCTCCAGCTGCGCCTGCAGGCGGTACAACAGCTCAAGCTCTTCGGCCTGCGGGCGGGCTTCATTAAGCCATTGCTGCATACCGGTGCTGAGCCAGGTCAGGATCGCCAGACGGGCGGAAAGCTGCTGCGGCCAGAGCGTAGGCCACTGATGTTTAACCATGGCGGTAACTATCTCGAACCCCTCGCACAGCCCAGGCAACCCCGCATTGTGCGCTCTTGCCAGGCTATACCAGGCCACGCTCTGGAGATCCATGCCGTTAGCGCGGAAAAGGGCTATCGCCAGTATTTCCACGCGCGGCCAGTTGGGGCCGGCCTCGCCAGCCATCATAGCGATTTCCTGGCGCAGCGCGCCGAATTCGGCCAGCGCGCGAGGATCGCCGCCGGTATGTAAGATATTATCGCCGGGTGTTGTCATGCCGAAGTTCCCTTAAAGTCTGATACTGGCTTCCCTGAAGGCGCTTTTGCACACGCTTATTGGACCCGCCGCGAGCCGGGCGAAATAGAGCTGAATAGTTGATTGACCGGATAAACGACGTGTCTTGTTGAAAAGCTCTGAGTAATATATGAATTAACCTGCGAATTTGCAAAGCTATTTACCTGCCGGTTTTTTTATTAAATACGTGGCGCTGCAAGGGTAAAAGCGCTACGGGCATTTCCCCTGCGCTATTCTCAGTAACCTGTTTAAGTAAAAACCTGACGCTTTCAGGAAAATGATTTATTTAAATTCTTGTTGAAATGGCGATGCTGAATCGCTTTATTATGATTTTTCTCTGCTACCCGATATTTCTTCTGTTTAACTGCTGTCAAAAAAAGCCAAAAGTAAAAGCACGATGGCCGGAAAAATGCTCTTTTTTATTCACGCTTTTATTAACGAATCTATTTAAATGTTTCTTGTAAGCCTTGCGCCGCCCCGCACAGCGGCAAAAAGTCCCGTAAGGTCACATTTCCGGCGGTTTTGCCAGGCGCTCTGCTGAATCTCGTCTAAAGTTTGTTTCAGGGTCAATAACTTACAGATACCCGCTTGGGATATGGAGAACGTCTAATGCTGAGAGTTGAAAAACGTCAATGGAAAACCGCGCTGGCGCTGCCGTTGCTGATTGCCGCCCTGACACAGACCGGGTTCGCTGCCGATGAACATGCCAACGCCGCGCCGCAGCCGCCCGACGTAGCACTGGGGCCACTTTTCAAAGCGGTGCAGGCCGCGAAGCTGTTTCCCGATCAGAAAACCTTTGCCGACGCCCTGCCGAAAACCAGCCCCAGCCTGATCCTGGCGGACTGGCAGATGCAGAAAAAGCAGCGCAACTTCGATTTGCGCCGGTTCGTCGACACCAACTTTACCTTGCCCACCAGCGGCCCGGCCTATGTGCCGCCTGCCGGTCAAAGCCTGCGCGCGCATATTGACGGACTCTGGCCGGTCTTAACCCGCAACGCGACGCCGGTTAACCAGTGGGATTCGCTGCTGGCACTGCCTAAACCTTATGTGGTGCCGGGTGGCCGCTTCCAGGAAATTTACTATTGGGACAGCTATTTCACCATGCTCGGCCTGGCGGAGAGCGGCCACTGGGATCGCGTGCAGGATATGGTCGATAACTTCGCCTCGCTGCTGGATAAATATGGCCATATCCCTAACGGTAACCGTAGCTACTATCTCAGCCGCTCGCAGCCGCCTTTCTTTAGCCTGATGGTGGATCTGCTGGCGACGCATAAAGGCGAAGGCGTTTACAGGCAGTATCTGCCTGAGCTACAGAAAGAGTATGACTACTGGATGAGCGATGCCGACACGCTGAAAGCGGGCGAAGCCAGCAAGCGGCTGGTGAAGCTCAAAGATGGCACGCTGCTTAACCGCTATTGGGACGCGCGCAATACGCCGCGTACCGAGTCTTATATGGATGATATTGAAACAGCGGAGAAAGCCAAAGGCCGGGATAAAGGCGAGCTTTACCGCGATCTGCGCGCGGGCGCGGCATCCGGCTGGGACTTTAGTTCGCGCTGGTTCGCGGAACCGAAAGATCTTTCCTCTATCGAAACTACCGCTATTTTGCCGGTGGATTTGAACTCGCTGATGTTCCACCTGGAAAAAACGCTGGCGCATGCGAACAAAGAGGCTGGCCAGGCAGAAGCCAGCGAGCGCTTTGCGCAGCGGGCAGAGCAGCGCCAACAGGCGATCAATCGCTATTTCTGGGATGACAAACAGGGCTGGTACGCCGACTACGACTGGAAAGAAGCCAAAGTGCGCTCGCAGCTGACCGCCGCGACTTTATTCCCGCTCTATCTCAAGGCCGCAACGGAAGATCATGCTAACCGCACGGCGACAGCAGTGCAGTCGCAGCTGGTTAAAGAAGGCGGGCTGGTGACCACCAATGTCAACAACGGCCAGCAGTGGGATGCGCCAAACGGCTGGGCGCCGCTGCAGTGGGCAGCGGTCGAAGGGCTGAACAACTACGGCAAACAGACGCTGGCGAAAGATATCGGCATGCGCTTTTTGAAAAACGTCCAGACTACCTACGACAAAGAGCACAAGCTGGTAGAGAAGTATGTAGTGGAAGGCAGCAATCTGGGTGGCGGCGGTGGCGGTGAGTATCCGTTGCAGGATGGCTTTGGCTGGACCAACGGCGTCACGCTGAAGCTGATGGATCTCTACTGCCCGAAAGGCGTGGAGTGTAATAACGTTGGCGATATAACCAAAGGCCAATAATCTTCATCAGGCGATCCCGGATCGCCTGTTTTCTTTTCCCCTCTGGTTTTCGCCCCCGCTCTTCAATTTGTTAATTATCAGAATAATCACGGATTGTGCGTCGCCCCCGTAAAGATAATAATTATCATTAAGATTATCATAATCATGACATTTCTGTTGTCTGCTAAACACAGACAGCGGCTTTTCGTTTTAGCCTCTGAAAGGAAAAACAAGAATGGTCTTTGCCCGCAAGCGCGGCGCTCTGCTCTGCGCCGCTCTCATCGCTTCGCCTGCCGCCACTTATGCCGAGGATACGCTGGAGGTTACTGCCGCGCCAGCGGAAACCGCGACTACGCCGACTGCAGGCTATAACGCAACAACCAGTCAGGGCGCGATGAAAACCGATCGGCCGCTGGTTTTAACCGCCCAATCCGTTTCCGTTATTACTCGCCAGCAAATGGAGGATCAAGGTGCTTTCGACGTCAACCAGGCGCTGAACTATACCGCAGGTGCCTTTACTAACTTTGCGGGCGCAGCAACGCGCTACGATACAGTTTCACTACGCGGCTTCCACGGCGGCGACGTGGATAACATCTTCCTCGACGGCCTGCGGCTGATGAGCGATCCCGGCAGCTATAATATTTTGCAGGTCGATCCCTGGTTTCTGGAACGTATAGATGTGATCAAAGGCCCTTCTTCGGCGCTTTATGGCCAGACGGTTCCCGGCGGCCTGGTAATGGAAAGTTCAAAGCGGCCGCAGTTCCGCCAGCAAGGTCATTTCCGCGCCATGGTGGGCAATAACAGCAGCAGCGGCGCAGCCTTCGACTATACCGACGCTATTAACGAGCAGTGGGCTTTTCGTCTGACCGGCCTCAGCCGCCACAGCGATACTCAGTACGATCATACGCGCGAAGAGAAATATGCGATCTCCCCTTCCCTGCTTTGGCAGCCGGATGAAGATACCTCGCTACTGCTGCGGGCCTATTTGCAGAAAGATCCCTCTGGTGGCTACCACAGCGCGGTGTCAGGTGACGGCAGCATAACGGAACATAACGGCCGCAAGCTGAGCACCGGCTTTTACGATGGCGACAGCTCGCTGGATCAATTTAAGCGGCGCGAGCAGATCTATAGCTATGAGTTCGCTCATCGCTTTAATGAAACCTGGGCCTTCCGCTCTAACGCCAGCTATGCCCATTCCGATGTCGATCTCGATCAGGTTTATCAGATTGGCTGGGATAGCGATAACCCCGATCGACTCAACCGCTACTATTCCGGCTCCCGTTCGTCGCTGGACGCTTTCGCGCTGGATAATCAGCTGGAGGCGGATTTCAACACGGGCGAGCTGGCGCATAAGGTAGTGCTGGGCGCGGAATATCATCAGTATAAAAACGATTTAAGCGAAGCCAGCGGCTACGCCAGCCAGCTCAACGCGCTGACGGGACAGGCTCTCGGCGCGCAGCCGGACTTTGCTTTTACTCGTTCGCAACGCCGCTACTACCAGACTGGCGCCTATTTGCAGGATGAAATGGTCTGGCAGCAGTGGCATCTGGATCTTTCAGGACGCTATGACCGCATCGTTTCGCAAACGGAAAACTACGCCAAAGCGGATAAACATCGCCGCCAGGACGATCATGTAAGCGGCCGCGCCGCGCTGCTTTATGCTTTCGCCAACGGCGTTTCGCCCTATGTTAGCTACAGCCAGGCTATCACGCCGCAGTCGCTCTCTGATGTAAATGACAATTTACTCCAGCCGACCACCTCGCAACAGTATGAGGCGGGCATAAAATATCAGCCGTCCGGCACATCAGATTTCTATAGCGCCGCACTATACGATCTGACCCAGAAAGATGTAGGTAATCGCGTAGTCAGAGAGTCTTATTATGAACCGGCTGGAAAAGTGCATTCACAGGGTCTTGAGCTGGAAGCCCGCAATCAGTGGACACCGCGCCTGAGCACTCTGGCCAGCTATACGCTCAGTCACGTACGCTATAAAGATGCCGTAGACGGCAACGACGGCCACACGCCTTACGTCACGCCGAATGCGATAGCCTCTTTCTGGGGGAAATATCAGTTTGCCTGGGGTATCAGCGCGGGCGCGGGCGTTCGCTATATTGGCAAACAGTGGGCGGATAACGAAAATACTACGCGACTGCCTTCCGTTACGCTGTTCGATGCCACGCTACGCGCTGATTTGGGAGCATGGAACAATAGTCTGAAAGGGGCTTTCGTGCAGCTCAACGCTAAAAATCTGACCGATCGCCACTATGTCGCTGCCTGTTATGGCACGGGCTACTGTTACTGGGGCGCAGAACGTTCGGTAACGGCCACTGTCGGCTACGATTTCTGACGTTATCAGGCTATAAATAAAAACCCCACGGCAAAGCGTGGGGTTCAGATTGATGACAATGTATGCTGGTGCAGGCTCAGGAGGGCCTGTGTCTTCCGTAAAGACGCAAAAAGCGCCGTCCGTGGCAGCTCAGTACGGGCCGTCCATGGCCCGTAATGCTTTACTCCAGTCACAGGCCCTCCATCGCTTCACGTTCAGCAGTTTGAACCCCACGGCAAAGCGTGGGGTTCATTGTCGCAGGCTAATGGTTAATGCCTGACTTTACGGTAGATCCACAGCACCACAATGGCGCCGATCACCGCCACAATAAAGCTGCCGAAGTTAAAGCCATCCACCTTACCGAAGCCGAAGAGCGTGCTGATCCAGCCGCCGACCACGGCACCGACAATCCCCAGGATAACGGTGATGATAAAGCCGCCGCCATCTTTACCCGGCATAATCCATTTAGCGATGATCCCGGCAATCAGACCAAAAATGATCCATGATAAAATTCCCATTTACTGCTCCTTTGCTTGTACTGATTAGACGGCCTAAGTATAGGCAAGATTTCTAACTCTGTGATTTAAAGCCAAACTTTTTGCACTTTTTTTTCTGACCGCCTAAAGCGAGCGGGCCCGATGCCGATAATTCGTCGTATCACCGCCAGGCACGAGTTTTCTGACACTCAATCGGAGTAGGACGTGAAAGAAGAAGATAAAGAGCAGTATCTCAAGCGCGGCCCGCTCGCCGTGCTTGCCGTTTTGAAAAATTTGCTGAAAAATCAGACCCCCGTTATGGTTTCCCACGCCCGGGGCCAGTTTATTACCCGTCTGCTTTATGCAGATAAAGAGCGGCTGGTAGTGGATTACGGCAGCAACGATTACGAAAACCAGCTGGCGCTGGAAATGAAAGAACTGCATTTCACCGCTGAAACACACGGTGCCAAGGTCGAGTTCGCCCTTGAAGGGCTGGAAAGCGACGATCACGAAGGCCTGCCTGCTTTTGGCGCGGCGCTGCCCGATCTGCTGTGGATGATCCAGCGCCGCGAGTTTTTCCGCGTGGCGATGCCGCTCGATCCAATTTTTTACTGCTACGTGAAATGGCCGGATGGCAGTGGCGAAGGCCGGCTGCGTTTGCAGGATGTGTCGCTGGGCGGTATCGGCGTACTGGGCGATTCGCCCGTGCCGGAAACCCTGCAGGGCGGCGAGATGTTTAAAAAGATGCGCCTTGAACTCGGTGAATATGGTCAGTTTGAAGTGGATGCCTCGCTGATTAACGTCGGCCAGCGCAGCGTGGTAGGCAATAAGAATGAAACCGTGGTGACGCCGCGCCTTAGCTTCCGCTTCGCCTCGCTGAATTTTTCCCAGGAACGCCTGCTACAGAATATGATTTTCTCGCTCGAGCGTCTGGCACGCGAAAAAGCCACCCGCTTTCAATAGCGGCGAATCAGGCCGCCAAAACAGGCGGCATTGCTGGTTTCCGCTATCAGATAGTGCGGTAGGCCGTAGTCACTTTCCACAGATAGCGCGGCGCCTGAGCGGCCGGATGTTTTTCCTGCACGTGCTGATAAAACGCTTCCGGCGTCATAGCATTAATCATTGCTATTGCTCTGTCCCGATCGCGCGAGAAAGTTCTCAGCAGCGCCCCAGCCCCGTTGGCGTAGGAAACGATAGTGGCATAGCGCAGCGTTTTCGGATCGCGAATGCCCGCCAGCGACTGATCCTGCAAAATTTTCAGATAAGCCGTACCTATATCGATATTTTTTACCGGATCGCGCAGTTCGGCGCTGCTCGGCTGGCCGCGGCGGCCCTGCACCCTGTAAACCTCGCGCCCCGCCGTAGAGGCCTTAATCTGCATCAATCCAATGGCATTCGACCTGCTGACTACCGTTGGATTGCCGCCCGATTCCACAGAGATAATCGCCTCGACCAGCTTTTGATCCACGCCGTAGCTGTGTGCGGCGTTCTCTGTAAACAACGACCAGGCCTGAGCGACTTTCGCCGGCGGCGCCTTGGTTAGCGGCGTTTGCTGCCGGGGTTCATGCTGTTTGTGCGACTGACTGGCACAGCCGGCCAGCAAAAGCGCACCTAATATTGCGACTGTTTTTACGCTTCTCACGCTATTTTATTCCTCTGAGCCCTGGCTTCACGCTTTATCATAGCGGCTGTTTGCTGTGAAAAAATTACCTGTACTCTTAATTACGCGCTTCGCCTGATGACTTCGGCCCGGCTTTTCGTCATTATCAGCCAGATTTGACTCTGAATGACATGAAAAGATTCATTAAGCCTGCGCAAAAAAGAGACGATTCGCCCAACAAAATGAGCGTAACAGTCCCGCCCCGGCTTAAAAGGGTTGAATAGAGGCCAAAATTTAGCCAATTAAGGATAAAAGTGAAGATTATGTCCATTATCCCACGCACTTTTCATTTGATCGCGCCTTCCGGCTATTGTCAGAATCAGGCTGCCGCGCAGCTGGCCGTCAGGCGTTTACAGGAACAGGGGCACCGGGTGACCAACCAGGAGGCGATCGCTCGCCGCTGCCAGCGTTTCGCCGGTAGCGATGAGCAGCGGCTTCAGGATTTAGCGCTGGATGAGGTCGAAGCGGATATTGTGATGCCGGTACGCGGCGGCTATGGTGCGACAAGGCTTCTTCCCCGCTTTGATGCCGCCGCACTGGCAACGCGGCTGCAAGCGCGCCCGCTGGCGATTTGCGGCCACAGTGATTTCACCGTTATTCAAATGGCGCTGCTGAAAGCGGGCGCGCAAACCTTCAGCGGCCCGATGCTGGCAGGCAATTTCGGCGCGGAAAAGCTTTCTGAATTTACCGTGAATCATTTCTGGCAGGCGCTGACCTCGCCCGAGTTCACGCTGGAGTGGCAAACGCCGTCGCAGCAGCTGGAGGTTTCCGGCACGCTATGGGGCGGCAATCTTGCCATGCTGGCTTCGCTGGTTGGTACGCCCTGGCTGCCAGAGATCGACGGCGGCATTCTGGTGATTGAAGATATCAACGAACACCCTTTCCGGGTGGAAAGAATGCTGTTACAGCTGGCGCAGCACGGCGTGCTGGCGCGACAAAAAGCCATAGTCACCGGCAGCTTTACCGGCGTTCAGCTTAGCGATTATGACAACGGTTACGATTTCGACAGCGTCTGGGCGCTGATAAGCCAGCTCACCGGCGTACCTGTGGTCTCCGGCCTGGCTTTTGGCCACCACTGGCATACCGTGACGCTGCCGCTGGGCGCCCATGCCCGGCTGCGCGTCGCGGGCGAAACTGCAAAGCTGACCATGAGCGGGCATTCTGTCTTGCAGGAGCCTGCATGAAGCAACTGTATGAGGACTTGTGGATTTCTACCCCGGAGTTTCCGCCAGGTGAGACCGATCCGGAGCTGATGATGCACGGTTTTTTGCTAAAGCTTTCTCGCGGCAACGTGCTGATTTCACGAGTAGAAAATGTGGGCGATCATAATATCATCGGCGATCTTGGCGGGATCTTTCGCCACTATCTTACCCACTGGCATGAGGCCGGGCCTGGCGCGCGCCTGCTGCAACAGCGTTTTGATTCGGCATTGTATTGTCATAACCGCGCGCTCGGCCCTGTCAGCGTCTGGGCCGAAGCGGACGATACCTTTAACCAGGCAGAGGTGCACTGCGGCAGCCTGCACGTAGTGCCCACGCCAGGCCATACGCCGGGCAGCACCACCTATCTCTACGCCTCGCCTTATGGCAAAACCTACCTGTTTGTCGGTGATACCATTAGCCTCAGCCACGATCGCTGGATCACCGTGCTGGTGCCGGAAAGCAACGAGGCGGATTTGAAAAAGACGCTGGAGTTCTATCGGGCGCTGCGGCCCGACGTCGTACTGATGGGCACCACCAAAGGTCATCTCTCCTGGCAGGAAGTGACGATGCGGGAATGGCTGGCATTGCTGGATGAGGCGGAAAATTCGCCGCTGGATTTGCGCCAGCGGCCCGGGCATTAAAAGGCGGCTAAAGGGTTTTGGTCAGATAGATCCGCTGGTGCACGCGGGGATAGTTATCCAACACCAGCTGCACCTCATAGCCCATTTTTTCGTAAAAAGGCCGGGCCTGGAAACTGGCGGTATCCACCTGGGCATAGAGGCAGCCGCGCCGCCGCGCTTCCTCTTCCGCCGCCCGCATTAGCGCCGTTCCCTTGCCCCGCCCGCGCAGGGTTTCGCTTACCCATAACATGTTAATGCGTAGCCAGTTGCCGCAGGTTGATCCTGTCAGGCCAGCCAGTTTGTGCCCTTCGACGCTTTCGATAAAAACCCCAAGGCTTCTGGATTCGCTGATATCCATAAATTGTGCATTATAAGCCAGCAGGCCAGCCTCTATCTCTGCCAGCTCCTGCGCTGAGGGTTTATCCTTAACGACGATTTCCATCTCTTTCCTCTAATTCTCTGGCGAAGATTCAGACCGGTACAAAATCAGGACTCGATTTTCCCCAACGCATCGGTGCGTTGCAGCGTGACCGTGCTATTTTCACGCTCGCTGGTACGGCTACAGGAAACCAGCTGTTTTTGGCCGCTGTAGGAAAAGAACGTTTCGTTGGTGCTTTTATTCATTACCATCTGGTCGCCATTGCGAAACAGCACGATAGCCACTTTATCGCCGTTTTCCGTTCGCGACTGCTGACTGCCGGAAGCTATCTGAAAATTGTCCCCTGCCCACAGCAGCGTAGTCAGCCCGTACTGCGCATTGGTCACTGTCATGGTCGGCCTGCCCGCACAGGTAATCTGATACTCGCTATTTTGCAGCGGCTCGGCATTCCCGGAGGCATAGGTTAAAAAGGAGCAGGCGAAAAGGCCTCCGACGGCGAGTAAACGAAACATAAGCGATCTCCGGGCAGGTGATTGATAATTCTGGCACATTATCCTGCCCGCGTCGTCCCGGCCCCGCAATCGGAAGAGACCTGGTCTGGGCTACAGGCTGCCCATTTCTTCAATATCTGCCTGGTTAACCGCCTGCTGTCTGCCGGTTTCATCGGTATAGATTACCATGCCGGTCGCCTTATCAATCTCGGGCTTGCCCTGCACGACTTTGGTGCTGCCGTCGCGCATATGCAGAATATGATCGCTGGAGCAGCCGCCCAGCAGGGTAAAAGCGGCAATCAGTGGAAAAAGCAGGCGTTTTTTCATTTTATCTCTCCGTTGGTAAATGAAGAGAAGTGTAGTCTGTGTGTACGGCAGCCTTTGACGATTACTGCGCTGTAAAAGCGTTCAGGGTAGCGATCGGAGAAGAAAAGTTATCGCCCTCATCGACAAATTTCAGTTGAAGCCCGATGAAAATAACTGTATTTTTATCCAGCATTTATAACCGGGATCTCCTCTCATGTTTGTTGAACTGATTTACGATAAGCGCAACGTTGCGGGCTTACCAAACGCGCAGCAGCTGATTTTAGATGAACTGGAAAAGCGCATTAAGCGAGTTTTCCCCGATGCCGAAGTCAAAGTAAAACCCATGCAGGCAAACGGCGTAAAAACAGACGCCAGCAAAAGCGACAAATCGGTAATGTTGAGAATTATTGAAGAGATGTTCGACGAAGCCGATCAGTGGCTGATTGCCGAAGAATTTTGATCTTTTTCGCATTTCATGCGGTATAACGCGCATTTCTGCCCGCTGACGGTTGCGTTTTGCTGCCGTCATGCCACTATTCCCTGATAAAATTTCCCTGGTGTTGGCCCGTGATTATCCTCTTTGCGGGCATTTTTTTATCTAAAAAATAAGTCCTTCTGATGTTTCCTCTTTATGCCGCCCTGCTCTGTTATTAACAAAAAGTTAAATTTAAGTTATAAATATTTAATTCCTGCTCGCGATAAAGTTTTTCCTCACCCTGCCGAAGACATTTAAAACAGAGCGCATGGGCACAAACTATGACTATTATTACTCTACCTTCGTTAGTGAAATTGCTCACGGAAGAGGAATGGCGAAAAGGCGCGCCGCTGACCGGGCAGGAAATTGAGCAGATTTGTAATAAGACGATTCAGGTATGCATACCGGATAATATTGCCCGCACGCTGGATCCCTTTTACGGCTATGGCGATCCGCAGGAAAGCTGGCAGGTCTTAGCGGGCCGTCGCCAGAGCAAACGGCCTGAACGGGATTAGCGGTTTTTCTGCTGTTCAGCGATTTCGGCGTAAAGCAGTTCATAGACCTGGGTAGCGTAGGCCGAACTGTCTCGCAGCATTTGGATAGCATCCTCCAGCGTTTGCGGCTCCATCTGGCCTACAATTCGCCACCCCAAAGCGATATTCTTCGCTTCTTCCAGTCGTTCCGGATGATATACATTCGCAGCTTCTGACACGAAATTCTCCTGATTTGAGTTTTGGCCCTATTTTACTGAGCAATGCCCCGGCATCTCAACCCTTGATTTTTTTATGATTTAATAGTTGCGCCTTTTTTATGCTTTTTAAGCCTGAAAGCGGTTTTTTACGCAGCAAAAACCCGGCTTTCGTGACCAAAAACAGATTATTCCTGGCTAATTAAATTCGCGAATTACTGAATTATCATCTACTCAGGCGAAATTGTGTAAGAAAATCGTACGTTTTCCCTTAATTAAGAAAAATACCCGGTAACAAAGCATTTCCGTAGAAAAATTTTAGGCTTCAGGGAGAAAAAAACCGATTTTTTTACTTTTAAAAATAGCGGTCGCAGCTCAGGATTTTCCAGCCGGTTGAATATATTACATCAGCGCTTGCGCCCGCAGTCGCTACCGCAAGACTATTTCCGCTAATTCATTTGGTAAGGAATATTACATTGCTGCCTGGATGAAATTATTAGCGCCATAGATAATCACAGGGCTCTGCCAGGACTGCCGATTGCCAGAGCCCTCTGCCTTATTTACGAGGACGTAAGACGGCGAGGATCTCGGCCACGTTCCCTCTGGAACGAAACACCGCTGCACAGAACACCAGATTGATGATTAACGAAGACCAGTTAGTATGGCTATAGCTGTCAAAAAAATAGCGAAACGGCACGGAAGCATAAGCTACCACTAACAGATAGGCCAGCCAGGAAGCCCACCATTCATGGTGCGCGCCTGGCTTACGAAAAAACATCAGGCGCAGCGATATTGCCGAGCAGGTGACGACATTAGCAATCACCATTGGATCACTTGTGACCATGGAAACCTCCTTTTATACGAGCCAGCCAGGCTGCCGGATCCTGCTGGTTAAAGAACGTTAAGGTTTTTATCGCCAGCGCTGACAGTAACACGGCGCCTAAACCATCCAGCGGCCTGTCGCTATAGCCCAGAATACTCGCCAGCTTCTCCCCTACTACGTCAGCACCAAACACGCCAACAATCCAGGAAACGATAAAATAAGCGGCGCGAACGCGCAGGGTGATATCCGCCGCACCCGCCACATAAAAGACAGATCCTGCAAAAGCACCAAATAGCACGCTGTAATTCATGCCTGCCAACTGGCTCGCCACACTCGTTCCGGCTGAAGATACCGTACCAATCCCCACAATTACCTCATGAATGACCATAGAGCCCCCTTTCTGCTTCAGCGTCTTCTCAAATGGACGAGAAAAAAATCCCGGTATGCCCAGGAATAAAAATTTCGATTTATTGCTGCTGGAGTAGTCGCTGTTTTTACCTTAGTGCGGGAAATGCGTACGCGTGAGCCTGCTGTAAATTTATTTGGCGCTGATTCTGAAAATTTCTCGCTTTATTGCGTCAGCTAATTCTCGTTTTGTGACGCAGCCATCCCATCAGGCTTATCTGGCGCGTTTCGCAGCCTTCAGGCCGAAAGCGCGTTGAATAATGAGGCAAAAGTGTTGGCGCCTGTCCGGTAGCGCAAAGCGCTTTCACTGTGACCAGCAGTTTGTTGAGTTTCATGCTGCCGCCTGGCCAGGGCAAAGGCGCAGGTTTTTAGGAGAGGTTATGCGATAAGAACAAGAAATGACCGCAGACAAAGTTTCCGGTTATCAGGATTGCTACTCTACCGCCCCCTTAATCTGTAGCCCTGGCGGGCGAGACATTGAGACCGGTTAAAACTGTGATAGAGACTGAATTAAACAAATCGTTGAAAGAAAGAGTTTTTCACTCAATACTTTTTGAGGTGCTGGCCAATATTTTGATCGCGCTGATGCTGGCGATGCTGTTGTCGGTACCCGTTACCCAGTCTGCCGTACTGGCCGCGCTGTCGGCTATCACGGCGATGCTGTGGAACGTGATTTTTAACCGTGCTTTCGACGCGGTGCAGAAACGAGTTGGGTTTAAAAGAAATTTGTGGGCCAGGATCCTACATGCGGTACTGTTCGAAGCTGGTCTGCTGGCCGTGCTGATCCCGTTTGCCGCCTGGTGGTTCGCTATCTCGCTGGCAAAAGCCTTTGTGCTGGAGATCGGCCTGGTGGCTTTTTTTCTTCCCTATACCCTGGCGTTTAACTATCTGTACGACTTTTTCAGGTTTCACTGGGTTAACCTTTACCGGGGCGCTGAGAGGTGACAATGCTGCGTATCATTTTATTGAGTCTGCTCATTTTACTGCTTATAGCCGTCTGCTTTGTCGCCTTTTCGCTGCCTGTCAGGTACAAAATGGAAGATATGATTTATGAGTTTGCGCTTTATCTGATGCGTAACCGCACCCCCTGAATGAGCGCACTTCGGCGAAAAGAAATCGTGCTAACAGCTATGATATTGCGGCTACCAAACGAAATTTAAGAGATTGATGACAAACCCCAGGTCGCGTTTAAATCTGTGACAGAGCAGCAGAGGCAGATCGGAACACGGACACGCCGTAAATACTTCCATGTAGGCTCGGTTGGCGCGTCCATGCGCCCCGCCTGGCCGCTCAGCCTCTGCCGCCATAAAGCTGCGGAGTTGCTGTAAAAAAACAGATGTTCACCTGAGCTTTTTTAGCTATGTCAGCAGTCTGAATATAAGCAATAAGCCGCCATTCGCCAGCGATAAAGATTCTAAGGCGAAGCGCTATGCCCGGATTAAGGAATGAAAATGGTCAGAAGAGCAGAACCTGAAGAGGCACAGGCATTGTGGCGTATACGCAACCTGGCGATCCGCGCAGGGTGCGAAGAAGCCTATGGCGCAGCAGCAGTACGGGCCTGGACGCCAGATGAAATGTCCGGCGGCTATATCCGCGCTATCAGCCAAAATCCTTTTTTTGTGGCGGACGAGCCAGGTTTCCCGGTAGCGACAGGTTTTCTGGATTTAAGAGAGCAGAGCGTGGAGGCAATTTTTACCCTGCCGGACTATATGGGTAACGGTTATGCCACGCAGATTTTGGCGGCTATTAAAAGCGAGGCGCTTGCCAGAGGCATCTTAACGCTGACTCTCTCCTCTACGCCTAATGCCGTGACATTTTATCAGCGCCACGGTTTTGCAGTGGTGAAGGAAACGCTGTATCACTCGGCGCTGGCGGGCAATCTGCTCTGTATGGAGATGCATTCCCGCTTAACAGAATGAAAAGTTACATTTGATTAACAGAATAAAAAACAGCCACTTAAATGATTTTCCTGCCGTTTCGGCTTGCGATTCACCTCAGGCCTGCCAGGGTTAAAAGCGTGTTTTACTCACTTTTTTATCGCAACAGGAGGAAAAGATGGCTCGTTTTCAGCAAAAAGTAGTGGTTGTTACCGGCGCAGGTTCAGGCATTGGTCAGGCGGCGGCGGTACGCTTCGCCAGCGAGGGCGCCTCGGTTGTGCTGGTAGGCCGCACTCAGGAGAAGCTGGAAAAAACTCAGGCTTTGCTGAGCCAGGGCGAGCACCTTGTTGTTCCCTGTGACGTAGGCGAAGCAGAACAGGTAGAAAAGTTATCCCGTACCGTGCTGGATAAATATGGTCGCGTTGACGTGCTGGTTAACAATGCCGGGCAGATAGTTCAGGGCCGCATCCATGAGATTGCCCTGGAAGACTGGAAAAAGCTGATGAAGGTCGATCTGGACGGCGTTTTCTATTGCGTACACTACTTTATGCCTGCGCTGCTGAAGAGCAAAGGCAATGTGGTTAACGTCTCTTCTGTCTCCGGCCTGGGCGGCGACTGGGGCATGAGCGTTTATAACGCGGCCAAGGGTGCAGTTACCAACTTTACCCGCTCGCTGGCGATGGATTATGGCGAAGATGGCGTGCGCGTCAATGCTATTTGCCCTGGTTTTACTTTCACCGACCTGACAGAAGAGATGAAAGACAACCAGCAGCTGCTGAATAAATTCTATGAGCGTATCCCGCTGGCTCGCGCGGGCGAACCGGAAGATATCGCCAGCGCTATAGCCTTTATCGCCAGCGATGACGCTAAATATATCACCGGCGTCAATCTGCCCGTTGATGGCGGCATCATGGCCTCTAACGGTCAGCCGAAACAGGCCTGAGGTCAAGGGCGCCTCTATAGTTGTGAGCAGGGCGGCGTTTATCGCCGCCTTTGCCATATTTATCAGGCCATACAAAAAGCACTACGTTTTAATCACTTCCGTGCTCTTCTCGCCACGCTTTGATCATTTCCGCCGTAATTTCGTTGGCATAGCAGACTGGCGACGCGCCACCCGGCCTGCTCCAGGCGCTTCTTTTGCCGCAGCGGCTACCGTTGCTGGCAGTATTGAAAGGACAGGCGCAATTGCCGGAATAGCTGTCGATCGACTCTTCAATAATTTGCTGCTTAACTTGCGCATCTGATAAGCGGCTGGCTGATTTAGCCTGGGACGCCTCCATGCCTGAGAATATCGCCAACACCATAAATAAGCTGAAAGTGGATTTAAGTCTCACTCACCCTTCCCTCCGCAAAATTGCCATAATAGCGTTTTGACTACTGCACCAGACTTTCGATCACGAATCGGTTCCTTGCACTGCATCAAAAACGGCAGCGCCCTATATGAAAGCGCCCTGATTTATACCAGGCTTTATTAGAGTGGTACGAAAGAACCACCAAAATAAAAACCTGGTAGTGGTGCCAGATTAAGTCCGTTTAAGTTAGTAAATTCCATCTTACTGCCGCTATTTTTCTATAATTGATTACGGCATCCGCCATTTAATTACTGCGAGGAAACGTCATGAATAAAATCATTTTGATTCCGCTGACTTTTATTGTCCTGCTCAGTACCGTACCGCTTGCTAATGCTGCTACTTACACAACAGGCCCTGTCGGAGACGGAGAGTGTCCCGATGGCCAGATTTACTTTCCGGGCGTCGGCTGTCTTTGCCCCGCCGATCCCGCCTGTCATCCCTGATCGCTGAACGGCTAATACGGGCGTTTGAATAGCGCGAACGCCCGCTATTCAGATCTCATCAATCAGATCCGCTCCCTGATTTTTAACATTCCCTACGGCTTTTGTTACCGGATGCCAGGCAAAATCTCCGGCAGGCACGGTGCCATCATGCGCAATTTCGCTGGCCTGCGCTGGCGTGGTATCCTGGCTCATCCACCCCAGCGCGGCCTCGGGCGTCAACACCAGCGGCCGACGATCGTGGATATCCAGCAGCCCTTTGTCGCTGGCTGCGGTAACGATCACAAAGCCTTCGTTTTCGTCTTCTTTATCAAAAGGCGCTTTGCCGATAGCCGCAAAAAATAGCGGCCCGCCATTTTGATGGTAAATAAAATAGGGCTGTTTCACTTTGCCGTCGCGTTTCCACTCATACCAGCCGTCTGCCATAACAATAGCGCGTCCGCTTTGCCATAGAGGTTTAAACATTTTGCCTGTAGCCGCCGTTTCTGACTTTGCGTTAATCAGCGGCTGCTTATGCCACCATACCGGACTGTAACCCCATTGTACGGGATCGAGATGCAGCGCCCGATCGCGCTCGTTAAGCAACAGCACGCGCGTGCCTGGCGCGACGTTATAGCGCCCTACCGGCTCAGGATCGTAAGCGATTTCCCGCTCAGGGCGATCGCCAAAAGCTTCCAGATAAGCCTCGCGCGAGCGGTACTGCGTAAAACGTCCACACATAATGCCCCCATACCGGATAAAATTAACAAAATGTAACTTAATCATGCTAATTATTACTGGTTTTTTATCAGGATTCTTATTGTATTTTATTGGTGTATATTAGCAGCGCTTTACTCTTTATCGGGAACAAAGATGAAAAAACTGACTGCGTTTCTGCTGGTTTCACTGTTAGGCCTGCTCTCCGCTTCGGCTATGGCCTGCCCCAAAGGTCAGCATCCGTATGGCGGTACCGGCCCTCATCACAAAGGTGGCTACTGCTCGTACTAAACTTTTTCAGAGCAGCAAACCGATGTGATTTCTCCAGGGCGCAAAGCATTTATTAGCATGGCAAAGACCTGACACAGCAACTTTGCGCCCTTTTAAGAAACTATTTTTTTTACGTGGATTAGTTCAGCAACGGTAATAGCAGGACGCATCAGCAATTGCAGGCTGCCAACCACAAACAGCCATGTCCCGCCGGTCATCAACGAGTCGAAAAAGAACATGATGCTGCCGGTCAGAAACCAGATGGCGATAAACAGATCGTTTAGCGCGCCAAAAAATTTGTAGCGACGCTGAATCACTACCTCTTCCGAACCGAAATCAAAGACCTTTTTACGACTATTAGCAGCCATGCTTTCTCCTTATCTGTGCTGATAAGGGTAGCAGCTGGCCGGGAGAGTAGCGGCGGCGAAAGCTGGTGCCGCCGCAGGCAGCAGGATGCAAACTCAGGCATGCGCTTTGCGATCGGCCAGGAGTTCATTAACGAAGGTGACGATCTCCGGCTTTTCCCGCTCTATTTCAGCGATTTTATCCGCAAATTTTGGCAGGTATTCCTTATGCGCGTAGAGCAGCGCATCCAGCACTTTAATTGCCGTTTCGCCTGCCGGGATCAGCGGGTTAAGGATAAACGCATGCAGCGCCGCACCGTAATCGCCGCTAACGGCCGCCTCTATTGTGGTTTCCTCCATCGCCTTCATCAGCTGGATCATGCCGCGCGCCGATGGCGGCAGCCTTCCCCACCGTAATGGCTCTGCGCCATGCGCGGTAATGGCTGCGGTGACTTCAACTATGCAGTCAAACGGCAGATCGGCTATAGCGCCGTTATTACGCGTCGAAACCACCATCTGTTTGCCGGTGTTGTTCTGAATGGCGGCGATAAGATCGCAGGCAGCGTCGCTATAGTGCGCCCCGCCGCGCTGGCTCAGCTCTTCTGGCTTATAGTCAAGATTGACGTCTTTATAAAGTTCAAACAGGCGGCGCTCGGTTTTTTTCACCACTTCCGCCCGCGTTTCGTAGTGCTCAAATTCTTCGATGGCGTGCGCCAGCATAGGCTCCTGTAAATAGTAGTAGCGGTGGTAGCCGCATGGCAGAATACCCAAATGTTTTACCTGCTCATAGTAAAAAGGGATCTGGTGAATATTTTTCAGTCCCTCATCCGATTTTTCACGCTGCTCCGGCGCGTAAATTTTCTCTATTAGCTCCGCGGTACGCTCGTTGCCCGCTTTATCCCAGACGCGGTGCCAGTGAAAGTGGTTTAGTCCGGCGAATTTAAAGTCCAGATCGGCCTCTTCCGCCTCCAGCACTTTGCAGGCCTGGGTAATATGGCCGAAAGGCACGTTGCACAGGCCGACCGTTTTCTCCCACTTGCCGTATTTAATTGCCGCTTCGGTCACCATGCCTGCCGGATTGGTAAAGTCCACCAGCCAGGCGTCTGGACAGAGCCGGCGCATATCTTCAATAATCTCCAGGATCACCGGTATGGTGCGTAACGCTTTGAAGATGCCGCCCGCGCCGTTAGTTTCCTGGCCCAGCAGACCGTTCGCCAGCGGGATAGCCTCATCTTTCAGGCGAGCATCCAATAAGCCAACGCGGAACTGCGTGGTGACATAGTCGGCGTCTTTGAGCGCCTGCTGGCGATCCAGCGTCAGGTGCACCTGCCAGTCCAGGCCTGCCGCCGCGATCATCCGTTTGGCCATATTGCCGACAATCTCCATTTTCTCCGCGCCGTCGGCAATATCCACCAGCCACAGCTCGGCAATGGGTAAAAGATCCTTTCGCAGAATAAGGCCTTCTATTAATTCCGGGGTATAGCTGGATCCGCCACCGATGGTGACAATCTTTATTCTGTTTTGCATGGAAGCACTCCTTTATAAATAGCGGCTAAAAGGCGTTCCGGCTTAAAACAAGCAGCCGCGCTCCTCACCGCAGGGATGATTTAACAGCAATCTCTGTAAACGCCTTAATTAACGCTGGCTGTGCAGATAATGGTAAACCGCGCCCGTCAGCCCGGCGCTATTGCCGTGGCTGGCACCGGCGATAGTTACCGACAGGCCATACCAGGCCAAATGCGATCTGATTTCATCAATAAAGGCTGGCCGTTCGGTAATGCCGCCGCCGAGAAACAAACATTCCGGGTCAAACAGGTGCGCCAGGTTATAGATCCCCGAGCAGAGATCCTGGAAAAACTGATTCACCAGACGCTGGCAAATTTTATCGCCCTGGTCGTAGAGCGCGAATATCTCTTCGCCAGTGACCTCTGCCAGCGGCTTATCGGCAATCACTGAATAACGCCTTCTGAGCACCGCCAGCGTGCAGTTTTCGTTCATGGTGTAGCTGTTTAGCCTGCCCGCGCCAGCCCTTTCGCTAAGCAGATAGCCGAATTCACCCGCTCTGAAGCGATGGCCGCGCACCAGCTCGCCGTTGCAAAACAGCGCGCCGCCGATGCCGGTGCCTATGGTCATCATTAAAAAGTTGCGCATGGTTTGCGCCTGGCCAAGCCAGCGCTCTGCCAGCAGCGCGCAGTTGGCATCGTTTTCCACGCTTACGGGTAGCCCGGTTTTATCCTGCAACCAGGTCTTTAGCGCGAAGCCGTCAAAATCGCGGATAGATCCGCCCATAGTGACAAAGCCCGTCCAGGGATCGACGTAGCCCGGAACGCTCAGCGCTACGCCTTCGCAGCCCTGGTGATTTGCCAGCCAGGCCAGGATAGCCGACAGAATATGCTCGCCGGAGAAATGCGGTATAGCCGATTTATCCTGGGCGACAATGTTACCTTGTTCAGTGACGACGCCCATTTTCAATGAGGTGCCGCCAATATCATAAGCTGCTATTTTCACGCAGAGGCTCCGGGCTTATGGGGCTGTTTTCAGGGCGCTGGCGTCAGAGCGTTTCGCCATCAGAAGCGATAACCTGCCTGTACCAGTCAAAACTTTTCTTTTTGCTGCGGGAAAAGTCGCCGGAACCGTCGTCGCTGCGGTTGACGTAAATAAAGCCGTAGCGCTTATCGTACTGTCCCGTGCCGAACGAGACGCAGTCCAGACAGCCCCAGGGCGTAAAGCCCATCAGATCAACGCCGTCCTCCAGCACCGCTTTTTTCATCTGCACGATATGCTCGCGCAGATAGCTGATGCGGTAGTCGTCGTTAACCTGGCCGTTTTCAACCTTATCGAAAGCGCCAAAGCCGTTTTCCACAATAAACAGCGGTTTCTGGTAGCGCTCATAAAGTGCGTTAAGCGTGTAGCGCAGGCCCACGGGATCGATCTGCCAGCCCCAGTCGGAGGCTTTAACGTGCGGATTTTTGCGGCTGCCGGGGAAAGCCTCCAGCGGCGTATTTTCGGTTTGCTTAGCGGTCGCGTATTCCACCGCGTTGCTCATGTAGTAGCTGAAACCCAGATAATCGGTGCGCCCTTCCTGCAGGATCTGCTCGTCTTCTGGCGCCATTTCAATGTTAAAGCCGCGCAGCGCCCACTCTTTGCGGATGTAGGAAGGATAAGCGCCGCGCATATGCACATCGCCAAACAGATAGCGCTCCTGCATCGCTTTTTGCGCATACATGACGTCGTCCGGATGGCAGGACCAGGGATAGAGCGGCACCATCGCCAGCATACAGCCGATTTTAAAATCCGGATTGATGGCGTGGCCCAGCTTCACTACTCTGGCGCTGGCGACAAACTGATGATGCAGCACCTGGTACATCACCTCTTCCGGTTTTTCATGGTCGATGAAAATCACCCCGGAATTACTGTAGCCATACAGCGGCTTGCGCCAGTTGCGCTGGTTGTTGATCTCGTTAAAGGTCATCCAGTACTTCACTTTGTGCCGATAGCGTTTCAGCACCACCTCGCTATAGCGTACAAAGAGATCGATCAGTTCACGGTTAAGCCAGCCGCCATACTGCTTAACCAGATGCAAAGGCATCTCAAAATGGGACAGCGTAATGACGGGTTCGATGCCGTGCTTTAGCAGCTCGTCGAATACCTCGTCGTAAAATTTCAGCCCCGCTTCGTTGGGTTCCGGCTCGTCCCCTTTGGGAAAAATTCTCGTCCAGGCAATAGAGGTGCGGAAGCATTTGAAGCCCATTTCCGCAAACAGCGCGATATCTTCTTTGTAGCGGTGGTAAAAATCCGTGGCCAGATGGTTGGGGTAGTTTTTGCCCTCGATCACGCCATCGGTGATTTCCCGATCCACGCCGTGCGAACCGCCCGTCAGCACATCCACGATACTGGGGCCTTTGCCGCCTTCCTGCCAGCCGCCTTCAACCTGATGCGCGGCGACCGCGCCTCCCCATAAAAAATCGGCGGGTAATTTCTCAGACATAATGATTCCTTTTACGGCTACGCGCTTATTGCGTACGGGTTTTAGTCAGCTCCTGCATTTCACGATGCAGATAGATAATCTCTTCCACCAGCTCACGGCACAGCATGGCGTTCATCAGGTGATCCTGGGCGTGCACCAGGATCAGGTTCACCGGGATCTTGCCGCAGCCTTCGTCCGCACCGATCAGTTCTGTCTGGATCCTGTGCGCTTCTCGCGTGGCTCTGGTCGCCTCTTGCAGCGCCGCCTCCGCCTCTTCCCAGCTATGCTTTCTCGCCGCCTGCAGCGCCTGCATGGAACAGGAACGGGCCTCGCCGGCATTGATAATCAGCTCCATTACGGTGGTTTCCATCTCCTCCACTATTTCATCTCCTCTGCCAGAGTCATTTCATTAGCCATCTCCGCCTCTTGTTGCAGCAGCTGGCGCTCGTACATTTTGAAGAACGGGTAGTAAATTAGTGTGGAAAGGCCAATCAGGAACGCGACCAGCACTACCGCGCGCCAGTCCCAGCCGGTTGACCAGGCCGCACCGATCGGGCCGGGCGTTGTCCACGGTGCCAGAGAGATCACATGGTTGATTAGATTTGTACGCGTTGCCGTCCAGGCTATTACCGCGTTGATTAACGGCGTAGCGATAAAGGGGATAAACAGCAAGGGATTCATTACCACCGGCGAGCCGAAGATGATCGGTTCATTGATATTAAACATGCCGGGGACAATACCCAGACGGCCTATCGACCGCAGATGCGCAGACCGGCTGCGCAAATAGAGGATCGCCAGACCCATAGTCGCGCCCGAACCGCCAACTGTGATAAAGAATTGCCAGAAAGGCTCAATGAAGACCTTCACCACCTCCTGGCCCGAGTTCAGGGCCTCCTGGTTAATCCCAAGGTTGGTCAGCCAGAACGCCTGTAACAGCCCGCCGACGATGGCCGCGCCGTGGATCCCGGCAAACCAGAGCAGATGGCAAAGCAGCACCGCAATCAGCACCGCCGGTAGCGAATCCGCTGCGGAGATAATGGGCGCAAACAGGGACATGATCGCCTGCGGCAGGATCATGCCGAAGTGGCTCTCCATAAACAGGTTCAGCGGGTAGAGCGTCAGGAAGATCAGCAGGATCGGGATCAGCAGATCGAAAGATTGCCGGATCTTGGGCGGTACCTGTTCCGGCAGCTTAAAGCCGATATTGTACCTGGTCAGCAAGTGCATCACTTCGGTACAGTAAAGGCTGATAAGAATGCCCGTGAAAATACCCTCGCCGCCCAGCGAAGCGATCGGCAGCGCGCCCTCTTTTTGTGGCGCGGCAATCAGTAAAAAAGTCATTAACGAGAGCAGCGCGGCCATCAACCCGTTAAGCTTGTAGCTCTGCGCCAGGTTGTAGGCAATAGCGCCGGTAATAAAGACCGCCATAATGCCCATGGTCATGTTATAGGGCATCATCAGCTGGTCATTGTAGCGGTGCACCATACCCAGCCACCATTTTGCCACTGCCCACTGGCTGTTTTCGCTGAATGGCGGATGGGAAAACAGCAGCATAAAAGAACCCACGATTAAAAACGGCATGGAAGCAATAAAACCGTCTTTAATAGCAACGACATGTCTTTGTGAAGATAATCGCGCGGCTACCGGGCTGATGCGATTTTCAATCACGCCAAACAGCGAATCGGCCAGTGTGCTCATTATGCCCCCTGATGAGATGCAATAAGCGACAGGGCGGACTGCAATATTTTCTCGCCGTTAAGCATGCCGTAATCCATGGTATTAATGACGGCGACGGGCTTATGGTATTCTTCTGCACATTTCTGGAAATCGTTCAGTTTGTATTTGATCTGCGGGCCCAGCAGGCAGCAATCGTAATCGCTAATTTTTTCGCTGAATTCCTCCATACCAACAGCCTGAATTTTGGCCTCAACCCCCTGTTTCAGCGCGGCTTTTTCCATACGCTGTACCACCATGCTGGTGGACATTCCGGCCGAACAACATAATAAAATCTTGATCATAACATCCCCCTTTGTTTTCTGAACTTTTACGCGCCATTCTGCGTACCTGCAACCGGTTACAGATTTTGTTTTCTTTTTTTGTGATCCGTCTTGCAATGAGATAAGGGTATAATTTTTTGTACTACAAAAATAATGTGAGACCGGTTACAGATTATTTAATTACCTCTACCTTAATTAAATTTACGGCTACGCTCTGCTTTACTGGTTTTAAATGGACTTGCATTTACGGGTTTTACCCGCGGCGTTTTTAGTTACAATGACCGGCCGATACAGACAGGAAACTGCCCATGACAACTATGCTGGATGTGGCCAGACGCGCTGGCGTCTCAAAAGCGACCGTTTCTCGCGTACTGGCCGGACACGGCTATGTTTCTAAAACGGTACGGGACAAGGTGATGAGCGCCGTAGAGGAGATGGGCTATCGCCCTAACCTGCTGGCGCGCAACCTGGCAACCAACAGAAGCCAGAGCATCGGGCTGATGGTGCCCAATACGCTGTATAACGGGCCGTTTTTCAGCGAGCTGCTTTACCAGGTCGCCACGCTGACCGAACAGCTGGGCTCGCAGCTGGTGCTGGCGGATGGCAAGCACACGGCGGAACAGGAGCGCCAGGCCATCCATTTTTTGGTGGATAGCCGTTGCGATGCCCTGATCCTTTATCCGCGCTCGCTGAGCGTTGAGGAGATCGACGAGCTGATCCCAACTATCAGCAAGCCGCTGCTGGTGCTGAACCGCAGATTAAAAAAGTTTCCGCACTACGCGGTTTGCGCCGATCATGAGAAAGATACTTTGCAGGCGGTTAGCTACCTTATTAATCAGGGCCACAGAGAGATTGCTTTTATCAAAGGCCTGACGGGATCGCATACCGGTCTCAGCCGATTAAATGGCTATCTGGCGGCATTGCAACTACATGGTATCGCGCCGCAGCCAGAGCTGATGCTGGAAGGCGGCTGGACCAACGAGAGCGGCAGGCAGGCTGCCGTTGAGCTATTGCAGCGTAAAGCGCCCTTTTCCGCCATTGTTGCCAGCAACGACGATATGGCTATCGGCGCTATCTGTGCGCTAACTACGGCGGGCCTGAAAGTGCCGGATGACGTTTCGCTGCTGAGCTTTGACGATATTCCCGTCGCGGCATTTTTGACGCCCGCCTTAACCACGGTGCGCGTACCGGTCGATAAGATGGTTTCCAGCGCGATGATGCAGCTGGCGAAAATGCTGGATGGCGAAAAAGTTGAGCCGCTGGCGCTGATGCCGGGCGAGCTGATACGGCGGCAATCGGTAGGATCGGGGCCTTATGGCGATCTCGTTTCCGCAAAGGATAATAAAACCAGTAAAGGATCCCTCTCGTAAAAAAGCCGATGTCATAACGACATCGGCTGAGGCAGTATCTCAGGTGCGCATTGCTGCGTACCTTCTGGATTGATACTAGCGTACGTAATCTGCGCCGGTAATATCAATAGTCGATCCTGTGGCATGACGGCAGCGCCCGCTGGCCAGGAATGCCACCATCGCGGCCACATCGGATGGCGGCGTCACTTCACGTAACGGCAGGCCAGCTGCCACCGCCGTTTCCCCTACGCTGGCGATATGATCTTCAGCCATTGCTGTGCGTACCCAGCCCGGTGCCAGCGCATAGGCCAGCACATTTCTGTCGCCATAACCTCGCGCGATCCCTTTGGTCAGCGCCAGCAAACCACCTTTAGCCGCGCCATAAGCCAAATGTTCAGGCCCGTCACCCCGGTGCGACGAGCGGCTTGCCATATTGATGATGATGCCGCCGCCGCGTGAGCTGTAATGATGGATAGCTAACCGGCATAAATCAGCGGGCGCCTGGAGATTCACCTGAAGGTTCACCTGCCAGCCCTGTTGCCACGCTTCAGCGCTGTCCAGCGGAGAGGCGCAATAAATTCCCGCGTTATTCACCAGTACATCAATGTTGTCGGCTAAATCCGTTGCCTGCTGCCACAGCGTTGCCGCGCCATCGGCATGGGACAAATCTGCCCTTACCAGTTGCAACCGTTCGGGCCAGGTTGCCAGCATCTGTCGGGCGCTTGCCTCGTCGCGGCCATAGTGCCCTATTATCTCAGCGCCCTCAGCGTGCAGGGCCTTCACGATTTCACTGCCGATACCTTTAGTCGCGCCAGTGACCAGAATGGTTTTACCTGCCAGCGTACTCATAGTTTCTCCTTAGGCGACGGCCTGTGCGCCGGTGATTTCCAGCAGCGATCCGCAAAGATAGGGTGCCTCGTCAGAGGCAAGGAAAGCGATGGCGGCGGCGATTTCTGCCGGTTCACCGATACGGCCAAAAGGCACTAACGCATTGAGATCGTCGAGCGAACGCCCGCTACGCGCCAGGTTGCTTTCTAACATCGGCGTACGCACTTCACCCGGACATACTGCGTTTACGCGCACTTTGTCAGGCGCATAATCGCGCGCCAGATTAAGCGTAAATGCCGCAACTGCTGCTTTTGAAGTGTTATAAGCAATATGGCCAGGCGCGGGATGCAATCCCCATTGCGAAGCGGTATTCACGATAGCGCCGCCACCCTGGGCAATCATATGTGGCAATACTGCGCGGCACATATGAAATAACGCGTCGAGATTAACGCTAAATGTCGTCTGCCAGTCTTGTTCACTTAATTCAAGTAGCGCACCGCGACGATTAATACCGGCGTTATTGATCAAAACGTCAATACGCTCGGTCTGACTTTTTAATTCTGAAATAAAGGAAAAAATATCTGCTGCGCTGGCAAGGTTGACTTCGCGCCATGCAGCATGTCCGCCTTGCTGATTAATATCCTGGGCAAGCGACTGGGCTAATTCAGCATTGCTGTCAACAATCCAGACATGCGCACCTTCGTTAGCAAACCGGCGACAAATTGCCTCGCCAATGCCGCCTGCGCCGCCGGTAACAATCACGGTTTTATCCTGAAAGCGATTCATCTCTACTCCTCTTTAATTACGTAATAACGAATAGCGGACGGTAAAGAGCAAAAGCAGGGCCTGGCCGGAACGCGCTTGTTCCGGCTCGGGTAATGCAAAACAGCTTAGTCGTTAAGTTTCATATCTTTTAAGAGATTGCGCTGCATAAAAGTCAGAAAACGACTTTGGAATAACAGGGTATGTTCATGAGCCATTCTGTCAGCATTTTCAGCCTCGCCCGCTTTGATGGCGGCTATCAGATCGTCGTGGTCACGGCCCAATTTTGAAGGCGCATCCTGGCGCGTCATAAAATCAAACTGGAGGTGCTGGATGCGTTGTCCTTCCGATAACAGCTTATCGTAGTAGGTGGCCAGGTAGTTATTGCCCGCCGCCTTCGCTATCGCCAGGTGAAACTCTTTGTTACGCTCGGTCATGGCGCTAAAGTCGCCTTTATAGACCATTTCCATATAGGCTTCATTGGCCGCTTCAATATCACGAATATCTTCATCACTACGATGAATGGCCGCCAGTCGCGTTACCGCACGCTGCACCAAATCTAACGCAGTGATGTAATCCGGGAATTCTTCAATCGCAAACGGCGTAACTATGGCGGTACGATTCGGCAAAATCGTTACCAGCCCCTCACTCACCAGGCGTGCCATGGCATCGCGCACCGGCGAACGCGACAGGCCAAAAGCAGTAGCCAGTGAAATCTCGTCAAGCTGTTCGCCGTGCTTGAGCTGCAGCGTAAGGATTTGGCGGCGCAGCTCCTCATAGATATAGCGCCCGCCATGACGACGGCCAGTACCCTCTTCTTTTTCGTCTTTTTTGCTCATCATTTACGTCTCTGGCTGAATGTCACAGGGGCATGTTAGCGGCGCAGGCCAGTCAGGACAATGCAGGCCCCCATGTATCGCTCAGCATAAAACCCGCGGAAAGCGGATCGTCCGGATCGATACCCAGTTGCTGGATGCCGTAAATCCAGGCACGGCCAGTAACGCGCGGCAGCACGGCAAGTTTTTCGCCCACCTGCGTGCGCCCGCGCAGCTCAATCCTGAATTCGCCGTTGATGGTAGAGCGTGAAATCAGCCGATCGCCTGGTTCCACCTCACCCCGCGTGTCAAGCGTGGCGAGATTTGCTGAACTGCCGGTGCCGCAGGGTGAGCGATCCACGCGTCCCGGCGGTAAGGTAGTACAGGTGCGCCAGACGTTTTGTTCTTCGCGCTGCCTGAACATGACGTAGGCCACTTCATTAATCTGAGGCAGCAGCGGATGCTGCACCTGAATCTGCTGGTTAATGTAATGGCGGAATCCCACGCCGAAAGCGGCCAGTTCACGGGCATTTTCTGGCGCGATACTGAGTTTGATTTGCTCTACATCTATTAGCGCGTAGTAGACGCCGCCAAAGGCAATATCTGCGGTGATAACCCCAAAGTTGGGGATCTCAAACTGGCGATCGAGCTGCTCGGTAAAGGCTGGCACCATATCCAGCGACACGCTGATACAGCGTCCATCCGAGCAGCTCGCTACTGCGGTGACCAGCCCCGCAGGCGTGTCCAGCACCACGGTGGTTTCTGGCTCCTGCATAGTGATCATGCCGGTTTCCAATAGCGCCGTGACCACGCAGATGCAGTTGCTGCCCGACATCGGGTGCGCTTTATCAGCCTGCAATACGATAAAACCGGCATGCGCGCCGGGCACCGTCGGCGGCAACAGTAAGTTCACCGACATTTGCAGGCAGCCGCGCGGCTCCATAGTCACCAGCCGGCGCAGGCTATCATCGACTTCGTTGATGTAGTTCATCTTATCGAGCATGGTGGCACCGGGAATGTCGATCACGCCGGAGGTAATCACTTTGCCGATCTCACCTTCGCAGTGCACTTCTATTAGCTGTAACGTTTTTTTCCAGCGCATAATGTTCTCTTATTTCAGATACCAGCCCCAGGGCTGGCTGCTGTCATAACGGGTAATTTGCTTGGTTTCGAGGTAGTTATTCAGCCCCCATTCACCCAGCTCGCGGCCAATCCCGCTCTGTTTGTAACCGCCCCATGGAGCTTCGGTAAAAGTCGGTTGCGAACAGTTGACCCAGACAATGCCCGCGCGTAATTTACGCGCCACGCGCTCGGCACGCGCCAAATCTTCAGACATCACAGCCGCCGCCAGGCCAAAGCGTGAACGGTTAGCCGAGGCAATGGCTTCAGCCTCATCGTCAAAAGCGCGCACGCAAACCACCGGGCCAAAAATTTCCTCACGCCACAGCTCGCTCTCTTCTGTCATCTCCGTGAAAATCGTGGGCTGTAGAAAATAGCCTTTTTCGTGCTGCTGAGGACGTTTGCCGCCGCTCAGCAGCCTGGCCCCTTCTTCAACGCCCTGCGCGATAGCACGCTGGACTTTTTCATACTGTGCGGCATTAACCAGCGGCCCTAACAGCACGCCGTCATCCATGCCGTTGCCAATTTTAATCTTTTCTGCCTCTTCAACCAGCCGTGCCAGCAGCGGCTGATAAAGATTGCGCTGCACTAATACGCGCGAAGTGGCAGAGCAGACTTCGCCTTTGTTCCAGAAAATGCCAAACAGGATCCACTCCACCGCTTTTTCGATGTCGCTGTCATCAAACAGGATAAAAGCTGATTTGCCGCCCAGTTCGAGGCTGACGTTTTTAATCTCCGCTGCCGCGACCTGCATGATTTTGCGTCCCGTTGCTACGCTGCCGGTAAAAGCCAGTTTATCGACATCGGGATGTTCAGTAAGCGCCGACCCGGCTTCCGCGCCCAGACCAGTGATCACATTCAGCACGCCTGCCGGTAATGCCGCCTGATGGGCGATTTCTGCCAGCTGCAACGCGGTGAGCGGCGTCACTTCTGAAGGCTTCAGGACGACGGTACAGCCTGCCGCCAGCGCGGGCGCGACTTTCCATGCCGCCATCAGCATGGGGAAATTCCACGGAATAATGGCGCCGCAAACGCCAACCGGCTCTTTACGCGCTACGCTGCTAAAGCGGTCGTCTGAAAGCGCTACCGGCTGCTCCTGCTGTTCATCGAGCTTTTCCGCCAGATCGGCGTAAAAATCGAAGCAGTAAGCGGTGTCGCCAATATCCCACAGCGCTTCCGGCAGCGGCTTGCCGTTATCACGCACTTCCAGCTCCGCCAGCCTCTGCTGCTTTTCGCGGATAAGAGTGGCGATACGCCGCAGATAGCCTGCTCGTACCTTGCCGCTCAGTTCGGGCCAGCCGCCTGTATCAAAGGCCTCTCTGGCTGCTTTCACCGCAAGGTCAACATCTTCTCTGCTGGCTGCGGCAATGCTGGCAATTTCTTTTTCACTGGTGGGATCGATGCTGGCGAAGCTGCCGCCTTTTAGTGGGGTAACCCATTTCCCATTGATAAAAAGTTCTGTGGTAACGCTCATGTGCGATCTCCTTCCATAAAACGGTAAGCGCTGAACGGCGTCAGATCCTGCGCGGCAGGCCGCCGCGCCGCGAGTTCGGCAATAAGACGACCGGTAGTTGCGCCCAGCGTTAAGCCAAGTTGCCCATGCCCAAAGGCCATCAGCACATTACTCAAGCGGCGTGAACGGTCGATAACAGGTTTAGTATCTGGCAAGAACGGACGGTGCCCCACGCCAAACTCTTTTGCCGTGTCGTTGAGCTGCGGCAGCAGTTTGCGTGCCTTTTGCAGAATAATTTCCGCGCGCTGAAAATTGGGTTTGGCATCGGCACCAGCAAACTCGATGGTGCCGCCTATCTGCAAACCGCGCGTCATCGGAGTGAAACAGAAGCCGCCGTCGGCATAGATAACTGAATGGCGAAACTCGACTTCAGGCTGCGGCAGCAGCGCCTGATAGCCTGAGATGCCGGTCAGCGGCACGCGCACGCCCAGCGCAGAGAAAAAGCGGCGCGATCCGGTGCCCGCAGCCACCACTACATGATCGGCGGGCAGGCTACGGCCATCACGCAGCTTCACGCCATTCGCCAGCCCATTCGCTTCCAGGATGCTTTCGGCTTCGCTATCGATACGCGTGCCGCCTTGCTGTATAAAGGCGGCCGTCAGCGCGGCAATAAATCCTTGCGTATCGCTTACTGCACGCCAGTCGGGAAACAGGACGCCATGGGCAAATTTCCCCGCCAGCGCCGGTTCCAGTTCCGCAATCGCCGCCTCGTCCAGTGTTTCCGCGCTGAAACCCAGCCGCTCACGCAATTGCAGATGTTCACGCTCCGCCGCTAAGCCGCGCGGCGTATCAAACACTTCGATGACCGGACGCTGACCCAGCAGCGTTTTATCGGGACACATCGCCAGCAGCGAGGCGAAATCGGGATAGACCTGATGCGTCAGGGAGGCCATGGCCTGAGCAATAGCGTTGATGCGGCCGTGACGCGCATTAGCAACAAAGCGCAGAAACCAGGGCAACATCGTCGGAATTGCGGCTGGACGCAGCGCCAGCGGCCCGGTTTGATCGAGCATCCAGCCGGGAATGCGTTTCAGAATGCCCGGCTTTGAAAGCGGCACGATTTCGCTTACCGCCATCTGTCCGCAGCTCCATTTAGCCGTGCTGTCGCCCGGCGCAGCCGGATCGATTAGCCACACCTGATGGCCTTCCTTTTGCAGGTAGAGGGCGCAACAAACGCCAACAATACCGCCACCTATCACCACTGACTGCTGTTTCACCATATATTTTTCACTCTGAAAAGCGGCCGGTGACTATCTCAAATTCACCGGCCCGCGTCGCTAGTAAATTCAGGCCTGAGACGCTTCAAAGATTTTGCGGAATGCCGCTTTCTCTTCGGTAGTTAACGGCTGCAACGGCATACGTGCATTGCCCGCCTTAAAGCCCGCCAGTTCACAGCCATATTTCACTTTCTGAATAAACTTGCCCTCTTCCATGCTTGCCATCACCGGGAACAGCGAGCGCATCACGTTTTGCGCGCCCGTCAGATCGCCGCTGCTGAACTTGCGATAGAACTCGCAAATATGATCGGGGAAACAGTTTGCCGGCCCGCAGATCCAGCTGCTGGCGCCCCACATAAAGAAGTCAAAGGCGACGTCATCGGAACCGCAGGAGAGCTGGTAATTTTCTTTGTAGCTATGGCCGATTTCCACCGCGCGCAGTACGCTGCCGCTGCTCTCTTTGATGGCGATGACGCGCGGATGATCTTTAAAGGCCTCAAGAACTTCAAAACCCACTTCAACGTTGGTGCGCACCGGATAGTTGTACAGCACCAGATTAATGTCGCTGAATTCATTGAGGATCGCCTGATAATGACCAATCAGCTCCTGCTGGGAAGGCAGCGCATAGTATGGCGGCGCAATCAGCAGATTGTTATAGCCGGCATCAACGGTTTGCTTAACCTGCTCCAGCACTTCGCGCGTACATGAGCCGTTGGCACCGGCAATCAGGGTGCCGCGATCGCCTACCACGGTTTTCACCGTTTTTAATACCTGACGGCGTTCTTCGTTAGTTAGCGCGTAATATTCGCCGGTAGAGCCAAGCGGCACAAAACCGCTGACGCCTGCCTTAAGCTGATATTCCAGAATATCCGCCAGTTGGTCGTGGTCGACCGCGCCCGCTTCGTTAAATGGAGTAACCAGTGCCGGTAAAATGCCTTTCAGTTTCATTGTTACTACTCCTGTGGATCGGTTATCAAAGGGCATAACGCCGTAACAAACGCGATTCGACCACGCCAACAAGGCGGGTTAAGGGGAATGCCACGACAAAGTAGATCACGGCAACGGCAGAGAGAAACTCAACCGGACGCGCCGTGCTATTGGAAATGTTCTGGCCGACAAACATCAGGTCAGCCACGCCAACAGAGGAGATCAGCGCGCTCTCTTTAAACAGGCTGACCACATTAGAAAGCAGCGTAGGGATCGCCCGCAGCAGCGCCTGCGGAAAGATGACGTAAAGGATTTTGGCGGCGGGCGTCAGGCTGAGCGCTATGCAGGCGTCATGCTGCTCGCCAGCGATTGATTTCAGCGAACCGCGAAAGGTCTCGCTGGTAATCGCCGCCATATACATCACCAGTGACAGGGTGACGCACATCCAGGGCGCAATGTTGAGGCGGAATACCACCGGAAAGCAGAAGAATACCCAGAACAGCTGGATCAGCAGCGGCGTTCCGCGAAAGAACTCCACGTAAAGCGTAACCAGCCAGCGCAACGGCGCCAGCGGCGACAGCCGTAGCAGGCTAATGATAAAGCCCGCCACGCTGCCCAGTACCGCGCAGCTCAGCGTAAAGGCCAGCGTCAGCCCTAAGCCCTGTAGCAGCACCTGCCAGTATGAGAAAACCTGAGTGAAATCAAGGGTCATAGTGCAATCCTCAGCGCGCAGCGGCCGCATCTTGTCGGCGTTCAATCCAGGCAACCAGCTGCGAAATCGGCAGTGAGAGCGCGAAGTAAATCAGCGCGATCAGCGAATAGGTTTCCAGCGGACGATAGGTCTCGGTAGCGATGTTTTTTCCGACATACATCAGATCGGAGATGGCAACGATGGCGACCAGCGCGGTTTGCTGCAAAATGGCAATGCCGTTGGTCATCAGCACCGGCAATGCGCTGCGAAGCGCCTGCGGCAACACCACATACAGCGTTTGCTGCGCTTTATTCAGTCCTAGCGCGATACCGGCATCATGATGTTCGTGCGGGACGGCCTGAACGCCTGCACGATAAGCTTCTGCATTGAAAGCCGCCAGGTTTAATCCCAGCGCCAGGAAACCCATATAAATAGGGTCGATAAATAAATTAAACATCATCGGCACGCAGTAATAAAACCAGACGATCTGCAGCAATATTGGCGTGCAGCGGAAGAACTCAATAAATATTTTTACCGGCCAGCGAATAACGGCAATGGAACTCATCGCCATCATGCACAGAACAAAACCCAGCGTCAGGCCAAGTATATTGGCCATTAAAGAGAGCTCAAGCGTGACTTTAAGCCCATCCCATAAAGCGTCCAGGTTGCCGTTAAGGAAATTAAAGTTGAATTGGTAATCCATTTTTAACCCCCTTAATCCAGGTGCAAGACTTTTTCCAGAAATTCACGCGTGCGCGTTTCTCTGGGCCGGGTAAAAAGTGTTTCCGGGTTGCCCTGCTCAACTATTTTACCGTTGGCACAGAACACCACGCGCGAGGCAATATTACGGGCGAAGTGCATATCATGGGTCACAATAATCATCGCCATTTTTTGATTAGCCAGCTGCATCATGACGTTTTGCACTTCCGTCACCATTTCCGGATCCAGCGCTGAAGTAACTTCGTCAAACAGCATCAGTTCAGGTTCCAGCATCAGCGCCCGTGCTATAGCTACGCGCTGCTTCTGACCGCCTGAAAGCTGGCTCGGCCAGGCGTGCAATTTACTCTCCAGACCAAAACGCGCCAGCAGGGCACGCGCTTTTTCAGTGGCCTCGCGCTTAGGGATATTGTGCACTTTGACCGGCGCCAGTATCAGGTTGCTCAATATTGAGAGGTGAGGAAAAAGCGTATAATGCTGAAATACCATGCCGATTTTCTTCTGGATATTTTTATCGAGAATTTTGGCATTTTTACTCTTATCGCCAATGATATAGTCATTTTTCTGGAAATTAATTTCCCCACTCTGGATCCCTTCCAGCCCCATTAATACACGCAACAAGGAGCTTTTACCGCTGCCGCTCGGCCCAATAATCACCAGGCGATCGTCATTGCGCATGCTCAGGTCAAAGTTATCCATTACTTTTAGTTCACCGTAGGATTTGCAGACTTTTTTTAAATGAATGAACTCTCCCTTGTTAAATTCATTCATAAATATCGGCTGATCATTATTTTGGCGAACAGATGCCGTGGCCAGACTGGATGAGGCGTTCATGGTTATTCCTCCGCTGCGTGCGGTATGCACAGGGTTCGTTTAGTCGGGATGCCTTATTTAGCGGCGTTTGCTTCCTGTGAGGCTTTATTTACTAATTGATCGATTTCACCGGTGGCGCGCCGCTGCGTCAGATAAATATTGAGGACGTCCATATCGGCTTCCGAGACTGAACGCGGCAAGCCGAACGAGACGCCCTGTTTTGCCAGCGCGGGCGCAGGCAAAACTTCTTTGGCCCAGTCGGGATTGGCAACAGCGAATAAGTGATTGGTATCGCTGGCGTCAACCAGCACGTCGGCACGCCGGGCCATCAGCGCCATACGGCTTTCGTCATTGCCGGGCAAACGCATAATTTTGCCTTTTTTAATAGCGGCACTGATGGTTTTATCCTGAACGGTGCCGGACATGACCGCAAAGGTGATGCCTTCCTTATCATAATCGGCAAGCTTATTGCCCAACGCGTTAACTTTTGGGTTCTGCTTGTTCACCAAAAAGGAAATTTGATAATCCTGAGCTGGCGTTGAAAAGGCTACCGCCAGCGCGCGCTCGGGCGTTTGATTCAGTCCCAGCGCCAAATCCCATTTGTCGCTCTGCAAACCGGCCACCAGCGTATCCCAGCTGGCATCGACGAACTGCACTTTAACTTTTAAGACGTTTTGCCCGAAATCGCGGCAGAGTTCTGAGAAATAGCCGCTGTATTGCTGGGTTTTCGGGTCGCGCATAACATAAGGCGCCGCAGGCGCAGCTCCGCAGCGCAGCACGCCTTTTTGCTGAATTGCCTGCCAGTAATTATCGGCGGCCGCCGTGGTAAATGATGAGAGCAACAGCGTCCCGCCAACGGCCAGACAACAGGATAAATTCTTTAAAGCAGATAAATGAGTGCTGACCATAATGACCTCGTCCAAACGTTAATGTTGCGAACAGGAACAGTGGGTAATGCCTTCTTTTTACCTTTTGTATGCAATGCTGTATGCACCAGCAGTTAAGAGCATAGAAGCACAAAATTAACAAAGTCAACCAATATGGTTTACTTATGAACAAACTTTGACGCCGATCGACTGCCGCGTGTGACCGGCATCAAAAAAGGAAAATTGGCGGAAAGATCAGAGCGCGAGGGATTGCAGAAATTTTTCCAGAATGGCATTTGAACGTCGTCCGGCACGGGTGACGATGGCAATTTTGCTGCTGAAATGGAGACGCTGTGACGCGACGCTGCGCATCAGCTGCTTTTCGACCCACTGCGCGGCATAGTGATCCGGCAGGAAGCCGATAAAGCGGCCGGTGAGGATCAGAAAGGCGATGCCTTCCCGATCTGAGGCCGTCGCGGTGCAGTTCAGTTTTTGATGCATACCTATCGCTTCTGCTGTCATGCGGAAGCTGGGCGCTATCGCATCATAGGTCATGAGTTCCCGATCGTCCGGCGCGGCTTGCTGGCTGAAAAGCGGATGTTTACTGCTACAGTAAAGGTTTGATTTTTCATCATAAAGCTGGGTATATTCCAGCCCGGAAATCGGCGAGGTCAGCGGCAAAGCGCCCACATGTAAACGGCCATCCATCAGGCCGCGCTCAATGTCAGCGGCGGTCATCATGCTGATATTGAGCCGAATATCCGGGCCATTTTCCCGCAGAGAATCCAGCGCGTGAGTGATTTTCATCCTGGGCTGCGTTACCAGATTATTAATAATGCCGATGTTAAATTCACCGCGTAACTGCTTGTGCATCTGGTTTACCTGCTGACGAAAACCCTCGATCGCCGCCATCATGCTTTCGCTGTGGCGCAGAATCTCCCGCCCTTCGTCGGTCAAAGCAAAACCTGCGCGCCCACGCTGGCACAAGCGCATGCCCAGCCGTTTTTCCAGATCGCTCATATTAAGGCTAATAGCTGAACGGGTTATACCCAGCAGGCTTTCCGCCGCCGAGAAGCTGCCGCACTCGCTTACCGTTTTAAAAATACGCAGTAATTTCAGATCAAAGTCGGTGACCTGCGCCAGCGATTTGTTTTTCATATAGGTGAGTATTTCCATAAGTGAAGGTGAGTTTATAGGGATTTAACTTAATCAACAGTTGATTGCAAACTCTTCCTACACCTGTCTGGAGGAAGAGCACATGTCTGAGACCCTAAATACCGCGTCACTTAATTTGCAGGCGCACTGGATGCCGTTTAGCGCCAACCGTAATTTCCAGCGCGATCCGCGCTTTATCGTTGCCGCGCAGGGACGTTGGCTGACCGACGATAAAGGCCGTCAGATTTACGACAGCCTGTCAGGACTCTGGACCTGCGGCGCGGGCCATACGCGCAGCGAAATTCAAACGGCCGTGGCGAAACAGCTGGGCACGCTTGATTACTCGCCGGGCTTCCAGTACGGCCACCCTCTCTCCTTCCAGCTGGCTGAAAAAATTGCCCAGCGCATGCCGGGCGAGCTGAATCACGTCTTCTTTACCGGCTCAGGTTCTGAATCCGCCGATACCGCCGTCAAAATGGCGCGAGCCTACTGGCGCGCCAAAGGCCAGCCGGGCAAAACCAAATTCATTGGCCGCGCGCGTGGCTACCATGGCGTCAATATTGCCGGCACCAGCCTCGGCGGCATTGGCGGCAACCGGAAAATGTTCGGGCAATTTATGGATGTCGATCATATTCCCCACACCTTGCAGAGCGATTTGCCGTTTACCGCTGGCCAGGCGGAAACCGGCGGTGTAGCGCTGGCAGATGAGATGCTCAAGCTGATTGAACTGCATGATGCCTCCAATATCGCCGCGCTGATTGTCGAGCCGCTTTCCGGATCGGCTGGTGCGATCATTCCGCCGCAGGGCTACCTGCAACGCCTGCGTGAAATCTGCACCCAGCACAACATTCTGCTGATTTTTGATGAGGTGATTACCGGCTTTGGCCGGATGGGACGCTGGAGCGGCGCAGAGTACTTTGGCGTGACGCCAGATCTGCTGAATTTTGCTAAGCAGATAACCAATGGCGCAATTCCGCTCGGTGGCGTGGTGGCCAGCAGTGAGATCTATCACACCTTTATGTCGCAGCCGCTGCCGGAACATGCGGTGGAGTTCGCGCACGGTTACACCTATTCAGCCCATCCGGTCGCCTGCGCCGCAGGTCTGGCAACGCTGGATCTGCTGGAGAGCGAAGCGCTGATTGCGCAGTCTGCCGAACTGGCACCGCACTTCGAACACACGCTGCACGCGCTGCGCAACTGCCCGAACGTGGTGGATATCCGCAACTGCGGTCTGGTCGGCGCCATTCAGCTTGCGCCACGCGATGGTGATGCCGCCGTGCGTCCGTTTGACGCAGGTATGGCGCTGTGGAAAGCCGGTTTTTACGTGCGCTTTGGTGGCGATACGCTGCAATTTGGCCCGATGTTCAATACGCAACCGGCGGAACTGGATCGTCTGTTCGACGCGGTGGGCGAAGCGCTGCATTACATCAACTGATCGAGGCAAGTTTTATGACCATTATCACCCATCTGATCAACGGCAAGATGCGTCAGCCTGATGGCCGCACCGCCAGCGTGTTTAACCCCGCCACTGGCGAAGCTATCCGCCAGGTAGAGCTGGCAAGCGTCGCCACCGTGCAGGAAGCGATTGCTGCGGCGAAAGCTGCGCTGCCCGCCTGGCGCAATCTGCCGCCAGCGAAACGCGCGCAGGTTTTATTCCGCTTTAAACAGCTGCTGGAAGCGAATGAAAAAGAGATCGTCCAGCTAATTAGCGAAGAGCACGGTAAAACGCTGGAAGATGCCGCCGGAGAACTGAAGCGCGGTATTGAAAACGTCGAATATGCCAGCGCCGCGCCGGAGCTGTTAAAAGGTGAATACAGTCGCAATGCCGGGCCTGATATCGATTCATGGAGTGATTTTCGCGCCGTTGGCGTTGTGGCGGGCATTACACCCTTCAATTTCCCCGCCATGGTGCCGCTGTGGATGTATCCGCTGGCGATTGCCTGTGGCAATACTTTTGTCCTCAAGCCCTCCGAGCGCGACCCAAGCTCCACGCTACTGATCGCCTCTCTGTTCCAGCAGGCCGGTTTACCTGCGGGCGTGTTAAACGTGGTCAATGGCGACAAAGAAGCGGTGGATGCATTGATCGAAAGTCCGGATGTCAAAGCCATCAGCTTCGTCGGCTCCACGCCGATTGCTGAATACATTTATAGCGAAGGCACTAAACGCGGCAAGCGCGTGCAGGCGCTGGGCGGCGCGAAAAACCATGCGGTAGTGATGCCGGATGCCGATCTTGATAACGCAGTCAGCGCACTGATGGGCGCGGCTTATGGATCCTGCGGCGAACGCTGCATGGCCATCTCCGTAGCGGTTTGTGTGGGTGATGCAATAGCCGATGCGCTGATCGCTAAACTCACCCCAAAAATTACCGCGCTAAAAGTCGGTGCAGGCACAGAGTGCGGTCTGGATATGGGGCCGCTGGTCACTGCTGCGCATAAGGCCAAAGTGACTGGCTATGTTGATGAGGGCGTCGCTGCGGGCGCCGAGCTGGTAATCGACGGACGGAAGCTTTCCGTAAGCGGCTACGAGAATGGCTATTTCATCGGCGGCTGCCTGTTTGATCGCGTCACGCCGGAAATGCGCATCTATAAAGAAGAGATCTTTGGCCCGGTGCTGTGTGTGGTGCGTGTGAATTCGCTGGATCAGGCTATCGCGCTGATTAATGAGCATGAATACGGCAACGGCACCTGCATCTTTACCCGCGATGGTGATGCCGCGCGCACCTTTGGCAACGAGATTGAGGTTGGCATGGTTGGCGTAAATGTACCGCTGCCGGTACCGGTTGCCTTTCACAGTTTTGGCGGCTGGAAACGTTCGCTGTTTGGCGACCTGCATGCTTACGGGCCGGATGGCGTGCGTTTTTATACGCGTCGCAAAACTATTACTCAGCGCTGGCCAAAACAGAAAGCCCAGGAAGCCGCGCAGTTTGCCTTTCCCGGCAGTCACTAATCAGCTGGCGGCGCTTTCTCAGGCCGCCCATGCACGGAGTACGCCAGATGAAAGTTTTGATTTTAGGCAGCGGCGTGGTCGGTGTTACCAGCGCCTGGTACCTCGCAAAGGCCGGGCATGAAGTAACGGTGGTCGACCGCCAGGCGGATGCGGCCGAAGAGACCAGCGCGGGTAATGCCGGGCAAATTTCTCCCGGTTACGCCACGCCGTGGGCGGCACCGGGCATTCCGCTCAAGGCCGTTAAGTGGATGTTTCAAAGACATGCGCCGCTGGCAATCCGTGCCGACGGTTCGTTGTTCCAGCTACAGTGGATGTGGCAGATGCTGAAAAACTGTAACGATGCCAGCTATGCCACCAATAAAGCGCGTATGGTGCGCATCGCCGAATACAGCCGCGACTGCCTGCGTGAACTCCGGCGTGATACCGGTATTCATTATCATGAACGCCAGGGCGGCACTTTACAGCTTTTTCGCAGCGCGGCGCAGTTTGAGCATGCGGCGCAGGATATTGCCGTCCTGAAAGAGGCAGGCGTGCCCTATGAACTGCTGCAACCGCATCAGTTGGCGCAGGCTGAACCGGCACTGGCGGCCGTGGCGCACAAGCTGACCGGCGGATTGCGGTTGCCCAATGATGAAACTGGCGACTGCCAGATGTTCACTAAAAAGCTGGCGCTGCGGGCAAAAGCAGCAGGCGTGACCTTTATCTATAACCGCGCAGTCGATCGTTTGCTTGATGATGACGAACGCATTACCGGCGTGCAGTGCGGCAACGAGGTGATGACCGCCGATCGTTATATCGTCGCTTGCGGTTCCTGGTCCACGCAACTGCTGAAAGGTTTGGTGCCGATCCCGGTTTATCCGCTGAAAGGCTACTCGCTAACCATTCCCATTACTGATGCCCGTTATGCGCCAGTCTCAACTATTCTGGATGAAACCTATAAAGTGGCGGTAACGCGCTTCGAGGATCGCATCCGCGTAGGCGGTATGGCGGAAATTGTCGGTTTCAATACCGACCTGAAACAGGCGCGACGCAAGACGCTGGAAATGGTGGTTAATGACCTCTATCCCCGTAGTGGTAACGTAGCGCAAGCCAGCTTCTGGACCGGCATGCGCCCAATGACGCCGGACGGCACGCCGATTGTTGGTGCTACGAGGTTCAAAAATCTTTATCTCAATACCGGGCATGGCACGCTGGGCTGGACGATGGCCTGCGGTTCAGGACAATTAATTGCCGATCTGATTTCCGGCCAGACGCCTGCCATCCCCTTCAGCGATTTAGCCGTTGCGCGCTATCACGGCGGCACAGGCCAGATATTTAACGATATCGTGACGGAATAGGGAGAAACAGATGCCGCGCCCAATTCGCGCCGAGATCGATCTCGCTGCGCTGCGTAACAATCTCAACGTAATACGCAATACCGCCGGAACGGCAAAAATCTGGTCAGTGATCAAAGCCAATGCTTACGGCCATGGTGTTGGCAATGCTTATACCGGTTTACAGGCAACTGATGGCTTTGCCCTGCTCGACTTTGCCGAGGCAATCCAGCTACGCGAACTGGGCTGGGAAGGCCCGATTCTGCTGCTGGAAGGCTTCTTTGAGCCAGACGATTTAGCGCTGGTTGACCGCTATCAACTGACCACCGTCGTGCACAGTTTCTGGCAGTTAGCGTCTATTGCGAATGCGCGGCTAAAACAGCCGGTTGATATCTATCTCAAGGTCAATTCCGGTATGAACCGCCTGGGCTTTGCGCCCGATCGGCTACAGGCTGCCTGGCTCGAAGCCAGCGCCAACCCTAATATTGGCGAGATCGCCCTGATGACGCATTTTGCCAACGCGGATAACGCAGAAGGCGTTGCTGAACCAATGAGTTTGCTTGACGAATTTTCTCAAACAATGCGGGTTCCGCGCTGCCTGGCAAACTCGGCGGCTATCCTGTGGCATCCTCAGACGCAAGCTGACTGGGTGCGGCCAGGCATCGTGTTATATGGCGCATCGCCGAGCGGTAAATGGCAGGATATTGCCAGGAGCGGTTTGCAGCCGGTAATGACGCTGCGCAGTGAGATCATCGCCGTCCAGCAGCTGTATGCGGGACATCGGGTCGGCTACAGCGGCCGTTACCGTGCAGGCGGCGAGCAGCGCATCGGCATTGTTGCCTGCGGTTATGCGGATGGCTATCCGCGCCATGCGCCGACCGGCACGCCTGTGATGGTTGAAGGCGTGTTGACGCAGACGCTGGGCACGGTATCAATGGATATGATCGCTGTAGACCTGACGGCTTGCCCGCATGCAGATACGGGCAGCCCGGTAGAGCTGTGGGGGAAAAATGTCGCGGTTGATACAGTCGCCGGTTATGCGGGTACCCTGGGATATGAATTACTTAGCGCTGTTACATCCCGGGTTGGGAAAAGTACCAGATAAACGGTCTGCATCCTTTATAATTCAGACAGGCCTTATTTGACAGGCTCACATTGCTTTAGGGCTAAAGCGTTGTTCCACGGTTTTCCTTTGATTACAACAACGGGCGAATAGCTGGTGGTTGCTATCAACATCCACCAGTCGCCCATTCCGCAGATAATAAAAAAACCTCGCCGACGCGAGGTTCATAATTCGTAAGTGGTGCATGCACAGAAATCCTATTCTGTAGAGACAGTACGCCACTTCTATGCAAAAGCAACATTTTTTTGATTTGGATTATGCTTCACTCATATTTTATTAAGTTCCTGTGGAAACATATAAGAAGATTCGCTTAAGTGTCCATGTTATACGCTTTAATTTATTGTTGGATTTAAACAAGGAGAGTAACAATGTCATGGACTTACAATGTAATGCTTAAAACGTTTAAACATAACGGTGTCTATGAGTTTAGGGCGCGATATGCTGGCGCGCCGGGCTATAAAGATAATCCTGAGTATGAATGTCTGAAAGAACAAGGCCCCTTACCCAGGGGAAAATATAGAATTGTAGGTGTCCCATTTACCCATAAAAAAGCAGGTTTATTTACACTGCGACTGGAACCAGACAAAAATAATAGCATGTGTGGCCGCAGCGGTTTTCTAATTCATGGTGATAGCAAGACAAAACCTGGTACAGCATCAAATGGCTGCATTGTGCTTGATCCAAAATTTCGTGAACGTATTTGGCAATCAGGTGACAAGGAGCTAATCGTTGAATGAAATATTTCCTCCTGTTTCTTGCTTTTTTTTGCACCTGCTCATTTGCAGCTCAGGTACTCGACAACAATTGCAAATCTCCCATATCCAGTACAAGCATAGCAATGATGGATGAAATGCGTGAGAAAATGCATATCAACCTTGAGAGTATTGATACCGGAAGCACTAAAACTGAATTGCTATTCAATGAACCGGTTTCTGAAGTTTTATCGCAATATTATGCAGAAAGAACTTATGAGGCCGATAGCAGCTTGTCAGTAAACAAATATAAGGAGATATATTCAAAGGCTAACCCAGTAAACCTCATAATTAAGTTTATTTTTAAAGACAAAGAGGGGAAAGAGGATATTTTCCTTGTCTCTACAATTGCGAATGATTATGAATGCAATGTAGAATTCAACGGCTATGTTATTGTCAAACGTGAGTTCTGATTGTTGCCCCTGTGTCAGCACACAGGGGCTTCTTAACATCAACGCGTCACTTTTCTAAATTGTGCATCAGCGTGGCTTTCTTCCGCTTCACATTTCACCACAGGCTTTTCGAAAAACGGTTTCCAGTTTCGTGATCATGATGACCGGGTTAATTCTGGCAGCAGCATAGAAATAGCACGGTATACACTGCTGGCAGGCATGCGTTTATAGCCGCGCACGCAGGAACCACTTCCTTCCCGGTGAAGCTGTTAACATGGCAGAGGGAGCAGCGCCAACTTTTCACCAACAGCGTTCTTTATCAGAGCGCCTTTATCGTGAGCAGAGAGTAGATACACAGAAACTTCTGGGCCATAAATCACAAAAAATGACTGGTAAATATAACGATGCTCGTGGGAAAGACTGGATGATTATCGTTTTTAGATGTTCATTTTTTAGACTGTTTTGGGGAAGGGTTTTGGGGAAAGCGGTTAGAATTTAAAAAGCCAACATAAAATTAACATCTTATGTTGGCTACATATTGCAAAAAATCAGCTTACATATGGCTAATCATGGCATCGCCAAACTCTGAAGATTTCAGCAGCTTAGCGCCGTCCATCAGACGTTCGAAGTCATAGGTTACGGTTTTGGCCGCGATGGCGCCTTCCATACCTTTAACAATCAGGTCTGCGGCTTCGAACCAGCCCATATGGCGCAGCATCATTTCTGCAGAGAGGATTACGGAACCTGGGTTCACTTTATCCTGACCCGCATACTTAGGCGCGGTGCCGTGGGTTGCTTCGAACAGCGCGCATTCGTCGCCGATGTTAGCGCCAGGCGCGATACCGATGCCGCCAACCTGCGCCGCCAGGGCGTCGGAGATGTAGTCGCCGTTCAGGTTCATACAGGCGATAACGTCATATTCTGCCGGACGCAGCAGGATCTGCTGCAGGAACGCATCGGCGATCACGTCTTTTACTACGATCTCTTTGCCGGTGTTCGGGTTTTTGATCTTCAGCCACGGGCCGCCGTCAATCAGTTCGCCGCCAAACTCTTCTTTCGCCAGCTGGTAGCCCCAGTCTTTGAAAGCGCCTTCGGTGAACTTCATGATGTTGCCTTTGTGCACCAGGGTCACGGAATCGCGATCGTTGGTGATAGCGTATTCGATAGCCGCGCGTACCAGGCGTTTGGTGCCCTCTTCCGAGCATGGCTTCACGCCGATGCCGCACTGCTCAGGGAAGCGAATTTTTTTCACGCCCATTTCGTCGCGCAGGAATTTAATGACTTTGTCCGCTTCCGGCGTACCGGCTTTCCACTCGATACCGGCATAGATATCTTCGGAGTTTTCGCGGAAGATCACCATATCGGTATCTTCAGGACGCTTAACCGGGCTTGGGGTGCCGGTGTAGTAACGTACCGGGCGCAGGCAAATGTAGAGATCCAGCTGCTGGCGCAGGGCCACGTTCAGGGAGCGAATACCGCCGCCAACTGGCGTGGTCAGTGGGCCTTTAATCGCCACACGGTACTCTTTGATTAAATCCAGGGTTTCTTGCGGCAGCCAGACGTCCTGGCCGTACAGCTCTACTGACTTCTCACCGGTATAAATTTCCATCCAGGAAATTTTACGCTCACCGTTATAAGCTTTCTGCACGGCGGCATCGACCACCTTGATCATCACGGGAGAAACGTCTACCCCAATGCCGTCGCCTTCAATAAAAGGGATGATTGGATTGTTTGGGACGTTCAGCTTGCCCTGATCCAGGGTGATTTTCTGACCTTCCGCCGGAACAACTACTTTGCTTTCCATTAACCTCTCCTTCGAGCGCTTTTTTGTTAATGATTTGTAAGATGCGCGTCAATACTACTCGAATATTCACGCCGCGCCAATCTTCACCGCTTTGGGTTATAATGCGCCCATTGTGAACAAGTGCAAAGACTATGCGTAAATCTTCCGTTAATAATCACCGCCTTAAACGATTCAGCCCGCCGCGCGGCGCAAAACCCGCCGACCGCGAGCCCAGGCGTGTTATCGTTTTTAACAAACCTTTTGACGTACTGCCGCAGTTCAGCGACGAAGCGGGCCGCAGCACGCTAAAAGACTATATTCCGGTTAGCGGCGTTTATGCCGCTGGTCGCCTGGACCGCGACAGCGAAGGGCTGATGGTGCTGACCAACGACGGCGCGCTCCAGGCGAAACTGACCCAGCCGGGCAAACGTACCGGTAAAATCTACTATGTCCAGGTTGAGGGCGCGCCGCAGGAGAGCGATATTCAACCGCTGCGCGATGGCGTTAATCTGAAAGATGGCCCTACTCTGCCAGCGGGCGTAGAATTCGTCGCTGAACCCGCGTGGGTCTGGCCGCGCAACCCGCCCATCCGCGAGCGCAAGGCTATCCCCACCAGCTGGCTGAAAATTACCTTATTTGAAGGCCGCAATCGCCAGGTGCGGCGTATGACCGCGCATATTGGTTTCCCTACGCTACGGCTAATCCGTTTTGCGATGGGGAAAACAGAGCTGCAAAATTTATTGCCGGGAGAGTGGCGCGACGTTACCGCCGATTTCTCTGGCTGAGCCAACAGCAAGGAGTCAGCATGTTTAAACCGCACGTTACCGTAGCAACCGTAGTTCAGGCAGAGGGCCAGTTTCTGGTGGTGGAAGAAATGGTGCGTGGCCGCGCCACCTGGAACCAGCCTGCGGGCCATCTTGAAGCCAATGAAACTTTGCTGCAGGCCGCCGCGCGCGAACTCTATGAGGAAACAGGTATTGAAGCCGTGCCTCAGGCGTTTTTGCGCCTTCACCAGTGGATAGCGCCGGACAATACTCCTTTCCTGCGCTTTTTGTTCGCGCTGGATTTACCGAAAATGCTGCCCACTTATCCTCAGGATCGCGATATCGATCGCGCGCTGTGGCTGCCGCCAGAAGAGATTATCGGCGCGAAAAAGCTGCGTTCTCCGCTGGTTGCCGAAAGCCTGCGCATCTATCAGCAGGGCGAACGCTATCCGCTTGCGCTGCTGAGCGCGTTCCAGTGGCCTTTTAGCGAGGATGCGCCCGCCGCCGACGCGTGGTAGACTACGCCGCAATTTTAAAGTGCAGCCTTTAACTGCAACTCAAAGTCGGGTACTTCTCATGTCAAGTCAGAAAAAAGTGATCGTCGGTATGTCCGGCGGCGTAGATTCCTCCGTTTCCGCCTGGTTGCTGCTGCAACAGGGCTATCAGGTCGAAGGCCTGTTTATGAAGAACTGGGAGGAGGACGACGGTGAGGAGTACTGTACCGCAGCGGAAGATTTAGCGGATGCGCAGGCGGTTTGCGACAAGCTGGGCATTCATCTGCACACCGTGAACTTTGCGGCGGAATACTGGGACAATGTGTTCGAGCATTTCCTGGAAGAGTACAAGGCCGGGCGCACGCCCAACCCCGATATTCTCTGCAACAAAGAGATCAAATTTAAAGCCTTTCTGGAGTTCGCAGCGGAAGATTTAGGCGCGGACTTCATTGCCACCGGCCACTATGTCCGCCGTCAGGATGTCAATGGCAAAAGCCAGCTGCTGCGCGGCCTGGATGACAATAAAGATCAGAGCTACTTCCTCTATACGCTGGGCCATGAGCAGATAGCGCAGAGCCTGTTCCCGGTTGGCGAGCTGGCCAAGCCGGAAGTGCGCCGCATCGCCGAAGAGCTGGAGCTGGTCACGGCAAAGAAAAAAGACTCCACCGGCATCTGCTTTATCGGCGAGCGTAAATTCCGCGACTTCCTTGGACGCTACCTGCCAGCACAGCCTGGCCGTATCGTCAGCACGGAAGGCGAAGTGGTTGGCGAGCATCAGGGCCTGATGTACCACACGCTCGGCCAGCGCAAAGGGCTGGGCATCGGCGGCACCAAAGAAGGCAGCGAAGAGCCGTGGTACGTGGTGGATAAAGACGTGGCGAATAATCTGCTGGTGGTGGCGCAGGGTCACGACCATCCACGCCTGATGTCGGTCGGGCTCATCGCCCAGCAGCTGCATTTGGTCGATCGCGAGCAAATTACCGCGCCGTTCCGCTGCACGGTGAAAACCCGCTATCGCCAGACGGATATTCCCTGCACGGTCACGCCGCTGGGCGAAGATCGCCTGGAAGTACGTTTTGACGAGCCGGTGGCCGCCGTTACGCCGGGCCAGTCCGCGGTGTTTTATCAGGGCGAAGTCTGCCTGGGCGGCGGCATCATTGAAGAGCGTCTGCCGCTTTAAGGGTTAAGCCGGGCGGCTGACCGTCCGGCGACGTATACAGGAGTTACCGTGGCGAAAAATTATTACGATATTACGCTGGCCCTCGCGGGCATCTGCCAGGCGGCGCATCTGGTGCAGCAGCTGGCGCATCAGGGCCATTGCCCACCCGAGTCGCTGAAAGTGTCGCTGCAGAGCGTCATCGATTTGAATCCCTCTTCCACCCTGGCGGTTTACGGCGGCAAAGAGGAGAACCTGCACTTCGGGCTGGAGACGCTGATCGCGGTACTGAACAGCAGCAGCCGCCACGGCGCGGGCGCAGAGCTGACCCGCTATACCCTGAGTATGATGGTGCTGGAGCGCAAGCTGAGCGCCAGCAAAACCGCGCTGGACGATCTGTCGAAGCGCATCGCGCAGCTGGATCGCCAGCTGGTGCATTACGATTTAGAATCCGATACGCTGCTAAGCGCCATGGCCGCCATCTATGTGGATGTGATCAGCCCGCTTGGCCCGCGTATTCAGGTTACCGGCTCGCCCGCCGTATTGCAGAATTCGCAAATCCAGAGCAAGGTGCGCGCCGCGCTGCTGACCGGCATCCGTGCCGCCGTGCTCTGGCAGCAGGTCGGCGGTGGCCGCCTGCAGCTGATGTTTTCCCGCAGTCGCCTGGTAAACGAGGCGAAGCAAATTTTATCCCGTTGTCCCCAATCTCTTTAATCTTCAGGAGTTACACTGATGGAATTATCCTCTCTGACTGCCGTCTCCCCGATCGATGGTCGTTATGGCGACAAAGTCAGCCCGCTGCGCGCTATTTTCAGCGAATTTGGCCTGCTGAAATTCCGCGTCGAGGTGGAAGTACGCTGGCTGCAAAAACTGGCCGCCTGCGCAGAGATCAGGGAAGTTCCTGCATTTGATGCCGACGCAAACGCTTACCTTGATGCAATTGTTGCTAATTTCAGCGAAGAAGATGCGGCCCGCATCAAAACCATTGAGCGCACCACTAACCATGATGTCAAAGCAGTCGAATATTTCCTGAAGGAAAAGGTTGAGCCCGTCGCCGCGCTGCATGCCGTATCGGAATTCATCCACTTCGCCTGTACTTCTGAAGATATCAATAACCTCTCCCACGCGCTGATGCTGGAAACCGCACGCCGTGAGGTTATCCTGCCTTACTGGCATAAAATCATCGCCGCCGTAAAAGATCTGGCGGTGCAGTATCGCGATATTCCGCTGCTTTCCCGCACCCACGGCCAGCCAGCCACGCCTTCCACGCTGGGTAAAGAGATGGCTAACGTTGCCTACCGTTTCGAGCGCCAGCTACGCCAGCTGGAGCGCATCGAGGTGCTGGGTAAAATCAACGGCGCGGTCGGCAACTATAACGCTCACATCGCCGCTTATCCGGAAGTAGACTGGCATCAGGTGAGCGAGAGCTTTGTGACTTCGCTGGGTATTACCTGGAACCCGTACACCACGCAGATCGAGCCGCACGACTACATTGCCGAAATGTTCGACTGCATCGCGCGCTTTAACACCATCCTGATCGACTTCGACCGCGATGTGTGGGGCTACATTGCGCTGAACCACTTCAAACAAAAGACTATCGCAGGCGAAATCGGTTCTTCTACCATGCCGCACAAGGTCAACCCAATCGACTTTGAAAACTCCGAAGGCAACCTGGGCCTGGCAAACGCCGTGATGCAGCATCTGGCCAGCAAGCTGCCTGTTTCCCGCTGGCAGCGCGATCTGACCGATTCTACCGTGCTGCGTAACCTGGGCGTCGGTATGGGCTACGCGCTGATCGCCTATCAGGCCACGCTGAAGGGCGTTTCCAAGCTGGAAGTTAACCGCGAGCGCCTGCTGGACGAGCTGGATCACAACTGGGAAGTACTGGCAGAGCCGATTCAGACCGTGATGCGCCGCTACGGCATTGAGAAGCCTTACGAGAAGCTGAAAGAGCTGACCCGCGGCAAGCGCGTGGATGCGGCAGGCATGAAAGCCTTTATTGACGGCCTGGAACTGCCGGAAGAGGAAAAAACCCGCCTTAAGCTGATGACGCCAGCCAACTATCTGGGCCGCGCGGTACAAATGGTGGACGAACTCCCGTAATTTTTGGCATTTTTCTTTTGTTTTACAACCTGCCATACTCCATTCAGGCCGACGCAAGTCGGCCTGTGTTAACCTGTTGTTTACCTGCTTTAACCTATACTTTCCTCAGATCGAAATCAGGCTCTGGTCTTTGACCAAATCTACAGAAAGGATAATGTTATGCGCGTATTGATTGTGGAAGATAATCCCCTGCTGCGTCATCATCTGGCCGTTCAGCTGCGCGAGATGGGTCACCAGGTCGATGCGGCGGAAGATGCCAAAGAGGCCGACTATTTTCTGACTGAACATACCCCTGATATTACCCTTGTTGATTTGGGGCTGCCGGATGAAGACGGTATGACCATGATCCGCCGCTGGCGCGGTCTGGAAGTCAAACAGCCGATCCTGGTGCTGACCGCCCGCGAAGGCTGGCAGGCCAAGGTAGAAGCGCTGGAAGCCGGTGCCGACGACTATGTCACTAAGCCTTTCCATATTGAGGAAGTGGTCGCCCGCATGCAGGCATTGATGCGCCGTAACAGCGGCCTGGCCTCGCAGATTATTACGCTGGCGCCTTTCCAGGTAGATTTATCGCGCCGCGAGCTGAGCATTGACGAACAGCAAATCAAACTTACCGCTTTCGAATACACCATTATCGAAACGCTGATCCGCAATGCGGGCAAGGTAGTCAGTAAAGATTCTCTGATGTTACAACTTTATCCGGATGCCGAACTGCGCGAGAGTCACACCATTGATGTGTTGATGGGCCGTTTGCGCAAAAAAATCCAGGCTGTGTATCCGCAGGATGTGATTACTACCGTCCGCGGACAGGGCTACCGGTTCGATCTTTAATGTCATTATTCCAACGCGAAAAGCCTTTTTCCCTGCGGGCGCGCTTTTTGCTGGCGACCGCAGCCGTGGTGCTGATCCTGTCGCTCTCTTACGGTATGGTGGCGGTTGTCGGCTACGTAGTTAGCTTCGACAAAAATACCTATCGTGTGATGCGCGCGGAGAGCAATCTGTTTTTCACTCTGGCGCAATGGAAAAACAACCAGCTCTCCATCGCCCAGCCCGAGCGGGTATCGCTGAATTTCCCTACGCTGGTCTTTATTTACAACGATGAGGGCAAACTGCTCTGGCAGCTGCGCGATGTGCCGGAGATCCGCACGCGCATCAAGCGGGAATGGCTCAGGCGCGCCGATTTTTACGAAATTGACACCGATAACAGCACCAGCCGCCGGGCGCTCGGCGATAACCCGGAAGCACAGAACAAGCTGACCGCCTACGACGACGACAACAACGACACTTTTACCCACTCGGTGGCGGTAAACCGTTATGCGGCGACGCCGACGCTACCGGCGTTAACGGTAGTGGTGGTAGATTCCATCCCTCAGGAATTACAGCATTCCGACGTAGTCTGGTCATGGTTCAGCTATGTGCTGCTGGTTAATTTACTGCTGGTAATCCCGCTGCTTTGGCTGGCCGCGCACTGGAGCCTGCGGCCAATAGAATCGCTGGCCGCACAGCTGCGCGAGCTGGAGCACGGCACCCGAGAAACGCTGGCCGACGAGACGCCGCAGGAGTTAAAAAGCCTGGTGCGTAATCTCAATTTCCTGCTGGATAACGAGCGCCAGCGCTATACGCGCTATCGCACCACGCTGAGCGACCTGACCCACAGCCTGAAGACGCCGCTGGCAGTACTGCAAACCACGCTGCGCTCGCTGCGCGGTGGGCGCAATATCTCCGTCGAACAGGCCGAGCCGATTATGCTGGAGCAGATTAGCCGTATCTCGCAGCAGATTGGCTATTATCTGCATCGCGCCAGCATGCAGGCCGATCACAATGTGTTGAAACGCGAGCTGCATTCCGTTCCGGCGCTACTGGATAGCCTCTGTTCGGCGCTGAATAAAGTTTATCAGCTCAAGGGCGTAGAGTTGACGCTGGATATTTCCCCGGAAATAACCTTTATTGGCGATCAGAATGACTTTATGGAAGTCATGGGTAACGTGCTGGACAACGCCTGTAAATATTGCCTGGAATTTGTAGAGGTCAGGGCCCGTCAGACCGATGACGCGCTACATCTGATTGTGGAAGACGATGGCCCGGGCATTCCCGAAAGCAAGCGCGACCTGATATTTATTCGCGGCCAGCGGGCCGATACGCTGCGCCCCGGCCAGGGACTTGGCCTGGCTGTAGCCCGCGATATTCTCGAACAGTATGCGGGGAATATCATCGCCGCCACCAGCGAGCTGGGCGGCGCCAGGATGGAGGTGATTTTCAAACGTCAGGAAGTGGATGGCGAAGCCTGAGTAACGCTATTTGCAAATGCTTTTCCCTGCCCTGCTTTCCCGCTGTTATAATCGATGAAATTCAGCGTTTCAGGAACTCCCATTATGGATTATCAGCTCGACCTCAACTGGCCCGATTTTGTGCAGCGTTACTGGCAGAAACGGCCCGTGGTGCTTAAGCGCGGCTTTAAAAATTTCGTCGATCCTATTTCTCCGGACGAGCTGGCCGGGCTGGCGATGGAAAACGAGGTCGACAGCCGCCTGGTCAGTCACCAGAACGATAAATGGCAGGTAGCGCACGGCCCGTTTGAAAGCTATGACCATCTTGGCGAGAACAACTGGTCGCTGCTGGTGCAGGCGGTGGATCACTGGCACGAGCCTTCCGCCGCGCTGATGCGTCCTTTCCGCTTTCTGCCCGACTGGCGCACCGACGATCTGATGATCTCTTTCTCCGTGCCGGGCGGCGGCGTCGGCCCGCATCTGGATCAGTACGATGTCTTTATTATTCAGGGCACCGGCCGCCGTCGCTGGCGCGTGGGCGAGAAAGTCGCCATGAAGCAGCACTGTCCGCATCCGGATCTGTTACAGGTTGAGCCGTTTGACGCCATTATCGATGAAGAAATGGAGCCGGGCGATATCCTCTATATTCCACCTGGATTCCCGCACGAAGGCTACTCGCTGGAGAGCGCGCTCAACTATTCGGTCGGCTTCCGCGCGCCAAGCGGCCGCGAGCTGATCAGCGGCTTTGCGGATTATGTGCTGTCGCGCGAGCTGGGCAGCCGCCGCTTTACCGATCCGGACGTGCCCGCGCGTGAGCATACTGCTGAAATTCTGCCGCAGGAGCTGGACGGCATCCGCGAGATGATGCTGGAAGTGATCAATCAGCCAGAGCATTTCAACCAGTGGTTCGGCGAGTTTATCTCCCAGTCGCGGCATGAGCTGGATGTAGCGCCGCCGGAGCCACCTTATCAGCCGGATGAGATCTACGATGCGCTGCAACAGGGCGACAGCCTGCAACGCCTGGGCGGCCTGCGCGTGCTGTCAATCGGCGAAGCCGTGTTCGTCAACGGTGAAAAGCTGGAATCCCAGCAGCCTGCCGCCTTGCGCGTGCTGGCAAACCAGCATGTAATAAGCGCGGCGGATCTGGACGGGGCGCTGGACGATCCCTCGTTCCTGGCGCAGCTGGCCGGTCTGGTTAACAGCGGCTACTGGTACTTCGGCGAAGAAGAGTAAATCACCACGCCCGTAAAAAGCCAACGGCCCTGATTTCAGGGCCGTCAGACTACTGACAAACTTAAAGCGATGGAGGGCCTGTGGAGCACTACGGGCCATGGACGGCCCGTACTGAGCTACCACGGACGGTGCTTTTTGCGTCTTTGCGGAAGACACAGGCCCTCCTGAGCCAGCACCGGAAAACTTTGTCATCAACTTCAACGGCCCTGCTTTCAGGGCCGTTTTCATTGCCTTTGCTGACGCCTTAGCGCTTTTTAGCCTGCTCCGCCGTTAGCGCCGCGATACGCATAATCACCGTCACCGTTTTCTCCATAATATCCAGTGAAGCAAACTCATGCTTACCGTGGTAGTTGTAGCCGCCGGTAAAGATATTCGGGCAAGGTAATCCTTTAAACGACAGCGCCGCGCCATCTGTACCGCCGCGTATTGGTTTTGTTATTGGCTCTACCCCGCTCTCGCGCATCGCCTGTAGCGCCAGCTCGATAATATGCGGATGGACCTCGACCTTTTCTCGCATATTGTAATAGCTGTCTTCCGTCTGTACCTCAATACTGACGCCCGGCTGTTTGCCTTCGGCCAGCGCGGCGGCAACTTCTTTCATCTTCTCTTTGCGGGCCTCGAAGCTGGCGCGGTCGAAATCCCGAATAATGTAGTAAAGTTCCGCTTTATCCACGCTGCCCTTGATGCCGTGCAGATGGAAAAAGCCCTCATAGCCTTCGGTTTGCTCCGGCACCTCTTTTTCCGGCATGGCGGCGTGAAAGCGCATTGCCAGATCCAGCGCGTTGACCATAACGCCCTTTGCGCTGCCGGGATGAACGTTGTTGCCGACAATCTTCACGGTAGCGGACGCGGCGTTAAAATTCTCATATTCAAACTCGCCCAGCCCGCTGCCGTCTACGGTATAGGCCCATTCCGCGCCGAAGGCTGCCACATCGAAATGGCTGGCACCTTTGCCTATCTCTTCATCCGGCGTAAAAGCGATACGGATATCGCCATGCGGAATGTTTTCCTCTTTTAGCCGGGCGATGGCCGTTACTATCTCTGCCAGGCCTGCTTTATCATCGGCGCCCAGTAGCGTTTTGCCATCGGTAGTGATCAGCGTGTGGCCGGTCAGGCGATGCAGTATCGGAAACATCACCGGCGACAATACCTCGTCGCCTATCCCCAAGGCGATATCGCCGCCGCGATAGTTCTCGACAATCTGCGGCGCTACATTTTTACCGGTGAAATCCGGCGAGGTATCTATATGGGCGATAAAGCCGATTGCAGGTACCGGCCAGGCGACATTGGCGGGCAGCGTTGCCATGACAATGGCATGTTCGCTTAGCGTCACACTGCTCAGGCCCAGCGCTTCCAGCTCCTGCTTCAGTTCGCGAGCCAGCCGCCACTGCCCTTCCGTACTGGGAACCTGCCGAACATGCGCTTTAGACTGCGTGTCGAATGAAACATAGTGCAAGAAGCGATCTAATAAATTGGTCATCTGCCTTCCCTCTGAGTGCGGATGGTTATTATCTGTTATTTTGTCTGGCGTTTATTGCGTCAGGTCAGTTACAAGTGTGGATCTGAATTGGGCTTTACGCCTTGCGGATAGTGGATCAGGCTGTAAAACCGCGTCGGCAGCGCGCCGTCATTGCGATAGCTGTGCGCGGCGTCAGCCTGGAAACGCAGCCCTTCGCCCGCTTTAAGCGTATGCCATTGCGTGCCGGTCGCCAACTGCAGTTCGCCTTCAATAACAATCACGTGCTCAATAACGCCGCGCTCGTGGGCGGAAGATTCGCTGAGCGCGCCTGCGGCCAGCTCGACCACCAGCAGATCAAAACCCAGCGGGCGATCGTAAGGAAAAAGTGGGCTGGCGTGCATGGCCTCGTCCTGCGAACGACCGCGCATTTCCTCGCTGCGCAGCGGTTCTGTCCGGGTGGCTTCGTCGCCAAAAAACAGCGAAAAAGGGACGTTGAATCCGGTGGCTATTTTCCACAGCGTGGCGACTGTCGGGCTGGATTCGCCTCGTTCTATCTGGCCCAGCATCGCTTTACTGACGCCGGTCTGCGCGGCGGCCTGGCTCAGGCTCCACTCACGTGCCATGCGTATTTTCTTCAGTATTCGGCCAGGATCCGGCGGTAGCGGCTGCATCTTTTCTCCTTTTTTTGACAGTATAGCGCCCGTGCGTTATAACGCACAGAGCTTAATCGTGCGTTATAACGGTCAATACGGAGAAAGCGATGCGCCCTGCGTTTTCATTACGCCATCTTACTTTGCCTGCCATCGCGGCGGGTTTTGTGGCGGTGCTGGTGGGTTATACCAGTTCTGCCGCTATTATTTTTCAGGCCGCCAGCGCCGCTGGTGCAACGGTGTCACAGCTGGGCGGCTGGCTGAGCATGCTGGGGCTGGCAATGGGCGTGACCTCCATTGGGCTATCTTTTTACTACCGCGCGCCCATATTAACCGCCTGGTCAACGCCCGGTGCGGCGCTGCTGGTCACCAGCCTGCCCGGCACTTCTTTGCCAGACACTATCGGCGTATTTATTTTCGCTTCGGGCCTGATTTTTCTCTGCGGCGTCACCGGCCTGTTCGCCAGATTGATGAACCACATTCCCCAGGCGATTTCCGCCGCGATGCTGGCAGGTATTTTGCTGCGCTTTGGCCTGGATGCTTTCGCTTCGCTTCAGCCCGATTTCGCGCTGACGGCCAGCATGTGCCTGGCTTATCTGCTGGCCCGCCGCTTTTTGCCGCGCTACGCCATTGTGCTGACGCTGCTGGTTGGTCTGGCAGTGGCCGCTGGCAAAGGCGAGATCCATTTTTCACCACAGCCGCTGGCCTTTGCCACGCCGCAGTTTATTGCGCCACACTTTAGCTGGTCCGCGCTATTGGGCATCGGCATTCCCTTTTTTGTGGTGACGATGGCCTCGCAAAACGCGCCCGGTATTGCGACATTAAAGGCCGCAGGTTATCCGTCGCCGGTCTCCTCGCTGATGAGCTGGACGGGGCTGACCTCGCTGCTGCTTGCGCCGTTCGGCGGCTTTTCGGTTTGTATTGCGGCAATTACAGCGGCGATCTGCATGGGGCCGGATGTTCATCCCGATCCGCAGCGTCGCTACTGGGGCGCGGCCTGCGCGGGCTTTTTCTATCTGCTGGCGGGTTTATTCGGCGGTGCAATTGGCCAACTTTTCAGCGCGCTGCCGCCTTCGCTGATCCACGCTATCGCAGGCCTGGCGTTGTTAGGAACAATAGCGGGAAGTTTACAGCGGGCGCTGGCGGACGATAAACAGCGCGAAGCGGCGGTGATTACCTTTTTGATTACCGCTTCCGGTCTCTCTTTACTGGGCATCGGCGCAGCTTTTTGGGGATTAGTCGGCGGGGTTACAGCGCATTTGATCCTGGCGCTACCGGCTCGCCGAGTAAAATGTCAGGATGGCGCTAAGCCATCCTGAGGCTCAGAAGGTTAACCGACTTTCTGCAGCAGCTGCTGCACAAACCTCGGCACCACTTCGCTTGCCAGCCCGTACTCTTTTTCTTCAAACTCGCTGCCAACCTGGCTTGGTTCCAGGTTCAGCTCCACGGTATGCGCGCCCTGTAGCTTCGCCTCATGCACAAATCCGGCTGCGGGATAAACATGGCCGGAGGTGCCGATGGCGATAAAGTAGTCCGCCTGCGCCAGCGCCTGATAGATCTCATCCATCTGTAGCGGCATTTCGCCGAACCACACGACATGCGGACGCAAAGCTGAAGGGAACTGGCAGCAGTGGCAGCGATCGCTCTCTTTTACGTCTTCCTGCCAGTGCAGCACCTGGCCGCTGGAGACGCAGCGCACCTTCAGCAGCTCGCCGTGCATATGGATAACGTTGCGGTTGCCCGCGCGCTCGTGCAGGTTGTCAATGTTCTGCGTGACCAGCAGGAAGTGGTCGCCCAGCGCCGCCTCCAGCTTCGCCAGCGCTTCATGCGCCGCATTGGGCTTAATCTCATCGCTGGTTAGCTGGCGACGGCGGGCGTTATAAAAAGCTTGTACCTTTTGCGGATCGCGCGCGAAGCCTTCCGGCGTCGCCACGTCTTCGACTTTGTGCTCTTCCCACAGGCCGTCCGAGGCGCGGAAAGTGCGGATGCCTGACTCGGCGGAGATGCCTGCGCCGGTCAACACAACAACTCTTGGTAAAGGATGCATAGCGATCTCCAGGTTACGGTCGCGTTCGAAAATGCGCTGCCGCAAACGCTGCTGAACTTTGCGGCGGGTTTTCTTATAGCGGGCCAGTCTCAACCGGCGACGGGGTGTACGCATCATAAATCCTCTGGTCCTGAATGTGCAAAAAAGCGGCACCACGCGTGCCGCCTGCGTCTCCATGACGGGCTTTGGCAATCCGCGGCGGCTTTGCCCGGGGCAGCAAATGGCGCGCTACCTGCTGCTCCAGCCCATCATACAGCGCGTTAAAACCTGACAGGCCGCCGCCCACTACCACCAAATGCGGATCCACCAGCGTTAGCCAGTTCGCCAGGCAAACGGCCAGCAGCGCCTGGTAGCGCTCGGTATGGGCAACGGCCTGCTTATCCTGTTGATAATAGCGGCTGGCGATCGCCGGTGCACTGAGATCTGACTGATAATGCAGCCGCCACAGACGGGAAAATCCCGGCCCGGAAAGCCACGGCTCGATGCAGCCACGCTTGCCGCAGCCGCACACAGGCTGTTCCACATCGTGACCCAGCACTTCCAGCGCGTCCAGCGGCAGCCGCATATGGCCGAACTCGCCTGCCACAAAGTTGCGTCCGGTCAGCGGCCTGCCATTGATAATCAGCCCGCCGCCCACGCCGGTGCCCAGAATCAGGCCCAGCACCACCGGATAAGCCCGGAACTCTTCATCCCAGGCTTCCGACAGCGCAAAACAGTTGGCATCGTTATCGATACGCACTTCTCTTCCCAGCCGCGCGCTAAGATCGGCCTGTAGCCGTTGCCCCTGCGCCGCCGGAATGTTGGCGGTAAAAACCGTGCCTTCATCCGGTATTGGCAGGCCGGGAATACCGATGCCGACGCTGCCGCGCTCGCCGCAGAACAGATCGGCCTCTTCCGTTAGCGCCGCCAGCCGATCCAGCAGCAGCGCATAGTCCTGAGTGGGCGTCGGCAGCCGTTTGCTCCAGATCTGCTCACGCCGCTCGTTATAGACGCCAAGCGCAATTTTGCTGCCGCCAACGTCAAAGCCGTAATAAATTTTATTGGCCACTGAGCACCCGCGCCGGATCGATGCGGCTGGCCCTTCTGGCCGGATACCAGCTGGCGATCAAACTTAACACCAGCGAGGTGATCAGCACGATGCCTACATCCAGCCAGTGCACTTCCGACGGCAGGAAATCGATAAAGTAGATATCACCGGAGAGGAAATGATAGCCGGTTAAGGTTTCAATACCGTGGATAATCGGCGTAAGGTTAAAGGCCGCCAGCACGCCAACTATTACTCCGCTGACGCTGCCCAGCAGCCCTGCCATCAGGCCGTACCAGATAAAAATGGCGCGGATCAGCCCATCTTTCGCGCCCAGCGTGCGCAGCACGGCGATATCGCCGCTCTTATCCTTCACCGCCATTACCAGCGTGGAGACGATATTAAAACAGGCCACGCCAATCACCAGTATCATCGCCAGATACATGATGCCGCGGATCATCTGGATATCGCGGTACATATAGCCATAGGTACCAATCCAGCTGCGGATATAAACGTAGGATTGCGTAACCTCGCCCGCGTCCCGCACCAGTTTTTGGGCAGCAAATGGGTTGTTCATTTTTAGCGCAATACCCGTGACACTGTCACCCATTGCCAGATAGTTTTGCGCATCCTGTAGTGGCACTAGTGCCAGGCTGTGATCCAGCATCCCGCTCAGTGCCAGGATGCCGCTAACCTGTAAACGCACGCGCTTTGGCTGTAGCAGCTTATGCTCGGGATCGCTGTTGGGGATCATAATAGTCAGCCAGTCGCCCTGCTTCACTTTCAGGCTTTTAGCAACGCCCTGACCCAGGATGATCTGCTGTTTACCTGCGCCGAAGCTCTGCCATGCGTTGTTCTGCACGTAGGCAGGCAGCGCGCTGAGCTGTGTTTCCTGCTGCGGATCGACGCCCTTGACCTGGATTGCCTGTAGCTTCGCGCCGCTTTCGATTAAGCCGGTAAAGTTGATATAAGGCGCTGCCGCCGCGATACCCGGCACCTGAGCCACTTTCGGCAGCAGCGACTGCCAGCCGGTGAAAGGCTGGTTAACTGGTTCTATTTCGCCATGTGGCACCACCGCCAGAATGCGGTTGTTCAGCTCGCGCTCGAAGCCGTTCATGGCGCTGAGGCCGATAATCAATACCGCCACGCCCAGCGCGATGCCAACCGTGGAGATCACAGAAATCAGCGACACCATGCCGCCGCGACGGCGGCCGCGACTGAAGCGCAGGCCCAGAAGCAGTGAAAGAGAGCTTGCCATTACGCCATTCCTGTCAGCGTCAGTTCTTCGTTGAGCACGCCGTCGCGCATCTCCATCTGGCGGTTAAGCCGCTTCGCCAGATGCAGATCGTGCGTCACCACCAGGAATGCGGTGCCCTGGCGCACGTTCAGCTCGCCCAGCAGATCGAAAATGGCATCGGCGTTACGCGCGTCCAGGTTGCCGGTCGGCTCATCCGCCAGCACCAGCCGCGGGTTATTGACCAGCGCACGAGCGATAGCCACTCGCTGGCGTTCACCGCCGGAAAGTTCGGAAGGACGATGCGCTGCCCGCTTTTCTAACCCTACCGCGCGCAGCATTTCAGTGGCTTTTGCCTCGGCTTCCGCCTTGCTCGCCTTACCGATCAATAACGGCATGGCGACGTTCTCCAGCGCGCTGAAATCCGGCAGCAGATGGTGAAACTGATAGATAAAGCCCAGTTCGCGGTTACGCAGTTCGGCTTTCGCGGTGGAAGACATGCCGTTCAGCGATTTGCCGTTAAACACCACATCGCCGGAAGTCGGCGTATCCAGCCCGCCCAGCAGATGCATCAGGGTGCTTTTGCCGGAGCCGGAGCTGCCGACAATGGCCATCATTTCGCCAGGCGCCACGCTGAACGAGACGTTGCGCAGCACGTCAGTCTGAACGCTGCCTTCCTGGTAGCTTTTGCACAGCTTGTCGCACTGCAACAGAATCGGGTTACTCATAACGTAAAGCCTCAGCGGGTTGAACGGCGGCGGCGCGCCAGGAAGGATAAAGCGTGGAGAGCAGCGCCACCACCATCGCGACGGCGACAATAGTCACCACCTGCGTAACAGAAATATCGACGGGCAGCGCCGCGCCATCAAGGAAAATGCCAATCAGCGGCATCAGGTTATTGAGCTGGCTGGCCAGCAGCACGCCCAGCAACGCGCCGAGCACGGAACCAACGATGCCCGCCGTCGCGCCCTGCACCATAAATACCATCACGATTTGGCGTCGCGTCAGCCCCTGCGTTTGCAGGATTGCCACCTCGCCCTGTTTTTCCATAATTAGCAGGCCCAGCGAGGTAATAATATTAAAGGCGGCCACGGCGACAATCAGGCTGAGTAACAGCCCCATCATGTTTTTCTCCATCTTTACCGCCTGGAACAGCTCGCCTTTACGCTCGCGCCAGTCTTTCCACACCAGCCCGTCCGGCAGCTTCTGCTGGCTGAGCGAATCCACCTGCAGCGGTTTTTCCAGCCACAGCCGCCAGCCGGTGATATTGCCCGCCGGATAGCGCATCAGCCGCGAGGCGTCCTGCTGGTTCACCAGGATCTGGTAGCCGTCCACTTCGCTGTTGGCGGCGAAAGTGCCGATAACGGTAAACAGACGCTGGCTTGGCAGGCGGCCCATCGGCGTAAACTGGCTGGCGGACGGCACCATCAGCCGCAACTGGTCGCCGCGCTTCAGGCCAAGCTGCTCCGCCAGCTGTTCCCCTACGATAATGCGGTACTGATTTGGCTGGAGATCGCTCTGCTTAACGTTATTCAGAAACGGCGTAAGCGGATCGGCTTCGTTGGGATTGATGCCCAGCATGACGCCGACGCCCACGCTGCGCGCGCTTTGCAGCACCACATCGCCGGTGGTCAGCGGCGTAACGTGGCTTACGCCCTGCAATTTCAGCGAGTCGGCCGGCGTCTGCTGCGGGTTAAGCGAGCCTTTTTCGCTGCTAATCAGCGCCTGCGGCATCAGGTTCAGGGTGCTTTTTTCCAGCTCGTGCTCAAAGCCGTTCATCACCGACAGCACGGTGACCAGCGCGAGCACGCCCAGCGTAATGCCGATAGCGGAAAGCCAGGATACAAACCGCCCGAAGCGGTCTGCTGCTCGCCCGCGCATATAGCGCAGGCCGATAAATAACGCGACAGGTTGATACATGTATTCCGTCTTCTGGCGGTAAAAGGCAAAAAGTGATCGAAGATGATAAAGGTTAGCCCGGCGTTATGGAACCTCTAAGCCGCTGACTCTTTTACTAAGTTTTGCTTTCCCTTTTCTCACCCACGCCGTTTGTGGAAAAATTACGCTAAAAAAGACCGTTATTTACTCAATTGTTACGCAGGAAACGGCGTAAACTTAATCGTCCCTGGTAAGGGAAAGGTTTTGAGTACCCCAGATTAAAGGCGGGAGTGGTAAGAATGTCAAAATATCCAAAAGGCAGTATCGTCCGGCACAAAACGGGCGAAATTAAGGGGTTGGTGGTGAACGTCTTTGAACAGGGCGATGCGCCCGCGGGCTATTACGTTAAGTGGGACGATGGCAACCACAGCTACCACGGCGAAAAAGAGCTGATTTGGGCAAACATTGACCGACCCAGAATGCACTACACCCATCAATCGCCGAAATAGAGGTATACTCGGTTAGCCGAACAGGAAACACGTCGTTTTCTGCTCTCCCTTTTTGTGAAGAGACCGACTGACTGATTATGCCTGAACAAGTTCGATATACCCTGCCAGCCAAAGCAGGCGACCAGCGTCAGCTGGGACAACTAACCGGTGCCGCCTGTGCGGTGGAATGCGCGGAAATCCTGGCGCGACACGGCGGCCCCGTAATGCTGATCGCGCCGGATATGCAAACGTCGCTGCGGCTGCAGGATGAAATCCGCCAGTTTACCGACCAGCCGGTGCTCAGCCTGGCCGACTGGGAAACCTTGCCTTTCGACAGTTTCTCGCCGCATCAGGAAATCATCTCTTCCCGTCTCTCCACGCTTTATAACTTGCCAATGCTGGAAAAAGGCGTGCTGATCCTGCCGGTCAATACGCTGATGCAGCGCGTCTGCCCGCACAATTTTCTGCACGGCCACGCGCTGGTCATGCGCAAGGGCCAGCGCCAGTCGCGTGATACGCTACGTAATCAGCTCGAGCAGGCAGGCTACCGCCATGTCGATCAGGTGATGGAACACGGTGAATATGCCACCCGCGGCGCGCTGCTGGATCTCTACCCCATGGGCAGCGAACAGCCCTATCGCATCGACTTTTTCGACGATGAAATCGACAGCCTGCGTCTGTTCGACGTTGACAGCCAGCGCACGCTGGAGGAAGTCGAGGCAATCAACCTGCTGCCCGCGCATGAATTCCCAACCGATAAAGCGGCGATCGAACTGTTCCGCAGCCAGTGGCGCGAACACTTTGAGGTCAGGCGTGAAGCCGAGCATATTTATCAGCAGGTCAGCAAAGGCACACTGCCTTCCGGCATTGAATACTGGCAGCCGCTATTTTTCGAGCAGCCGTTACCCCCGCTGTTCAGCTATCTGCCTGCCAATACCCTTGTCGTCAACACCGGCGATCTGGAAAACAGCGCCGAGCGCTTCTGGCAGGAGGTCGAAGCCAGGTTCGAAAACCGCCGCGTCGATCCTATGCGCCCGCTGCTGCCGCCGGAAAAACTCTGGTTGCGTACTGACGAGCTGTTCGGCGAGCTGAAAAAATGGCCGCGCGTACAGCTGAAAAACGACGAGCTGCCGGAAAAAGCCGCCAACACCAATCTGGGCTACCAGCCGCTGCCGGATCTGGCCGTCCAGGCGCAGGCAAAAGCACCGCTGGACGCGCTGCGCCGTTTTCTGGAATCGTTCAGCGGCCCGGTGATTTTTTCGGTAGAGAGTGAAGGCCGCCGCGAAGCGCTGCAGGAGCTGCTGGCGCGCATCAAGCTGGTGCCGAAAGCCATTCACGCCTTGCAGGAAGCTCAGGAACCCGGCGCTTATTTAATCATCGGCGCCAGCGAGCACGGCTTTATCGACAGACTGCGCAACCGGGCTTTGATTTGCGAAAGCGATTTGCTGGGCGAACGCGTCAGCCGCCGCCGTCAGGATACCCGCCGCTCGATCAACCCGGATGTGTTAATCCGTAACCTGGCAGAGCTGCATCCCGGTCAGCCGGTGGTGCATCTGGAGCACGGCGTTGGCCGCTATATCGGCCTGACCACGCTGGAGACCGGCGGCATCACCGCCGAATATCTGATGCTGGCCTATGCGAACGACGCCAAACTTTACGTGCCGGTTTCCTCGCTGCATCTGATTAGCCGCTATGCTGGCGGCGCGGACGAAAACGCGCCGCTGCACAAGCTGGGCAGCGATGCCTGGTCGCGGGCGCGGCAGAAAGCAGCGGAAAAAGTGCGCGATGTGGCGGCCGAGCTGCTGGATATCTATGCCCAGCGCGCCGCCAAAGCAGGCTTCGCCTTTAAGCACGATCGCGATCAGTATCAACTGTTCTGCGACAGCTTCCCGTTTGAAACCACGCCGGATCAGGCGCAGGCGATTAACGCCGTGCTCAGCGATATGTGCCAGCCGCTGGCGATGGACAGGCTGGTGTGCGGCGACGTGGGCTTCGGTAAAACCGAAGTAGCGATGCGCGCCGCGTTCCTGGCGGTGGAAAATCACAAGCAGGTCGCGGTGCTGGTGCCGACTACCCTGCTCGCCCAGCAGCACTACGATAACTTCCGCGATCGCTTCGCTAACTGGCCGGTGCGTATTGAGATGCTCTCCCGTTTCCGCAGCGCGAAAGAGCAGGCGCAGATCCTGGAAGAAGCTCGCGAAGGCAAAATCGATATTCTGATCGGCACGCACAAGCTGCTGCAAAGCGAAATCAAATGGCACGATTTGGGGCTGCTGATTGTCGATGAGGAACACCGTTTCGGCGTACGCCACAAGGAACGCATCAAAGCAATGCGTGCCGATGTGGATATCCTCACACTGACCGCCACGCCGATCCCGCGCACGCTAAATATGGCGATGAGCGGTATGCGCGATCTCTCTATTATCGCTACGCCGCCAGCGCGTCGCCTGGCAGTAAAAACTTTTGTACGCGAGTTCGACGATCTGGTGGTGCGCGAGGCGATCCTGCGCGAAGTGTTGCGCGGCGGCCAGGTTTATTATCTTTACAACGATGTAGAGAATATCGAGAAAGCCGCTCACCGTATTTCAGAGCTGGTGCCGGAAGCCCGTGTTGCCATCGGCCACGGCCAGATGCGCGAGCGCGATCTGGAACGGGTGATGAATGACTTCCACCATCAGCGCTTTAACGTGCTGGTCTGCACTACCATTATCGAGACCGGTATCGATATCCCCACCGCCAATACCATTATCATTGAGCGCGCCGATCACTTTGGCCTGGCTCAGCTGCATCAGCTGCGTGGTCGCGTGGGCCGTTCGCACCATCAGGCCTACGCCTGGCTGCTGACGCCGCATCCTAAAGCCATGACTACGGACGCGCATAAACGTCTGGAAGCTATCGCCTCGCTGGAGGATTTGGGTGCCGGTTTCGCGCTGGCGACGCACGACCTGGAGATTCGCGGCGCGGGCGAGCTGCTGGGGGAAGATCAGCACGGCCAGATGGAGAGTATCGGCTTCTCGCTCTATATGGAGCTGCTGGAGAACGCGGTAGATGCGCTGAAAGAAGGTCGCGAGCCGTCTCTGGAAGATTTGACAAACAGCCAGACCGATATCGAACTGCGTATGCCTGCGCTATTGCCGGATGATTTTATCCCGGACGTCAATACGCGCTTGTCATTCTATAAGCGTATCGCCAGCGCCCAGCAGGAAGGCGAGCTGGAAGATCTGAAGGTCGAGTTAATTGACCGTTTCGGCCAGCTACCGGATGCAGCCCGTAATTTGTTGGATATAGCCGCGCTGCGCCTGATGGCGAAAAAGATCGGCATTCGCCGCGTCGAGGCGAGCGAGAAAGGCGGTTTCATTGAGTTTGCTGAGAAAAACAAAGCTGACCCGGCGTGGCTGATTGGCCTGCTGCAGAAAGAGCCGCAAAACTGGCGGCTGGATGGCCCGACAAAGCTGAAGTTTACCCGGGATCTCGCCGAGCGTAAGCTACGCATGAAGTGGGTACGCGACTTTATGAACCAGATTCTGGAAAACGCGGCCTGACAGTAGTTGCCGTTTCAGCCCGCAGGCAGGGCTGAAACGGCTTGTTACCCTATTCGTCGTTGGTCGAAATCCCTAACATAAAGCCGTCGATCTCTTCTATTTTGATCCTGAGCAGGCCGTTTTTATGCTGCGAAAACTGCTCAGAGCCCAGCCTGAAAGAGACATCTTTCAGGTGCAGGAAGTTGAGCGGCACCGAAGCCTCATCATCTTCCGGCGTGTAGTAAGCCTCGCCTGTGCGCTTAAAGTAATTGGCTATCGCCTGTTCTACAGACCCTTCCTGTGTTTCGCCGAAAAACTCGACAATTTGCTCATAGTATTCTTTGCCGGAAATGGTATTCCCCGTTACCAGCGCCCCTTTAACAAACAGCGTCACGCCCAGGCCTACCCCTAACTTGCTGGCGATATTGGCGATAAAGTTCAGGTCGGCGTCGCGCATTTTACTGGCAAACACATTAGTCATTTCGCTTGGTTCAGACATGGTATCTCCTTGCCGTGATGAAGGTGATCTATTAGCTTACTTAATGAGTTTAGTGGATAGCGAAAGGCTGACCAGTCGGACAGAGAGCTGGCGTGTCGTCTCCATAGGGGCGATGGCTTTTATAAAAAGGGGGAGAATGGTCGAAATTTACAAAACCAGGCATACAGTCTTTTTTATACTGTTCCCTCACCATTTTTTAATTAGAGGATTTTATGGTAAATATTGGAAATACCGCAACTTACCCTATAGGTTTCAATACCAGTGCAGCAGGTGCCAGTTCAACGATTCATTCTCCTGCCAATGAAAATAATGTAAATGCTGCTAAGGAAAAAAAATGTTCCTTTGGAAAAAGGCTTAAAGAAGTTGTTACCAGCCCAATAGAATTTATAAAAAATAGACCTGAAATTCTTATAGCAGGGGGCATTGTTACAGCGCTCGTTGGCGTGGGAACAGGCTTTGCCCCGATAATAGGAATTGGAATCGGTATGGCGATTGGAGGCTACATCATTAACAGACAAAATAATGCGGCAAATGCTCGCCAGGGAAGAGTTATCAGCCAGGCTCCCGCCACAATGCAGAATAATAACACAAGAAACCAGATACCAAATTAGGATGATTTAATTTTATTAGAGCGTATTTAACCGGAACAGGGGTGGGATTTTTTGTCAATGTCATTTTTCCACCTGGCCAAAGGGGTGTTAAGAACCTGACACCCCTAATTTTATAGAAATTACTTCAACATAAGTATTCCGGCCATTCTTGCAACCATTATTTTCGGTGTACCCTCGTTGCATTATGCTGTCGCCTCTGGTCTGCTGACGCATTGCTCAACGCTTAGATATAGAGTAACCTGGCCTGAGCTTTTATTCTTCACGGGCCAAAATTTTTGTTAAAAAGTGTTCAAGCTGGTGGCGCTGTAAATATTCCCTGACTTCTCGCTCCCAGCTATCGCCGCGGCCTAATACAGCACGGCTATGAGTGGTTGCACAGGTATAACGGGTATCATAGAGATTCATCAGCGACTTATTCATCGCATCTATATTAATGGCGTTCTTCTTGCACTTTTCCTGTTGGAGGGTTAACGAGCGCATAACCCGCTGCACGGTTTCTTCACTGGGGGTGTAGACTTGTTCATGGATCTCGCTTAAGACCAGAAATTGCGGTTGTATGCCTTCCGCCAAAGCAGCCTGTAGGCGATCGTGCCCGTCAAGAATAAGGTATGAAGCCAGCCCGCCGATAAACCATAACAGTATGGGCGGCAGCGCTTGCTCACGGCATTTTTTGCGCCACCATTTAACCCGCCCGCTATCAGGATCCACCGGATAACGGGCAAGTAGTAAATAGCCACCCCACCACCAGTCAACCAGCGTGACTTTTTCTGGCGCCTGCAAATCCGGAAAATCTTCACTGTAAAGCGTCCAGTTAACGGCAGTCTGCTCGCTATTTGCTGAGGTCTGAAAACGCCATTGCTCAAAAGGAAGCTGCCGGTTAAGCACATAGGGTGCTGTTGGCTTAGCTTGCTCCATGGGCCTTAGCAGCCAGCGGCCCGGCCCGGTCAGCAGCGCTGGGCCCGCCATAAGCGCTCGGGCAAAATGGCGGCACCAGTAATGGGGCCATTTTTCATTGCCCATTCGTTTCGCGCTTTCAACCTCGGCTGAAGTAATAGCAGGCAGCAGTAATTGCTGAGCGGGATGATCGGCATTAAACACCAGCCATACGCCGCTATGGTTTTTTAACATCGTCGCCCAGAACAGTGTCTCGCCGTTTATCTGCAAAGCCATGCGGCCATGATGCCCGCTGTGCATTTCCATTGCCTGCCCGTTGCGCTGCGTTACCGTCAGCTCTAAACCGAGCCAGCTGTTGTCGCGATCGAGAAAATCTTTCCACCAGTAATGCTTCATCATGTCCGCGGTATGCTGTATTAACGTGGATTGATTTTACCCTGGCTCAGGCTTTTTCTGCATTTTAATTGGACCAGGCCACAGCTAATTAACCTTATATAAATAAGTATTTCTTCTTCATAAGCAAGTTGTCGATATAAACCGATGAAAGAACAGGCAGATTGAGCAAAGAATAGCTGTTCGTCACCTTTTGCCGGACTTAAGGTTTTGGCACTGTGGTCCTGAAAAGTAATAACGCACCAGAACCATCAGCGTTTCGGATTTTACCTGTCAAAATTTCGGGTTATATTAAATTTTATAAAATCAGACCTGGTAAGAGCCAGAACGAGTCATTATGGATAAAAAAATTTATATTGTTGATGACGATGAATCTGTTATCGCCTCGCTGCAAAACCTGCTCAGCTCAGAAGGCTATCTGGTTTCCACTTTTCTCTCTCCTTCTGACTTTCTGGCTCAGACCCATTACAGCATGCCCAGCTGCCTGATTGTGGATCTGAATATGCCCGGCTTTGACGGTTTTGATGTTTCACTTCATCTTACCGGGCGCGGCTACTCTATTCCCACTATTTTCCTTACCGGCTTTGGCACTATTCCCATAACGGTCAGGGCGATGAAAGCCGGTGCCTTTGAGTTTCTGACCAAACCGGTTATGCCGGACGACCTGCTACGCGTGGTCTCAGAGGCGCTGGCGCTGTCAGAAAAAAACGCCGACCTTTTCCAGGAAAAATTAACGCTGACCGAACGCTATAATTCGCTTACCCCGCGCGAGACAGAGCTGATGCAGTTGATTATCCGTGGCTTATTAAACAAGCAGATTGCGGCGGAAATGGGCATCAGCGAAATTACCGCGAAGGTGCATAAGCGCCGGGTGCTGGATAAAATGCTGGTCCGCTCGGTGCCCGAACTGGTTATAACCGCAGAGAAGCTGGGGCTTCTTCATCATTAAACCCCGCCCGGCATTTTACCTTATCGCTACGGCCACTCTGCCAGATACTCCCGCAATCCGTGCGGGAGTATCCTCAATTGTCAGCACCGCTCACCGGCAGCGTAAACCAGAATCGGCTTCCGCCGCCCTGAGGGATTTCCACATTTAATACGCCGCCGTGGCGTTTAATTATTTCGTTGCTGATGGTCAACCCCATCCCCATTCCTGCCGCTTTGGTGGTGTAAAACGAATCGAAGATTTTCCCGATGACCTCATCGGAAAGCCCCGTACCGTTATCGGCAACTTCTATACGAATAATATCGCTGGCGGGATGGAAAGAGGAGATCCGCAGAATACGCGCGCCAGGGTTGTCCTCCATGGCTTCGATCGCATTGATTACCAGGTTAAGCAACACCTGCTGGATCTGTACGCTTTCGCAAACTACCCCATCGTTTTTCGCCCGGAAATCCAGCTCAAGCGAAATATACCGGCGCTCCATTTCAAGTCGGGATAGAACCAGGATATCCCGCGCGATAAGGTGCAATCTTGCTGGCGCGAACTCGGCCACCTGGTTACGCGTGAGCGCCTGCAGGCCGCGGATAATATCGCCAGCCCGGCGGCCTTCACGAATGATCTCCTCAATGCTTTGCCTGGCGTTATCCAGCAGCGCAGGCTCGCGCTTCAGCCAGCGCAGGCTCGCGCCCGCATTGGCTACGATGGACATCAACGGCTGGTTTATCTCATGGGCGATGGAGGAGGTCAGTTGACCAACGGTGGTGGCGCGCGCGACGCGGGCGAGCTCCGCCTGCGCTATCCTGACCGCGTTTTCGGAATGACGCTGCGCGGTAACATCCGTGAGGGTGCCAAAATATTCGGCAACTTCCGGCCAGTTATCGTTCGGTTCGCCAATGCCTTTAATATAGCGGCATTCGCCATCATCCCGAATAATGCGGAACTCCGCCTGCATGACCACGCCGTCCCGGACGCTGGTTTCAATCAGCTCTCTGAGGCAGAGAATATCATCCGGGTGCACCCGGCTCTGGAATTCCGCCATTGAGGTGGTGGTCTGCGTTTCCGGCAGCCCCATAATGCGTTTATATTCATCCGAGATGTACTGAATATCGGGTTCAAGATGCCAGTGCCAGGTACCGGTATGGCTTATTCTCTCTCCGAGCATCAGCGAGGTCTGGCTTGCCCGCAGCTGCTTTTCAATGTTGCGTCGCTGGATGTTTTCATCCAGCAGCTCGGCATACAGCCGGGCCGTCTCAAGCGAAACCGCAGCCTGCGCCCCCAGCATTGACACTATCCTCGAATGATCGGCGGTAAACACATCGGGCATCAGTCGGTTTTCCAGATAGAGCACGCCGACCATTTGCGCCTGCCTGAACATCGGCACGCACATCACGGCGGCGCCGGACGCCACCAGATAATTATCCTGGCTAAACGGGCTAAACACCTCCGGCTTGCCGGTGCGGATCTCCTGGCCGGTACGGATCACCGCAGACAAAACCGACAGCGGAAGATCGGTGGCGACCGGCAGCTCGCTGACGATTTTAACCTGCACGCCCTCGGCGGTCGTGGTGGCTCTCGCCTGTATTTCCGGGATATTGCCGTCGGTAAGCCGAATCAGCATACAGTGCTGCGCCCCGGCTCGCTCAACCAGCATCAGCATCAGAATATGAATAAGGCGTTCCAGGTCGATCTCTTCCGTCAGCGCACGCATTGCCGTCACCATGCTCTGTAGATCGCTGATGACCGCGTTTTGCTCAAAGGAAACGGTACTTAAAGCCGTGTGGGCCTGATGGCTGGCTAACGCAGGATACTGCATCTCTAATTGGTGAACTTTGGCCTCTGCGCCCCAGCGCTCCCAGGCTGCCATGGCGCCCCTGATGTACGCATCTCCGGCGAACGCCATATTTCTGGCATAGGCCATGCGGGCCGCCAGCTCGCAGGCCAGCCCGTTGATCGGATGAAACTGCTCCTCGCGCGACAGCATAATGGCTTTTTCATACTGCTCGCAGGCCAGCGCCGTCTCGCCTTCCAGCCGAAGCAGCTCGGCGTGCAGCAGCGCTTCTTTATCGGCAAAGGTTTTGCCGTTTTCATTCGCCCAGATCCTGATTTTGTCAAGATGCGGCTGCAACCGCGCACGCAACGGCTCGTCCATTGTTCCTGACGCCAGCGGTATAGTCACAGCCAGCGCGCTGTAGAGATGAAAATCCAGCATATGCACATGACCGGGAATCAGCCGGGTAAAAGAGGACGCTTCGGTAAAACACTGTTCCGCACAGCCATATTCCATTGCAAAAAAATGCGCCATGCCTTTATAAAGCTGCGTCCAGAACTGCATAAGGTACATAGGTTCAACAGCGTTTTCCGGCTTAACCATGTCCAGCACGGGCAGTTGAAAGTCGTTGCCTGAGAATAAATTACGCGGTTTGCGCAGGAAGAGAACGTAGTCCAGCTGCATACCCAGAATGACTTCCACATCCCGGTATTGCGCCTTGCGCACAAACAGTATTCCGCGCGTGATGGAGGTATGCACGCCGTCCAGATGATCGCCTCGGGCCAGGCAGTTCATCACCATGTGGCGTAGCGCCAGGCAGGCGGATGTCCGGTCACCGATTTCAACCGCGATGTCAAAGGTTTCCCTGGCCCGCTCGATGGCATAGGTCAGCGGCATAGTCCAGACGCTGACCTGATCGAGCGGCAGCAGCGTACGCGCTTTATAACTGATAAAATCGTGCTTGTGCATTAGCTCACGGGCAAGCAGCGAGCTGGCAAAACCCCGGCTGTATTCATCATATTGATCGCCGCACGCCACGCCGTACCAGGAAAGCGCCAGAGTGGAAGCGCCGCTCAGGCCACGGGCCAGGGTCAGATGAAGAAGTTTGCACAGGATCATAAAGTGCAATCGCGGATCGATAAAGGCGGCGAAGGTGCTGGCACTGGCCATCAGGTTCATCACGGCCTCGGTTTTTTTGCAGTCAACAAGCGGCAGAGAACGGAATCGGGCATAGGGGTTTTTACCCACGTCTTCTTTGAGCAGAAGCCTTGCCTCGTCGCACTCTTTTTTGTCGGGATGGCGGTTTAGCTGAATCCCAAATACCGCGAGCCACGCAAGCGCCGTCTCCAGGGCGAGCTTGCTGTCCGACTGGCGCATATGGATTTCGGCAATCAGACAGGCCGCCCCGGCTTTCTCCGTTACCTCGCCGGGCGAAGCCTGGATCTGTAGGCTCAGCGCCAGCGCCACAGGCAGATTGCCATTAAGGAATTCACATTCCGCCTCTTCGAGCAGAAACTCCTGGCTCTCTTCTTTGCCTGCGTCGTGGAGCTGGTGGGCGGCCTGCAGATAACGCAGCGCGGAAACATAATCGCCGATCAACCTGGCACGCCTGCTCGCTTTCAGCATTAGCTGGCAGAACGTCTCCGCCTCTGCCGTTAACCGCGTCCTGTTCCTGATAGTCAGCAGGTGATGCGCCGCCCGGAAGAGCAGCGCATTCGTAATATCAAGGCTGGACTCGTGCATGTAATAGCGGGCCGCTGCGTAGTGGAACGCATCTTTCTCTGCGGGATCGGCCAGATTGAGCGCCGCCTTATGCATGCTGTCGTGCATAAAAGCGTAATTTGTCTCGTTCAGCGATATCAGTCTGGACGTCGCCGCCGGAAGAAGAGCCAGCGCGATTTCCGGCACGGGAAGCGCAAGGATTTTGCCCAGGGTTTGCAGGTCGCCCGTGCTGCCCAGACCGGCTAATTTTCCCAGAAGATGTCGTGTCGGCAGCGGCAGAGTTTCCAGATGCAGCAGCACGCTTGCCGCTACGTTGGCCGTAAAAGGACGCTCTTTAAGAGCCCGTGGATTGCAGCTCCATCTGGAGGGCGCGGTATGTGTGATCAGGCCGTCCCGCACCGCCTGCCGGTAAAATTCATGCGTGGCGAGCGGATTGCCCGCCGTTTTTTCATAAATAATTTGCGCCAGTTCCGCCGTTGCCGCGCTCCGGGTATGAAACAGTCTGCCAAGCCAGCGCGCGATATTTTTTTCCGTCAGCGGCTCAGGAGAGATATCGAGGACACGATTCGCGCCAGCCCGAATGCGCTGCAAATTGGCGGCAATCGCAGGACAAGGCAGGGAAACGCTCTCCCGGTGCGAGATTGCCAACAGCAAAGGAATATCTTCGCTCTGGCTGAGCAGGTTCTGCAGCAGCAATAGCGTCGCCCGATCGGCCCAGTGGGCATCGTCAATCAGCATCACCAGCGGTCGGCCAGGTGCCGTAAAGGCTTTTACCAGGCTACAGGCCATCAGATCAAAGCGGTTTTTTGCCTCGCCGACGTGGGCATTGACCTGAACGGCGGCTTTCTGATTAAGCAATATGCCCAGTTCCGGCACCAGATTGACCGCCAGCCCGGCATATTCCCCCAGCAGGCGCATGATATGCGCTTTCCAGCGCGCCATCTCTTCCGCAGGCAATCCGAGCAGATGCAGAGTCAGCGTTCTGAAGGCTGCGCTAAAAACAGCGTAAGGCAGAACGGGCGAATATTCGCTCGCCTTCACCACCGTTAGTAAAGCGTTTTTATTACGCAGCAGTTTTAACGACGAGGCCATCAGGGAGGATTTCCCCGATCCGGCGACTCCGCTGATCGCCGCCAGGCAGTGTTTGCCGCTGCTGCTGACCTCGTCGAAAGCCGCAAGAATATCGGTTGCCTGAGGATGATCCGTATAGAGCGCCTCTGAGGATAAAGTCGAGAGTTGGAGATCCTGTAATCCCAGCGTAAAGGACTCGACGTTCCCGTCCGGCAACAGGTTCGACTCGCAGCGGCGAAGATCGGCCATCAGCCCTTCCGCCGTCTGGTAACGGTGCTCCGGCGACTTGGCCAGCAGCCGTAAAATAATAGCGGAGAGCACGATCGGCACGTCCTCACGCAGCTTGTGCGGCGGCAGCGCTTCCGAGGCGATGTGATGGTGTACCCACTCGGCCTGCCCGCCTTCGGCGTTGCCATAGGGCAATCTGCCGGTCAGGAACTCATACAGAACTATGCCCAGACTGTACAAATCGCTGACGCGGCTCACCGGATGCGCGGCCCGCGCGGTATGTTCCGGCGACATATAGGCCAGCGTGCCTCCGGCTACCGCCATATGGGCCTGGGCCGATAAATCCCTGTCTATCGAGGCCAGCCCAAACCCCCCAAGCCGAACGGCGCCGTCATCCGTATAAAAAAAGTTCGCTGGTTTGATATCGCCGTGCACCAGCCCTTGCTGATGCAGCCTGCCCAGCGTGGCGCAAAGCATCCCCGCGCCGCTGAGAAATTCAGCGATGCTGCCCGGCGGCAGACACAGAACATCGGCCAGCGTACGATGGCGAAAGGTTTTGTAAATCAGGGCGTAACGCCCCTGATAGAGCGTATGCCGCTGGGGGAGTAGCGCCCAGCTTTCCGATAATTTGGCGCGCAGAGCATATTCATTTTTCAGGCGCTGCGTGGCCTGAAAAACAGCTTCTTCAGTGCCCGCCGTGGCAAGCACAAAGGTTTCACCAGAGATAGCGTGCCGACCGAGCAGCCAGTCAATATGGCCTTCCTGCGCCAGCGGGCTGAAGGTTATCTCTTCTGACAGCACGCTCTCATCTTGTTCTGCTGCATTCAACGCCTGCGGAATAGTACTCATTGGCGGGCTGCCTGTGAGGAAAATGCCTGACGGATATGTTCGAATAACGTATCAATTTCGATCGGCTTTAGCAAAAAAGCGATCGCGCCCAGCCCGATCGCCTGCCGCAGCATATTTTCATCGCCGTTGCCGGAAATAATAATACCCGGCGGATTTTTCAGCCGCCGGGTAAGGCTAATGAACAGCTCGAAACCATCCATGCCTTTTAGTTGCACATCAATGATAAAAAGCGCGGCATCCGCCAGCGCCGCTTCATCAACCAGCAGGGATTCTGCCGACTCAAAGGCCCGGGTCTGGTAGCCTTCGGACTGGAGCAAATTGGTCAGCCCACGGCGGACAGAACGTTCATCATCGACGACGACAATGAGCTGCGACAGCTGCATGCTGTTTTCCTTACATAAAACTCAGGCCTGCGGAAGGCGCTTCCCTTAAGAAGTTTTGTCGCCTGAGGACGGAGGCGTGTCGCCGATTTTATGGCTATATTCGTGGCGAAACCAGTGAAGGTTAACCGGCTGTCGCTTGATCAGTCGTTTAAACAGCGGAATGAGGTGTTCACCGATCTGCATCCCCAACAGGCCCAGCAGCGCGATAATCGGGGGCGCCGGAGAAGTTACATCAAGCACGGCATAGATAAGCCCGGCCACAACGCCTGCCGCCAGCGAAACAGCATAGGTTTTCAGCATCTTCAGCCCGCCTGTTTCGCCAGTAATAAAAGAGGAACCGGATGTTTAGCGGCTACGATCTGCGTTTGTCCACCAGCCGCAGCCCAGGCCAAAGAGCCGCTGTGCAGCAGCTTGCCGCCAAGGCTGCTGCCAATAACCATGCCAAGCAGTCCGACCAGCGCTACGGCTGGCGGAGCCGGTGATCGAACCTTAAGCAGCGCGTAAATCAGACCGACAAAGGCCCCGGCGCCCAGAGAGAGCAATAAAGGATTCACGGACTCTCCTCAGGCCAGCTGACTCATTCTGAGCCAGCTGGCTAAAGCTATTAACGGATCGGCGCGGCTACCGGAGCCAGGGTGCGGTGCTCGCTCTTCTGGCGTGAAGGCGCTTTGTGCACCATGGTATAGGCGTAGTCGACGCCAATGCCGTAAGCGCCTGAATGCTCTTTGGCGATATCCATCACGGCGTTATAGGTTTCTTTGTGCGCCCAGTCGCGCTGCCACTCCAGCATCACCTGCTGCCAGGTTACCGGGATCACGCCAGCCTGGATCATGCGCTGCATAGCGAAGTCGTGCGCTTCTTTGGTGGTGCCGCCTGACGCGTCGGCAACCATATAAATTTCATAGTCGCCTTCCAGCATGGCGCACAGGGCGAAAGTGTTGTTGCAAACTTCAGTCCAAAGACCAGACACCACCACTTTTTGCCTGCCGTTCGCCGCCAGCGCGTCACGGACTTTCTGGTCGTCCCATGAGTTCATTGACGTACGCTCAAGAATATCCTGGCCCGGCAGCGCATCCAGCAGCTCCGGAAAGGTATGGCCAGAGAAGCTTTCTGTTTCAACCGTGGTCAGGACGGTTGGAATATTGAAGACTTTGGCTGCTTTGGCCAGCGCCACCACGTTGTTTTTCAGTACCTGGCGGTCAATCGACTGCACGCCGAAAGCCATCTGCGGCTGCTGGTCGATAAAGATGATCTGGCAGTTCTGCGGCGTCAGTACTTCAAGTTTGCGATTGGTCATGTTTTTGCCCATTGAGGTTATTGTGGCTAAATTTTGTGCACGGCTTTTACAGCATCCCGGATAGCGGCCTTTGCTGCTTTCCCGTTGGGTCACTGTCTGAGCGCAGTGTAGGAACCTTTTTTTTCACAAACTATTATCTTTAGGTATAGATATACCAAGGTATAAGTATCCTTTTGTATAACTGGACGCTTTCCAGCCCGCCCGATAATAATCCCGCCATCCCTTTATTCTGCCCGCGCTTGCGGCAGGGTAATTCTCTGTTCGCGCCCTCTTTACCGTCGCGACAATTCAATTCAGGAGTTCCTATGGTTACCCTTGGCAAAGCCGACGTCATTCTTATCAATGGCAGCTTCCATACTGTCGACCGCGAAAATCCGGTGGCGGACGCCGTAGCCATCCGCGACGGCAAATTTTTAGTAGCAGGCAGCCAGGCGGAGGCCATGCAGTATCACTGCGAAGGCACCAAAGTTATCGATTTGAAAGGACACACGGCCATTCCGGGCCTGAACGATTCGCACCTGCACTTAATTCGCGGCGGGCTGAACTACAACCTCGAGCTGCGCTGGGAAGGCGTGCCTTCCGTGGCCGATGCGCTGCGGATGCTGAGAGAGCAGGCGCTGCGGACGCCTTCGCCTCAGTGGGTGCGCGTGGTCGGCGGCTGGACCGAGTTCCAGTTTGCCGAACGCCGTATGCCGACGCTGGACGAGATCAACGAGGCCGCGCCGGACACGCCGGTATTTGTGCTTCACCTTTACGATCGCGCCCTGCTCAACCGCGCCGCGCTGAAAGTGGTCGGCTACACCAAAGAGACGCCAAACCCGCCGGGCGGCGAGATCCAGCGCGACAGCAACGGTAACCCGACAGGGATGCTGATTGCCCGCCCGAACGCCATGATCCTCTACGCCACGCTGGCGAAAGGCCCGAAGCTGCCGCTGGAGCAGCAGGTAAACTCCACTCGTCAGTTTATGCGCGAGTTAAACCGACTTGGCCTGACCAGCGCCATCGATGCGGGCGGCGGTTTCCAGAACTATCCGGAAGATTACGAGGTTATCGCCGAGCTGCACGAGAAGAAGCAACTGACCCTCCGCATCGCCTACAACCTGTTCACCCAGCGGCCCGGCCACGAGCTGGAAGATTTTGAAAAATGGACCGATATGCTGACGCCGGGCCAGGGCAGCGATTACTTCCGCCACAACGGCGCGGGCGAAATGCTGGTGTTTTCGGCGGCTGATTTCGAAGATTTTCTGGAACCGCGTCCGGATCTGGCACCGGGCATGGAGGAAGAGCTGGAGCGCGTCGTGCGTCATCTGGTTGAGCACCGCTGGCCCTTCCGCCTGCATGCTACCTATGACGAATCGATTAGCCGCATGCTGGACGTGTTCGAAAAGGTTGACCGCGACATTCCATTTAACGGCCTGCACTGGTTCTTTGACCATGCCGAAACCGTTACGCAGCGCAATATTGACCGTATCAAGGCGCTGGGCGGTGGCATTGCCGTGCAGCACCGCATGGCGTTTCAGGGCGAATATTTCGCCGAGCGTTACGGTATTGAAGCGACTCGCCATACTCCGCCAGTAACGCGAATGCTGGAAACCGGCGTACCCGTAGGCCTCGGCACCGACGCCACGCGCGTGGCAAGTTACAACCCGTGGACGGCGCTTTACTGGCTGGTCTCCGGCCGAACCGTAGGCGGTATGCAGATGTATGACGTCAACGCGCGACTGGATCGCGATACGGCGCTGATGCTGTGGACGCAGGGCAGCGCCTGGTTCTCCAGCGAACAGGGGAAAAAAGGCCAGATTAAAGCCGGGCAGCTGGCCGATCTGGTGGTGCTGAGCAAAGATTACTTCAGCGTGCCGGAAGAAGAGATCAAAGGCATTGAATCTGTCCTGACCTTAGTGGATGGCAATATCGTTTACGCCGCCGGTGCTTTCAGCAGCGAGGCGCCGCCTTCTATCCCCGTGCTGCCCGAATGGTCGCCGGTGGTGAAAGTGCCGGGCCACTATCGCAGCGCGCCGCCGACTGCAACCCGCGTAGGAATGCAGCAAATGCCTCACCAGTGCAGCGGCCCGTGCGGCGTTCACAGCCACTCGCATGACGTCGCGCGCGGTGCCAACCTGCCGGTATCCCAGGAGAACGCCTTCTGGGGCGCGCTCGGCTGTAGCTGCTTCGCGTTCTGATCCTGATGAAAACACTTTTCTCTCAGCCGCTCCGCGTTAATGCGGGGCTGTTCTTGCCAGGCTCAGACACGCGCAAAGAGGTACGCTATGGCGCAGGTTAACGATATCCACGATGTCGCGCAGGAAGAAGCTTTCGATAACGCGCCAGCGGCTGGCCCTGCGGCGGCTTCGCCGTGGCAGCCGCTGCGCCAGCCCGTGTTTCGTATGCTGTGGATAGCTACGGTGGTATCGAATATTGGCTCATGGATGAACGACGTGGGCATAAACTGGACGATGCTGACGCTTAGCGCTGATCCGCTGAACGTTGCGCTGGTGCAGGCGGCGAGCAGCCTGCCGATGTTTCTGTTCGCCCTGCCCTCCGGCGTACTGGCGGATATCATCGATCGGCGCAAATATCTGCTGTTCTCCCAGCTGTGGGTATTTATCGCCGCTACCGGCCTGACCGTGCTTTCTTTTACCGGGCACGTTACGCCGCTGGTGCTGCTGGGCGCAGCCTTTCTGATGAGCGCAGGCGCGGCAATGAGCTCACCGCCCTTTCAGGCCATAGTGCCGGATTTAGTCAGCAAGAACGAGCTTGGCCCGGCGATAGCGCTTAACTCGCTGGGCATCAATATCAGCCGCGCCATCGGCCCGGCGCTCGGCGGGCTTATTCTCTCTTTCTCCGGCCCGTGGATGGTGTTTCTGCTTAACGCCCTGTCCGTACTCGGCGTCGCCTGGGTGCTCTGGCGCTGGAAAGCGGAACCCAACGTGCAGCGCCTGCCGCCGGAGCATTTCTTCTCTGCGGTGCGCGCTGGTTTGCGCTATGTGCACGCCGCGCCGGTGCTACGGAACGTTCTGGTACGTACCGTGGCCTTCTTTGTGTTTGCCAGCGCCGGCTGGGCTTTGCTGCCGCTGGTCGCCCGCCGCGAACTGGATCTTGGCCCCGGCGGCTACGGCATTATGCTGGCTTTTATCGGCGTGGGTGCCGTCTGCGGCGCGGTGATGCTGCCGCGGCTGCGTAAAAGCTTCAATCCCGATCGGCTGATGGTGCTGGCTACCCTGATGTTTGCCGTAACTATGCTGGCGCTCGCGTTTATCAGGCATTTCTGGCTGCTTAACGCTTTTGAGTTTTTCACCGGCTTCGCCTGGATTGCAGTGCTTTCCACGCTCAACGTAGGCGCGCAGCGCAGCGCCGCAAAGTGGGTAAAAGCGCGTGCGCTGGCGGTCTATCTCACCGTGTTCTTTGGCTCGATGACCCTGGGCAGCGCCATTTGGGGACAGCTTGCTTCCCATTACGGTATCCCGTTTTCGCTGTGTGTGGCGACGCTGGGCATCACGCTTGCCTGCCTTAGCGCACTGCGCTGGCGGCTGGATAAGGATCCTGACCTGAATCTGGATCTCAGCGACCTGCGGGAACCGCTGCCCGCGCTGGATATTCATCACGATCGCGGGCCAGTGCGGGTTAGCTATGAATATCTGATCCCCGAAGAGGATGCCCATGCCTTTACGGTCTGTATGCAGGATATGCGGCGCGTTCGCCGTCGCAGCGGCGCTATCAACTGGGCGGTGTATGAGGACATCCTCCAGCCGGGCATTTTTGTGGAGACCTTCGTGGTGGGTTCATGGATGGAACATCTGCGCCAGCTTGAACGTTACACCATGAACGATCGGAAAATACAAAGTCGGGTCTACAGGTTCCATCAGGGTGAAAACCTGCCGCAGGCGAGATACCTGGTTGCCCCGGCTTAGCGGCAGGACCGAAGTTAACAAAAGCTGAAAATCCACTACAAGGAAAACGCTATGAGCACGCTTAAAACATCAGAGGGTACGAGCATTTATTTCAAAGACTGGGGCGCGGGTAAGCCGGTGCTTTTCAGCCACGGCTGGCCGCTGGATGCGGATATGTGGGACAACCAGCTAGATTTTCTGGCTGAAAACGGCTATCGCGTTATCGCTTTCGACCGCCGTGGCTTCGGGCGTTCGGATCAGCCGTGGACCGGCTATGATTACGATACCTTCGCTTCAGATATCAACGACCTGATTGTCAGTCTGGATCTGCAAAACGTTACCCTGGTCGGTTTCTCAATGGGCGGCGGCGACGTTACACGCTATATCAATAACTACGGCACCTCCCGCGTTGACGGCCTGGTGCTGCTGGGCGCGGTAACGCCACTATTCGGCCAGAAGGAAGATTATCCTCAGGGCGTTGAGGCATCGGTATTTGCGGGGATTCAGGCTGGGTTACGCAAAGATCGCGCGCAGTTTATCAGTGATTTCGCCACGCCGTTCTACGGCACCAACGCCGGGCAGACGGTATCGCAAGGCGTCCTGACGCAGACGCTGAATATCGCGCTGCTTGCCTCGCTTAAAGGCACGCTTGACTGCGTGACGGCGTTTTCCACCACCGACTTCCGCCCGGATATGGCTAAAGTCGACGTGCCGACGCTGGTTATTCACGGCAGCAACGATCAGGTCGTACCTTTCGAAACTACCGGCAAGGTGGCTGCGGAGATGATCGAGGGCGCGCAGTTGAAGGTGTATGACAACGCGCCGCACGGCTTTGCCGTTACGCATTCAGACCAGCTAAGTGCCGATCTGCTGGAATTTTTAAATTCTCTTTAAGCGCGGCTTTGCGCCTCTGAGGCGGGTACGTTAGCGCCAGGACTTTTACGTTGGGCGAACTTTTGCAGCGCCGGGCCGTCAGGGCGCTAGCGAACCCACTATGCCAGCAAAAGCGTACCAATATTCTGGTACAAACCTCTGACCGACTTATCCCCTCTTGTCCAGACATTAGGATTTTGGGGACAGGGCTGGAGAGGCAATTTGTCACCGTAAAAGAGAGACTCAGATAAAAATTATCTTGAAAGCGGCAGGATAGTGAGATTAACCCCGGCAGAGTAGCCGGGGTATTAACAGCATATAATCAGAAACGGTAGCCAAGGCCGATGTTAAAACCATTGATCGCTACGTCATCATTAAAGCTAACACGGGTGCCTTCGTACCCAATGTTAATGGCAAGAGAATCTGTAGGATTAATGGCGATGCCTGCGCCCCAGGCAAATGAGGTTTTGCTGGCGCTGTATTCTTCCGTGTAATAGGACAAATACGTTGTCTTGTCTTCTACTTTGGTATGCGCCATACCGGCCAGCGCGTACAGGCTGAAATAATCATTGATACGGTACGCCGGACCGGCCATAAGAGAATAATATTTAACTTCCGTCTTGCCTTTATAGCCGATGACATCGTCAAAAGCCTCTACTTGCTCAGAGTAGCTGTCGTCGCCTTTCATATAGCTGAATGAGCCGATAACACTGACCGGAGAATCCCACTCATAGCGATACTGCACGTTGACACCACGAATATTTTTAAAATCTTCGACCTTGCTCTGTGCATAGCCAACTGAAACAGTATGGTTGTCGGCCAGTACGCCAGTGCTGGCAAAAAGGCCGCTGCAAAGTAATGCCATAGCTGTGATATTTAATTTCATTCTTGATTCCATTTTAATTAAATCCCTGTTCTGTGACGCGGGATTATATTGTCAGATTTATTGTGATGCTTTTAACAGCAATAAAAGTTTTCTGTTGCACCCTGCCGAACTAAAAGCTTTCTGCCTTTCTGCTGCTGACGCATTGGCCTGAGACCTGTGATAAAAGCGCCCGGGAGCGCAGACTCGGGCAATACGACAGAAAGCGTTATGGGTGTTTTCCTGCTTATGATCCTGGCTACAAAATATGTTACTAAATGTGTATACCATGTTTTTATGCGCACATTATGCATCCTGAGCAGAAAAGCTCAAGAAAAAATTCCAAAAAACTTACAGAAAACTTACGTTAGCTATTTTTTGCACAGCGCTAATAAAGTAGCCAACCTAACCAATGGAAAAGATCCCCGCAGGCTTAGCAACATCGCGTGCAGGCAAAAACCTGCCGACACCTCTTTCTGATTAGTAAGAAAATTTTATTAAAATCAAACAATTAATAATAAATAAAATAAAATTATAACTTGTGAGATCGTTTTCAGGATACCCTTTTCATTCTGTACAAGCAGCAAAGAACCCGGAAAGTGATGAAGTATCATTTAAGCAGAGCCTTCAGCCTGCAACAGCTACACTAATGATTTGGGTTAAGTCAATAGCCACCCGCATCGATTCAGAAAAATACCGATTCCGGGCAAGACTCATTTGTTCAGTTTTTCAGGAAGGTTGCGATCATTACTTCTTAGCTTGGTAAAATTTTCCGACGGCTATGGCTATTGTGAGCATTGCCACTACGATCGCCGGTAGTGCATTTTTCCTCGCTTCGTGGCAATGGCTGGAGATTTTAAAGCGCGTACCGCTTGTTTATTCGCCAGCTCAAAGTAAAATCAGCGAGGCCCGTCAGGGCAAGCACTATCCGCGTTACACCATAAAATCATTTTTATTAAAAAAATCATATTTTTGCATAAAATTTAATGAACAGCATACTATTTTACACCATCCCTCCTTATGAAAAATTTGAAAACATGCCGTTATTAGCGCCCCCAAAGAGTTCATCCATTTAACCTGGACTATTAATCAAGTCACCTAAAACATACCCAACCTTTAAGCTTAGTTATTTCATTAATTGTTCACTCTTCTTAACAAAACATCCAATATCATAAATAAAAAAAGGCACTCATTATAACAATCTTTTTATGAAAAAAATTACAGTAGCAGCTAAAACAGAGTTGAGTGAAATATGCAAGTTACGCATTCAATAAACCACTACAATCCTCCTTCTTTTCACTAAGGGTTGAAATTATGAATTTTATTGGCAAAGTTGCAAATGGCTACATTAGCGTATCTTTAAAGGCAGAAGACGCAAAAAACGCGGTCAAAACGCGTTTGGATAAATTGGGTGAAACCAAAACCGGGCAAAAACTTCGCTCTTTTGCTGGTTATGTAAAAAAAGTTGCTAACAGCCCTGTTAACCTTGTGAAAAAGCATCCAAAGGCAGTTATTGCCACGGGCCTGGTTACTACCGTTCTGGCCGGGATAACAGCGAATGTTCCCCTGGCAGCCGTCGGAGTCGGACTGACGGCCTCGGGAATGTGGGCTCGCTCCTCAAATCATAACTCGCAGGTAAAGAGCGAGCTTGCAGAAGTGAAGGAAAACCTCAACGCAATTAAAAACAATATTGCACAGACGGAACAGCCGCGTTTAGATGAGTTGCAAACGCGATAATAATATTTGATGAAACCCGGCTAATTCCGGAAACAAAGGTGCACCTTATTAAAAGTTAGCTAGGCCTGGTTAACTATGTTGCTCCGGGTTAGCCTTTTCCTGTTTGGTTCTGACTATGCGGAAACCTTGCTGATTTTATCCGTGGCGTCACGCGTGGCTATCAGCTTGCTCCGCGTGCGCATCACGTCGCTTATCTCGTTGCTGATGTCCGATATCAGCTGTACCGCCTCTCTCCGCTGCTGCTCTTTCTCTTTATCGAAGATTTTCTCCAGTTCACCATGTGCCGACATAGCCCGCCGCGCTGATATGTCTGCCGCTTTTAAGGCAGCTTCCTGGCAGCTCATTATATTGGGGGATGAAAAAAATAAATTGTGCAATTCTCTGGAGCAAGCTCGCATTTTTAAATTGTATTTTCAATGAGTTTGCATAAGGTAAGGTGTATATTTGGACAGGTAAAAGCAGAGAAGGAATAGAAGAAGTAAAAGAAGAAGTAAAAGAAGAAGTAAAAGAAGAATGAAAGATTTTAGCGCGGCGATATTGGGTCGCACCCCTTTATCGCCGCTGACCACAAACCAACTGTCTAAGGAGTTGATTATGGCTGAGCCACATCATAAGCCAGATATCGCCACATCTACAACCCGCTATTATACCGTGGGTTATGTCAGCGACGCGAAGTATGAGCCGCTGCCGTCTATTCATCTTAAGGGCCGCTGGCTTGAAGAGGCAGGATTTGGGACGGGAACGCCGGTTAACGTCCAGGTGATGCCAGGACATCTACTGCTGAGCGTGCGCGACCCCACGCCGGAGCCTTCCGCCGAGCCGGAAGTGGTGACTACGCTGAAGCGAGCCTGTAAGAAGCTGTCGGCCCGCAAGCAGCAGCAGATCGCCGATTTTATTGAGATGGTCGCCACGCCGCAGAAGCGGCCACGGAAGAACCCTGATGGCGTGGTTGAATGGCGAGCTGGTTAAGGTAAATAACTGGTTATAAAATAAAATCCCGGCCATTTCCGGGGCTGGGATTTATTACCTGTTTAATTTCCAAAATTCCTACCATTGATAGCCCCGCCGTCAGCGTGGCCGGCGCGCTGTCGAAGATTTTTTCCGGTCCCGCGCCGCGTTCGCCACAAGCTGGCTCATGCATGCCACACTCTCCTGCTGCCCTGCGCTATTGAGGCTAATTTTAGTATTTAAGGCTATGGTAAAAATCTATAACACTTTCAAGGTCAGTATTCCATTCCGATATTTTCATACCGTCTTCGTTATGAGTAGTTCTGGGCTCTATAAATTTATTTATATTTTCAGGTATGAAGATTTTATCGCCTTCCAAAAATAAGACGTTGTTTTGCACGTAAACTTTATCACCTCCAAAATATAAAGCCCAGGTAAATATAAAATTGACTTGTGTAGGGTTATACATCGAAACAGCTAACGCTGCATGATCCTTATTGGATAACCCTTCTAAAAGTGAGTTTAACCATGCCTGCTTGTAATCATTTAGATTCCAATAGGATAGAGGTAAATACAACGATTCTTCAAAATCATTAATAACGATAGAGGCAGGCTGAACCAGCTCGCCTTCCATGCTGACTGGAATACCTTTAGATAATATTTTAAACATCTTATTAGTCCTTAATTTTTTCCAGTGCATTATCGTAAGTGCCAATGCGCTTACCATTGCCGGTATTAATGGTTTCCTGATTGCCAGATTGATCCGGCGAATTCAACGTAATCACTTTATTATCATTATGAAGTGGGTTTATCAATTGCCCGCACGTAAGACCTTCACTAACAGGCACTGTTTCTGTTTTGCTGACAGCCTCATCGTATGCCGCTGATTCTGTACCATGTTCGAATTGCGCGATCTTGCAGCCTTGTCACGCACTCCAGCAATTGAAAGGCCGTCGGTGACAAGTGGTGTTTCTACCTCAATCCCTGCACCGTTCAGCGCCTTATCAAACGCCGACGCAATATTATTGTTAGCGTTCTGAACAACTTTATCGCCCGGACTCAGCGGCAGCCCCGGAACAGGCACCACTACTGGCCTCGGCTGTAAAAGGTTATTGTTTTCGGTGTCTGGTCGTGAGAAAGACGTCAGCTAAGGGCGGAATTTTTATTAATAAGGTAAACAATATGCCCCCTCTAAAGATTCATACTGTGTGATAGCATCTCTACCTTCTGCCAGATATTCAATATCGATTGGTTCTGGCGGGAAGTCTTTTGTATAAGATCCATCCAGGAATAATCGATACTGCTCAAGTATGTATAATGTTTGCTCTATGGTTAAAAGCACCTGTTGCTCTTCCACATACTCACACCCAATAAATACTTTATCATGCGTAACCATCACCCAATGAGCATTACCTATGCCGAAGTTGCCTTCAGTTGTTTTTCCTGATGCAAGATCTGTGAGGTTTTTCACCCAGATATCAACAGAATGAATACCATATTGAATGTCATCAGATAACCATCCTGAAACCTCACGAGCTCCATACCCCAATACCCCTCCATCAAAAGAGTTACGTATTTCTCCACCTGTAGGAACAAATAGATTACTATTTTCATTCCACCAGAAAATAATTTTATCATTCAACATTACTTATTCCTTCCTGTATAAACAGGCCCGCATGGCATAGTTTACCGTGGCGTCCTTCACCTGCTGGTGATTTTATGCGTCAACGCTGGTGATATGCAGCAGGCTTACTATCTGGCCGTAAGCGTCAGGATATATATCGCTGACTTTGTTATTGTACTGCCCAATTTCATACTCACCCCTGGCTGAGTAAGCTTCAAGCCTTGCAGAAGCACATCCCGCACTTGCAGCTTTTCCGTTACCACAGGCATCTATAACTTTTTGGTCACGACTGATGCTTTTATCCAGCAGTTCATTTATCTGCTGCTGTGCCTTCTCTTGCTCTGCCGGGTCGTCGCTCTTGAGTTTCTGCTTCGCTATTTCAAGCTCGGTCTTTTCACTGACGTGAAGCCAATTATTCTCAACAGCATTCTTCCCGGCCTGAGCGCCCGTCACCGCGCTGCCCGCGCTGTCTCCTGCCAGGCCGCCCGCCAGACCCGCCGCCAGCGTGCCCAGTGCGCTGATGGTCTGTTTCTCGGTTTCCGTGCGCTTTGCCCGGATACAGCGCCTTCATCACCAGCTGCGCCATCAGCTCACCGCTGACCGCGCCCGCCAGCGCGCGGTTGCCGGACGCATACGACGCTACCGCCCCGACAACCGCGTGGGCCATCGCTTTCGCTTCCGGGTTGCCTTCCGTCAGTATGTGAATCTGCTCTGCCAGATAAGGCGCCGCCGCGCCGCTGACCGCCTGAGCAATATTGCCGCCCGCCGCCTGGATACCCTGTTGCAGACTGCTCCCTGTGCCGTACTTCGCCATTTCAGCTTTGTACTCCGGCGTCTCGCGCAGCGCACCGGCACTCAGGGACGGATATTTCTCTCGCGCCTTCTTCAGGCCCTGAAGTTCGCCTTCCGTCCGCGCAATATCTGCTGCCTGGCTGCCGATTTCCGCTATCAGCTGTTAATCATGGCTGAACAGGATATTAAGCCAGAAGGATGTATTTCCAAAGCGTTAAGGCTGCTGAAAGTGGGCTATACCAGCATCCGCCATGCCGATCGCAACGATATGACCTCCTATTACAGCCGCTGCCCCTGCATTAGCCTTAAGGGCAACTGGCTGGCTGAGGCAGGTTTTACAACCGGCCAGCAGGTTAAAGTGACGGTGGAACCGGGCCGGCTGGTTATCTGTACCGGTGAAGGTAACTGACTGGTATAAAAAGTAAAATCCCGGCTCGGTGGCCGGGATTTCTAATTAATAAAAATCATCTTGCGTAAGTTGCTTACCTGTAGGCATAACTTCACATTTATCAAAAGATAAAAGATATTCTTCTTCATAAAGCTTTATTGAGTACCCATAAATTACCCCTGCCTCTTCACTAATCCCCATAACACCACCTTTCTTTCCTGCATATTTTTTGTTTTTTTCTTTACAGTCATGAGATATTTTCACCTCTTGATAAAAATTAATTCTGTCATCCATAAATATGTACCTTAATCATTTATGCGTAATTTTTCCATCCAGAGATATATTTAAATGAGAACCATCTCTTGTTGCCCACCCAAGCTGAGCTTTACCTTTTGGTGAGAGCTGAACGTCCCATTCAAATGCCTGCCCCGCTGTACGTGATGGCCCTTTTACCCATTCATTACCAAACTTGTCAACATAACCATTGTTAGGTCCCCGAGGCAATGGATTACTGGGAGAATAATTACTGTCTGGAACAAACCTTATTTTCCCTTGCGTTGGAAGCTGCACATAATTTATACGCCCTTTCGTAGTCCACGGCTGAGCCGCACCTGCTGTACCCGCTGGATTAAAAGAAGGTTCTTTCACATAAGCAGGTACTTTTCCTGCCTGGCTGCTCCCCTTAACAATATCATCTATAGCGGACGTTTCTGCCTTACCGACTGCTGCGGCTGTACTCTGAGGTGTTTTCCCTTTTACTGGCGACGGCCTGTCCGTAGCGAACGCCATTATAACCGACGCAAGTACCGCTTTATTCAGATTATCTCTGTGCAGCTCAGTGTCGTTTGCAACCGGCTCCAGTTGCGACACTGAGTACTTCACTAACTGCTGACACTGGTTATTACACTCCGGTGATGCGCCCAGCGCTTTCAGCTTTTCAAATTCTGCTTTCTGCTCTTTGATCGGGATAGCTGTTGCAAGCGCTTTAGCCTGCTGCTCTGCATCCTTCTCTTTCAGCTCTTTAACCAGTTTTTCTTTTTCTTCGTCGGTCTTCGCAGCGGCATATTTCTTAGTAAAAGTTTTGATATCTGTATCGCTGAGGTAATTATTCTCAACCGCATTCTTCCCGGCCTGCGCCCCCGCCACGGCATTTGCCGTACTGTCACCGGTGATACCGCCAGCCAGACCTGCCGCCAGCGTTCCCAGCGCGCTGATGGTCTGTTTCTCGGTTTCCGTGAGTTCGCTGACCGCTTTGCCCGGATACAGCGCCTTCATCACCAGCTGCGCCATCAGCTCACCGCTGACCGCGCCCGCTGCGCCTGCAACAGCGCTGTTGCCCGACGCATACGACGCTACCGCCCCGACAACCGCGTGGGCCATCGCTTTCGCTTCCGGGTTGCCTTCCGTCAGTATGTGAATCTGCTCTGCCAGATAAGGCGCCGCCGCGCCGCTGACCGCCTGAGCAATATTGCCGCCCGCAAGCCCCTGTATCGCCGCCGTCGCCGCCTGGATACCCTGTTGCAGACTGCTCCCTGTGCCGTACTTCGCCATTTCAGCTTTGTACTCCGGCGTCTCACGCAGCGCTCCGGCACTCAGAGACGGATATTTCTCCCGCGCCTTCTTCAGGCCCTGAAGTTCGCCTTCCGTCCGCGCTATATCCGCTGCCTGCGACCCGATCTCTGCTATCAGCTGCGCCGCCTTCAGCCGGTTTTGCTCTTTCTCCTTATCGAAGATTTGCTCAAGACCCGGATTCGCATTTTCCACATCGCGGTTCGAAAAGGGTAACACTTAAGAAACAGGAGACGCCGGACTGCATCGTTATCACCACCCAAGACACCCGCGAGCTGTGGGGCTGCGTCGAAGATCTGAGCGTAGTGCCCATTAACCGCCGGAAGGTGGCTAAGTGGCTTAAGGCGTTTCCCGGCGCGATGCACAGCACCTGTGCTGAGCCGAAGTTTAAGCGCAGCAGAGGGCATTTTGGGTAAGGGCTGATAATACGATCCCAAAGTAAATTTGGGATCGTATTTTAATGGAGTTCATTCTTCCGAGGCTATATCTCCAGATGAGACATAAATAATATTTTTTATGTTATCTGGCAAATCACTATATTTCAATGGATGCTGAGGTATGGCTATTAATTTATATTCTCCATTTCTATAGTCAAAGCTATATAGTCCTCTTTGCGATATTTCAATAAATGATTTCAAATAACGGACGCGCTGCTCATCGCCTAAGAACTCAGGCAGGTTTTTATCAATTATTTTCACATCAGACAACGATTCCAATGAATAAAAGTAATCATAGATTGCTTCATACTTAGCCACTGACTCTCTGATTTTTTCAGGGACGGGGCCTTTGCCCCCAGTTGCAAAGTGAGCTATCTCTCCATTTCCACAGGATAAAAACCAATCCAAATCATTTTCTAAAAATTCTTCATCCATATATGTCATTTTTCAGCACCAAATATGTTTTCACAGTTCTCACAACGGGGAACAACTTCTCCTGTTCTTGGCCGAATCGCAGGAGTAAACTGGATATCTTTAATTTTAAGATTCGGATTCGCTAATAAAAGCTCATTTGCGGCTCTAAATTCTGCACAACGGCCTAATGTGTTCCCGCAAGTGGTTTTTACTCCTAACCCACCTAATTTATCTGCATAAGCCTGCAATTCTGGGGCAATGACTGTAGGCACTACTCCATTAGACGTCGTCACTATTTTTCCTGTTAATGGATCTACCGCACCAATAGCTGTTGCTGGTTTATACTTGCTATCAGAAAAAGAATTTATGAATTCATCTAGCTGCTTACTGGCATCTTTAATAAGAAGCGCTTCATTTTTTCCTGTCTGGCTACTTCCCTTCACAACGTTATCAACAACTGATATTGCCGGTTTACCCGCAACAGCCGACATTCCCAGTGCACCCGATACCATATTCCCTGCGGCTACCCAGAGATCATCACCTGCGATCAGCTGTCCGGCTCCTGTTCCAAGCTGATACGCACCGCCAGGAACCGTAGCGCCTCTGAGAGTTGAACCCAGCGGACCCGATATCGCAAGCAATGCCGGAGTACCAATTTCCGCCTGAGATTCGTGAAGTGACCAGCCTCCTAAAATACTTTCAGCAGTTCTCTGAAGTTCAGTATCAGTCCCTCGTTTTACATAATCGCCGCCGGACAGCAGACTATTAACCAGTTGCTGAGTCATCTCAGCGCTCTGAGTCTGCATCATTTCATAAGCGTAAACCTGCAAATAGGTCTGGAGTTCCGCTTTTTCTTCAGTCGAGAGAAGAGAAGGATCACGTTTATACCGTTCCAGCAGAACATCACTACGTTCGTCTGTACTTTCCAGATTCAGAAGGTCTCGGGCAGCCTTTTTAGATCGATCTCCGGCCAGCAGTTTCTGTCTCGCGGCTTCAAGCCGCTCGGAAGAGGTGTCACCCAGAAAATTATTCTCAACCGCATTCTTCCCGGCCTGAGCGCCCGCCACCGCGCTGCCCGCGCTGTCTCCTGACAGCCCGCCCGCCAGACCCGCCGCCAGCGTGCCCAGCGCGCTTATCGTCTGACGCTACTCTTCGCTCAGGTTTTCACGGTTGGCGCCCGGATAAAACTGCTTTGCAATTAAATTGCTGCCAAACTGGCATCTACCAGAGCTTAATATTTGTATTAATTGCTATAACATTTTGGAAAATAATGATTAATCTTGTCGTTCTCAATCAGCCGTTTTTCAGTGAAATCAATATCATTTGAAACGGCGACAGCATGCCGTAATTCCAATGGAAAATCTTCAATGGATGCATATATAGTTGGAATCAAAAATCTAAAGTAGTCCCCCATTTTGCTTTCACCTTCATAACCGACAGGATAGTCTTCTCCCTCAGTGCTTCCCTCAACTGCATGGTATTGAAAAAAACCTTTATTAATAGATAAATTAGCATCACTATATCGACCTGAGCATTCGAAATCTTTTTTAAGCCCTGCTGTTATATTCTCCCTGGATTCACCCTGCCCATAACGCCATGAAGAATATAAATCCAGCTCAAAAGAACCTTTTTTTTCTTTCGGATAAGGTAAATGGAGCGCTGACTCCTCCCAAATATACTCATTCATGGCATCCAATAAGAACTCAATATCCTTTTTGATAAGCAATGCCTTTGGCAAATCGCCAAAGCAATTATTTACCATCACAGCAATTCTTCCTGCCTTATCCATGGAAAACCATGTAAAAATGGTTCCAAACTCTGGTTTCCAATCTATATTTAATGTATTCATAGTTATTTCCCTTTTGGCCATGTGACCTGACAATTTGAACACTGTGGAATTATAGCACTTGATGGTATGTGGTCCTTACCCCATACATCTCTTGGTCTTAAAGCTTCAGTAAACTTGATATTTGAAGGGTCTGAACCATTTCTCACCAATTGATCCGCAGCAGAAACTTCTGCACACGCGCCCGCTTTATTTTTACAAAAACTAGTAAATTCGCCTATTTTGACGCCCAATTTATCTTCAATATACTTTACTGTGACCGGATGTAAAGACTCAGAATTTACATTTGCATTATTGCTTCCTACAGCCGTTCTCCCTGTCATTGGATCGTATGCTGCTACCATCGTTGCAGTTTTAGTTGCCTGATTCTTTGATGTGAAACCATTAATGTTTTCTATTAATTCCTTTTGTGCCTTATCTGCCACATTATCAATATGCGTCAGGTTATTGCCTTTCTCATTAACGTCTTTCGGATGAACTGCCTGCGTCTTTTGTAATACTTTATTAAACGCAACCCCTGATGCAAACTTGATGATATCCTGACCGGATGCCCCATTGTCCAGCAAGTTCATAACGCCATTAACGTCAACAGGTGATAGCGCTGATGAAATAACATCATTTTTAAGCGCCAGGTCGTGAATTTTTTCGTCACTTAACCCCTGTGACTTCCATTCTGCGATTTGCTGGCTGCCTTTAATCGCTGCAACGTAAGGGTTGCTGATAACGCCCATAGGCGTCCAGTCAATGCCCGTTTGTGAGTAAATATCCCCCAGGAATCCTTTATAATCAGAGTCAAGCTGCCCTTCTTTTGCGCCTGCCAGCATTGTATTGGCGTAATCCGTTACCAGCAGATTGAAATCATCTGCGGTCAGCGCCCCGGATTTATACATTGAAATTAGCTTTTCTCCTGCCACTTTCTCTTGCTGACGGTATTCATTACGAACCGCTCGTTCGCACTCTCCGTCATCGCAGGCAGTAAATCGCTCCTGAAGCTCATCCATACCACCGATACCGGCAGCCTTTAACTTTTCATAAAGAGCACGGCTTTTGGCATCAAGGTTTTCAACACCATGCTTATTTGACAGAAGATTATTCTCAACCGCATTCTTCCCGGCCTGAGCGCCCGTCACCGCGCTGCCCGCGCTGTCTCCTGCCAGGCCGCCCGCCAGACCCGCCGCCAGCGTGTCCAGTGCGCTGATAGTCTGACGCTGCTCTTCGCTCAGGTCTTTACGGTCAACGCCCGGATAAAGCTGCTGCGCGATATACTCGCCCGCCGCGCCCGTACCCTTGCCGCTGTCCAGCATCGCTTTGTTATAGGATGTCTGGTACAGCTGCTGAACGATATCGTCCTGCGTAGGCGTTTTATCCGGGTTAGCCTTCTGCCATTCCGTCTTCGCTGCCGCAAGCTCTTTCGTACCGGCCCTGTTCAGCGCTTCCGTGGCTGACTTCGTCGCCGCTATCTTACCCTCGGTCCTGACGATATCGCTGACCTGCAGGCCGATATCCACCACCGCCTGCACCGTCTCCACCCGGCGCTGCTCTTTCTCCTTATCGAAGATTTGGTTAAATCTTTATGGGCTTGAGGATGTATCTTTTTTTATTTATTTTTTAGGTTCGATAAAAATAAAACACCAATACCTAAAACTGAACCAATGACGGCGCCTCTTTTTAACGAATCGATTATATTTCCCACCCATTCAAAATAAAAATAACCATTTTTAATGAAAAATATAATAGCTATACCTATTCTAATAAAAAATAGAGTTAATGTTGTCAGTAAAAAGAAAAAAAACATTAATCTTATAGCTGCCATGGTATATTTCATTTTTTATTCTCCAACTGTTTTTGAACTTCAGAACCAGCTACTTCTGAGGATCCAGAACCAATCACAGCCCCAGCTAAACCAGCTGTTTTATCTGAGACCAGAGGGAAATATTTATTTCCAATTTCTACAGTTTTACCTCCAGCAGCCCCCACAGCAGTACCAAAGCCAGCACCCACTACTGCCGGAAGCGCATCTTTCCCCTGCAACTTCGCTCCCGCATAAGCACCAGTGACACTTGCAACTTCAGTGAACCAGAACCCTTTACCCTGAGTTAAAGCACTCACGCCTGTCGCAATAAGTGCATCAGTAGCGCTGAAAGGATCTTCGCTGCTCAACTGGTTAAACACGTTCGCTGAGCCACCTATTGCTCCCGCACCAATAACACTTCCCACAGTGGCTGTAGCTGGCAATAGCAATGGTGCAGCAACTGTTGTCATCCCCGCACCCCACGCCGTTAACAGTCCTCTGGTCGGATTCTGTCCTTCCGGTAAATCACCTTTCGCATTTTTACTCAGCGCCGCGTTGACTTCTTCCGCTGTTGCTCCGGCTTCTGTCATTGAGGTTCCCAGGGATGAAGTTGCATTGCCGTAACTGGCTATTCCCGAAGGCAGACTAAACAGATCGTTATTCTCAACAGCATTCTTCCCGGCCTGAGCGCCCGTCACCGCGCTGCCTGCGCTGTCTCCTGCCAGGCCGCCCGCCAGACCCGCCGCCAGCGTGCCCAGCGCGCTGATAGTCTGACGCTGCTCTTCGCTCAGGTCTTTACGGTCAACGCCCGGATAAAGCTGCTGTGCGATATACTCGCCCGCCGCGCCGCCTGACGCGCCCGCCAGCGCCGAACCGCCCGACGCCTGCGCAACCGCCGCGCCCAGCACCGCGTGCGCTATCAGGTTCGCCTCGACGTTCACCACTTCTTTGCCATTCGCATCTTTCGTGGTGGTCGCTTTATGAATAAGCTCCGCCAGGTACGGCGCCGCGCCGCCCGCTACCGCTGCCGACAGGTTGCCGCCCGCCAGCGCCGAGACTGCCGCCGTCGCCGCGCTGATGCCCTGCTGAAGCGCCCCGCCCGTTCCTTTACCGCTGTCCAGCATCGCTTTGTTGTATGCAGTCTGGTACAGCTGCTGAACGATATCGTCCTGCGCTGGCGTTTTATCCGGGTTGGCCTTCTGCCATTCCGTCTTCGCTGCCGCAAGCTCTTTCGTACCGGCCCTGTTCAGCGCTTCCGTGGCTGACTTCGTCGCCGCTATCTTACCCTCGGTCCTGACGATATCGCTGACCTGCAGGCCGATATCCACCACCGCCAGCACCGTCTCCACCCGGCGCTGTTCTTCACCACCTCTGTTACCGAGTCCGAGCTGTTCAGGCCCGCCAGCACGCCGTTGGCCATGTTGCCTTTGAACTGGTCGAGAAGCGTGCCGCCGGTGCTGATACCCGCTCCCACATGCTCCACGCTGTCCTCCGCGTGGTTTTCGATATCACTCTAGCTCAGCGTGACGGTGTCGAGTATGTTCCTGTCCGCCGTGGCCGTGGAGGCGATAACCGAGCTGTCCAGCCGGTTAAGGGCGGATTATTTAATAAAGTAGTTGTAATGCTCTGGAATCTTATAGTTTTCAGGAAATTCAGCCACATCTGGAGCAAAAACGAAACGATCAATATCTCCTCTTGTTTGCTCCAGGACTCCAGAAACACTTGATAAAAAAGTTGACATACGCAATAAGGCCGCCTGTATAGCTAATTCGTCGTTATTTCTTTTTGCATCCAAGAAGAGATTGATAGTTAAATTAAGATTATTTATATCATGCTGTATACTATCAACAATAGAATAATCGACTTCTAAATAAAGCTCTTCTTTATTAATATCCAGCTCCATCTTTTTATCCAACAGTTCTAAATAAGCATTTTTAAATTTATCCAACGCACTGATATCAATCATTTCGGTAACCTTCTTCCTTCAGCTCTTGCTGTCTTAATTTTTGCATCATTAAACGAACCATCAAGGTTGAGCACTGCTTTTACTTTTGTTCCTGTACTATCAAATAATTCTATATAATCCTTGTGCTTAGCATCTAAATAGAATTGGTCACCCTTTTTGATGAAATCACCAATTGACTTATTTGCTTTATAGACACTTTGCCCTTGATATCATTTACTGGTTTTATTAGATAATTCTTTGACTTCACTACCAAAGCCAGGCTGTTTGGAAAACTCGCCTATATTACCAACTGCACTTTTATTAGGCTCATAACTCTCTGCGGCATAAGCCAGATCATCCTTATTCTGCTCAGGGATCGGCGTTACCGTACTGCTTCCGCCTGTATCCGGCGCACCTTCAGTATTCCTGGTATTGCTTGCGGCCTGTTCCACTGATCGATCTGGTGTTGCCAGCCACGTTCCTTTACTTTCTTCCTGAGCAGGATTTATCAATTTCCCGCCTGTAAGGTAGTCATTAACCGGCAACGTTTCGGTCTTGCTGCCAGCGTCATCCGTACGTTGCTGATTCAGTGCCATGTTCGAATAGCGCGATCTTGCAGCCTCGTCGCGTACTTCAACGATTGAAGGGGCCGTCGGTAACAGGTGGGGTATCTATCTCAATCCCTGCACCATTCAGCGCCTTATCAAGCCCCGACGCAATATTATTGTAAGATCCCGGACGGGGTGATTGAGTTGCGGTAATCTTGAGGTATCTGATTGGTTATAAAGTAAAAACCCCAGCCGCAGGTGCTGGGGTTCGTATTATTTCATCAAAGTTGATCTATACAATTTATTAAGCTGATTAAACTGTAGATGCAGAGCATAATTTTTATATTGGTATTTTACCCATTTATTTATATAACCAATCAGCATATCCATTTTTCCACCACCACAACTAACTGGCTCACCCAGCTTTTGATGAATTAATTTATCAGTGCTCTCAATATTTATTCCAAAAAGTAAAGACCCTTTAAAAGTCGAGAACCCATCAGCATTATCAAAATAAAAATGAATATGATTAAGAATATTATGTCTAAATCCCATCTCTATACCTGAAAGAAAGAATTTATAATACTTCGTTCTACTAACAGGATCATTATACTCTTCAGAATCCTCTGAGATTTCTGCTATCTCTCCTATTGCTCCACAAAGATTTAAGAACTCTGAAGAGTTTTCTTCTTTGCCAAGAGCATTTATAAAATCTTCCCATGAGATCATTATTTAATCACTCCTGTTTGGCGGTTCATCACGTGCGTTATCTGTCTCATTAATCGTCGCCAGATCTTTCGCTTCAGCCAGCGTCAGTTCCTGTTTCAGATAGTTGCGTTCGTTTCCAGCTGTTTTTTCTGTCGGCTTCCTGCACGTTCAGCCAGTCATTATCAACCGTAATGTTTAATGTATTAAATTTTTAAATCGGTAAGAAAAATCATTTCCTTTCTTTTGATAATTTCCACATCCTCAGAATTAGGTAAACTATCAATCAATTTCTTGACCGTTCCTCTTGCATATCGAGCTTCTTGATAACTTTTACCTGCATCCGTAGTGAAAATGAGTCGCTCCTCATTTCCATTGAAACCTAAATAAAACCAGTAACCTCGACCACTTATTTCTGCAACTCCAGTATCGAGCCAGATTATACCTTCTGGTGCTCCTTCTGAAAAATCCAACTCATCTAAAACAATATTACCAATATCCGATGCACTTTCAATCACCTCACTATTTACACTGTCCTTTAAAAAAGATATTGCTACATAAAGATCGACAGCAACACTCTCACCTGGGATCAGTTTTTCATTGATAACAAAATTGAACATCCCGCTTGGAGATGAATAATCAGAAACCATAAACTCCAGTTGAAATGCAATTTTAAAGAAATCATCACCAATAATTATTTAATTTTCCAACCTTGTTGTTTTTTCAATGCAGATTTAACATCATTTGGCAAAGTTAATGGATTTCTTTTATCTGCTGTGCTACCTGCCCAGTGCCAGTTCCCAGTATTGTCTGGCATGAATTGGTGTATATGTCCGCTATCATCCATGGTGTAGCGCGCCTTTTGGTTTTTAGCATTAACTGAAACTGAATTTTCAAAAAGACTTAAAGAGTTTTCGGCTCGATACCTGCGTTACGTGGTGGATTAATTGTATGCTTTGGATTTGACTGATAATTTAGGCCATTACTTGCAGTTACGGGATCTTTAACTGGTATTGGGCTCCCCTTGCCACCTCTAGTCCCCGTGGACAGATTTACGTTCGTCCCCAGTTCTTTACCCGATGAGAAGACGTTAAGATTCCCCGCACCCGCCATTGCCATCGCATCATTATTACCCTTCGTACTGCTGGCAATATTCTGCTTAAAGTCATTATACTTTGATAGCACCTGCTTCATCGTCGAAGCCGCAGTGCTGCTTATTCCTGCTTTTCCACTCTCGCTTCCTTTCAAACCATACAATAGCCCGGCAATATCTGCCGCTTGGTTGATATTGATGGCCAGCGCGAACTTGTCTTTCGCTTCTTGATAGCTGATATTCTGTGATTTCGCGTAGCCTTCTATTGCGTAATCCCATTTATCAGCTGAAGTGTTCGCCACTATTTGGCTGACTTTAGCGTAATCTTCGCGATTCAGCTCTTTATACGTTAGCCTGCCCAGATAACCGCTGTAACTATCTTGCAGACCTTGTGCTAAAGCATTCGCATCCTGACAGGCGGGCGATGCCCGTCCCTGAGAACAGGCATCTTGTACATACTTATCTACTTCGGCGTCAAGTTTAGTTAGCTGATCGTGTCGCTCTTCCAGTGCAGCCACTTCTTCAGACGTTCTTGGGTGCAGGGCCAGTCCGGTTTCTGACAGTGCAAGCTCAATGCTGTTTTTCTCCTGGGCATCTTTGCCGCTCAGCGCATTATTCTCAACCGCATTCTTCCCGGCCTGAGCGCCCGTCACCGCGCTGCCCGCGCTGTCTCCTGCCAGGCCGCCCGCCAGACCCGCCGCCAGCGTGCCCAGCGCGCTTATCGTCTGACGCTGCTCTTCGCTCAGGTCTTTACGGTCAACGCCCGGATAAAGCTGCTGCGCGATATACTCGCCCGCCGCACCGCCTGACGCGCCCGCCAGCGCCGAACCGCCCGACGCCTGCGCAACCGCCGCGCCCAGCACCGCGTGCGCTATCAGGTTCGCCTCGACGTTCACCACTTCTTTGCCATTCGCATCTTTCGTGGTGGTCGCTTTATGAATAAGCTCCGCCAGATACGGCGCCGCGCCGCCCGCTACCGCTGCCGACAGGTTGCCGCCCGCCAGCGCCGAGACGGCCGCCGTTGCCGCGCTGATGCCCTGCTGAAGCGCCCCGCCCGTACCCTTGCCGCTGTCCAGCATCGCTTTGTTATAGGATGTCTGGTACAGCTGCTGAACGATATCGTCCTGCGTAGGCGTTTTATCCGGGTTAGCCTTCTGCCATTCCGTCTTCGCTGCCGCAAGCTCTTTCGTACCGGCCCTGTTCAGCGCTTCCGTGGCTGACTTCGT
>NZ_JBHDVM010000040.1:0-812 GCF_042610525.1 Pantoea sp. sgz302252
GCGCGGGCGGACGTACCGGCAGAGATGCAGCAGACCATTCAGGGCCTTAATTCACTTATCCTTGAGCAGGATCCGGCCAGTCCGGCACCGGCGCCTTCCCCGGCACCGACACCCGCGCCGGCGGGCGAAAGCCACGGCTATTTCCCGCTGCGTGCCGACACCCTCGGCAAAAACGACGCGCCGCCGGCGCTGCCCGGCCTCGGCCTGCCCGATGAGGCGCCGCCGCAGGCGGACGGCGAGGCGCGGCTGGCGTCGGCCGCCGTGCAGGCGGGCACGCTGCTCGCCGAAGACAGCTCCGAGGCGGGGATTAACTACGCCCGCAGCCTGGGCGAGGGGCTGATTAACCAGCAGATTAACGACTGGCTTAACCAGTACGGCAACGCCCGCGTCTCGGTGGGCACGCAGCGGACGTTCTCCGGCGACATGCTGGTGCCGGTGTATGAAACGGACAGCAGCCTGTTCTTTACCCAGCTGGGCGGGCGCACCAACCAGGAGCGCAACACCCTTAACCTGGGCCTGGGCTACCGCTGGTATCCGGGCGACTGGCTGCTGGGCGTCAACGCCTTCTACGACTATGACCTCACCGGCAAAAACAAACGCTTCGGCATTGGCGCGGAGGCGTGGCGCGACTACCTGAAGCTGTCGGCGAACGGCTATATCCGCGGCACGGACTGGCACCAGTCGCCGCTGAAGAGCATGGAGGACTACGACGAGCGGCCCGCGAACGGCTTTGACCTGCGGGTGAACGCGTACCTGCCGTCGTGGCCGCAGCTGGGCGGCAGCCTGAAGTACGAGCAGTACTTCGGCAAAGG
>NZ_JBHDVM010000041.1:0-706 GCF_042610525.1 Pantoea sp. sgz302252
GTATCTTCAGGTAAGGAGGTGATCCAACCGCAGGTTCCCCTACGGTTACCTTGTTACGACTTCACCCCAGTCATGAATCACAAAGTGGTAAGCGCCCTCCCGAAGGTTAAGCTACCTACTTCTTTTGCAACCCACTCCCATGGTGTGACGGGCGGTGTGTACAAGGCCCGGGAACGTATTCACCGTGGCATTCTGATCCACGATTACTAGCGATTCCGACTTCACGGAGTCGAGTTGCAGACTCCGATCCGGACTACGACGCACTTTATGAGGTCCGCTTGCTCTCGCGAGGTCGCTTCTCTTTGTATGCGCCATTGTAGCACGTGTGTAGCCCTGGCCGTAAGGGCCATGATGACTTGACGTCATCCCCACCTTCCTCCGGTTTATCACCGGCAGTCTCCTTTGAGTTCCCGACCGAATCGCTGGCAACAAAGGATAAGGGTTGCGCTCGTTGCGGGACTTAACCCAACATTTCACAACACGAGCTGACGACAGCCATGCAGCACCTGTCTCACGGTTCCCGAAGGCACTAAGGCATCTCTGCCGAATTCCGTGGATGTCAAGGCCAGGTAAGGTTCTTCGCGTTGCATCGAATTAAACCACATGCTCCACCGCTTGTGCGGGCCCCCGTCAATTCATTTGAGTTTTAACCTTGCGGCCGTACTCCCCAGGCGGTCGACTTAACGCGTTAGCTCCGGAAGCCACT
>NZ_JBHDVM010000042.1:0-648 GCF_042610525.1 Pantoea sp. sgz302252
TTCATGACTGGGGTGAAGTCGTAACAAGGTAACCGTAGGGGAACCTGCGGTTGGATCACCTCCTTACCTGAAGATACCTTCCGGCGTAGTGCTCACACAGATTGTCTGATAGAAAAGTAACGAGCAGAAAAAACCTCTACAGGCTTGTAGCTCAGGTGGTTAGAGCGCACCCCTGATAAGGGTGAGGTCGGTGGTTCAAGTCCACTCAGGCCTACCAAATTTGCACTCATGCGGCGTTATGTGCGCGGTCGTTTACCGAAGTAAACTTCCCTTCCACATGCCTTGCCTGAGCACAAATTAACGCGGTCACGAAAGTGAAAGCGTGACTCCTCGCGAGTGGTAGTAGTGGTCTCTGCAGTAACTGTATGGGGCTATAGCTCAGCTGGGAGAGCGCCTGCCTTGCACGCAGGAGGTCAGCGGTTCGATCCCGCTTAGCTCCACCATGCAGTCTGTAAAAACTATCTTAAAGATGACTTGCGAGTCATGTTTAAGATATTGCTCTTTAACAATCCGGAACAAGCTGAAAATTGAAACGACATGTCGTGTTCATTCTCCGTAACAAGAATGAAACCACGATATGTTCGAGTCTCTCAAATGCTTACAACTCAGTGTCTTTCGGGACGCTTGTGGGTTGTGAGGTTAAGTGAC
>NZ_JBHDVM010000043.1:0-640 GCF_042610525.1 Pantoea sp. sgz302252
CGTTGCCCTCGTTGCCCGTCAGCGTGCTGCCGCTGCTGTAGGCCTGCAGCGTGTTGTTGCCCGCGTCGCCGGTCAGCGCTTTTGCCAGCAAATCTTCTCTGGTCCACACCGTGCCGTCTTCAAAGCGCACCTCGTCTATCGCATTGCCGCTGGTGCCGTCGTTCAGGAAGAAGGAGTAAACGTTTATCCGGTCCGTTGTGCCCTTCACGTTCAGGTACAGCGAGCTACCGCTGCGCTCGAGCGCTATTTCCTCCGGCCGGATGCCGTCAGTGAACTGCAGCACGTCCGTTTTGTTTGCGCCCGCGTCGTTGTTGTAGATGGTGTCCCGGCCGTCGCCGCGGCCAAACACGTAGGTGTCCGAACCCGCCCCGCCGTGCAGGCTGTCGTTGCCTTTGCCGCCAATCAGCACGTCGTTGCCCGCGCCGCCTTTAAGCGTGTCGTTACCCTCGTTACCCGTCAGCGTGCTGCCGCTGCTGTAGGCCTGCAGCGTGTTGTTGCCCGCGTCGCCGGTCAGCGCTTTTGCCAGCAAATCTTCTCTGGTCCACACCGTGCCGTCTTCAAAGCGCACCGCGTCTATCGCATCGCCGCTGGTGCCGTCCTTCCAGAAAAAGTAGTCGACGCGCACCTTGTCCGTTGTGTC
>NZ_JBHDVM010000044.1:0-547 GCF_042610525.1 Pantoea sp. sgz302252
ACGGCCATTTCGGTAATCTGGATTTTCGTTCCCAGCGCGGCGGCATTGGCAAGCTTTGCCGCGCCCTGGCTGGTCAGCAGGGCAAAATATTTCGTGGTCATGTGCTCACTTCCGTCAGGTCAATAAGATGCACCGCCGCGCCGGAATAAACCGGCCCGCCGACGCTGATAAGTTCAGGGGTATAGGGATAAACCGTCAGCTCGTCGCCGCTGTAGCAGGCGGCGGCAACCGACAGCTCGCCGCTGGCGTCGAGGTTAATCGACAGCCCGATAAGGTGGCGGCTGCACGGCTTCGCGTCGGCGATCAGGCGCTCCAGCTCGTTATACATTTCTTCAGTAATGCCGGTATCCAGCACGCCTACATCCAGACGAAACGTCCCCGGCTCGCCGCCGGTCTTCCACCACTCAACGATGCGGATCAGGTAGCCGAGCGGTTCCACCACGCGCCGAATCGAGCCGAGCGTGCCTTTATGCTTGTGCACGTACTGCGAGGCCGACACCACGGCGCGCTTTGTGGACTCGCTCCAGCCGGTATCCCAGCGGTCAAC
>NZ_JBHDVM010000005.1:0-13962 GCF_042610525.1 Pantoea sp. sgz302252
CCTAAAGGCGCCTTTTTGCTATGCGTAATTCGGGCAGGTCGAGTCGGTTAAAGGAAGACAGCATTGTTGAAAGCAACGACCCGAAGGGCGAGACTTTAGCCGGGAACCCACCAGTATAGAAAAACGCCTTTAGGTTGATGACAAACCTCTGGTTGCGTCTAAATCAGCGACAGAGCAGCAGAGGCAGATCGGAACACGGACACGCCGTGAATACTTCCATGTAGGCTCGGTTGGCGCGTCCATGCGCCAAACGGTCCGCTTATCCGCTCAGCCTCTGCCGCTATCAACCTACCGTGTTGCTGTAAAAAAACCGGGCCTGACAAATGCTGCAGGTTTGTCAGTAGTCCTAAAGGCGCCTTTTTGCTATGCGTAATTCGGGCAGGTCGAGTCGGTTAAAGGAAGACAGCATTGTTGAAAGCAACGACCCGAAGGGCGAGACTTTAGCCGGGAACCCACCAGTATAGAAAAACGCCTTTAGGTTGATGACAAACCTCTGGTTGCGTCTAAATCAGCGACAGAGCAGCAGAGGCAGATCGGAACACGGACACGCCGTGAATACTTCCATGTAGGCTCGGTTGGCGCGTCCATGCGCCAAACGGTCCGCTTATCCGCTCAGCCTCTGCCGCTATCAACCTACCGTGTTGCTGTAAAAAAAACCGGGCCTGACGAATGCTGCAGGTTTGTCAGTAGTCCTAAAGGCGCCTTTTTGCTATTTGCGATTCGGGCAGGGTTTCAACCTGCGGCGCTAAATTCTTCCAGATATGCATCACCGCGTAGCTGCGCCACGGGCGCCATGCCGCCGACAGCCGCTCTGCTTCTTTTGCCGTGACGCCGCCCAGATTCTTTCTGACCACAATATCGCCGGCCGGGAAAGCATCCGGCCAGCGTAGCGCCCGCATAGCTATATAGTGCGCCGTCCAGTCGCCAATACCAGGCAGGCTGGTAAGCGTAGCCAGCATCTGTTCCGGCTGAGCAGCGCTATTAGCCAGCTTCCCTTGCGCGCAGGCCTGTGCCAGTCCGATCAGCGTTCTGGCGCGTGCGCTGATAATCCCCAGGCTGGCGATACTGTCTGCCTGAGCCTGAGCGACAATCGCCGCTTCTGGAGCGAGATGTGTAAGCTCAGCAAAAGGCGTGGCATACGGCTCGCCGAAAGCTGCCGTAAAACGTCCGCCCAGCGTGGTCGCTGCTTTTACCGTAATCTGCTGTCCCAATACCGCCCTGAGGCCCATTTCAAAAAGATCGAAAGCGCCTGGCACACGCAGGCCCGGATTTTTAGCCAGGCTATCACGAAGCAAAGGATCTTGTTCCAGATACTCCGCAATCAGGAGCGGATGCGCGTCCAGATCGAATAAATTGCGCAAACGCCTTAACAAAACTGGCAAAACCGGCGTCAGCGAGTGAGTAAACTCTACGGAAAGCGTATTATCCACCGCGCTGACCCGGATCCAGCCTTTGCAGTCGCCTAACTGAACCGTACGGGCATAGCTATTTTCCGTAACCCACTCCACGCCTTTTAACGCGCGCTGGTGTAAAAAATCCAGCAGCGATTGCCAGTCAAATGGCGGCCTGTAATGAAGCTGAAGGCTGGAGGTTTCGCTAATCGTCAAATCACCGCTCTGAAGCTGTTTACGCAGACGGCTCGGCGGCATACGGTAACGCTTGCTGAAGACATCGTTAAAACGCCGCAGGCTGGCAAAGCCGCTGGCCAGGGCGATCTCGGTGATCGGCAGTGCCGTTTCTGTGAGCAACTGTTTTGCCAGCAATAGCCTGCGCGTCTGGCGCAGCTCTCGCGGCGAGACGCCCAATTCTTTTTGTACAATGCGTCTTAGCTGGCGCGAACTCAGTGAAAAATGTGCGGCAATTTCCTCCAGGCTACACTCTTCTTCCAGCGCGCCTTCCGCAATCAGCCTGATAAGCTCGTCGGCGACGCGGCTGCTGCTGTCCACCGGCGCATGGCCGGGTGCCAGTTCAGGACGGCAGCGCAGGCAAGGCCGGAAATGCGCCTTTTCTGCGGCTTCTGCGCTCTCAAAAAACAGGCAGTTTTTCGCCAGCGGCGCTTTTACCGGGCAGATGGGTCGGCAATAGATGCCAGTAGAGACGACGCCCACGTAAAATAAACCGTCGAAGCGGCTGTCCCTTGAGGTCAGCGCCCGCCAGGCTATTTGCTCGTCAATCATATTCAGTTCCTGTTCCCGCTGGCTTTCTGGCAGGATAAGCCGCCTTCAGTTACGCTGCCAGCCATTTTCGGACGCCTGACTATTTTAACCCTGTGTCCGAAAATGGCTGGCGCGACAGCAAGGAACGCGGATAATAACTGCTATACCAGCTAAGGCGGAGGAAGGAAAAATGCAGCACTTTTATAAACTTATGCCATCGCCAGTCGGCACGTTAAAACTCATCGCCAGCGACAGAGGCCTTGCCGCGGTGCTGTGGGAAAACGAAGACCCTAAACGCTATCGCCTGCCGGATCTGCTGCAGCAGGGCACACATCCGGTTTTGCTGGAAACGGAATGCCAGCTGGCGGAATATTTTGCCGGAAAACGCAAAATGTTTACCCTGGCGCTGGATTTTGTCGGCACGGAATTTCAGAAAAAAGTCTGGGCGGCTTTGGTGGCTATCCCATTTGGTGAAACCCGCAGCTATAGCGAAATCGCCCGCGACATTGGGCATCCGGCTGCCGTACGCGCGGTAGGCGCGGCTAACGGTAAAAACCCGATATCTATCATCGCACCCTGCCATCGGGTTATTGGCGCTAACGGCAAGCTCACTGGCTTTGCTGGGGGGTTAGAGGTCAAGGCTTTCTTACTAAATATCGAAGCGCCAGAGGAATTCCGCCTCGCCTGACGGCTCAGTAAAAACAGCGCGACAGCGGCGAAATTTTCCGCTATCTTGTTTAGTATATAAAACGAAACGGGCGGCCTTTGCCGTTTTACAGTCGCCTGGGTTAAGTTAAAAAAACGAGAGCCCTGTTATGAGCCTGATGTTCGATGCTGAAGCCGCCGTTTACCCCTTCCCGGCAAAGCCCGCCCGCCTTTCCAACGATGAAAAACAGTATTACCGCAATAAAATCAAGCAATTATTAAAAGAGCGCGATGCGGTGATGGTCGCGCACTATTATACCGATCCGGAAATTCAGGCGCTGGCGGAAGAAACCGGCGGCTGCGTGGCGGATTCGCTGGAAATGGCGCGCTTCGGTAGCCAGCATAAAGCCTCAACGCTGTTAGTGGCAGGCGTGCGTTTTATGGGGGAAACCGCCAAAATCCTCAGCCCGGAAAAAACCATTCTGATGCCAACCTTACAGGCGGAATGTTCTCTGGATTTAGGCTGCCCGATAGAAGAATTCAGCCGCTTTTGCGACGCACATCCCGACCGTACCGTGGTGGTCTACGCCAATACTTCCGCAGCCGTTAAAGCGCGGGCCGACTGGGTAGTAACCTCAAGCATTGCGGTAGAGCTGATTGAACACCTGGACAGCCTGGGCGAAAAGATTATCTGGGCGCCGGATCGTCATCTTGGGCAGTACGTCACCCGGCAGACCGGCGCGGATGTTTTGTGCTGGCAGGGCGCCTGTATTGTGCATGACGAATTTAAAACCCAGGCGTTGAAAAGAATGAAGGCGCTTTTTCCCGATGCGGCCGTGCTGGTGCATCCTGAATCGCCGCAGGCCATTGTTGACCTGGCGGACGCGGTTGGCTCCACCAGCCAGCTGATTCAGGCAGCCAGAACGCTGCCGCAGCGGCAAATGATTGTGGCGACCGACCGCGGTATTTTTTATAAAATGCAGCAGGCCTGTCCGGAAAAAGAGCTGCTGGCAGCGCCGACAGCGGGCGAGGGCGCGACCTGCCGCACCTGTGCGCACTGCCCATGGATGGCAATGAATGGCCTACAGGCTATCGCGCAAGGATTAGAGCACGGCGGCAGCGAGCATGAAATCCACGTGGATGAAGCCCTGCGTCAGGGCGCGTTACGGCCTCTTAATCGTATGCTAACCTTTGCAGCAACGCTAAAATAACGCCTGATTTCAGGAACAAGGTGCCCAATAATGGATTTTTTCAGCACGCAAAATATTTTGGTTCATATTCCGCTTGGCGCGGGCGGTTACGATCTTTCGTGGATTGAAGCGATCGGCACGCTGGCCGGCCTGCTTTGCATCTGGCTCGCCAGCCTCGAAAAAAATATTAACTACGTTTTCGGCCTGATCAACGTCACGCTGTTTGCCGTAATCTTTTTCCAGATCCAGCTTTATGCCAGCCTGCTATTACAGCTTTTCTTTTTCGGTGCCAATGTTTACGGCTGGTATGCCTGGACAAGGCAGACGACGGATAATCAGCAGGCGCTGCAAATCCGCTGGCTGGGCCTGCCGAAGGCGCTGGGCTGGGCGGTGTTTAGCGTCGTAGCGATTGCGCTAATGACTTTGTATATCAATCCCGTTTTCGCGTGGCTGACAGAAGTTGCCGTCAAACTGATGCAGACGCTGGGCCTGGCAGTGGCGATGCCGCAGCTGCAGCCGGATGCTTTCCCGTTCTGGGATTCCTGTATGCTGGTGCTCTCGGTGGTTGCGATGATTTTAATGACGCGAAAATATGTCGAAAACTGGCTGCTATGGGTAGTGATAGATGTGATTAGCGTAATGATCTTTGCTCGCCAGGGCGTTTACGCCATGTCGCTGGAATATGCCATCCTGACGCTGATAGCGCTGAACGGCTCCTGGCTGTGGATCAAAAGCGCCCGTAGGGCGCTTTAATCAATGGTGGTGGTGGGCATGCGCAGGGTCATGCTCGCCTTTTCCCCATGAGAGCTCGCAGTCGCCATCTTCACAGCTTTGATATTCCATTTGCACCGTAGCGTGCTCAATCTGATAGTGCTCATGCAGATAGTCGTGAATGCGATGCAGCAGCGCATCGTGATCGTAAGGCGGGATCACCTGGGCATGCAGCGTAATCACCGGCTTTTCGCCGACCAGCCACAAATGCACATGGTGCACGTTGCGTACTTCGGGAATATTCAGCACCAGCGCCCGCTTTAGCTTCTCTACGTCCAGGCCCGGCGGTGTGCCTTCCAGCAGCTCGTGAAAACTTTCTTTCATCAACGCCCAGGCGCTGCGCAGCACCAGCACCGCGACCAGGATCGAAAGAATCGGATCTATGGGGGTCCAGCCGGTAAACATGATAATCAGCGCGGCGGCGATAGCGCCGACAGATCCAAGCAGATCGCCCAGCACATGCAGCGCGGCGGCACGCACGTTAAGGTTTTTCTCCTCGCTGCCGTGATGCAACAGCCAGAACGACAGCAGATTCGCCAGCAGACCCGCCACGGCTATAACCAACATAAAGCCGCCTGCAATAGGTTCAGGATGCATAAAGCGGCGTATCGCTTCCCAGACAATCAGGGCGGTAATCACTACCAGCGCGATAGCATTAACGAAAGCGGCCAGCGTGGTGAGCCGCAGCAGCCCAAAGGTGTGGCGGGCGTTAGGCTTGCGGCTGGCAAACTGTACGGCAAGCAGCGCCATTAAGAGCGCGGCGGCATCGGTAAGCATATGGCCTGCGTCGGCCAGCAGCGCCAGCGAGCCCGAAACCAGGCCGCCAATGACTTCCGCGACCATAAAAACAGCTGTAACAATAAAAGCGGCTAATAAGCGATTGCGGTTTCCGCCGCTATGAGAATGCGAGTGCGCCATAAGTATCCATCTTTTCAATAAACCTGCTTAATCATATCAACAAAGTACGGTGCCGCCTGTACCTTCAGGCAGGCTTTTTATACAGCGCAGCAGAGCTAAGGCAATAAAAAAGGGAGAGCCATGGCTCTCCCTGATTTGGCTGACCGGCGTGTTACTGCGTAGTGCCGTCAGTTTTTCTGTCCGCGCCCGGGCCGACTTTCTGATTAACGTCAGGGCATTTGCCATCTTTGCACTGAGTGTTTTTATCGATTTCATCCGCGGTCATTTTCTTTTTAGCGTGATGAGTGGTTTTGTGGTGTTTAGTCGGGGTGGTGGCTTCACCGGTATTATTGATATGGCTGTTATCGACTTTATTCGGCGCCAGATTCTGCTTGGCACCGCCCGCCGCCGCGCCAGCGTCAGCAGCCTGGTTAGCAGTACCGTTATTGCCGCCTGCGGCCATTGCGGAGGCGCTGCCCAGAGTCATTGCTGCCGTCAGAAAAACAATTGCAAACTTTTTCATCATCTTACTCCGTTAATTTTTTGCTTCATTTTGGCGAAGCAAACCCTGCTAAAAAAGCGGTTTGCATAAAGGCGGGAAGAAAACCTCTCCCCGTGCATAAGATCTACCGCAGCGAAGCCGGTGATCTTTATGCGTTTTATTAAAAAGTTAACCTCTGAAAGTGTAGTAAAAAGTCCCGAAACAGCAACCCGGCCCGAGAATAATTCAGCTAAAGTCGATTTACACTCCTGTGTACAAAGGATAAATTGGTCAGGATGCGCCTGGCGTGCAGTACGGCTCAGTAACTATCTGGAAATATTATGAATTATCAGAACGATGACCTAAGAATTACCGAAATTAAAGAACTTCTTCCTCCTGTTGCGCTATTAGAAAAATTTCCTGCCACGGAGACGGCGGTAAAGACCGTTGCCGTTACCCGCCAGGCAATCCATAACATCCTGCAAAAGAAAGATGACCGCCTGCTGGTGGTGATCGGGCCTTGCTCTATTCACGATGTTGAAGCGGCAAAAGAGTATGCATCGCGCCTGCTGAAGCTGCGCGAAGAGCTAAGCGATTCGCTGGAAGTGGTCATGCGCGTCTATTTTGAGAAACCGCGTACCACGGTTGGCTGGAAAGGGCTGATCAACGATCCGCATATGGACGGCAGCTATCAAATAAATGACGGTCTGCGCATCGCACGTAAGCTGCTGGTGGATATCAACGACACTGGTCTGCCTGCTGCGGGCGAATTTCTGGATATGATTACGCCACAGTACGTGGCCGATCTGATGAGCTGGGGCGCTATCGGCGCGCGCACTACCGAATCCCAGGTGCATCGCGAGCTTTCTTCCGGTCTTTCCTGTCCTGTGGGCTTTAAAAACGGCACCGATGGCACTATCAAGGTGGCAATCGACGCTATTAACGCTGCCAGCGCGCCACACTGCTTCCTGTCGGTCACCAAATATGGTCACTCCGCCATTGTTGAAACCAGCGGTAACGGCGACTGTCATATCATTCTGCGCGGCGGCAAAGAACCGAACTACAGCGCGCAGCATGTAGAAGAAGTTAAAACCGGCCTGGCGAAGGCGGGACTGGATCCGCAGATTATGATCGACTTTAGCCACGCCAACAGCAGCAAACAGTTTAAAAAGCAGCTGAACGTGGCGGACGACGTCGCACAGCAGATCGCGAGTGGCGAAAAAGCAATTATCGGGGTAATGATTGAAAGCCATCTGGTAGAAGGCAACCAGAGCCTGGAGAGCGGCGAACCGCTGGTTTACGGTAAAAGCGTGACCGATGGCTGCATCGGTTGGGAAGATACCGAAACCGTGCTGCGCCAGCTGGCAAATGCGGTAAAAGCGCGCCGCGGTTAAGCTAACGGGGCGGGTTTTATTCGCCCCATTGTATTACCGGAAGCTGATAACAGATCATTTATAATCCTGGCCAGGCAGAATAAGCTAAAACCACCACAGCCAACATAAAATGCCGAGCCGCCATGGATCGGCATCAGATTACTTAACTTCAGCCCGTCAGAAACTATATTGCAGGCCGATATTGCCGCTATAGCCTTCCGTGCCCGCGCCAAAGCTGTGCGCATATTTCGCCTGAGCATACAGATTTAGCCCGCCGAACTGACTGCTGATACCCAGTGCCGTCTGCCAGTGATGACGGCGAATATCTGGCGTTAAAGATTCGTTATTCATCTTAATGCCCGGCGTTGTCCCAAGCCGCTGTACCAGATCGGCCTGAAGATAAGGTTTGACTACCTGCCCGTTATAAGAAAGGCGCACGCCTTCACGCAGCTGAGCCAGCATCTGGTTTTGCTTGTTAAGCCTGACGCCATTTGCGTCAAGCTGGCGGCTACGCAAATACTGGCCCATCGCCTGTAGCTGCGGCTCCAGTACAAAATCGTTGTCCAGCGTTATGGGCAGGCCGCCTTCCAGTGAAATTACCGTACCATAGCTGGTTGCTTTTGCATCGGTCAGGCTGGAAAACTCGTTGCGGTAGCGGGTAAGCTGCACTACGCCGTCCAGGTAAGCGCCGCCAGAGTCCTCCATTGATAAATAGCCGCCGATACCATAGGCGTCAATGCTGTTTTTACCCACTTTACTGGAAAGTTCGGGGCGCAGGCTGCGGGCGTTATCTCTGTTTTTACTGCGCAGATGCCCGGCCGTCAGCAGCGGCCCGGCTGCCAGATCCCAGCCGCTTGCCAGCTCTTTTTGCACGATATCGCCGCCCAGCTGCAAATAGGCGGTATTGACTCTCCAGGCAAAACGTCCGGCGCTGTAGCGGTCGTGGCTGACCGATGTTCGGCCCCAGACTGCGCCATCCCGGTAAGCACTATAGCGATCCTGGTGGCTACCGGCAGTTGCAAAACCGTAAGCGGCATTCAGCCAGGGGGCGATAAGATAGCCTGCGGTCTCAGGCCGGTAAGCCACCACGCCGGTGGCGATGGCCGCTCGGTTATCCGCTAATGTCTCAATGTCCGCAGCTTCGCTGTCGGCTACGGCCACGACCGGCACCGCGGTATCGGTAGCCGGAGCGCCTGCCACTATTATCTCTGTCTTCGCGGTTTCGTCGGCTGCGGCATCCGCAGTGGCGTTGCTGACAAAAGCCGCTGTTTCGCCAGCTGTGGTGTTATCCGGCGTATCAGTGGCGGTAGCTTCAGCCGGCTGACTTAAAGCGGCGAGCCGAAAGGTTGCGCCATTAGTTTCCGTGTCGCTCAATGTAACCGCCGTCAGCGAAGATTGCAGATACCAGTCGTGTTCACTGACCTTGTTTAAAAAATACTGATAGTTGCCTGCGACAAGGGTAGTGGTTTGGCTAAAAGTAGCGGACTGCGCTTCGCCAGCTACGTTAATAACCGGGATGCCCAGAGTCGTAAGGGCGCCTGTGCCGCCAGCATTATAGATAGCGACGTTATAGCTACCGGTCGCGTCACCCATAATCAGCAGTTTATCGGTAGAGGAAGTATCGCTGCCCAGTCGCGTATTCAGCACAAAATTACCAGATCCGCTAAGGTTGTCACTGACGGTTAACGTGCTAAAGCCGGAAGGCCGGCTGAATGAAACCAGCCCGCCGCCGAGCTGAAGTGATCTAACCACAGAGTTGTCGCTCAGCAGCCAGCTGCTGGTGCTGTCCAGCGTCAGCTGGTTAACGTTTTGCGCGGCACCGTTGAGTTGCGAGCCATCGCTTAATGTCAGGTTCAGCGTGCTGCCATGACTGTCGGCCATCAGCTTGCCAGTAATCTGTGAGTTACCCTGAGCGTTGATGTTCACCGTTGATAAATAGAGACTACCAGCAAGTTTGTCGGCAAAAAGCGCCGTGCCGTTGCCGCCGTAAAGCTGTGAACCGTTCTTTAGCGTTAACTCAAGCCCGGCACTTTGAGCATAAACGCCATAACCGTTTTCGCTACCCAGCGTGGTATTATCCAGCGTCACTTCGTTATTCCATGACTGAACCAGCAACCCTACTGAAGAAGCATCCGCGGTTTTTACCTCGCTATTGCCGATATTCAGTTTCGCTCCGCCAATAACCAGCGCGTGCGTATTCTGTCCGGAAGCGTTTAACTTCAGATTTTCTGCCGTAAAGTTAGCGGAAGCGTGAGCATACAGTCCTGCGCCGTTAGCTCCTGTGACAGAAACCTCGCTGTTGTTGATCCCAAGAGTGGCAGAATTTGCGGTAAGGCCGTAGACGCCAGTGCCGGACATGGTTATGTCAACTTCATCTGCGCTAACTGTGGCATTGTTTAAAGCAAGTAAACCAAAACTCCTGTCGCCTGTCGCTGTTAGCGAAGAATGGATCACCCTGGCGTTGCCGGACTGAACCTGGATGCCATATCCCTGAGCGCCGCTGGTAACGATATCGACATTATCCAGCCCGATCGTAGCGCCTGCGACTGCTGCCACACCAATAGCACTGTTGCCGGTAGTGGTGATGCTGGAATTAATGAGGGAAAGGAGGCTGAGCTCATTGCCGTTGCCGCAGGCCACTACGCCATGCCCATAGAGACCAGAGGTAGTGATAGTCAGACCTTCGGCACGGGTATCAATATTGCTGTTCAGGCCGTAGCCCCATTGCCCTGAGGTGATAAGCGTGCTGTCGGTTAATATCGTTTTGCCTTTCTGCGCGTTAACCGCCGACGCTTTATAGCCGCTGGTGATAAAGGTTGTGCCGACAGCTTTGAGGCTGGTGGAACTCCCGCTAAGCCAGACGCCATCCGCATAGTCGCCTGAAGATTGCCATGTGCCGCCCTGGATAGTCAGAACCGCATCAGAACTCAACTGCGCGGGATAAGCGAAATTTCTTTGGGTGGTAACGTTGACGTTATCCAGCAGTACTTCGGCGCTTCTGATGCTGAATGCGCCAGCGACAGAATCGATAGTGCTGTTATACAAAGCTATATTGCTTATATTTCCCTGTGGGCCGCTTATTACGGCTGTTCTGGTATTTTCAGCCGCCGTCTGAATGGTGATATTGCTGCCTGTGATATTCCCGCTCAGATTCAGAGCCGAGCCCGCTGCCGTCCCCGGCAAATTTAGTTGGATGGTCTCCAGCGAGGCGGTAACTTCATTAAGGAAAATACCGCCCTGAGTAAAGGCCGCGCTGCCGTTTAGCGTGAGATTTTTTGCATCCAGCGTGCCGCCAGCCAGCGAGATTATATTGCTGGCGTTATTCAGCACCGTTAACGCAGTGTCGTTAACAATAATGTCTGCGTTAACGCCATAAATGACGTTACCAGCGCTTTGGGCTTCATTGCCAGCCACCATAATATTGCTGCCGTTAATCCTTGCCGCGGCTTGATTAACATAGAGACCTTTAGCGCTTTTTCCTGAAATAAACAGCGTCGCGTTATTAAGTTCCAGCGAGGCACGATCGGCGATCCAGGCTGCTGAGGCTGCGCTGTCAGCCACAATAAAAACCAGGCCGCTAGTGGTGAGCAGCTGGCTGCCAGCACCTGAGGCCTTCAGCGGCGTATCGTATTTGTCTGTAGAGGTATAGCCGGATGTTACCTGCAGCGTGGAGCCGTCGGTAACCGTCCAGGGCGAGGCCGCAGCGGCGTATAAAGGAAATAGCGCCAGCGTTAGCAGGCTGAGAGGAAAAGAGTATGCTGTTGTAGTCATCATTCATCCTTTCTTTATTTTTTAAAATTACAGAAAAGTCACCTCCGGCCTCGCAGATATTTTAAGGAAAAAAGAGCGGCTAAAAAATCAAGGATTAAAAGTTAAAACTATGATGCGAACGTGCCGGTTATTTTATATTAGGTGATTAGGTTGTATCCTGGAAGTTATTTTTATAACAGCTTGTTGGTTATTATTAATTATTTTGGTGATTTTATTTGGAAATGAAAAATGATGGTTTCTTTTGAATCTTTTGCCTGACCCCGATGCAGGGCCGCAAAACGGCTGGCTTTAATGCCATTATGGGAATTATTTTTAAGGTTTATTTAAATTAACAGGTGGGTCTTTATCCAGTTTTATCCTGAAGTATATTTATAATAAAATTTATTACCCAGGAGGAAGTTAAATACAACGTTTTATCAGGGAGGAAAGAGAGGGATAACGCACTGTTAATTAACAAAGGAGCCGGTAATCAATGCGCCGGGTTAAAGCAACAAACAAAAAGAAACAACCCCACGCTGGCGTGGGGTTGAAAAAGATTATTTCGCCTTGCCCTGGTTAGCCACGGCGGCGGCTTTAGCCGCGATCTCGTCAGCATCGCCCAGGTAGTAATGTTTGATTGGCTTGAAGTTTTCATCGAACTCATACACCAGCGGTACGCCGGTTGGGATGTTCAGTTCCAGGATCTCTTCTTCGCTCATATCATCCAGGTATTTCACCAGCGCGCGCAGGGAGTTGCCGTGAGCGGCGATGATCACTTTCTCGCCTTTTTTCATGCGAGGCAGAATGGATTCGTTCCAGTAAGGCAGCACGCGATCGATAGTCAGCGCCAGGCTCTCGGTGGTTGGCAGCTGCTCGGCGGTCAGCGCGGCGTAGCGTGGGTCGTGGCCAGGGAAACGCTCATCGGCGCGATCCAGCTCTGGCGGCGTTACCGCAAAGCCGCGACGCCACTGTTTAACCTGGTCGTCGCCATATTTCTGCGCGGTTTCCGCTTTATCCAGACCCTGCAGGGCGCCGTAGTGACGCTCGTTCAGACGCCAGGATTTTTCAACCGGCAGCCAGACCTGATCCACTTCGTCCAGAATGTTCCACAGCGTGTGGATGGCACGTTTCAGCACGGAGGTGTAAGCGAAATCAAAGGTAAAACCTTCTTTTTTCAGCAGCTGACCCGCCGCTTTCGCTTCGGTACGCCCTTTATCGGAAAGATCAACATCGTACCATCCGGTAAAGCGGTTTTCGTTGTTCCACTGGCTTTCGCCGTGACGTACCAGAACCAGCTTAGTTACAGCCATAGCTTAACTCCTTAATAATCTGACGTTTCTGAGATAACGGAAAAGCGAAAATTGCCGACGCAATTTTTACTGGCCATTACCATAACGGAAATCTTCGCGGCTGGTAAGCCCGCCGCGTAGGCGATGCGCGTTTTTCATGCGCTTAATCAAAGCGGCGTCAGGCGATAGCGCGTCTCTGACTGATACGATTCACCTGGCCGTAGCCAGCAGTCGGGCTGCGGCCATTCCGCATGGTTAGGCGAGTCGGGCAAAAACTCGCTCTCCAGCGCAATGCCCTGAAAGGCAGTATAGACGTCCTGCTCGCGCGATGGCGTGCCTTCCAGATAATTCCCGGAATAGAGCTGTAGTGCGGGCGCAGTGGTATAGACGCTAAGCTTAAGCCGCCCATCGGCTGACCATAACTCGGCATCTGGCTGCGTCCCGTCACCGCCGTTAAGCAGAAATGCGTGATCGTAACCTTTTACCGCGCGCTGATCCTCATCAAGCAAAAAGTCCTGCGCCACGCTTTTCATTTCACGAAAATCAAAACCGGTGTCGGTGACGTCAGTCAGCAGGCGGTTGGGGATGCCTTCGCTGTCGACCGGCAGATAGTGATCGGCGCGCAGGCGCAGTCGATGATGACGAGCATCGCCGTGCTGCGCATCAAGATTGAAATAGGCATGGTTAGTCAGATTAACCGGGCAAGCCCGATCCACCGTCGCGTGATAGCTGATAGCCAGCGTGTTGTCATCTTCAAGCCGGTAGAGCAGGGTGACCAGCAGATTGCCGGGATAGCCCTGATCGCCATCGGGCGAAGCCAGCTGATATTCCACTTCCTGGCTGGTTTGCCTGACAATCTGCCAGCGGCGGCTGTTAAAACCCTGTGGGCCGCCGTGCAGCTGGTTTTCGCCCTGGTTGGCCGCCAGCTGCCAGCTTTCACCGTCAAGGCTAATTTTTGCCTTAGCGATACGGTTAGCGTAGCGGCCGACAGTAGCGCCCAAATAGGCGGTCTGGTTAAGATAGTCGGCTGGCGTGGCGCAGCCCAATAACGCCTCGCGCACGCTGCCATCTTTCATCGGCACGCGTGCGGAAAGCCAGGTCGCGCCCCAATCCATAAAGGTAACAACCATGCCGCCAGCGTTACGCAGAGTGGTGATGCGCCACGGCTGCCCGTCCGGCGCCAGGGATTGATTTAGCATGGGCCTGCTCCTGCGGAAGCTTTGCAGACGTAGAAAGTCTCTTTGATGCCGGACTGTGCTTCATATTGCTCCGCCACGGCGGCTTGTACGTCATCGACTAAATCCAGCGGCATCAGCGCCACTACGCAGCCACCAAAGCCGCCGCCGGTCATACGCACGCCGCCACGATCGCCCAGCGTGTTTTTCACAATACTCACCAGAGCATCGATCG
>NZ_JBHDVM010000005.1:15756-264638 GCF_042610525.1 Pantoea sp. sgz302252
GGTGACGCGGGTGTTGCCAGGGCACAGAAAACAGTCAGGATCGTGCGCAGGCAGTTTCTCCTGAGAGGGGGTCTCCTGCGCGCCTTGCCAGGGGCGTTTGGCGCGATGTGGAGAAACCAAGATCCATTGATCGGACAGCGGGTTGTAGCGGCGGTGAGGATGCTCCACCGGATCGAATTTTTGCATAGTGAGTCCTGATAATCTGAAATTGCCTGCAAGCCTGAAAAGAAAAATAGCACAGCGCACGGCGAAAAAGCGTGATCGAGTGTGAATAAATGGAATCGTTTACACAAGTCAAAAAATCTCTAAGTGCCGATGCAGCAACATCCACTATCGCGGGTCTACTGAGCGCAAAGGCCTGAAGTGGAAGCGGTTACATATAAGGGCGCGGATTTTATATACAGCCATTGCGGCGTGCCAAACCCTCACTATCAGAATAATCGGAAGGGAATGACAGACTGTGGAGCCTGAGCAGGGTTTAGTGCCAACATCCTGAAAAGGCCCTGGCGACTGAATGCGTTTTTACCGGCACGCTGGCGGCAAACGGAGCCGTTTGTCAGGTTTAGTGCCAACATACAAAAAGACGGTTTTTATCACTCACTTAAAAAACAGGTAAAAGCGTATGTATCAAAGCAGACGGGGCGATATCGTCATAGCAAGAAATAGCCGTAGCGCCATCCGTGGCATTAGCGGACTATTTGACAGGTCAGAGCGTATCTAACTGGTAGCGATAACTTTCGCCATCGGGCACAAAGGTCAGGCGGTGCGTGATAGCCTGCGGCGCATCTTCCGCGTGATGTGAAACAAACAGCAGCTGTGTTTCACCTTCGCCGATCAGTACGTCTACAAAACGGCGCACCAGTTGGCGGTTAATGGCATCCAGTCCTTGCAAAGGCTCATCCAGAATCAACAGCGCAGGATGCTTGACCAGCGCCCGGGCGATCAGCGCCAGCCGCTGCTGTCCCCAGGAAAGGCTGTGAAAAGAGCTGTCCGCCACTGTTTCCATACCCAGCAGGCGCAGCCACTCGTCTGCCAGTTTCCGCTGGCGATCGGAGACGGCCTGATAGATGCCGATAGAATCGAAGTAGCCGGAGAGGATCACGTTGCGCACGCTGCTGCTGACGCGATAGTCCAGATGCAGGCTGCTGCTAACGTAGCCGATATGCTGTTTGATATCCCAGATGGTTTCTCCGCTGCCGCGACGGCGGCTGAACAGCGTTAAATCGTTGCTGTAACCCTGCGGATGATCGCCCGTAACCAGACTTAACAGCGTGGATTTGCCTGCGCCGTTTGGCCCGACAATCTGCCAGTGTTCGCCGCGATTCACCGTCCAGCTAAGATGATTCAGAATAGGGCGATCGTTATAGGAAACCACGCCATCGCGCAGGGCGATTAAAGGCGTTTCGGGTGGTAAAGTGGGTTTTGCCTGCGGCTCGTCCGCCTCCGGCAGTGTGATGCCCTCCAGGTTTTCACTATGCGCCAGCTGGGCGACCAGCGCCTCGGCCAAAATAGCTTTACGATCGCCAATATGCGTGAGTTCGCATTCCGCCAGAATACCGACCCGATCGACGAAATCAGGGATATCGTCAAAGCGATTCAGCACCAGCACCAGCGTGTAGCCGTTATGATGCAGCTGCGCCAGCACCGCTGCCAGGTTTGCGCGCGAATCTACATCCAGCCCATCGAAAGGCTCATCAAGCACCAGCAAATCGGGTTCGGCCATCAGCGCCTGGCAAAGCAAAGTTTTACGCGTTTCGCCAGTTGAAAGGTATTTAAAGCGTCGTTCAAGCAGCGAGGTAATACCGAAAAGCCCGGCCAGCTGACGGCAGCGAGCTTCATCATGAACTTCTTCCTGAATAATTTCTGCGGTAGTGCGTCCCGTATCTTCTTCGTCAGGGCTCAGCATATCGGTGTTATTACGCTGCCACTCATCGGAAACCAGCTTTTGCAGCTGCTCCAGGGAAAGGCGGACAGGATGAGTAAAATCGCTGTGCGCCGAGCCTTTTGCGGCGGGCAGCTCGCCAGCCAGCGCGCGGGCCAGCGAGGATTTGCCGCTGGCGTTCGCGCCGACGAAAGCCCAGCTTTCGCCTGAACGGATAGTGAGTTCGGGCAGGATCAGATTACGGGTAGCACTAAGATGAAACGTGCCTTGCGAAATTTGCAACGTAGCCATTGTCTATTCCATTTTATGCATTATTCCCTTCACTATTGATCCCCGGCGGCGATGCTGTCAAACGCCGCTGCTCTTTTCAGAGCAGCGTGGCGATAATTACGCGGTCGGCGTTAAAATATGCTGTTATCGGTATACCCGCCTGCAGATTTTGCTCTTCTGCCTGGCGATTAGTCAGGGTGGCGCAGAGCGTTTCGCCGCCTGGTAAAGCAATTAACGCTTCGCTGTGAGTTTCGCCTTTGATCAGCTCGCTCAGCGTGCCATCAAGCTGATTATCGGCGGCGGAAGTCGGCTGGCCGATCTCTATCCACGGCGCTTTAATCAGCACCAACACTTCTTTACCTGCCTCAAGCGCCAGGCGATTGGCGCTCTGTTCGGTTAACGCAGCTTTAATGCGCGTTGCGCCATCCGCCAGCAGAACTTCTACGTGCTGTTGGACGCTTTGCGCGTCGCGCTGGACAACGGTGCCAAAGAGCTGGTTGCGGGCGCTGGTTTGCAGCGAAAAGCGGGCGATGGCGCCCAGCAGGCTACCCAGCGGCACATCGTCGTGCAATACATCGAAGGCCTTTTGCTGGATCTGCTCCAGCAGCGCAAAAAGCTGGATCAGTCTTTCGCCATAGGCGGTGACCCGCGCGCCGCCGCCGCCTTTACCACCGGTAGCTCGCTCTACCAGCGTGCGGTCGGCGAGCGTGTTCATCTCATTGATGGCATCCCACGCGCTTTTGTAGCTGATACCAGCCATTTTAGCGCCCTGGCTAATGGAGCCGGTTGCGCCGACCTGTTTAAGCAGTTCAATACGGCGAGGATCGGCAAAAAGCCGCTGCTGAAGTTTCAGGATCAGGGAGAGTTCAGCCTGCATAATCACTCCTGTAAAAAAGGTTTTATCTGTGAATTGTACACGGTTGTGGGCGACAGACGTAAAAACAGGTAAAACGCACAAAAGGTCAGTGCGCTTTTTTTCTTTGCGGATACAATAGTTTTTTTGTTCAGTGAGGAAAAACACCATGCTGGAATTACTGATTGGTCTTGCAGAGGCGATCCTCATGGTGCCCGTGGTTATGGCGATCATCCTGGGGCTGATTTATGGCCTGGGCGAAGTATTTAACGTCATTTCAACAATCGGTCATCATAATAAACAGCCCGCTAAAGATCGCCGCTAAAGCTTCTTCTTCTACGCCCGATGCCTTTCGGGCGTTTTTTGCGACCCGCCTCAACTTCTCTCCTGTTTTGCCGATAATCTTCATGACACCGGATGGTAAATCGTTATAGTGATGACTGTATAACGAGACCTTTGGAGAAGAGCATGTCTGTGAAATTACGTCATTTCTTTATCGGCGCCGTGGTGACGGCGAGCCTGGCCGGCCAGGCCGTTGCGGCGGAAAACATTACCGTTTTTGCTGCCGCTTCCTTAACTAACGCGCTGCAGGATATCGCCAAAGATTACGAGCAGGGGAAAGAGGTAAAAATCGTTTCCTCCTTCGCTTCGTCTTCTACGCTGGCGCGGCAGATTGAGCAGGGCGCGCCAGCCGATCTTTTTATCTCCGCCGATCAGCAATGGATGGATTACGTTGCGCAGAAAAAGCTGATCGAGGAGCAGAGCCGCTATACGCTATTGGGCAACGATCTGGTACTGATTGCGCCAGCGGAAGCTAAAGCGCAGCCGGTAACGCTGGCAAAAAGCACCGACTGGAAAAGCCTGCTGAAAGGCCAGCGCCTGTCGGTTGGCGATCCGGATCACGTACCCGCGGGGATTTACGCTAAAGAAGCTTTGCAGTCGCTGGGTGCCTGGTCAACGGTAGAGCCAATGCTGGCCAGGGGCAACAGCGTGCGCGCCGCGCTGGCGCTGGTGGAACGCAACGAAACGCCTTACGGCATCGTTTACGGTTCCGACGCGATGGCCAGCAAAAAGGTTACCGTGGTCGGTGTTTTCCCGGCAGAGAGCCACAAGCCGGTAGAGTATCCGGTAGCGCAGCTGAAAGGCCATGACTCCGCCAGCGTAACGGCATTCTACAACTACCTGAAAGGGCCGGAAGCCGCGGCCATCTTTAAACACTACGGATTTACGCCTCTGTGATATTAAGCGATCCCGAATGGCAGGCGGTGCTGCTCAGCCTGCAAGTTTCCAGCGTGGCGGTGCTGTTCAGCCTGCCGGTCGGCATAGCAACGGCCTGGGTGCTGGTGCGCTGCCGTTTTCCAGGTAAAACGCTGCTGGACAGTCTGATCCATCTGCCGCTGGTGCTGCCGCCCGTGGTGGTCGGCTACCTGCTGCTGCTCGGTTTTGGCCGTCGCGGTTTTATCGGCCAGTATCTTTATGACTGGTTCGGTTTTACCTTCGCCTTTAGCTGGCGCGGCGCGGCGCTGGCCTCTGCCGTGGTCGCTTTTCCTTTAATGGTGCGGGCAATTCGTCTGGCACTGGAAGGCGTCGACGGCAGGCTGGAGCTGGCTGCCCGCACGTTAGGTGCCGGACGCTGGCGGGTCTTTTTTACTATTACTCTGCCACTGACGCTGCCCGGCATTATCGCCGGAACCGTACTGGCCTTCGCCCGCTCGCTGGGCGAGTTCGGCGCGACCATCACTTTTGTCTCCAATATTCCGGGCGAAACCCGCACTATTCCTTCTGCTATGTATACGCTGATCGAAACGCCGGGCGCAGAGAACGCGGCGGCCAGGCTTTGCGTGATAGCTATCGTGCTGGCGCTCTGTTCGCTGTGGCTGTCGGAATGGCTGGCGCGTCGCGGTCGCAAGAGGCTGGGCATACCATGCTAGAACTCAATTTCAGCCAGCGCCTTGGCGATCATACCTTGCAGGTTAACGCTCAGCTGCCAGCAAAAGGCATCACCGCTATCTTCGGCGTTTCAGGCGCGGGGAAAACTTCGCTGATTAACGCTATCGGCGGGTTAACTAAACCCCAGCAGGGACGGATTACGCTCAATGATCGGCTACTTTTCGATACGGAATCGGGGACAGATTTGCCGCCGGAAAAGCGCCGCATCGGCTATGTTTTTCAGGATGCGCGGCTTTTTCCTCATTACAGGGTCAAAGGTAACCTGGAATACGGCATGGCGAAAAGCATGCGGCCGCAGTTTGACTCTTTGGTGGCGCTGCTGGGTATCGGCGAACTGCTGTCGCGCTTTCCTTTTTCGCTGTCAGGCGGTGAAAAACAGCGGGTAGCGATAGGCCGGGCGCTGCTTAGCGCGCCGGAGATTTTGCTGATGGATGAGCCGCTGGCCTCGCTGGATCTGCCGCGCAAGCGCGAGCTGCTGCCCTATTTACAGGCGCTGGCCAAACAGGTAGATATTCCCATTCTTTACGTCAGCCATAGCCTGGACGAGATTATCCAGCTGGCCGATAACGTGCTGGTGCTGGATAAAGGCGAAGTCAAAGCGCTGGGCACGCTGGAAAAGGTCTGGGCCAGCAGCGCTATGCGTCCCTGGCTGCCGCGGGCAGAGCAAAGCAGCGTGCTGCGGGTGCAGGTGCTGGAACAGCATCCGCACTATGCGATGACGGCGCTGTCGCTGGGCGACCAGCATATCTGGGTAAATCGTATAGAGGCGCCGCTGAAAACAGCGCTGCGCATCCGCATTCAGGCCGCCGATGTCTCGCTGGTATTACAGCCGCCGCTCAACAGCACTATCCGCAATGTTATTCCCGCCCAGGTCGGCGAGCTGCTGGAAATAGATAATCAGGTCGAGGTGAAGCTGCTGGTGGGGCAAAGTGAACTTTGGGCGCGCATCACGCCCTGGGCGCGGGACGAGCTGATGATTAAGCCAGGTATGTGGCTCTATGCTCAGATTAAAAGCGTGGCCATTGTTCTGTAAAGGTTAAAATCAATGACCACTGCAGAAGAGTGTCCTGGCTGCAAAAACATCGTCTTTTGCTGAGACAGATAAAGTCCGGGCATACAAGTCTGTAGCACTGTTTCATTGGATTACTATTTATCCAGTGTGCGTGCTTTATGCAACCGTTGACGCAAAAGTTTACTGCTGGATATGCCGCGCGACTGGGTTGTAGCCAGGGCCTCAGCAGCTTTTTTCACTGCATTGGTCAGAGAAGCGCCCTTAAACAATTCTTCCTTAACCACAGGATCCTGGCGTATAGCCGCTGATGCAAAGGCTTGCAGAGTATTACGCTGGCGAGCGGCGATCGTTTCGGGTGTTGCTTTAACAAAGGATGACATAGCTAACTCCCATAGAGGTATGCTTGAAGGCCGACATGCCTTCAGGCAATAACGGTGTCGGGGGCTTTTTAAGCAAACCAGTTTTTAAATTAATGCGAGGTGTTGTGCGTAAACCTAATAAATAATCATAGGTTTCTTCAAGAGTTACAAAACGCTGAGCACCTCCGGAAGGTCGGGTTGCAGCCTGAAATAAATAGCCGCCTACACCGTAAGTATCATAGTGAGTTACCATAGCCAGCGCAACTTTAGTGAGTACTTTGCCGCCGCCCAACCCCAGGTTTACAACATGCTGAAAACTGCCAAAAGACTCAACGTCGATGTACATATCAAAGATAACTTCGCCCATGCCTTGTTGAGGAAAAGTTACCCCCACCGGCAAGACATAACCGAGCCGGATTAATTCTTTTTCATCAGTAATCAGCCGGATAACAACAGAGTAAAAATTACCGCCGACCATAAACTGGTAAGCGTAATGTAATGCTTTATCATAGATAAACCGCTTACGTCTTAAAGCAGTGTCAATTAAATAGTCGTCCGCAATTATGTCCATAGCCAGTGCATCCTTTCGCAAATATTATGAGCTATATCGGTGTGATCCGGTTCCAATATCTTTCAAATAATTCCATCTATATAAGCATGGAACTATCAGAATTAGCCAGATGTTTGAACCTGAAAGGCAATCCAGGTATTAATTGATAACTCCCGAACCCGCTACAGCACTTCCCGATAAATCGTTTCGGCAATGCCCGGCTCCAGGTTGGTACCGATCACGCGATGCGCGCGGGCTTTGATCGCCTCGTCGGCGTTGCCCATAGCGACGCCTAACCCGACGTTTTCCAGCATGCTCAAATCATTATAGTTATCGCCGAAAGCCAGCACGTCGCGCATCTCCAGGCCTTCTGATGCAACCCATTCCGCCAGCCGTTTGCCTTTACTGTTGCCCGCTTTGGCGATATCGACCTGATCGTGCCATGACCATTCACAGGCCAGACCCAGCTCTTGCTCTACGCTGTCGGCGAACTGCTGCAGCGCGCGAGTATCAGGATGCGATAATGCGAACTTCCAGATGGCGTCGGCTTGCTGCGCCGCTTTTGCCAGACTCGGCACTTTAGTAAAGGTGGGACGCTGATGCTCGGGCAGCGATAACCCCCAGTTAATGGTGCGGGTTACGTGACCGGTTTCGGTCTGGTAAAGCATGGCATTATCGACATAGAGCAGACCGTGAATGGCGGCTTCGTCCAGCATCTCAATCACCCGCAGCGCCTGGTTTTGCGGCAGCGGATCGGCACTCAATACCTTTTTCGCTTGATAATCATACAAATAGGCACCGTTACAGCAGATAGCAGGTGTATCAAGCGCCAGCGCCTGATAAAAAGGATGGATAGCGACATGATGGCGGCCGGTCACGATCGCAATCTTTACGCCAGCCTGCCGGGCTTTCTGCAGGGCTGCCAGCGACTCGGGAAGAATAGTCTTACGCGGCGTCAGCAGCGTGCCGTCCAGATCCAAAGCAATAACGCGATAACTCATAAACCGTTCCAAATGTGGTTAAAAAACGAATTTTTGAGTCTACACCCTGTGACGGCGTTAACAAAATACCCGGCACAAATCCGCCTGCGAGGCCGCTGAAAACGCGCTACGCTGAAGCAGACCCGATTCCCACGAAAAAGGAGCATTCATGAAACAAGTCGTTTATACCGCAAGCCCGGAAAGCGGGCAGATCCATGCCTGGCAGCTCGACCCGCAGGGCGCGCTGACGCTACTACAGGTGGTCGATCTGCCGGGGCAGGTACAGCCGATGGTAGTCAGCCCGAACAAAGCTTTTTTGTATGTGGGTATCCGCCCGGATTTCCGCGTCATCGCTTTTCATATCGACAGCGAAGGCAAGCTGACCAAAGCGGCGGAAGCGCCGCTGCCGGGCAGCCCGACGCATATTTCCACCGATCGCGAAGGCCGCTTTATCTTTACCGGCTCCTATAACGATGCCTGCGTCAGCGTAACGCCAGTAGATGCCGAAGGGCTGCCGGGCGAACCTGTTCAGGTTATTAAAGGGCTGGATGGCTGTCACTCGGCCAATATCGACCTGCGCAACCAGACGCTGTACGTGCCGGCGCTGAAGCAGGATCGTATTTGCCTGTTCGATCTTCAGCAAGATGGCCAGTTGCTGCCGCATGCGCAGCCGCAGGTAACTACGGTTGAAGGTGCAGGCCCGCGCCATATGGTTTTCCATCCTAATCAGCAGTATGCCTACTGCGTAAATGAGCTGGACAGCACCGTAGACGTCTGGCAGCTGAATAATGCGCATGGCGAAGTTGAACGCGTACAGAGCCTGGATATGATGCCTGCGGACTTCAGCGATACGCGCTGGGCGGCGGATATTCGTCTTACGCCGGATGGCCGCCACCTTTATGCCTGCGATCGTACCGCCAGCCTCCTGACCATATTCAGCGTCAGCGAAGACGGCGGCCTGCTGCAGATTGAAGGTCATCAGCCTACCGAAACGCAGCCGCGCGGTTTTAACATCGACGCCAGCGGTCAGTTTCTGATCGCAGCCGGGCAGAAATCGCACCATATCGAAGTCTATAAAATCGCTGGCGAAAGAGGCCTGCTAACGCCGCTGGGCCGCTATGCGGTCGGGCAGGGGCCGATGTGGGTAACTATTACCGAAATTTAGGCACCCTTCAGGGAAAAGCATTATAAACCCGCGCCAGGCGTCCTCTTCCCCGAAGGGTGACGACTGGCTCGTCAGCGGCGATAAAGCAGGATTCGCCGGGTAACCTCATCAAATTCAGCATTAAATATGCAAATTGTCCGCTATCCTCGAGCCAAACAAAGCAGTTCTGCCCCATGCTTTTGCTGTTCTGGCTCTGGCTAATTTAAAGAAACGCCATTGTTATTTTTTGTGATGGCTCTCGCGTTATGCCACAAAGAAAAAAGTCCGGACGAATGCCGGACTTCAGACTGGAGCCGGATAACCGGCGCGCCTGCTATCAGCTAAAAATAGCGGTAAGCGAAGCGCTTGCCAGCTGGTGGAAGTGTACGTTAAAGCCCAGCATAGCGCCGCTGGCGTTCTCATCCACTTCCAGCGTTTCCACATCCAGCGCGTAAACGGTAAAAATATAGCGATGGCTTTCGCCTTTTGGCGGCGCGGCGCCGCCGTAGCCCGCTTTGCCGAAATCGGTACGGGTTTGCACCGCACCGGAAGGCAGCTCGGCTACGCCAGAACCCGCACCCTGTGGCAGTACGCGCGTATCGGCAGGCAGATTAGCCACGCCCCAGTGCCACCAGCCGGAGCCCGTTGGCGCATCGGGATCATAACAGGTGACGACAAAACTTTTGGTGCCGGCCGGCACTTCATCCCAGGTCAGATGCGGCGACAGATTATCGCCTTCATAACCCATCCCGTTAAAAACCTGGCGCTGCGGCAGCTTGTCGCCATCGTTAAAATCCTGACTAAAGAGTTTCATTTCCCCTCCTGGTATTATTGGTGAAGCAGTTTCAGCAGCTCCTCGGCTGCGGCTGCGGAGGAAGCGGGGTTTTGGCCGGTAACCAGATGGCCGTCCACAATGGCGTAGCTGCCCCAGTCGTCGGTTTTCTCATAGTCGCCGCCCAAAGCCTTCAGCGCATCCTCAACCAGGAAAGGTACCACATCCGTTAGTCCGACGGCGCTTTCTTCGCTGTTGCTGAAGCCGGTAACGCGTTTACCGGCCACCAGCGGCGAGCCGTCCGGTTTTTTCGCCCGCTTCAGCACGCCCGGCGCATGGCAAACCGCACCGACCGGCTTGCCGTTGGCGTAGAAACTTTCAATCAGTTCGATACTCTGCTGATTTTCAGCCAAATCCCAGAGCGGCCCGTGACCGCCGGGATAAAATACCGCATCGAATTTGCTGCTATCGATGGTGCTCAACTGCTGGGTATTAGCCAGCGCCTGCTGGGCAGCGATATCTTTGCGAAAGCGTTCGGTATCGGCGCTTTGCGCGTCCGGTTCATCGCTGACGGGATCTAATGGCGGCTGGCCGCCTGCAGGCGAAGCCAGCACCACGTTGGCGCCCGCATCGCGGAATACATAATAGGGCGCCGCGAACTCTTCCAGCCAGAAGCCGGTTTTCTTGCCGGTATCGCCAAGCTGGTCATGGGAGGTCAGCACCATTAAAATTTTCATCTCAGGCTCCTGTTGGTTGATCGCCAGCCACTTTAATCAGCACCTTGCCGAAGTTTTTGCCTTCCAGCATACCAATAAAGGTTTCAGGCGCATTGTCCAGGCCATCCACGACATCTTCGCGGAACACAAAGCGGTCTTCTGCCACCCATTGGCTCATCTGCTGGAAAAATTCGTTAAAGCGATGGCCGTAATCCTGAGTGATGATAAAGCCCTCGACACGCAGACGCTTGCGTAGAATAGCGCCCTGGAACTGCGGAAGACGATCGGGGCCCTGCGGCGCGTCGCTGCTGTTGTAATCAGCAATCAGTCCACAAACGGGAATGCGTCCTTTGGTGTTCATCAGCGGCAGCACGGCATCAAATACCGGACCACCGACGCTTTCGAAATAGACATCAATGCCGTCACGGCAGTAGCGCTTCAGCGCCTCGGCCAGATCGCCGGAACGGTGATCGAGACAGCGGTCAAAACCGAGCACCTCTTCGGCATAGCGGCATTTCTCTTCGCCGCCAGCGATGCCGACTACGTAGCAGCCTTTAAGTTTGGCTATCTGACCAACCATTGAGCCTACTGCGCCAGTGGCGGCGGCCACGACCACGGTTTCGCCCGGCTGGGGGTTGCCGATATCCAGCAGCCCCATATAGGCGGTAAAGCCGGTCATGCCCAGCATGCCCAGCGCCCAGGAAGGGTGTTTAAGTACCGGGCCGCTGAGTTTAAACAGGTCTTTACCGTCCGACAGGGCAAAATCCTGCCAGCCGCTCTGGCTGACTACCCAGTCGCCCGGCTGATAATCTTCATGGTTTGATTGTTCGACAATGGCGACAGTGCCTGCGCCCATCACATCATTGACGGCAACGGGCGGCACGTAGGAAGGCGCATCGCTCATTCGCCCGCGCATATAGGGATCCAGCGAAAGCCAGACAGTGCGTAACAGAACCTGGCCTTTCCCGGGCGTTGGCACGTGCTGCGACTCCAGACGGAAGTTGGCTTCGGTTGGCGCGCCGTGCGGGCGTGAAGCCAGTACGATACGCCGGTTTGTCTGTTTATCTTGCGGCATGTTTCTTCTCCTTCACAAAGTACAACTTGTACAAGAGTAGTGCATACGCGTCTCTTATGCCCGAGACAGGCTCACGAAGAAGGGAAAAATAGCGTTAAGCATACAGGCAATAACTGGAAAATATAATTATCCGGAGCATTAAGAAAAAAGAGTAACAATAAACAGTAAGTTAGCTTTGAATCTAATTTTAAGCTGGTTGTTTTTTTTATAAGCTTTACAGAATTTTTAATGACAAAGTATACCAATTAATGCTGATAGCATGGCAAGGTTTGCGTATCCGGTTTTCTTGCCATAGTAAGGATATAGGTGGGTATTAGCGTTTTATGTTGGGCGTGTTTTGTTTTTTATAATTTCGTGTTGAGTTTTATTATTTTTATTTTTAATTGCTATAAGTAGATCTCAATTTTTTTTCGGCACCAACAGCAAGGTAATATAGCTGTATTTTTTATTTAACATTTATTTTGTTTCTTAAGTATTTTTCTATTTCATAGCCGTTCTCTGTGTAAAATTATTTGCGCAAAAGAAAGAAAAGTCGGAAAATGCCTGGCGAAGAACGGCGCAGGACCATTTTTCTGTTTAACCGCTCGGAAAGGAATGTCAGGTTTTTATCTGTCAACAACATAAAAAAGGACGATTAATGAAAAAGATTTGCACGGCTACAGCAGCCCTTAGCCTGTTTCTGGCAGGCAATGCATTGGCAATAACCGACTCGGGCGTGCCTGGCGGAACTATTACCTTCAGCGGCGCGGTCAGCGATACCACTTGTGATATCACTACCAATAACGGTTCTGATTTCACCGTTAATGTTTCTCCCGTTACGCATGAAGAGATAGGCACCAGCCCGGGCGTCGTTAGCGCGGCAGCCACGCCTTTCACCATTAACGTTGCCGGATGCAGCGGCTTCAATGCTGCCAGCATCGCCGCCCAACCGCTAAATATTACTTTTACCGGCACCAGCGTTTCTGACGATATGCGCTATCTGAAAAACGAAACGGGTACGGCAGAAGGCGTGGGTATCGCTATCACCCGTGACGGCTCCACGCTGTTAGCAATGAACGAGGCCATTGATACCGGCCTGGCTACTACCCGCTCGGGGAATGGTACTTTTGATACCGGCGCGGCGGGTAATATAAGTTTCTATGCTAATTATTATAATTATGGCGGGGCGGATGTTAGTGCCGGGTCAGTGATGACTACCGCGACCTATACCTTCAGCTACGAATAATTTTCAGGCGGGAAAGCTAACGCTTCCCGCCTTTATCTGCAAGGTTACAGGAGTTTCCGTGCAAAAATTTCTCTGTGCTTTTGTCGCTTGCTGTTCTTTTTCCGTCAGCGCAAACGTTATTATTACTTCTACGCGAGTCGTCTATCCTGCTGGCGCAAAAAGCGTTTCGGTGCAGCTGGTTAATAAAAGTCGGGAACAACATCTTATCCAGTCCTGGATCGATGACGGCAGAGTAGATGAGAAACCGGAAAACATCATCACGCCTTTCAGAACAGCGCCGCCTGTAGTAAAAATAAATGGCGACGATGGGCAAACAATTAAAATTACTCATGATAACAATGCTAAGGATCTACCCCAGGATCGGGAATCCATATTCTGGCTTAATGTGTTAGATATTCCTCCAGTACCCGTCAATCGGGAAAATAGCGGGAATTATATGCAGTTTGCTATCCGTAACCGCATTAAATTATTTTGGCGACCAGAAGGGCTGGCGGTAAAGCCTGGCGACATAGCAAAAAATTTATCTATTAATCTTAAGGGCACGTCGGCCTGTATTGACAACGCAACGCCTTATTATGTAACCCTGCTACAGGCTATGGTCTGGGACGGAAAAAGCACAAAAATACAAAAGGGAAAAAAGAGCGATAATCTGATTCGCAAGGCCCTGCTTATTCCTCCTTATAGCTGTCGTGCCCCGGAAGGAGAGCCTTTCAGGCCAAAGGCCAAACCTTATCAACTGGTGTATATCGATGATTTTGGCAGCCGCAATCCGGCCATCGCGCAAGTAAAATAAATTACAGGAAAGAACAATGAAAGCAACTTCGGGTTCGCTTTCCCTTATCGGGCAAGGGATTTTGCTCAGCCTTTTTTTAACAGGGGCTTTCCGGCTTAAAGCCGAAACCTTTCATACCAGCTTTCTGGTGGGCGATTCTGCTCAGGCTGTCTGGAACGACCGCGATAAGACTATCTCTCCCGGGATTTACGATGTTGATATTTATATCAACGAAGCCTGGTATGGCAACCAGCCATTAAAAGTAGCGGAAAATAACCAACTTTATTTGGCTGGAGAATCGCTTAAAACCTTGCCGCTTGACCCTGAAAAAAGCCGTTGCGAAAGCCGTAGCTGGCTGCCGGTCAACTGCCTGCTGCATGGCGGCAAGGCCCGCTTTGCTACCAGCGCGCTACAGCTTAAGCTAACCATTCCTCAGGCCTGGGTAAAAGAAAGAGATCGGCGGTGGCTTGCTCCTGAACTGTGGGATTCAGGAATCAATGGTGCCTGGGCCAGCTATAACTTCAATTATTATCATTCCCGACGCAAAGATAACGGTATTAATACAGATAGCCTTTATCTTAATCTTAATAGCGGTCTTAATATCGCCGGCTGGCAGTTTATCGATAACAGTAATCTGCTTAAAAACTCCGGCAAAACCTCGTGGAATACTTCTGCGCGCTATATAGAAAGAGCTTTGCCGGCACTGCGTTCCATCCTGAGAGTTGGCGAAAGCTACGTGGATTCACCGCGCTTTGACAGCATACGCTTTAGCGGCGTTACGCTGAAACAGGAGCCGCGTATGTATCCCGACACCTGGCGTACTTATATGCCAGTGATCCGGGGGCAGGCTCTGTCCAACGCCGTGGTCAAAATTTGGCAAAATGAGACGCTGCTTCGTCAGCTTACGGTGCCGCCAGGCCCTTTTGAAATCGACGATTTGATGCCAGCCGGTTCTCGCAGTGAACTGGTGGTAGAAGTAATTAACGCGGGCGGAGAAACGGAGCGCTTTGTGGTGCCGTATTCTTCCGTCTCGGATATGTTGAGGAAAGGCACGACTGCATGGACGGCGCACGCCGGGAAAGTACAAATCAGCGGGCTGGATTATCATCCGGCTTTTGTTCAGGGCGAAGTGTCGAAAGGGATTAACAATAATCTGACGCTATACGGCGGCGCGATCCTGAGCGAAGCCTACTCTTCACTGCTGCTGGGCGGCGCGTTCAGTTTTTCCCGTCTCGGATCTTTTTCGGCTTATCTTGATATGGCGCAAGCCCGCCTGAAAAGAGAGGAACAGTCACGGGGCCAGCGCTGGCAGCTTTCCTGGAGTCGTTATTTCCCCACCCGCACCAACTTAACGCTGGCGACCTGGTATTATAATTCGTCGGACTATCTCTCTTTTTACGATGCCGTTGCCCAGAGAAAAATGAGCGGCAACCGGGCAAAAAGCCGCGAGAGCGTTAGCGTAATACTCGACCAGACGCTACCGGAAGGCTGGGGAAGGCTTGCTCTGGATGGCCTGTGGCGGCAGTACCGCAGCGATACGCCTGCCATTCGTCAATACAGCCTGACGCTGAGCAATAATTATCGTCGCGCCAGCTGGAGCCTTGCGGCGCGGCGTAATTATTATGACTACGCCGACAGCGGTCGTAAAAGCTATAGCGAAAATCGTCTCGACTGGTCGCTTTCCGTTCCTTTCAGTCTGTTCGCCAGTAACGCCAGCGCTACGCTGCGCAGCTCCTTAAAAGAAGGGCGGTTCACCGGGCTGGAAGCAGGATTAAACAGCGCTATCGACAAGGTGGATTACAGCCTGAGTTTCAGCCATGACCGCGAGGGGCAAACTTCAGGAGCAGGGCTTTACAGCGCCTGGCGCTCGCCCTGGGCCAGGCTGAGCGGTAACTACAGTCAGGCGTCCGCCTGGCGGCAGGCAGGTGGCGGTGTCAGCGGCAGCCTGGTGCTCTGGCGAGGCGGCGTGCTGGCCTCCGGCGCCAGCGGCGACACCTTCGCCATTCTGGATGCGCCGGGCATCACCGGGGCTACGGTCAACGGCAACAGCAGCGTCAAAACCAATAGCAGCGGCAGGGTGCTTGTCGCTTCCGTCGCGCCATACCGCATTAATCGCTTCCGACTGGCGGAAGGCGAAAACGGCGAGCTGCTGGGCAATACCGCTCAGGTCGCTCCCTGGGCTGGCAGCATTAGCTATCTCAAATATAAAACGGATACGCGCCGGGTTTTTACCTTCAGGGCTCTCCAGCCCGACGGTCGTCCTTTACCCTTTGGGGCAACAGTAAGCACGCCGGATAGTAAGCCTCTGGGCTATGTTTCCCAGGGAAGTCTGCTTTACCTTAAAGCGGACAGGCTGCCGGATACGCTGGTGGTAGAGCTGGTAACGGACAAAGGGGCGAAAAGGTGCCACATCCATCGACCCGCTATGGAAGGAGACAACCTTTGCACGGACTAAAACTTTTTTTCGCGAAAACAGGGCCGCTCTCTCTTTTCTTAGCCAGTAAAGATTACTCGCCGAAAAGAAAAAAGCCTCGCTTTACGCTGAAATGGTGCCGCCCGTTTGCTGGCATGCTGTTACTGCACTCTTCGGCGTGCTGGGCAGGATGTTCGCTGATAAGCGGTTCCACGGTAGAGGCAACGGATACGGTAGATATAACCGAGCTGCTGACCATGCAGAGCAGCGCGGCGAAAAGAAGTGCCGGCACCTGGGAAATTCCCGTCAACTGCTGGGCAGTTATTCCCCCAAACGAGGTAAATTTTATCAGTCCGCTTGGCAACGGCTACTGGGTTAACTTTATCAATGCGGCAGGCGTATCGAGATGGGTGAAATTTCAGGTCAGTGAGTTTCTCAGCAAGCTGAGCTATAACAACGCAAGCCCGGTGCTCAGGGGTGAAGATATCGCCTACACGCTAACGGCGTCTTTAGCAGACGGCGAGCCGAACGTTACCGACGGCAATTATTATCAGGTTACCCACAGCAACAGCGTTTCTCTAATCCCTATGGTTATCTATAGCACTAACAGACTCGGCAGCGTGCCGGATATCGACAAGGTTGCTGCCGTGGCGGCCTCGGGAAGCTGGGATAGTAGTTATTTGGGCTATCAGTCACTCAGGGTAACCTTTAATCCCGCTGAAACCACCTGTGAAATGCCGAATCAACAGGTCACTTTGCCACGTATACCGCTAAGCGCGCTGCGGGAAGGGCAGGAAAACGGCAGCACGCCTTTTGAACTTCCCATCACCTGCCTGAATACGCTGGCAGGAGGCGCCACCCGGAGCCTGAGCGCCTGGCTCTCCAGCGCCGATGTAATCGACGACAACAGGCAGATTATGCGTAACAGCAGTTCTACCTCCAGCGGCATCGGTTTTATTCTGAGCGACAGCCGGGACCAGCCGCTGACGCTTGACGACAGCGAGGCCAGCAAGGTGCTGGAAATCGCCAGCGGAGGCGATATTAACGTTGCGCCGCCAGCGCTAAAAGTAGCCTATAAAATCTATGATCCGGCTACCCTTAGTCCGGGTTCGGTGGTGGCTACCGCTACGCTCTATTTCAATTATGATTAAGCGGCAAAAATAGCTCCGGACGCGCAACGGCGGCGGTGATCGCATCAGTCAGCTTTTGCAGCGCTTCCGGGGTGATAACGTAAGGCGGCATCAGATAGATCAGTTTGCCAAAAGGTCTGATCCAGACGCCCAGCTCTACGAAAAAGCGCTGTAGCGCGGCCATATTTACCGGGCGACGCGTCTCGACTACGCCAATGGCGCCCAATACTCTGGCATCGGCCACTTCCGGCTGCGCTTTCAATGGCAACAGCGCGGCTTTAAGCTGCTTTTCAATCGCGGCGACCTGCTGCTGCCAGTGATTTTCCTGTAGCATCGCCAGACTTTCGCTGGCGACCGCACAAGCCAGCGGATTGCCCATAAAGGTCGGGCCGTGCATAAAGCAGCCCGCTTCGCCGTTGCTGATAGTGTTGGCGACTTCACGGGTGGTCAGCGTGGCGGAAAGCGTCATGGTGCCGCCAGTTAGCGCTTTGCCAACGCAGATAATATCCGGCGAGATGCCTGCATGGTCGCAGGCGAAAAGCTTGCCGGTACGACCAAAACCGGTAGCGATTTCATCGGCAATCAGCAGCACATTATGACGGTCGCAAAGTTCGCGTACGCCTTGCAGATAGCGCGGATGATAAAAACGCATACCGCCAGCGCCCTGAACAATCGGCTCCAGGATCACTGCGGCCAGTTCGTGCGCATGTTCTGCGATCAGCCGGGCGAAATCAGCCAGATCTTCTTCCTGCCACTCATCGTCGAAACCGCAGCCCGGCGCGGCGGCGAACAGGTGGTTCGGCAGGTAGCCCTGATAGAGAGAATGCATAGAGTTTTGCGGATCGCAGACGGACATGGCGGCGAAAGTATCGCCATGATAGCCGTTGCGTAAGGTCAGAAAACGCTGACGCTTTTCCCCGCGCGCCTGCCAATACTGCAACGCCATTTTCATTGAAACTTCAACTGCGACCGAACCTGAATCGGCCAGAAACACGCACTCCAGCCCCTGCGGCGTCATCTCTACCAGGCGGCGGCAGAGCGCCACGGCGGCGGGATGAGTAATGCCGCCGAACATAACATGCGACATCTGTTCAATCTGTTCACGCATCGCCTGATTCAGGCGCGGATGGTTATAGCCATGGATTGCCGCCCACCACGAGGACATCCCGTCCACCAGCTCGCGGCCATCGTCCAGCTGCAAGGTCGTGCCGTGAGCTGCCACTACCGGATAAACCGGCAGCGGTTTGCTCATGGAGGTGTAGGGATGCCAGATATGGTCGCGGTCAAACGCGAGATCGAGAGGAGTCATAAAATACTTGTAAACCAAAATTAAAAAATTTAGTTTACAAGCATAACCGTAAAATGAACATGAGATCTATTTTTTGGAGCAAGCAATGGCAAATCGCTGGACAATCGCCCAGGCTCAGGCCCTTTTCGACAAGCCTTTTCTGGAGCTGATGTTTGAAGCGCAGCAGGTGCATCGTCAGCATTTCGATCCGCGTCAGGTACAGGTCAGCACGCTGCTGTCGATCAAAACCGGCGCCTGTCCGGAAGACTGCAAATATTGTCCGCAGAGCGCGCGCTATAAAACGGGCCTGGAAGCCGAGCGCCTGATGGAAGTGGAAGAGGTGCTGACTTCCGCCCGCAAAGCCAAAGCCGCAGGTTCTGACCGTTTCTGCATGGGCGCGGCATGGAAAAACCCGCACGAGCGCGATATGCCTTATCTGGAGCAAATGGTAAAAGGCGTCAAGGAGATGGGGCTGGAAACCTGTATGACGCTGGGCACGCTGAGCGATGACCAGGCGCAGCGGCTGGCGCACGCCGGGCTGGATTTTTACAACCATAATCTGGATACCTCGCCGGAATTTTACGGCAGCATTATCACAACCCGCAGCTATCAGGAGCGCCTGGATACGCTGGGCAAAGTGCGTGATGCAGGTATCAAAGTTTGTTCCGGCGGCATTGTTGGTCTGGGCGAAACCGTTAACGACCGCGCGGGTCTGCTGGTACAGCTGGCAAACCTGCCGACGCCGCCGGAAAGCGTGCCTATCAATATGCTGGTCAAGGTCAAAGGCACGCCGCTGGCGGATAACGACGATGTCGATCCTTTCGATTTTATCCGCACTATCGCCGTGGCGCGCATTATGATGCCAACCTCGCATGTACGCCTCTCTGCCGGTCGCGAGCAGATGAGTGAACAAACGCAGGCCATGTGCTTTATGGCTGGTGCCAACTCTATTTTCTACGGCTGTAAGCTACTGACCACGCCGAACCCGGAAGAAGACAAAGACCTGATCCTGTTCCGCAAACTGGGCTTGAACCCTGCGCATACCACTACGGAAGCGGGTGACAACGAACAGCAGCAGGCGCTGGCGGGCCAGCTGCTTCATGCCGATACTGAACAGTTCTACAACGCGGCAGTGTAAATGAGCTGGCAACAACGCATTAGCCTGGCGCTCACGGAGCGCCGGGAGAAGCAGCAATTTCGCCAGCGCTGTGTCAGCCAACAGGGCGATGTCCGCACTATTCGCGTTAACGATCGTGGCTACCTGAATTTTTCTTCAAATGATTATTTGGGTCTGAGCCGTGATGCGCGTGTCATCGCAGCCTGGCAGCAGGGCGCAGAGCGCTACGGCGTCGGCGCTGGCGGCTCGGGCCACGTAACCGGCTATGGCGCGCCTCATCAGGAAGTTGAGCGTGAACTTGCGGAATGGCTGGGCTATCCGCGCGCGCTGCTCTTTATCTCGGGTTTTGCTGCCAACCAGGCGATTATTGCCGCGATGATGCAGAAAAATGATTGTATCTTTGCCGATCGCCTGGCGCATGCATCGCTACTGGAAGCGGCCTCGCTAAGTCCGGCCGCGCTACGCCGCTTTGCTCACAATCAGCCGGAAGCGCTCGCTAAGCTATTGGCGGGTTCCGCTGACGTTGGCGAAACACTGGTGGTCACGGAAGGTATTTTCAGCATGGATGGTGACAGCGCGCCACTGGCGGAACTGCATCAGCTTACCCTTCGCCATAACAGTTGGCTGATGGTGGACGACGCGCACGGTATCGGTGTGACGGGCGAGCAGGGACGCGGCAGCTGCTGGCAGCAAAAAGTGCAGCCGGAACTGCTGGTGGTGACTTTTGGTAAAGCTTTTGGCCTTAGCGGCGCGGCGGTGCTTTGTAGTGAGGAAACTGCGGATTATCTGTTGCAGTTTGCCCGTCATCTCATCTACAGCACCGCGATGCCGCCTGCCCAGGCCTGCGCGCTACAGGCTGCTTTGCATGCTGTGCAGCAGGGCGACGATCTACGCGCGCGGCTTCAACACAATATTAGTCTGTTCCGCAAAGGAGCTGCGGAGCTCGGACTTGAACTTCTGCCTTCCGCTACGGCCATCCAGCCGCTGTTAGTAGGTGAAGAGCCGCGGGCTTTAGAACTGGCGGAAAGGCTGCGCGAAAAAGGATGTTGGGTAACGGCAATCAGACCGCCTACCGTTCCCACAGGCACGGCAAGACTGCGAATTACGTTAAGTGCGGCGCACCGCGAAGAAGATATTTTATGCTTGCTGGAGGCGCTGGATGACGCAAACAGTTAATAAAACGGCGGTCGCCAGAGCTTTCGGCCGGGCGGCACAAAGCTACAACCAGCATGCGGAACTGCAACGGCTCTGCGGCGAGGCGCTTTTCTCGCTGGCTCGCTATACGCAAAGGCGCCATGTGCTGGACGCAGGCTGCGGGCCGGGCTGGTTCAGCAAACGCTGGCGCAGCGAGGGCAATCGCGTTACCGCGCTGGATTTATCGACAGAAATGTTAAAGGAAGCCAGACTGCGCGAAACTGCCGATGAATATCGTCAGGGCGACATAGAAGCGCTGCCTTTTGCCGATGCCGCCTTTGATGTGTGCTGGAGTAACCTCGCGGTGCAATGGTGTAGCGATCTGCGGCTGGCGCTCGCTGAAATGCGGCGTGTAACCCGACCGGGTGGCCAGGTATTGTTTTCTACGCTGACCGCTGGAACGCTGAACGAGCTTAACCAGGCCTGGCGTGGATTGGATCTGCCAGCGCCCGTGAATCGCTTTCTTGACGTTGCGGAGATACAACAGGCAGCACAAGGATGGCGACTGGTGCCGCAAACGCTGACGCTGGTTTTCCCGGATGTGCTCAGCGCGCTGCGTTCGCTGAAAGGCATCGGGGCAACCCATCTGCATCAGGGACGCGGCGACGGCATGTTTAGCCGCCAACATTTTAACCAGCTGGCGCAGATCTGGCCGCGCGACGAGCGCGGTTTTCTGCTCAGCTACCATTTGCTGTATGGAGCGATCGATTGTGAGTAGTTGGTTTATTACCGGCACGGATACGGAAGTGGGGAAAACGGTCGCCAGTACCGCACTGCTTCAGGCGGCAAAAGCTGCCGGATTACGCAGCGTAGGCTATAAACCCGTTGCTTCCGGCTGTGAAATAACGGCGGAAGGCATCCGCAACAGTGATGCGCTGGCTTTGCAGCGTAACAGCGTGCTGGCGCTGCCCTATGAGCAGATCAACCCGCTGGCCTTTCTGGAACCGACTTCGCCGCATATCGTCAGCGCGGAAGAGGGCAGGCCAATTGCGTTTACCGAGCTTTCCGCCGGGCTGGCGACGTTGCGCGAGCAGGCGGAATGGGTGCTGACCGAAGGCGCAGGCGGCTGGTTTACGCCGCTGTCGGAGACTACCACCTTTGCTGAGTGGGTGGTGCTTGAGCAACTGCCAGTGGTGCTGGTGGTTGGCGTAAAGCTGGGCTGTATCAACCATGGCATGCTCACGGCGCAGGCCGTTCAGGCCAGCGGGCTGCGCCTGGCAGGCTGGATAGCTAATCAGGTACAGCCGCCGGGCAAACGCCATGCAGAGTATATGGCGACGCTGAAACAGCGGCTGCCTGCGCCGCTGCTGGGCGAAATCCCGTATCTCACTGACAGCGCCGATTTTGACCGGCTAGGCCAATACGTCCGCCTGCCTGAATAAGTGCTTTTCCCGGCGCCTTCTCCGCGCCGGAAGCCTCTCAGGCTGTCAGCCAGGTGTTAACCATGTTCTCATCCAGTTGGGCCACCTTGCCGTGGGCGACGTTGCGCCCGCGATGCAGCAGCAGAAAATAGTCGGCCACCTTGCGGATAAATGAAATTTGCTGTTCCAGCAGCAGAATGGTCAGGCCGAAATCGTGATTCAGCCGCCAGATCAGATTGCCCATTTCCTCCGCCAGCCACGGCGACATGCCTTCCGTCGGCTCATCCAGAATCAGCAGCTTCGGCTGCAGCACCAGCGCTCTTGCCAGCGCCAGCTGCTGCTGCTGGTCGGGCGGCAGCTCGCCGCTGCGCTGGTGACGCAGGGAATATAAAACCGGGAAAAGATCGTAAACCATGGCCGGAATAGCCGGATGACGCTCCCGGCCGATGCCTGCCAGCAGCGCTATTTGCAGGTTATCCTCGACGCTCAGCTGTGAAAAAATATGCCGCCCCTGTGGCACATAGCCGATGCCAAGCGCCGCGCGTTTTTCTACCGGCTGTAGCAGTAAGTCTTGTGGCGGCAGATCGCCCTCCTGCCAGAGAATTGAACCGCTGTTAATGGGCAGATGGCCCATAATGCAGTTCACCAGCGTGGTTTTACCCATTCCGGGCCTGCCCAGCACGCCCGTACAGGTGCCCGGCGGCAGCTCCAGATCGACATCCCATAAAATATGATTCTGGCCGTAAAACTGATTTATCGCATGCAGGCTCAGCATCTGGCACTCTCCTCCAGAAAATTTTCGATCGCACCTGTTCGCCTCCGTTTCTGTACGGACGGCGGGCAGTCGTCAGCGTTGATGCAACGCGCGCGGCTTGTGCTTCTCGCTCTGGTCTAATGGAAGCGTGAGGCGGTAAAGCCTGTTGCAATTCGCAGGCCAGATTTACACGTGCGGTCAAAACCCGCGGTGAAAGCTGCCTTTAGTACCAATTATTGGTCAGAAAAGGTTAATAATTGCCAGGGGGAATTTTTCCCTGCACTTCGGCGGTGCCGGAAACTTATCAATTATGGTGCAGCTGCCTGTAGATAAGGCAAGTCCGGCGGCAGTATTACAGTAAAAAAGCGCTGGCCCGGCTGATAAAATTGTGCTTAAGCAGCGTAAAGCCGCAGGCGATGGGTAAAAAAATTAAAGAAAAAATATTTTTTGCGTAGCCGCTCGCAGCTGGCGCAGATTTATACACAGCAGACGGCTAGGGCGCTGAAATCAGTTATCCACTATTCTTGTGGATAACCATGTGTATGAATAGCTGAAAACCTTTGTCAGGCGAGAGCGGGCGCGGCTTAAGCTTGAGTTGGTGCTAAACTCGGCGACGATAAGAAAAAAATAAAATTCAATAAGTTATCGAAAATCAAGCGGCTGATGCGGCCGCACTGATTTGGCCTGTTCATTTTGTCAGGGCGTATTGACAAATGTTAAAGTGTCAGCCCGGCTGGGGATAACCCTGGCACTTTCCTGCCGCTTAAGCTTCCACTGGCGTTGTTCGCGCGGCCGCGCTGGCTGTGTTCTGTTGTTTTACTCAATAACTGGTGATATATCCAGTATTTTTTGCTGGCAAAATCGTCATAGCGGAGTAAAATTACCACCCTGTCCGCGCTTTTCATCATCAGGTAGCCACGTAATGAGCAAAGTCTTTAAACTTAATTCCGCCTTTAAACCCTCTGGCGACCAGCCTGAGGCTATCCGCCGCCTGGAAGAAGGGCTGCAGGATGGGCTGGCGCACCAAACGCTGCTCGGCGTAACGGGATCCGGCAAGACCTTTACCGTTGCCAACGTGATCGCCGACCTGAATCGTCCCACGATGGTGCTGGCGCCAAACAAAACCTTAGCAGCGCAGCTTTACGGCGAGATGAAGGAATTCTTTCCGGAAAACGCGGTGGAATACTTCGTCTCTTACTACGACTACTATCAGCCGGAAGCCTATGTGCCCAGCTCGGACACCTTTATAGAAAAGGATGCCTCGGTCAACGAGCATATAGAGCAGATGCGTCTTTCGGCTACCAAGGCGTTGCTGGAGCGGCGTGATGTGATTGTGGTCGCCTCCGTTTCGGCTATTTACGGCCTGGGCGATCCCGATTCCTACCTGAAAATGATGCTGCACCTGACGCGCGGCATGGTCATTGATCAGCGCGCCATCCTGCGGCGGCTGGCGGAGCTGCAATATACCCGCAACGATCAGGCGTTTCAGCGCGGCACCTTCCGCGTGCGCGGCGAGGTTATCGATATTTTCCCGGCGGAATCGGACGACTATGCGCTGCGCGTCGAGCTGTTCGACGAAGAGGTCGAACGACTGTCGATTTTCGATCCGTTAACCGGGCAGATCACTTCGGTGATCCCACGCTATACCATCTATCCCAAAACGCACTACGTTACGCCACGTGAGCGTATTCTGCAGGCGATGGAAGAGATCAAAGTCGAACTGGGCGAGCGCCGCCAGGCGCTGCTGGCCAACAACAAGCTGCTCGAAGAACAGCGTATCTCCCAGCGTACCCAGTTCGATCTGGAGATGATGAACGAGCTGGGCTACTGTTCGGGCATTGAAAACTACTCGCGCTATCTTTCCGGCCGTGGCCCGGGCGAAGCGCCGCCTACGCTGTTCGACTATCTGCCAGCAGACGGCCTGCTGGTAATCGACGAATCCCACGTGACCATTCCGCAGATCGGCGGCATGTATCGCGGCGACCGGGCGCGTAAAGAGACGCTGGTGGAGTACGGTTTCCGTCTGCCGTCGGCGCTGGATAACCGCCCAATGAAGTTTGAAGAGTTCGAGTCGCTGGCACCGCAGACTATCTATGTGTCCGCCACGCCGGGTAAATATGAGCTGGAGAAATCGGGCGGCGAAGTGGTGGATCAGGTAGTGCGTCCGACTGGCCTGCTGGATCCGCTGATCGAGGTACGGCCGGTAGCGACCCAGGTTGACGATCTGCTGTCGGAGATCCGCAAACGCGTGGCAATAGACGAACGCGTGCTGGTTACAGTGCTGACCAAGCGCATGGCAGAGGATTTAACGGAATATCTGACCGAACACGGCGAGCGGGTGCGCTATCTGCACTCGGATATCGATACCGTCGAGCGCGTAGAGATCATTCGCGACCTGCGTCTGGGCAAGTTTGATGTGCTGGTGGGCATCAACCTGCTGCGTGAGGGACTGGATATGCCGGAAGTGTCGCTGGTAGCGATTCTGGATGCGGATAAAGAAGGCTTCCTGCGCTCCGAGCGCTCGCTGATCCAGACCATTGGTCGCGCCGCGCGTAACGTTAACGGCAAAGCAATTCTCTACGGCGATAAAATCACGCCGTCGATGGAAAAAGCGATTGGCGAAACCGAGCGCCGCCGCGAGAAACAGGAAATTTATAACCAGGAAAAAGGCATCGTGCCGCAGGCGCTTAACAAAAAGATTGCCGATATTCTGGAGCTGGGTCAGGGCATCAATAAAAACAAAACCAAAGGCCGCGGCAAATCGCCTCGCGCGGTGGTGGAAGAAGATGCGGCAGTGGTGGATCTGTCGCCAAAAGGGCTGCAGAAGCGCATCCGCGAGCTGGAGGCGAAAATGCAGGAGCACGCGCAGAACCTGGAGTTTGAAGAGGCTGCTAACGTGCGCGACCAGCTGCATGAGGTGCGCGAGCTGTTTATCGCGGCCTCATAACGAAGAAACGGCCCTGTAAAGGGCCGTTTTTGTATTTAGCCGCATTCACGCAGGGCTAAGGCGCGCCACCTATGCCAGCGCTCGCGCAAAAAGCGCGTATACGGTTTTATCCCAGCCGCTGTAGCGTATGCTCCAGCGCGCTGTGCAGCAGCTGCCGGTCGTGACGATATTTAATATCGCTCGCCTCCAGCGGCTCCTGCACTACTATGCGACCCGCTACGCCAGTAGTATCAACCTGCGGGCCGACCACCGCCGCATCAATTACCTTTTTACCGATATAGCGCTCCATTATCGCCAGTTTATCGGCCAGCGAGAGTTGTGCTGCCGCCGGGCTAAGCTCTTTGCCCAGATTGCCGATAAATACCATGGGCGCGGGCGTACGGCGTAGCGCCTGGGCCATATCCGGCAGCAGCAGCACCGGCATCAGGCTGGTATAGAAGCTGCCCGGGCCGATCAGGATTAGATCGGCTTCATTAATGGCTTCGATCGCCTCTCGGGTGGCACAGACCCTGTCGGAAAGCAGCAGCTCGCGCGGCGGCATGGCAAGTTTATCTATCGCGGTTTCGCCGTAAACCTGCTGGCCCCGATCGTCAATAGCCAGCAGATCTACCGGCTGCTCGGACATCGGGATCAGAAATGCATCTACCTTGAGCAGGTTGCGGATCAGATTGATCGCCTCGATGGGCCGCACGCTGAGGTGATCTAAAGCTTTCAGCATCAGGTTGCCCAGGTTGTGCCCGGCCAGTTCGCCCTGGCCGCCAAAACGATATTCAAACATAGCGGAAGCCACGCTGGGTTCGGTAATCAGCTGGTTCAGGCAATTGCGCATATCGCCCCAGGCGATGCCGCCTTCCGCGCGGCGAATACGGCCCGTAGAGCCGCCGTTATCGGTGGTAGTGACGATGCCGGTCAGACGAGAACCCAGTGGGGAAAGCGCCGATAAAACCCGGCCCAGCCCGTGCCCGCCGCCGAGCGCCACGACGCGGTCAAGATCGGCGAGAGTGCGATTACGCATAAAATTCCTTCAATTTGTTAACGAGGCGGTAAAGCTGTTTGACGCTTTGCCTTATTTTACGTGAAGATGCAGCGAAGCGCGGTAAAAAAACGTTATATATCATAATACATAGCGAAATTCCCCGCTGGCAACGGCCGGCGGTTAGCAGTAGAATTTCGTTCTCCGGGCCGACCATAAGGTCGGTCACACTTAGCCCTGGCGCCTAAGTCTGCGGATATGGCGCCCCGGCCGCAACCCCGAGTTGCCAGGGTGCAGAAAGAAATGCCTGCATCTCCCGATATTTGGAAAGGTGTTCTGGTGCCACAATTTACTGATAATTTCGACCGCAGTTTCTACTATCTGCGCCTGTCGATCACGGATGTTTGTAACTTCCGCTGTACCTACTGCCTGCCGGATGGCTATAAACCGCAGGGCGTGACTAACAAAAGCTTCCTGTCGCTGGATGAAATCCGGCGCGTGACCCGCGCCTTTGCGGCGGCAGGCACGGAAAAAGTACGCCTTACGGGCGGCGAACCTTCGCTGCGCCGCGATTTTACCGATATCATCGCCGCAGTGCGCGAAAACAGCGCTATTCGCCAGCTTGCTGTTACCACCAACGGCTACCGGCTGGCCCGCGACGTCGCCAGCTGGCGCGAAGCGGGTTTGACCGCGCTGAACGTAAGCATCGACAGTCTGGACGCCCGTCAGTTTCACGCTATCACTGGCCAGGATAAATTCCATCAGGTGATGGCCGGTATTGATGCCGCCTTTGATGCGGGCTTCAGTAAGGTAAAAGTCAATACCGTACTGATGCGAGACGTCAACCATCACAGCCTGCAAACTTTCCTCGACTGGATCCGCAATCGGCCAATCCAGCTACGCTTTATTGAGCTGATGGAAACTGGTGAGGGCGGCGATCTGTTCCGCAAGCATCATATTTCCGGCGAGTTTATCCGTGACCAACTGCTACAGCAAGGGTGGATCCGGCAAATTCGCGGCCGTAGCGACGGCCCGGCGCAGGTCTTTTGCCATCCAGATTATGAAGGCGAAATCGGTTTGATTATGCCTTATGAAAAGAACTTCTGCGCCAGCTGTAACCGGCTGCGCGTGTCGGCGGTCGGCAAGCTGCATCTTTGCCTGTTCGGCGATGGCGGCGTCTCGCTGCGCGATCTGCTGCAAAGCGATGAGCAGCAGGATGAGCTGCAGGCGCGTATCGCCGCCAGCCTCAGAACCAAAAAACAGACCCATTTTCTGCATCAGGGCAATACCGGCATCACGCAGAATCTCTCTTTTATTGGCGGTTAACGCATGGAGTCAACAATGGCAAAACCTACGGCGGAATTTGTGCCGCTAAACGTAGCGGTAATGACCGTTTCTGACAGTCGCGACGCGACGGAAGACAGCTCTGGCGACTATCTGCGTGAGGCGCTGACCGAAGCGGGCCATCAGGTGCTGGATCACGTGCTGGTAAAAGATAACCTTTACCGTATTCGTGCCGTGGTCTCCAGCTGGATCGCCAGCGCGGATGTGCAGGTTGTTATCATCAACGGCGGCACCGGCTTTAACAGCAAAAACAGTACGCCAGAGGCACTGTTGCCGCTGTTCGACCGCGAAATCGACGGTTTCGGCGAGCTGTTTCGCATGGTCTCTTACGAAGATATCGGCGGCGCCACCATTCAGTCGCGCGCCCTGGCCGGAATGGCTAACCAGACGGTGATTTTTGCCGTGCCGGGTTCGACGCGCGCCTGTGAAAGCGCCTGGGAAAGGATCATTCGCGAGCAGCTGGATGCCCGCACCCGGCCCTGTAATTTTGTCTCACACCTGAAGAAGCTCTGATGTCGCAATTAACTCATATCAATGCCGCCGGCGAGGCGCATATGGTGGATGTCTCCGCCAAAAACGAAACCGTACGCGAGGCGCGTGCGGAAGCCTTTGTAGTAATGCATCCCGATACGCTGCAAATGATTCTGGACGGCAGCCACCATAAGGGCGATGTCTTCGCCACGGCGCGTATTGCCGGTATTCAGGCCGCCAAACGCACCTGGGAGCTGATCCCGCTTTGTCATCCTCTGCTGCTGAGTAAGGTAGAAGTCACGCTGAGCGCCGATACGGCTAACAGCCGCGTACGTATCGAGTCGCTGTGCCGCCTGACCGGCAAAACCGGCGTCGAAATGGAAGCGCTGACGGCGGCTTCGGTGGCCGCGCTGACTATTTACGATATGTGTAAGGCGGTGCAGAAAGATATCAGCATCGAACAGTGCCGCCTGCTAAGCAAAAGCGGCGGCAAATCCGGCGACTTCAGGGCAGACTCCAATGATTAATGTGCTTTTTTTCGCTCAGGTGCGTGAGCTGGTCGGCACCGACAGCCTGAGCCTTGCCGAAGAGTATGAAAGCGTGGAAGCGCTACGCGCGGCGCTGGCGCAGCGGGGCGACCGCTGGGCGCTGGCGCTCTCTTCCGACAAGCTGCTGGCGGCGGTGAACCAGACGCTGGTTTCCGCGCAGCATCCGCTAAAATCAGGCGACGAGGTCGCGTTCTTCCCGCCGGTTACCGGAGGTTAAAATGGCCACACGTATCAGAGTAGGGCAGGCACCGTTCGATATGGCGGAAGAGTATCGCTGGCTGGCCGCCTGCGATGAAGATGGTGCGGTAGTCACTTTCACCGGTAAAGTACGCAATCACAATCTGGGCGATAACGTCTCCGCGCTAACGCTGGAGCACTACCCTGGCATGACGGAAAAAGCGCTGGCGGAAATCGTGGCCGAGGCGCGGGAGCGCTGGCCGATGCAGCGCGTAACTGTTATTCATCGTATCGGCGAGCTGTTTCCCGGCGATGAGATTGTGATGGTGGGGGTCAGCGGTGCGCATCGCGGTGCCGCTTTCGCCGCCGCCGAGTTTATTATGGATTATCTGAAAACTCGCGCGCCCTTCTGGAAAAGAGAAGCCACGCCGGAAGGCGACCGCTGGGTTGAGTCGCGCGATAGCGATAAAGAAGCCGCTTCCCGCTGGGAATAGTCCGCAAGCTGGCGGCTTTCTCGCCGGAAGAAACCGCGTCAATGGCTAAATTGCGCTGCGCTGTGTAACCTTGAGGTAAGATTTTTTATCACAGGGAAAGTTATGTCTTATTCCACAGTAAAACGCCTGTCGCTGCTGGCTCTGCTGGTCGTGGCGGGCTGTAGCAGCCAGCAGGAGAAAAAGCTCCCCGAGCGCCGTCCGGCGGATGTCAAAGCGCAAATTACCCAGCTGCTGCCCGCGAAGGTCAGCGATCGCGCTGGCTGGAGCAACGATATTTTTGCCGCTTTCTCCAGCCAAAAAATTGATGCCTCAGCCAGCAATATTTGTTCGGTCATCGCCGTTGCCGATCAGGAATCCACGTTCAACGCCGATGCCAGCGTGCCGGGCTTGCCGAAAATCGCCTGGGGCGAAATCGATCGCCGTGCGGGCAAGCTGCATATTCCTTCTTTTCTGGTACGTACCGCGCTCAGGATTAAATCGCCCAACGGCGAAAGCTATACCGAGCGGCTGGACAAAGTGCGCAGCGAAAAAGAGCTGAGCGCCATCTTTGATGATTTTATTAATATGGTGCCGATGGGCCAGACGCTGTTTGGCAATCTTAATCCGATACATACCGGCGGCCCGATGCAGGTCAGCATCGCCTTTGCCGAAGCGCATGCCGATGGCTATCCTTATCCGGGTGACGGCACTATTCGTCAGGAAGTCTTCAGTCGTCGCGGCGGCGTCTGGTTCGGCACGCGCCATCTGCTGGGCTATCCGGCTAACTATAGCCAGCCGCTTTATCGTTTTGCCGATTTTAATGCGGGCTGGTATGCCAGCCGCAACGCCGCTTTTCAGGCGGCTGTTGCCCGGCTTAGCGGCATTAAGCTGGCGCTGGACGGCGATTTGATTCAGTACGGTTCCGATGCTGCTGGTTCCACCGAGCTGGCCGTGCGCTCGCTGCATTTGGGCATGAGCAACAGCGCTATTCGTAGCGCGCTGGAAAAAGGCGAAACCCTGGCGTTTGAAAAAAGCGATCTCTGGCAGGAAGTCTTTGCGCGAGCAGATAAAAATGCCGGCAAGCGCCAGCCGCGTGAGATGCTGCCAGGAATCAAACTGGAAAGCCCCAAGATTACCCGTAACCTGACCACGGCCTGGTTTGCCCAGCGCGTAAACAGCCGCTATCAAAGCTGCATGGCACGAGCGAAGTGAGGCGAGGCTGCCCGCAGAAAATCCTGATCTTACAAAAAGTAATGTAGGAAATGGCTTAATATTCAGGCAAAAAAATAACCCGATCTGGTGAATCGGGTTATTTTCCATCCTGAACGGTTGGTCGCCGTATCAGGATGAGTGCTGCTTGTCTCTGCCAACTCCGACATCTTAGCACCTTAAATAAGAGGGTCAATATTTGTTGCTGCGTCGGTGGTTGCTGCTTATAATTTGCGCGTTGACAGACAGGCTGTGCAGATTCGTCCAGGTGGCTGAACTCAGGCGCTTCAGTTTTTCCCGATTGGAAACAGGTGGTGCTGTCCGATTTGCCTCCACCTACAGAGCGCTGCTTGTCTCTGCCAACCCGAGACGCGCGGTGAGGGAAAACCAAAGGCATAAGCGGCGCGTGGCGCTCTCCCTGACAGGAGAAAGCCAGGTGATAAGTCTTGCGACGCTTCTGGTAGCGCTGGAGGTTATCCACGTTACCTTGCAAATTATCATTGCGATAAGGCAATTGACCGGACGCTTGTAAGAGCCGAAGGAACCTGAATCAAGCAGGGGCAAACCACCCCTGCTTTTTTCGTCTGTTCTAAGCCGATTCCAGCCGGAACAGCTGCACCGTTTGCGCCAGCTGCTTCGCCTGGTCTTCCAGCGAAGCGGCGGCGGCGGACATTTGCTGCACCAGCGCGGAGTTTTGCTGGGTCGCGCCATCCATCTGGTTAACTGCTACCGTTACCTGACCAATGCCCTGCGACTGCTCGTCGGAGGCGTGAACGATTTCGCCGATAATAGTTTTCACCGAGTTCACGGCGGTATTCATCTCCTGCATGGTTCTGCCCGCATCCTGCACCAGCGTGACGCCGGTATTAACTCGCTGGGTCGATTCGCCAATCAGCGCCGAAATATCTTTAACCGCGTTGGCGCTGCGCTGCGCCAGGCTGCGTACTTCCGCCGCCACTACGGCAAAGCCGCGTCCCTGTTCGCCAGCACGTGCGGCTTCCACCGCGGCATTGAGCGCCAGGATGTTAGTCTGGAAAGCGATGCCGTTAATGATACTGGTAATGGCGCCAATCTTCTGCGAGCTGTCGTCAATCTGCTGCATGATCTCTACTACCTGATGTACCAGTTGCTCGCCTCTTTGCGCGATGGCGGTGGCATTATCGGTAAGCGCCGTGGCGCTATGGGCGTTGTCAGCATTGAGCTTCACCGTAGCAGTGAGCTGCTCCATGCTGGCGGCGGTTTCTTCCAGTGCGGCTGCCTGCTGCTCGGTACGCGAGGCCAGATCCAGGTTGCCGGAGGCGATCTCTTCCGCGCCCTGACGAACGGAATCGCTGGCAGAAATAATTTCGCCGACCATGGTGCGCAACTGCTGCTGCATAGTTTGCATAGCGAAGAAAATGCTCTGCCGATCCTGCGCCTCGACCGGAATAGCCGCCGTAAGGTCGCCTTCGGCTACGCCAAGCGCGATTTCCGCTGCCTGAGAAGGCTCGCCGCCGACCGGCCGGGAGATTTTACGGCTGAACAGCACGCCCAGTACGGCGCAGACAATAACAATACTCAGCACCATCATAACCAATGCGTGCAGCAGCTGGCGGTTGGCTTCGGCCATTACCGCGCTGACCGGCGCGACTATGCCCAGATACCAGGGCTGCTGGCTGTTGCCGATGGTCACCGGACGCCAGGTCTCCAGCACCTCTTCGCCCAGCACGCTGTCAAAATGTTGTACAACACCCGGCGTAAAGCCGTTGGTTTCGCCTTTATAAGCTTTGCCTGCTTCCGATTTGGTGGGGCTGGAGACGACCAGGCCTTTATTGGAAAGCAGCAGCGCGTAGCCGGTGCCGTCCCAGGGCTTCACCGCGCCGACGCTTTTTTGCAGCGAGGCGAGCGAAATATCGGAGGTGGCTACCGCTTTCAACTGGCCGTTATCCATAATTACCGCCGCGACCGAAGTCAGCAGCGTTGGCACGCCGTTATAGGCGTAGCTGTAAGGTTCGATCAGCACATCTTTTTGCAGCTTTTGCGGGATCAGATAGTAGTCGCCCTGGCCCGGCGTAAAAATAGATTCCAGATTGTGCAGAGCGAGATTGCCTGAGGCGTCGCGATCGACAAAGCGCGCGAAACGGCCCTGCGGCGGCGATCCGGGCTGTGCGGCGACCTCGGCATCTTTGCCGTCAAAGGCGTTGGCCTCAAAGGTAATCGACAGCGACAAATAGTCCGGGTTCTGCTTCATGGAGTACTTCATCAGCTCTTCCGCCACTTTGCGGTCAGCTATGCCAGCGGCGGGCAGGGCGAGAATACTCTGGCCCATATCTCTGGCAACTGTGCGGGCGTAGTCAAGGCTTTGCTGGACGCTAAGCGCGTTGCTCTCAGCGATCTGGCCAAGGTATTGCTCGGCGATTTTGCGCTGCTGTTGGCTGGACTGCCAGCTAAGCAGGCCGATGGTAATGGTAAAACCGAGCGTGATAGTCAGCGCGCCGGACAATAGCATAACGGTACGCGTGCTCATTTTTCGCTTCTGGTGTGGCTTGTTCATCAGAAACCCCTGGCAGTGGTGTAATAGTTCGCAGACTTCCCGGTAAACATTCTCCTTGTGGTTACTCTATCGGCAAAAAAAGCTTAATCTTTATGCAGCTGAAAAAGTGTTCGGCGGCTTTGCCACGCAGTGCTATCTTTTGTCACGAAAAAGGCCCGGGCGGCGCTGGCCCAATCGGGCCTGAGTGTGCCAGACTTAGCGGTAAATTCACTTTAAAGGAGAGCATCATGGAGAGATATCCTCGTTCCGGCGGTTCCATTGTTTCAAACGCCACTACCGGGCTACAGGCCTATATGGCGCAGGTTTACGGCTGGATGACCTGCGGACTGTTATTGACCGCTTTTGTTGCCTGGTTTGCGGCCAACACGCCAGCGGTAATGCAGCTGGTTTTCTCCAGTAGAATTACGTTTTATGGTTTGATTATCGCGCAGCTGGCGGTGGTTTTTGTGCTGTCCGGCATGGTGCATAAGCTGAGCGGGGCGGTCGCTACCGGGCTGTTTATGCTCTATTCAGCGCTGACCGGCCTGACGCTGGCGAGCATCTTCTTGCTTTACACTTACTCTTCGATTGCCAGTACTTTTGTAGTGACCGGCGGCATGTTTGGCGTGATGAGCTTCTGGGGTTACACCACGAAACGCGATCTCAGCAAAATGGGCAGCATTCTGTTTATGGCGCTGATCGGTATCGTGCTGGCTTCACTGGTTAACTTCTGGCTGAAGAGCCCTGCGCTGATGTGGGCCGTAACCTATATCGGCGTGCTGGTATTTGTTGGTCTGACCGCGTATGACACGCAGAAGCTAAAAAATATCGGCGAGAACATCAACATAGATGATAAAGAGAATCTGCGCCGCTACTCCATTATGGGCGCGCTGACGCTCTATCTGGATTTCATTAACCTGTTCCTGATGCTGCTGCGTATTTTCGGCAACCGTCGTTAACAGGCTGTACGGCCCATGGCTAAGGCTGTGGGCCGTTACTGCTTTACTCACTTCGCTATATGTATGCTTAAGCCTTGCTTTCCTGCCGCCAGTTCCTCGTTCAGCGTTAATGCCGGAATATCGTAATCGCCGTTATTCTGCCTGCGGAAGGCGATCGGCTCTGCTTCTGCCAGCGTATCCAGCCTGGCTACCAGCTCATCGCACCACGCTGCATACTGCTGCTGCGAAGATTTTTGCACGCGATAAAATACCAGCGGCGGCAATACGCTAAAGCCGGGATAGAAAAGCATGCCGTGCTGAATGGGGAATAGCAATTCGTTAATGTCGCCATTAATACCGCGCGGACTATAATGCGACTCCCAGCCACCGGTAGTGACCACCAGCATAGCGCGCTTGCCCGCCAGATTGCCTTCACCGTAACGATCTCCCCAATGCTGGTCATTATGTTCACCCACACCGTAAGCAAAGCCGTTCGCATAGACGCGGTCAAACCAGCCTTTCAAAATGGCGGGCATGGAGAACCACCACAGCGGAAACTGAAAAATCACGCAATCCGCCCAGCGGAGCTTTTCCTGTTCAGCTGCAATATCGGCTGGTTGCAGATGATTTTCAAAGGCGAAACGCGAATCAACACTGGCGTCGTAATGAGCGCCAACCAGCGGCGCCAGCGTATCGGCAGCATCAAGCTGGGCTTTCCAGCGCATGGCGTAAAGATCGGAAACCTTTACCTGATGACCCCGCTGCTGAAGATGAGCTACGGCGACAGTTTTTAGCGATCCATTTAATGACTGCGGTTCCGGATGGGCGCAGACAATCAATACATTCATCATTTTCCCCTGCTGTTCATAATGAAAACAGCTGCAGGATAAGCACTGGCAATATATAGTAGAAATCGATTATTAATATTCGAGCTATAGATGGCATGAATAGCATTGCACTGGATTTAAATCTGCTGCATACACTGGATGTGTTATTAACAGAGCTGAATGTGACGCGCGCTGCACGGCGCCTGAATCTGTCGCAGCCTTCAGTAAGCGCTCAGCTGGCGCGCCTGCGAGATTATTTTAATGACCCGCTGCTGCTGCCCGGCCCGCGCGGCATGTTGCCTACTGCACGGGCGCTGGCATTGCGTGAGCCGTTACGTCTGGCGCTGGAAGCTGTGGAAAAAGCTGTATTGCCGCCTGGTCTGTTTAACCCGGCTAAAGCGGAGTTGACCTGGCGCATCGCCGCCACTGACTACATTTCTTCCGCGCTGCTGCCTGCATTGAAATCGATCCGCACTACGGCACCGCTTAGCCGTATGGCTCTATTCAGCCTGGATCCCTCCAGCGTGGCGTTGCAGTTAGAAAAAGGTGAGTTAGATCTGGCATTTCATAATGGGGAGAATATCCCATCGACACTGCACCAGCGCAGGTTATTTAAGGAAAAATATTTGCTGGTTGGTCGCCGCCGCCATCCGCAGCTAAAGCGCCAACCAACATTGGATGAGTTTTGCCAGCTGGAGTTTGCCATTGTTTCACCCGACGGCGGCGGCTTTAGTGCGGCAACGGATATCGCGCTGGCGAAAATGGGGCGAAAGAGACGCGTAGTGCTATCTGTACCACATTTTCTGTTTATGCTTGAAACGCTGGTCGATAGCGATCTGGTGGCGATGGTGCCTGAACGTTTAGCCCGTGGTGCCAGCGGGCTTATCGCTATTGAGCCACCTCTGGAAATACCGGGCTTTGACATTTTTATGCTGTGGCATGAGCGATTGCACCGCGACCCCGCCAGCCAATGGCTCAGGCAGCAGATTGTCGCAGCGCTTTAGTCAGGCCGAGGCGGAGAAACTCAGGAGCTGTTTTTCGCCATATCCTGCTGGTTTTTATGCCGCAGGCTTTTCGCCCGGCTTTCCAGCCAGAGATAAAGCACCAGCGCCAGCAGCAGCGGGGCGATAAAGTAGATCACGCGGTAGGCCAGCAGTCCCGCAATAATCGCGCCGTGCGAAAGGTGCTCGCCGCTCAGCAGCGCCAGGAACACCGCTTCCAGCACGCCGATCCCGGCGGGAATATGAATAATTACCCCCGCGATACTGCTGATCAGCAGCACGCCCAGCACCTGCGGATAATCCACCTTATGCGCAAACAGCAGCCAGATAATCATGCCCATTACCAGCCAGTTAGCGCTGGAAACGGCAAATTGCAGTAGCGCCATGCGGAAAGAGGGCAGCGCCAGCTTTTGGCCTCTGACCGTCCAGCGACGACGCTTAGAGAAGGCGCAAAGCGCCAAATAAAACACTACAAAGACCAGTAACCCCACGCCGATAGTGCGCAGCGTGCCTTCGCCGATAAACCACCCTTTGGGGATCGGCACTGCGCCGCTGCTGAAAACGATACCGGCCACCAGCACGTAGCCAAGCCAGTTGGTAGCGATGCTAAGTGAAAATATTCGCGTAATAGTGCTGCCGCTCAGGCCAAGCCGCGAGTAAAGCCGATAGCGCATCGCCACGCCGCCGACCCAGGTGCTGAGCGTCAGGTTAAATGCATAGCAGATAAAGGAAACCAGCATGACCTGGCGCTTTTGCAGCTTATGGCCGCAGTAAGCCTGGCCGATCAGATCGTAAACACCATAGGTCAGATAGCTGACCACCACCAGCGCGACCGAAGCGAGAATAGCCGTGCGGTTATAGTTAGTGATGACATCAAGCACATCATGCCAGTTTACCTTGCGGGCGTAGATCACCAGCAGCACTATTACCGCGATAAAAAACAGACCGGTCAGGCCTTTTTTTACCCATTTCCAGCGAGCGTTTGACTGAGACATCAGGGGTTGGCCCTCTCTTTTTCGCTGTCGGATTCGACGCGATCCTGGGTTTCGATTTCCGGCTGAACCGGTGGCGGTATCTGCGCCAGTTTCGGCGTATGCGCAGGCAGCCAGCCAGCGATAGCCGGGAAGTGCCGCAGAAAATGGAAGACGACGATGCTTTTGCCAAGCTGCCACCAGTTCTGTTTGGGCAGCTTGTCTTCCTCAACCCGTTCGCAATCCTGAGTCAGCAGCCGAACCAGCTCAGTGCGCAGGATCTGATTGAAGGATCGATCATGGATCATCAGGTTCGCTTCCAGGTTCAGCGACAGGCTGAGCGGATCCAGATTGCTGGAGCCGACCGTTGACCAGTAGTTATCCTGTATCGCGATTTTGGCGTGTAGCGGGCGGCGAATATATTCATAGACTTCGACGCCGCCGCCGACCAGATAGTTATAAAGCAGCTCCGCGCCAACTTTAACAATTGGCATATCGGGCTTGCCCTGCACGATTAACTTTACTGAAACGCCGCGCTGGGCCGCCGAACGCATTTCGCGTAACAGGCGATAGCCGGGGAAAAAGTAGGCGTTGGCGATAATCACTTCTTCTTTGGCCTCGCGCAGCATATCGATATAGTGCTGCTCAATGTCATCCCGGTGTTCATCATTGTCGCGCCAGACAAAGAGCACCTGCGCATCGCCCGGTTTCTGGTTACGCACGGCGCGATGCGAGCGCGTATTCCACCAGCGGCGAACCGGTTCTTTGCTGTTAATCGCCTGCTTAACGTAGCGGGCAATATCTTCTACCACAGGGCCTTTTACTTCGACAGTGTAATCCTGCTTTGCTTCCGGGCCGTAGCTGGAAACATGCTCGGCGGAGTAATTAATGCCGCCGACAAAGGCGATTTCACCGTCGCATACCACGGTTTTACGATGCATACGGCGGAAGACGTTGGTACGCATGCCGAACACCAGCGGGCGCGGATCGTAAAAGATAAAACGCACGCCTGCTGCGGTCAGGCTACGGATAAATTCCGGTGACAGGTCGTTAGAGCCGTAGCCATCCAGCAGCATCTCTACCTTCACGCCGCGTGAAGCAGCATCCAGAATAACTTCCTGTACCTGTTTGCCAACCTCATCTTCGAAAAGGATAAAAGTTTCCAGCAGCACGCTCTCTTTCGCCCGGCGAATAGCTTCAAAAACCCGAGGGAAATATTGTTCGCCGTTGGCCAGCAGACGCAGGCGGTTACCGTCACGCCATTCCGTTTTCATAAATGTATCTCCACAGCCAGAGGCGCGTGATCGGACAGATGCGACCAGGGTCGCAAAGGTATTTTTTGCGGGGCGCTGATGCCAGCGTTACGGACGTAGATCCTGTCCAGCCGCAGCAGCGGAAAGCGGGCAGGGAAGGTGCGCGCCGGGCGGCCGGTTTTTCGGCTGAAGACCTCTTCCATCGCCGCTCCTCGTTGTAATATTTTATTGGCTTTCAGCTGCCAGTCGTTGAAATCGCCTGCGACCACTACCGGCTCGTCCGGCGGCAGTGTGTTCAGCAGCTCGCACAGCATCGCCAGCTGGGCGGCGCGATGGGCATCCCGTAACCCCAGATGTACGCAAACCGTATGTAATATTCTGTCGCTGTCAGGGATCGCTATCTTAGAGTATAGAAGGCCCCGTTTTTCCGTGCCCTCCACCGAGATATCCCGGTTTTCCCAGGACAAAATAGGAAAACGTGATAACAGCGCGTTGCCGTGATGACCTTCCGGATAAACGGCGTTACGGCCATAGGCGAAATCCTGCCACATCATATCGGCCAAAAATTCGTAATGCGGCGTGGCGGGCCAGTTCGGCACCTTCAGCGAATGCAGATCGTGCGACCCCATCACCTCCTGTAAAAAGACGATATCGGCTGAGGTGGCTCTGACCGCATCGCGTAATTCCGGCAAAATAAAACGCTTGTTAGTAGCGCTGAAACCCATGTGCGTATTGATCGTCAGGACTTTTAATGAAAATCCTTGCGGTTTTTGTGACATACTGTGCGCGCTCTCCTCTTCGGATCAGGAAGAGTAAAGTGTAGTCCTTGTCACAAAAGCGTGCCGCTAAGTGCAGAAATTTACGGCATTAATTAAGAACTACGGTAGTCTGATGAAATGTGCTATCGCTTACTGTGGTAGCCAGACTTGGGCAGATCCCTGTTGGGTCTGCCGGGAGATTAAAAACATGAAATGGTCCAATCGCATTCAGATTGTTACCGGACAAACCTGTGTCCATATCACGCTGCACCTGCTGCTGATTGCCGCCCTGGTGCTGGGCTGGAAGCATCATGCGCTGTTACAGGTCAGCACGGTTTTACTGGCGATGTACGCCAGCGTCTTTCTCGCTATGTTGCCAGCCCAGCGCCTGCCGCGCCTGCGCCGCCTGGGCGATTTCCTGGAAGATGTGACCACCACTTACTACTTTGGCGCCGCCATGCTGGTGCTTTATCTGCTTTCTCGCGTAGTACACAACAACCTGCTGCTAGGCTGCGTCGGTGTAGTGATGCTGACCGGCCCGGCCGTGGTTTCGCTGCTGGCAAAAGAGCCGGTACGCCAGCGCCAGCGCTAAAATTGGGCGGGCCGTGCTGGCCCGCTCTTTTTCTTTGCTCCCCAAGAATATTTCGCTGCATACGCATAACATCTGTTATAATCCGCCGCTTACGCACCGTGGTTTGTGCCCCCTTTCAAGCGTCAGGCTGAGCCTGGCGTCATATTCTCCCCCTGGAAACTACACCGCCTGAAGCGGTCAGGGCGGAACCGGAGTCAGTCAACTTTATGTCATTTGATTCTCTCGGCCTTAACGCCGATATTTTGCGTGCAGTAACCGAACAGGGCTACAACGAGCCAACGCCAATTCAGCGTCAGGCTATCCCGGTAGTGTTGGGCGGACGCGACCTGATGGCCAGCGCCCAGACCGGCACTGGCAAAACCGCTGGTTTTACGCTGCCTCTGCTGCAGCTGCTGAGCAGCTCGAACCCGCATCCGAAAGGTCGTCGCCCGGTTCGTGCGCTGATCCTGACCCCAACCCGCGAGCTGGCGGCGCAGGTTGGCGAAAACGTTCGCGATTACAGCAAGTACCTGGATCTCCGCTCGCTGGTGGTATTCGGCGGCGTTAGTATCAACCCGCAGATGATGAAGCTGCGCGGCGGCGTGGACGTGCTGGTGGCAACGCCTGGCCGCCTGCTGGATCTGGAACACCAGAACGCACTGGATCTCTCTAAAGTCGAAATCCTGGTGCTGGACGAAGCCGACCGTATGCTGGATATGGGCTTTATCCACGATATCCGTCGCGTGCTGGCAAAACTGCCTGTGAAGCGCCAGAACCTGCTGTTCTCCGCTACTTTCTCTGATGAGATTAAAACCCTGGCGGAAAAACTGCTGCATAACCCGGAGCAGGTGGAAGTGGCTCGCCGCAACACCGCTTCCGAGCAGATCACCCAGCATGTGCATTTTGTCGATAAAAAGCGCAAGCGGGAGCTGCTCTCTTTCCTGATTGGCCGCGATAACTGGCAGCAGGTGCTGGTCTTTACCCGTACCAAGCACGGCGCTAACCATCTGGCTGAACAGCTGAATAAAGATGGCATTACCGCTGCGGCGATCCACGGCAATAAAAGTCAGGGAGCGCGTACCCGAGCGCTGAGCGACTTTAAAGAAGGTAATATCCGTGTGCTGGTGGCGACCGATATCGCGGCGCGCGGCATTGATATTTCCGAACTGCCGCACGTGGTTAACTACGAGCTGCCGAACGTGCCGGAAGATTACGTACACCGTATCGGCCGTACCGGTCGCGCCGCAGCTACCGGCGAAGCGCTGTCACTGGTTTGCGTAGATGAGCACAAGCTGCTGCGTGATATTGAACGAGTGCTGAAGCGTGAAATTCCGCGTATTGCTATTGAAGGCTATGAGCCGGATCCGAGCATCAAGGCGGAGCCAATTCAGAATGGCCGCCAGCAGCGAGGCGGCGGCGGCGGTGGACGCGGTCGCGGCGCGCCAGGCCAGGGTAACCGCGGTGGCGAGCGTGGCAACGGCGGCAATCGCAGCGGCAACGGCGGCGGTCGCAGCCAGGCGGCTGGCGAGCGCAGCCAGGGCAACGGCCCGCGCCGTCAGAGCGAAAGCGCTGGTGCACCTCGCACCAACAAAACTCGCCAGCGTCGTTCTGACCCGGCGTAATGGCTAAGGGGATCGGCAGATCCCCTTGTTTTATCCGGCGGTTAAGCCAACTTATTTTCACTTCTCTTAGCAACGGTTTGTGACATGCGCGTTTTACTGGCCCCGATGGAGGGCGTGCTTGATTCACTGGTGCGCGAGCTGCTCACCGACGTCAATGATTACGATCTCTGCATCACCGAGTTTCTGCGGGTGGTGGATCAGCTTTTGCCTGCCAAATCTTTTTATCGCCTTTGCCCGGAGCTGCATAACGCCAGCCGTACGCCTTCCGGCACGCTGGTGCGTATTCAACTGCTGGGTCAGTATCCTGAGTGGCTGGCGGAGAACGCCGCGCGCGCGGTAGAGCTGGGTTCCTGGGGCGTCGATCTCAACTGCGGCTGTCCTTCCAAAACCGTGAACGGCAGCGGCGGCGGTGCGACCTTGCTGAAAGATCCCGAGCTGATTTATCGCGGCGCAAAAGCGATGCGCGAAGCGGTGCCGTCGCATCTGCCGGTAACGGTAAAAGTGCGGCTGGGCTGGGAGTCAGGCGAGCGGCAGTTTGAAATCGCAGATGCGGTACAGCAGGCGGGCGCCAGCGAGCTGGTAGTGCATGGCAGAACCAAAGAGGATGGCTACAAACCAGAGCGCATCAACTGGCAGGCTATTGGCGAAATCCGCCAGCGCCTGAGTATTCCGGTGATCGCTAACGGCGAAATCTGGGACTGGCAAAGCGCCCAGGAGTGCCTGCGAGTCACCGGCTGCGATGCGGTTATGATAGGGCGCGGCGCATTAAACGTGCCTAATCTGAGCCGGGTAATTAAATATAATGAGCCTCGCTTGCCCTGGCCGGAAGTGGTGGCGCTGCTGCAACGCTATGTCCAGCTGGAAAAGCAGGGCGATACCGGTCTTTATCACGTGGCGCGTATCAAGCAGTGGCTGGGCTATCTGCGCAAAGAATACCAGCAGGCCAGCGAGTTATTCAGCCAGATTCGCGCGTTAAAAACGTCGGGTGAAATTGCGCATGCCATCAATCGCTATGCGCTGGCGACCGTCTGAATTACAAATTTGTAACATTTACCCTGAGCTATCTTAGCCTGCTAAGGGTATGATGTGAGCCTTATCACACTTATTTTCCGGCTTTGCTATGTCTGCGACCCCCGCGTTATCCAGCGCACAGCTTAACAAGCGCATTATTTCGGTAGTGGTTTTCACCTTCTTTTGCTACCTCTCAATCGGCCTGCCGCTGGCGGTTCTGCCGGGCTACGTGCATAACCAGCTGGGCTACAGCTCTTTTGTCGCCGGTTTGATTATCAGTCTGCAATATTTTGCCACGCTGGTTAGCCGACCTCAGGCCGGACGCTACGCTGATTTGCTTGGCCCAAAAAAGGTCGTGTTAATGGGCCTGGCGCTGTGCGGTGCCAGCGGCTTGTTCAGCGTGCTGGCGGTTATCTTTAACGCGCCATTGACCAGCCTGATTTTGCTGGCAGCGGGGCGAGTAGTACTGGGCTTTGGCGAGAGTTTGACCTCAACCGGCTCTATGCTCTGGGGCATGAATATAGTTGGCACCACGCAAAGCGCGCGCGTTATCTCCTGGAACGGCGTAGCAACCTACCTGGCGATGGCGATGGGCGCGCCGTTGGGCGTAATGCTTAACTCAGCGTTCGGCATTCCCGGCTTCGCCGTGCTGATTATACTGATGGCGGTATTCGGCCTGTGGCTCGCCGCCCGTCGTCCAGCCGTGGTAGCTACGGTCGGTCAGCGTATTCCCTTCAGTAAAGTGTTTTCGCGTATCTGGCTTTATGGACTTTGTCTGGGATTAGGTACGATCGGCTTCGGCACCATTGCCACCTTTATCACGCTTTATTTTGCCAGCCACAGCTGGAGCGGGGCGGCTTTTTCGCTGTCGCTATTCAGCCTTGGCTTCGTCGCTATGCGGTTAATATTCAGCAGTTTTATCAGTCGCTTTGGCGGACTTCGCGTTTCCCTCTTTTCCTTCGCCGTGGAATGCATCGGCCTGCTGACCATCTGGCAGGCGCAGTCGCCGCTGATGGCGGATATCGGCGCTTTCCTTACCGGTTCGGGTTTCTCACTGATTTTCCCGGCACTGGGCGTAGCGGCTATTCGCCAGGTGGCGCCACAGAATCAGGGATCGGCGCTGGGTCTCTATTCCGCTTTTCTGGATTTTGGCCTGGGGATCACCGGGCCGGTAGCCGGATTGCTGATTGGCCACTGGGGCATAGATTCCATCTATCTGGCGGCTGCGGTCGTGGTGCTGTTGGCGCTGGCGGTTATTGTGCGCCTGCAAAAACTGACGCCCGGGGTGGCAGAGGTGAATTAGCTAATGTGCTGCATCCTGGCTGACGTTAACAAGAGTACGTTTAGTGCACGTTGAAGGCTTAGGTGAGACAACCAAAAAAAGCTAAGCGGTCTGACAAAAGCAAAGAAAAGCGAGACAGACCGCAAATTACAATCAGAAACGGGTAAACAGCCAGTACAACGAGGCGGAAAGCAGAATTGATACCGGCAGCGTTAGTATCCAGGCCATCGCCAGGTTGCGCAGCGTGGCTAACTGCAGCCCGGAACGGTTAGCCGCCATAGTGCCCGCCACGCCGGAAGAGAGCACGTGCGTAGTGGAAACCGGCAGGCCGAAACCGTCCGCCGCGCCTATGGTCGCCATCGCCACCAGCTCGGCGCTGGCGCCCTGAGCATAGCTTAAGTGCGCCTTGCCGATTTTCTCGCCCACTGTCACCACAATCCTGCGCCAGCCTACCATCGTCCCTAAACCAAGCGCGATAGCGACCACCACTTTCACCCACCAGGGAATAAAGCGCGTGGCGTTATCCAGCTCCGCCTTCAGCGCATCCAGATCGCGCTGGGTCTGCACGGGTAGTTTAAACTGTGGATTGCTTTTTAAATGCTTAATTGTTTCCGAAGCCAGATACATATTGTTGCGCGTATTGGTTACCGCCTGCGCCGGAATTTTATCTACAGTGCCGTACTGCCGGATTTGATCGCCGATTGCGCCGGTTAGTTGTGCCAGCGCAGGCAGCACCTGCGGCGTTAGCGTCTCGGTACGTACATAGGCCGTTAATACGTTATAAGGCGAGGCAGGTGCCTGCACGCCGGGCGACTGGCGCAACAGTTCCTGTTTAGTCACGGTCGCCAGCGCCGCCACGCGTGGACTCTGTTCGGCGGGAATAGAGCGGTTGAGGGCATAGGCCATTGGCATGGTGCCGACCAGGATCAGCATAATCAGCCCCATCCCTTTTTGCCCATCATTAGAACCGTGAGCGAAGGAAACGCCGGTGCAGGTTAAAATCAGCAGGCCGCGGATCCAGGCTGGCGGCTTTTTATTTCCCTGCGGGGCGCTATAAAGGCGACGATTTTTTACCACTCGCTTTATTATCAGCAGCAGCAGGCCCGCACAGACAAACCCCACTATCGGCGACAGCAACAGCGCATAGCCAACCTTAAGCGCCTGATCCCAGTCCACGCCGCTGGTGCCGGTACGGCCATGGATCAGCGCATTGGCGACGCCGACGCCAATAATGGAACCGATAAGCGTATGGGAAGATGAAGCGGGCAGGCCGAACCACCAGGTGCCCAGATTCCACAAAATAGCGGAGAAAAGCAGGGCGTATACCATGGCGAAGCCGCCGCCGCTGCTGGCCTGTAAAATCAGCTCAACCGGCAGCAGGGAGATAATACCGAAGGCGACCACGCCGCTGGAAAGCAGCACGCCCAGAAAATTGAAGAAGCCTGACCAGACTACCGCTACGGTTGGCGTTAGCGAATGGGTATAGATCACCGTCGCCACGGCATTAGCCGTATCGTGAAAGCCGTTAACGAATTCAAAGCCCAGCGCGATTAGCAGCGCCAGCCCAAGCAGTAGATAGGGCACATAGCTGGTGCTGGCGCCGCCTGCGTCGGTAACGTCATTAAACAGGTTGACGCCAGCAAAGGCGATGCCCAGCAGCGTCAGCAGAATAAACAGCAGCACGGAAAGCCGGCTGTTTTTACGGAAAACAGGGCGACTGCTGGCCGCCTGATAGTGAGGTAATGCGCTATTGTGGCTCATAAATCCTCTTTGCTGTCAGCGAAAAAGAGACTCCGGTCTGCTGAAGGTGTACGCAGTCTTGATGACAGTAGGATGACCAGGCGAACGCTTATTGCCGCATTAAGCGGCCCTGGTGCGTTAATAGCTTTATTTATCAGACATATCCCTGTGATTAGCGCGGCAGTTATCAACTAAGGTATAACCTTAGCCCGCCGCATCATTTAAAGGATAGTCATGTCTTGTTCTTTCATCCGCTTTTGTCTTACTGGCCTGCTAATAATATTGGCTGTCGGCTCGGCCCGCGCCGATACGGTCTGGATGAAAAACGGCGATCGCCTGAGCGGTACGGTGCGTTCATTAAGCGACGGCAAGCTGGTGATGGACAGCAGCTATGGCGGCACGCTTTCGCTTGACTGGAAGGCGGTCAGCACGCTCTCCAGCGAAAAGGCAATAGATGTGCGCAGCGGCAAAACGGTATTTAAAGCGCAGCTGGATGCCGCCGATCGGGGCTTTATCGTGGTGCGACGCGGCGAAGATGAGCAACGCGTGCGCGTCTCTCAATTCGAAGAATTTATGAAGCCTAAGCCCAAAACCGATGCGCTAAGCTGGACCGGTAATATTGATGTGGGCGTCAGCCTGAAAAAAGCCTCTACCCATACGCAGGATTCTCACTTCGCCTACAACAACAAGATCAACGTGGGCAAATGGCGTAACGATTTTGGCGGCACCTATACGCGCGAAAAAGAAGACGCCACCATGAACACCGAAAACTACAGTCTGCGCTACGCGCTGGACTATAAGTTTCAGGATCAATTGTTCTGGCAGGGAAGAGCCAGCTATAAGCGCGACTGGGTAGAGGATTTATCGGAACAGGCGCTGATCGGCACCGGGCCGGGCTATCAGTTTTGGGATAACGAGCTGGGATCTTTCTCGCTGGCGCTGCTGGGCGGCGCTTTTACCTATGGCTACAGCGACGGCAGTGCCGACAGCCATCTGGGCGCCTCGCTGCGCTGGGACTATCAACGTTTTCTCCAGGGCAGGAAAATTGCGCTGTTCAGCCATGGTGACGTGGGCCACTCACTGGACGGCAATATCTTTACCCTGGATGCCGAAGTCGGGCTGCGCTATCAGCTAACCAGCTGGTCTTCGCTGAATATTTCCTATGGCCACGATCTGGTTAGCGGCACGCGCGATACGCTGAATGAGCGCAATTTCACTACCGGGCTGGGACTGAAGTGGTAGCAGGAAAATTTAATGCTTTTGGTCATTTAATTACTTAAAGGCAGCATTGAGGGATCGAAAAACTGATATGACCCGTCGCGCCGGGCTTTTGCCCGGTACATCGCTATATCGGCAGTCTCGAATAACTCTTCGGCTGATGCCATCCCGGTCTGGGCAAGGCTGATGCCAACGGCTGCTCCGATGCGTACTTCCATGCCCTTGACAGTAAATGGCTTTTTCAGGCTGGTAATCAGACGCTGGGCGATGGCGGAGGCCGCCGCGCGATGACTGCACTTCGCGGCTACTACAAATTCGTCTCCGCCAAGACGCGCTACGGAATCGCCCGGACGCATGCAGCGTTGAAGACGTACGCTTACCTGCTGTAGCAAGGCATCGCCTGCCGCGTGTCCCATCGAATCGTTGACCGCTTTGAAGCCGTTCAGATCGATAAACAGGACGGTGGTGTAATCCCGATCTTCGCTTCGCGCGAGCATGTGACTAACCTGGTCATTGATCCACGCCCGATTGGGCAATCCCGTCAGTGCGTCGAGCGTTGCCAGCTTCTCAAGCTTCCGCATCTTCTCCTTGTCACGGGTTATGTCTCGCGAAATCAACACAGCACCGATGTTTTTGCCTGTGGAAGGATCGCTGACGCCGCAGGCTTTGGTGCCAAGGGTAATGTAATGACCATCGCGGTGTAGCTTGCGCACCTCGACTACGTCTGGCAGCACGCCACCGTTGAAAATATGCGAAAGGGCTTCCGTAGCGGGAGCGCGATCGTCGGGATGCAGGAAATCCACTACTGCCTGGCCTGTCATCTCTTCGGCTGACCAGCCTATCATTTTGCTATAAGAAGGCGAGATCGAAACGTATCTGCCGTCCTTATCGCAATGGGCGATCAGGTCAGTGCTGTTCTCGATCAGCAGACGATATTCCGCCGCCGTGCGCAGCGCATCTTCGAGCGCTTTACGCTGGGCGGTTATATCGAGAATAAAGCCGCTGTATTGCAGGCAGGAAGCGCTGGCCTGACAATCCGGCAGGCCTGAAACAATGACCTGCCGCGTCGTGCCGTCCAGACAATGGATCGGCAGTTCGATATGAAAAGGCGTTACCCGTTCCAGCGCCGCAGTAAGCTGTAGCGCGATCTTCGCATCATCATCGGCCTGCGCCAACTTCAGCCACGCACATAGCGTTACACCTTTCAGCGCAGGCATCAGGCCAGCAGGGCTTTCCTGGCTGGTGATGCACATGCCCAGGGCATCCGTGGCCCAAACGGCGGAAAGGGTAGGTTTTATCATGGCGTTCATGGTGGTCGGATCCGTTGTTTGCCGCTCCTGAAAATCCGGGAGCTACTGCGGTAAGTGCTTCTCAGCTGCGCGAGCGTCAGTCAGGAGCGGTGGCTAACGCTACAGCCTGTTCAACCGCAGATGCTACAGTGCCGCTTGCCCGCAGAAGCGAGCGGGGAATCATCTGTGACAATCTTCAAGGTCAGAAGTAGTAGTTTACGGTTATCGGCCGATCTGCCTGAAATCTTTAATGAACCCTGCTTTATACCATAGCCGTGCAGCCTGCATCTGTCGTGAGCGGCTATAACATCTTTTGGATTTGTTGCTGGATGAGTGGAGACAGGTGGGGTGGCTGCCTGCTTTGCGTAATGCGGAATTTGGGTTAGGGGTTATCTGATTTGCGGCAACGGCGGCAGGCTGTGCAGAGAAAAAGCGATAAGCAACAGCCCGCCGGCAATGTTGACATATTTTTTGAGCATTAATGGGTTAGTTTTTTTTACCGAAGATAGCAGTGTCTGACTGACTGAGAAAAGCCAAATGCTCATAACCACGACATGTAGCGAAGCCAGGATAAGGTAGTTGCAAACGCCTCCCTTTATTCCAGCAAACTGTGAAACGACCGTCAGATAAAAAATAATGGCTTTAGGGTTCAAAACATTAGCCAGCCAGGCCTCTTTTAACGTTACCGAATGCTTCGTATCAGTAAACTCGCCATTATTTACCGTTATGCCACTGCGAATGAGCATCGCTCCTAACCACAGCAGGTAGGCAGTTCCAACAGCCTTAAGTACAGCAAAAATTGCTGGAGACGAGATCAGCACAGCAGTGATACCAAGCCCTATAAAAACCGCATGGGTATATATGCCTAAAGCTGTTCCGGCAAGCGTTCTGAACAGGCCTTTGTGACCCCCTGCCAGAGCACTGTTTATAACGAGAGTGAAGCTTGCTCCGGGAGACAATGCAACAGGGAGTAGTGCTGGCATAAAGCCCAAAATATTCACATCCATAGATTCTGGATAATAATTGACGCTCTCCTAAATTGCCAGTCAATACGCTTCGTAAGGATGTCATGTTCAGCGCACGCAATCGTCATTAATAAAAGGTTTGCTCTTCGCACAAAGCGGAGCATCCATGCATCCGCGTTAACTTGTTTTGTACAGAAAGAAGATGACGATATTTTCACCGTATCAGCCGATCAATCAACCTTCCTGTCAGGCCGTGGTATTGATGTTACGTCCAATCGCCGGGTTTGCCGGTAGCTGAGGGATAGAATTAACGATCCCGGCTGCCAGAGACTGTTGGCTATCCAGTGATTTCTTGAGTACGAGCGTGCTTACCTTGTTACCGAGTTCCATATTATCAAAGCCGGTAGCCAGTGATGCAATTTGTGATACATCCATTTTGCTCTCCTGTTTGGTATGGCTGAAAGAGGACTGGAAGCGGCTTTACAGAAAGCCTTAAACGGGTATCGGTCTATGGGCACAAACCTTTAGTGGTTTCACTGTGAGACGCTCAACAGTTCGGCACGTTGACAGTAAAGATTGTTACTGCTTTTTCCTTACGCCCAGCTTGCCGGGAGAGCAGCCGATAACGCGTTTAAACGCTTTAGCAAATGCGCTTTCAGACTCATAGCCTGACGTAGCTGAAATAAGCGCGATGGAATCATTTGAATGCTGTAAGCGATCGCAGGCCAGCAGCATTCTCCACTGCGTAAGGTAGTCGATGGGCGTAACGCCTGCGGTTTGCCGGAAATGTCTGGCAAAGGCGGAACGCGACATGCCCGCCTGCGCGGCCAGGCTTGCCAGCGTCCAGCTATGGCCAGGGTCTTTATGGATACTGGCTATGGCGGCGCTCAGCTTTTTATCTCTTAACGCAAAAAGCCAGCCAACATTGGCTTGCTGACCGTCGTTGACATGCAGCCGCAGCGCCTGAATCAGCAGCATAAACGCCAGCTGCTGGACGATTAATCCGGCGCCCGGCTGGGGATTACACACTTCCTGAGCCATTCTTTCCAGCGCCCAGAGCATGGCCGCCTTGTCAGCATCGTGGCGAATATGTACCACCGGCGGCAGCGATCCCAAAAGCATTTGGGCTGCGTGGCCAGCCAGTAAAAAATGACCGCCAACCAGAAAACAGCCTGATTTTTCTTCACTCTTAACTGCGATGCCCGTGGTCATTTCGGTGCGCACAGTGGTGAAATCGACAGATTGCAGTGACAAATCCGTCGCCAGCCGGAAAGGCGGCCCCGGCGGCAACAGATAGCAATCGCCCGCCGTAAGCCGTATCGGATCGGCAATGCCTTCCACGGATAGCCAGCATTCCCCTGCTACCACGGCATAACACTTAACGCCGTCATGAGCAGGCCATTGCACCGATAATGATGCGCTGAGTACTACGCCACCAGAAACGTAGCTTTCAGCTTTGAGCAGCGACAATAATTGAGAAAGCGGGTCCATAATTTTCCTGGACGATTGGACATAAAATAGCGACTTTATAACATAGATAGTGTTGCTGTCCGCGCCTAAAGTAGCCGTATTGGATTGCAAGCAATCCGTTACCGACATAAGGACGGCTAAAATGCGTATTTTTCTAACGGGAGCCACCGGGTTTATCGGTTCGGCAGTCGCGGCACGGCTGATTGCAGCAGGCTATCAGGTGGTCGGGTTAACCCGAAGCGAGCAGGGTGCCGAACAGCTGGCTGCCGCAGGTGTTGAGCCTTATTTTGGCAATATTGAGGAGAGTAAAAGTCTGCGGCGCGCCGCCGAATCAAGCGATGGCGTTATACATACTGCGTTCGATCACGATTTTTCCCACTTTATAGCGAACTGTGAAAAAGATCGCCGGCCTATTCAGGCGATGGCCGAAGCCCTGGCGGGCACGCAGCGACCATTGATTATCACCTCTGGCGTTGCTTTAGGTTCCGCAGGGCAGAACGCTCCCGCCGTTGAAAACCATTTTAACCCTGACCATCCGAACCCGCGAAAAGCTTCGGAGCTGGCAGGAATAGAGGCCCTACAAAATGGCGTCAATGTTTCGGTTATCCGGCTTTCACAGGTGCATAACCCGCTGAAACAGGGACTGGTGACGCCGTTAATTGAAACGGCACGGCAAAAAGGGGTTTCCGCATATGGCGAAGAAGGGCAGAACCGGTGGTCGGCGGTTCATCTCAGTGACGCCGCGCTGCTTTATATCCGCGCGCTGGAAAAAAGCTGTCCGGGTAGTCGCTATCATGCGGTTGCAGAAGAAGGTATTACGATGCGCGAAATTGCCGAAACTATCGGTCGTGTTCTGGATGTGCCTGTCGCGCGACTTAATTCTTCCGAAATCCCGGAGCACTTTGGCTGGCTAAGTAAGTTTGTGGTTCAGGATATGTCAGCCTCAAGCGCGATTACTCAGGAGCAGCTGCAATGGCAACCGCAGGGGCCGGGTTTGATTGCCGACCTTGAGAAACTGTTGGCCGGATGAACCTGTTCTGAATGACGGATTACAGCCAAAAAAACGGGCCATCAGGCCCGTTTTTTTCGCAAACGCAAAGATTAAGACTGCGCTGGCGTTACTGCTTTAGCTGCCGGTTTAGTGGTTTTGTCGTAAACCGGGCCCGGCTGGGCTGGCACCACAAAATCGCTGTTTCCGGCGGCCGGAGCCTGTTGCTCGCCGTTGGTGGTAGCCGGCGCATTTTCTGCAGGCTGGCCATCAACGGTCGGAGTATCCGTTGCTGGCGCGGCGCTGCCGTCGACGTTAGCGCCCTGAGGCGTTACCGGCGTCATTGGCTCTTCTTTTGGTTGCGCCTGATTATTTTCCTCTACCGGGATTGGCGCGGCATAACCATTGCCGGAGGCGCCGTTAACCTTGGTCGGCATACCGGTACGGGCTTTCAGCGCTTCTTCCAGCGTCGCGCTGTCGATGCTGGCGTCGCCAACCACTTTGTTTACGGCGGCAGTTAGCGTCAGCGGAACAGGCTCGCGGGAATTGAACTGCTCTTCGGTCTGCGACAGTGGGTTATGCACCTCGATGTAGCGAGAACCGTCTGGCTCCACGCTTGCTTTGACCGGCTGATCGATAAACTGGACGCGCGTGCCGACCGGCACGTTGTCGAACAGCCACTTGATATCGTCGGCACGCAGGCGCACGCAGCCATGGCTGACGCGCAGGCCGATACCAAAGTTGGCGTTGGTGCCGTGAATGGCATAGAGGCGGCCGATATAGAGCGCATACAGACCCATCGGGTTATCCGGACCGGCCGGGAAAATCGGCGGCAGCGGCGAACCGGCAGCGGCGGCGTCTTCATGCATTTTTTTGGTCGGCGTCCAGGTTGGGCCGTCTTTTTTGCTCTGTACCGTAGTGGTCCAGCTTACTGGCGTATCCTTGCCCAGTTCGCCGACGCCAATCGGCAGGACGACAACTTTTTTACCGCCTTTTGGATAGTAGTAAAGACGCATCTCGGCGCTGTTGATCACAATGCCTTCGCGCGGGGCGTCCGGCAGGATTAACTGCTGCGGAACAATCAGCTTTGTGCCTGCTTTGGGCAGGTAGACATCGACGCCTGGATTGGCTTCGAGCATATTGCTCAGGCCCATCTGATACTGAGCGGCAAAAGCCTCCAGCGGCAGTTTGCTCTCCTGAGGTACGGTAATTTCGATGTTTTCGCCAAGCAGACGGCTGTTAGCGGCGGGCAGGTTGTAAACCACGGCAAAAGCGGACTGGCTGTATGCGGTAGCGGCCAGCAGTAAAGCGGCCAACGCGCGGATGCTCTTTTTCATATTCTTCAAGGTATAGCGCCATGTAAACTGTGGATAAAGGAGCCTGAACCGGTCAGCTGCGACCGGCTGCACATTATATGGTCATAACTCGCCAGGAATAAACCTGCATTTACGCTCTGCAGGTCTGTTGATGCTGGCGCCACTTCAGGGTTGCCACAAAGGATCGTCGCCGTTCAGCTTGCGGTTAAGGAAAAAGGCCGCGCTGATCAGCGCCAGATGACTGAGCGCCTGCGGCGTATTGCCTAACGCAAAACCCTGGTGATCGAACTCTTCGGCATAAAGCCCGAGCGGATTGGCATAGCTTAGCAGCTTTTCGAATTCAAAATGGGCCTCATAAACCCGACCAGCGCGCGCCAGGCATTCGACGTACCAGAAAGAGCAGGCGGTAAAGGATCCTTCGGTGCCTTCCAGCCCGTCCGCTGGCGTTTCAGAACGGTTATAACGTTTCACCAGGCCATCGTTGACCAACTGATCTTTAATGACATCCAGCGTCGCCAGCCAGTCGGCGTCGGTCGCGCCGACAAACCTGACCAGCGGCATCAACAGCATAGAGGCGTCAACGAAATCCCCGTGGCGCGTGGCGACAAAGTGGCCTTTCTCTTCGTTCCAGAAATTACTCCAGATATCCTCGCGGATCTCGTCACGAACGCGTAGCCAGCGCTCATAAGGGAAGGAAAGCGATCGCTTCTGGCCCAGCCGGATCGCCCGATCCAGCGCCACCCAGCACATCAGGCGTGAATGCAGAAAGTGCTCCGGCTCGCCGCGCATCTCCCAGATGCCCGCATCAGGCTGATCCCAGTTATCGCCTACGTAATCAATCATTTTGCAAACGTGCGCCCAGCCGCGATGGGAAATGGCTTCGCCATACTTATTCGCCAGATAAACGGCATCCATCAGCTCGCCATAAATATCCAGCTGTTTCTGGTTCCAGGCGTCGTTGCCAATGCGCACCGGCGTAGAATTAGCGTAGCCGGAAAGGTTGAGCAGCTCGCTTTCGTGCAGCTCGGTGCCGCTGTCCAGCCGATACATCACCTGAAGCTTTTCCACGTCGTGATGGCTGTTCTCCACGCAGCGGCCAACCCAATGGGTAAAATGTCGGGCCTCGTCAACGTAGCCCAGCCGCATCAGCGCATACATGCTAAACGAGGCATCGCGCAGCCAGGAAGCACGATAGTCCCAGTTACGTTCGCCGCCCAGCTCTTCAGGCAGGCCAAAAGTGGCGGCGGCTGCGATGGAACCGTGTTTCCAGGAGGTCAGCAATTTTAGCGTCAGGGCCGAGCGGGTCACCATCTCCTGCCAGCGGCCGTGATAGGTGCTTTTGCTGCTCCAGTCGCGCCAGAAATGCAGCGTTTCCTGGAAACAAAGGGCGGTTTTTTCTTCCTCCACTTTTTCATCTTCCGCACAGCCCAGCACGAATTCGCGGTGCTCGCCAGCCTGCAAAGTAAAAGTTGAGGTTGCAGCATTGCCTGCCAGCTGGAAATCGACCTGGCCGCTCAGGCGAAGCGAAGGCTGATCTTCTGCGCTAAAGACGACGCCACCATCGATTTTGCTGGCGGTTGTTTCCGCTCGCGCATAGTCGTGTACCGGCGCGCAGCGCAGAGTAAAGGTTGCTTCACCATGCACTACTTTTACCCGCCGTATCAGGCGCGGCAAAGTATCTTCCCGGTTGCACAGCGGCATATAGTCGGTAATTTCAGTGACGCCGCTGCGATCCAGCCAGCGGGTTTGCAGAATATTGGTATCAGGCAAGTAAAGCTGCTGGCGACGCGCTTCCGGCCAGTTGGGCTGGATACTGAAGAGGCCCGCTTCGTCGCCGTCCAGCAGGGCGCTGAATACCGAAGGACTATCAAGATTCGGCCAGCAAAAGTAGTCGATAGCGCCATCGTTAGCGACCAGCGCACAGGTGCGCAGATCGCCAATTACGCCGTGATCTTCGATTTTTCTTTTTATTTCGCTCATGCCCTTCCTCTGGTTGTTTTTGCCGCATTTTTTTAACTATAGACAGCAAGCGGCAGAGGCGGCGTCAGGAAGCGCAAGCAAGTGTAAACGCGGCTGAAGTTCCCTCACCTATACTTAGCTGTCCGATCACCCTTGAGGAACAATCCATGAGTAAAGCAGAGCATAAAGTCGCCGTTGTTACCGCTTCTGACTCCGGCATTGGCAAGGCCAGCGCCATTATGCTGGCGGAGCAGGGATATGATATCGGCGTCACCTGGCGCTCGGACGAAAAGGGCGCACAGGAGACGGCGCAAAAGGTGCGTGAACTGGGCAGAAGGGCGGAAATCGTTCATTTCGACCTCGCCGATCCGCAGGAGGGCGGTCGCTCGCTGGAAACGTTAATCGGCAAGCTGGGGCGAATTGACGCGCTGGTGAATAACGCAGGCACCAATGAACAGGCGGACTTTCTGGAAACGTCTTTCGAAGCCTGGCGAAAAGTTTTTACGGTGGATGTGGACGGCGCTTTTGTCTGCGCCCAAATTGCCGCGCGCCATATGGTAGAGCAGGGTGAAGGCGGACGGATTATTAATATCACTTCCGTACATGAGCACACGCCGCTGCCGAACTCGGTAGCTTACACCGCTGCTAAACACGCGCTGGGCGGATTGACTAAATCTATGGCGCTAAGTCTGATACCGCATAACATCCTGGTGAACTCGGTAGCACCGGGCGCCATTGCTACGCCGATGAACGATATGAGTGACGACGACGCCCGCAATGTTTCTATTCCTGAAATTCCGGCGGGCCGACCAGGCGATCCGCGTGAAATCGCCAGTATGGTTGCCTGGCTTTGCTCCGAGTGGTCAAGCTACACCACCGGCCAGTCTTTTGTTATCGACGGCGGTTTTACGCTGACCAACCCGCAGTATTATATTCAGAAAAAATAACTGGTGCGGCCTTGTCGAAGTGAATTCTATGACAAGGCCGGATTTAATAAATGGTTGCAGAAACACTTTTGTAATATTATTTGTTATGATTGCTTATATTTGGGAGACCCCTAAGTGAAGTTTTTGTTCTTTTTAAGATTTTATTTTTCAAATACATGAAGGTTAGTTCTATTAATTGTCGGAATTAATTATTATCCTTTCTTTATATTTTCCATTTTCAGGTAAAGGCTTTAATACTGAATTTGAAGCCCTCATGATCCTAATTCCTTCTGCACCTCCAATGCGGGCAGATATGATATCACTATCAGCATCGCCATAAAAAATTCTTATGTTATGGTCAAGTATTATTTTGGATTTAGGGTATTTATCTGTACTACTACCTGTAAAAAAACTCTTTTATACGTAGGTACTGAGAAAACTTCCTCTAGATACTTCTCGGTGAACTTACATTCAGAAGGTTTTCTTCCGGTAATAAAAAAATAGTATCACCATGCTTTTTGTGCATCATAATCAACTTAAAGGCTACTTCTTTGGGTAAACTAAATGCATCCCAGCCACAATTTATTTTGTCCCAATATTTTTGACTATTCATATCAAGATTACGCTCAGATATGAAATATTTTTTAGCGCGATAAAATGCGGCTTAGCTAAATATTACTGTATCATCGATATCAAAACCAACAGCCATTGGCGGCTTGCTTCTTAACTCTTTCTCTAAGTCTTCTACAGATATCATACGAAGGTTTTTTGGTATACCTAAATTTTGCATTTCAACAATAGAATATCCGTGAAGGTTGTCATCTGTAATAATATCAGCAGGTAGCGCATAGAGAATGCTTACAGCTATATATATAGTTAAAAAGGTTAATATTTTTTTCAAGGCTTATCCTTTTTCTTGCAAGATAAATAATTTTTTGGTGCGGTGGTTTTATTTTAAAATAAAGAGCAGGTGAGTTCAACTTTATAAGAAAATTGAAATTAAAATTAAAATATAAGTGATTATGAATGGTCTTTTTTGTAATCAAGACTTGAAAAACTCCGAATGAAAATATCTTGACATTATAATGTTATTTTCTATTTTATCTTTATGTAGGCACCCTAAATTCAAATAAATTTTAAGTATTGCTCTTGGTATGTTAGCACCCGAATGAATGCTTAAATCGCTGCCTCCTCCAAAGCGTGGATTTATTTCAATTACTTTAGGGTTATTGAGTTCATCATAAATTACCTGGAAATTAAACAATAAAGGTTCATCAAAAAAACTGCATATTTTCTTAGACAGAATCTCTATGGATTTAGTTTTAACAACTTTAGAGATCATGGATTCTCCTCCACGTACTTTTAATCTTAACCGAGGAACGCAAAAATAGATTTGATTTCGATACCAACAAACATCTATTGTCAATTCTTTTCCAGGGAGAAAGTTTTGGACTAAGTAATCATCACTAATTTTGTTTGCAAAATTTTCATATTCAGAGGCATTGTTTAACTTAATGACATTACGGCTGCCCTGACCAAATCTTGGCTTTGCTATAAGTGGAAAATTATACGTATTAGTCTTTTTTAATGAAAAATATTCATGATTGTCTTTTGATAGTTTAAAACTTAATGGAGTAGGTATGTTTTTTTGAGATAGCCAGTCATATGTAATGAATTTGTCATTGCTTATTTCAATAAATTCCGAATCTGGAATAGCTAATGAAATGTTGCCAGCTTGGAAAAGATAATTATTAGAAGATAGTAGATTTATATCACTGTCGAGCCAGGGTATAACTAAATTAACATCCTTTTTTACACATAAATCAAACAAATTAGTGACGAAATTCGCATCCTTATCATTAAGAACTATAAACTCATCAGCATAGTTTTTCATTGGGTCAAGATTGTTTGAGTCCACATATATTATTTTATGTGGCGTATTGCTTAGCTCCTCTTTTAGCTTTTTAAGAAAATATACTCTGCGTCTCATGTTTAATAAAAGGATAGTAAGTTTCAATTTTTATTCTCCAGGTAATGAAATCGGGTTATCATATTTTTTTTAATCATAGCTCTAATTAAGTACAAGGATTTTTTTTGATTTGGCCATATTAATTTTTGTAAGGCTTCATCCATGCTTGCCCACATATAGTCGACATGTAAATCGCTTAGGGCTATATCGCTAGAGCACTCTATTTCAGCTGCCGCAACAGGGACATGCATTACAGTATCGTAATACGAGTCATAAAAAACATTTACATAATCTATCTTAAAGATATTTAAAGGTGTAGTACCTGTTCTTTTGCGTGCCAACCTCCAAAAAGCGTCACTAATTTTCTCATCTTCAAGTATCTTACCTGATATAGTTTGCCACGTATTACTAAGTTCAACCTCTTCATTTCTCTTCAATAAAAGAAATTCAATATCATTTAAAGGGGACTTTCTCCAGGGATAGATGTCGACATACAAAACTCCTAAAGAGTGTATACGTTTAGAATAATTTGTTATAGTCATGTTGTAACCTCCGGCATTTCGAGTAATATTCTGTTTAGGATGTTTGTTAAAGGCTGATCGCTATTAATTAAAGTTTTCTTTCGCATAAAATTTTCATACCACCTCAAATGCATTGCAAAATTAGAGTTTTTAGTAGTTTTATTATGATATTGCTTAGTCCACTTTATGAAAGATCGGTGCATTTCATATAGTTCACCATCTTTATTTATTTTATCACCAAAGCGATCTTTTTCTCTTTTTAAAATGCGGTCTATCCTTAAATTATCACTTAATGTTAGAAATATCATATGAGTGGTATGTTTTTCGAGTTGACTTTTCCAAAGTTCAAGAGAACCAGCCAAGACCCATGAATCATGTTTCAATAATCTTGCGTTTATTTCACTAATTTGCTCTTCATAAGCGCGGATTTTTTGATAAGGCCTTTTAGTTGAGTGCCAAAATATATCATCAGAATCGACATGCATAATATTACACTTCTCTGCTATAAGGCGAGATATAGTTGTGGTACCTGTTCCTGACGCGCCATAAACATATATTCGTATCATTTAATTAATCCATTTAAGCTGGTTAGTTATAATTGTAGAAGTTAAATCATGCCAGTCAGCGTTGAATGATAATATATATATGGGAATTCTACTTATAAAATTTAAACTATCATATGAAAAATCAATCTTGTTTTTTCTTAGTGGGTATATCCATGACAGAGGCCATAAAGGATCATCTGGTGAGCGTAATTCAGAATATATAGTTTCCTTGACATGATTAAAAGGTATTTTTTTTAATTCTGCTTTTTTATATCGAGTGTAACTAATATTAGGGATTATTATCGCCCTTAACTTACAATGGCTTGCCATTGTAGTTTCGTATAGTGAACAAAATTCATATGGAGAAAGCTCAATCTTTTTATTACTGCCAGATGTGCATGATTCTTCATGTTGACATGACCGTAAAACATCAACTATCCGTTGATTGTCATGACGCTCGAGAGGTAAATGAAAATCTTTTTTGATTGTTATGGGAAATTTAATCTTTGTATTCAAAGTTGTATTTTTCTTTTTTTCTAGATGTGCTAAGTAACAATAAGGTTTTATCATGAAATTTTATTTTAAATCATGTGGTTGCTATTTAAGAAATTTTGAACAGTTTATGGTATTTATGTTTATTATTGTAAGAATCCCTGCAAAACGAACCATGTTGACTGAACTTACGGAACGCTATCCGCGATACGGTTTTAAAAAGCTGTTTCAGATACTTTGCAGGCAGGGTAACGCCAGGAATCATAAGCGTGTTCACCGAATTTACTGCGTGCTGAAACTGAGTTTTCGGCGCAAAGGTAAGCACCGTCTTCCAGTGCGTAACCCTGTGCCACTGGCGATGCCTGAAGCGCTTAATAAGAGCTGGTCCATTGATTTTATGCACGATGTGCTGGTCTGTGGCCGACGCTTCCGTACCTTTAATGTGGTGGATGATCTTAACCGGGAAGCACTGGCAATAGAAACCGACCTGAATATCCCGGCTCAGCGGATGGTGCGGGTACTTGACAGGATAGTGGCAAACCGTTGATATCCGCTGAACATACGCATGGATAACGGGCCGGAGCTGATATCACTGGCTCTGGCCCAGTGCGTTGAAGACCACGGTTTAATGCTAGAATTTATCAGGCCAAGCAAACCGACGCAAAACGCATTTATTGAACGGTATAAACGAACGTACCGGACAGAAATACTGGATTTTTATCTGTTCAGAACCCTGAATGAACACGGGAAATCACAGAGCGCTGGCTGGCTGAATATAACAGCTAGCGGCCTCATGAATCCCTGAATAATACAGGCTGATGGCTTAAAACCCGGAAATCCCAAAAAGTGCGTGGAACTAAAACGGGTGTGCTTACACACAGGCTCTATTCTAGCCATAGAAGTAATAAGTGGTTAATAACTTCAATCCTCTGTCTGGCGTGCGGCGCGGCGCTTAAACCAAATCCTCGCTCCCCAAACCAGCGCCACGATCAGCGCCAGCCAGAAAAGATGTTTAAGATGGTGATCCAGCTTGTGCAGCCATGGCGCTATTACCTGGCCGCCAACATAGCCCAGCGAGACAAAAATCACTGCCCACAACGCTGCGCCGATCACATTAAGCAGCATAAATTTCTGTGGCTTTAACCCGCTGGAGCCAATGATAATTGGGCCAATAATCCTGAGTCCGTACATAAAACGCACGCCGATCACAAACAGCACCGGCCTTTTACGGATCAGCATATTGGCTTTCTTGATCTGCTTCTGATGCTTTTTAAACTTTTTCAGGATGTTAGCGCCATAATGGCGGCCAATAAAAAATAGCGCGGTATCGCCCAGGATACCGCCAGCCATCGCCACCAGAATCACCAGCCCGTAGTGCAGCAGGCCTTCATGAGCAGCCACGCCGCCCAGCAGCGTAAAGGTTTCCCCTTCGGCCAGACAGCCGAAAAACAGCGCCACGTAACCGTACTGTGTGATCAGATGATTGATATCCATGTAGTCGTGCTCCTGCGGTTAATGCGCCGAAAGCTTTTAGTCTAAACCCTGATGACCAAATCGGGATAAAAGTTGCCGGAAAGCGCGCTTTTTTTTGCAATAAACTGAACCGGTTAGTTTGCTTTTAATGAGTTTAAAAAACGAACACTTCACCATCGTTTATACTTTATGCGATCCGCCAGCTCGCTGCGGCCTCTCAAAGACTAAGGAGTGAAGATATGAACCATGTCTGGGGACTTCTTGCGCATCCTGACCGTGAAATGCGCGATATCCGGCAAGAAAACGAAACCGTCTCGCATCACTATACTCACCATGTTCTGCTGATGGCGCTGATCCCGGTAGTCTGCGCGTTTATCGGCACTACTCAACTCGGCTGGGATTTTGGCGCCCAACGCACCGTGCAGCTCACTCTGGTTAACGCTTTCGCTCTCGCTATCCTGTTTTACGCGTTAATCCTGGGCGGCGTAGCGGTAATGGGTCGCGTAATTTACTGGATGGCGCGTGACTATCCACAGCGTCCCAGCCTGCAACGCTGTACTGTTTTTGCGGGCTATGTCGCGACGCCGCTCTTTATTAGCGGCCTGGTTGCGCTTTATCCGCTGGTCTGGCTTTGCGTCTTTGTAGGCGCGCTGGCGCTGGTTTATACCGGCTATCTGCTTTATCTCGGCATTCCCATGTTCCTGAATATCGATAGGGAAGAGAGCCTGCGCTTTTCCGGCTCTACGCTGGCAATTGGTGTGCTGGTCTTTGAGGTACTGATGGCGCTGACCGTGATCCTGTGGGGCTACGGCTACCGTATGTTCTGACCGCCGCCGCCGCCGGGCCACTGGCGGCGGCTGAAACAACAATAACTGCTTCCTGGCAGCATTGACGATTTCGTCGTTTTTTTATGCCAATCGTCATTGATAATGCCCGGCTACGATTTTATGATGTGATGTACGGAAGAGTACCGTACCTTTCCACAAGAACGGCCCTCACAAATTAAAGTGCAACGATCGTTCTTTATAAGAACCAACTGGAGAAAAATAATGGTTGCTCCGGCTAAAACCGAACGTCTGGAGTTGCGTATTAGTCCCGATGTAAAAAGCGAAATTGAAACTGCTGCTCAACTGAGCTATGTCAGCGTATCTCAGTTCATTGCAGACTCCGCAGTGCAACGAGCGGCAACAGTAATCAGCGAGCATACCCGTATCAAGCTGACCGAAGAGTCATGGAATGCTGTTATGGAAGCGTTAGAGGATCCACCAGCGCCCAATGAACGCCTTCGTCGTGCGGCCGCACGTAGTCGTGAGGATTCAACCTGGGAATGGCACCGGTAAAACTAAAAATCGTAAAGTATTCGCCCGGCATGGCAATAAGCGTTGATAACTTCAGCTGTGGCCGTCCTGAGCTGGACGAATTTCTGAAAAAGCATCTGGCGAAACAACACATCGGAAATATTCTTAAAGCGTATCTGCTGGTCACTGATGACCCTGTTCCCGAAGTGATGGGCTTTTACACGTTATCCGGCGGCAGTTATGCGAAAGCCGGTATGACGAGCCAGTATAAGAAGCAAGTCCCTTATCGGGAAACTTCCTGTATTACACTGGGACGGCTTGCTATTGACGAACGCATTGCTAATAAAGGTTTCGGCACACAACTGGTGCTGGATGCGTTACGCGTAGCTTACTATGCCGCTGATGCTGTGGGCATCTTTGCCGTTATGGTAGAGGCGAAAGATGAACAGGCTGCTAAATTCTATCGTGAAAAAATGAAGTTTATTCAACTAAAAACTGCTGAAGGCGCGTATAAATTCTTTTTCCCGGTAGCCAGCATTGAACCTTTACTTTGACCGAGCCCGCTCCCTGAGCCAGGATTAGTTTGCAGCGAAGGCTTAACCAACCCTTATTTTAGTTACGCCCGGATACGAATATCCCTTAGGAAAAAGATTAGCCCCCAGCGTATGATGACGCGCCAGCCCCCGCGCGGCGAGCATTGCGCGGCGGCGGCGTATGGCCTGGCCATACCTGAATCACTACCCGATTAAGTTTTTAATAATGCCTGCAAAAATTCGCTTGTCTCTTTTGAGTCTGGCTTTGCTTTTTACCGGACAGGTTTTACCGCATCAGGCCGTCGCCAGCCCGCGCGCGCCAGAAGCGGCCTTGCTATCGCAACCGCAAATCGCCTCGGGCAGCGCGATGATTGTCGATCTCAACACCAATAAAGTGCTTTATGCCAGCCATCCCGATCTGGTGCGGCCGATGGCCTCTATTACCAAGCTGATGACGGTAATGGTTACCCTGGACGCGCATCTGCCGATGGATGAGATGCTAAAGGTGGATATCAGCCATACGCCAGAAATGCGCGGCGTTTTCTCCCGCGTGCGGCTCAACAGCGAAATCAGCCGTAAAAATATGATGCTGCTGGCGCTGATGTCTTCGGAAAACCGCGCGGCCGCCAGCCTGGCGCATCATTATCCCGGCGGTTACGACGCTTTTATCCGCGCGATGAATGCTAAAGCGCGAGAGCTGGGTATGACCCATACACGCTATGTGGAACCAACCGGGCTCTCTATTCAGAACGTTTCAACCGCGCGCGATCTCACTAAGTTATTGATTGCCACTAAACGCTATCCGCTGCTTGGTGAGTTAAGCACCACGCATGAGGATATGGCTACCTTTGCCAATCCAAACTATACGCTGCCGTTCCGCAATACCAACCATTTGGTCTATCGCCCGGACTGGAATATCCAGCTAACCAAAACCGGCTTTACCAATCAGGCGGGCCACTGTCTGGTGATGCGCACCGTTATTAAACAGCGTCCGGTGACGCTGGTGGTGCTGGACGCTTTCGGCAAATATACGCACTTCGCCGACGCTAACCGCCTGCGCAGCTGGCTGGAAACAGGGAAAGTTTCCCCGGTTCCTGCCGCGGCCCTGAGCTATAAAAAGCAGAAAGCGGCGGAAATGGTCAGTAACAACGGTGACGTTACAGAATAGTTAAGCATCTGCTGGTTTTCGGGCAGGCAAGCGCCTAAAATAGCGCGCCCGCCCGATGTCTGATATCTGGAACTCTTCATGTCTACATTCATTACTTTTTTCCGCGCCTGTCTCTTTGCGCTGATCGCTTTTTCTCCGGCGCTGGTTTATGCCGCCGATGACGACAGCGCCAGTCAGCAAACGGCCGAAGCGCCAGCCAAAGTTAACGCCGCCATTGAACTGCCAAAAATGCAGAAGGTGCTGGATAAAATCAAACAGCAGGTTTCCGGCGAAACCAACGACGGCAAGCTGAGCGCGCTGAACGATATGGCGCTGGAACTCTCCAGCGACGCCGATACGCTGGTACAGGCGATTACGCCGCAGCGTACCCAGCTACAGGCACAGCTTGACGTGCTTGGCCCGGCGCCCAAGCCGGAAAGCGGTGTGAAAGAAACGGCGGAAGTCACCAGTAAGCGTAAGAATCTGCAAAGCCAGAAAGGCAAAATCGACGATCAGATTAGCCAGGCGGAAGCGATAAAAAGCGGCGCGACCAACCTTTCTGCGCAGATCGTTAATCTGCGCCGTGACGCGTTAAAAACCCAGCTGGCGCTGAACGCAGGCAGTATTTTCGGGCCGCGTTTCTGGTCGCCGCTGTTTAACGGCCAGAGTGACGACAACAACAAAGTCCGGGCGTTCCTTGATGAACTGGCGGATACGGCGGTACTGGCCTGGCAGCCGGGCTGGCGAGTCGGCACCGTTTTCTGGATAGTACTGGCGGGTCTGGTGGCGACGCTGGGTCGCCGCTATATGGAAGAGTTTCTGGCCTGGATCGGTATCCATCGGCTGCCGGAAGGGCGCCTGCGCCGTAGTTTTCTGGCCGCCGCCATCGCCCTGACTACGCTTGCCTCGGTAGTGCTGGCTTTTAACTTTCTGAATCAGGCTTTTACCCGCCATCCTGACGTGACGGATGATGTGCGGGAATTTGCCGATAAGCTGGTAGGGCTGAGTATTTTCTGCGGCCTGATCGCTGGTCTGGGCAGAGCGTTTCTCTCTACGCGCCGTCCTTCCTGGCGTCTGCCGACCATCTCCAACGAGGTGGCGCTGGCGTTGAAACCTTTCCCGCCGCTGATGGCAGGCTTAGTTTTCGTATTCCAGGCGCTGGAAAATCTGAACAGCAGCGCCAATACCAGCGTGGCCACCACGGTGCTGGCGAACGGCATTACTGCGCTATTGATTGGCGCAGCGGCGCTCTCAATCAGTTTCCGTACCAACCGGGTGCGCCGCAGACTGGTGCTGGAAGGCGCGCAGCCGGAGGCTAAATCCACGCTGGTTGGTTTGATCCAGATGGCGATTACCCTGACGGGCGTGGCAATTATGGCTACGCTAATCATCGGCTACGTAACGCTGGCGCGCTTCCTGAGCTATGAGCTGATTTGGGCGGGCATCGTGTTCGGCTCTTTTTATATCCTCAGCCATCTGGTGGCGGACGCCTGCGAATCGCTGTTTTCCACCAGCAACGCCACCGGCAAAGGCATTCAGCGTTCCCTGAATATTGATGAGCGCCACCTTTCTCAGGTTGCTGCGCTGCTGGGGGCGCTGGGCAAAACCGTGCTGGTGCTGATCGCCGCCATGGCCTTGCTCAACGGGACTTTCAGCAGCGCCACGCCGATTGAGCTGGTGCAGAAAGCGATTGAGTTCTGGGGCGGCAAAGGGCTTGAGTCACTGAACATCGTACCGGCTCACGTGCTCAACGCGCTGCTCTGTTTGGTTGTAGGCATCTACGTGCTGCGTTCAGTGAAACGCTGGCTGGATCAGGATTTCCTGCCGAAAACCACCATGGACACGGGCATGCGCGTGTCGCTGATCACGCTGTTCAGCAACGTAGGATACGTGCTGGTGATCCTGCTGGCGCTCTCGGTGATGGGCTTGCAGTGGAACAAGCTGGCCTGGATAGTCAGTGCGCTGTCGGTCGGTATCGGTTTTGGTCTCCAGGAGATCGTTAAAAACTTTATCTCTGGCCTGATCCTGTTGACCGAGCGGCCAGTTAAAGTTGGCGATTTGGTGAGCATCAGCGGTATTGAAGGCGATATCCGCCGGATTAACGTGCGCGCCACCGAGATCCAGCTGGGCGATAAATCCACGGTGATTGTACCCAACTCGCAGTTTATTTCGCAGAACGTCCGTAACGCCACTATGGGCAACGCGCAGGGCGTGGCGACCATTACCCTGACTTTCCCGCTGGATATCGATCCGGTGAAGGTGCGTCAGCTGCTGCTGGATGTCTATATCGAAAATGAGCGGATCCTGGAGACGCCAGAGCCTTCCGTGGCCTTTAAAGATTTGACGCCAGCCGGAATAGTGCTGGCCGTAACCGGCAACGTCGCCAGTCCGCGTCAGGTTTCTGGCGCGAAAAGCGATCTGTTATTCGATATCCTGACGCGGCTGCGTAAAGAGGGCATCGTGCTTTCCACGCCGCAGACGATGATTGTCGAACAGCGCAACGGCCAGAAAGTTGTAGTGCAGGACGGCGAGGCATAATAGCGAAGTCCAATCGCTATAAGGGCGGCTTAGTTCCACAACCGCAAGCCGCCCAGTTTTTCGCCCTGGTAGTTTTACCAATGCCGGGGTTAAAACTGTTAGTGGGATCGAGCTGCTGATAGAAAGCCTTTAACTGTGGTTTGGCAGAGTAAAGATGGCCAACGTTGTGCTCCGCCGGATACTCCGCGCCGCGCTCGTTGAGGATTTGCAGCATTTTTTCCTTGAGCGCATGTACATCCACGCCTTTCTTCACAATGTAATCCTGATGGAAAACGTGGCAGAAGAAGTGGCCGTAGTAGAGCCGATGCACCAGCGCGTCGTCAAACTCGGGCGGCAGCTTCTCGAACCAGTCGCGATCGTTACGGCGTAAGGCGATATCCAGCGCCAGAATATCTTCCACTTCCTGCTGGTGTACTGCATGGTAGCGCACGGCTGCGCCAGCCGCGGCGAAACGATGCAGAAAAGCCTTGCTGCCTTCTTCCGGCGTGCATTCAAAATAATCGCCATCCGCCTGCTGAAAATAGTGCTGTAAATAGCGACGCGCCTCTTCCACGCCTGGCCCGGCCATTTTTAACATCAGGTGATGTTCAAAACGATCGCGATAAGCTTTCAGCCTGGCAGGAAGATGCGACGGCAGCAGGCCGCTGATTTTTTGCAGAACACGCTCGGTGAAGTTAGGTTTAATGCGTTTCAGCCACGCATCGGCGCGGCCTTTCAGGGCAAAAAACAGCGGCATTTTGTCGGTGCCGAGTTTATCGATCATCACAAAAGTATCTTTGCCGTAGGTTTCGGCGATATCGAACATATCGCGATGCAGATATTCGCCCGCTACCGGCAGTTCGCTGAAGTTTTGCAGGATATGGCGGCGCAGTTCGTCCAGCACGCCGGGCTGATTAGTGCCGATATAAAAAACCTGCTGCGCCTGCTCGCTGGCGAAGGTATCAAGCCGCACGGCGAATACCGCCAGCTTGCCAGCGCAGCCGGAGGCTTCAAATAGTCGGCGCTCATCGGCATTAAAGCGAGAAGGCGTATCTGCTTCCACTTCGCGCACGCGCGTGGCGTAATCATGATCCGAGGCGTGCCGCTGATCATACTTCACATTTTCGGGCCGCCAGGTTTCATCATCCAGGCGGCTGAGGATCTGTTCCGGCGTGCTGCCCAGCTCTATCCCTAAATGGTTGACTAACATCAGCCTGCCGCTGGCGTCTTTCTGCGCATAGAGCGCCATTTCGCTATAGGCCGGGCCGCGCTTAATCAGCGAGCCGCCGGAGTTATTACAGATGCCGCCCAGGATTGAAGCGCCGATGCAGGAAGAGCCGATCACCGAATGCGGCTCGCGCCCCAGCGGCTTAAGGATTTTTTCCAACTGATAAAGCGTACTGCCGGGAAAGGCCAGCACCTGTTTGCCTTCGTCGAGCAGTTGAATTTTATCCATGCGGCGCGTGCTGATAATCACGATATCGCGGTCGTAGTCGTTGCCGTTTGGCGTAGAGCCTTCGGTCAGGCCAGTGTTAGCGGCCTGCATCAGCACGATGACGTCCGCTGCTACACAGGCCTGTAAAATTCGCCACTGCTCCAGCAGCGTGCCGGGAAAAATCACCGCCAGCGCTTCGCCCTCGCCGGAGCGGAAGCCTTTACGGTAGCGTTCGGTTTTTTGCGGATCGGTCAGCAGATGGGCGCGCCCGACGATGCGGGCCAGTTCGGCAACCAGCCGGTCACTGGTCGAGGGGATTTTATTCATATCCTTGTGTCCTTTTTTATTGCACGCCCTAACTTTAGCACCGCTGAACCGTAGCGGCTGTTAACGGCCTGAAAACTACCTGCTATTCTCAACTTATGGCACACTCGCTACTTCTTAATCGACCTGCTTTGCAGCCGTCCACTCGAGAGAAACCAACCCGATGAAATGGATTTATTCTGTTAGCTTTGCCGCCGCGCTGGCGCTGCAGCCAGCCTTTGCCGAGGGGATTTACGGGCAGCATCCGTTAACGCCCGAAGCCCGTGACGCCTTTGTAAGCGACCTTCTGCAGAAAATGACGCTGGATGAGAAGATCGGCCAGCTGCGGCTAATCAGCGTCGGCCCGGATAATCCAAAAGAAGCTATCCGGGAAATGATCAAGCATGAGCAGGTTGGAGCAATCTTTAATACCGTGACCCGCCAGGATATCCGCGCGATGCAGGATCAGGTAATGCAGCTCAGCCGCCTGAAAATCCCGCTGTTCTTTGCCTATGATGTGGTGCACGGACAGCGCACCGTTTTCCCCATTCCACTGGCGCTGGCGGCAAGCTGGGATCTGGATGCCGTAGCGGAAGTTGGGCGTGTCTCCGCCTATGAGGCGGCAGATGATGGCCTGAATATGACCTGGGCGCCAATGGTGGACGTTACGCGAGAACCGCGCTGGGGCAGGGTATCAGAAGGCTTTGGCGAAGATACTTATCTGACTTCGGAACTGGGCCGTACCCTGGTGCAATCTATGCAGGGCAAAAGTCCGGCGGATCGCTATTCGGTAATGACCAGCGTGAAGCACTTCGCTGCCTATGGCGCGGTGGAAGGCGGCCGCGATTACAACACGGTGGATATGAGTCCGCAGCGGCTGGCGCAGGACTATTTGCCGCCTTATAAAGCAGCACTGGACGCGGGCAGCGGCGGCGTAATGGTGGCGCTGAACTCAATTAACGGCGTCCCAGCGACTTCCGATAGCTGGCTGCTGAAAGATCTGCTGCGTGACGACTGGAAGTTTAAAGGCATCACTATCAGCGATCATGGCGCGATTAAGGAGTTAATGAAGCACGGCGTCGCCAGCGATCCGCAGGATGCAGTGCGCATCGCCATTCAGTCCGGCGTTAATATGAGTATGAGCGATGAGTATTACAGCAAATACCTGCCGGATCTGGTGAAAAGCGGCGCGGTCAGCATGGCGGATATCGACGACGCGACCCGTCACGTGCTGAACGTGAAATATGATATGGGGCTGTTTAACGATCCCTACAGCCATCTTGGCCCGGCGGAAAGCGATCCCAAAGATACCAATGCCGAGAGCCGCCTGCACCGGCCGGAAGCGCGTGATGTCGCTCGCAAAAGCATAGTGCTGCTGAAAAACCGTCTGGAAACGCTGCCGCTGAAAAAATCGGGCACCATAGCGCTGATTGGCCCGCTGGCCGACAGCAAGCGCGACATTATGGGCAGCTGGTCGGCGGCTGGCGTCGCGGCGCAGTCCGTTACCGTTATGGAAGGGATCAGGAACGCCGTGGCGGACAAGGCTACCGTGCTTTACGCCAAAGGTGCCAACGTCAGCGACAACAAGGGCATTCAGGACTTCCTGAACCTCTATGAAAAAGCGGTAACGGTGGACGAGCGTACGCCACAGCAGCTGCTGGACGAAGCGGTAGCCACGGCGAAAAAGGCAGATGTGGTAGTGGCAGTGGTAGGCGAAGCGCAGGGTATGGCGCATGAGGCCTCCAGCCGTAGCGATATCACTATTCCGCCTTCACAGCAGGCGTTAATTAGCGCGCTGAAAACGACCGGCAAGCCGCTGGTAGTAGTGCTAATGAACGGCCGTCCGCTGGCTATTGAGAAACAGAGCCGCGAGGCGGACGCGCTGCTGGAAACCTGGTTCAGCGGCACCGAAGGCGGCAACGCCGTAGCGGACGTGCTGTTTGGCGACTATAACCCGTCCGGCAAGCTGCCAATGTCCTTTCCGCGCTCGGTTGGCCAGATCCCAATTTATTACAATCATCTGAACACGGGCCGCCCTTACGATTTTGCGAGGCCCAACAAATACACCTCGCACTACTACGATGCGGAAAACGGCCCGCTCTATCCGTTCGGCTATGGTCTGAGCTATACCAGCTTTAAGGTTTCGCCGGTTACGCTGTCGTCGAAAACTATGCCGCGCGATGGCACAGTTAAAGCTTCCGTTACCGTGACCAACACCGGCAAGCTGGACGGCGCGACCGTGGTGCAGCTGTATCTGCGCGACCAGGTTGCCAGCGTTAGCCGCCCGGTTAAAGAACTGAAGGGCTTTAAGCGCATTATGCTGAAAGCGGGCGAGTCGCAGACCGTGACCTTCCCGATTGACGTCAAAGCGCTGACTTTCTGGAACGCCAAAATGCAGCAGGTAGCGGAACCGGGCACATTCAGCGTGATGATCGGGCTGGATTCCGTGCGCACCAGCGATGCAGAGTTCAGCTATCTGTAACGCGGGCGAGTCGTGATGGGTAAAGAGGCGGTAATTCGCCTCTCAGACTGCTGACAAACCTGAACCGTTTATCAGCTCTGCCTCTTTTTACAGCAACACAGCGGCTTGCTAGCGGCAGAGGCTGAGCGGATAAGCGGACCGTTTGGCGCATGGACGCGCCAACCGAGCCCACAGGGACCGTGTTCACGGCGTGTCCGTGTTCCGCTCTGCCTCTGCTGCTCTGTCGCTGATTTGAACGCGATCTGGGAATTTATCAGCAGCCTCTAAGGCGATAATTTGGCTCTTTTTTACTTTCCGCCCTCGGCAAATTCCACCAGCGCGTCGCCGGCCAGGCGATAGCGCACCCATTCGCTCTGCGGCTCGGCGCCGATGCTTTTATAAAAGTCGATGGCGGGCTGGTTCCAGTCCAGCACGCTCCACTCCAGGCGGCCGCAGCGGCGCTGCACTGCCAGTTGCGCAATATGCCTGATCAGCGCTTTGCCCGCGCCGTTGCCGCGCGCTGCTGGCGAAATATAAAGATCTTCCAGGTAAATGCCGTTGCGGCCAAGCCAGGTTGAGTAGCTGGTGAAAAACACTGCGTAACCCACGGTTGCACCATCCACTTCGCAAATCAGCGCCTCGGTCTTGCTCTCTTCGCCAAACAGTGTGTCGCGGATTTCTGCTGGCGTGGTCACGACTTCTTCCGGCGCTTTTTCATACACGGCCAGTTCATAAATCATGTCATAGATAGTTTGCGCGTCTGCTGGTTGCGCCTGGCGGATGGTTATACTCATGGCTTTTCCCTTTCACCTGTAAAATTAAAGCGAATAAGCATAAAGGGTATTGCGGAAGGAATTAAGCATTATCAATTTTTTCCATTATATAGGCGCCGACATAAGTGTTGGCAGTCATCCTGCCTGAAGTAGCTAATTGGGCTAAGCCATTCTATGATGGGACGTTTTGGTAATCTTACTCAGCAGGAAACCCACGCCGCATGACCCTACAGGATTTGGATTTAAAACAGCTGGAGGCCTTCGCCGCCGTGATTGCCGCCGGTAGCGTCACCGCCGCCGCCAGAACGCTGAACCGCTCGCAGCCCGTGGTGTCGCGCCTGATTCAGGATTTGGAGCAGTCGCTGGGCTATCCGCTGTTTTTACGCAACGGGCCGCGCATCCATCCCACTGAAGAGGCGCTGCAGCTGCATCAGTATGTGCAAAAGGCGCTGGTTTCTTTACAGCAAATCCGCCAGCGCGCGCAGGAAATAGGGCAGCAGCAGCATCGACCGCTCAGCATCGCGGCTACGCCTGCGCTGGCTGCTGGCCTACTGCCGCAGGCGCTCTCTATGCTGGGGCTGCAAAACAAAGTGCAGATTATCAGTGAATCGGCGGAGCAAACGGCGCATGCGGTGATCACCGCCGAAGCGGATATCGGTTTATGCAGCCTGCCGCTGGAGCATCACGCGGTACAGCTGCACTGGATAGGGCAGTCCCGTTGTGTAGTGGCGTTGCCGCAACATGATCCGCTGGCGGCAGAAAAGTCGCTGGCGCTTGGCAGTTTGGCGGGACGGCGACTCATCGCGCCCTGGAACCCACAGCGCCTGCGCGGCCGTTTTGCCCGGGCGCTGCAAAAGCTGCAAACGCCGCCGCATGAAACTATTGAAACCAACTCTTCCGCCAATATCCTGGCCTGCGTTCGCGCCGGGCTGGGCGTCGCTATTCTGGAGCCGGTCACGGCCTGGGGCATGCCGCTGGAAGGCGTGGTTATCCGGTCACTGGAAGAAGACATTCCCTACTTTTTTGGCGTGATTACGCCACAGGGCCGCCAGCTAACTACAGCAGCAGCGGCGCTTATCGCAGCTCTGGAAAAAGCCGCGGCGGAGCTACTGCCCGTTTTTCAACTGCTGCCTGCGGGCGAGCATGGCCGCGTGATGCGCATCATCAATCAGGAATAGCGGCTGCGTTGCGGACAGCGGCAAACAGAAAAGGAACTACTTGGTTAAATTGTGACAGCTGTAAAAGGTCTGAGCATAAAAATATTGATAATGGTTAAAGGTTGTTTTCATCGGGACGAAAACGCCTGCGGCAGCCAGCTGGCTGTTAGCGACAAAGGACGGTACCGGCAGTGGCAGGCCATGAAAGCGCGCCAGCGGGTATCAAAGAAAATGAGTAACGGAGTACTCGCTATGACCAATGCTGTATTTCCACAAACAATTTTCACCACGCAACGCCGTTTCAATGATCGTGGCGCAAATGATATGCGCTATGGCGATCTTTCTGAAGAAAGGCTTAAAAAGGAGTTTGGCCTGATCACTATCTCAAACGTTGTTGACCCTTATACCTTAACCCGACTTACCGCATTTGATACCCCGCAGTCGCGGTTTGCAGGCGTGTATGGTGGCCAGCGCCGCGGCGAAAAGGTCAGCGTTCAGGAGTGCGCAAGACTGTTATTTGCAGAGATGCAGGTAACTTCTCTGCCCTTTGCCCTGGTAGGGCCATACAAATATTTGATTAATCAGATGCTAAGGCATTTTCATTGCTTATCGGGCACGCCTTTTAAAGATATACAGCTTGATGCGGCCTGGCGACAAAAGATTTATTCTGATTATGCTACAAAGAATACCAGGCATCAGATACATAAAACTATTGGGCGTTACATCGATTATAATAACAAAGGTTTTCCGCAGGAAAAAATATCGGAAATCAAAGTTGCGGTAATGAACCTCATTCCTTCCAATATTCGATTCTTTAATTCTGGATAAAATAAATGGGATGGGAGTAACTATTCATGGGGTATATGCTACAAAAATAGAAATAATTAGTCTCGATGTGAATGAACGAGGCTGGAGGGCAGAATTGAAATTTATAGGGCAGGATCACTTTGGTCTGGATGAGGAAGATATCAGAAAAGCAAAGTTTAACCAATTTCAATTCTTTAAAATATGGTTTATCCTACAACGTTTTACCAGGTTTGGTTTTCGACCATTCATGAGTAATATTGAAGCGGTAATATACATTGAGGGGCAGCGTTAATGCGCAAGCTTGTAATTCTCATTTCTTTTATATTGCTAATTTGTTTTTATTTGTATATTAACAGACAAGATGTAAAAATTATAGATGTCCACTATAATGGACATAGCGCCGAAATTCTGGTCGACAGACTTCCTTTCACCGATTCGGCAAAAATTCACTGGTGGGAAAAGAATCAGAACGAAATTAGACAGAAATACCATATTCCTGCCGGAGAAGATGGCCCGTTTCTGATAGTTGTGTATGCTTTCGGAGAAGGATATAAAGAAGAGGGAGAAGAGGATAGGCGGTGCTTTGAAGAGGTCAAGTCGCCCCGTAACTGCATTGATAAAAACATGCTTATGGATATTTGGACCACCCGTGAAGGCGGTGTAGAGTATGAGTTTTAAATAGGGCAGAGTATATGGAAATACCGCAGCGATATGGAAGCGAAAAAATACAGAAGAGAAACTACAATGCGCAAAGCCATGATGGTAGTTAGCCTGACCTTACTGGCCTGTTTTTATTTGTACATTAACAGGCAGGAAGTTAATATTATAGACGTGCACTATGACGGATATACTGCGGCAGTCCTTGTTGACAGGTTGCCCTTTTCCAATTCAGCAAAAATTTACTGGTGGGAACAGAATCAGGAAGAAATTCGCAGTAAATATCATATTCCTTCCGGCGATGCAGGCCCAGCGCTGATAACCGTCTATGCCTTTGGATAGGGTTATAAGGAAGAGAGTAAAGAACAGCAGCGGTGCTTTGACGATATCAAACCACCGCGCAACTGTGTTGATAAAAATATACTGATGGCTATTTGGACGACCCGTAAAGGCAATGTCGAATATAAGCTTTAATCAGACAGCGAGAAGGAAGCGGCGTAATAATATGGAAATGATAATCAATATAAAGAGGGAAAATCATGCGCAAAGCCATGACAGATCGAATTGAAGCATAGCGGCCTGTGCAGGCCATGCAATCTGCAAATAGCTAACCGGTAAAAACCTCTCTTTTTAAAATCAACGCTATGGCCGGTGTGGGCAACTGCCTGGCGCCTTATCCTTATTAAACGTACCTGATTAATTCATTTAACTTCATGTTCTGTAAGCTTATGCATTTTCTGGCATAAGTTATAAGAAATAGGTTGGTTACTTAACCGGCGTTTCGCTTGACGCTTTCAGGCGCGATAAGGATGATGCCTGCCTTACCCGTTACTATGTGCATAGATGATAGTTAATGCTTAATTATGTGGTAATGGAATTATAAGCGCGGACGCCTGTGGCGCCCGGCATCACTTCCCCAAAGGGAACCTGTACGGGAGATAATCATGGCGCATTCTGAAACCTTAACAGGCCTTGCCGCGCTGGAAGCCCGGCTGCGGCAGGATCTGGAGCTGCTGGAGCTGCCCGCTAAATCCTGGGTGCCACCGCGCACTTATCAGGACCAGGCAGTAAAAGATGTGGTCGTTATCGGCGCAGGCATGTGCGGACTGGCGGCTACGGCGAAACTCATGCTGAGCGGTATCGATAATGTGCTGGCGCTGGACGCGGCTCCGGCGGGGCGCGAAGGGCCGTGGGTTACTTTCGCGCGCATGGAAACGCTGCGTTCGCCCAAAACATTACAGGGCCCGGCGCTTGGGCTGCCGCAGCTTACTTTTCGCGCCTGGTTTACCGCGCAGCACGGCAGCGAGGCCTGGCAGGCGCTGGACAAAATCCCTAAAGACCAGTGGATGGCTTATCTGGTCTGGTATCGTCACGTATTGAATTTGCCCGTGCACAACGGCGTTCGCCTGACCGGCATCGCCCAGGCTGAAGGGCTGATCGAGCTACAGGTTGAAGGTTTTACCACCAGTAAAATTTATGCCCGCCGCCTGGTGCTGGCGACCGGGCGTTCAGGCCTCGGCGGCTTCGCCGTGCCTGCTTTCCTGCAGGGCATCGATCGTGCTTACTGGGCGCATTCCGCCGACGATATCGATTTCAACGCACTGAAGCACAAACGCGTGGCGGTTATTGGCGCAGGCGCTTCCTCGATGGATAACGCCGCAACGGCTCTGGAAGCGGGCGCAGGCGCGGTAGATTTGCTGATCCGTCGCAAAGAGATGCCGCGCATCAATAAAATGACCGGTATCGGCAGCCAGGGCGTGGTACACGGCATGCATCAGCTGCCGGACGCATGGAAATGGAAGTTCGTTGACTATACCGCGGCAGCGCAAACGCCGCCGCCGCGCTCCTCCACGCTGCGCGTATCGCGCCATGCAAACGCTCGTTTCTTCCTGGACTGCGCGATCGAAGCGGTAAAGCAAGAAGCGAACGGTCTGCTGATCGAAACTACCCAGGGCGCTATGCGCTATGACTTTCTGATCGCCGCCACCGGTTTTGCCAATACCTTTAACGGCCGCCCGGAGTTTGCCGCCATCGCGCCGCATATTCGCAGCTGGGCGGATGGCCGCTATCAGCCGGAAATGGGCGCGCCGCGTTCAGGTATGACGGACGCGCCGGATCTGGGGCCAGCTTTTGAATTCCGCGAACGCGTTGCGGGTAGTTGCCCGATGCTGCGCCATATCCATTGCTTCAACGATGCTGCGATGCTGACGCACGGCAAGGTTTCCGGCGATATTCCGGCAGTCAGTGCCGGAGCCGATCGCCTGGCGCGCGGCATCGCGGCCTCGCTGTTTGCCGAAGATGTAGACAGCCATTTCGCCAGCCTGGTCGCCTACGACAAGCCCGAGCTGGAAGGCGATGAATGGACGGATTCCACCCCTTTGTTAAAACAGGAGAACGCGTTGTGATCGACGCTATTGATAAAGCCGCCGGTTTATCGCCGGATGAAGCGTTGTTCAACGCGCGCCGGTTACGGCCAGAGTTCGTACAGGGCGCGGAACAGTGCCGCGTTTCCGTATTGCAGCCAGCAAACGACCAGCAGCTGGCAAAAGATTTACGCCTGGCGCTGGCCTGCCGCATGGCGAGGCTCAACCACGACGAGGCGCTGATAGCAGATTATCAGGCGCAGCTGGTGGAACTGCATCCCACAGAATCGCTGATAGCGCTGGCGGCAGGCGAAACCACGCTGCATCAGCCGCTGGCGGCAATAGCTCGCCAGGTTGATCTGGTGACGCTGACGCCCGCCAAAGCAGAAGCGGACGATATGAAAAAGCTGGCGCAGGCTGGGCTAACCAATCCGCAGATCGTGGCGCTCTCTGAGCTGATCGCCTTTGTAAATTTCCAGACTCGCGTGGCAGCTGGCCTGCGTTTGATGAGGTCGGCATGACGCCTGTAGTTCGCCTGAAGCCGCTGGCCTGGCAGCCCTATATTGCGCCGCTGGAACTGGCGGATGCGACGCCGGAACAGCTGACGGCAATGGAAGTGACGCCGTCCGGCAAGAAAATCTCCGAATACGTCCGCACGCTGGCGCACGACCCGGAAAGCTACTCGGCGCGTACTCTTTTGTTTAACGCGATTATGTACGTCGAAGGCGGCCTGAATCGTGCCGACCGCGAACTGGGTGCGCTGGGCGCTTCCATCGTCAACGGCTGCAAATATTGCGCGGTAGTCCATGCGCGCCGCCATGCGCAGCTTGCCAAAAGCGAGCAGGTGGTCAGCGCGCTTTACTTCAGTAAGCCGGAAGAACTTGGCCCACGCGATGCGGCGATCTATCGCTTCGCCAGCCGCCTTTCGGTGACGCCTTCGCAGGCGACGGCGGAAGATATTGCCGCGCTGCGCGAGCAGGGCCTGAACGAGCAGGAAATTATCGATCTTATCCATGCTGTGGCTATCTTTGGCTGGGCGAACCGTCTGATGCATGTCCTCGGCCACGCCTCTTCTGCAAAAAGGTCTGCAAATGCTTGAACTTAATGATATTAAGCTGGCTTACGGCCCTAACCCGATCCTGAAAGGCGTCAACCTTTCGGTGAATCGCGGCGACGTCGTTTCCATTATCGGCCCCAGCGGCACCGGCAAAACCACGCTGCTGCGCTGCATTAACTATCTGGCTAAGCCAGCCTCCGGCACCATTGCTTTCGACGATATCCGCATGGATTATCAGAAGGTCGATAAAGCGGCGGTGCAGGCCATTCGCCTGCGTACCGCTATGGTTTTCCAGCAGTTCAATGTTTTCCGTAATATGACGGTGCTGGAAAACGTGATGGATCCGCTGGTAGTGGTGCAGCGTAAATCAAAGCAGGAGGCGAGGGCGATCGCGCAGCAGGAGCTGGAGCGCGTCGGCCTGGGCGCAAAACAGCATCACTATCCTTCGCAGCTCTCTGGCGGTCAGCTTCAGCGCACGGGTATCGCACGCGCGCTGGCGGTAAAGCCGGACGTGATCCTGTTTGATGAGCCAACCTCGTCGCTGGATCCGGAACTGGTAGGCGAAGTGCTGAAAGTGATCAAAGAAGTCACCTCATCGGGCATTACTTCGCTGCTGGTTACTCATGAAATGCAGTTTGCTAAAAGCATCTCCAACCGTATCGTCTTTATGGATCAGGGCGTGGTCGCCGCAGAAGGTTCGCCACAGGCGATTTTCGACAACCCGACGCTGCCGCGCCTTGCCCGCTTCCTGAATTCTGAACGCGAAATCTGATAATAAAAGGAAATACTATGCCTGCAATCACCACCCTGCGTCGCCTGGCCTTTTCCGGCGGCGTCGCCATCGCTCTGTTTACCGCTATTGGCGCCAATGCCGCCGACAGCGTGCGCACCATTAAAATCGCTACGGCGGCAGAATCCAAGCCGCTCTCCTGGGGCGCTATCGGCGTCGAGCCGCAGGGCTACGAGCCGGACGTGCTGAAAGCGGTCAATGCTAAACTGCCGCAGTATAAATTTGTAATGGAAGGCGCGGCGGATATCGCCCAGGAAACCGGTCTGGTCACCGGCAAGTACGATATGGCGACCGGCGGCTATTACAAAGCGCCAGCGCGCAGCAAGCAGTTCCTGATCCCGGATGCGCCGATGGGCGCCAGCCTGATGAAAATCTACAGCCGTAAAGACAGCAACATTAACGGCATGAAAGATCTGGTTGGCAAAAACATCGTGCCCGTTACCGCTGGCGGCGGCGTTTATAAATTCGTCACTCAGTGGCAGCAGGAAAATCCAGGCGACAAAATAACTATCAAAGCCTCCAGCGCCGGTATTCCCTATCCGGATCGCCTGAAAGAAGTACAGAACGGCAAATATGATGCGCTGATCCTGCCGTCAAACCTGGGCGAGCAAACGGTTATTGATAATCAAAAGCTGGCGATCAAGGCGAGCGAGCCGGTTGTAACCAACAACACCTACGTGCTGATCCATAAATCCGATAAAAACAAGGCGCTGAGCGACGATATTAATAAAGCGCTGAAAGAGCTGAAAGATGACGGCACGCTGGATAAGCTGTCGCAGAAATGGTTTGGCGAGCCGGTCGTCAAATACATGAAGTAACCCGGTTGCGCGTGCTATCCGTACGCCGTTAGCCGTCAGTCATTATTCGCGCGGGTGGTCAGCCCGCGCGAAAACAGGAGCCCTGCATGAATCTCTCCTCCATGATCCCCGAGCTGCTGTCGGCGCTGCCGTTGACGCTGGCGATCGTGTTCGTCGCGCTGTTCGCCGGATTTTTTTTGGCGCTGGTGACTACCGCGCTACGCGTGCGCAGAATACCACTGGTGAGCCTGCTGGCAGATTTATACGTTTCCTATGCCCGCAGCGTACCCGTGGTGTTGCAGCTGTTTGTCGCCTTCTACGGGCTGCCGTTGATCGGTGGTTTATTCGGCGTGGATGATTTCCTTTCGGCAACTACCGCTTCGATGGTGGGGCTGAGTCTCTACCACGGCGGCTACCTCTCTGAAGTGATGCGGCCTGCTTTCCTGGCGGTAGAGCAAGGCCAGCATGACGCCGCCGACAGCCTCGGCTACAGCTTTCGCCAAAAAATCCGCCGCGTCGTCGGCCCGCAGGCGCTGCATATCGGGCTGCCCGGCTATGGCAATGCCGTAATCTACCTGATCCACAACGTGGCGCTGGTGATGTATATCGGTGCGGCCGATGTAATGGCTACCGCTCATCTGATCATGGAACGTGATTACAACCAGTATCAGTTTGGCACTTATCTGGTGCTGGCGGTGCTTTACTCGCTGCTCTGCCTGATCGCCTGGCTGATTGTTCGCTTCTTTGAGCGCCGCCACGGCTGGGTCGCTAAAAACGAAACGACAAAAATCAAGCTGACGGCAAGCGTCTGATGAGAGGCAACCATGTTTGAATTCGATCTGCTGCTGCCCGATTTCTGGAGCATTCTGGATGCGGTGCCGGTAACGCTGGCGATGGCGCTGGCTATTTTCCTGTTTTCCACGCTGCTCGGCGGGCTGTTCGCCTTTATCGAACATAAAAAGCTGCCGCTGCTGCGCCAGCTGGTCGTGACCTACAAAATCGCCTTTAAGGGCGTGCCTATGGTCGTTGTGATTTTTCTCGCCTACTACGGCCTGCCGCCAGCGCTGCACTTTGTCGTCTCGCTGTTCGGTATTGACTATAACGCGCACTCAATGCCCGGCTGGGTGATCATTGTCGTGGCGCTGACCGCCTGCATGGCCGCTTTTCAGGCGGAAGTGGTCAAAGGGGCGCTCAACTCCTTTGATTCTGGTCAGGCGGAAGCGGCGCGTTCGCTGGGCTACACTGGTGGTCAGCTATTTCGTCGCGTGTTGTTTCCACAGATTATCGTGGCGGCGATCCCGGATTTGGCTAACGCCTTTATGGTGATTATGAAAGCGCTGTCGCTGGCCTTTGCTATCGAAGTGGTGGATATTTTTGCCCAGGCCCAGCTGACCGCCGCGCTGAACTTCTACTATCTGGAAGCCTTTGCGGTCGCGGTGGTGTTTTATATGGCGATCGCCTGGGTGGTCACTAAGCTGGCCGACAGGATCGAAGCTGCGCTCAGGGTGCGTACATAAGCCTGAACTGTTAAGCTGAAGCAATACCAGGCCGGAAGCCGCCGTTGAGCGCTTCCGGCTTTTTTATCTATGGAGCGTTATGCTTTCAGTCAGAGACAGGATCCAGCAGCAGGTCTTTCGCCTTAACGGCCTGGCGATGAACGACTTCGACCTTAGCCAGCCGCCGGGCGATCCGGGGCTTTATGGGCCGGACAGCGTTATCTGGCAGGTACACGGCGATTTTTCTTCTATGCTGTGCGGCGGCATTTCGGCACTGCTGATGCAGATGCTGCATCCTCAGGCGTTAGCGGGCGTCTGGGATCACTCTACCTTTCGTGAAGATATGCTGGGCAGGCTGCGGCGCACCAGCCAGTTTATCGCGGTCACTACCTTCGGCAATACGGCAGATGCCCATACTTTAATTGAGCGCGTCAAACGCATTCATCTAAAAGTTAACGGCGTGGATAACGAAGGCAATGCCTATGCCGCCAGCGATCCGCAGCTGTTGACCTGGGTTCACGTTGCCGAAACCAGCCGTTTTCTGGCGGCCCATCTGCGTTACAAAAATCCGCATCTAAGCCAGCAGGAGCAGGATCGCTATTATGCCGAAGCGGCTGTGGTAGCCGAAGCACTGGGCGCGGAGCAAGTTCCAAAAACGGTACGGGAAGTGGAAGATTACCTGGCGGCAATGCGGCCGCAGCTGCGCTGTGATGAACGCACCCGGGAAGTGCTTGCGGTATTGCTGAACACGCCCGCGCCCAGCTGGCAGGCGCGTCCGGCAATGCGCATTATGATGATGGCGGGCATTGAGCTGTTGCCGGAATGGACTCAGCAGCAGTTTGGCTTCTGCTTTCCCGGCTGGCAGCGCAGGTTAATCCAGCTGCGGATGAAAGCACTGGCGGCAACGCTGCGCTGGTGCGTGCGGCGCGGTGGCTACTATCGCGCCATGAAGCGTATGGGACGCGAAATTTGAGATTATTACCCTTGTCGTAACATGGCGCGCGCGGGCATCCTGCTCTATTCTCCGGGAAGAGGGATGACCCTGAACCCTTGTCGAGGCGCTATGACACAGACGTACCGGCTGGCTGAAGTCTTCAACCAGCAACAAACCCTTATTGCCACGGTTGAGCAGGATGAGCGCACCGCCTATTTTTATCTGCGTCCCGCCGAGCCGTTTCGCGGCCAGTTTGCGGTTCGCGGCTGCTGGCTGAGAAATCTGCTGCCCGCGCCCGCGCAGGAAGATAGCGAAGCGATGGAGCAGGGCGTACCGCCGCTGCTTAGCGCGGAATATTGCCGCACGCTGGAAGCAGAGCCGGTTCTGCATCCGGCCGGGCTGCAGGTGATCTGGACGCCAGGCGATGACGGTGCCTCGCTCTGGTATCAGGGCCAGTTGCTGGCGACCATTCCCGGCTGGAGCCTTTATCAGGATAAACAGGTCAGCTTTTCTGCGGGCTGCATCAAAGAAAACCGGCTGACCGCGCCGCTGGGTTCTGCTTCCACCAATATCTGGTATGCCCGCGCCGAAAAAGACCGGCTCTTCTGGCGCGAGTGGCAGGATGGCCAGCCGTGGGATGCCATCCAGCGCGAGCTGCTGCGCTGCTACGAAGCACAATACGGCGACTCATTAAAGTACTACGCCATCGATCAGGGTAACTGGCCGCCAATGGCGATTTCGCAGCATTATCACGAAGGCAGCTGGTACTTCCTGACGCTGGGGATGAGCATTCGCCCGATGCCCTGGATAGATTTTCTCTATAAAGAAGCCGCCGACCATCGCCGCATTGAGCTGGCGATGGCGATTGATGCTGAAGTAATGAGCGAAGAGAGCGCGGTACAGATGGCCAGCGCGCTGGCAAGCTTTGCTCATTTTCCCTGGGCGCGCCTTAGCTGGCTGGGCGAGGGCCATACGCTTTCATCGGCATCAGCGCCGATCGGCTTTGAAGGTTTTCTGCTTTCCGCCACGTTGGGCGACAGCTTCAGGCTGCCGCAGCGTGAGGGCGAAAAAGTAACGCTGCTGTGGACAACACCGGTTACGGCGGCCGAGCAGGCATTTGTCGAAACAGAGCCGCGCGGCGGGCTGGCGTTAGTAGAGCGTTTAACCGAGTCCGGCAACAATCATATCTTTCGGGCGCGTCCGGAGCTGGTGGAACCTGTTAAATAAACCGTCATATTTCCGCACGATTTTCCCCAGCCACGATGGCCGCAGATGTGCCACAATTACCTGAGATTATTCTCAAGGGGTCTGCATGTCTGCAATTGAAGTTATCCTGGTTGACGACCAGGATCGCGCCGTCGGCCGGATGGAAAAGCTGGAAGTTCATCAAAAAGGGTTACTGCACCGTGCGGTCACCGTCTATGTTTTCAACTCCCGCCATCAGCTGCTGTTGCAGCAGCGCGCCAGCGGTAAATACCACTGCGGCGGGCTGTGGAGCAATACCACCTGCGGCCATCCTTATCCGGAAGAATCTACACAGCATGCGGCGGAGCGGCGCCTGTTCGAAGAAATGGGGCTGGCGCTAAAGCTGCATCCCGTGTTTGAACTCAGCTACAATCTGCCGCTGGCTAATGGCCTGATTGAGCATGAATATGGCCACGTCTGGTTTACCTTCAGCGACGAGCTGCCGCAGCCCAATCCGGAAGAAGCGGACGGCTGGCGCTACGCTTCCCTGGCGGAAATTCAGCAGGAAATGGCTGCGTATCCCGAGCGGTTTACGCCCTGGTTTCTGCATACCTTTGCCCGTATTCCTGCTGAATTCGCCCGTTTTACCGCGCAGCAGCTGGCGGTGTAGCCGCCGCAAAATCTTCGGCGTCCACGTCATAACCCGAAGGTTCCCAGCGTACAAGCAGTAGCGCCAGTAATCCTGCCAGCGGCGCAAGGCCTATTACCCAGAAAACGTTGGTGCCCAGCGCGGCCGACAGCAGCGGGAAAAGGAACAGCGACAGGGTTGAGCTGCCGCGCATCAGCGTCTGGTTCATGCCAACGCCAACGCCACGCAGCGAGGTCGGATAGCTGAGCGAGGCGAAGGTCATGGTATGCGAACCTGGCCCAAAACCCTGGCCCAGCAGAAACAGCGCCAGCATAGCGATGGAGATTGCCGCCTGCGCGCCGTCGTCCGGCCTGCCTACCAGCGCCAGGCCGAGCAGTGCCAGAAACTGGCAGACGTATCCGGCTACCGTCATCTTCCAGGCGCCCAGGCGCGGCACCAGACGCACCGCCAGCAGGCCACCGACAAAAGCGAACAGCAGGTTCAGCGCCAGCGAGACCAGGATTGTGCTCAGCATCGACTGTGCAAGAAAGCTGGAGAGAATTACCGGCAGGCCAAAAGCCACGGCATTATAGGCAAAAGCAGAGGCGATGGCGGTCACGGCGGCAAGCAGCGTGCGGCGCAGATAAACGCCTTTAAACAGCTCGCCATAGTTGCGCCAGCCAGCGCGACGAACCGGTCTGGCAGGCGTTAAATCGGCCCCTTCCGCTACCTGCGCATTGATGCCGTAAGAGTGGCGTAAAATCGCTGCGGCACCGTGCAGGTCGCCCTGATTGGCGGCCCAAATCGGCGACTCGCTCATGTAGCGGCTGCGGATAGCTATAATCAGTAGCGCAGGTACGGCGCCAAAGCCCAGAATAATCCGCCACAACCAGCCCGTATGCGCTTCCGGCAGCACCGCGTAAAAGAACAGAACCAGCAGATAAGAGATGGAAATAGCCGCGTACCAGGTCGGACACCACATGGCAATACTGGCGGCTTTGTTACCCCGGCCCTTGAGCTTCGAGAACTCGGCTAAAAAAGCCATTGCCACTGGCAAATCTATACCTACGCCCAGGCCCATAACAAAACGGGCGCCGGTTAGCACATATTCGTTTGGCGCAAAGGCGCAGGCCAGCGCGGCTACCACAAAGAAAAACATATCGGCCATAAAGACGCGGTAGCGGCCAATTTTATCCGTGAGATAGCCGCCAATCAGTGCTCCGACGATAGCGCCGAAAGCGATAGCGGAAGCGACCATGCCTGCGCCAGCGGGCGTCAGGCCAAACTCTTTGGTGACATCCTTCATGCCAAACGCCAGCGCGCCTAAATCATAAGCATCCAGAAACACGCCACCCAGCGCGATAGCTATGACAATCTGCGCATTGCTGCGCGCCTGGGTACTGTTGTTTACCAGACCTGAAACATCGGAAGCCTGGCGGAGGATAAAAGCCTTGCCGCCAGGTTCGTTCCCTGCCGTGGCGATATGCGCCGAAGAAGTTAAATCAGTCATGATGTTATGTTCATTTTTAGTAGCGTGACGATGAGCATACTCCCGGCGCTGGCGGAGTTAAATTCCGGCTGGTTATAAGTTACAACCAAATAACGTAGCGCTGGCCTGATGCAAAGAGAAAGTTTTAAGTGATTAATTTTTCGACTACTCTTGAAGCTGAGTCGATAACAGGGAAAACGCAAATGGCTATGGGCATTAAAACAGGCGGCGCGCTGGCGCTGGTAGTTTGGCTGGGGCTGGCAGGTGGCGCTCAGGCGGCGGAAGCGGTAAAAGTAGGGTCAAAAATCGATACGGAAGGCTCGCTGCTGGGCAACCTTATTTTACAGGTGCTGGATAAGCACGGCGTAAAAACCATCAACAAAATCCAGTTGGGCAATACTCAGGTGGTCAGGGGCGCGATAACGGCAGGCGAGCTGGATATCTATCCGGAATATACCGGCAACGGTGCATTTTTCTTCCACGATGAAAAAAATCCGGCCTGGAAAAACGCGCAAGCGGGCTATCAGCTGGTGAAAAAACTCGACGGCGAAAAAAATCATCTGATCTGGCTGACGCCTTCGCCCGCGAATAACACCTGGACAATAGCGGTGCGCGGCGATTTGGCGCAAAAAAACAAACTCGCCAGCCTGGCCGATCTGAGCGCTTATCTTAAAAACGGCGGCGAGTTTAAGCTGGCGGCCTCGGCGGAGTTTATCGAACGGCCCGACGCGCTGCCCGCATTCGAAAACGCCTATCAGTTTAAGCTAAAACAGGATCAGCTGCTGTCGCTGGCCGGCGGTGATACGGCGGTAACGCTGAAAGCGGCCGCCCAGCAGACTTCCGGCGTCAATGCGGCGATGGCCTATGGCACCGATGGCCCGGTAGCTGCGCTGGGGCTGCAAACGCTAAGCGATCCCCAGGGCGTGCAGCCGGTTTACGCGCCGACGCCGGTGATCCGCGAAGCGGTGCTGAAAGCCTGGCCGCAGATCGGCGACTGGCTACAGCCGGTTTTCGCCTCGCTGGATGAACAAACCTTACAGCAGCTGAACGCCAAAATCGCGGTAGAAGGCATGGATGCTAAAAAAGTAGCCGCTGACTATCTGCAGCAGAAAAACCTGTAGCCGCGCGAGATATGGCTATCCAGGTTCATAACCGCGTAACGCTGACGCTTGCGCTGCTTATGACGGCGGCGCTGACAACCCTGCCTTTTCTTAACTGGGCACCGAACAGGCTGGTTTCCGGTCAGCCCGTTGCGCTGGCGCAGATAGCGGACGGCGTCGGCTGGTGGCTGCTGTTGCCCGCTTTCCTGCTGATGCTGCTCGCCTTTTTGCCGCAGAGGCGCGCAGGCCTGGCGTTAACGCTGGCCTGTAGCGAGACGCTGTTTGTCGCTATGGTCGCCGCTGGCGGTTTCGCCGCAGCTTCGCTGGCGCAGCAGGGCCATCCGCTGGCAAGAACCTCTTACGGTGGTGGTTTCTGGCTGGCATCCGCGCTGGCGTTGCTGATTGCGACAGACGCGATCGGTCGCGCTACGCAAAACGCCATGTGGCGGCTGTTGCTCAACGCGCAGATTTGGCTACCGATCGTTTTTCTGCTGCTGAGCGGCCAGCTTGATGCACTGTCGCTGCTGAAAGAGTACGCCAACCGGAAAGAGGTCTTTGACGAGGCGCTCTCCCGCCATCTGTTAATTCTGGGCGGCACGCTGCTGCCAGCATTGCTGATCGGCGTGCCGCTCGGCTGGTACTGCTGCCGTCGCCCGGGCATACAATCTTCGGTATTCACTACGCTGAATATTATTCAGACCGTGCCTTCCGTCGCCTTGTTCGGTCTGCTGATCGCGCCGCTCAGCGGGCTGGCCCGTGAGTTTCCAGCGCTGGCAACGCTCGGCATCAGCGGCATAGGCATGGCACCAGCGCTTATCGCGCTGGTGCTCTACGCGTTACTGCCACTGGTGCGCAGCGTGGTAGCGGGTCTGCAAAACGTGCCGGACGCCGCGATTGAAACGGCGCAGGGGATGGGGATGAGCCGTGGGCAAATCTTCCGCAAGGTTGAAGTGCCGCTGGCGCTACCAGTGCTGCTGGCTGGGCTGCGCGTCACGGCTGTGCAAACTATTGGCATGGCAGTTATCGCCGCGCTGATTGGCGCTGGCGGCTTCGGCGCGGTCATCTTTCAGGGGCTGCTAAGCAGCGCGCTGGATCTGGTTATGCTGGGCGTGATACCCGTGATCGCGCTGGCGGTGGGCGTGGATGCGCTATTTAAGCTTTTACTTTCTCTGCCGGGAAACAAGACGAGTGATTGAATTTAACGGAGTCAGCAAATATTTTGCAGGCAAGGCGGCAGTCAGCGATCTGACGCTGCATATCGGCAAAGGCGAGCTGGCGGTACTGATTGGCACCTCTGGCTGCGGCAAATCCACCACGCTGAAAATGGTTAACCGCCTGGTGGAACATGATCAGGGCGAAATTCGCTTTAACGGTGAAGAGATTGGCGGTTGCGAACTTCAGGCGCTACGCCGCCGTATGGGGTACGTTATCCAGTCGACGGGACTTTTCCCACACTGGACAGTAGAAAAAAATATCGCCACCGTGCCGATGCTGCTGGGCTGGAGCAGGGCGCAAATCAAAGCGCGCGTTAGCGAGCTGCTGGCTTTGCTAAATATGGAAGAAGCATTTCGCCATCGCTATCCTCATCAGCTGTCTGGCGGACAGCAGCAGCGAGTCGGCGTGGCAAGAGCGCTGGCGGCCGATCCGGAAGTGCTGCTGATGGATGAGCCTTTCGGCGCGCTCGATCCGGTCACGCGAGCAGCGCTTCAGCAGGAGATTATCCGTATTCATCGGCTTTCCGGCAAAACCATCCTGATGGTCACTCACGATATTGATGAGGCGCTGGCGCTGGCCGACAGGCTGGTGCTGATGGATAGCGGAAAGGTCGTGCAGCAGGGCACCCCGACAGAGCTGCTGACCAGGCCTGCCAGCGAGTTTGTGCGGCGCTTTTTCGGGCAGAGCGAATGGGGTATCCGGCTACTGTCTCAGCGTTGCGCTGGCGAAGCGGCAAGGCAAGGAGAATGGATTGAGGAAGAAAGCATTATGGCAACCATGACGCTGAGAGAAGCGCTGTCGGTCTTTATCGCTCGCGGCACCGATCGTCTGCCGGTACGGGACAGCAGGCAGCAGCCGCTCGGCGTGCTGTATTTTGCCGATTTGCTGCGGCGGCAGGGGGAATAGCGTGCGGCTGCTTCGCGATCCGCTTCTCTGGCTGATTTTGCTTTTTGCGGCATTGCTGCTGCTGATGCCCTACAGCGGCCCGCTGTTTGCGCGCTGGTTTCCTGATCTGGAGAGGCCGCTCTATCAGCAGGAAAGTTTCTTACGGCTGGCGCTGGCGCATATCAGGCTGGTGGCTTTTTCCAGCTTCGCGGCGGTGATTATCGGGATGAGCGCCGGGATTGCGGTGACGCGCCGGGCGGGGAGAGAGTTCAGATCCGTGGTGGAAACGGTAGTCGCGGCCGGGCAAACTTTTCCTCCGGTCGCCGTGCTGGCGCTGGCGGTGCCCGTTATCGGTTTTGGCGAATGGCCCGCAGTAGTGGCGCTATTGCTGTATGGCCTGCTGCCCGTGCTTCAGGGCACGCTGGCGGGGATTGGCGCGGTACCTGCAAGCCTGCGGGAAGTAGCTGCGGGCGTAGGCATGAGCCCACGCCAGATCCTGCTTAACGTTGAGCTGCAGCTTGCAGCACCGGTAATCCTGGCGGGCATCCGCACCTCGGTGATTATTAATATCGGCACTGCTACCATCGCCTCAACCGTAGGCGCTAAAACGCTGGGATCGCCAGTTATCATTGGGCTAAGCGGGTTCAATACCGCCTATATTTTGCAGGGAGCTTGCCTGGTGGCGCTGCTGGCGATCGTGACGGATCGCCTTTTTGAGCGCCTGCTGCGGTGGTTTAAGAACGGATTAGAATAGTGTAGCCGGTGAGCATAACGCCGCCGATACCGCCCAGCGCCATCATCAGGAAAATTATCGTTACGCCAATTTTTTGCCAGTTCATGCCGTTTTCCGCCTGCCGTAGTAAAGAGGGCAAAGTATATCGCTTTTCATTAGCGGACGTTAAGCCTTTGCTGGCTTTCTGTTAAAAGAAGCCCGCGCGACGCTTAACCAGCCTGGTGCGTAACGGCGTAGCCCTGTTCCTGCCAGTGGGTTATCTGCTCCTGCTGGCGGCGAGTTAGCGGCTTGCCGGTGAAAATAAACAGCTGCTGGCCGGGGAAAAGCTCAGGACGAGGCAGATCCAGCGGTTCAGCCAGCACCTCCATACGCCAGCCCAGCTGGGAAAGACGCCAGGCCTCCAGCCAGATGCGGGTGCGATCTTCCGTGCCCCAGCCGATAATCAACGCATCCTGACCGGTTTTTTTCCGGCTGCCTGCCAGGCAAAAGGTCACGTAATCAATCAGAATGCCGTCAAGCAGGCTGCACATGGTTCTGGCGGTGTTCTGATCCAGACCCAGACGCTGGCGGATAGGAATAAATACGTGATCGATCAGCGCCTCGGCAGGATGCTCCCGGCCCGCCGTCGCCACTTTCGCTCTTAATTTTGCCGGCTTGACGTGGCGCAGCACCGCCATCATCTCTTCCTGCAATGCTGTCCAGCCGTCGTGCACATTGACGCTTTCGCCTTCCAGCAGGGCCTTGACTTTACCTACCGGCACGCCGCTCTCTATCCAGCGTTTGATCTCTTCAATACGCTGAATATCCTCATCATCGAACTGACGATGGCCGCCCTCGGTGCGCTGCGGCTTAAGTAAACCGTAGCGTCGCTGCCACGCGCGGAGCGTAACAGGATTTATCCGGCAGCGTTCGGCAACGTCGCCAATACTGTATAAAGCCATGCCTTTCCTTAAAACCCGTTTAACTTCCCTGAGCCTAACCAACTCTCCATTGTTGTACAACTATTATTTATCTGTACAACTTGCCCGATATTTTGCAACAGCGTATATCTTGCTGAAAGTTCCCAAAAACATGCAGGCGGTGTGCCCGCAGCCGGTATAGTTTACCCTTTAATCCCCGTGCTCCAAAGCACGTTCTTGCAGGAGATGCTGCTGAATATGACGGCTATTGATTACCAGATTCTGAATGCGGAAGAAGCACAGAAGGCTCATGAGGAATTATACCAGGTACTGAGCGCCTGTGTGGCTTTGGGCGCCAGCATTGGCTTTATTGATAACGACCCTCAACCCATGAGGCAGTTCTGGCAGAATGCTATTAACAGTGTCGCCAGCGGCGAAAAAATGCTGCTGGTGGCGCGCCGACAGCAGCAGATCGTTGGCACAGTAATCCTCGAGTTCTGCGGCAAGCCGAACGGTGCGCACCGCGCGGAAATCGCTAAACTGCTGGTGCATCCGGACGCCAGACGCCAGGGAATAGCCCGCGAGCTGCTGTCCCGCGTGGAGAAGCTGGCGCAGCAGCAGGGAAAAACGCTGCTGGTACTGGACACGCGCAGCGGCGATGCGGCCGAGCAGCTTTATCTGGCTCAGGGCTGGCAGGTCTGCGGGCAAATTCCCCGCTTTGCGCTTTCCACCCAGGGCGAGCTGGATGCCACCACCGTCATGTACAAACTCTTTGAGCCAGCGGCGATTTAAAGCGTCGCGCTTTCATTATTTTTGCTCATAACGGCATTCGGCGGGTAAAGATTGAATGCCGGTATCATTTTCAGTAATGTTATCTGTCTGATTTTTAAGCGACGGAACGCTACTTGCTCACGTCATTCCTTTCATTGCCAGGCCCGCTATCGCGGGCAGCCGAAGGTATTATGTTTTTTGTTAAAGCGATAAGTCTCAGTTTTTTAGCCATGCTGCTGCTCTCTTTTGCCCAGAGCTACGTTAAAGCTACTCATAGCGGCGTTGCTATTACGGGCCAACACTGGTCAACCGCGCGTCGCGACTCGGCGGAGATAGCACCCGATCCGAAAAAATTTATTGATACGGCAATTGTACAGGTTTATGCCGCACCGACATTTGGCTGGCGTGGACTGTTTGCCGTCCATCCGTGGATCATTTACAAAAAGGCAGGCGAAAGCCGCTACAACCGCTATGAAGTTATCAGCTGGGGCAGCAGCAATGTAGTTCGCCATAACTACGCTTTGCCCGATGGCTATTGGTTCGGCGCGAAGCCGAGGTTGCTGGTCGATCATCGCGGCACGCGCGCGGCGGCGATGATCCCGGCGATCGAAGCCGCTGTTGCCAGCTATCCCTGGCCGCACCGCTATCGCGTCTGGCCCGGGCCTAACAGCAACACTTTCCTTGCTCATATCGGCAGGGAAGTGCCCGCGCTGAAGCTGGATTTGCCCGCCAACGCTATCGGCAAGGATTTTCGTCCGCTTACTCGTCCTGTAGGCCTTCCCGCCTCCGGCAAAGGCATACAGCTGTCGCTGCTGGGCGTGTTGGGGCTGACGCTGGGCGCGGAAGAGGGGCTGGAATTTAATATCCTGGCGTTAAACTTCGGCATTGATTTTAAACATCCGGCATTGCGGCTGCCGTTTACCGGCAGGCTGGGCACGAGCAAACTTGAGACAGACAGCGATAATTAATGCTGACAGGGTAGCAAGTTGCGAGCCGTGCCGAAGGATTGGCCAACGGGGACTATTGCTGAGCGGAATACTGTGTAAAAATACAGGCCGATTCAATAAAAAGTGATGGTTATGGCGCTAAATGCCGCGTTAAAAGCGCAAATTGCCGGCTGGTATAAGGCTCTCCAGCAGCAGATCCCCGATTTTATTTCCCGCGCGCCGCAGCGGCAGATGATCGCTGAAGTAGCGAAAACGCTGGCGGGCGACGAGGGCCGCCATCTGGCGATTGAGGCGCCGACCGGCGTGGGAAAAACGCTCTCCTATCTGATCCCGGGCATCGCGGTCAGCCGGGCAGAAGACAAGCCGCTGGTGGTCAGTACCGCCAACGTAGCGCTACAGGATCAGATCTACAGCAAGGATCTGCCGCTGCTGCAGAAGATCGTTCCCGATCTGCGGTTTACCGCTGCGTTTGGCCGTGGCCGCTACGTTTGCCCACGCAATCTCTCTGCGCTGGGCGGCGATGAAGAAAAGCAGGGCGATCTGCTGCTGTTTCTCGACGACGAAATGACCGCCAGCAAAGATGAGCGGGCGCTCTGCACTAAGCTGGCGAAAAAGCTCGATCGCCGCGAATGGGACGGTCTGCGCGATCGCTGCGAAGAAACCATTGAAGATTCGCTCTGGCAGCGCATCAGTACGGATAAAGCCAACTGCCTGGGCAGCAACTGCCACTGGTTCCGCGAATGTCCCTTTTATCTGGCCCGCCGGGAAATCGAACATGCCGATGTGGTGGTAACCAACCACGCGCTGGTGATGGCGGCGCTGGAAACGGAATCGGTGCTGCCGCCACCAAAAAATCTGCTGCTGGTACTGGACGAAGGCCACCACCTGCCGGAAGTGGCGCGAGACGCGCTGGAGATGAGCGGCGATATCACCCCGGCCTGGAGCACGCTACAGCTCGATCTGTTTTGCCGCCTGGTAGAACAGTGCATGGCGCAGTTCAGGCCGAAAAAGCCGCCGCATCTCGGCAATCCGGAACGCCTTAAGGCGCACTGCGAAGAGGTGCGGGAACAGCTACAGCAGCTGTCGCAGATCCTGGCGCAGCTGCTGCCGCCCGGTAACCAGGAAGGCGAATACCGTTTTGAGATGGGTCAGCTGCCGGAAGAGGTAATGACGCTGTGCGCGCGCCTGTTTAAGCTCAGCGATGGGCTGCGCGGGCTGGCAGAAGCGCTGCTTAACGATCTTAGCGAAAAAACTGGCCAGTTCGACGTGGTGCGTCTGCATCGCACGCTAATTCAAATGAACCGCGCACTGGGCTGGTTCGAAGCCAGCAGCAAGCTGTGGCGGCTGGCCTCAATGGAGCAGGCATCGGGCGCGCCAGTCTCTAAATGGGTGACTCGTGAACTGCGTGAAGGCAATGCGCACCTGCTGTTCCACTGTGCCGGTATTCGCGTCAGCGAGCAGCTAGAGAAGCTGCTGTGGCGCAAGATCCCGCATGTGGTGCTGACTTCGGCCACGCTGCGCTCGCTAAACAGTTTCCAGCGCCTGCAGGAGATGGCGGGCCTGAGCGAGAAGCCAGGCGATCGCTTTGTCGCGCTGGATTCGCCCTTTAATCACGTGGAGCAGGGCAAAATCATCATTCCGCAAATGCGCTATGAGCCGATGCTGGCAAACGAGGTCGAACATCTGGCGGAAATGGCGCACTTCTTCCGTCATCAGATCAAAGAAGGTAAGCACAAAGGATTGCTGGTGCTGTTCGCCAGCGGCCGGGCGATGCAGCAATTTATCTCTTATTTGCCAGAGCTACGATTGATGCTGCTGGTGCAGGGCGACAAGCCTCGTCCGGCGCTGGTGGCGCTGCATCGCAAGAAAGTGCTACAGGGCGAAACCAGCGTGCTGGTGGGCCTGCAGTCATTTGCCGAAGGCCTGGATTTAAAAGGCGAGCTACTGTCGCAGGTACATATTCATAAAATTGCCTTTCCGCCGGTGGACAGTCCGGTTATTTTGACCGAGGGCGAGTGGCTAAAAAGCCTGAAGCGCTATCCTTTTGAAGTACAGAGTTTGCCAAGCGCCTCGTTTAACCTGATACAGCAGGTCGGTCGGCTGATCCGCAGCCACGACTGTTTTGGTGAAATCGTAATTTACGATCGCCGTTTACTGAGCAAAAGCTATGGCGCACGCCTGCTGGGTGCCCTGCCGGTTTTCCCGATTGAGCAACCCCCGATGCCACCAGGCGAGTTGCCAAAAGCCGTTCCGGCTATGCAGGGCAAGAAAACAGTACGCCGTCGGCGTCGCTAATTACCGGAAAGAGCAAAAGCATGGATTATACGAAGATTATTAAAGAAGTCGGACGCGGAAAAAATCATGCCCGCGATCTGGATGCCGCCACCGCTGCCGGGTTATATCGCGGCATGCTGGCAGGCGAGGTGCCGCCGCTGGAGATGGGCGCGATCCTGATTGCGCTGCGCATCAAAGGCGAAGGCGAAGAGGAGATGCTCGGCTTTTATCAGGCCACTCAGGAGCAGGTGCAGAGGCTACAGCCGCCGGCCAACCTGCCGATGCCGATAGTCATCCCCAGCTATAACGGCGCGCGCAAGCAGGCGAACCTGACGCCGCTGCTGGCGCTGCTGCTTTCCGCACTTGGTTTTCCCGTAGTAGTGCATGGCATCAGCGAAGATGCCACGCGCATAACCAGCGAGGCTGTGTTTGCTGCGCTGGGCGTGAAAGCTGCCGCCGATATGGCCGAGGCACAGCAGCGGCTGGAAGCGGGCAAGCTGGTGTTTGTCGCTATAGATACGCTCTGCGCGCCGCTGGCGCGGCAGCTTGCGCTGCGCTGGCAGCTGGGCGTGCGCAACAGCGCGCATACGCTGGCCAAGCTGCTGACGCCTTTTGGCGAAGATGCAGCGCTGCGTCTCTCCAGCGTCTCGCACCCGGAGTACATCCCGCGCGTAGGCAAGTTTTTTCGCGCAGTCGGCGGTCGCGCGCTGCTGCTGAACGGTACGGAAGGCGAGGTGTATGCCAATCCGCAGCGCTGTCCGGCGCTTAATCTGATCGCTGGTGACGAGCCGGAAGCGCTGCTGGCCCGGCAGGAAGAGAGCAATATTGGCCGTGATGAGCTGCCCGCCGCGAAAGATCCAGAGACAACAGCGGAATGGATAAAACGCTGCCTGAACCGCGAGGTGCCGGTGCCGCAGTCGCTGCGCCAGCAAATCGCCTGCTGCTATGTGGCTACCGGCCGCGCTTCAGATGTCGAAAGCGCGCTGGAGCAGATAGCGAAGGCAGGCTATTAAGCCAGCAGGTTTTCTGCCTGCGGCCGGGCAGACAGAGGCGATTTGGCAAGCTGCGCCATCAGAGGGCGTTCGCTGATAAAAAGCGATTTGGCAAGCCGCGCCATCAAATGGCGTTCGTTGATAAAAAGCGATTTGGCAAGCCACGCCATCAGATGGTATTCGCTGATCAAAAGCGATTTGCTTTGTACAACAGCGGGAAGACAATCGCGAAGCTCAGGCCCGCAGGCGCAAGCAAGACCGAAATGCCAGCTGTTTTGTGAGGCTGAATTTGTCCTGGTGGCCGCTTGTTAAAAAGTAAGGCTCGGCGAGCCTTACTTTACCGTTACGCCTTTGGCCTGATGAAGATAACGCTTTGGTTGCGCTTTTTGCCCAGCTTCTTAAAGCGCTCCCAGCCTTCTTTCAACCGTTGGGCTTTCAGGGCTATCGCTTCTTCCAGCGTTAGCGGCCTGGTGGGTTTATTTAAATTTGACAGCATAACCCCTCCTGTGTGGATTAAGGTTCAGGTGGACGGCTGCTATCCGGTGCGGCAGGCTTCTGCAAAGCTTTTGCAGGATCAGACGATAAGCTCGCGAAAGCAGATCGTCAAAAGCCAGAAACGTATAGCAATAAGGCCGATAGATAATATAGTGATGGTTTATTATGTAATCAATAATTATATTCAAAGCCTGCGAGCGCTTACCGCGTAATCGTCTTTTGAAAAATGGCGTGCCGGCTTCAATATTATTCAGGCTGTCGAAAAAGATTTCATAGCAGCCGCCGCGTAGCGTCAGAAGATCGGGGCGCTGACCCGTTAACAATCCCTGAGGCAGAGCAATAAGAGAATCTTCTGCCGTTACTATTTCATTGAACTGTAAATAATAATCTCCCGTTCCGCCCGTTTTGACCTGATATGACATGGCCTGTCTGCTGTCCGGCAACAGCGTCTGCATCCTGCTGATGATGTTCATAATTAGCGGCTTCCCTGATAAGTATGACGTCAGGATAAAGCGCTATAATCAGGATGCGAGCGGCGTTTTCATCAGGCGGAACAGGCTACGCAAAATAGTTTATGCGTCCGACAATAGCTTTCATTCTTTTATGAAGTGGATCTGAAATCGCCCGGCGTAAAAAAGGTATTTTGCCGGGCGATGCGTGCAGGTGGGCTAGGTCAGCGGCAGTAGTTTTTCCGCCAGCGCCGTCCAGAATGCAATGCCCTGCGGAACAATTTCATCATTAAAATCATAGCCAGCGTTGTGCAGCGGAGCGGATGGCTTTTCGCCGTCTGCACCAATCCAGAAATAGGCGCCCGGACAGGCTTCGAGCATGCAGGCGAAATCTTCCGAAGCCATCGAAGGATTCGTTTCCCAGTGAACCTGCCCGGGCGGCAGCAGCGCCAGCGCGCAGTCGCGAACCTGCTGCGCGGCGGCGGCATGGTTGCAGGTCACCGGATAATCGGCCAGATACTCTATGCTGCCATCTATACCCAATGGCGCGGTAAAAGTGCTAACGAACTCATCGATCATGCTGCGTACTCTACTGCGCACATCGCTTTGCAGGCAGCGGAGCGTGCCGCGCAGCACAACGCTTTCCGGGATTACATTAATCGCCTCGCCGCCGTTGATCTGCGTAATGCTGACCACTGCGGAAGAAAGCGGAGACAAGCGCCGCGCTGGAATAGTTTGCAGCGCCAGAATAAGCTGCGCGGCGGCAACGATGGGATCGGCACCGTTCTCTGGCATGGCCGCGTGACAGCTTTTGCCGCGCAGGGTGATTTCAAAGGCATCCAGCGAAGCCATCATCGGCCCACTGTTAACCGCTACGTGCCCGACAGGCAAGCCCGGCCAGTTATGCAGACCGTAGATAGCCTCCACAGGAAACAGCGTAAACAGGCCGTCGGCGACCATTTTTCTGGCACCGCCAAGGTTCTCTTCCGCAGGCTGGAAAATAAAATGCAGCGTGCCGCTGAAACGGCGCGTGGCGCTCAGGTGTTTTGCCGCCGCCAGCAGCATAGCCGTGTGCCCATCATGTCCGCAGGCATGCATAACGCCGGGCCGCGAGGAACGCCAGGGAACATCGCCCAGCTCGGTGATGGGTAGCGCGTCCATATCTGCGCGAAAGCCAATTGCAGGCCCCGGGCCATTCTCCAGCGTGCCGACTACGCCGGTTCCCGCAAGGCCTGTATGCACCTGCAGACCGAACTCGCGCAGCAGTTCAGCCACCCGCTGCGAAGTGTGCTGCTCCTGATAGCCCAGCTCGGGCAACGCATGAAAGGCTCTGCGCCACTCAACGGCTTGCTGGATCAGTGAAACGGGGATCATATCTTCTCCTTATACGGTCAACAGGCGCGTAGAGTAACGGGTTGCAGCAACGCAAAGGCCCGCTTCAAAGCAGCAGGCTTTCGATTTCCAGCCAATCTTTTACCCGCCGGTAGCCGGTGACCTGCAAATTATGTGGGGCGCTGTAAAGGATGCCTTCGCCGCAGAAGCCCGTAAAATTGTGGGCGTTGTCGTCAATCATATAGTCGGCGTTGATAATGCTTTTGTTGCCGCAGAACACGATATTGCTGGGTTTGATTGAGGGGAAATGGGTGTTCAGCCAGCGGAATTTCGCGTTAAACGAAGTGGGCATTTGCATGGCGGCGGTGGTGATAAAAATTTCGTAGCGCTGGCTTAGCCGCTCAATAACGCGCTGGCTGTCGGCGATCACCGCCAGGTCGCCGAAGAAATCAACATCCTCGCTGACCAGCGTGAAAATTTCCTGCAGCATGTCGGGCTTTTCCTGCGCCAGACTAAACAGATTCAGTTCACTGTGCTTTAGCTCCAGCGAAAAGTGATGGTTGAAAGTGGCAACCATTTTAGGATGAAAATCAGCGATGACTTCATCCATATCAATAGCAATTCTTTTCATTATCGCTCCATGACTGCGCCCGGCTTGCCGCCATCATAGCAAAAAAGCCGCAACGTCGATAAAGGCTAAAAAGCGCCTGAATTCCGGTCGCCGCTATTCTGGCGTAAAATGCCGGGCCTGTCAGAAAGAAAGAGTTATAAGCTTTTGTCGTTTGCCGCTAAGCGTGCCTGTTCAGACAGCGGCGGCAAACGATGGTTGCATCAGGAGCGACGCGCGTCCGGTCTCATCAAATCAAAACGCAGATCGTCGCTAATGGCATAGTAGGCGCTCGGGCCGCCTGCGCGCAAAATGGGATTGGCTCTGGCAGTCTGATAGATGCCGTTTTCCAGTAAGGCCTGATCAATATGAATAACCACGGCTTCGCCCAGCACCAGCCACTGCTCCAGCTTGCCGCCGTCGGCGTCCTGTAGCTGAATCACCTGGGTCAGTCTGCACTCAAAGTTAACCGGGCTTTCCGCCACCATGTTTACCGCAACCTGAGTGCCGGGAACAGGCGTCACGCCGGAAAGTTTAAATTCATCCACGCCTGACGGCACCGAAGCTGAACTTTCATTCATGGCTTCAGCCAGCTCGCGGGTAGCGAGGTTCCAGACAAATTCGCCGGTTTCGACGATATTTGCCACGCTGTCTTTCCAGCCCTGGCTGGCGAAGCCAATAATCGGTGGCTTGTAGTTAAAACAGTTGAAAAAGCTGTAGGGTGCCAGATTAGGCTCGCCGCTGGCGCTTTGCGAACTGATCCAGCCGATCGGGCGCGGACCGATAATGGCGTTAAGCGGATCGTGAGGCAGGCCGTGGCCCAGACGGGGCTGGTAGGAATGGCGGGAACGCGTCATTTAAACTCCTTGTGAAATCATTATCCTTTTATAGTAGCCGTAACCGCGCGGGAACTGTTTACGATTTTTGCTGCAGCAGGTATCTTACGCGCCTGCTGATAAGAGAGCCGTTCATGAAAAAAAGTACCGAGAAACCCCAGCTTCATCCCCGTAACCGTCATCGCGGCCGCTATGATTTTCCCGCGTTGATTGCCAGCCACCCGCCGCTGGCGGATTTTGTGGCGGTAAATCAGTATGGGGACGAATCCGTGGATTTTGCCGATCCGGCCGCGGTGAAAATGCTCAATCAGGCCTTACTGAAACATTTTTACCAGATTGAACAATGGGCTATCCCGGACGGCTTTCTCTGTCCGCCGGTGCCGGGGCGCGCCGACTACATTCATCATTTAGCCGACCTGCTGGCGGAAGATAATCATTCCGTAGCGCCGCGCGCTATTAACGTGCTGGATATTGGCTGTGGCGCCAACTGCATCTATCCGCTAATTGGCCATCGCGAATATGAGTGGCGATTTACCGGCAGCGAAGTCAATGAAGAGGCGATGCGCGCGGCTAACGCCATTATTGCCGCTAATCCCGGCTTAAACCGCGGTGTTCGTCTGCGCCGTCAAAAAAACGCGCAGGCGGTTTTCAGCGGCATTATTCATAAAAACGAGCTTTACCATGCCGTACTTTGTAATCCGCCTTTCCACGCTTCCGCCAGCGACGCGCAGCAGGGCAGCCAGCGCAAGGCGCGCAATCTGGGGCTGGATAAAAACGCGCCGCTGAATTTTGGCGGCCAGCAGGATGAACTCTGGTGCGAAGGCGGCGAAAAAGCCTTTATTGGCCGGATGATTAACGAGAGCGTCGATTTTGCTAAGCAGTGCGTCTGGTTCACTTCGCTGGTGTCACGCCGCGAGAATCTTCCTGAGCTGTGGCGCGCGCTGGAAAAAGTCGGCGCGGTTGCCGTGCGCACCGTAGAAATGGCGCAGGGCCAGAAACAGAGCCGCTTTATCGCCTGGACCTTTATGGATAAAGCGGCCCGCGAGCGGCAGATTAGCCGCCGCTAGCGGACGTGCGGATCTATTGCTCCGGCGCAGGCAGTGAAGGATAAGTAGCGGCCGCATCCGGCTCGCTGCCTGTTTGCATTACCTGAACAGTGGGATGCGGCGCTTTGATCCCTGCCGCATCAAAATGTTTTTTCACCCTATTATCCAGCGCAAAACGCACCGTCCACTGCTTCAGCGGCTGGGTGGTAAAGGAGACGCGCACGGTGAATGCCTGGTTAGTCAGCCCCACCAGCCCGGCGAAGTTTGGCTCGCCGATGACCATGCCGCGAATTGTTTCATCCTGCATCAGCTCTCTGACCGCCTCCTGTAGCGTGGCGTTAACTTTATCGCTGTCCTCGCTGCGATCCACATCGTAATTCGCCACAAAAGAGCCAATACCGCGCACAAAGTTAGCGAAGGTAGTGATCGAAGACCACGGGATGATGTGATAAGCGCCGGTATCCTGACGCACGCCTACCGAACGGATCGACATGCGTTCCACCGTGCCGGTGATTGCGCCAATAGTTACTAAATCGCCCGTGTTCATACCGTTTTCGAACTGAATAAAAATACCGGTAATAATATCTTTCACCAGGGTTTGCGAACCGAATGAAACGGCCAGCCCCAGCGCGCCCGCGCCAGCCAGCAGCGGCGCAATATTTACGCCTATCTCCGATAACAAAATCATAATGGTAATAGTGCTTATCACCACGGCCAGCGCGTTGCGGAACAGCGTCAGCAACGTACGCGTTCTGGCGCTGGGCATGGGACGGCCGTGCGAATCGGAGGCGAGACGGCTCTCAATCAGGCTGGCCAGTAGCGTCCAGCCTACCGCAGAGAAAAACAGGATCATCACGATACGGATAATCACATCCACCATCTTGACGCCTGCGCCCACCGTCAGCCAGTGCCAGAGGTCAAACAGGTTCCAGGCGTTAAGCAACAGCAGGCAAACGGCGAAAACAGTCAGCGTACGCGCCAGTTTTAGCATCATGGAAACCCAGCCGTTAACCCTTTTTTGCAGTTCGGGATAATTCCGGCGCAGTTCTGGCGAAAGGATAATAGTTTTGGCGATCCAGCGACTGAGCATGCCGGAAATCAACGCGCCGAGACCGATAATCGCCAGTGAACGCACGGTAGCAGACATCATAAACTTCAGGCTGTCACCGGGGTTAAAGATGGAAAGCAGAAACAGGGCGATAAAATAGGCGCTGGCCAGCCAGTGCCAGACAAGGGCGAAAGCGCGGATAAACAGCGAAAAAAAGCTCATTGAGCGGTCAGCCAGCTGCACCAGCGCCAGCTGTACGGAGCGCCGGTTGCGGAAAATGAGGTATAGCGCCCAGGCAGTGATAGCGCACATCAAAACCAGATTAACTAACGCGGCGATCTGAACATTAACCTGATTGGAAACTATTGGGATGATAACCAATAGCCCATAGCCGATGACGCTGCTCAGCCAGCTCAGACGGTTCTTCCAGTAGGCGGCGCGCTCGTCTGAAATATGGAAAAAACGCAGTTGAGGAAAGCGCGGACAGAAGATTAGCCGCAGAATAGCTTTAAAAAATTCAATCAGCGCAAAGGCGCTGAGAAACAATCCCTGCTGACGGGCAATGGTTCGGCTACCGGCATTCAGTGAATCACTGAGCATCTGGCCGACAAACAGCGCCACGGCGAGCAGAAGCAAATCGATAATAAAAGCGCCCAAAATCATCGCAGGCAGATGCAGCCAGCTGGTGCGTTCACTGTTTTTGCGACGTCCCCATGCGCCCATGCGGCGGTACAACGGCGAAACCGCACGACCAATCAGCCAGTAAAAAGCGAAAAGCGCAACGGCCAACATCGCAAAATGGCTTAGCGCGTTATAAAAGGTTTTAGGATTAAAGGCCTTGTGCGGTGCATTGGCGATATTACGCTGTAGCCGCTCAATTTTGCCTAAAAACTCGCCGCCGAAGTGACGGCTGACATCGGTCACGCTCTCCAGCACCGTTTTGTCTTCTTCCTCCTGGTCGGGCGGTGCCAGTACGGGATCTTTCGTTTCAGAGGCGCTGGCGGAAGCATTGCGCAGCTGCTTGATCAACTCGGCGCGCGACTGGTCATTTTCCAGAATAGTGGCCAGCGCGGCCCAGGCGGTTTTTTTCTCTTCCAGGCTGGGTTCGGCAGGCGGATTGGCTGCGGAGGAGTTCGACTGGGAAGCAGCAACGGCGGCGGCAGGCAGCGACACGGCCTGTGCCTGACAACAAAACAATAAAGCGACTAACAGTAGCCATCTGAACGTACAGCGCCAGAATGGTAGGGTTCCTGACATCATATTCTCCTGAAGCGACGCAAAGAAGCATCGACCAGCAAGTATAGTCGGCAGGGGAAAAGGGGATGAGCGGGAAGCGTTTTTTAACAGCGAAATGAGAAAGCGGGGCGGCTAAACCGCCCCAAAGCATCAGGAAACGTGCTGCAAAAACTCCTGCAGGCGCGCGCCTGGCGGGTTGTCGATCAGCGCTGCCGGATCGCCATCTTCCGCGATGCGGCCTTTATCAATGAAGATCAGACGTGAAGCGACTTTTTTTGCAAAGCCCACTTCGTGCGTCACGATAACCATAGTCATGCCTTCTTCCGCCAGATCCTGCATTACCTTGAGTACTTCATGGCGCAGCTCTGGATCCAGTGCGGAGGTCGGCTCATCAAACAGCATCATTTTCGGTTTGACCGCCAGCGCACGGGCGATAGCCACGCGCTGCTGCTGGCCGCCGGAAAGCTCGGACGGGAAGTGGTGGGCGCGTTCAGCCAGACCGACTTTACCCAGCAGCTCTTTCGCCAGCTTTTGCGCATCCGCTTTGTTAGCACCGCGCACGCGGATAGGGCCAAAGGCTACGTTGTCCAGCGCGCTCATCTGCGGAAACAGATGGAACTGCTGGAATACCATGCCCGCTTCCTGACGGATCAGGCGATCGTCTACTTTCGGATCGTTAACCTTCAGTCCATCGACGATTAGCTCGCCGCTGGTGATCTCTTCCAGCTTGTTAATGCAGCGCAGCAGCGTAGATTTGCCGGAGCCGGACGGCCCGATAATAACCACGACTTCGCCCTGTTTGATCGTCAGATCGATATTGTGCAGAACCTGCGTTTCGCCAAAATGTTTGGAGACGTTTTTAAATTCAATCACAGGATTTTCATCCTTTTTTCAATGCGACGCAGAACAAAGCTCAGCACCAGCGTAATAAACAGATAGATAACGGCCACGGCGCTCCAGATTTCCAGCGCGCGGAAGTTACCGGCAATAATTTCCTGACCCTGGCGCGTCAGTTCCGCCACGCCGATAACGATAAACAGCGAGGTATCTTTGATGCTGACGATCCACTGGTTGCCCAGCGGCGGCAGCATACGGCGCAGCGCCAGCGGCATGATGACATAGCGCAGCGTTTCGCGACTGGAAAGCCCCAGTGCCAGACCCGCTTCACGGAAGCCTTTATTGATGGAAAGCACGGCACCACGGGTGATTTCGGCGATATAGGCACCGGAGTTGATCATAATAGTCACAACCGCTGCGCTGAAGGGATCGATGCGTAAATCGTTAAAGGCCATCGGCAGGGCGAAGTAGATAAACATAACCTGGACGACAATCGGCGTGCCGCGGATCAGTTCGATAAAGACCAGCGCGATGTTGCGCGAAAGCCAGCCGCCATAGGCGCGGGCAAAACCGGCGACAAGACCGATAATCAGGCCGCCGAACAGGCCAAGGATGGAAATCCATAGCGTCAGTCGGGCGCCTTCAAGCAGGGCCGGGATAGATGGCCAAATGGCGCTCCAGTCAAACTGCATTGTTATTTCTCCGGGTCAAAACTTTGTTAGCGTGGAAAAAGGCAGGCGCGAGGCGCGCCTGCAAAAAAATAAAAATTATTATTTAGGTTCGCTGCCGAACCATTTTTTATAAATAGTGTTGTAGGTGCCGTTTTCACGCAGGGTTTTCAGTGCGCCATTAACTTTTTCGCGCAGTTCATCGCTGCCTTTAGGGAAGGCGATGCCGTAATCCTGTGCTTCGATAGAGTCGCCTACCGCTTTAAACTGGCCTTTGCCGGCGGTATGGATGAAATAAAGGATGTTTGGCGTATCATGCAGAACCGCATCCGCACGACCTGTACCCAGCTCCATATAGGCGTTGTCGATATTCGGGAACTGGCGCAGATCTTTGGATTTAATATGCTGCTTAGCATAGTCCACCGAACCTGTACCGCTCTTCACCGCGACGACTTTACCGTCTAAATCTTTGATGCCTTTAACCTGATCGTTGTTAGCTTTGACCATTACCAGCAGACCGCTTTTATAGTAGCTGTCAGAGAAATCAATCGCCTTTTTACGCTGATCGGTGATGGTGATGCCCGCCAGCGCCAGATCGACGTTACGGGTTTGCAGGCCAGGAATAATGCCGCTGAAATCCATAGGCTTAAGGGTGTAATCCAGATTCAGCTGCTTAGCGATGGCGGCCCAGAGTTCCACATCGAAGCCAACATATTGGTTACCCTGTTTGAACTCAAAAGGCACAAAGGCGGTGTCGGTAGCGACAACCAGCTTTTTTTCTGCGGCGGTAGAGGAGACGGCAAACGCCAGCGTCAGCGCAGCCAGGGAAAACTTAACAAGTGACTTCATCTTTTTATCCTTATTGCCGTCGGACAAGCGCTTTGTCCGATTAAATGCCAGCAGCCATATGAAAGAATCGTGCCAGGTTTTCAAAAGATATTGAAAACAGCACGTTGAATCAATTTAGCCGGGATATTCACGCCTGTAGCAGCGTCATGCACCATCATGAGGCACCATAATGGTGCATGACGTTCATAATGGTGCAAATCAGTTTTAACCTGGCGGAGGATAAAAAACAAAGTGAAAAGGATTAGGAAGGAAAGAAAAATTATATTTTTAGCGTAGCTGACTATCTTTACTACCGCGACGGTTATAAAGCGTCGCTGCCTGCTGTTTATCACGTTCTGCCTGGCATTGCAGGCAAAATTGCACGCCGGGTAATGCTACACGGCGGGCTTGCGGAATAGCTTCGCCACACTCTTCACAAAACTCGGCGCTAACACCCTGGTGCATTGCACGCCTGGCGCGCATCACAGCATCTTCTACCGTAGAGTCAATTTGTTCCTGTACGGCATCGTCACGTGCCCAACCGCTGGCCATCGCATTCTCCTCCATATAAGAAGAGCAGATGAAAGGCCTCATCTGCTCTACAATTACTCTATGAAAAGCGGGCTGTTTTGGCAGCCCAGCCTGACTTACTCGATATTGGATTCAATGAACCACAGGAACTTGTCCAGATCGCGTGAAGCCGCGGTGAAGATATCTGCAGTATCTTCGTCTTCTACTTCTGTAATAGCTTTACGGGTATCATTAGCTACCACAGCGTAACGCTCTGCCAACGCTTTCAGGTGATCCTGAACAGTATGGATATTTAGCGGATAGCTTTTCAGTGGGGTTCGGTCATTAACGACCTGAGTGGTACCCAGCGCTACGCCGCCCAGCTGGACTACACGCTCCGCGATAGTATCCTGATGGTCAGTAATAGTAGTACGGAATCCATCCAGCATTTCATGTACGCCAATAAAGTTTGCGCCACGCATGTTCCAGTGCGCCTGCTTGGTAATCAGGGATAAATCAATGAATTCCGTTACCAGACGATTCAGCACTTCAATAGTGGCTTTTTTCTCTTCATCAGCCACGTTGTTGCGGGTGTAATGCAGATCGGTTGAAGTCGTTTTTACCAGTTTAGCGGTACTCATCATTAATATCCTCTTAATGGTCAGTTATCCTGAATGTACCGATCAAGTATAGCAGCGCTTTCCGCGCCTGCCATAAAGATACTGCCTATCGTATAAATAGCAGCCGCCTTACAGCTTAACTGGCTGGTATTGCTGTGATTTATTTTGGTAAATGAGATTAATAAATATTCTCATTAAGAGCGAGAGGGGTAATCTTTTGATTATAAATGCAATTTTATTTTCATGGCCGCAGGCAAAAAAAGAGATATAGAACCTGTGCGCGCGTATAAATTATTTTATCATCTCAGATTTATCTGACTTAAGTAAAATAATCCTCCGTTAACAGAGGATTATTTAAATTGCCGTAGCGGGAAGGCGCAGGTGTAAAAATATAGCTACTTAGCCGACTCGTTAAGAGATTCAATTTTGGGTTTAGCGGGGCGAAGCGTTAGCGTGGCTCCTGCCGAAGCTATAATTATCGCCAGCAGGCCCAGCCACTGCGGCAGCGTCAGCAGCTCGCCTAAAAAAAGCATGCCGGAAAAGGCGCCCATCGCCGGTTCAAGACTCATCAAAGTGCCGAAAGTTTTAGCCGGCAGTCGGGTCAGCGCCACCATTTCCAGCGTGTAGGGAAAAGCGGTAGAAAGCACGGCCACCGCCAGGGCGATAGGCAATATCGACAGATTCCAGATACCGCTGTCGGCGAAGGTAAAACCAACCGGGACAAATACCAGCGAAGCAATCAGCGATCCCACGGCTACGGTAGCCGGGCCATGCTCTGCGCCCGCTCGCTGGCCGCTCAGGATGTAAATAGCCCAGCATGCGCCTGCCGTCAGCGCCAGCAACGCGCCTTTGGGATCTACACCCGCCATGCTTTTACCCAGCGGCAGCAGAAACCAGAGACCAGCCAGCGCCAGCGCCACCCACAGAAAATCAAGCGGCTTTCTTGAACCCACCAGCGCCAGCGTTAGCGGGCCAACAAACTCCAGCGCTACGGCGATACCTAAAGGCACGGTGCGGATTGACAGGTAAAAGGTGTAATTCATCGCGCCCAGCGCCAGGCCATAAAAGATCAGCGGCACTACCCGTTGGCGGCTGAAGCGCAGGCGCCAGGGTTTAAAAATTACGAACAGAATCAGCGTTCCCAGCATAAGGCGTAAAGCAGTGATACCTGGCGCGCCGACAAGAGGGAAAAGTGTTTTAGCCAGGGATGCGCCACTTTGAATAGATATCATGGCAAGTAACAGCAGCAGCACGGGTAGCCAGATCGGGGAAGCGCGAGAAGAAGAGAAAGACATCCTTAGAACCAACCTTATTTGTCCATCAAGTGAGAAAAAAGTTCCCTGGAGTGTATCAACAGCCGGGAAAAAATCGCAGATTCAGCCCCTAAAAAAGGTTAAGGAAATTCGGAAAAAAGGGGATGGGAAGGTAAAGAAGTGTCAATTTATTTAAGATTTATCTCAATGAACAAATTTTTACATTGCGGGTCGGGTGAAGCGGTAATGCCGAAAATTTCTGAAAAAATAACAAGATACAATGAATCATTAACGTCCTGTTACACCAAACATTGTCTTGGACAACAAAAACGGGGCAGAGTTTCTGCCTGAGTTTTGTTATATTTTCAGCGTTGTCAGGAGATAAGTACTTTCACATTTGAGGTGGTTATGAAAAAAATTGCATGTCTTTCAGCACTGGCTTGCGTACTGGCGGTTTCTGCTGGTTCAGCAATGGCACAGAGCACTGTTTCCGGTGGTTACGCACAAAGCGATATGCAGGGCGTGGCTAACAAAGCCAACGGTTTCAACCTGAAATACCGCTACGAAAACGGCAGCGATCCGCTGGGCTGGATCGGTTCTTTCACCTACACCGAGAAAGATCGTACCGATGCTGGCGTTTATAACAAAGGTCAGTACTACGGCATCACCGCAGGTCCTGCTTTCCGTCTGAATGACTGGGCAAGCATCTACGGCGTGGTGGGTATCGGCTACGGTAAATTCCAGCAGAACGCAGCAGACCGTGTTAAGTCTGACTCCAGCGACGTTGGCGTTTCCTACGGCGCAGGCTTCCAGTTCAACCCAGGCATCGAAAACGTTGCTCTGGATGTTGGCTACGAGCAGAGCCGTATCCGCAGCGTAGACGTTGGCACCTGGATCGCTGGCGTAGGCTACAGCTTCTAAGCTTGCTGAACAACCAGCTTCGGCTGGCTGATAAAAAATCCGCCCAGGTGGCGGATTTTTTTATGCCTGTCGGTTACCGGGTTTGGTCTCCGCCGTCAGCATCTCCAGCAGTTTCAGCCGTAGCGTGAAAGGGGAGCGACAGAGCAGCTTGAGTAAAAGTGGCTTTTGCATCGTCTTCTCCTTTGTTCGCTTTATCATCAGGTATAGCACAGGCTATAATTCGTAGCTACTGCTATTGCGCGAAATTTTGTGCTTCTTTGAGCTTCGATTACAATGTGGCACCAACAGGCTGATGCGGATATCAGGCGTCAGTAATAATAAAGAGGAAGCTGAATGAGTCGTCGCGCGAAAACCGCAGTACCTGCGCCACTAAAAGAAATAGAAGAGCACGTTGAAGGCTTCCGGCAGGTGCGTGAAGCCCATCGGCGCGAGCTGATCGATGACTACGTTGAGCTAATTTCCGATCTCATCCGTGAATTTGGCGAGGCCCGCCAGGTGGATATGGCGGCGCGTCTTGGCGTTTCTCAGCCAACCGTGGCGAAGATGCTGAAAAGGCTGGCAACAGCGGGACTGGTTGAGCAGGTTCCCTATCGTGGTGTTTTCCTGACGGAAGAAGGCGAAGCGCTGGCAGAAGAGAGCCGCAAGCGGCACCACATTGTTGAAACTTTCCTGCTGGCGCTGGGCATTAGTCCCGATACGGCCCGTCGCGATGCGGAAGGGCTGGAACATCACGTCAGCGACGAAACCCTGGCTATTTTCCAGCAGTTTTATGAAAGCCGTCAGTAATGGGTGAATAATGGCAATGCTGCTCAGGCCTTTCCTGCAAGATCGCTTACTGCATCTGTTGGTTTTACTGGGCCTGGCGCTGGCCTGCTTTGCGCCTTTTTCCCTGCGGCAGCTGCCTGCGGCGGTTGACTGGTCGACGATACTGACGCTGTGCGGGCTGCTGATGCTGACCAAAGGCATTGAGGCCAGCGGCTATTTTGACGTGCTGGGCAGGCGGCTGGTGCAGCGCTTTCGCACCCGGCGCTCGCTGGCGCTGTTTTTGGTTGCCGCTGCTGCACTGCTTTCCACCTTTCTTACTAATGACGTCGCGCTTTTTATCCTGGTGCCGTTAACGCTGACGTTACGTCGCTACTCTTCGCTGCCAATTACCCGGCTGATCATCTTTGAAGCGCTGGCGGTCAACGCCGGTTCGCTGCTGACGCCGATTGGCAATCCGCAAAACATCTTGCTGTGGCAGCACGGTAAAGTTGGCTTTATTGGTTTTATCGGGCAGATGCTGCCGTTGGGCGGGGCGCTGATGCTTAGCCTGCTGCTGCTTACCGCGCTTTGCTTTTCTGGCAAACAAATTGAACGCGCAGAACAGCAGTCGGAGCCGCAGTGGCAGCGCTCGTTGCTGATTGCCAGCGTTATACTTTATCTGCTGTTTATTGCTGCGCTGGAGTTGGGCTATACCGCGTGGGGCGTGCTGGTAGTGTTTCTGGTGTTTCTCAGCATCTCACGCCGCACGCTGTTAGCCATTGACTGGAGCCTGCTGGCGGTCTTTATCGCTATGTTTGTAGATGTTTTTCTGCTGACCAGACTGCCCGCCTCGCAGCATCTTCTCCAACAGATCCCCCAGCTATCAGAAGGTAAACAGTTTCTGTTGGCCATAGGCCTGTCGCAAATTATCAGTAACGTTCCGGCCACCATTCTGCTGCTGGCGAATCTGCCTGCCAGCACTCTGTTGGCATGGGCGGTGAATATTGGCGGTTTCGGTCTGCTGCCCGGTTCACTGGCCAATCTTATCGCTCTGCGCATGGCGAAAGATCGCGCCGTCTGGCTGCACTTTCATTTCTACTCGCTGCCCATGCTATTGTGGGCAATGGCGCTGGGCTGGCTGCTGCTTTTAGGCATTGGTGCGCTCTGACCTGAGTCTTGTCTGACTTCGTAAAGAAACACTGGCATTTGTCAATTTTGGCCCTATGTTTATAACAGCGTGAATCTTGCGGGCTCGGTTTGGGCCCGCCGTAACCTGATGAGAACTATGGCTAATCAATCAAATTCTTCCTCAGATGATGACCAGCGTCATCCACAAAATAATTCGCAATCGAATAACGACAAGGAAAACGGCCAGCGGCAGGACCACGGCCAGCAAAAAGATGACGAGCAGCCGGAGCGCAAACGGCCCGGCAAAAAACCGCTGATTATTCTGGCAGTCGTGGTCATAGTGATGATTATCGTTGGTTTTTACTTCTGGTTTACCGGCCGGAATATCGAAACCACCGACGATGCCTTTACCGAAGCGGACGCGGTCACTATCGCGCCTAAAGCTTCCGGCTATGTCACTAAGCTGCTGGTTACTGACAACCAGCGGGTGAAAAAAGGCGATCTGCTGGTAGTTATCGATCCGCAGGATAATCAGGCCCAGCGCGATCAGGCGCAGGCGCAGCTTGGTCTGGCTACTGCCCAACTGCATCAGGCTCAGGCGCAGCTGGCGCTTTCCCGCGTGCAGTATCCGGCGCAGAAAGATCAGGCGCTGGCGCAGCAGGCAAAGGCGGAAGCCAACTACCTGAACGCGCAGGAAGACTATAAACGCCAGCGCGGTGTCGATCCGCGTGCCACTTCGCAGCGAAATATTGATGCCGCAAGCGCGCAATTGAGAAGCGCTAAAGCCGAGCTGGCAAGCGCAAAAGCGCAGGTTGAAGTCGCCTCGCAAATCCAACTGCAAATCCGCCAGCAGGAAACCAATGTTGAAGCGCGCCAGCAGCAGGTGGAGCAGGCGAAAGCGCAGCTGAATACGGCTAATCTGAACCTTTCCTATACCGAAGTACGCGCGCCTTACGATGGCTTTGTCACCAAGCGCAATGTGCAGGTCGGCACGCTGGTGCAGGCTGGCACCTCGCTGTTTTCGCTGGTGTCGCCAAATGTCTGGATCACCGCTAATTTCAAAGAATCTCAGCTTGAGCGTATGAATCCGGGCGATAAGGTGACTATTTCCGTAGATGCCTGGCCGGATATGAAGCTGGAAGGGCACGTAGACAGCATCCAGATGGGCTCCGGTTCGCGCTTCTCGACTTTCCCGTCAGAAAATGCGACCGGCAACTATGTGAAAATTGTTCAGCGCGTACCGGTGAAAATCGTGATTGATAAAGGTCTGGATCCCAACCGACCGCTACCGCTGGGCCTGTCGGTTGAGCCTGAGGTAACGGTGGAATGAGTCACGGCCAGAGCTGGCAGCCAGCCAGCAATCCCTGGCTGGTCGCCATGACGGTGACGCTGGCGGTGTTTATGGAGATCCTGGACACCACCATCGTCAACGTGGCGCTGCCGCACGTGGCCGGTTCGCTCTCCTCCAGCTATGACGAATCGACCTGGGTGCTGACTTCCTATCTGGTGGCGAACGGCATAGTCTTACCTATTTCCGCTTTCCTTAGCCGCGTATTCGGCCGCAAGCAGTTCTTTTTAATCTGTATTGTGATGTTTACCGTCTGCTCTTTTCTCTGCGGCATCGCTACCGAACTGTGGCAAATCATCCTGTTCAGGGTGCTACAGGGCTTTTTCGGCGGCGGCCTGCAGCCGGTGCAGCAGTCGGTGCTGCTGGATTACTTTAAGCCGGAGGATCGCGGTAAAGCGTTCGGTCTCTCTTCTATCGCCATTATCGTTGCGCCGGTGCTTGGCCCAACGCTGGGCGGCTGGATCACCGATAACTACAGCTGGCGCTGGGTGTTCTTTATCAATATTCCCGTTGGTATTCTGAGCGTGCTGGCTATCTATCAGCTGCTGGAAGATCCGCCGTGGGAACGCAAGATGGCGAAGGGCAAGCTGTCCATTGACTATATTGGCATCAGCCTGATTACGCTGGGGCTTGGCTGTCTACAGGTATTCCTTGATCGTGGCGAGGATGATGACTGGTTCAGTTCAAACTTTATCGTGACTTTCGCTATTTTGAGCGCCATAGGTCTGGTCGGCGCGGTCTATTGGCTACTTTATGCGAAGAAACCGGTAGTGGATCTGCATGTACTGAAAGATCGCAATTTTGCCGTTGCCAGTATTTTAATGTCCGGTATGGCGGCTATTCTCTACGGCAGTTCCGTGGTTATTCCTCAACTTGCGCAGCAGGATTTGGGCTATACCGCGACCTGGTCGGGCCTGGTGCTTTCGCCTGGCGCAGTGCTGATCGTGCTGACTATCCCGCTGGTGCTGAAGCTGATGCCGATTGTGCAAACGCGCTGGATTATCGCCTTCGGTTTTACCTGCCTGTTTGTTTCGTTTATCTACTCTGCGCAGCTAACGCCGAACATCGATTTCACTACGCTGGTCATGATGCGCAGTGCACAAACCATCGGTCTGGGTTTCCTTTTCGTGCCGCTAACGACCATTGCTTTCGTAACTATCCCGCAAAAGCTGAACGCGGACGCTTCAGCGCTGTTTACCATGTGCCGTAACGTGGCGGGTTCGATCGGTATCTCGCTATCAACCGCGATGATTACAGAGCGGGAGCAGGCGCGTAGTGCGCATATGGTGCATAACATGACGCCGCTTAACGAGCCTTTTAACCTGACGGTAGAACGCTGGGCGCAAGGGGTAAGAGACTTTACCTCGGCTGTTGGCGATCCTCTTACTATAGCGACCGGACAGGTCTATAAAGAAATGATCGCTCAGGCGCGCATTCTGGCCTATATCGATGTCTTTATGGGGCTAAGCATCCTGGCCCTGGTTCTTATTCCATTTTGTTTACTGCTGGCGCCAATCAAGAGCGAGGGCAGTGCAGGAGCACACTGACATGAACGTTATTCCTTTATTCCCACGTTCGCGGCTCGGCGTGCTGCTGGTTGCGACTATTGCATTATCAGCCTGTACCGTCGGGCCTGACTACCGCGCGCCTGAACCTTCCACGCCAGCCGCTTTTAACTCGCTGGCATCGGATCGCGCTTCACGTCCTCAGGCTACCGTGACTAATCCGGGCTGGTGGAAATCATTTAACGATCCTCAGTTAAACAGCCTGATCGATCGCGCTATCGCCGGGAATTTGAGTTTGCAGCAGGCAGTGCTGCGCATCGCTGGTTCCCGTCAGCAGCTTAATCAGGCTCGCGGCGCCTGGTTCCCCTCGATTAACGGGCAGGCTTCGGCACAGCGCCAGCAGCTCGGCCTGAAAGGCGAGCTGGAATCCAACGGCGTTTATAGCCAGCTGGATCAGGTTGGAGGCGAGAACGATACCGATCTCAGTTCGGCGCTGAACGGGCTGACCAAACCGGTTGGGCTTTATCAGGGCAGTTTCGATGCCTCCTGGGAGCTGGATTTGTGGGGCAAAGTGCGCCGTCAGGTTGAGGCGGCAGGCGCGCAGCAGCAGGAATCATTGGAAAGCCGTAACGATGCGCTGGTATCACTTGAAGCGGAAGTAGCTCGCACTTACCTACAGCTGCGCGGCGCGCAACTAATCAGCCAGACGCTGCAAACACAAATCGAGGTGGCGCAGCAAACGCTTGAGCTAACGCAGAGCCAGCAACGCAACGGTCTGGCACCGCAGATGGATGTGGAAAACGCTCGCGCTCAGTTACATTCACTGCGTGCGCAGCTGCCGCAGTATGAGTCGCAAATTCACCAGGCGATGAACGGGCTGGCCGTGTTGATCGGCAAACCACCAGGCGCGCTGGATGCGGAGCTGGCGGTGCCAAAAGCAATGCCAGATTTACCGAAAGCGGTATCGGTAGGGCTACCATCCACGCTGGCGCGACGCCGTCCGGACGTGCGGCAGGCAGAAGCAAGACTGCATGAGGCGACGGCGAATATCGGCGTTTCCGTGGCGCAGCTTTTCCCGGATTTCTCGCTTACCGGACAGTTCGGCATGCGTAATACCGAGGCCAGCTATCTGGATAACTGGAGCAGCCATTTCTATAGCTACGGCGCTTCGGTTTCCCTGCCCATTTTCCAGGGTGGCAGACTGGTTTCCGGCGTGAAGCTGGCGAGAGCAGAGCAGGCCAGCGCCGCGCTGGGCTATCGCCAGACGGTGTTGACTGCCCTGCAGGATGTGGAAAATGCACTGGTTAGCTACCGTACCGATCAGCAGCAGGTGGAAGGGCTGGATCAAACGGTGGATGCATTGCAGAATGCCTTCGATCTGGCTAATGACAGCTACGGTAAAGGACTCTCTTCATTTATCGACGCGCTGACCGCACAGCGCCAGCTGGCGCAGGCGAAGCAGCAGGCCGCCTCTGCCAGAGTGCAAACCAGTCTGGATCTGGTGGCGCTCTACAAGGCGCTCGGCGGCGGCTGGGAGCTTTATCAAAACATACAGCTGCCGAACTATTCGGTGTTCGGTCCGGCAGAAACCGGCGATACGCCGCCCGCAGGCTGACGTTGAGCAAGCTGGCGGAAGCGCAATGCTTTCGCCAGCTCTGTTGATAGCTGCCTTTTCATCACCTGCCTTAACTCTCTGCGGCTTTCCGTCGCCAGCCTGTTTCTTCTGACTCTTCCCTGCCGTTGGCTTACTTTTGTCTGAACTGAAAGTTTATGACGTTTTTATCCCGCTATTCGCTTCGCCGTCACTTTATTCGTTGCGGCGGAATAACCCTATAAGTCGAAAATAGGTTGATGTTTTTCCATCAAAATGAAATAAAATTTCTATTGGCTGGGTTAGCGCTTTTTGTGCCTGAACTCAAGATATGGCTGATAAAGGTGAAACTAATACGGATTTTATGATACTCGCGTCACAAAACCAGCAATACTCTGAGAGCTGTGCCGCAAAATTTAATTTTCATTGTTATTTTAAATGAAAAAAACAGACTAAGTTAAGGACCTGGAGAACTCACCGGGCGCCGCTTTTTTTTGGCGGCCCGATCTGCGAATAACGATAAGAGGTCGATCACCATGCCAAAAGAACAATATCTCACGCCCAACCGGGCATCAGGGCCTAACAGCACATCGCGAACGGAACCCTTTGTTAAGGTTATCGCCGTTATCGCCACGCTGGGCGGCCTGCTGTTTGGCTACGACACCGGCGTTATCTCCGGCGCGCTGCTGTTTATGGGCAGTGAACTGCATTTAACGCCGTTTACTACCGGGCTGGTCACCAGTTCGCTGCTGTTCGGTGCCGCGTTCGGTGCGCTGGTTTCCGGGCATTTTGCTGCGGCAGCCGGGCGGAAGAAAATCATTATTGTCCTTGCGGTAATTTTTGCTGTTGGCGCGCTGGGCACCTCAATGGCGCCTGATGTGAACTGGATGATTTTCTTCCGCCTGGTGTTAGGCGTGGCGGTAGGCGGCGCGGCAGCCACCGTGCCCGTCTATATCGCAGAGATAGCGCCAGCCAACAAGCGGGGGCAATTAGTTACCCTGCAGGAGCTGATGATCGTTTCCGGTCAGATGCTGGCCTATATCTCCAATGCCGGCTTTAATGCAGCCTGGGGCGGCGAGCAAACCTGGCGCTGGATGCTGGCGATCGCGACCATCCCGGCCGTGGCGCTCTGGTTTGGCATGATGTTTATGCCGGATACGCCGCGCTGGTACGCGATGAAAGGGCGGCTGGCGGAGGCGCGCAAGGTGCTGGAGCGTACCCGTGCCAAAAGCGACGTAGAGTGGGAACTGACGGAGATCGAAGAGACCCTCAGCGAAGAAGAGAACAAAGGCAAGCCCAGCCTGAAAGAGCTGCGCAAGCCATGGCTATTTAAACTGTTCCTGATCGGTATCGGCGTGGCGGTTATTCAGCAGCTTTCCGGCGTCAATACCATTATGTATTACGCACCTACCATGCTGAAAGCGGTTGGCATGAGCACCGATGCGGCGCTGTTCGCCACTATCGCTAACGGCGCTATCTCCGTGTTGATGACCTTCGTGGGTATCTGGCTGCTGGGCCGGCTCGGGCGCCGCACCATGACTATGATCGGCCAGTTCGGCTGTACCGCCTGCCTGCTGTTTATCGGCTGTATCAGCTATTTTATGCCGGAAACGGTTAACGGCCAGCCCGATGTTATGCGTAGCTATCTGGTACTGCTGGGGATGCTGATGTTTCTGAGCTTCCAGCAGGGCGCGCTGTCGCCGGTCACCTGGCTGCTGCTTTCCGAAATCTTCCCGACTCGCCTGCGCGGTATCTTTATGGGCGGCGCGGTATTCGCCATGTGGATCGCTAACTTCCTTATTTCGCTGGCCTTTCCGATGTTGCTGGCGACGGTTGGGCTTTCCGGCGCCTTCTTTATTTTCGCCTTTATCGGCCTGTTCGGCGCAGCCTTCGTCATTAAGTGCGTGCCGGAAACGCGTAACCGTAGCCTGGAGCAGATTGAGCACTATCTGCATGACTGGTTGAGCAGCGATACCGAAACCCGGCCGATGCCGGCACCGAAACGCAAGGCGGAAAGCCATTAGCGAAAAGGGTAGCCTTCTGCGGGCGGCGGTGTATTCGCCGCCCCTTTTTTTTGGCATAATGCGCGCTGATTTATTATCCCATCGCAAACGAAAGGCTATCCTGTGCTAGTTTCCAGCAACGTCACCATGCAGTTTGGCAGTAAGCCGCTGTTCGAAAATATCTCTGTCAAATTTGGCGGCGGCAACCGCTATGGCCTGATCGGCGCCAACGGTAGCGGAAAGTCTACCTTTATGAAAATCCTCGGTGGCGATCTGATGCCGACCGCGGGTAATGTTTCCCTCGATCCCAACGAGCGTATCGGTAAGCTGCGCCAGGATCAGTTCGCCTTTGAGCAGTACTCGGTGCTGGATACGGTAATCATGGGCCACGGCGAGCTGTGGGAAGTGAAAGAAGAGCGCGACCGGATTTATGCGCTGCCGGAAATGAGCGAAGAGGACGGCTATAAAGTGGCCGACCTGGAAGAGAAATATGGCGAAATGGATGGCTATACCGCAGAGTCCCGCGCCGGTGAACTGCTGCTGGGCGTTGGTATTCCGCTGGAGCAGCACTACGGCCCGATGAGCGAAGTAGCGCCAGGCTGGAAGCTGCGCGTGCTGCTGGCGCAGGCGCTGTTCTCTAATCCGGAAATTCTGCTGCTCGATGAACCGACCAACAACCTGGATATTGATACCATCCGCTGGCTGGAGCAGGTGCTGAACGAGCGTAACAGCACCATGATCATTATCTCGCACGACCGTCACTTCCTGAATATGGTCTGCACCCATATGGCCGATCTCGATTACGGCGAGCTGCGCGTTTATCCGGGCAACTACGACGAGTATATGACGGCGGCAACCCAGGCTCGTGAGCGTCTGCTGGCAGATAACGCCAAGAAAAAGGCGCAGATCAACGAGCTGCAATCTTTTGTCAGCCGCTTCAGCGCCAACGCATCCAAATCGCGCCAGGCAACTTCCCGCGCAAAACAGATTGATAAAATCAAGCTGGAAGAGGTGAAAGCCTCCAGCCGCCAGAACCCGTTTATCCGTTTTGAGCAGGACAAGAAACTGTTCCGTAATGCTCTGGAACTGGCGGAGCTGACCAAAGGCTTCGATCAGGGGCCGCTGTTTAAAAACGTCAATCTGCTGCTGGAAGTTGGCGAAAAGCTGGCTATTATCGGCCCGAACGGTATCGGTAAATCGACCCTGCTGAAAACGCTGGTCGGCGAGATCCAGCCGGATAACGGCACGGTTAAATGGTCGGAAAATGCCCGTATTGGCTACTATGCGCAGGACCACGCGCATGATTTCGCTAATGACCTGACGGTTTTCGACTGGATGAGCCAGTGGATGAAGGAAGGGGACGACGAGCAGGCGGTGCGCAGTATTCTGGGTCGCCTGTTGTTCAGCCAGGACGATATCAAAAAGCCCGCTAAGGTGCTTTCCGGTGGCGAAAAGGGCCGTATGCTGTTTGGCAAGCTGATGATGGACAAGCCGAACGTGCTGATTATGGACGAACCGACCAACCACCTGGATATGGAATCGATCGAGGCGCTGAATATGGCGCTGGAGATGTACGAAGGCACGTTGATTTTCGTCTCGCACGACCGTGAATTCGTTAGCTCGCTGGCAACCCGCGTGATTGAAATGACGCCGGGCAAAATCCACGACTTTACCGGCAACTACGAAGACTACCTGCGCAGCAAAGGGATCGTTTGATTGTTAAGAGCGGGGCGCTTGCTCCGCTCTGTAGGCCCGGCGAGCAGCCGGGTCAGATTTTCAGGATCGCCGTTTTGACAAACCAGAGGATGATAGCCGTCAGCGCCGGGATCAGCAGAGTCCAGGTGATTTTGCTGTCAATATTGCCGATTTTAGTCTCCAGGCTTTCGAATCTCGCATCCACTTTTCTGAACTGCTCGTCTACTTTTTTGAATTGCTCATCAACCCTGTTAAAGCGTTCATCCACTCTTTCAAAGCGTTCATCGACTCTTTTAAACTGTTCATCCACTCTTTCAAAGCGTTCATCGACTCTTTTAAACTGCTCGTCGATTTTAATAAATTTCTCATTAAACCCGCTGAACTGCTCATCGATTTTCTCGAATCTGGCATTGGCGCGCATATCGCAGGCGCCGATCTCCCTGAGCAATTCCACGCGCATCTCATATTGATCGGACTTAAGCTCCGCTTTAAGCTCGGCGAGATCGGCCTTAGTGGCGAAATTTTCTGAACGTGCGGTTAAGACGGCCAGATCGAGTTTGATCTGATGAGTATCTTCTTCAAGGTGCTCTACGCGCTGCGTTAACTTTTCCATTGTCTTTTCCTTTCCCTGTTCCTTTTTTTCAGGCTCGTTGAGCCTGAAGGCGAGTTTTTCCATAACCATTTTTCCTTTCCCTGTAAATTACTCCTGTTGTTACTGCCAGTCGATAACGCCAGAAACATCATGTCTGGCGAAACCAAAAGGATATATAAAGAACAAGGTGGAAAAGATGATAAAAAACAAGTTATAGAAATTTTCAGCCATTTCTGAATTACATGCTCCAGGTCATTCCAGATAATTTTAACCTGATGCTCCGCTGTGCCCATTACCTTTCGCAGGCCAAAAGATGCAACAAAGCCGCTTTATAGCAAGCGCCAGGGCGAATATTAGCTATTGATGTAAATGAAAGCGCCCCAGCGTAATAAGTGTTTGCCTTTAAGTTTTTTGATAACGGAGAGAGGCTGTGGGTTTGGTTTCCGGAATTATATAAATACTGGTTTCACTGCACCTCAACCCGATTCCTTCCTCTGGCTTTCGCACTGTAAAGCGCTTTATCTGCCTGGCCGATTAGCGTCTGGCGATCTTCTTGTCTGTCGCCGGACATTACATGTAGCCCTATGCTGATGGTAACTACTTTAGCCTCGCTTTCGCTGTTACGATGTGGGATCGCCAAAGCAGCAACGGTCACTCTTATTTTCTCTGCCAGCTTAAGGGCGGCTTCCTGACCGCAGTCGCCGAGAATCACAGCAAACTCCTCGCCGCCATAGCGCGCAAATAAATCATCGGGGCGATGATGAATTCCCTGTAATGCGTGACCAACGTATTTCAGGCACTCATCGCCAGCCAGGTGTCCGTAGGTGTCGTTAAAACGCTTGAAAGAGTCTACGTCTATCATCAGCAACGCCAGCGGTGTTCGCAGCTTAGCAGCACGCTCAAGGCTACGATCCAGATAGAGATCGAACTGACGGCGATTTGCCAGGCCGGTAAGGCTATCCACCAGCGCCAGCGTTTGTAGCGTATGGTTCATTGCCGTCAGTCTGTCGCGCGCTTGTGCCAGCTCTTTTTGATCGCGGATGGTATAGGCGATATTACGCAGCAGCAGCCAGCCCAGCGCGGCAATTACCAGCAGCAGCAGCACGCAAAGAGTCAGATAGACTACCAGCTCGGTTAGCCATTCCTGCACCAGCTGTTGCTTATCGTAGCCGACAGTCACCACCAGCGGATAACGTTTCAGGCTGGCGTAGCCGAAAAGACGCTCGACGCCGTCCAGGGCGGCTTTATAGTTCGCCGTTCCGCTGGAAGAAGCCTTCAGCAAATGGGTAAACAGCGGGCTGTTAGCAATATTGCGGTTAAGCAGGTTATCGGCAAAAGGGCGTACGTAGAGGATATCGCCGGTATGAGTCATCAGCGCCAGCAGGCCCTTATCGCCCAGATTGTAATAGCTAAAGATTTGCCGAAAATAGTCGATGCGCAGCGTAGCCAGCAGCACGCCGCGAAAAGTCCCGTCGCGGTTATTAAGCCTCATCGAGAGCGGAATAACCAGATCGCCCGTGCTGCGGCTACGGATCACTTCATCAATGTGCAGACCGGGATCGTTATGCTGCTGATGATATTTAAAGTAGGCGCGGTCGGCATTGTTACTATGCTGATTAAGCATGCCCTGCGATGTCAGCACCCAGTTGCCAGCGCTGTCATAGACAAACAGGCCATGCAGCTGCGGCAGCGAAGCTTTACGCTCCATTAACAGCGTGCGTAGATAGTTCTGCCGCTCGGCGTCCAGCCCGACCAGCGTTATGCGATCGCGCAAATCCTGTAGCGTCAGCTCGACAGGCAGCAGCGTATCTTCAGACTGGCGTGACAGCGACTGGGATAAGTTGTGAGCATCATTCTGTGTTTCATTCACAATACGCTGCCAGATGCTGTAAACCACCCAGCCGTTTACCAACACCACGGCGCAGCCAATCACCAGTAAAAAGATGATTAGCAGGCGACGCAGGCTTTGCATGCTGACATCGGGCTGCGGGCGATGCTCCTCGCTCATGAAATTCTCCCTGACGCGACATTCGCAGTGATCTAACTATAGCGGCAGTAGCAAGAATTGGTTGTTTCTACAGCCGAAACGGCCAGAGAATGGGCGCGCCGTAGCAAAAAGGGCGCGCGGGTGGTTAGCTGTTGCCGCAAACTTCGCAGTGAGGATCTTTCGGCAGCTTAAGCGTGCGGAATTGCAGCGTCATGGCATCGTACATCAGTAGTTTGCCTGCCACGGCTTCGCCATAACCGGTTAACAGACGGATGGCTTCCATTGCCTGCAGCGAACCAATCACGCCGACCAGCGGCGCCATTACGCCAGCCTCTACGCAGCTGAGCGTGGCCTGGCCGAACAGGCGGCTCAGGCAGCGATAGCAGGGTTCCGCTTCCTGCCAGGTAAAAACGCTGATTTGGCCTTCCATACGGATTGCCGCGCCGGAAACCAGTGGCGTTTTGCTGGCGAAGCAGAGGCGGTTTAGCTGCTCGCGAGTGGTAACGTTATCGGTACAGTCCAGAACAACATCGTGTTGAGCGATCAGCGTAGAAAGCTCTTCATCTTCAAGCTGCCGATCCACCGTCTCCAGCTTAATATAAGGATTGATTTCGCTAAGCTGCTGGCGAGCGGATTCGACCTTTGCCACGCCAACCTGCGCGTCGCGATGTAAAATTTGCCGCTGTAGGTTAGAAACGGAAACCGTATCGAAATCCAGTAGCGTCAGTTGACCAACGCCAGCGGAAGCCAGATAAGGGCTGGTGGCGCAGCCCAGCCCGCCCAGCCCGACAATCAGCGCTTTTGCCGCTTTTAGCCGCTCCTGGCCATCGAAATCAAAGCCGCGCAGCACGATCTGACGATTGTAGCGCAGCATCTCTTCGTCGCTGAGTTCAGGATGCATTACCCCTCCAGCAGACTGTTAAATGGCTCGACTTCAACCCACTCTCCGGCCTGAACGTTGCCGCGCTCGCGCTCCAGCACGATAAAGCAGTTCGCCTGACTAAAAGAGCTGAAAACGTGCGAGCCCTGTGGGCCGGTGCTGCTGACCTCCAGTTCGCCCTGAGCGTTACGCGCCAGCCTGCCACGCTGGAAATCGAGCCTGCCCGGCGTTTTTTTCAGGTTACTGGCGCTTTTCACCCGCTGGCGCGGCGGTAGCGCAGGGGCGGCAAGGCCGCTAAGCTTCGCCAGCAGCGGCTGGACAAGCTGATAAAAGGTCAGCGCGGCGGAAACGGGATTGCCGGGCAGACCACAGAACCAGCTGTTCTGCAGGCGGCCAAAAGCGAACGGCTTGCCCGGCTTGATCGCCAGCTTCCAGAAGCCGACTTTACCCAGCTCTTCCAGCATAGCTTTAGTGTAATCCGCTTCGCCTACCGACACGCCACCGCTGCTGATCACTACGTCCGCCTGGCTATCCGCTTCGATAAAAGCGGCACGCAGCGCGGTTTGGTTATCACGGATAATGCCCAGATCTATCACCTCGCAGCCCAGCTTTTCCAGCATCAGACGCACCGCGAAGCGGTTAGTATCATAGATCTGACCAGCAGCCAGAGGTTCACCAACTGGCTGTAGCTCATCGCCAGTAGAGAACACTGCCACGCGCAGTCGGCGTTTGACAGTGACTTCTGCTACGCCCAGCGATGCCAGCAGAGGCAGTTCCGCAGCGCCCAGGCGTACGCCAGCATTCAGCACACCTGCGCCTTGCTTAATATCCTCGCCGGCCAGGCGAATATTTTGTCCTGCATTGGCCTGGGCTAAAAAGCGAATTTTATCTTCGGCCTGTTCGGTCTCTTCCTGCATCACTACGGCTTCTGCGCCTTCCGGTACAGGCGCACCTGTCATAATGCGAATGCAGCTACCTTCCGGCCATTCGCCGTTAAAAGGCGCGCCGGCAAAAGCTTTACCAGCAATAGCCAACGGCTCACCTGATGTCAGATCGGCCAGGCGAACGGCGTAGCCATCCATCGCGGAATTGGCGAAAGGGGGAACGTCGATGGGAGAGATAACGGCGGCGGCAGTAATCCTGCCTGTTGCCGCTGTCAGCGGCAGCGTCTCTGTTTCGGCAACCGGCGTGATGCGAGCCAGCATGGTAGACAACGCATCGTCAAGGGAGATGAGTCCCGCAGTAAAAGCTTCCATAACGTCCTCGGCGTGCCCGTCGGCGCGGGCAGGCATGCAATCAAATAAATTATTATGGCGTGAATTGCCATTATGGTCACGTAAAGCCGCCGCTGGTTATAAATCATAAGCTTTCGTTATTATCACCGCGCCAACTTTCTGCTTTACATCACTTTACAGCCTGCCTATAGTCAAAAACGGTCACAATTTGACAAAACTATTCTAACACAGTGTTTTTCTTGCCGATTTGGCACGCAGGGTAAAACGGATTATGAGCAGATCAGCGATCGTTATTCACGGCGGCGCCGGGGCTATTGCCCGCGCCAGCATGAGCGCAGAGAAAGAGCGGCTTTATATTGAGGCGCTCTCAGCCATTGTCACCAGTGGACAAGCCATTTTAGCAAACGGCGGCAGCGCGCTGGATGCGGTAACAGAAGCCGTGCGCCAGTTGGAAGAGTGTCCGCTGTTCAACGCGGGTAAAGGCGCCGTGTTTACCCATCAGGGTACGCATGAACTTGATGCCTGCATAATGGATGGAAGGTCACTGGAAGCGGGCGCGGTTGCCGGAGTAAAGCAAGTGCGCAATCCAGTTTTGGCGGCGCGAGCCGTGCTGGAAAAAAGCCCACACGTCATGCTTATCGGCGAGGGCGCGGAGAATTTTGCTTTCGAACAAGGGCTTGCGCCTGTAGCACCTGATTTTTTCTCTACGCCAGAGCGCTGGGAACAACTGCAACGCGCGCTGGCAACCCAGCAAACGCTGTTGGATCATGATGGCGCGGCGCAGGCTTCCGACGATCCGCTGGATCCAGACCGTAAATTCGGTACCGTAGGCGCGGTAGCGCTGGACAAAGCAGGGAATCTGGCGGCGGCTACCTCTACCGGCGGCATGACCAATAAGCAGGTCGGACGCGTAGGCGATTCGCCCATTCCAGGCGCAGGCTGCTATGCCAACAATGCCAACGTGGCGGTTTCCTGCACCGGTAGCGGCGAAGTATTTATGCGTACGCTGGCAGCCTACGATATTGCGGCGCTGATGGAATACGGCGGCCTGTCGCTGAAAGAAGCCAGCGAGCGGGTAGTGATGGAAAAAATAAAAGTGTTGGGCGGCAGCGGCGGCGTGATAGCGATAGACCGCGAAGGCAATATTGCGCTGCCCTTTAACAGTGAAGGCATGTATCGGGGTTTTGGCTACGTGGGCGATGCGCCAAACGTAGGAATCTATCGCGAAGAATAGGGAGTCAGGATGGCCAGTGGATCCGACCTGTCCGCCGGACAGGTTCTGTCGGTCAAAAACTTGAGCGTCAGTTTTAAGCAGGAAAGCGAAACTGTGCGCGCGGTTAAAAATTTGTCGCTTGAGGTGCAGCGTGGCGAAACGCTGGCTATTGTGGGTGAATCCGGCTCGGGGAAATCCGTCACCTCGCTGGCGCTGATGCGGCTGGTGGAGCAGGGCGGCGGCCAAATCGACAGCGGCGAAATCTGGCTGAGGCGCCGTAACGGCGAGGTTATTGACCTCGCTACTATGCCGCAATCAGGGCTGCGCAGCGTGCGCGGCGCCGATATGGCGATGATTTTTCAGGAGCCAATGACCTCGCTGAACCCGGTTTTTTCCGTCGGCGATCAGATAGCGGAATCCATTATCCTGCATCAGGGAATGAGCCGCCGCGAGGCGTTGAAAGAGGCGGAGCGCATGCTGGATCTGGTGCGTATCCCCGAGGCTCGCAACGTGCTGGGGCGCTTCCCACATCAGCTTTCCGGCGGTATGCGCCAACGGGTAATGATCGCCATGGCGCTCTCCTGCCGACCTGCGTTGCTGATTGCCGACGAACCTACCACGGCGCTGGATGTCACTATCCAGGCGCAAATCCTGCAGCTGATCCGCGTGCTGCAAAAAGAGATGCAAATGGGCGTAATTTTTATTACGCACGATATGGGCGTAGTGGCGGAGATGGCCGACCGTGTCCAGGTCATGTATCGCGGTGATGTGGTAGAGACCGGCCCGGTAGAGGCAATTTTTCAGCAGCCGCAGCAGGAGTATACCAGGGCGCTGCTGGCCGCCGTGCCCAAACTGGGCGCGATGCGAGGCAAACCTTTCCCGGCGCGTTTCCCTTTAATTACGCCGGACGGTGAAAGGCAAGAGGAAGCGCAGGATACGGTAATCGCAGAGTCGCCGCCGGTGCTACAGGTGCGCGATCTGGTTACACGCTTCGATATTCGCAGCGGTATCCTGAATCGCGTGACGCGCCGCGTACATGCCGTGGAGAAAGTCAGCTTCGATCTGCATGCGGGCGAAACTCTGGCGCTGGTCGGCGAATCAGGCTGCGGCAAATCCACCACCGGCCGTTCGCTGCTGCGGCTGGTCGCCAGCCAGGGCGGTACTATTACCTTTAATGGCCAGCGCATCGATAATCTCAGCGGCGCCGCGCTTTCCCATCTGCGGCGCGATATCCAGTTTATTTTCCAGGATCCCTACGCTTCGCTCGATCCCAGACTAACAGTTGGCTTCTCCATTATGGAACCTCTGTTAGTGCACGGCGTGGCAAAAGGCAAAGAGGCCGAGGAGCGGGTTGCCTGGCTGCTGGAACGCGTTGGCCTGCTGCCGGAACATGCGCGACGCTACCCGCATGAATTTTCCGGCGGCCAGCGGCAGCGTATCTGTATTGCCCGCGCGCTGGCGCTGAATCCTAAAGTGGTTATCGCTGATGAATCCGTTTCAGCACTTGATGTCTCCGTACAGGCGCAAATCGTCAATTTGATGATGGATTTGCAGCGTGAATTCGGCATCGCTTTTCTGTTTATTTCCCACGATATGGCGGTGGTAGAAAGGATCAGCCATCGCGTCGCGGTAATGTACCTGGGGCAAATCGTAGAGATAGGTTCACGTCAGGCCGTATTTGAAAACCCTCAGCATCCCTATACGCGCAAGCTGATGTCCGCCGTGCCGGTAGCCAACCCTCATCATCGTCACCGCGAAAGGGCGCTACTGGTAGATGAAATACCCAGCCCGATTCGGGCCGTAGGCGACGAGCCGGAAGTAGCGAAGCTGGTGGAAGTCAGCGCCGGGCATTATGTCGCCCGTCACGCCGTCTGAAGTGCTGCACAATAACATCACAGGAGAAAAAGCATGATTATGAAACGCAAGCTGCTGGTGGCTGCCGGGATCCTGAGCGGCCTGGCGGCGATACCGGCCTGGGCGGCGAAGGACGCCGTGATTGCCGTAGGTTCAAACTTCACTACGCTCGATCCTTACGACGCTAATGACACGCTATCGCAGGCGGTAGCCAAATCCTTCTATCAGGGGCTGTTCGGCTTCGATAAAGAGATGAAGCTGGTTAACGTGCTGGCGAAGAGCTATGAGGCCAGCAAGGATGGACTAACCTATACCATCAAGCTGCGCAGCGGCATTAAGTTTCAGGACGGTACCGATTTCAATGCCGAAGCGGTCAAGGTGAATCTGGATCGTGCCAGTAATCCGGATAATCATCTCAAGCGCTATAACCTGTTTAAGTCGGTGGCGACAACGGAAGTGGTCGATCCCACTACGGTAAAAATTACCCTGAAGCAGCCGTTCTCTGCCTTTATCAATACGTTTGCCAGCCCGGCAGCAGCAATGATTTCGCCAACGGCGTTGAAAAAATATGGTAAAGAGATCGGTTTCCATCCGGTGGGAACCGGCCCTTACGAGCTGGAGACCTGGAACCAGACCGATTTTGTAAAGGTAAAAAAATTCACGGGCTACTGGAAGCCGGGCTATCCGAAGCTGGACAGCATTACCTGGCGTCCGGTGGTGGATAACAATACCCGTGCCGCTATGCTGCAAACCGGCGAGGCAAACTTTGCTTTCCCTATTCCCTACGAGCAGGCCAAACTGCTGGAGAAAAACAACAAGCTGGATTTAGTGACTTCACCGTCGATCATGCAGCGCTATATCAGTTTTAACGTTACGCAAAAGCCGTTCGACAATCCAAAAGTGCGTGAAGCGATCAACTATGCCATCAATCGCCAGGCGCTGGTGAAGGTCGCTTTTGCCGGCTATGCCGAGCCGGCTACCGGTATAGTGCCGCCATCGATTCAGTATGCGCAAAGCTACCCGGCACCACAATACAACCCGGCTAAAGCGCGCGAGCTGTTAAAAGAAGCGGGCTATCCAAATGGTTTCAGCACCACGCTATGGTCTTCTCATAACCACAGCACGGCGCAAAAGGTTTTACAGTTTACTCAGCAGCAGCTGGCGCAGGTTGGCATTAAGGTTACGGTTACCGCAATGGATGCGGGACAGCGTGCGGCCCAGGTCGAGGATAAAGGCCAGAAAGAGAGCGGCGTGAAGATGTTCTATACCGGCTGGAGCGCCTCAACAGGCGAAGCCAACTGGGCGCTGACGCCGCTGTTCGCTACCCAGTCCTGGCCGCCGACTATCTTCAATACGGCCTTCTACAGCAATCCGCAGGTGGATAAAGATTTAGCCGACGCGCTGAACACTACCGACAATGAAAAGAAAGCGTCGCTGTATAAAGACGCGCAGGATCGTATCTGGAACGATCGTCCGTGGGCACCGCTGGTGGTAGAGAAGCTGGTTTCAGCCAATACCAAAAACCTGACGGGCTTCTATGTGATGCCGGACACCTCTTTCAGCTTTGACGACGCCGATCTGAAGTAGCCGCTGCGGCAGCGCCGGTCAATAGCGGCGCTGCCGTAAAGCGCAGGGAAAAGTATGCTTAACTATTTTATTAAACGCCTGCTGGGTCTGATCCCCACGCTGCTGATCGTGGCGGTGCTGGTTTTTCTGTTTGTCCATATGCTGCCGGGCGATCCGGCGAGGCTGGTAGCCGGGCCAGAAGCGGATGCCACCGTAGTAGCGCTGGTGCGCCAGCAGCTTGGCCTGGATCAGCCGCTTATTCAGCAATTTTGGCATTTTATCAGCCACGCGCTGCAAGGCGACTTTGGCCAGTCGATGGTTTCCCGGCGGCCAGTTTCGGCAGAGATTGCCCAGCGCTTTTTGCCTACGCTGTGGCTGACGCTGAGCAGCATGGTATGGTCGGTGGTGTTCGGCATGGCTATCGGAATAGTTTCCGCCGTCTGGCGCAATCGCTGGCCGGATCGCCTGGGGATGACGCTGGCCGTATCCGGCATCTCTTTTCCCGCCTTTGCGCTTGGAATGCTGCTGATGCAGATTTTCTCCGTAGAGCTGGGCTGGCTGCCAACCGTCGGTGCAGATGGCTGGCGTAACTATATTCTTCCTTCCATTACGCTGGGCGCGGCCGTCGCTGCGGTGATGGCGCGCTTTACACGCGCTTCCTTCGTTGAGGTGATGCAGGAAGACTACATGCGCACTGCAAGGGCAAAGGGAGTGCGCGAATCGCTGGTGGTAGTCAAGCATGGTTTGCGCAACGCCATGATCCCGGTTGTTACCATGATGGGCCTGCAATTTGGCTTTTTACTCGGCGGCTCGATTGTGGTGGAGGTGGTCTTTAACTGGCCTGGCCTGGGGCGTCTGCTGGTGGATTCTGTGGAGATGCGTGATTATCCGGTGGTACAGGCAGAAGTGCTGCTGTTTTCACTGGAATTTATTCTTATCAACCTGGTTGTCGATATGCTTTACGCGGCGATTAACCCGGCCATTCGCTATAAATAAGGACGGGCGATGAAGAATTGGCGACGTAGCGCGGCGCTGGCCGCAATGCCAGGGATAGAGCAACATCGCGTGCGAACGCCCTGGCGAGAGTTCTGGCGGCGTTTCCGCCGTCAGCCAGTGGCGATGGTCGCTGGCCTGTTTGTGGTTCTGCTTATCGTAGTAGCCTTTGTTGCGCCCTGGATAGCGCCTTTCGATGCAGAAAACTATTTCGATTACGATCGTTTAACGGAAGGGCCATCGGCAATGCACTGGTTCGGCGTGGATTCGCTGGGCCGCGATATTTTTAGTCGTGTGCTGCTGGGAACGCGGCTATCGCTGATTTCAGGCTTCTTTTCCGTGGCTATCGGTGCGGCGATCGGTACGCTGCTGGGGTTGCTGGCAGGCTATTATGAAGGCTGGTGGGACAGGATCATTATGCGCATCAGCGATGTGCTGTTCGCTTTCCCGGGGATTTTACTGGCCATCGCCGTAGTGGCGATTATGGGCAGCGGCATGGCTAATGTTGTCATTGCCGTAGCTATTTTCAGTATTCCCGCTTTTGCCCGCTTAGTGCGCGGCAACACGCTGGTATTGAAGCAGATGACCTATATTGAATCCGCAAGGAGCATTGGCGCTGGCGATATGACTATCATTCTGCGCCATATTTTGCCGGGCACGCTTTCTTCTATTGTGGTTTATTTCACCATGCGTATCGGCACCTCTATTATCACTGCCGCCAGCCTCTCTTTTCTGGGTCTGGGCGCGCAGCCGCCAACGCCGGAATGGGGCGCGATGTTAAACGAGGCGAGAGCAGATATGGTGATGGCGCCGCATGTGGCAATCTTCCCAAGCCTCGCCATCTTTCTTACCGTGCTGGCATTTAATCTGCTGGGCGACGGCCTGCGGGACGCGCTGGATCCCAAACTGAAAAGCTGACCATTGTCCTGCCGCGCTTTTTTTATTTCCTGTGCCAGACTTACTCTTTTATCCAGAGGGAGGTCTGGCCATGAAGGAGTTTGATTACCAGCAGGATTTTAAAACCACTGATTTTCGCCAACATCCTGAGCTTTATCAGGTAGGAAGAGGCGAGCAGGGCGTACTGATGGTCGAGCCTTATAAAGGTGAAATATTACCGCACTGGCGTTTTAAAACGCCGGCGATTGCGGAGGTCTCCGCAAAGAAAATTATGGAACTGTTTGAAGCGTATCGCGAGAAAGACGATTTTGTCGGTATGGATATGGCGCGTAAGTTTATTCAGATGGGCTATACCCGCGCCAGGCGCTACGCCAATCATAAAGGCGGCCGTAAGTATGATGAAGATCGTAACGTATTACCGTACCACGTTAATGAAGAGAAGGCCGCAGCCGCCGCAATCTTTAAAGGGTATTGGGATAAACTCCGTGAAGATGAAGATTATCTGAAGCGTAAAAAAGCGCATCAGGCTAAATACGGTTGAAGCGGAAGGCGGGAAATAAAAGGGCCGCGGTTAAGCGGCCTGTGATTATTACTTTTTCAATGCGGCTACATCGTCAGGCAGCATTTGCTCCTTCTGCGCGCCTGAGCCTGGTTTTGCCGGGCCGAGCAGCGGTTCCTGACCCAGAATTTCCGGCTTTTCTTTCGCGGTAAACTGGCCGACGCCGTCATAGGCCGGGCCTTCGCTCCAGCGGCCTTTCGGCAGCGGCTTATCCAGCGAGGTATTCAGGCAGTAGTAAGAGTGCTCGCTTGCCTCTTCCGACTGCGGGAAACTGTTTGGAATTGGCATGGAGGCGCCGATACCGCCCATATCCTCGATTACCGCCAGCCACTGCTGTTGGTGCATGGTATCGCGGGCAATCAGGAAGGAGAGGAAATCTTTCATCCCTTTATCTTCCGTCAGATTGTAGAGGCGTGTTGCCAGCACGCGTCCCGTAGCTTCTGCGGTAACGTTTGCCAGCATATCCGCCGCAACGTTGCCGGAAGCGTAGATATGGCTCATATCGAAAGCCATGCCGTTCGCGTTAACCGGCATGGCTGCCAGCCCGGAAGAAAGGATATGGCGTGGATTCATCCCGCCCAGAATCGCGTTAACTACCGGATCCTTTGCAGACTCTTCCTGATAAGAGAGCGGCGCACCTTCAAGGTTCAGCGCCACAGCGTGGCCCAGCATTTCGATATGGGCCAGCTCTTCAGTGGCCGTAGAAATCAGCAGATCTTTGATTCTTGGATCGCCGCGCATGCCCATTGCCTGAAAGAAGTATTGCATGGCAACACGTATTTCCCCTTCGACACCGCCGATGGCCTGCTGCAGAAGCATGGCAAACTCTGGATCGGGCTTGTCGACTTTTACCGGATATTGCAGTTTCGATGAATGATGAAACATGATTTCCTCCTGGTGGGTTACGTTAGTTATGCAACGCAATAAGCCTGGTTGAAATCGTTGAGATTGAAAGACTGACGCGAAAAATTCTCATTTCAGTCGGCTGAATAGCTGCAAAGAGAACGACACAGAGGGTACGGGAAGGGGAAAAGAACGCGCCAGGCGCTGTAGTAAAAAGAGACAAGAAAAATCGGAATGCTTTATAAAAATCACGTTAATTCAATCGATTACATTTTTCATTTAGAGATGGAAGCCCTTGCCAGGACGTGGTGGAAAGCCATCATCGTTCGGATTAATCGGATAATCCTTTTATAGTTACAACATGCTACTGGCAGGCCATTCCATGGCCGGGAAAAGACGTTTATGCCGCTGCGCCTTTTGCCTGGGTAGCAAGATGCGCCGCCCACAGGTTCGTGACCCACTTCACGCCTTTGGCCGTAAAGCGAGCCTGTGAAAATGCATGCAGATTTTCGCCCACGCTGGTACGCACCGTAAAATAGCCTGCCTGCACATGGTGCTGCTGCGGCATCAGCGCGCCGTTAGCACGGTACATAATATTGCGCTCGAACAAGAACTGACGGAAATCGGGTTCTTTGACCTTGAGCATTTTGCAGAGCTGGCGAAAGCCCAGCGAATCTTCAACCTGCACGAAACGGTCAAAGAACTCTGCCTTGGGGGCGAACAGGGCAAGCTGTTGCTCCGCAGCCTGACGCTGCTCAAACTGTTCGGCCCAGGCACGCGCCGCCGCGGCTGGATTGGTAAAATCCGGCAGGCGGGTGTTTCTCTCGCGCTCCTGCCAGCTATCCAGGGCCTGGGCAATGAAGGCTGGCGCAAGACGCGCTACCGCGAGCAGCGAATCGCGTTTGTTCAGGCAGTATTCCTGACGAGTCTCGCCATCACGTTCATAAACGCCAATCGTTAACGGCTGGGAAAGGCGCTGCGTGGTTTCCAGCGTTTTGATCAGCCGTTTTACTTCGCCATGCGGAATACCGGCCAGTTTCGCGATTTCCCGGCTGCTCATCGTGACCGATTGATTCAGCGAGCTGAAGTTTTCTGGCGAAATCATCATAGGTTTTACCCCCAAGCTTTTCAAAAGACACCCGAGCGGGCAGTAGAAATATTATACAACTGCCTGTTTAAATATCCAGTACTTTTTTTAAGCGATCGAGTTATCTGAATCCCTTACTAATTTTGATTTTTTGTAAAGGTAATCCGCCTGGCGCGCATCTCTGCCAGACTCTATCCAGCCGCTATTTTTCAGGAGAAAAAGCATGTCCCGACTGCTGCAAACCGTTCTGTTTGGCGTTTCGCTTGTTACCGCAGGCGCTGCTATCGCTGAAGAAGTTACCGTCACAGAATTACAAGAAGGGCTAAACCATCCCTGGGCCGTTGCCTTCCTGCCGGAAAACCAGGGATTGCTGATTAGCGAACGTGACGGCAAGCTTCGCTTGTGGCGAGAGGGCAAAGGGCTGTCTGCGCCTTTGGCTGGCGTGCCAAAGGTGTGGGCCGAACGTCAGGGCGGTCTGCTGGACGTAGCGCTGGCGCCTGATTTTGCGCAAAGCAGGCGCGTCTGGCTTAGCTACACCGAGGCGGACAGCAGCGGGAAAGCAGGCGCGGTGGTAGGTTACGGCACGTTAAATAACGCCAATAACGGTCTCGAAAACTTTCGGGTTGTGCTGCGCCAGCAACCAAAGCTTTCCAGCGGGGCCAATCTTGGTGCCAGACTGGCTTTCGACGATAAGGGTTATCTTTTTATCAGCTTTGGCGATAATTTCCAGGCCGCTACTGCACAGGATTTAACAAAGCTCACCGGCAAAATAGTGCGGTTGAAAGCGGACGGCAGCGTGCCTGAAGATAATCCCTTTGTGCATAAAAAGAACGCCAGACCGGAAATCTGGACATACGGCATGCGTAATCCACAAGGGCTGGCATTTAATCCCTGGACGAAGCAAATGTGGGAAAACGAACACGGCCCGCGCGGCGGCGATGAGGTGAATCTGTTGCGCAAGGGCGAAAATTACGGCTGGCCGCTGGCGACGTGGGGAATAGACTACAGCGGCGAAAAAGTACCGGGTTCACAGGGCGGTGAAGCAGCCGACACGCTACAGCCGCAGCTCTACTGGAAAGTTTCTCCGGCAGTAAGCGGGATGGCTTTCTACAATGGCGATCGCTTTCCACAATGGAAAAACTCGCTGTTTATCGGCGCCTTAAAAGATAAAAGCCTTATCCATTTAGGCGTTGACGGCGATAAAGTTGTAGAAAAATCCCGCCTGCTCAAAGACCGCGGCGAGCGTATCCGCGATGTGCGCACAGGCCCGGACGGCTACCTTTATGTACTGACGGATGAAGCCAACGGCAAGCTGCTCAGAGTCGGACTGAAATAAACCGGGCTTATTTTACCCAACGACAGATCTCCCAGCCGCGCTGCTGCGCAAGCTGATGTAGCGGCCCGGCTGGATTAACCACCGTCGCGCGGTCGGCCTGTTCCAGCATCGGCAAATCATCAACGGAATCGCTATAAGCCCAGGTTTGGTCAAACTGTGCAGGGTTCTGCGTTGCCAGCCAGTGCGTCAGCCTGCCCGCTTTGCTGCATGCGGTGCCGCAAATCAGACCGCTATAGCGATCGTCAACAATTTCTACCCCTACAGCCAGCGCGCCATGAGCGCCAAGCTGTTGCGCAATGGGCGCGGCCAGATGATCGCCGCCGCCAGAGACTACTATAACCCTGTCGCCGCGTTGCTGATGCCAGGTCACTCTTTCGCGAGCGGAAGGATAGACACGCGGCAAAATATCGCGCTGAATAAATCGCCTGACCCAGCCGGAAACGGTAAGCGTGCCCATACCAGCCAGCGGTGAGAGCGTGGCCTGCATATATTCCTCTGCCGACAGCAACCCCTGGCTGTAGCGGGCCATTAGCGCTCTTTCCTGTTCAACCAAAGAGGCCGGTGCATAGCCCTGCGAAACCAGCCAGCGCGACCAGAGGCTGGCGCTGTCCTCGCAAATAAGCGTTTCATCAAGATCGAACAGCGCTAAATCCATGGTTATAACTCCACTGAGAGACTCTGTTCAGATTAGCGGACTTTTATGACCGTCCTGATAGCGTGTTTAAAAATCGGAATAACACCTGTTGGTCGGGATTAAATTTCTCTAATAACTTTTAAGAAACTTTACGGAATCGCGGTTCTTTTTCCGCGTTATAAAGGATAGCGTAAGGGACGCTGATTCCGCCCCGCTATAAATTTATTATCTTTCATAAGGATATCTGAAACCCGCCATGAAGATTTTGCCTTCCTCCGCCACGCTTTCCCTGCTATTGCTTTTTACCTCTTTCGCTGGTCAGGCCGAAGAAGCGCCTCCACCGCCGCAGATAGAGGCTAAGGCATGGATCCTGATGGATTACCAGAGCGGAAAAGTGCTGGCAGCGTTTAATGAGGATGAGCGCCTCGATCCGGCCAGCCTGACCAAGATCATGGCCAGCTATGTTATCGGCCAGGCGATGAAAGCCGGCAAAATTCATAACGACGACCTGGTCACCGTTGGTAAAGACGCCTGGGCCACCGGTAATCCGTTACTGAAGGGATCCTCGCTGATGTTCTTAAAGCCCGGTGACCGTATTCCGGTTTCCGAGCTGAATAAGGGTGTGGTGATCCAGTCCGGCAACGATGCCAGTATCGCTCTGGCAGACTATGTGGCAGGCAGCCAGGATTCCTTTGTAGGGTTAATGAACAGCTACGTAAAAGTGCTTGGGTTAAAGAATACTCATTTTAAGACCGTACATGGTCTTGATGCTAATGGGCAGTACAGCACCGCGCGGGATATGGCGCTGCTTGGGCAGGCATTAATCCACGATGTACCGGAAGAGTACGCGCTGCACAAAGAAAAGGAGTTTACTTTTAATAAGATAAAACAGTACAACCGCAACCGCCTGTTGTGGAGCAGTAACCTGAATGTCGACGGCATCAAAACCGGCCATACCGCAGGCGCGGGCAATAACCTGGTGGCTTCGGCGACTGCGGGCGATCAGCGGCTGATTTCCGTAGTATTGGGCGCCGCCACGGATGCCATCCGTTTTCGTGAAAGCGAAAAATTGCTGACCTGGGGCTTTCGCTTTTATGAAACGACAACGCCAATAAAAGCTGGTCAGCCATTCGCTACGCAAAGGGTCTGGTTTGGCGACAAAAAGGAAGTGAAGCTGGGCGTAGCGCAGGATGCCGCCATTACGCTACCAAAAGACCAGGTAAAAGCGCTTAAGGCGAGCTTTACGCTGAACCAGCCTCAGCTGACCGCGCCGCTAAACAAAAATCAGGTTGTCGGCACCATCAACTTTCAGCTGGATGGCAAAACCGTTGAGCAGCGGCCGCTGGTGGTAATGGAAGAGGTCAAAGAGGGCGGTTTCTTTAGCCGCATCGGCGATTTTGTCATGATGAAGCTAAATGGCTGGTTTGCTAAGTGGTTTAGTTAAGGCAGAAACCTGAAGGGGTACGGTGACCGCGCCATCCGTGGCGCGTGGATTGTTCAGAACAGATCGTAAGCGATAGCGGATATCGCCACCAGTCCAACCAGCACCACGAAAACATTGCTGATTTTGCCGCTGTACTGACGCATCGAAGGCACTTTATTAATGGCGTACATCGGCATCAGGAACAGCAGAACGGCGATAACCGGCCCGCCCAGCGTCTCGATTAAACCCAAAATGCTGGGGTTTTGCGTTGCGACAAACCAGGTGGTCAGGAACATAAAGATCGCCGTGATTCGGTTCAGCTTGCTTTCCGCTGGCGGATTGCGCAGCGTTCTGGCGATCAGACCGTTAAAGCCTTCCCTCGCGCCCAGGTAGTGACCCAAAAAGGATTTGGTGATGGCGACCATAGCGATCAGCGGCGCCAGCCAGGCCATCAGCGGCGTATCAAAATGGTTAGCGAGATAGGAAAGAATCGAAATATTCTGCACTTTCGCTTCCGCCAGGTTTTCCGGCGACAGGCAAAGCACGCAGCTGAACACGAAAAACATGACCGTTACCACCATCATCAGGTGGCTGCGGGCCAGAATGCGCGAGCATTTCTCCGCGGCTTTATCGCCATATTCCTGACGCTTCGCCACGGCGAAAGCAGAGATAATCGGCGAGTGGTTAAAAGAGAACACCATTACCGGGATTGCCAGCCAGAGCGTCATCCACAGGCCTTTGCCGCTGCTGTCTACATGCTGGAAAATCGTCGTGTTCCAGTGCGGGATCAGATAGAGCGCCAGCGCCATCAGCACAAAAACAAAGGGATAAACCAGCATGCTCATGGTCTTAACGATCATCTCCTTGCCGAAACGGACGATGCTCATCAGGCCTGCGATTAAAATCAGCGACAGCAGCGCTCGTGGCGGCGCTTCTAAGTGCAGCTGGTGAGTGATAAAACTTTCTACCGTATTGGTTATCGCCACGCTGTAGACCAGCAGGATAGGGTAAATCGCAAAAAAGTAGAGCAGAGTAAGCAGAGTTCCGGCGCCCGCGCCGAAATGCTCTTCTACTACCCCGGTAATGTCGCGCTCTCCGCGCCCTGAAAGCACAAATCGGCACAGGCCGCGATGGGCGAAGAAAGTCATGGGGAAAGCGAGGATCGCCATAATAATCAGCGGAATGAGCCCGCCAATACCGGCATTAATCGGTAAAAACAGCACGCCCGCACCGATAGCGGTGCCGTACAGGCCAAGCATCCAGACGGTATCGCTTTTACGCCACTCTGCCGCTTCTGTCGGCGACAGCGGCACCGTTTTGGTTGACTCCATTAACAATCTCCCGGTTGAAAATAATAAATTAAATAATCTGCCGCAGGAAAAGCCTGCCCGGCAAAGATTATTTAATTAACTACTCTGGCTGTGGCGAGCAACACTCTACCATCAGAATTGGAAGAAGAAAGAAGAAAATACGGCTTTATTAGACCCGGGCATCATATTTAAAAGGGATTTTACAGGATGTTAAACTGAATGAAATATTTATCATGGAGGAAAAATCTGGCGAAATGGTCTTAATCCAGTCAGATAAGCCATGTTTGCACCCTGTTTGATTGCGTGAATAATGTGCAGGCCAAAACCGTGTCTTTTCTATCTTATTGATATTTGTAATTTATTTTATACAAGCGCCTACTGGCTGGGCTATTTTTATTTGGTTGCGCAACAGGCGAATAATAACCACTAATTATTTAGCCCGGTTGCGCAAACAGGTTTGATGCGAATTATCTGAATAGAAAATTATTGCACATCAATCATCTGGTTATTATTCACGCACCCAGCCTTTACGAATAGGAAAAGCAAACAGCAGGCGGTAAAGCACGGAAATATTGTTTAACAGACGCTGCCCGCAGAAGTGCCATGCAACCTGGGCCGCCAGACAGGAAAGCATGCCAAGCAGCAAACCGCCCAGCATATCCATCGGCCAGTGCACGCCAAGGAAAATACGCGACCAGGCGATAGCCAGTCCGACAGCCAGCAGCACTATGCCTGACCAGATGCGGTGCCAGCATAAGAAAGCGATAGCAAAAGTGAAAATAATGGTGCCGTGATTGCTGGGATAGGATTCGGTGGCGTCATGCGCCAGAAACTGATGGCCAACACCCATCACAAAAGGGCGAGGATGAGGATAAACGCTGCCGATAAGCCAGGAAACGGTCAGCGCTCCGCCCAGGGCAATGGCGGTTTTTAATACCAGACGGCGCTGCGAACCAAGCTGATGTTCCGGGCCCCACAGCCATAGCGCGACGATCAGCACAGGCACGACGGTAATCAGATCGCGGGCCGTAAGCGTCGCCAGCGAAATCAGCCAGGAGGGCGTTTCGGGCGTGGCGTTAATCCAGAGAAACAGCGATCGGTTCAGCGCTTCCAGCATATTATTTCCTCATCTTGTTCAGCAGGCAGACAGTTACCTGAAAGTGAAAACGGGCCGGATCGGGCCGACCGGAGCAGAGCCAGGGAGTCGCGGTGCCCGTCTGGCGGGATGACAAAGGCGCTCCCTGTCTGTCAGCGGGATAAAGTAGAAGCGAGTAAACAAAAGATAAATAGTCTCGTTCTTAATTGAGAAAGCGGTTGTCGTTTCGTTAAGGTTTAAGGATGAAAAAAACGGCGGGAAGCGATAAGCGTGGAAAGCGCAAAGAAAAAAACCCGTCAATCAAAAGATTAACGGGCTCCACAATCCGGGGATTTCAAAGAAAAGCAGTGGCATTAATTATGACTGCGGGCGGCGATAAAAGTTCGCACGCCAGCAGAAATTATTTTAACCGCCCGCCATTGGCCAGATTAAGACGATCAAAGTACCGGCCAGAGTCAGCAGCACGTTGGCAATAGCATAGGTGCCAGCGTAGCCCAGCGCCGGAATATTACTACGCGCCGTATCGCTGATTATCTCCATGGCTGGCGCACAGGTTCGCGCGCCCATAATGGCGCCAAACAACAGGGCGCGGTTCATTTTTAATACCCAGGCGCCGAAGACAAAGCTGATCACGACCGGCAGTAAGCTGACGGTCAGCCCGGCGGCCAGCATCAGCAGTCCGGTATCGCCCATACCCTGTGAAAGTCCGCTGCCCGCGCTGAGGCCCACGCCCGCCATAAATACCATCAGGCCAAACTCTTTCACCATGGTCAGTGCGCCCTGGGGAATATAGCCAAAGGTTGGGTGGTTAGCGCGCAGGAAGCCCAGCATAATACCGGCGAACAGCAAACCGGCCGCGTTGCCGACGCTAAAGCTGAAGCGGCTGAACTGGAAGGTAATCATGCCCACCATCAACCCAATAATAAAGAAGGCGCAGAAAGCCAACAGATCGCTGACCTGGCTATGAATAGAGATAAAACCGATGCGATCGGCTACCGATTTTACCCGTCGCGCCTCGCCGCTGATCTGCAGCACATCGCCTTTGTTCAGGATAATGCTGTCATCAATCGGCATTTCGATCTGGCTGCGGATAACACGGTTAAGAAAGCAGCCGTGATCGGTCAGCTTAAGCTGGCTGAGACGCCGGTTAACGGCATTGTTGTTTTTTACCACTATCTCTTCGGTAATGATGCGCATATCCAGCAGATCGCGGTCAAATACCTCTTTACCGTTGCGGAAGCTGGGGTCAAGGCGTGAATGCGCATCCGGGTAGCCAACCAGCGAAATCTCATCGCCCTGTTGCAATACCGCATCGCCATCCGGGTTAGCCAAAATGCCGTTGCGGCGAATACGTTCTATATAACAGCCTGTCTGACGATAAATGCCCAACTCGCGCAGGTTTTTGCCATCGATCCAGGCCACCAGCTCTGGCCCGACGCGATAGGCACGGATAACCGGCAGATAAACCTTACGCTGCTCAGCATCCAGGCCACGTTCCCGAGCGATTTGCTGCGCGCTGGTGGGCAAATCCTGATGTTGAAGTTTAGGAAGATAGCGTGCGCCGAAGATAAGGCTAACCAGACCGATTAGATAGGTCAGCGCATAGCCCAGGCTGAGATTGCTTTGCGCCTGGCTCAGCACCGCGCCGCTGGCATAGGTATGCCTTAGCGTATCGCCAGCGCCGACCAGCACCGGGGTAGAGGTCATCGAGCCCGCCAGCATGCCCGCCGTCAGGCCGATATCCCAGCCGAACAGCTTGCCCAGCCCCAGCGCGATCAGCACGGCGCTGCTGACCATGACCAGCGCCAGCATCAGATAATTTTTACCGTCGCGAAAGAAAATTGAAAAAAAATTAGGCCCGGCTTCCACACCCACGCAAAAAATAAATAACATAAAGCCCAGATTAAGCGCGTTGGGATTAATAGCGAAATGCTGCTGGCCAAGCAGAAGCGAAACAACTAAAACGCCAATAGAATTACCCAGTTGGACCGAACCCAGTCGTAATTTACCCAGGCATAACCCCAGCGCCAGTACGACGAATAATAACAGAATGTCATTTCCACTTAACAAATCTGCGACGTTTATATTCACGGTTTAACTTCTTGTTTACTAGTAAGATGTTGAAATAAAGGGTGTTTTGCGCTAAATTTATTGCACTGCCAGCAGAGCAGCGGCAACATTCAGGGTTTTCCACGAATTACAGCCCAGCGCCAGATAAAACGGCCGCCATTTTAATCGCTTCACGCTTTTTCAGCCAGCAAAAGCCACGGCTTTTTGGTTATTGATAACGGGGAAAGTCGGCCTAAGACCATTCTGGCCAGGTGATAACGTCAATTACCGAGAGAAGATCCTATTATGTTTAAGGGTATGTCCTGGACAAGCGTAGCCATTAGTTTTGTACTCTACAGCCTCGTTTTCCTGGCGGTACGTTACGGTATGGTTATCGAAGGAACGGCCTGGGCGCAGGCAAGACCGGGTTTGCTGATGTTTACGCTGCCTGGCGCTATCGCGGCGCTGACTTCAAAAGATCACCCGCTAACGATCGCTTTGCTGGGTGCTCTCCTGGCTACGCCGTTCTGCCTGATTTTTCTTCATTACTATTCGCTGCACTACGGTGCGCTTTTGCAGGAGCTGGCTTTCGACACCAGCGCCATTTTTTGGTGCGGGTCCGGCGCGCTTGGCGTTATGCTCTGCCGCACGCTGTTCTGGCATTCTCATAGTTAAATGCCCGTCCAGCATGGGTTATGCAAAAAAAAAAGAGGACCGCCAGGCGATCCTCTTTTTTGCAACCCGAAATGCTTACTGGAACAGGCCCAGGTTTTCTTTTGCGTAGGCTTCGAAATCAGTGCAGCCGCCAATGTGGTTCTGGTCGAGGAAAATCTGCGGAACGGTTTCAACAGGTTTACCTACGGTTTTTTCCAGGTCGGCTTTGGTAATGCCTTCAGCGTGGATATCCACATAGCGGAAGTTAAAGTCTTCACGCTCTTCGGTCAGCTTCTCAGCCAGTTCTTTCGCGCGGACACAATAAGGACAGCCAGGACGTCCAAAAATTACAGCAAACATAGGGTTCTCCTCAAAGGCCAAATTTTGTGTGATGTACATCACAACTTATCACGTAATGGCGCTTATGATGCCCGCTTCCGCCGGTGAAAGAAAGAAGGAATTGCCTGTCGCTCTAATTCGTTTCATCTATAGAGTGAAAAGCGTTTAAGCTTTAATAATCCTGCCATTTTACTTAAGGAGCCGTTATGCGCGCTTTTACCTTTAGCGGCATGCCCAAAGCGGTGCTGGTGGCGGAAGCGCTGGGAGGAATTATACTGCTGCTCTCTTACTTCGCGCTTCATCAAATGCTACCCTTGCCCGCATCTTTTTCTGGCCCGGCCGCCGCCACCATCCTGCTTATCGTTGGTATTGCTCTGATGCTGCCCGCCGCTGCCGTAATGATGTGGCGTACGGCCAAAGCGATGGCGCCGGAGCTATTTAACGTGTCTGACAGGCACAAACCAGGAGAAAAGCATGACGCCGACCATTGAGCTACTTTGCGCTCACCGATCCATTCGATCTTTTACCGACCAGCCTGTCGGTGAGGCTGAAAGAGAGGCGATTATCGCCGCGGCCCAGTCCGCTTCCAGCTCCAGTTTTCTGCAATGTTCTTCTATTATTCGCGTTACCGATAAAGCGAAGCGCGAGCAGCTGGTCGGCCTGACCGGCGGACAAAAATATGTTGCTCAGGCCGCCGAGTTTTGGGTGTTCTGTGCGGATTTTAATCGCCATCTGCAGATTTGCCCCGAAGCACAGCTGGGTCTGGCAGAACAGCTACTGTTAGGCTGCGTGGATACCGCGCTGATGGGACAAAACGCGATGGTAGCCGCAGAGTCATTAGGGTTGGGCGGCGTCTATATTGGCGGTATCCGCAACGGTATCGAGGAAGTAACCGAACTGCTGGGCCTGCCAAAATTTGTGCTGCCGCTGTTTGGTCTTTGTCTGGGCTGGCCAGCGCAAACGCCGCAGCTGAAGCCGCGTATGCCCGCCGCTATGCTGGTGCATGAGAACAGCTACCAGCCGATTGCGCCAGAAACGCTGGCCGCCTACGACGCGCAGCACGAAGAATATTATCTGACGCGGGAAAGCAACGCACGGCGCGAAAGCTGGAGCGAGCATATTCAAAAAACCATTATCAAAGAAAGTCGGCCTTTTATGCTGGACTACCTGCATAAGCAAGGCTGGGCCACACGATAAAAAACCCTTTCGGAGAAATCGGGTGAAAATAGCGATTCTTTCCCGTGACGGCTCGCTCTACTCCTGTAAGCGGCTGCTGACGGCCGCGCAGGCGCGCGGCCACTGCGTCGAAGTTATAGATCCGCTTTCCTGCTACATGAATATCAATCCGGGTTCTTCTGCCATTCACTATCGTGGCAGACAGCTAAGCCATTACGACGCGGTTATTCCGCGTATTGGCCCGGCTATTACTTTTTACGGCACGGCGGTTTTGCGCCAGTTTGAAGTCTGTGGCAGCTATCCGCTAAACGAATCGGTGGCCATTACTCGCGCGCGCGACAAACTGCGTTCGCTGCAGCTTCTCGCCAGAGAGGGCGTTCCTATGCCCGTTACCGGCTTTGCCCACTCGCCGGACGATACCAGCGACCTGATTAAAATGGTTGGCGGCACGCCGCTGGTGGTCAAACTGGTGGAAGGCACGCAGGGCATCGGCGTGGTGCTCGCAGAAACGCGTCAGGCGGCGGAAAGCGTTATCGACGCCTTTCGCGGCCTGAACGCGCATATTCTGGTGCAGGAGTTTATCAAAGAGGCCGAAGGCAGAGATATTCGCTGTCTGGTGATTGGTGGCCGGGTTGTGGCGGCTATTGAGCGGCAGGCAAGGGAAGGGGACTTTCGCTCTAATCTGCACCGCGGCGGCAAAGCGCGTCGGGTGGAAATTACCGACAGCGAAAGAGAAATCGCCGTCAAAGCGGCGGCTACGCTGGGGCTGGACGTTGCCGGCGTTGATATTTTACGCGCAGCGCGCGGGCCGCTGGTTATGGAGGTCAACGCGTCACCGGGACTGGAAGGCATTGAAAAAACCACCGGAATGGATATCGCCGTCCAGATGATCGCCTGGATCGAACAGCAGGCAAAACCTGGTTTCTGTCTGAAAACCGGCGGTTGAGCGGATATTTCATCGACAATCGTGGTGTTTAGCAACGTTTTTACGTAAGCTAGGGCGCAATTTTAAGGCAGTCAGAGAGTAATTAAATGGATTCACTCGTCGTTCCCGATATCGATCTTTTACGACGTTGGCTGGATCAGCAAAGCATCACCTGGTTTGAGTGCGACTCCTGTCAGGCGCTTCACCTGCCGCATATGCAAAATTTCGACGGGGTGTTTGATGCCAAACTGGATCTGGTGGACAACGTTATCCTGTTTTCCGCCCTGGCAGAGGTTAAGCCAACCGCGCTGATCCCGCTGGTGGGCGATCTGTCGCAGATCAATGCCAGTTCGCTGACCGTCAAAGCTTTTGTAGATATTCAGGATGACAATCTGCCCAAGCTGATTGTTTGCCAGTCGCTAAGCGTCACGGCCGGGCTGACCTACGGCCAGTTCGTGCATTTTATGAAGCAAAGCGAAGAGCAGATCTCTATGGTGGTGATGGAGGCTTTTGCTAATCATCTGCTGATGGCAAGCGAAGAAGAAGAGCGCGGCGAGTTTATCGCTTCGCACTCTATGCTGCACTGATTTCCGCTAAAAATTCAGGGCCGATCGGCCCTGAATAATCTTTGTTTCCCGCCTTACGTCGTACCTCTACCTTTGTTTATGCTGCTTAAATAGCGTTTTTGCCAGATTTACTGCGGCTTTTTCCTCCTGACAGCTCGCCCCTGTAGAGTAAAACCAGACTAATATCGATAAATGGCGTTTTTTATCCGCAGCTATGGCCTGGCCTGAACAGTGGGGCTATCCTTGCGGCACCGCATATAACGCCTCGGCGGGTATAGGTTTTTTCTATTTAACAGCAGCTCTACATTTAGCGAAGATGGCGTGCGTCATATTAATCTCTGCTCAGGAGGATGGAAAACATGTTCAACCAGCGTAAAAAATGGTTGTCGGGCGCGGTTGCCGGCATGGTAATGGCGGTTTCCGCCGGATCGATAGCGGCGGATAAGACGCTGCATGTCTATAACTGGTCTGACTATATCGCGCCCAACACCGTGCCTGACTTTGAAAAGCAGAGCGGCATTAAGGTGGTGTACGATGTTTTCGACTCCAACGAGGTGCTGGAAGGCAAGCTGATGGCTGGCAGCACCGGCTATGATATCGTGGTGCCGTCCTCCAGTTTCCTGGCGCGGCAGCTGCAGTCCGGCGTATTCCAGCCGCTCGATAAGAGCAAGCTGCCGAACTACAAAAATCTCGATCCCGATCTGCTGAAAAAAGTCGAACAGCACGATCCGGGCAATAAATACGCTATTCCTTATCTGTGGGCCACGACCGGTATCGGCTATAACGTTGATAAGGTAAAAGCTGCGCTGGGCAAGGATGCGCCTGTCAACAGCTGGGATCTGGTGCTGAAGCCGGAAAACCTGGAAAAGCTGAAAAGCTGTGGCGTCTCCTTCCTGGACGCGCCGGAAGAGATCTTCGCTACCGTACTGAATTATCTGGGTAAAGATCCCAATAGCAGCGATGCTAAAGATTATTCCGGCGCGGCGACCGATCTGCTGCTGAAGCTGCGTCCGAGCATTCGCTACTTCCACTCTTCGCAGTACATCAACGATCTGGCCAACGGCAATACCTGTGTGGCTATCGGCTGGGCTGGCGACGTGTTGCAGGCGAAAAACCGCGCTGCCGCCGCTAAAAATGGCGTGAATATCGCCTATAGCATTCCTAAAGAGGGCGCGCTGGCGTTCTTCGATATGCTGGCTATTCCGAAAGATGCGAAGAATCTGGACGAGGCCTATCAGTTCCTGAATTACCTGATGGAACCGGCCGTGATGGCGAACATCTCCAATAAAATCTTTTACGCCAGCGGCAATAAAGCCTCGGTACCATTGGTGGATGAGGCCGTCCGCAATAACCCGGGGATTTACCCAACGCCGGAAACAATGGCTAAGTTGTTTGTGCTGAAAGTCCAGGATCCGAAACTCGATCGTGTGCGGACGCGGGCATGGACTAAAGTTAAAAGTGGCAAGTAGTTAAGGCCCGACTGACCATTACAGAGGCGTGCTCGCCTCTGTTTTCTTATACGGCAAGTCCGTTTTCACAGCGCCGGAGTGTAATGGAAGTGAACGACGCGATCCCACGCCCGCAAAAAAAAGTCAGCAAGGCCGTTACGCCGCTGCTGGAAATCCGCAATCTCACCAAGTCCTTTGACGGGCAGCACGCGGTTGACGATGTCAACCTGACTATTTATAAGGGCGAGATTTTCGCGCTGTTAGGCGCTTCCGGCTGCGGCAAGTCGACGCTGCTGCGTATGCTGGCTGGCTTTGAAACGCCAAGCGCCGGGCAGATTATGCTGGACGGCCAGGATCTCTCGCATGTGCCTCCCTATCAGCGGCCCGTGAACATGATGTTCCAGTCCTATGCATTGTTCCCACATATGACGGTGGAACAAAATATCGCCTTTGGCCTGAAGCAGGATAAGCTTTCCAAAGCGGAAATCACCGCCCGCGTTGCGGAAATGCTGGCGCTGGTACATATGGAAGAGTACGCGAAACGTAAGCCGCATCAGCTCTCTGGCGGGCAGCGGCAGCGGGTAGCGCTGGCTCGCAGCCTGGCGAAACGGCCTAAGCTGCTGCTGCTGGACGAACCGATGGGCGCGCTGGATAAAAAACTGCGCGACCGCATGCAGCTCGAAGTAGTGGATATCCTGGAGCGCGTCGGCGCTACCTGCGTAATGGTAACGCACGATCAGGAAGAGGCGATGACCATGGCTGGCCGCATCGCTATTATGAACCGCGGTAAATTTGTGCAGATTGGTGAGCCGGAAGAAATTTATGAGCACCCAACCACGCGCTACAGCGCGGAGTTTATCGGCTCGGTCAATCTTTTTGAAGGTCTGCTGCGCCAGCGCCAGCCGGATGGCCTGATTATTGACAGCCCGGGACTGATCCATCCACTGAAGGTGGATTCGGACGCTTCAATAGTAGACGGCGTGCCGGTGCACGTAGCCTTGCGCCCGGAAAAAGTAATGCTGTGCGAGCAGGTTCCAGCGGACGGCTGCAACTTCGCCGTTGGCGAGGTGGTGCACATCGCCTATTTAGGCGATCTCTCTATCTACCATGTGCGCCTGCATAGTGGGCAGATGATCAGCGCCCAATTGCAGAATGCTTTCCGCTTCCGCAAAGGCACACCGACATGGGGAGACGAAGTTCGTCTCTGCTGGGATACGGACAGCTGCGTCGTACTGACGCAGTAGCGGGAGGAATCAATGACGCAACGCGCAAGAAAACCCTCTGCCACACGTCCGGCTCTGCTGACCAGGCTTCGCTCAAGCCGTCAGCTGGTTATCGCGCTGCCTTACCTGTGGCTGGTACTGCTGTTCCTGCTGCCGTTTCTGATGGTGCTGAAAATCAGTTTTGCCGATATCGCCCGAGCGATACCGCCTTATACGGATCTGATGAGCTGGGCGGATGGTCAGCTGACGACAGTGATAAATTTTGGCAACTATCTGACGCTAACCGACGATCCGCTTTATCTTGACGCCTACCTGCATTCGCTTCAGGTTGCGGCTATTTCCACCGTCGCCTGCCTGGTTATCGGCTATCCGCTGGCGTGGGCCGTGGCCCACAGCTCGCCTTCGACCCGCAATATCCTGCTGCTGCTGGTGATCCTGCCCTCCTGGACCTCCTTTTTGGTGCGCGTTTACGCCTGGATGGGTATTCTTAACGAAAACGGCGTGCTGAACCGCTTTTTGCTGTGGACAGGCGTGATCGACCATCCTCTGGCGATCCTCTATACCAATCTGGCGGTTTATATCGGCATCATTTACTGCTATCTGCCTTTTATGGTGCTGCCGATCTATACAGCGCTGACGCGTATCGACTACTCGCTGGTGGAGGCTTCGCTGGATCTGGGCGCAACGCCGCTGAAAACCTTTTTCAGCGTGGTGGTGCCGCTGACCAAAGGCGGCATTATTGCCGGCTCTATGCTGGTCTTTATCCCCGCCGTTGGCGAATACGTTATTCCGGAACTGCTCGGCGGCCCGGACAGCATTATGATCGGCCGCGTACTCTGGCAGGAATTCTTTAACAACCGCGACTGGCCGGTGGCTTCGGCGCTGGCTGTGATTATTTTGTTGATCCTGATCGTGCCGATTATCTGGTTCCATAAACATCAGAATAAAACGCCGGAGGAAAAAGCATGAGCGCTTTGCCGACCGTGCGCTCGCCGTGGCGCATCGCAATCCTGATCTTCTGTTTCTTTTTCCTCTACGCGCCTATGGCGCTGCTGGTGGTCTATTCCTTTAACTCATCCCAGCTGGCCGCATGGGAGAGTTTTTCACTGCACTGGTACAAAGTCCTGTTCCATGATGGCGCGATGATTAGTGCGGTGACGCTTAGCCTGACCATCGCCGCCTTGTCGGCAACAGCGGCGGTCATTCTGGGGACTATCGCTGCGGTGGTTATTGTGCGATTCGGCCGTTTTAAAGGATCGACCGGTTTCGCCTTTATGCTAACCGCGCCGCTGGTTATGCCAGACGTGATAACCGGTTTGTCGCTGCTATTGCTGTTTGTAGCGATGGGCAATACTTTTGGCTGGCCTGGCGATCGCGGCATGCTGACTATCTGGCTGGCGCACGTCACTTTTTGTACTGCCTATGTGGCTGTAGTGATTAATTCGCGGCTGCGCGAGCTGGATCGCTCAATCGAGGAAGCGGCAATGGATCTGGGCGCTACGCCGCTCAAGGTATTTTTTGTTATTACCGTGCCGATGATTGCGCCCGCTATTGTGACCGGCTGGCTACTGGCCTTTACGCTCTCGCTGGATGATCTGGTTATTGCCAGCTTCGTCACCGGGCCGGGCGCTACCACGCTGCCGATGCAAATTTTCGCGACGGTGCGGCGAGGGATTAACCCGGAAATTAATGCGCTGGCTTCGCTTATTTTGTTTGTAGTAGGGCTGGTTGGCTTTGTGGCATGGCGCTTTATGGCACATGAAGAGAAACAGCGGATCCGCGATGCGCAGCGCGCGCGAGGCGGACATTAAAGAGTAAACAGGCGGCGGCTAAGCCGCCTGTTGCTTTTCAGGCTATCCCAAAACTTTAATTACGCAGGTTTTAAATATTTTGACGCCGACCGGCAGCGCATTCAGATCGAAACGCATTTCGGGATGGTGCAGGCCCGGCGTCAGGCCTGTACCCAACCCCCAAAAACCCGCTTTTATCGCCGGGCGCTGTACGGCATAGTGGAAAAAGTCTTCGCTGCCCGGCGTTGAGCGTACCGGCATCAGCGCTGCTTCGCCCAGCACTTCTTTAATCGATTCCGCCACCAGCGCGGTCATCTCGTCATCGATCTCCGCTGCGGGCATCGCTTTCAGCACTTCAATCTCCGCGGTTGCGCCATAGGCGGCGGCGCTTTGCGTGATAGCCCGTTCTACCCGGCTTTGCAGCAGCGTCATCTCTTCGTTTTCCGCCGCGCGAAGATCGAACACTACACGAGCGACATCGGGCACCGAATTAGTGACGCCCGCATCGCACAAAAAGCGGGTAGCTTTGGCGCTCCAGCTTGTACCCGGCGCCATATGAACAGCGTTGACTGCCTGCACGGCGCTGACCGCTGCATCCAGGGCATTGACGCCCAGATGAGGCCGGGCGGCATGAGCAGTCTGCCCGCCGATCGTTGCTTCGATAGTGAGACAGGCTGAATAATACATAGCGGGGATCGCAGTGCCTACGGCGCACTCTTCCGCCGGACGAAGATGGAATCCCAACAGCATATCCACGTCATCAACTGCGCCGCCATCTACCATCGCCAGCGCGCCAGTGCCTAACTCTTCCGCCGGTTGAAAAATCAGCTTCAGGCGACCTTTTTTTATCGCCTTTTCCGCTATCAGCTCCTGAGCGGCGGTCAGTACCACCGATGAATGGGCATCGTGCCCACAGGTATGGCGCGCGCAGGCTTCGCCGTTGATTACGTGGCCAAGCGCATCCATATCGGCGCGCAGCGCCAGCGTTGGCCCCGGCTTGCCGCTGTCAAGCAGGGCGACGATGCCGGTTGTGCCGTTGACGTTTTCTGTTACCTGAAAACCGGCGGCCTTAAGCTGCTGGCTCAGGTAAGCGGAAGTTTTAAACTCCTGAAAGCCCAGCTCAGGAATTTCATGCAGGTAAGCGTAGTGCTCCAAAACTTTTAACACGGTCGATTCTCCCTTTTAAAATCAGGCGATAAGACGCATCGCCAGCATGGCGATAACGGCATTGATAACGCTGGTGAGCATCAGCAGCGGCCAGTACTTTTTCGGCACGTCGGCTACACCCAGCAGGCGACCCATATATTGCAACTGCGATCCCATCAGAAAGATGGCAGGCGCCAGGATGGTGATATCGGCGCCGATCAGCACGCCTTTCGCCAGCAGGCTCACTGCTACGCCGGTTCCGGCAGAAGAAGAGAGCCAGGCGGTCAGCAGCACTGTCACCGCTTCGCCCGGCAGGCCAAACAGACCCATTACCGGCGCAAATACCTTGCCGATAAAGGCCATGATGCCCAGCAGATTGAGCATTTCGGCAATTACATAGGCCATGATCACATTAGGCATCAGGTTGTGAATGGCGATATGAAACCCTTTGCGCGCGCCGACAACGAAAATATCGAAAGGATTGCCGGAAACGGCGACCTGCGGACTATTTTTCATGCTGAAAATCCTGCTTATAGAAGGCGGTTAATACCAGGCGCACCAGGGCAGCGCCAACAAATTTGAGAACAAACATCAGCAGTAGCGGCACCAGCACAGGCACAGAAAGCGAGACAAACAGCGCCGAGCCGATTGCGAAATAGTTATTGATCAGGCCCGCGCCGGAATATTGCCAGGCAGCCATAATGACCACGTCCTTTTTGCTGATTTGCTTCTCATCGTGCAGCTCTTTGGTCAGCGCCGCGCCCGCGTCAGTACTTTGCAAATCGGTGATTAGCGCCAGGCCACAGCGGCCGGGAATGCCGAGCAAGGGTTTCAGCAGCGGCGTAAGCAGCTGATGGGCGGCGCGGATTGCGCCATAGTGGGTGAAAATTTCCAGCAGGCCCAGCGCCAACATCACCGTAGGCACCAGAGAAAGGGCGAACAGAAATCCGGCTTTGGCGCCGGTACCGCCTTCGCCAAGAAAAGTCGCGTGCGCCGCATCTTTGATGGCGCCGAATTTGCCGCCGAGGGTGGTGAAATCAAAAGCGCCCAGCCATTTAGCGCCCGCCACGTTTAAAAACAGGCCGGAGAAGAAAAGGATCGCCACTATCAGGGACAGGTAAGCGCCCAGGCCGGGCGACCAGCGCTGGCGCTCTTTTGCCGATTCATTACTCATGGTTAAGCTCCCTGAATTTTCAGTAATAAGAGAATAAAAACGCGGGCAGTGGCAAGAGTTCATAATCTGGACTAAACATAAATTGCTGCCGTTGCAATTGAAACTAAGCAGATATCGTGCCAGGACGGCGCTTCAGAATAAATTTACAGCTGTGCCGCGCTTTTTTGTTTCTCGCTAAAGACAGCAACCAGCGAATTTTTCCCGAGGACAAAGGAAGAGAGGGCGCATGCACCAAAATAGAGCGTTGACGGGAGGAAACCATGTCTGAGGTGCTGAAACAGGAGAGTTTATCGGCTTCCGATATTCCCGTGCCGGTAATGACGGCGGCCATCGCTATCATTATGACACGCTGTTCAGGCATTCTGCTGGAAGTCCATGAAATGGGCATGGCAGGGGTGATGAGTTTCGTTCATCTTACGGCGCAAAGCTGGAGCGCCACGCTGATTTTTATCGCCAGCCAGCTGCTCTTTTTCACTGAGCTGCGCTGCGCGCTCGCATTGCTGCAAGGCCGTAGCTGGGGCCGCAGGGGCTACGTCTTCACGCAGATTATTGTCAGCTTTTATCTATTGATTGCCGCTGCAGGCTGGATTACCCCAGAAATATTTAATCTCAATGGCGATACGGGCCATCTGTTAGCCTCGCAAAAGCTGCCCGATGTGCTGGTATTGCTGCTGCTTTTCGTTCCTGCCAGCAGCCGGGAATTTTTTCGGCAGCGCTGAAGCCGGAGTGATACAATCCCCGCCCGCTTTGGTTTTACGAGATTTCACATGCACTGCGCCCTTTATGATGCCGATCGCTGCCGCTCCTGCCAGTGGCTGGATCGCCCCTATCCGCAACAGCTTGCCCAAAAAGAATCCTTGCTGCATCAGCTCCTGTCGGAGCAGGCGGTAAGCGAGTGGCTGCCGCCTGTCGCTTCGGCACAGCAGGGCTTTCGCAATAAAGCGAAAATGGTGGTTAGCGGCAGCGTGGAGCGTCCCGTTTTGGGCATCGTACATCCTGATGGCGCGCCGGTAGATCTCTGTGATTGCCCGCTTTATCCTGACAGCTTTGCGCAAGTATTTGCCCGGCTTAAACCCTTTATCGCCCGCGCTGGCCTGACGCCTTATAACGTGGCGCGCAAACGCGGTGAACTGAAGTTTATTCTGCTGACAGAGAGCAGCCGAAGCGGAGAACTGATGCTGCGCTTTGTGCTGCGCTCAAAAGAGAAGCTGGCCCAATTACGCAAGGCGCTGCCTGTTTTACAAGATCAGCTGCCTCAGCTCAGGGTGATATCCGCAAATATTCAGCCGGTGCATATGGCAATTCTGGAGGGTGAAGAAGAGATCCCGCTGACGGAAAACCAGGCGCTGGCTGAACAGCTCAACGATGTGCCGCTCTGGATCCGACCGCAAAGTTTCTTTCAGACCAATCCCCGGGTAGCCGCGTCGCTGTATGCCACGGCAAGAGCCTGGGTGGGCGAGCTGGACATTCACAGCATGTGGGATCTTTTCTGCGGCGTGGGCGGCTTTGGCTTACATTGCGCCACGCCTGAAATGACCCTGACCGGCATTGAAATCAATGCGGAAGCAATCGCCTGCGCCAAACGCTCGGCGGCAAAGATGGGGCTGGAAAAAGTCAGTTTCGCCGCGCTGGACTCGACGGCTTTCGCCACCAGCAAAGGCAGCACGCCCGATCTTGTACTGGTTAATCCGCCGCGCCGCGGCATTGGCGCAGCGCTGTGCGACTATCTGAGCCAAATGGCGCCGCCGTATATTCTTTATTCCAGCTGCAATGCGCAGACGATGGCCAGCGATATCGCCCGCCTGAGTGATTACGCGGTAGTAAAAGTGCAGCTATTTGATATGTTCCCGCATACCGCGCACAGCGAAGTTCTGACGCTGTTACGGCATCTCTGACTCTGCGGGAAGCGTGGCGGCATCACCGAACCAGCGCAGCTTAAGCTTTTGCAGGGTGCCGTCACTTTCCAGACTTTGTAGCGCTTCGTTAAGCTGGTTTAGCAAAGCGTCATCGCCTTTGCGTACCGCAATACCCAACCCCGCGCCGAAATAGCGGTTCTCTTTTATTGGCTCGCCCACGCGGGCCAGTTGCGGATTGGCTTTTAGCATCGCCAGCATAGAGGGCGTTTCGCCGAAAATAGCGTCCAGCCTGGCGTTGCGAATATCCAGCAGCGCATTTTGATAGCTGTCATAGGTGACGGTAACGATATCCGGCCATGTAGCCTGTAGCCAGGATTGCAGCGTAGTGGCGTTGGCTACGCCAACACGTTTGCCGCGCAGCTGTTCAAAAGAGACATAATGATTTTTGACGGCGATCGCCATTGCAGAACTATCCAGATAAGGGCGAGTAAAGCTCGCCACTTCCTGGCGTTCTTCGGTAATGTCCAGCCCGGAAATCACCGCATCGTAGCGATTGAACTTCAGAGAAGGCAGCAGCCGGTCAAAATCGTTATTGGTAAAAAGGCACTGCCGACGCAGTTTTTCGCACAGGGCATTGGCAAGATCGATATCAAAGCCCACCATCTGGTGCCCGGCATTCAGATAGACGAAGGGAGGATAGGTCGCCGAGGCGGCAAAACGAACCGGGCCGCTGGCCAGCGCGCTGGCGGCTACGCCGACAAGAAGAAAAACGCAAATCCTGAGCATAAATCCGGCCCTTGCGTGAATAGTATCAGGGTAGTATGCAGGCTGGGGCGATGAGGTTATCTGCTGATTAACAGGCGATTGCAGGCTGTTTTTGAACGAATGCCGATAGCGGGCGCCATCGGCATCCGGTTTTAGCTACGGCGCTCGAAGGCCAGCGCCCGCCGCTCAATCAGCCGCATCAGTAGCGTCAGCAGGCCGTTTACACAAAGGTAGATTACGCCCGCTGCGGCAAAAACCGTCACATCGTAAGTGCGTCCGTAAAGCTGCTGACCGTGGCCCATCACTTCCATTAGCGTAATAGTGTAGGCCAGCGAGGTACTTTTAAACACCAGCACTACCTCGTTGGAATAAGAGGATAGGGCGCGTTTAAAAGCGTACGGCAGCAGGATACGCAGCGTATCTTTGCGATTCATACCCAGCGCGGCGCAGGATTGCCACTGACCGCCAGGTATAGCTTTTACCGCGCCGTGGAAAAGCTGCGTAGTGTAGGCCGCGCTGTTAAGCGACAGAGCCAGCAGCGCGCAGAGCCACGGCTGCGAAAGCCAGTCCCACAGCCATGGGATCGCCTGAATTGAAGGAAACTGGCCCGGGCCGTAATAGATCAGGAAAATCTGCACCAGCAGCGGCGTACCGGTAAATAACGTAATATAGCCGCGTACAAGCTGACGCAGTACCGCTACTCTCAACGCCAGAATCACCGTAAACAGCAGTGAAAGCAGCAGCGCCAGCAGTAGCGAAGCCACCGTTAGCGTCAGGCTGGTATGTAGCCCCTGCAGCAGATCGGGTAAATAGCTCAGCATCAGTTATGCCCCCGCTCAAAACGGGTCGTACGCGCTTCAATATGCTTAAGCACCTGCTGGCTTAACAGCGTAATCACCAGATAAATAGCGGCCGCAATCATATACCAGGTAAAAGGTTCCTGAGTGCGCGCGGCGATGCTTTTGGTTTGCAGCATGATGTCATTGACGCTAATCAACGAAACCAGTGCCGTATCCTTTAGCAACACCAGCCACTGGTTCCCTAAACCTGGCAGCGCATGGCGCCACATCTGCGGCAGGATCAGGCGGAAGAAAATCGCAGAGGTTTTCATTCCCAGCGCCTGGCCTGATTCCCACTGTCCTTGCGGAACCGCTTTCAGCGCGCCGCGCAGCGTTTGTGAAGCGTAAGAGGAGTAAAGCACCGACAGCGCGATAACGCCGCAGAGAAAAGGACTGACGTCGAAGTTCTCAATGGTCATTTGCACCGGCAGCGTCATAAAACCGAGGTGTAGCGTAAAGCCGTCGGAAAGCGTCAGTAATAGCTGTGAAGCGCCGAAATAAACAAACAGCACCACCAGAATTTCCGGCAGGCCGCGAAACAGCGTGACCAGCGCGGTGCCGAGCCAGGCCACTGGTCGCCAGCGTGCAGATTCCCAGACCGCAAAAATCATCGCCAGCACCAGGCCTGCGGCCAGCGCAGAAACGGCAAGGCCGACGGTCATCCCGGCGGCGCTTGCAAGAGGATAAAGTTCGTTCATTCCGTTATTGCTGGAACCATTTGCTGTAGATGGTTTTATAGGTGCCGTCAGCTTTGACTTTATCCAGCGCGGCATTGAATTTGCTCTGCAGTTCGGTATTGCCCTGGCGAACGGCGATGCCCAGGCCCGTGCCGAAGTAGGCCTTATCGGTGACCTTCTCGCCCACTGGTGCCAGCGCGGCGTTCTGCTTCAGCCACTCGTTCACTACCGCGGTGTCACCGAAAACAGCGTCGATGCGGCCGTTTTTCAGATCCAGAATAGCGTTTTGGTAGCTGTCATAAGGCACGGTTTTAACATCGGTACGCTTTTCAGTCAGGTACTTCTGGTGCGTGGTGCCATTTTGTACGCCGACGCGTTTGCCTTTTAGCGCGGCTACATCAGCGACTTTGCCTTTCTGCGCGATAAACAGGGCGGAGTTATCGTAATAGGCTTTGGTAAACAGCACCTGTTTTTCACGTTCTGGCGTAATATCCATACCGGCCATCACCGCATCAAAACGGCGGAATTTCAGGCTCGGGATCAGGCTGTCGAAAGCCTGATTAGTAAAGGTGCAGGTCGCGTCCATCTCTTTACACAGCGCGTTAGCCAGATCGACATCAAAGCCCTGAATCTTGTTATCGGAATCGACAAACTCAAAAGGAGGATAGGAAGCTTCGGTAGCAAAACGAAGCGTCTGCGCGGCGCTTGCGCCCAGGCTTACGCTGGCTAACAGCGCGGCAAGTACGATTTTTTTCATCATTATGTCCTGCATCAGTGCGAAAGATAGTTAGCAAACGCTTCGGTTTGCGGCTGTGTGAAGCGGCTGGCGTCACCCTGTTCCACGATATAGCCGTTTTCCATATAGACGACGCGGCTGGCCGTTTTACGCGCCACCTCGACCTCGTGGGTGACGATCACCTGAGTGATATTGGTTTCAGAAAGTTCCTGAATAATCGACACGATCTGCGCAGTGATTTCCGGATCCAGCGCCGCCGTCGGCTCATCAAACAGCAGCACGGCCGGTTCCATCATTAAAGCTCTGGCAATAGCTACGCGCTGCTGCTGGCCGCCGGAAAGATGCAGGGGAAAACGATCGGCAAAGCTCGTCAGCCGCAAACGCTGCAGCAGCTTTTCCGCACGCGCCAGCGCCCGATCTTTGCTCAGGCCCAGCACGCGGCAGGGCGCTTCGATCAGATTTTGCATCACCGTCAGATGAGGCCAGAGATTATATTGCTGAAACACCATGCCGACGTTCTGGCGCAGTTCGCGGATAGCGGCGTCGCCCGGCGCTTTGCTGAAATCAAAGTGATGACCGGCAATGCCCAGAGTCCCGGAGCGCGGCATCTCCAGCAGGTTAAGCACGCGCAGCAGCGAGCTCTTGCCGGCGCCGCTTGGGCCGAGCAGAACCAGCGTTTCGCCCTCCGGGCACGCCAGCTCTATGTCAAAAAGCGCCTGATGGGCGCCGTAGAAGCAGTTTACAGCGTTAAGTTGAATACTCATGCGCAAAAAGTGAATAGCAATTAGTTCCGCGAATCTTAACGTTGACGGCATAGTTATGCAATCAGCGCGGCGGAAAATTCGCTTATGTAAGGAAGTTAACTTCAAGGCTAGCACAAAATGAGGGTAATCGAATGAAAAACCGGCAGGGGCGTGCCGTTCTGAAACGGCACGCGGGCTAAGCTATCGCAGCAGACGCTGGCTAAGCGAGCCGCCTTCTATATGAGGCGCGGCGCCGAGGTAGCGGACATCATCTATAGCCCAGCAGGTACCTTCGTGGATCATCAGCACTTCGTCCTGCCACGTTTGCGGTTTATCGCCGTCACGGCTTAGCTTAACGCGTAGTGGAATATTGTGCGCGTCCCGGTTAGGGATGGCGGAAGCATCCGCAACGCTCGCCGAAGTAGCGCCCGTGGCCTGGCTGGAGAAAATATCGCCGCTCAAAGCAGCCTCTTTTTGCGGATCGCTGCTGGCTTTCAGCAAGGTCTGGTAGAGCCTGTCGCTGAGATAAGGACGGTATTTGGCCAGCTGCGTCGAATCCGGCAGGCCCTGAGCAGGCTGCTCAACACGGAGATCGTAAAACGCCTGAGCGACAGAATCCGGGCCGCCTTCCGCGCAGGGAGAGGTGCGGCTGCCATTATCCTTATAGACAGGTTGTACCGTGGTACAGGCGCTGAGCAGCAGCGCCAGCGGAGCCAGAGCGGCAAGCTGTAACTTCATCTTGATTTCCTTATGGTTTCTGGATGGCGTTTTTTAGCATAAAGTATAGCTGCTCTGCCTGGCGATAAGAGCTAAAACCCGATATTCGTGTTCAAGGAGAAGCTAATGCAGTTTTCAACTACCCCAACGCTGGAAGGACAACCTATCACCGCCTACTGCGGCGTGGTTACTGGCGAAGCGATTTTAGGCGCTAATATTTTCCGCGACTTTTTCGCCGGTATCCGCGATATCGTCGGCGGCCGTTCTGGCGCTTACGAGAAAGAGCTGCGTAAAGCGCGTCAGATAGCGTTTGCCGAGCTGGAAGAACAGGCGAAAGCGCTGGGCGCGGATGCCGTGGTCGGCATTGATATCGATTACGAAACGGTTGGCAAGGATAGCAGCATGTTGATGGTTAGCGTCAGCGGCACCGCTGTTAAAACACGCCGCTAATGCGTTTGCTGCTGATCGTGGCGGCGGCGTTAGCACTAAGCGCCTGCAGCGCCGGATTGGATAAAATGGATGGCTACGTGGTGGATACACGGCATGCCGCTTACGGCGCTCGTCCGCGTGTCAAAGTGCTGGTCATTCATTATACCGCCGAAGATTTTCCCAGCTCGCTGGCCACGTTGACCGACCAGGAAGTCAGTGCGCATTATCTGATCCCTGCTACACCGCCCCTATACAGCAAGCAACCGACGGTGCTGCGGCTGGTGCCGGAATCAGAACTGGCATGGCATGCTGGCATCAGCTTCTGGCGCGGGGCAACAAGGCTCAACGATACCTCTGTTGGCATTGAGCTGGAAAATCCGGGCTATCACCGCACGGCAGACGGCCGCGTCTGGTACCCGTTTTCCACCGCGCAAATGCAAGCGCTAAGACCGCTAATGCGGGATATTGTTTTTCGTTACAACATACAACCACAGGACATTGTCGGACACAGCGATATCGCGCCGCAGCGCAAGCAGGATCCCGGGCCACTGTTTCCCTGGCACTGGCTCTACCAGCAAGGGATCGGCGCCTGGCCGAATGCCGATCGCGTGCGTTACTATCTGGCGGGCAGAGCGCCTGAACAGCTGACAGATGCCGCTTATCTGCTACAGCTGCTGGCACGCTATGGCTACGAGGTGACATCAACCATGACCACTAAGCAGCAGCAGCGGGTAATTGCCGCGTTTCAGATGCACTTTCGTCCGGCTAATTACAGTGGAATTGCAGATGCGGAAAGCGAGGCTATCGCCGCCGCGCTGCTTGAGAAATATATTCCGAACTGAAGCTTGCCTGGCTGGCTAAAAAAAGCTTTCTGGAGGTCCGCCTCCGGGCCGCCTGGGGATCCTTAGCCAGGCGGTACGGTAATAACACTCCTGTTAAGCGTCAGGATGGGCTGTCAGAAAAGCCTTCCATTCCGCAACCACTTTTTCCAGCGCATGGCGATCCACATCCAGGTGCGTTACCAGACGCGTTACGGCGCCGGTATGCAGAACAATACCTTTATCATGCATCCAGGCTTTAAGCGGCGCGCTCTGGTTTTCCGGCAGCCGCACAAAAACCATATTGGTATTCTGGCTGGAAACCTGTACGCCAGCTGCTTTTAGCTGCGCTGCCAGCCACGCGGCATTATCGTGGTCTTCCTGTAGCCGCGCCACGTTGTGCTCAAGCGCATAAAGACCCGCAGCGGCCAGGATCCCTGACTGGCGCATCGCGCCGCCGGTCATTTTGCGCCAGCGTTTCGCGCGTTCAATATACTCTTTGCTGCCGCATAGCAGCGAACCAACGGGCGCGCCCAGCCCTTTTGACAGGCAGATAGTCAGCGTATCGCAATACTGAGTTAAATCGCGCAGCGATACGCCCAGCGCTACTACCGCATTGAAGATACGGGCACCGTCGACATGCAGCGCCAGTTTATGTTTGCGTGTAAATTCCCATGCTTCTTTCAGGTAGCTCAGCGGCAGCACTTTACCATTATGGGTATTTTCCAGGCTTAGCAGTTTGGTTATCGCGAAATGGAAATCGTCCGGCTTTATAAATTGTTCGACTACGTCCAGCGGCAGCGTGCCGTCTTTTTCCGCCAGAATCGGTTGAGGCTGGATACTGCCGAGCACGGCCGCGCCTCCGGCTTCATATTTGTAGTTATGCGCCAGTTGGCCGACAATGTACTCTTCGCCGCGCTGGCAGTGGCAAAGCAATGCTACCAGGTTAGCCTGGGTTCCTGTTGGCAGAAACAGTGCCGCTTCTTTGCCGCTGAGTTCGGCCGCTCTGGCCTCCAGCGCGTTGACCGTAGGATCGTCGCCGTAGACATCATCGCCGGTTTCAGCGGACATCATCGCTGACAGCATAGCTTCTGAAGGGCGGGTTACCGTATCACTGCGTAAATCGATCACTTTGCGCTCCTTAAATGGCAAAACGGACGCCGCAGCGTCCGTAACATTAGCTCTTGCAAAGTTTTACCGCAGCCAGTTGGTTTTAGCCAGCTCGACAACTTCGTTACCGCGGCCGTTGATCAGCGCGCGCAGCATATAAAGGCTGAAGCCTTTGGCCTGCTCCAGTTTTATTTCCGGCGGCATTACCAGCTCTTCGCTGGCGGTGATCACATCCAGCAATACCGGGCCATCGTGCGCCAGCATTTCCTGAATGGCGTGGTTCAGCTCGGAAGCGCGTTCGACGCGAATCCCTTTAACGCCGCAGGCTTTTGCAATATCGGCAAAGGCGGGATTATGCAGTTCGGTGCCGTCGGTCAGATAGCCGCCAGACTGCATCTCCATTGCCACAAAACCCAGCGAACTGTTGTTGAACACCACCAGTTTCACCGGCAAGTTAAGCTGCGCAACGGTAAGAAAATCGCCCATCAGCATCGAGAAGCCGCCGTCGCCGCACATGGCGATAACCTGGCGTTGCTTATCAATCGACTGCGCGCCCAGCGCCTGCGGCATTGCATTAGCCATTGAACCGTGATTGAAAGAGCCCAGCAGGCGGCGCCTGCCGTTCATTTTCAGATAGCGCGCTGCCCAAACGGTTGGCGTGCCAACATCGCAGGTAAAAATCGCATCGTCGCTGGCCAGCTCGCTTAGCTGCTGAGCCAGATATTGCGGGTGGATCGCCTGCTTGTCGTTGGCCGTCGCCAGATCGTCCAGATCTTTTCTTGCTTCCTGATAATGCTTCAGCGCTTTATCAAGGAAACGCCTGTCCTGCTTCACTTCCAGTTTCGGCAACAGCGCGCACAGGGCGGCTCTGACATCGCCAACCAGCGCCATATCGACATGGCAATGGGAACCGATACTGCCAGGATCGATATCGATCTGAATAATTTTGGCGTCGGTAGGGTAAAAAGCCCGGTAAGGGAAGCGTGTTCCCAGCAGCAGCACCGTATCGGCATTCATCATCGCGTGAAAACCGGACGAAAAACCAATCAGACCGGTCATACCCACATCGTAAGGATTATCGTACTCGATGTGCTCTTTGCCTCGCAGCGCGTGGACGATGGGCGCCTTCAGCGTTTCCGCTAACTGCACCACTTCATCATGCGCGCCTGCACAGCCATAGCCGCACATCAGCGTGATTTTTTTCGACTCCTGAAGCAGCTGCGCCAGCTTGTCCAGTTCGCCTGACGGCGGCTGAACAATTGGGAACTGTGGCGGATACCAGTCGGCGCTGGCGCCTTCAGGCGCGGGCTGCAATGCGATATCGCCGGGAATAACGACCACAGAGACGCCTTTGTTGATGATGGCTTTGCGCATAGCGATGCCGAGCACCTGCGGTAGCTGCTCGGGATTAGAGACCAGTTCGCAGTAATGGCTGCATTCTTTAAACAGCTCCTGAGGATGCGTTTCCTGAAAATAGCCGCTGCCGATCTCGCTGGAAGGAATATGGGCGGCAATAGCCAGCACAGGTACATTGTTGCGGTGGCAATCATACAGGCCGTTAATTAAATGCAGGTTGCCGGGCCCGCAGGAACCGGCGCAGACGGCGAGATTGCCGCTGATCTGCGCTTCCGCTCCGGCGGCGAATGCGGCGACCTCTTCATGGCGGGTCGGCATCCATTCAATGGTGCCCATACGGTTCAGGCTGTCGCTCAGCCCGTTAAGCGAGTCCCCGGTTACGCCCCAAATGCGTTTTACGCCGGCGTTTTCAAGCGTTTTCGCCACCAGTGCGGCTAGCGTTTGCTTCATCTCTGGCTCCTTTATAAGTTTAATGAGTCATCGTCCCGATGGCAGGATGATCTTCAGCAAAAAGCATAGTCGAGGCTGGATAAATAAGAGGGCAGGAAAGCGCGAAGGTGGGTTTCGCGCTTGTTTAATCTGTAAAAGGTTTTATCAGACGGGCTGGCGCAGCAACGTTGCTAAATCCTTTTCTGGCGTCGAAATGGCGCGCAGGCCGAATTCGTTTTCCAGCAGCGTCAGCAGGTTCTCGCTCAGAAATGCAGGCGCTGTCGGGCCGGTATAAATATTTTTAACGCCCAGCGACAGCAGCGTGAGCAGCACCGCAATCGCTTTTTGTTCAAACCAGGAAAGCACCAGCGATAAAGGGAGATCGTTTACGCCGCAGCCTAGCTTTTCCGCCAGCCTGACCGCCAGCATAATAGCCGCATAGCTGTCATTACACTGCCCTACGTCAAGTAAACGAGGCAGCGCGTCAAGCGTGCCAAAATCCAGCTTGTTGAAACGATATTTTCCGCAGCCCAGCGTCAGGATCAGGCAGTCTTTTGGTACAGCCGTTGCCAGCTCCGTGAAATAGCTACGCTGCGCACGGTTGCCGTCACAGCCACCAATCAGAAAAACATGCCTTAGCTGCCCCTGTGCCACAAGATCGAGCAGAGCGTCAGTGGTATCAAGCAATGTTTGTCGGCCAAAACCCACATTGATAACGTGCGGGATCTCGCTATGGATAAAACCCGGCATTGCCTGTGCCTGGGCGATTACCGCTGAGAAATCATCGTCAGCCAGATGAGCGACGCCGGGCCAGCCGACAATGCTGCGAGTCCAGATGCGCTGCTGATAATCGCCCCGGAAAGGGTCAATGATACAGTTGGAGGTCATCACTATCGGGCCAGGAAAAGCGGCAAATTCCTTCTGTTGATTTTGCCAGCCGCTGCCGTAATTGCCCGCCAGATGCGGGTGTTTTTTTAACTGTGGATAGCCATGAGCGGGCAGCATCTCGCCATGGGTGTAAATATTGATGCCGCTGCCTGCCGTTTGCTCTAACAGCAGCTGTAAATCCCGCAAATCGTGTCCGGAAATTAAAATTGCTTTTCCCGCAACCGGCTTAGTGTTGACCGCAACAGGCTGTGGGATGCCATAAACGGCGGTTTGCGCCTCTTCCAGCATCGCCATCACTGCGAAATTCATTTTGCCAATTCGCATCGCCGCCGCCAGCAGCTCGCTGGTTTCTTCCGGCTGCGTGCCCAGCCAGGCCATAATTTGATGAAATTGCAGATAGAGATCGTTGTCGTAGCGGCCATAAACGTGGGCATGTTCCATATAAGCCGCCACGCCTTTCAGGCCATAAAGGCACAGCAGGCGCAGACCGATAACATCTTCAGCAGCTTCTCCGCGATTAGGACGCCAGGCATGCGCCTGCTGCTGCATAGCTTCTTCATCAGCCAGAATAACTTCCGGCATAGTCTGGGTTTGCACTTTGCAGCAGGCTTTTAGCTGCTCGCGGTACTTTATGGCCTGCTGCGTTAAAGCCAAAATGCGTCTTGAATCGAAATTCACGTTAGTTAAGGTGGCGAACAGCGCCTTTGGCGTGAAACTATCAATCTCGTGCAGAATAATGTTTTCATTACGGGCTGCTACAGCCCAGGCGGAAAGATTTTGTAAGGCAGCGATAAGCAGATCCTGGCGATCTGACGTCTGCGCTAATTTTCCACAGGCGCCTTGCGTGCCGGTACAGCCGTTGCCGGTAGTCCGGCGCTGAGTTTGTTCGCACTGAACGCAAAACATAGCCTTGCTCCTTTAAAGATGCATTAAGAATGCAACATTAATCCTGAACAGGCTGAACGTCTTAATTAAGTGCAAACGGATTGATTTAACGCAAATTTGCCACAGGTCGAGGGAAAGCAGGGCACTTTTTTAGCAATAAGCAGCCTGTAACGGAAAGAGGGCGCGAGTTAATTTTGCCTGATTCCGTCTTGAAAAATGACAGAACGCCGCCACTTTACTAGTGTTGGTAAAAGTTGCCCATAAAAATGCCAGCGACACTGGCTGGCATTTTACTGCAAGGTTGGTCAGAATGAGTAGTCTGGCGGTCAGGCAGTAATAGCCACCGCCGCGGCGGCATCAACGGGAACGATAAGGCTGGCATGATTGCCTTTTGGCCCCTGATGCACATCAAACTGAACCTGCTGCCCGGCTTTCAGCGTTCTGTAGCCATCCATCTGGATAGTGGAGTAGTGAGCAAAGATATCTTCGCCGCCACCAGCCGGACAGATAAAGCCGAAGCCTTTGGCATTGTTGAACCATTTAACAGTACCCGTCTCCATGCTTTTGGATCCCTCGCAAGACGTTCAAATGGGTGAGATAACGAGGCGTGAGCCTTCGGGCTGGTTAAAACACATCCAGCATACGCCTGTACTCTAGAGAAATCGTACCAGGCGTCAAGCGAATGAAGGTCGAATACGGCGACGAAATCATTAAAATTTGAGGCAGTTAACGCTATTGCCAATTTTGTGATAGAGGTCGCGTAGTTGTAGATTGCGGCAAAAATTCATCCGCTTCGGACAGCATTCTGAGCGTGCTAAACTTACCCTTAGTGATGTTAGTCTGGCGCAGGCGGGCAACGTTTTCATATTGGGTATATATGGGAAACACTAACGATTGGCTTAATTTTGAACACCTTGCAGATGACAAACTTCGTGAAGGCCTCAAGCCACCTTCGATGTATAAAGTTATTCTGAATAATGACGATTATACACCTATGGAATTTGTTATTGACGTGCTGCAAAAGTTCTTTTCTTATGATGTAGAACGTGCAACGCAACTGATGTTGACGGTTCACTATCAGGGAAAAGCGATCTGTGGTGTTTTCACTGCGGAAGTGGCAGAGACCAAGGTCGCGCATATCAATAAATATGCGAGGGAGAACCAACATCCGTTGCTGTGTACGCTGGAAAAAGCCTGAATAAGGCGATCTATTGGGGGAGGTGCCTATGCTCAATCAAGAACTGGAACTCAGTTTAAACATGGCTTTCGCCAGAGCGCGCGAGCACCGTCATGAGTTTATGACCGTCGAGCACTTGCTGCTGGCATTGCTCAGTAATCCATCGGCCAGAGAGGCACTGGAAGCCTGCACGGTCGATATTGCGGCGCTGCGGCAGGAACTCGAAGCCTTCATTGAACAAACGACCCCGGTGCTGCCGGTCAGCGAAGAAGAGCGCGACACACAGCCTACGCTCAGCTTCCAGCGTGTTCTGCAGCGCGCCGTTTTCCACGTGCAGTCATCCGGTCGCAGCGAAGTCGCAGGCGCCAACGTGCTGGTCGCTATTTTTAGCGAGCAGGAGTCGCAGGCTGCCTATCTGCTGCGCAAACATGAAGTCAGCCGTCTCGACGTGGTGAATTTTATTTCTCACGGCACGCGTAAAGATGAGCCGGGTCCGGCTTCATCAGGCGCAGAAAATCCGGTTAACGAAGAGCAAGCAGGCGGGGAGGAACGTATGGAAAACTTCACCACCAATCTTAATCAGCTTGCTCGCGTAGGCGGTATCGATCCGCTGATCGGGCGGGATAAAGAGCTGGAACGCACCATTCAGGTACTTTGCCGTCGCCGGAAGAACAATCCGCTGCTGGTGGGTGAGTCCGGTGTGGGTAAAACCGCCATTGCGGAAGGGCTTGCCTGGCGTATCGTGCAGGGCGATGTACCGGAAGTGATGAAAGATGCCACCATCTATTCGCTGGATATCGGCTCGCTTTTGGCCGGCACCAAATACCGCGGCGACTTTGAAAAGCGCTTTAAGGCGCTGCTGAAACAGCTCGAGCAGGACAACAGCAGCATTCTGTTTATCGATGAGATCCATACTATCATCGGTGCAGGCGCCGCTTCTGGTGGCCAGGTCGATGCTGCTAACCTGATTAAGCCGCTGCTTTCCAGCGGGAAAATCCGCGTGATGGGTTCTACCACCTATCAGGAATTCAGCAATATCTTTGAGAAAGATCGCGCGCTGGCGAGACGTTTCCAAAAAATCGATATTACCGAGCCTTCGGTAGACGAAACGGTGCAGATCCTGAACGGCCTGAAGCCGAAGTACGAAGCGCACCACGACGTTCGCTATACCGCGAAAGCGGTGCGGGCAGCAGTTGAGCTGGCGGTGAAGTATATCAACGATCGCCATCTGCCAGATAAGGCAATTGACGTTATTGACGAAGCCGGTGCGCGGGCGCGGCTGCTGCCAGCGAGCAAACGCAAGAAAACGGTTAACGTAGCGGATATCGAATCCGTAGTCGCTCGTATTGCGCGTATTCCTGAGAAGAGCGTTTCCGCGACCGATCGCGACACGCTGAAAACCCTGGGCGATCGCCTGAAAATGCTGGTGTTTGGTCAGGATAATGCAATCGAAGCCCTGACCGAGGCGATCAAAATGAGCCGCGCTGGACTGGGTCAGGATCGTAAACCTGTTGGTTCCTTCCTGTTTGCCGGCCCGACGGGCGTCGGTAAAACAGAGGTTACCGTCCAGCTGGCGAAAGCGCTGGGTATTGAGCTACTGCGTTTCGATATGTCGGAATATATGGAGCGCCACACCGTCAGCCGCCTTATTGGTGCGCCTCCGGGCTATGTTGGTTTCGATCAGGGCGGGCTGCTAACGGATGCGGTAATTAAACATCCGCACGCCGTGGTACTGCTTGATGAAATCGAAAAAGCGCATCCGGACGTATTTAACCTGCTGCTGCAGGTGATGGATAATGGCATGCTGACCGATAACAATGGGCGTAAAGCCGATTTCCGCAACGTAGTGCTGGTGATGACCACCAACGCAGGCGTGCGTGAAACCGAGCGTAAGTCTATTGGCCTGATTCAGCAGGATAACAGCACCGATGCCATGGAAGAGATCAAAAAGATCTTTACGCCAGAATTCCGTAACCGTCTCGACAACATTATCTGGTTCAAACACCTCGACAGCGTGGTGATCCATCAGGTAGTAGACAAGTTTATTGTCGAACTGCAGGCGCAGCTGGATGCGAAAGGCGTTTCGCTGGAAGTCAGCGACGAAGCGCGCAACTGGCTGGCGGAAAAAGGCTACGACAAGGCTATGGGCGCGCGGCCGATGGCGCGTACCGTGCAGGAAAACCTGAAAAAACCGCTGGCGAACGAGCTGCTGTTCGGCTCGCTGGTAGATGGCGGATCGGTTTCGGTGGCGCTCGATAAAGAGAAGAACCAGCTGACCTACCACTTCCTGAGCGCAGAGAAGCGTAAAGCGGAAGGCACGGTTCACTAAGCGTAGAAAAAACTAAAGGCCGAAGATTCTTCGGCCTTTTTTTACTCGCGCGGCGCATCTGGCGCCAGCAGCAATAGTAAAGTCGGTTAGCGGATACGGAAGGTGATACGACCTTTGTTCAGATCGTATGGCGTCAGTTCTACGGTAACCTGGTCGCCCGTTGAGATACGGATGTAGTTTTTACGTATCTTTCCGGAGATATGTGCAGTAATAATGTGTCCGTTTTCCAGCTCAACACGGTACATAGTGTTAGGCAACGAATCCACTATCTTACCCTGCATTTCAATATTATCTTCTTTGGCCATCAAATCCTCTGGGTGTTATAACCTTTGTCTCGAATCAGCGAATAATGCCGATTTAAGAACGCTATGTAAAGAATTGCTGATGATTCCACCAGCGTCGGCCTCCCTGCGGCACAAGCAGCGCAGCGAAACGCGTAATTAAGAGTTGGTACAAAACCGGGGGGAAAGTGCGGTCTTCAAATGGCTTCTTCACGCATACCAAGCCCTCATATTATACCATTATTCTCCCGCTCTGCGTGGAAAACATCGTTACGCCACTTTAAAAAAGCGTCCTTTGCCGCCAGCAATCAGCTGGAAGAGGCTGCCGGGCCCACAGATCCAGCAGCTGCAAGTAGTCGGCACGCGGGATCTCCTCGGCGCCAAGCGAGGCGGTATGGGCGTTCAGCACCTGGCAATCGATCAGCCTGCCGCCCTGCTGGGCGAAATAGTCACTGAATACCAGCAAAGCCGTTTTTGACGCGTTTTCGCGGCGGCTAAACATCGATTCCCCGCAAAAGATTTGCCCTAACGCCAGCCCGTACATACCGCCAACCAGCTCGTTCTGGTGCCAGACTTCTACAGACTGTGCGTCACCGGCATCGAACAACTTTTGCCAGGCATTTTTTACCGCAGGCGTAATCCAGGTACCTTCCTCGCGATCGCCGGCGCAGCCTTCCACTACTTCCCTAAAACTCTGATTTAAAGTAACGCGATAGGGTGAGTGGCGATGAAAACGCTTCATACTGCGGCTGAGATGAAACTTTTCCGGCCAGAGTACCGCTCGCGGATCCGGTGACCACCATAAAATAGGATCGCCGGGAGAAAACCAGGGAAAAATGCCGCGGTGATAGGCGTTCAGCAGACGCGGCACGCTTAGATCGCCGCCCATCGCCAGCAGCCCGTTTGGCTCCCGCAGTGCCATCTCCGGCGGCGGGAAATTGAGTGACTCTCTTGAGAGCTGGATCAAACGCATAGTAACTGTCTCTGTAACACGAGAGGCTACGACTATAACGCAATCCGCTGCATGAAGGCGCTGTAGCGGCTGTTTTTTGAGATTAGTTCGACATGGCTTCCCTGCTCAATCACTGCGCCATTCTCCATCAGGCATATTTTATCAAAATGTTGTAACCCTTGCGGACGGTGGGTAACGACTACCATAGCCTTGCCGCGCGCCGCCTCGCGCAGCAGCGCCAGGATTTGCTGCTCGGTCTGCGCGTCCAGTCCTTCCGTTGGCTCATCCAGCAGCAGCAGCTCGCCGTCGTGCAGCAGGGCGCGAGCCAGACCCAGCCGCCGCAGTTCACCGCCGGAAAGCTGGCGGCCGCCTTCGCCCAGCCAGGCGTCAAGTTTATCTTCGCTGCTGAGCAGACGTGCCAGACCCACTTTCTGGAGCATATCGACCAGTTCCTGATCGCGGCGATGCGGCGCGGCAATCAACAGGTTGTCGCGCAAAGTGGCGTTAAAGAGATGGACGCGCTGCGTGACCATACTGGTAGCGCGGCGCAAAGAAGCTTCATCCCACATTTGAAGTGGATGGTTATTAAAGTTAATCTCGCCGTCTGTCGGATCCCAGGCGCGCGTCAGCAGCTGAAGCAGCGTAGATTTGCCACAGCCGCTGCTGCCAAGGATGGCAACATGCTCACCTTGCGCAACATCCAGAGAAAGCTTTTGCAAAGCCGGGCAAGAGCCGTCGTAACTAAAGCTGACATTCTTCAGGCTTATCCGAATACCCGTTTGCTGATTGCAAGAGGCAGCAGGGAACACTACGGCTGGCTTTTGCATAATGATATCGTTGACGCGACGGGCGGAAGTAATGACTTCACCAAGATGTAGAAACGCGCCGCTAACTGGCGCCAGCGCTTCAAACGCGGCTAAAGCACAGAACAAAAAAAGGGCAAGGACGGCATCATGATGGAAAAAGAGAGCGCCAAACCAGAGCATCAACACTGCTGTGGTGCCGGTAATCATCGTCAGCAGCGCCTGAGACAGCCCAGCAAGCCCGGCGCGGGCATGCTGAGCGCTTAGCCATTGTGATTCCGTTTCATCAAGCTGTTGGCGAAAACGCGCAGCCGCACCATAGATCCTCAGTTCCGCCTGCCCCTGAAGCCATGCTGTCAGCTGGCTACGGTATAGCGCACGTAGCCGGGTCAGCGCCTCGCCTTTTTTCTTGCCCAGCCGATAAAACAGCGGCGGAAGCAGCAGCAGCGTCAGCAGCATAACGGCACTCAGCATCAGAGCCAGCGGCCAGTTCAGCCAGCCCAGCGTCAGGGTCACAAACGCAATAGCGATTAACGCCCCGCAAAGAGGAGAAAGCAGACGCAGATAAAGGTGATCCAGCGTGTCCACATCTGCTACCAGACGGTTAAGCAGATCGCCCTGGCGAAAACGGGTCAGCGCGCCAGGCGAGAGCGGGAAAAGTTTGCTGAAAGTATAAACACGCAGATGTTCAAGAATGCGAAAGGTGCCATCGTGGCTGACCAGCCTTTCTGCATAACGGGCTACGGTACGAACAATAGCCGCGCCTCTGACGCCAGCCGCAGGCAGCATATAATTAAAATTGTAGAGGCCAGCGGCACCTGCCAGCGAGCAGGCTGCCAGAAACCAGCCGGAAAGCGTTAACAGAGCCATGCTGGCCAGCAGCGCCGTCAGCGCCAGCAGAACGCCCAGCGTTAAACGGCCAGCGTGCAGGCGAAACAGCGCAAGCAAGGGACGAAACAGCTTCATAATAGCGCCTCCTCCTGACGGGCAAGCAGGGTTTTAAAAGGCCCTTCTTGCTGTAACAGCTGCGCTTTTGTCCCTTGCTGAACGATTTTTCCTTCCTGCATCAGCCAGACTTCATCCCACTTGTCCAGTTGGTCAAGCCGGTGAGTAATTAACAGCGTGGATTGCCTGAACGAGGCGGCAAGCAGCGCCCGGTTGACGTGTTGTTCGCTTGGGCCATCCAAACTGGCGTCCGGTTCATCCAGCAGCAGCAGGTGACAAGGTTTATACAACGCCCTGGCTACGGCGATACGCTGCGCCTGGCCTGGCGACAAATTGGCGGCCTGTTCGCTGATCACGCTGTCCATACCTTTAGGCAACCGTGGCAGAAACTTATCTACGCCGGCCAGCGCACAAACCTGTTCCAGCCTTAACGGATCGCTTGCTCCGTTTTGAGCAATATTTTCACATAGCGTTGCGGCAGGGAGATGGGGATTTTGCCCTACCCAGGCAAGCTGTTGCTGCCACCAGTCAGGCGAAATTTCACGTAGCTCCGTGTCGTTTATCTTCAGCGAGCCCTGGTAGGGTAAATACCCTGAGAGCACATTCAGCAGCGAGGTTTTACCCGCGCCGCTCTGGCCAACCAGCGCCACTCTTTTTCCCGCTTCGAGCGTAAAACTCATCGGGCCTGCAAGCGGTGTGCCTTGTTGGGTAATAACCACTAAATCGGTGGCGGTGAGGGTAAAGCCTGCGCTGAAATCGGGCTTCAGATTGCCGGGCTGCGCGAAAATATTGTCCGCCATCAGAAACTTTTCCAGCGAGTCGGCAGCGCCGATGGCCTGGGCTTTGGCATGATAAAAGGTGCCCAGCTCCCGAAGCGGCTGAAAGAATTCCGGCGCAAGGATAAGCGAAAGAAAACCGGCGAAAAGCGTTACGCCCGTGCCGTAATGGCCGAAATCAAGCTCGCCCAGATAGGAGAAACCGAAATAGACCGCGACGACTGCAATAGAGACTGAGGCGAAAAACTCCAGAACGGCGGAAGAGAGAAAAGCCAGCCGCAGCACTTCCATAGTGCGTTGGCGAAAGCTGGCGGAAGCAGCCTGAATACGCCCGGTTTCCGCTTCGGCCTGATAAAACAGGCGCAGCGTTTCCATGCCTTTCAGACGATCGAGAAAGTAGCCGCTAAGCCGCGCCAGCGCCTGAAAGTTACGCCGACTGGCTTCTGCCGCGCCCATTCCAGCCAGCGCCATAAACAGCGGGATTAACGGCGCTGTTGCCAATAATATCAACGCCGCCGCCCAATTTACCGGGAACAAAAAAATAAGAATTAAACAGGGGATCAGCACCGCCAGCAGCATTTGCGGCAGATAGCGGGAGTAGTACTCCTGCATATCTTCAATTTGTTCCAGTAAAAGCGTTGTCCAGGTTCCGGCAGGCCGCCCGCCAATAACTGCCGGGCCCGCTTCGCTGAGTTTGTTCAGAACAGTTTCGCGCAGTTTTTTTCTGATGGCGCAGCCCGAGGCAAAGCCGGCTTTTTCTCGCAGCCAGATTATCAACGCGCGTAATGTGAAACAGGCAAAGAGTGAAATAAATTGAGGAAGCAACGCGTTGCGCGGAAGGTTATCGACAATCAGCGCCTGCAGCAGCGCAGCCAGCAGCCAGGCCTGGCAAAGAATAAGCAGCGCAGCGAAAATGCCCAGCAGCAGCGAAAGCTTAAACCAGCCGCTGTCGTACAGGCGCTGTTTTTTTAGCCAGAGAAGTAATTGTTGCTGCCGAAGTTTTTCCATGCTGTATCAGGGTGCCGTGCGGGCGTCGTAAAACGCAATGCCATATCATCATCAGGGGTAATCGCGGGCAATGGTACAGTGCGGATAAAAAAAAGGCGACCTGAAGAGGCCGCCCTGAGTAAACTCACATCAGACTTGTAACTATTACTGAGATTCTTTAACTAAACCATCCAGATAACGTTCCGCATCCAGCGCCGCCATACAGCCGGTACCGGCGGAAGTGATCGCCTGGCGGTAGATATGATCCATAACGTCGCCGGCGGCAAAAACGCCCGGGATGCTGGTTTGGGTTGCATTACCATGCAGACCAGACTGCACCTTGATATAGCCGTTTTCCAGCTCAAGCTGATCTTTGAAAATCGCCGTATTAGGGCTGTGGCCGATAGCAACAAAAAGTCCGGCGACATCCAGCACCTGCTGTGACTCATCCAGCGTCGAGCGCAGGCGCAGCGAGCTTACACCCATCTGATCGCCCATTACTTCATCGAGGGTCTGATTGGTGTGCAGCACGATATTGCCGTTGCGTACTTTTTCCATCAGGCGGTCGATCAGAATTTTCTCCGCACGGAAGCTGTCGCGACGGTGGATCAGATGCACTTCTGACGCGATGTTAGCCAGATAAAGCGCTTCTTCAACTGCCGTATTGCCACCGCCGATCACGGCGACTTTCTGGTTACGATAGAAAAAGCCGTCGCAGGTCGCACAAGCGGAAACGCCGCGTCCTTTAAATGCTTCCTCAGAAGGCAGGCCAAGGTAACGAGCGGAAGCGCCGGTGGCGATAATCAGCGCATCAGCCGTGTATTCGCCGCTGTCGCCGGTCAGGCGGAAAGGGCGGTTTTGCAAATCTACGCTATGGATATGGTCGAAAATAATCTCGGTATTAAATTTTTCCGCATGCTCCTGCATACGTTCCATCAGACCCGGGCCGGTCAGGTCATGCGGATCGCCAGGCCAGTTTTCGACTTCCGTGGTGGTGGTCAGCTGGCCACCTTTTTCCAGGCCGGTAATCAATACCGGATTTAAATTAGCGCGCGCTGCGTAAACGGCCGCTGTATATCCAGCCGGGCCGGAACCTAAAATAAGTAATTTACTGTGTCTGGCCGTGCTCATGAGACCCTCATTATTTAGCTGGCAACGATTTTTCGATTGTAGGGAATTTACGGCAGCAAAAAAAGCATTCTGCGATTTTGTTAACGATAGTTGTAAAAGGTTTAACCAATTTACCTCTGGCGGCCTGTTTTGGCCGCTGCGCTAAAACAGGGCGCGCGCTGCGGCAAAATGGTGCACAGAGGAAATTTTTCCATTATAAAACAGTCAGACAGCGTAACATCTGGCACGTTGTACTGATTTTAGTTGTTTTACTTTGACAATCGGCTGCGCTTTTGCGAAAACAGTGTGGGAAGCAGAGGGCATTCGGGCTGACAGGGCTTATTTTCCCTGTTTTGACGTATCCAGCTCAATAAACTCAGTCTGTCATTGGTCATGACGCATGGTGTGGACAGACAGCATGCGTCATACGGATGGGCGCGATAAAACCGCAGCAGGCTCCAGACTTCACTTAGAACAGCTCTGCGAGAATGATTTCGTTCAGGGCGTGGCAGGTAAAGGGAAGGCATTAAGAGAGACAATAATAATGGTAGACAATAAAAAACGACCTGGAAAAGATCTCGACAGGATCGATCGTAATATCCTTAACGAGCTGCAAAAGGATGGGCGCATCTCCAACGTCGAACTTTCCAAACGCGTAGGCTTATCACCTACACCGTGTCTTGAGCGCGTTCGTCGCCTGGAGCGGCAGGGATTTATCCTTGGCTATACCGCCCAGCTAAACCCGCACTATCTGGATGCTTCGCTACTGGTCTTCGTTGAGATTACTCTGAATCGTGGCGCGCCCGATGTGTTTGAGCAATTTAACGCCGCCGTGCAAAAACTTGAGGAAACTCAAGAGTGTCACCTTGTTTCCGGCGATTTTGACTACCTGTTGAAAACGCGCGTGCCGGATATGTCCGCCTACCGTAAGCTGCTGGGTGAAACCCTGCTGCGCCTGCCTGGCGTCAACGATACGCGGACCTATGTGGTCATGGAAGAAGTAAAACAAAGTAACCGTTTAGTCATTAAGACTCGGTAACACAGGGCAGGTGCAAAACCTGGTAGTTTTCGGTACACTCCTGTGAATTCATACAGTTTCAGCGTCGGGTCTGCCCGACGCTGTCGCCTCCATAGTTTACAGGCACCTGGAGAGTACTCTTGAGCCAGGAATATACAGAAGATAAAGACGTTTCCTTACAGCCGCTGAGCAGCGGTCGTCGACTGCTCGAAGCTTTGCTGATTGTTGTTGCTCTTTTTGCCATCTATTTGCTGGTGGCGCTGTTGAGCTTTAACCCTTCCGATCCCAGCTGGTCGCAAACCGCCTGGCATGAACCTATCCATAACCTGGGCGGCGGCGTCGGCGCGTGGCTGGCGGATACGCTGTTTTTCGTATTCGGCGTGATGGCTTATGCTATTCCTCCGGTTATCCTTGGTTTGTGCTGGATAACTTTCCGTCAACGCCATTCGCAGGATTACATCGACTATTTCGCCGTTGCGCTACGGCTGATCGGCGTACTGGCGTTGGTGGTCACTTCCTGCGGCCTGGCAGCACTTAACGCGGACGATATCTGGTATTTCGCCTCGGGCGGCGTGATCGGCAGCCTGCTGAGCAACGCCATGGCGCCGTGGTTTAACGCTGCGGGCGGCACCTTAACGCTGCTGTTTGTTTGGGCAGCGGGCCTGACGCTCTATACCGGCTGGTCCTGGCTCACTATCGCAGAGAAAATCGGTGCCGTAGTGATGGGCGCGCTAACTTTTGCCAGCGGGCGCTCGCGCAGCGATGAACACTGGTATGAAGACGACGAGCAAGAGCAGGAGACTAAGCCTGTTTCACAGCAGCGTGCCCATTATGATGAAGATGACGATATCCTGCTTGCCGCGCCGGAAAAATTTTATGCCGAAGAGGATGACAGCGATCCGCTGTTAAGCAAACCTGCGGCTGCTCCGGCTGCTCCGGCTGCTCCGGCTGCTCCGGCTGCTCCGGCTGCTCCGGCTGCTCCGGCTGCTCCGGCTGCTCCGGCTGCTCCGGCTGCTCCGGCTGCTCCGGCTGACATAGCGGCGGCGCCGGTTCGCGCAGAAACTGAACTTACGCAGCCTGCTGCAGAGGCGCCAGAGCTTTACCGTTTCGAAATGCCTGGAGAAACGCCAGCGCCATCGGTGCCGGTAGCTGAAGAAGATAATGTTCCCCGCATGGGTAACTGGCGGGAAGCCGAGGCTTCGCCTTTCGATTTCGCCACCGCTCAGCCGGAGCAGGTAGCGCAGCACGCGGCGAGCGCGGCACAGGCGGCTGCAACCTCGGCCGCCTTTATGCCGGGCTTTAGCGCTACCAGCGAGGCGGCCGCCGCTAATCCACAGGTAAAACAGGGTATTGGCCCAGCGCTACCGCGTCCGAATCCTGTGAAGCTGCCTACCCGACGTGAACTGGCTTCTTACGGCATTAAATTGCCTTCGCAGCGAATAGCTGAGGAAAAGGCTAAAGAAGAAGAACAGCGTCTGCAGACGTCGGCACCTGCAACAGCGGAAGAAGCGAACCAGGATGAAACTCACCTTCGCGAGGCTTTTGCCGCTCAGCAGCAGGCGCGCTATGGCACCGCTGAAGACATCAAGGCAGAAAACCTCTCTGAAGACGAAGAAGAAGCCCGTCATCAGGCTGAACTTGCCCGTCAGTTCGCCGGTCAGCAAAGTCAGCGCTATGGCCAGCAGCAGGAAGCGCCAGCACATATGCTGGATACCGCCGGGGCGTTTAATTTTTCGCCGACGGAAGAGCCGCTCGGCGAAAGCCCGGGCGAACCTTTGTTTTCGTTACCGCCTGAAACTGAACAGAACAAATCAATAGCCCAGCAGTGGCAGCAGCACAGCCAGCCTCAGGAACCTGTAAAGCAGGCTGCGCCGTCATGGCAGCCAGCTCCTCAGCCGGAATCAGCACAGCCAGCCGCGCCAGCATGGCAGCCAACGGCTCAGCCGGAACCAGCACAGCCAGCCGCGCCAGCATGGCAGCCAATGGCTCAGCCGGAACCAGCACAGCCAGCCGCGCCAGCATGGCAGCCAGCGGCTCAGCAGGAGTCAGCACAGCCAGCCGCGCCAGCATGGCAGCCAGCGGCTCAGCTGGAACCAGCACAGCCAGCCGCGCCAGCATGGCAGCCAGCGGCTCAGCCGGAACCAGCACAGCCAGCCGCGCCAGCATGGCAGCCAGCTCCTCAGCCGGAGCCAGCACAGTCAGTTGCGCCAGCATGGCAGCCCGCGGCTCAGCAGGAACCAGCTCAGCCAGCTGCACCCTCTTGGCAACCAGCGGCTCAGCCGGAGCCAGCACAGCCAGCCGCGCCAGCATGGCAACCAGCGCCTCAGCCGGAACCAGCACAGCCGGAAGTTAAAGCGGAAGACAGCCTTTTCCACCCATTCCTGGTACGTCACGAGCAGCCGTTAGAAAAACCGACTACGCCGTTGCCTACCCTGGATCTACTGACGGCACCGCCAGCGGAAGCCGAGCCTGTCGATATGTTTGCGCTTGAGCAAACAGCGCGGCTGGTAGAAGCTCGCCTGGCAGATTATCGGGTAAAAGCGGAAGTCGTTGATATCTTTCCCGGGCCGGTCATCACCCGTTATGAACTGGATCTGGCACCTGGCGTTAAGGCAGCGCGAATCTCCAATCTGTCGCGCGACCTGGCACGTTCGCTTTCCGCTGTGGCCGTTCGCGTGGTGGAGGTTATTCCTGGTAAACCTTACGTTGGCCTGGAACTGCCAAATAAGCATCGCCAGACCGTTTATATGCGTGAAGTACTGGAGTGCGATAAGTTCCGCGACAATCCTTCACCGTTGTCGGTGGTATTAGGTAAGGATATCGCAGGCGATCCAGTAGTTGCCGATCTGGCGAAAATGCCGCATCTGCTGGTCGCGGGTACCACAGGTTCCGGTAAATCTGTTGGCGTCAACGCCATGATTATCAGCATGCTCTATAAGGCCAAGCCGGAAGACGTGCGTTTTATCATGATCGACCCGAAAATGCTGGAGCTATCGGTTTATGAAGGCATTCCGCATCTGTTGACCGAAGTCGTTACCGATATGAAAGATGCTGCCAACGCCCTGCGCTGGAGCGTTGGGGAGATGGAGCGTCGCTACAAGCTGATGTCGGCGCTGGGCGTGCGTAACCTGGCTGGCTATAACGAAAAGGTTAAGCTGGCGGAAGAGATGGGGCGTCCTATCCCCGATCCGTTCTGGAAGCCTGGCGACAGCATGGAAACCTCGCCGCCGATGCTGGAAAAACTGCCCTATATCGTGGTGCTGGTAGATGAATTTGCCGATCTGATGATGGCGGTTGGCAAAAAGGTAGAGGAGCTGATTGCCCGTCTGGCGCAAAAAGCGCGCGCCGCAGGTATTCACCTGGTGCTGGCGACGCAGCGCCCGTCAGTGGATGTAATCACTGGCCTGATTAAGGCGAACATACCAACCCGTATCGCCTTTACGGTATCCAGCAAGATCGACTCGCGCACCATTCTGGATCAGGGCGGCGCGGAATCGCTACTGGGTATGGGTGACATGCTGTACATGCCGCCGAACTCCTCCATGCCGATGCGCGTACACGGCGCGTTTGTCAGGGATGAAGAAGTCCATGCGGTAGTACAGGACTGGAAAGCGCGCGGGCGTCCGCAGTACATAGATAACATCACGGCTGGCGAGGAGAGCGAGGGTGCTGCTCTGGGGCTGGAGGGCGATGAAGAGCTGGATCCGCTGTTCGATCAGGCGGTCGCTTTTGTGGTGGAAAAGCGCCGCGCCTCTATTTCAGGCGTACAGCGTCAGTTCCGCATCGGTTACAACCGTGCGGCGCGCATTATCGAACAGATGGAAGCGCAAAGCATAGTTTCAACGCCGGGACACAATGGCAACCGCGAGGTGCTTTCGCCACCGCCGCACGAGATGTAATCTTTTGTCAAAAACAGCGGGCCGGTTTACTGGCCCGTTGAATTTTAGCCTTTTATCCCCCATCTTTACGCCATTGCAATCAGCTTATTCCCCTGTTGCTTTCGCCACTGTCCGGCTACAGTTAAGCCTGCCCGCTTACCGGGAAACAAAAGTTTCAATAAGGATGCCGTAAATGAAAAAAATGACCCTTACATGCTGTCTGCTTGCTGCTTTTACCTCCGCTGGCGCGATGGCGGACGCCTCTTCCGATCTGCAGCAGCGTCTGGATAAAGTCACCAGCTTCCATGCCAGCTTTCAGCAAAAAGTGACAGATGGCAGCGGCCAGTCCGTGCAGGATGGCGAAGGGGAGCTGTGGGTTAAGCGTCCCGACCTGTTCAACTGGCATATGACCGCCCCGGATGAAAGCATCCTGATTTCCGATGGCAAAACGCTGTGGTTTTATAACCCCTTTGTCGAGCAGGTTAGCGCAACCTGGCTAAAAGACGCCACCAGCAACACGCCGTTTATGCTGATCGCCCGTAACCAGCGCAGCGACTGGAAGCAGTACAATATCAAGCAGCAGGGCGACAATTTCCAGCTGACACCGAAATCTGCCGACGGCAACCTGAAGCAGTTTACTATTAACGTTTCTGCCAACGGCACGATCAACCAGTTCAGCGCGGTCGAGCAGGATGGTCAGCGCAGCAGCTATACGTTAAAAAGCCAGCAGAATGGCTCAGTTAGTCCCGATAAGTTCCGGTTTACGCCGCCTAAAGGCGTGACGCTGGACGATCAACGTCAGTGAGGTCAGCGTGAGCACACTCTCTCTGGATTTCTCCAGCAATGAATTTCAGCCGCTGGCCGCGCGTATGCGGCCACGTACACTGGCGGAGTATATTGGCCAGCAGCATTTGCTGGCGTCGGGCAAGCCGTTGCCGCGAGCCATTGAGGCAGGCCATCTGCACTCAATGATCCTGTGGGGGCCGCCTGGCACGGGTAAAACTACGCTGGCGGAAATCATTGGCCGTTACGGCCATGCGGATGTAGAGCGCATCTCGGCCGTTACCTCGGGCGTGAAAGAGATCCGTGAGGCCATTGAGCGGGCACGGCAAAACCGCAATGCGGGGCGTCGCACTATTCTGTTTGTGGATGAAGTCCATCGTTTCAACAAAAGCCAACAGGATGCTTTTTTACCGCATATAGAAGACGGCACTATCACCTTTATCGGCGCTACTACGGAAAACCCTTCGTTCGAGCTTAATTCCGCACTGCTTTCGCGCGCGCGCGTCTATCTGCTTAAATCGCTGACCAGCGAAGATATAGAAACCGTGCTGGATCAGGCGATGAAAGACGACGAGCGAGGCTACGGCAAACAAAATATCGTACTGCCTGATGAAACGCGCCGGATGATAGCGGAACTGGTCAATGGGGATGCCCGCCGTTCATTAAACACACTGGAGATGATGGCGGATATGGCCGAAGTCAACGATAAGGGCGAACGTTTACTTACGCCCCAGTTGCTGACAGAGGTTTCAGGCGAGCGTAGCGCGAGGTTCGACAACAAGGGCGATCGTTTTTACGATCTGATATCCGCGCTGCATAAATCGGTACGTGGGTCCGCTCCCGATGCTGCGCTCTACTGGTATGCCCGTATTATTACGGCTGGCGGCGATCCGCTGTATGTTGCTCGCCGTTTGCTGGCTATTGCTTCCGAAGATGTCGGTAATGCCGATCCGCGAGGCATGCAGGTCGCTATCGCCGCCTGGGACTGCTTTACGCGGGTAGGGCCTGCCGAAGGCGAAAGGGCTATCGCTCAGGCAATCGTCTATCTGGCCTGTGCGCCAAAAAGCAACGCCGTTTATACCGCTTTCAAAGCGGCAATGCGGGATGCCCGTGAGCGCCCGGATTACGATGTGCCGGAGCACCTGCGCAACGCGCCGACAAAGCTGATGAAAGAAATGGGGCTGGGCGCAGAATATCGCTATGCGCACGACGAGCCGGGCGCTTATGCCGCCGGAGAAAACTATTTTCCGGGCGAAATGGCGCAGACGCGCTATTACCAGCCAACCTCACGCGGGCTGGAAGGGAAGATTGGCGAAAAGCTGGCCTGGCTTGCCGAACAGGATCAAAATAGCCCGACAAAACGCTATCGCTGACAGTGGCGTTGCGGTAAGGTTAGCAAGGAATTCAACGCATTCGCCTGGCGAGTGCGCCCTCTTTTTTTACTAATCACAGGACAAGCATGCTCGATCCCAATCTGCTGCGTAATGAGCCAGACGCAGTCGCTGAAAAACTGGCACGCCGGGGCTATAAGCTGGATGTTGACACGCTGCGTTCGCAGGAAGAGCGCCGCAAGGTTCTGCAGGTCGAAACCGAAACGCTGCAGGCTGAACGCAACTCCCGATCCAAATCTATCGGGCAGGCCAAAGCGCGTGGGGAAGATATCGAGCCGTTACGTCAGGAAGTGAACGCGCTGGGCGAACGCCTGGACGCGGCCAAAGCGGAACTGGATACGTTACAGAACGAAATTCGCGATATCGCTTTAGCTATCCCCAATATTCCCGTTGATGAAGTGCCGCTGGGTAAAGACGACAGCGAAAACCAGGAAGTCAGCCGCTGGGGCGAGCCGCGCAAATTCGATTTTGCCGTGCGCGACCATGTCGAGCTGGGCGAAATGGCTGCCGGACTGGATTTTGCCGTTGCCGCTAAGCTGACCGGTTCGCGTTTTGTGGTGATGAAAGGGCAGATCGCCCTGATGCATCGTGCGCTCAGCCAGTTTATGCTCGATCTGCATACCGAGCAGCATGGCTATCAGGAAACCAACGTTCCTTACCTGGTCAATCACGCCACGCTTTACGGCACAGGCCAGTTGCCAAAATTCGGCGAAGATCTTTTTCATACTCGTCCGCTGGATGAAGAGGCCTCAGCCAGCGACTACGCGCTAATTCCAACAGCGGAAGTGCCGCTGACTAACCTGGTGCGGGATGAGATCCTGGAAGAAGAGTCGCTGCCGCTGAAGCTGACTGCGCATACGCCTTGCTTCCGCTCAGAGGCGGGTGCCTACGGCCGCGATACGCGTGGGCTAATCCGCATGCATCAGTTTGATAAAGTTGAAATGGTGCAGATTACCCGTCCGGAAGATTCCATGCAGGCGCTGGAAGAACTGGTTGGCCATGCGGAGAAAGTACTGCAGCTGCTGGAACTGCCTTATCGTAAGGTGCTGCTGTGTACGGGCGATATGGGCTTCGGTTCGTGTAAGACCTACGATCTGGAAGTCTGGCTGCCGGCGCAGGATACCTACCGTGAAATTTCCTCCTGCTCCAATATGGGCGATTTCCAGGCCCGTCGCATGCAGGCTCGCTGCCGTACCAAAACCGAGAAAAAGCCGCGCCTGGTGCATACGCTGAATGGCTCTGGTCTGGCGGTAGGCCGCACGCTGGTTGCCGTGCTGGAAAACTATCAGCAGGCGGATGGCCGCATTAAGGTACCGGAAGCGCTGCGTCCTTACATGAAAGGTCTGGAATTTATCGGCTAACTTTCAGTGCAGCAATAAAAAACCTGTGGGCGCGGCCCGCAGGTTTTTTTTACCTAAACGATCCTTAGCGCTAAGCCGTTATCCAGCAATAAATATTATCGATTTAAAAAGCGCTGCTGAGCTTTAAAACTATATCTTTCAGTCTGTTAATTAAAGTCGATTCCGGCTTTAAAGGGCCCGGTACCGATCGCAGATAAAAATATTAAATCACCGCACTGCAAATTGTGCTGTGGCTGAATTTGGCCCGTTGACATTAATCCGGCCGGTGGCATTATGCGCGCAAAATCTTCTTTTATTTTGGTCACTTCTGACTATGTCTACCTGGTCTCGCCCCGTTATTGTGCTGCTTTGCGGCCTGCTGCTGCTGACGATCGCTATCGCCGTGCTAAACACGCTGGTGCCGCTCTGGCTTACCCATGAGTCATTGCCCACCTGGCAAGTTGGTACGGTCAGCTCCGCTTACTTTACCGGAAATCTGGTGGGAACCTTGCTGGCCGGCTGGTTAATTAAACGGCTGGGCTTTAATCGCGCTTATTACATTGCAACCGCATTGTTCGCGCTGGCGACGGCTGCGCTGGGTTTTGAACACGGCTTCTGGGCATGGTCCGTTTGGCGTTTTGTCGCCGGGATTGGCTGCGCATTGATTTGGGTTGTCGTTGAAAGCGCCTTGCTATGTAGCGGCACGCTACGTAATCGCGGACAGCTGCTTGCTGCCTATATGATTGTTTATTATGTGGCGACAGTAACAGGCCAACTACTGGTCAGCAAGGTGTCTACTGAATTGCTACATACTTTGCCCTGGGTTACCGGCTTTATTGTGGCCGCGATCCTGCCGCTGGTGTTTACACGTATCACTGCCCGTGGCGAAGGCGAAGAGGCGCCTGCGGTACGCATGTGGTCGATGTTGGGCAGACGTAGCGCGCGGTTGGGTATCAACGGCTGCATTATTTCCGGCATCCTGCTGGGATCGCTGTATGGTTTGATGCCGCTCTATCTGTCTCACCAGGGCATGAACGATTCAACGGTAGGTTACTGGATGGCGCTGCTGGTCAGCGCTGGCATCGTTGGGCAATGGCCTGTAGGCCGTCTGGCCGATCGCTATGGTCGCCTGTTGGTGCTGCGCGTGCTGGTATTCGGCGTTATTCTGGGCGCGGTGGCGATGCTCGCTAACGCGGCTATGGCGCCAGCGCTTTTTGTACTGGGCTGTTCGGGCTTTACGCTTTACCCGGTCGCTATGTCGTGGGCCTGTGAAAAAGTGGCGCATCATGAGCTGGTGGCAATGAATCAGGCGCTATTGCTGAGCTATACGGTAGGCAGCCTGACCGGCCCTGCGCTGACCTCAATGCTGATGCAAAGCTATTCCGATCGGGTATTGTTTGTAATGATTGCGGCCGTAGCCCTGATTTATCTGGTCATGCTGTTACGTAAAGCCGATCGTCACGCTACGCCTGTGGCTCACGCCTGAATACACTACAGCGCAGCAGCGCCAGCGATATTTTACAGGTTATCGCTGGCGCTAAAATTAAGCTATTTTCGCGCCTCCCTTAGCCGCTCTGATTACGTTGGCATCGCCTATTCTGTCGCGGACATTAGTTTTCCCAATAAAAATATCCACAAAGGCCAGCCTTTTCAAAACTTTATTACCTTCGATACCGGTATTCTTTCTCTGAATTTCCCTGTTGCCGCTGTGAAGCATCAGGTTTTCAAGCAGGTCTTTTTCGGCAGCTGCTTTTTTATCAGGATCCTTCTCAAATTTTTGCATCGCAGCCTCTAACTTAACTTCAACATCCAGTATGCCGGTTCGATCTTTCCCACTTTTGCAGTTCCACGCGGGAGTAGAATTTATTTCATTGGCAAGCAGCAAAATTTTACGAGGCAGCAAATAAGGATTTTTTTTCATTTCGTCGCTTTCATGCGACACCATCGCTTTGATTTCATGGCTCAGCGAGCGAACTCTGCCATCATTTGCGTGGGGGCCAGCTGCCAGGTACTCACCAGCCCATCCTCCCGGTTCCAGACTCTCTCCGCTATCGAATTTTCCAATCAGCTTATCTAAAGCCTCGGAATTGTAGCTGTCTGACAATTTCTTCCCGGCCTGTAACCAGCCAAATGCAAGATTATTGACGCCAATATTGAAAGCGGCCACATCCACATCAATCTTGATATTTTTAATTTCCCCATCGGCATCGCGGATCTGAAATTCTGTGGCGCCGGCATTACTCAATGTTTTCCACGCTTTTATTTGATCGGCAAGCATGTTTTTCTCTGAAACGGCCTCGCCTGGGACTTTAGCCGGCGTAACCAGACTCAAAGAGGTCAGGTTGATAGCAACGGTTTTACCGCTCAGCGCGGCCTCTAACTTTTCTGGTTGCAGGTATAAAGCAGAGAGTACCACCTCTTTCGCCCGATTGATGCAACCCTGATTTCGTTCCTCGCTGCCAAATGGCAAACTATAGGGACTCAATATTCCATGGCGGAGGCCCTGAAACACTGATTTTTCTTCGCCATTCTGCGCTGTTTTAAAATCTGATATCCAGAGATTAGTCGCGTGATCGGTGCGCTCGCTTGAGGCGCTGCTGATCCCAAGATCGTTATAACTGGTTGGGAAGATATCTTTATCGCCACGTTTCATTTGGCCAGCTGGCGTTAACTGACTGGTAAAGACACTACCGCCATAATCAAAGTTCTTAGTTATCTTTTCCCATTTCTCATTATTATTTATTTCAGTGAGCGACTTTTTAAGCAAAGCAGGTGCTTCATGTCTTGCTTTATTCTTGCTTACCTTTTTACATGATGCGATGCTTTTGGTGATGACATTTAACAATTCCTTCTTAAATACTATAGCATTATCAATATCTTTTTTTATAACAACATCTTCATCAAATATATATTTTAGATCGCTGGCTAGTTTATTTTTCAAATTATTTATACCTGCGTAAGCTTCCTGCTTTTGCTGCGGGCTAAGGCCGGGCAAATTTTCTATTGCCTTTTCTGCAGCGCAGCTAAGCTTTGCCGTAAATTCATTAAGATTTTTCATTGAAAAACTATCGCTATTTTTTTCAATGGGTTTATCTGAAATGTGATGAGCGTCTGCAGCAACAGTCTGAGGCCTGAAATCCACAGGTGTATTATTGACCTGCTTTATCTTCTGACTAAAATCAGAAGCTGACGCGAGGTCTTTATCATTTACTGTTTTTAAAATGTAATTGTTATTTAACTTATAAGCCGTAGAAAAAGAAAGGGGGCTGGTCATAAATTTTTTGCACTCTGGTTGATGTAATATTTATTTTTGCTGAGGTAGTGCAAGATGAAATTAATGGCATATACATTAAGTTTTTTTAAAATTTAATATTTATATATAATTTATAATCAAGGCATCAGAGTGCAGTGTACGAAAGGCTATTTAAATATTAGCTATACGTACTGTAAAACAGGAGAGATAAAAGTTGATATGAGAGGTGCGCCACGAGAGTTGTTGGCGCAGTGGGTTTGGCTGGTTTAGTACATTACCTTGTGACCATATTCTTCAAGAATATGCTTGACGCGCTCCATAGTTTCTTTAGCGGGTGGATGGACGCCGTCCAGCTTATACTCTTCGCCCATCGCCAGCCATTTGTGTTTTCCAAGCTCGTGATAAGGCAGTAGTTCTATCTTCTCGACGTTACCCATATCGCGGGTAAAAGCTCCCAGCCGATGCGCGGAGTCATCGTCGTCAGAATAGCCCGGCACCACGACATAGCGTATCCATGTGCGGATATTTTTTTTAGCCAGGTAGCGGGCGAAATCCATAGTCCGGCGATTAGACACACCGACCAGGATCTGATGGACGTCGTCATTAATTTGCTTGAGATCCAGCATCACCAGATCGGTAACCTCCAGCAGTTCGTCGATAACCGGATCGTAGCGACGTACAAAACCGTTGGTATCAAGACAGGTATTGATGCCTTCAGCATGGCAGGCGCGAAACCAGTCGCGCACGAATTCTGCCTGGAGAATGGCTTCTCCACCGGATGCGGTAACGCCGCCGCCCGAAGCGTTCATAAAATGACGGTAGGTGACCACTTCTTTCATCAGTTCTTCTACCGTAATCTCTTTGCCACCGTGGGTATCCCAGGTATCACGATTGTGGCAATAGAGGCAGCGCATCAGGCAGCCCTGAAAGAAGGTGATAAAACGGATGCCGGGACCGTCAACGGTTCCGCAGGATTCAAATGAGTGAATACGGCCTTTAACTGACATTGCGGTGAATTCTCCATTGTAGCGCTGCCTTTGGCAGCTACGCAGTCTCAGGCTGCGTTAAGTCTGTTTTGCCAGCCGCCTGCGAATAGAAGAGGGCTGGCAAATCAGGCTGGGCTCCGGTGAACCGGAGCCCTGAAGCTTACATCGTTTGCGTGAAGGTACGGGTGATAACGTCCTGCTGCTGCTCTTTAGTCAGTGAGTTAAAACGAACCGCATAGCCGGAAACGCGAATGGTAAGCTGAGGATATTTCTCAGGGTTATCCATAGCGTCCAACAGCATCTCACGATTCATTACGTTAACATTCAGATGCTGGCCGCCTTCAATACTGGCTTCATGGTGAAAGTAGCCATCCATCAGGCCAGCCAGGTTGGCTTTACGTACGTCATCGTCTTTACCCAGCGCATTTGGCACGATAGAGAAGGTATAGGAGATACCATCTTTAGCGTAGGCAAAAGGCAGTTTTGCAACGGAGGTCAGCGAGGCGACAGCGCCTTTCTGATCGCGGCCATGCATTGGGTTGGCGCCTGGACCAAATGGCGCACCGGCCCGACGACCGTCCGGCGTGTTGCCGGTTTTCTTGCCGTAGACAACGTTAGAGGTAATGGTCAGCACCGACTGGGTTGGTACGGCATTACGATAGGTCTGCAGCTGCTGAATTTTCTTCATAAAGCGTTCGACGAGATCGCAGGCGATATCATCTACACGAGCATCATTGTTGCCGAACTGCGGATATTCACCTTCAATTTTGAAATCCACGGCCAGGCCATCTTCGTCACGGATTGGCGAGACTTTGGCATATTTAATGGCGGAAAGAGAGTCGGCCGCCACGGACAGCCCGGCGATACCACAGGCCATAGTGCGGTAAACATCGCGGTCGTGCAGCGCCATCAGCGAAGCTTCATAGCTGTATTTATCGTGCATGTAATGAATAACATTCAGCGCGGTGACATACTGCTTCGCCAGCCAGTCCATGAAGTGATCCATACGATCCATCACTTTGTCATAGTCCAGCACTTCGTCCATCATTGGCGCATCTTTCGGGCCAACCTGCATTTTCAGTTTTTCATCCACGCCGCCGTTGATAGCGTACAGCATGGTTTTCGCCAGGTTAGCGCGGGCGCCGAAGAACTGCATCTGTTTGCCGACGATCATCGGGCTGACGCAACAGGCGATAGCATAATCGTCATTGTTGAAGTCAGGACGCATCAGATCGTCATTTTCATATTGTACAGATGAGGTATCGATAGAGACCTTGGCCGCGTATTTTTTAAAGTTCAGCGGCAGTTTTTCCGACCAGAGAATGGTCATATTCGGCTCTGGCGATGGCCCCATAGTGTAGAGCGTGTTCAGGAAACGGAAGCTGGTTTTGGTGACCAGGGTGCGGCCATCGACGCCCATACCTGCCAGAGATTCGGTAGCCCAGATAGGGTCGCCTGAGAAAAGCTCATCATATTCAGGCGTACGCAGGAAGCGCACCATACGCAGTTTCATAACCAGATGGTCAATTAACTCCTGCGCGTCCTGCTCGGTGATTTTGCCCGCTTGCAGATCGCGTTCGATATAGATATCCAGGAAAGTGGAAACACGGCCGAAAGACATTGCCGCGCCGTTCTGCGATTTTACGGCAGCCAGATAGCCGAAATAAGTCCACTGTACGGCTTCCTGAGCGGTTTTTGCCGGGCCAGAAATATCGCAGCCATATTTTGCCGCCATCTCTTTGATCTGCTGCAGCGCACGATGCTGATCGGCAATTTCTTCGCGCAGGCGGATGGTGGCCTCAAGATTAACGCCGTTTTCCAGATCGCTTTGTAACGAAGTAAACTGGGCAAATTTGTCTTTCATCAGCCTGTCGATGCCGTAAAGGGCAACGCGACGGTAGTCGCCGATGATACGACCGCGGCCATAGGCATCCGGCAGGCCTGTCAGCACGCCGGATTTGCGGCAGCGCAGAATATCTGGCGTATAGACATCGAAAACGCCCTGGTTATGCGTTTTACGGTATTCGGTGAAAACTTTTTTCAGGGCTGGGTCAAGTTCGCGGCCATAGACTTTACAGGAACCTTCCACCATTTTGATGCCGCCAAAAGGGATCAGCGCACGTTTCAGCGGTGCTTCCGTCTGCAGACCAACGATGGTTTCCAGTTTACGATCGATGTAGCCTGCGTCGTGGGAAGTGATAGTGGAAGCTAAATCGGTGTCAAAATCTACCGGTGCGTGGGTGCGGTTTTCGAGCTTGATGCCCTCCATTACCTTATCCCACAGCGCAGTAGTTGCCGCAGTCGCACCGCTCAGGAAAGATTCATCACCTTCATAAGGCGTGTAATTTTTTTGAATGAAGTCACGGACGTTAATGCTGTTCTGCCATTCGCCCTCTGCAAAGCCTGCCCAGGCAGCAGCCTGGTTTACATTGTGCTCGCTCATGTGATCACCTTTTTAATAAAGTTCTTTCGTTCCTGCTGCCCGGCAGCAGGGTGTAATCCTGGCGCCGACAATCAGTGATGATCGCCGTCCCGCAGATAGATAACCCAGTACGTCAGACCGACCAGCATGCCGCCGCCGATAATATTGCCAAGGGTAACGGGAATAAGGTTATCTACTATAAAATTGCGTACCGTCAGACTGGAAAAATGCGCGGCAGTGGTGCCAGCAGCCTGCCAGAACTCTGGTGTAGCGAAGTCTTTGATGACAATCCCCAGGGGGATAAGAAACATATTGGCAATGCTGTGTTCGAAACCGCTGGCGACGAACATCGCTACAGGCAGCACCATTGCCAGCATTTTGTCTGTCAGGCTGCGTCCGGAATAGCTCATCCAGACCGCCATGCACACCATCAAATTAGCCAATGTGCCCAAACAGACAGCCTCAAGAAAAGTATGGTGCATTTTATGGTCAGCCGTTTGCAGAACATTTAACCCCCATGCACCATTAGCCACCTTATACTGGCCGGCAAACCAAATCAGCCCGACAAAAAACATCGCGCCAAAGAAATTCCCTATATAAACGTTGACCCAGTTACGGGTCAGTTGGCCCCAGGTGATGCGCCCACTGGCTTTGGCTACCATGGTCAGCACGGTCGAGGTAAAGAGATCGGCGCCGCAGACCACGACCAGCATCAGCCCCAGTGAAAAGCAAATACCGCCAACCAGCTTCGCTATGCCATAAGGCATGGCTTCAGTGCCTGTGGTTGCCGTGATATAAAAAACAAAGGCGATGGAAATAAAAACCCCGGCGGTAATGGCCAGGAAAAAAGTAGTAAAAGGATGCTTATTGGCTTTATACACGCCCGCTTCTTCAGCGACCTTGGCCATTTCAGAGGGTAAAAGTAAATTGAATGGGTTGCCAGCTTTCACACTAACCTCTCCCGGAATTAATCGACAACGAAATACTAACAAAGGAGTATAGAAGAGAAATTGATATGGATCATAATGACGCCGTTCGTTACCGGAACGAGTCAGAAAATCATTGAGGTGTTTGGGTTAATTATTTGAATTCTAAGGTTAAAATAAATTTTAAAACAACTATTATTTTTTTAAGAAACAGCAAGGCTACTTATGTCAGTGAGCAATAACAGGCACAAAAGTGAATGATATTTTTAATATGTGGAAATATTTAAATTACTTTTCATTAACCTAAAGCTTAATTTATATTTCCTTTTAATTAAAGCTGGATCTAAAAAGCCCGCTGTTATTCAGCGGGCCGTGATTATTATTTCCAGTAGCGGCGTTTTGCCTGCTGCAGTTTTTCGTAAGCGGCCAGTAACGACTGGTGCGCCGGGAAAGCCTGCAAATCTTCATCCACGCTTTGCAAACCGTAGAACGGCGCTTCTCCGCTGATAGCGGCAGAGGCGGCTTCGACAGCTTCCTGACCATACATGCGGACAAAAGCATTATGATACTGGACCGGATCGCGTTCGTCCTCCAGGCTCAGCAGCAGCAGCGTTTGCAGGCAGCGGTAGTAGTTAGCACGTGCTGGCGTAAAGATGGAGGCGTTGAACTCCATGGTCCATTCCGTCCAGATCAATGCCTGATCGATATCGCCGCCCGCCAGCGCCAGCATGGCTTTCAGCTCGCCGATGCGCAGCGTATACCAGCCGTTATCCTTACCGGTTGCCAGACCCAAAAGCTCGCGAACGCGGGTAAAGTCATCGTGGCCGTCTTCGTCCAGACGTTCAATCAGCGCCAGATAGTCTTCTTTTTCCCACTGGCTGTCCGGCAGCGCAAGCAGCGTATCGCGCAGGTATGCGCCCATGCTGTTGTTAGCCAGCAGCAGATCTTCTGCGGGATAAATGTCTGACATACCTGGCACGATGATACGGCAGGCATAAACATCCAGATGCTGATAGTCCGCGATATAGACTTCTTTATCTTCCGCTTTAAAAATAGCCATCAGCGTGGCGAACTCTTCCTGAGTGGTGCCCGCAAAGCTCCAGTCGACAAACGGATAATCCGCATCGTCTTTAAACATATCCCAGGAGATCAGGCCGCTGGAATCAATAAAGTGTGTTTCAAGATTGGCGTGCTCCGCGACCTCTTCATCGTCGAAAGTTGGCGGAGTAAAGACATCCAGATCCTTCAGGCTGCGGCCCTGCAGCAGCTCGGTAACGGTACGCTCCAGCGCTACGCCAAAGTCCGGATGAGCGCCGAACGAAGCGAAGCAGGTGCCGTTTTGCGGGTTAAATAGCACCACGCAAATTACCGGATATTTGCCGCCCAGCGAGGCGTCGTAAGCGAAAATCGGGAAGCCTTCTGCCTCCAGTTTAGCGATTGATTCGACCACGCCCGGATAGCGAGCCAGCACTTCCTGCGGAATAGCAGGCAGGCTGATTGATTCGGCAATAATGCGGTTTTTGATATAGCGTTCAAAGACCTCTGACAAGCCCTGTACGCGCGCCTCGTTGGCCGTATTACCCGCCGACATGCCGTTAGAAACATACAGGTTGCCAATGATGTTCATTGGGATATAAACAATCTGCTGGTCAGACTGGCGGGTAAACGGCAGGCCGCAAATACCACGCGCGGCGTTACCGGACTGCAGATCGATTAAATCGCTGGCGCTCAGTGACTGCTCAGGATCGTAAAAGGCCTGCAGGCGTTCATCAAGAATGCCTTCGGGCAGGCTGTCGTCCTCCGGCAGCGGAAACCATTTTTCATCAGGATAGTGAACAAAATCGCCGTTGGCGATGCTTTTGCCCAGCCAGAAATCCGCAAAGAAGTAGTTGGTCGACAGACGTTCAAAATATTCGCCCAGTGCCGAGGCCAGCGCCGCTTTTTTGCTGGCGCCTTTGCCATTGGTGAAACAGAGCGGGCAGTCACGGTCGCGGATATGCACCGACCAGACATGAGGAACCGGATTCAGCCAGGAAGCTTCTTCGATATGAAAGCCCAAATCCTGTAATTTTTGCTGAAAGCGTGTGATGGAGTCTTCCAGTGCGGCATCTTTGCCTGGAATATAAGTTTGCGTCATAGTGCCCACTCGTTTTGGGTTGTGCCGAAAGCGCGCCATGATACGGGGTTTCTTGCGCGTTCGCTATCCGACGAAATTTTTTATACCGGTTATTGTGGCATTTTCGCTCTTGAAAATCGGCCAGCAAAATCGCTTGCCGGAAGGCGCCTCACAAAATATCGCGTTCTTTGCTTTTCACGCTACAAGCTGTTGCGGCGCAGGCCGCATAACTGGTCGGCTGACCCGATTAAACATTGCAGCGTCCGAAGGGCAATGATAAAACCGATAGCTGAATCGAAATCGATCGAACTGAAAGTGGTGAGGGGAAATGAGCCAGGTTTTCAATTTTAGCTCCGGTCCGGCAATGCTGCCGGTAGAAGTGCTGCGTCGTGCCGAACAGGAACTCTGCAACTGGCAGGGTTTGGGAACCTCCGTCATGGAGATCAGCCATCGCAGTAAAGAGTTTACGCAGGTGGCCGTAGAAGCGGAAAGCGATTTTCGCGATCTACTGAAAATCCCTTCGAATTACAAAGTATTGTTCTGCCACGGCGGCGCGCGCGCGCAGTTCGCGGCTATTCCCATGAATCTGTTGGGCGAACGCACCACGGCTGACTATGCCGATGGCGGCTACTGGGCACACAGCGCAATTAAAGAGGCGGAAAAATACTGTACGCCTAACGTCCTGGATGTCCAAACCACCGTGGAGGGGCTACGGGCTATTACCCCTATGAGCCAGTGGGCGCTGTCGGATGAAGCGGCCTATGTGCATTTTTGCCCCAATGAAACTATTGACGGCGTGGCTATAAATGAAGAACCGGATTTCGGCGATAAAATTGCCGTAGCCGATCTTTCCTCGACCATTCTTTCCCGTCCTTTGGATGTTAATCGTTATGGTGTGCTCTACGCTGGCGCACAGAAAAACATTGGTCCGGCTGGCCTGACGCTGGTAGTTGTACGCGAAGATCTGTTGGGCAAAGCGCAAAAAGCGCTGCCGTCGATCCTCGATTACAAAGTGCTGAGCGAAAACGATTCTATGTTTAATACGCCGCCAACCTTTGCATGGTATCTTTCAGGGCTGGTGTTTAAATGGCTGAAAGAGCAGGGCGGCGTGGCGGAAATGGACAAGCGTAACCAGGCGAAAGCGGATCTGCTGTATGGTACCATTGATAACAGCGACTTCTACCGCAATGGCGTTGCTGAAGCCAACCGCTCGCGTATGAATGTGCCTTTCCAGCTGGCGGACGCCTCGCTGGATAAACTCTTCCTGGAAGAGTCGTTCGCCGCAGGCTTGCATGCGTTGAAAGGGCATCGCGTGGTCGGCGGCATGCGTGCTTCCATCTATAACGCTATGCCGCTGGAAGGCGTGAAGGCGTTGACCGACTTTATGACCGATTTCGAACGCCGTCACGGTTAATCTTCGTTACGGCTTTGCAACAAAACCCTGCCAGCGCGCGGGGTTTTATCGCATTTTATCTGGAGAATAAGTTTCACATGCAGGAATCCCTGACGTTACAGCCCATTGCCAAGGTCGACGGCACCGTTAACCTTCCCGGTTCCAAAAGCGTTTCCAATCGCGCTTTGCTGCTTGCTGCGCTGGCTAAAGGCTCCACTCGCCTGACAAACCTTTTAGACAGCGACGACGTACGCCATATGCTCAATGCCCTGCAGGCGTTGGGCGTAAGCTATACGCTTTCTGACGACCGTACACAGTGCGAAGTGGTCGGACTGGGCGGCCCGTTGCAGTCGGCGGCTTCGCTGGAGTTGTTCCTTGGCAACGCCGGTACGGCAATGCGCCCGTTAGCCGCCGCGCTTTGTCTCGGCGCTGGCGATGTCGTGCTGACCGGTGAGCCGCGTATGAAAGAGCGTCCTATCGGCCATCTGGTGGATGCGTTACGTCAGGGCGGCGCGCAGATCGACTATCTGGAGCAAACGGATTATCCACCGCTGCGGATCAAAGGCGGTTTTAGCGGTGGCGAAGTCTCTGTGGACGGCAGCGTTTCCAGCCAGTTTCTGACTGCGTTGTTGATGACCGCGCCGCTGGCTCCGCAGGATACGACGATAGCGATCAAAGGGGAGCTGGTTTCCAAACCCTATATTGATATCACGCTTAATCTGATGAAAACCTTCGGTGTGGAGGTGGAAAATAAGGGTTATAGCGTCTTCCATATTGCCGGCAATCAGAGCTATACCTCGCCAGGCGACTACCTTGTTGAAGGCGATGCCTCATCTGCTTCCTATTTCCTGGCCGCGGCTGCGATCAAAGGCGGCACGGTAAAAGTGACCGGCATTGGCCGTAACAGCATGCAGGGCGATATCCGTTTTGCCGACGTGCTGGAAAAAATGGGCGCGAGCATTGAGTGGGGCGAAGATTATATCGCCTGTACGCGCGGCGAGCTAAATGCAATCGATCTGGATATGAACCATATTCCGGATGCCGCGATGACTATCGCTACGGCGGCGCTATTTGCTAAAGGCACCACGGTAATGCGCAACATTTACAACTGGCGCGTGAAAGAAACCGATCGGCTGGCGGCAATGGCGACGGAACTGCGTAAAGTCGGTGCTGAAGTCGAAGAAGGGCATGACTTCATTCGTGTAACGCCGCCTGCCACTATTCAATATGCGGAAATCGGCACCTATAACGATCATCGTATGGCCATGTGCTTCTCGCTGGTGGCACTCTCCGCTACGCCTGTCACTATACTTGACCCAAAATGCACGGCAAAAACTTTCCCGGATTATTTTGAACAGCTGGCTCGCCTCAGCCAGCTGGCGTAAATGAGTATCCCGCTGCGTTCGCGCGTGGCGGGATGCGACTCTTCTCACGCTTTACACCTCAATTTTCTTCCAGGCAGCACTTCTTCGTACCTGTTAATTTCATTGCGTCTACGCTTAAGGGGTAACGATCGAGGCTATAGCAGCGTATAATGTGCGTCGTTATTTGCCTGAGCAGCTTAGGCAGGCATTCCACCAACAGGAGAACGACATGACGCCTATAGCCCAGGTGATCACCATTGATGGTCCAGGCGGAGCCGGCAAAGGGACCTTATGCAAAGCGATGGCTGAGGCATTGAACTGGCATCTGTTGGATTCAGGCGCCATTTATCGGGTGCTGGCGCTGGCCGCGCTGCATCATCAGGTGGATATCACTTCTGAAGAGGCGCTGGTGCCGATAGCGGCGCACCTCGATGTTCGCTTTGTGCCAACCGACGGCGAGATGGAAGTGATCCTTGAAGGCGAAAACGTCTCGGGAGAAATTCGCACCCAGGACGTCAGCAATACCGCCTCGAAAGTCGCGGCTTTCCCTCGCGTGCGTGAGGCGTTGCTGCGTCGTCAGCGGGGTTTCCGCGAAGCGCCAGGCCTGATTGCAGACGGACGAGATATGGGGACAGTGGTCTTTCCAGATGCGCAGGTCAAGATTTTCCTGGATGCCAGTCCGGAAGAACGGGCCCAGCGCCGCATGCTACAGTTGCAGGAAAAGGGCTTTAGTGTTAACTTTGAACGCCTTTTATCCGAGATAAAAGAGCGAGACGACCGCGATCGTAACCGCGCTATTGCGCCATTACGTCCGGCAGAGGACGCGCTGATGCTGGATTCAACCAGCATGACTATCGAGCAGGTGATTGAAACTGCTCTGAATTATGCGCGAGAAAAACTCTCTCTGCCGCAGTAGCGGTACCGATTTTTTTAACCCTTTGATATGGATGTCACAGGGCATGTGAAACAACCCCATCCGGCAGGAAGTCAGATGGACGTTAAATTGAAGAATCCTGAAGATTATCAATATGACTGAATCTTTTGCTCAACTATTTGAAGAATCCCTGAAAGAAATCGAAACCCGCCCGGGTTCCATCGTTCGTGGCGTTGTTGTCTCTATCGACAAAGACGTAGTTCTGGTTGATGCGGGTCTGAAATCTGAGTCTGCGATCCCTGCAGAGCAGTTCAAGAACGCAGCCGGCGAACTGGAAATCCAGGTTGGCGACGAAGTTGACGTTGCGCTGGACGCAGTAGAAGACGGCTTCGGTGAAACCCTGCTGTCCCGTGAGAAAGCTAAGCGTCACGAAGCCTGGATCACGCTGGAAAAAGCTTACGAAGATGCTGAAACTGTTACCGGTGTTATCAACGGCAAAGTTAAAGGTGGCTTCACAGTTGAGCTGAACGGTATTCGTGCGTTCCTGCCAGGTTCTCTGGTAGATGTGCGCCCAGTGCGCGACACGCTGCACCTGGAAGGCAAAGAGCTTGAATTCAAAGTAATCAAGCTGGACCAGAAGCGTAACAACGTGGTGGTTTCACGTCGTGCGGTTATCGAATCCGAAAACAGCGCAGAGCGCGATCAGCTGCTGGAAAACCTGCAGGAAGGCATGGAAGTTAAAGGTATCGTTAAGAACCTCACTGACTACGGCGCCTTCGTTGATCTGGGCGGCGTTGACGGCCTGCTGCACATCACTGACATGGCCTGGAAGCGCGTTAAGCATCCAAGCGAAATCGTCAATGTTGGCGACGAAATCACTGTTAAAGTGCTGAAATTCGACCGCGAGCGTACCCGTGTTTCCCTGGGTCTGAAGCAGCTGGGCGAAGATCCATGGGTCGCAATCGCTAAGCGTTACCCGGAAGGCACCCGCCTGACTGGTCGTGTAACCAACCTGACCGACTACGGCTGCTTCGTTGAAATCGAAGAAGGCGTTGAAGGCCTGGTGCACGTTTCCGAAATGGACTGGACCAACAAAAACATTCATCCGTCTAAAGTTGTTAACGTTGGCGATGTTGTTGAAGTTATGGTTCTGGACATCGACGAAGAACGTCGTCGTATCTCCCTGGGTCTGAAGCAGTGCAAATCTAACCCATGGCAGCAGTTCGCAGAAACCCACAACAAGGGCGACCGCGTTGAAGGTAAAATCAAGTCAATCACTGACTTCGGTATCTTCATCGGCCTGGACGGCGGTATCGACGGCCTGGTTCACCTGTCTGACATCTCCTGGAACGCTACCGGAGAAGAAGCAGTACGTGAATACAAGAAAGGCGACGAAATCGCAGCCGTGGTTCTGCAGGTTGACGCAGAGCGCGAGCGTATCTCCCTGGGCGTTAAGCAGCTGGCAGAAGATCCGTTCAACAACTACATCTCTCTGAACAAGAAAGGTGCCATTGTTAACGGTAAAGTAACTGCAGTTGACGCTAAAGGTGCTACAGTTGAACTGGCAGACGGCGTTGAGGGTTACCTGCGCGCTTCTGAAGCTTCAATCGACCGTGTAGAAGACGCTACTCTGGTTCTGAACGTTGGCGACGACGTTGAAGCTAAGTTCACTGGCGTAGATCGCAAAAACCGCGTAGTTAGCCTGTCTGTTCGTGCTAAAGACCAGGCTGACGAGAAAGAAGCTATCAACACTGTTAACACCAAACAGGAAGACGGCAACTTCTCTAACGCAATGGCTGAAGCGTTCAAAGCAGCTAAAGGCGAGTAATTGCGCTTGCATCAGGGCGGCGTAAGCTGCCCTGAACCTGCCGTTATTGCCAAAGCTTTTTCCAACAGGGATTAACCGGAGGATTTATGACCAAGTCAGAACTGATTGAAAGACTTGCTGGCCAGCACTCTCATATTCCGGCGAAAGTCGTTGAGGATGCGGTAAAAGAGATGCTGGAGCACATGGCCACTACGCTGGCCCAGGGCGAACGCATCGAAATCCGGGGCTTCGGCAGTTTTTCTTTGCACTATCGCGCGCCTCGTACCGGACGTAACCCGAAAACGGGCGACAAGGTTGAACTGGAAGGTAAATACGTTCCACACTTCAAACCTGGTAAAGAGCTACGCGATCGCGCAAATATTTACGGCTAAGGCTTCGCATTACCCCGCAATAAAACGACACTTCGGTGTCGTTTTTTTTATCTTTATTTTCTTACCGCTGCGCCAATTTCCGCAAAAATTCAAAGCCACCTCGCATAAATCCGCAACCTGCTGTAAGCGATATAAACTCTTTGCGTGACCGCTCTGGAAAATATACCGCGCCAGCTGTATCGCCAGGCAAAACGGCTTAGGCTTCCGGGTATCTTCTACCGGGAGTAAACTAATGCCCTATAGCCTTAGCCGACTGTCACTATGGATAATCGTCGCAACGCTACCGCTATGTTGGTTGCCCGCTTTACCCGGCACATATATAGACTTTCTGATTATTACCCTTGCCGCGCTCTTGTTGACGACGCAACGGTTTTGGTTAAGAGAAGTCGCTATTGTTTTGCTGCTTTTTGTCTGGGCGGTGATACCAGCTCGTGAGTTACTGAAGCAAACAACTTTCCTCTCGGCCAGGCCTGTAGAAGCCATAGCGCAAATAGAACAGCTACAGACGCAGCAGCAGCGGCTTAAAATCAGAATTGTCAGCGCAGAGGGAAAAACCCTTTTTCCGCCCGTTTATGCGCTGCTTAATTCCCAGGGACTGAAGCAGACTTTATGTCCGGGTCAGCGCTGGCGAATGATGCTGAAACTCCGCCCTGTGCATGCCCGCCTGAACGAGGGCGGATTCGACGCGCAACGCTTTGCGCTGGCTAACAGTACGCCGCTAACTGGAAGGGCGACAGCGTTGCAGGCTATCGACGGCAACTGTAGCTGGCGTGAAAAAATCGTGCAGAAAAGCCAGCAAAGCTTTGCTGGTTTTCCCTGGCATGCCGTTATGCTGGCGCTGGCGTTTGGCGAACGCAGCGAATTAAGCAGCGGGATAAAAAATCTGTTAAGAGAAACCGGAACGGCACATCTGATGGCGATCTCCGGTATGCACATAGGTCTGGCGGCAACGGTAGGATGGCTGGTAGCCCGGGCGTTACAAGGTTTTTTTCGGGCTGAATGGATAGGCTACCGCTTTCCGCTGGCAAGCGGCATGCTATTGGCGTTGCTTTACTGCTGGCTCTCCGGCGGCAATCCTCCGGCTTTGCGGGCAATCATAGCCTTACTTAGCTGGAGCCTGCTTCGCCTGACAGGGCGAAACTGTACCGGCGGGCAGGTCTGGCGGCTTTGTATCGGCGCTATTCTTTTTTTCGATCCCTTAAGCGTGCTCTCAGAAAGCCTGTGGCTGTCGGCGGTAGCGGTGGGAGGGCTGCTTCTCTGGTATCACTGGCTGCCGCTTCCGGCACGTTTTGTCGGTAAAAAGCGCTGGCTGCCTTTGCAGTTGCTGCATCTGCAGGCAGGTCTTTTTTTACTGCTGATGCCGCTACAGCTATTTATTTTTCACGGCGTAAGTCTGAGCTCGCTGGTGGCTAACCTGTGGGCGGTGCCGCTGGTAACGCTACTTACGGTGCCGCTTATTTTGGGCGCCATCTTATCGCTTTTCTGCGCGCCGTTAAGCCAGTTGCTGTGGTGGTGCGCCGATCGTTCGCTGGCGCTGGTCTTTTTTCCCTTAATCCGGCTGCCGGATGGCTGGGTAAGCCTGAGCCAACAGGCATTGTGGCTTAGCCCGCTCTGCCTGCTACTGGTGGCGGTCTGGCGTTTTCATTGGTGGAGAAGCTCGCCTCTTACTTTGCTTTCACTGTTGGCGGCGCTGCTGTGCTGGCGGCTTAACGTCAGGCAACCAGACTGGCGCGTAGATATGCTGGATATTGGGCACGGTTTAGCCGTGGTGGTTTCACAGCAGGGAAAAGCTGTTGTCTACGATACGGGCAACAAATGGGCTGGCGGCGATGCCGCACAGAGCCAGATCCTGCCCTGGCTTCGCTGGCAGGGGTTAACTGTACAGCGCATTATTTTAAGTCACGGCCATCTTGATCATACCGGCGGTCTGGCAAGCCTGCAGGCTGCGTTTCCTGCGGCGGCGGTGCACAGCGGCCTGGGCTGGTCCGGCCATTCGCCTTGCCATCGGGGCGAAAGCTGGCGCTGGCAAAGCCTGGCCTTTACCCCGCTGTGGCCGGAACAGCCGCAGAAAGAAAGCGGCAATAACCAATCTTGCGTAATCATGGTGACGGACGGTAAATGGCGTGTGCTGCTGACGGGCGATATCGAAGCGCCAGCGGAGCTGCGTCTGGTCAAACACTATGGCGAAAACCTGCACGCGGATGTGCTACAGGTTCCTCACCACGGCAGTGGAACCTCCTCATCGCCACCCTTATTGAGGAGGGCAGCGGGGCGCGCCGCGCTGGCCTCCGCCGCTCGTTACAGCGCATGGAAACTGCCGGCGAAAAAGATTGTTGTTCGCTACTTAGAGAACGGTTACAGGTGGTATGACACTGCCGTCGACGGGCAAATCCGCGTAGAATTTTCCAGGGAAAACTGGCGCGTTTTAAGATTAAGAGCGCAAATAATGCCCCGCTGGTATCATCAGTGGTTTGGCGTAACACGTTATTCCAGTTAGAATGAGCGGCTATTTCAACTGGAAGCTGGTTAACTAATGCATCAGGACAAAGATCTCTCCACCTGGCAGACTTTTCAACGCCTCTGGCCGATGATCAAACCATTCAAAGCAGGACTGGCCGTCTCCTCTGTCGCGCTCATCATTAACGCCGCGGGCGATGTACTAATGATGTCCTTGCTGAAGCCGCTGCTGGACGATGGCTTTGGCAAAGCCGATTCCTCTGTACTGCTCTGGATGCCGCTGGCCGTAATCGGCTTAATGCTGGTACGCGGCGTATCAAGCTATATCTCCAGCTATTGCATCTCCTGGGTGTCCGGCAATGTAGTGATGTCGATGCGTCGTCGCCTGTTCAGCCATATGATGGGCATGCCGGTCGCTTTCTTCGATCAGCAATCTACCGGCACGCTGCTGTCGCGTATTACCTATGATTCCGAACAGGTCGCCTCCTCATCTTCCAGCGCGCTGGTAACGGTGGTGCGTGAAGGCGCATCCATTATCGGCCTGTTTATTATGATGTTTTACTACAGCTGGCAGCTGTCGCTGATCCTGATTTTGCTGGCGCCGGTGGTTTCTTTTGCTATTCGCACCGTATCAAAACGCTTTCGTAATATCAGCAAAACCATGCAAAATACGATGGGACAGGTAACGACCAGCGCTGAGCAGATGCTGAAAGGGCATAAAGAAGTGCTGATCTTTGGTGGACAGAAAATCGAAACCCAGCGTTTTGATCACGTCAGTAACCGGATGCGTCAGCAGGGAATGAAGCTGGTGTCCGCCTCCTCCGTATCCGATCCTATTATTCAGCTTATTGCTTCACTGGCGCTGGCTTTTGTTCTTTACGCCGCCAGTTTCCCGAGCGTGATGTCCACGCTGTCACCGGGGACAATTACCGTCGTATTTACCTCAATGTTTGGTTTAATGCGCCCGCTGAAATCGCTGACCAACGTCAATGCGCAGTTCCAGCGTGGTATGGCTGCCTGTCAGACGCTGTTTTCTATCCTTGATAGTGAGCAAGAGGTTGATACCGGCACGCGAGTAATTGAACGCGCACGCGGCGATGTCGAATTCCGTAATGTCACCTTCACCTATCCGGGGCGCGAAACGCCTGCGCTGCATAATATCAATCTGTCGATTCCGGAAGGCAAAACCGTGGCGCTGGTAGGTCGTTCCGGCTCCGGCAAATCCACTATCGCCAGCCTGATGACGCGCTTTTACGATATCCAGCAGGGCGAAATCTTGATGGATGGTCACGACCTGCGCGAGTACACCTTGAGCTCGCTACGTAATCAGGTTGCGCTGGTATCGCAGAATGTGCACCTGTTCAACGATACCGTAGCCAACAATATCGCCTATGCGCGCCATGAGCAGTACAGCCGCGAAGATATTGAAAGAGCGGCGACTATGGCACACGCCATGGACTTTATCAGCAAGATGGACAATGGCCTGGATACGGTGATCGGCGAAAACGGCGTGCTGCTTTCAGGCGGCCAGCGCCAGCGTATTGCTATCGCTCGTGCTCTGCTGCGCGACTGTCCAATCCTTATTCTGGATGAGGCTACCTCCGCGCTGGATACCGAGTCGGAGCGCGCTATTCAGTCAGCGCTGGATGAGCTGCAAAAGAATCGTACCTCGCTGGTGATCGCCCATCGCCTTTCAACTATCGAAAAAGCGGATGAAATCGTGGTGGTTGAGGATGGTCATATCGTCGAGCGCGGCAGCCATACCGAGCTGTTAGAGCATAAAGGCGCCTATGCCCAGCTGCACAAGATGCAGTTTGGTCAATGATTGAACGCATCTGGAGCGGCGACAGCGGCCTGTGGCGGTTGCTGCTGCCGCTCAGCTGGTTGTACGGCCTGATTAGCTCGCTGCTTCGGCTCTGCTATCGGCTGGGTTGGCGTAAAGCCTGGCGTGCGCCGGTGCCGGTTGTCGTGGTGGGCAACCTCACGGCGGGCGGCAATGGCAAAACCCCTGTCGCCATCTGGCTGGTACAGGCCTTGCAGCAGCGCGGTTTACGGCCTGGCGTAGTTTCCAGAGGATACGGCGGTAAAGCGAAGGTTTATCCGCTGGTGCTGGACTCGACCACAACCACCGGCGAAGCAGGTGACGAACCGGTGCTGATCTATCAGCGCACCGGCGCGGCGGTGGCCGTTTCGCCAAAACGTAAAGAGGCGGTGCAGGCGCTGCTGGCAAAGGGCGATATCGATATCATCATCACCGATGACGGGCTGCAGCATTATGCGCTGGCAAGGGATTTCGAAATCGTGGTGGTTGATGGCCAGCGTCGTTTCGGTAACGGCTGGTGGCTGCCGGCAGGCCCGATGCGTGAAAGGGCTTCACGTCTGAAAAGCGTGGACGCCGTTATTACCAACGGCGGCCAGGCGCAGGATAATGAAATCGCCATGCGGCTGATGCCAGGCCAGGCTATTAATCTGCGTACCGGCGAGGCACAGCCTCTGTCTGCGCTTGCTAATGTCGTGGCGATGGCGGGTATCGGTCATCCACCACGCTTTTTCTCAACGCTGCGTCAGCATGGTGTTGCGCCGGTTAAAGAAGTGCCTTTTGCAGATCATCAGGACTACAGCGAAGCGCAGCTAACCGCGCTGACAGGCAAAGACCAAATTCTACTGATGACTGAAAAGGATGCGGTTAAAGCCAAACGGTTCGCTGCGGCCAACTGGTGGTATCTGCCAGTAGATGCGGAACTCCCGCCAGAACAGGAAAAAGCGTTACTGAATCGCATTCTTGCGCTTAAATCGCACTCTTAACCCGCTACACTGAATGCACCTTTCAACAGAGGTGCATTATGCCTACTTTTTCTCTTTCGCTGACCCAGGCTCGTCATATTCACCTTGCTGCGCAGGGGTTACTGCACCCGCCACAGCGTGAGGCGCAGTTTCCCGATGTCATTAATAGCGTGCGGCAAATGTCGCTGCTGCAAATTGACACTATCCATGTAGTTGCCCGCAGTCCTTATCTGGTGCTGTTCAGCCGCCTTGGCGACTATCCGCAGGGCTGGCTTAATCAGGCGCTGGAAACGGGTAAATTATTCGAGTATTGGGCGCATGAAGCCTGTTTTATCCCTGCTGAAGATTACCCATTACTGCGGCACCGTATGCTAAAACCAGAGAATATGGGATGGAAGTACAACGGCGAATGGGCGTCAACCCGGCAGGATGAAGTAACACAGCTACTGGCGCATATCAAAGAACATGGGCCGGTAAGGTCAGCGGATTTTACCGCGCCGAAAGGCCAGCCTTCCGGCTGGTGGGCGTGGAAGCCGCATAAGCGCCATCTGGAAAACTTATTTACCGCTGGCGAATTAATGATTGTCGGGCGCCATAATTTTCAGCGAAGTTACGATCTGCGCCAGCGCGTTTTGCCTGAATGGGGCGATGCTTTACATGCGCTCGGAGAAGAAGAGGCGGTGAAGCGTATGTTAAGCAACAGCGCGCGGAGCCTGGGCGTGTTTCGCCCCGACTGGCTTGCAGATTATTATCGCCTCCGGCGAGCGCCAGTAAAAGAACAGACTGCCGAATGGCTGGAGACAGGCGAAGCCGTGGCGGTAGAGGTTGAAACGCTGGGGAAATGCTATCTGCATCGCTCACAATTAGCGATGCTGGAGGAGAAAACCCGGGCAACGCATACCACATTGCTGTCGCCTTTCGATCCTGTGGTCTGGCATCGCAAACGAGCGCTGGAACTGTTCAATTTTGCCTATCGTCTGGAGTGCTACACGCCGGAAGCGAAACGACAGTACGGTTACTTTGTTTTGCCGATCCTGCACCGTGGCGAACTGAAAGGGCGACTGGACGCCAAAATGTTGCGCAAAGAGAAGACATTGCTGATTAAACAGCTCTGGCTGGAGCCAGGCGTAAAGGTCAATGCTGGCCTGTTGCGGGATCTGCGTCAGGCAATTAGCCGCTTTGCCCGCTGGCAGGAAGCGCAGGCGGTTCAGCTACTGAAGCTGCCTGCGGAATTAGCCGCCGCCTGGCCGGAAAAATGGCTGCTTTAGGGCGGCACAGAGGTTAACTGCTCAACCGCGAGCTATGATATTCTAACATTCTGTCTGACCGGATCCCCAGGGAGATACCATGGATCATCGCTTACTCGAAATCGTTGCTTGCCCGGTTTGTCACGGCAAGCTGTATTACAATAAAGATATGCAGGAACTTATCTGCAAACCTGACGGCCTGGCTTATCCGGTACGTGACGGTATCCCGGTGCTGCTGGAAACCGAAGCGCGTTCGCTGACTCTGGAAGAGACTTCATGAGTTTTATCGCTATCATTCCGGCGCGCTATGCCTCCACGCGGTTGCCAGGCAAACCGTTGGTTGATATCCATGGCAAACCGATGATCGTGCACGTAATGGAACGCGCGCGGGAATCGGGCGCCGAGCGCGTTATCGTAGCTACGGATAACGATGAAGTTGCCAGAGCGGTTGAAGCAGCGGGCGGCGAAGTTTGTATGACCCGTCCCGATCACCAGTCGGGCACGGAACGGCTGGCGGAAGTGATTGAGAAATATCAGTTCCCGGACGATGCAGTTATCGTCAATGTTCAGGGTGATGAGCCGATGATCCCGCCGGTAATTATTCGTCAGGTCGCGGATAATTTAGCGAAAAGCAGCGCGGGAATGGCGACGCTGGCGGTGCCAATTGACTCCGCCGAAGAAGCGTTCAACCCCAATGCAGTAAAGGTTGTCAGAGATGCGCAAGGCTACGCGCTCTATTTTTCACGGGCGACCATTCCCTGGGATCGCGAACGTTTTGCCGTTTCGCAAGAGCAGATCGGCGATAACTTCCTGCGACATATCGGTATTTATGGCTATCGTGCGGGCTTTATCCGCCGTTACGTCAGCTGGCAGCCCAGCCCGCTGGAGCAAATTGAGCTGCTGGAGCAGCTGCGAGTGCTGTGGTACGGTGAAAAAATCCACGTAGACGTGGCGCAAACCGTTCCCGGCGCAGGCGTAGATACGCCTGAAGATCTGGCGCGCGTACGGGCGGCCATGCAGTAAACTTTTTCGGGGCCGGTAACGGCCCTGTTTCTCTGCTTGTTGCTTTAACCAGGTCCAAGATAGCAATCCGGTTCGCTTGTAATCAGGAGCAGCAGATGGAACAACTTCGTTCAGAACTTTCCATAGTACTCGGTGAGACGCTAAGCCGTCTCGAATGCATCAGCGAGCAGCCTTACGCCAGTCTTTACTCGCTTTATGACGGTAAAGGTCACTCTCTGCCGCTGGTGGCAAAATACTTCAACAGCAAAGGCATCGCCTCGCAGGAAGCCTACAAACTATCGATGCTGGCCCGCGAAAGCACGGTGCGCATGCCGACGGTATACGGGCTAATCGTCAGCCAGCTGCCGCCGCAGCATGAAATTTTGCTGCTGGAAAGAATGGGCGGCGTCTCGGTAGAGGCGCCAACCCGCACGCCAGCCCGTTGGCAGCAGCTGCAGGAGCAAATTGTCGCCGCGCTGCTGGCGTGGCACCGCATTGACAGCCACGGGCTGGTAGGCACGGTAGACAGCACCCAGGAGAACAAATGGCCAGCCTGGTATAAACAGCGCGTCGAAGTCCTGTGGTCCACGCTGGGTTATATGCGCCCGGAGGCGCTGACGATGGAGGATCATCGCTTTCTTTTCCGTTGCCGTCAGAACCTTTGTGCGCTGTTTACCGATTTCGACGATCCCTGTGTGCTGGTGCACGGCAACCTTTCGCTCAGCAACATGCTGAAAGAAGCCTGGAGCGATCAGCTGCTGTCGATGATTAATCCTGGCAGAGTGCTTTGGGCGCCACGGGAATATGAGCTGTTCCGGCTGTGCGAAGAAGGCGCTGCAGAAGGGCTGCTGTTCCGCTACCTGCAGCGTGCGCCGGTGGCCGAAGGGTTTATCGCCCGGCGCTGGCTCTATATGCTGTGGGAAGAAGCGGATCGGCTTATTCACAGGGGCCAGTTTAATCGCGCCCGCTTCGATCTGGCTAAAAATTCACTGCTGCCCTGGCTCGAGTGAGGGCGCGGTAATTTTTTGCCAGAGCCGGCCCAGCGACTCATAGATAGCGCGTTCACTGTGTCCCAGCCAGAGAGAAGAAGGCATAACCTTTTCCCAAATGTTGAGCGGCGAAGCTATCGCCAGCTGATTAGCTGGCGCAGGCAGCGGATGCAGTCCCTGCTGCTGAAAGAAAATCATGGCGCGCGGCAGATGCGAAGCGGAAGTCACCAGTAAAAAAGGGCGGCTGCCGACCACCTTAGCTACCTCAACCGCCTCCTGGCTGGTGTCGCGCGGCTTATCCAGTGTGATAATCTCCTCGCGCGGCACGCCCAACGACTGAGCCACTCTGGCCGTGACCTCCGCTGAACTCACCGGGTTATTCTGCGCCGCTCCGCCGGTAAAGATCATTTTCGATCCCGGGTTTTCGCGCCATAAGCGAATCCCTTCCACCAGCCTTGGCAAACTGTTGCCGATCATATTCGATCCCGGCGCCCATTGCGGGTTCCAGGTATAGCCGCCGCCAAGCACCACTATATAATCCGCTTTTTGTTTGTCCTGCCAGGTAGCGTAACGGTTTTCCACAGGCGCGAGCAGACTGTCGGCGACCGGCTGAAGGCTGATCAATAACAAGATAAGCCAGGCGGAAGAGAGTATAATTTTCCCGGTTTTCTGCCAGCGGCTGAACCAGAGCAGGAAAAGGCCGCTCGCCATGATTAACAGCAGCAGCGGCAGGGGCAGCAGCAGGCCGCCAATCGCTTTTTTAAGCGTAAAAAGCATAAAAACAGCTTCCTTTTGTCCGAAAAAACGCCACCCGAAAGCGAAGCAGTGACGGAAAGGTTCATTCTCCCTCAGTGTATGCCAAAATAGCCGCCGGATTCACCTTTTGCCCAGCCCGGAGCCCGCTTATGCAGGATCGCAACTTTGATGATATCGCGGAAAAGTTTTCGCAAAATATTTACGGTACCACCAAAGGCCGCATTCGCCAGGCCATTGTCTGGCAGGAGCTGGAAGCGATCCTCGCCACGCTGCCGCAGCGGCCGCTTAGCGTACTTGACGCGGGCGGCGGAGAAGGGCAAACCGGCTGCGGGCTGGCCAGCCTTGGGCATCAGGTTTTACTCTGCGATCTCTCCGAAGAGATGCTGCAGCGCGCGCGTCTTCATGCCGAAGAAAAAGGTGTGAGCGACAACATGAAATTCAGACAAATCAGCGCGCAGGAGGTTGGCCGGCATTTGGTTCAGCCTGTCGATCTGGTATTGTTTCACGCTGTGCTTGAGTGGGTTGCCGAACCGGAAGCCGTGCTGGCCGCGCTTTACCAAACGCTGGCGCCGGGCGGCGTGCTGTCGCTGATGTTTTATAACCTCAACGGGCTGATGATGCAGACGCTGGTGCTGGGGAATTTCGGCTATATGCAGGCCGATCTACGCAAGCGCAAGCGTAAAACGCTGTCGCCGGACTATCCGCGCGATCCGGAGCAGGTTTACCGTTGGCTGGCAGAAGCTGGCTTTGAAGTAGAGAGCAAAACCGGCGTACGCGTCTTCCATGACTATATGCGAGACAAGCACAAGCAAACAGAAAGATTCGAAGAGATCCTGGCGCTGGAAAAGCGCTTCTGCCGCCAGGAACCATTTTTAAGTTTGGGTCGCTATATCCACGTAACAGCGCGTAAGCCCACAAAGGACGAAGCATGAGTGAATTTTCCCAGACAGTACCGGAGCTGGTTGCCTGGGCGCGAAAAAACGATTTTTCCGTCTCGTTGCCTACCGAACGTCTGGCTTTTCTGCTGGCCATCGCCACGCTTAACGGGGAGCGCATGGACGGCGAAATGAGCGAGGGCGAACTCACGGACGCCTTTCGCCACGTCAGCGAAGGATTTGAACAGACCAGTGAAACCGTCAGCGTCCGCGCCAACAACGCCATCAACGATATGGTGCGCCAGCGTTTACTTAACCGTTTTACCAGCGAACAGGCCGAAGGCCAGGCCATCTATCGCCTCACGCCGCTGGCTATCGGCATTACCGACTACTACATCCGCCAGCGCGAATTCTCTACGCTGCGCCTCTCTATGCAGCTTTCTATAGTGGCAAGCGAACTGAAGCGTGCAGCGGACGCGGCAGATGAAGACGGCGATGATTTTCACTGGCACCGTAACGTATTCGCGCCGCTGAAATATTCCGTCGCAGAAATTTTTGACAGCATTGATATTACCCAGCGCATCATGGACGAGCAGCAGCAGGCGGTAAAAGACGACATTGCCCAGCTGCTGAATAAAGACTGGCGCGCCGCTATTTCAAGCTGTGAAATGCTGCTGAACGAAACTTCCGGCACGCTGCGTGAATTACAGGACACGCTGGAAGCTGCAGGCGATAAACTGCAGGCGAATCTGCTGCGCATTCAGGATGCCACACTGGGCAGCCCGGATTTAGGTTTTATCGACAAGCTGGTATTCGATCTGCAAAACAAGCTCGACCGCATTATCAGCTGGGGCCAGCAGGCAATAGATCTCTGGATCGGCTATGACCGGCACGTCCATAAATTTATTCGTACCGCGATAGATATGGACAAGAACCGCGTCTTCGCCCAGCGCCTGCGTCAGTCAATGCAAACCTATTTTGACACGCCCTGGGCGTTGACCTATGCCAATGCCGACCGCCTGTTCGACGTGCGCGATGAAGAGCTGACCCTACGTAACGAAGAAGTCATGGGCGAGCTGCCGTCAGAGCTGGAGTACGAAGAGCTGAGCGAGATCCGCGAGCAGCTGGCGGCAATGATTGAAGAGGCGCTGGCGATTTATAAAGCCCAGCAGAAACCGCTGAACCTGGGCGTGGTAATGCGCGACTACCTGGCGCAATACCCGCGTGCGCGTCATTTCGACGTGGCAAGGATAGTGGTGGATCAGGCCGTGCGCTTAGGCGTCGCCGAAGCTGATTTTTCCGGTCTGCCCGCCGAGTGGCAGGCCATTAATGATTACGGAGCCAAGGTACAGGCGCATGTCATCGACAAATATTGAACAAGTGATGCCGGTTAAGCTGGCGCAGGCGCTGGCTAATCCACTGTTTCCCGCGCTGGACAGCCAGCTGCGTGCGGGCCGTCATATCGCCATCGAAGAGCTGGACAATCACGCTTTTCTGATGGATTACCAGGAATATCTGGAAGAGTTTTATCTGCGCTACAACGTAGAGCTGATCCGCGCGCCGGAAGGTTTTTTCTATTTGCGCCCGCGTTCCACCACGCTGATCGCCCGCTCGGTACTTTCCGAACTGGACATGATGGTAGGCAAAGTCCTTTGCTGGCTCTACCTTAGCCCGGAACGTCTGGCCAACGAGGGGATTTTCACCCAGCAGGAGCTGTACGATGAACTGCTGGCGCTGGCCGATGAAAGCAAACTCCTTAAGCTGGTGAACCAGCGCTCAACCGGCTCGGATCTGGATCGCCAGAAGCTGCAGGAAAAAATGCGTGCGTCCCTGAACCGCCTGCGCCGTCTGGGCATGGTGTGGTTTATGGGCCATGACAGCAGCAAATTCCGCATCAGCGAGTCAGTGTTCCGCTTCGGCGCGGACGTGCGCAGCGGGGATGACGCACGAGAAGCCCAGCTGCGTATGATCAGAGACGGCGAAGCGATGCTGACGGAAAGCGGCCAGGCGCGGCAGAACGAAGAAGAGAACGGCAACAGCGCCGATCAGGCGGAGGAAGAAGAATGATTGAACGCGGAAAGTTTCGCTCGCTGACGCTGGTTAACTGGAACGGTTTCTTTGCCCGAACCTTCGATCTGGATGAGCTGGTCACCACGCTTTCTGGCGGCAACGGCGCGGGAAAATCAACCACAATGGCCGCTTTCGTTACCGCGCTGATCCCCGATCTGACGTTATTGCATTTTCGTAATACCACGGAGGCGGGTGCTACTTCCGGCTCGCGTGACAAAGGCCTGCACGGCAAACTTAAGCCGGGCGTTTGCTATGCGGCACTGGATGTAGTCAACTCGCTGCACCAGCGCGTCATCGTCGGCGTCCGTTTACAGCAGATCGCCGGTCGTGACCGTAAAGTGGATATCAAACCCTTTAGTATTCATGGCCTGCCGACCTCGATTAACCCGACGGAGATCCTGACCGAAACGGTGAATGCCCGTCAGGCGCGCGTTCTGCCGCTCAGCGAGCTGAAAGAAAAGTTCGAGGCGATGGAGAGCGTGCAGTTTAAGCAGTTCAACTCCATTACCGAATACCACTCGCTGATGTTCGATCTGGGTATAGTGGCCCGTCGCCTGCGTTCAGCAGCCGATCGCAGCAAGTATTATCGATTGATCGAGGCGTCGCTGTATGGCGGTATCTCCAGCGCCATTACGCGCTCGCTGCGTGACTACCTGTTGCCGGAAAACAGCGGCGTGCGCAAAGCTTTCCAGGATATGGAGGCAGCGCTACGCGAGAACCGTATGACGCTGGAAGCGATCCGTGTCACCCAGTCCGACCGCGATCTTTTCAAACATCTGATTTCTGAAGCGACCAGCTATGTGGCCGCCGACTATATGCGTCACGCCAATGAACGCCGCATCCATCTGGACGGCGCTATGCAGCAGCGCAGTGAGCTGTTCGGCAGCCGTAAACAGCTGGCCGCCGAACAGTATCGCCACGTAGAAATGGCGCGCGAACTGGCGGAGCACAACGGCGCGGAAAGCGATCTGGAAACGGACTACCAGAGCGCCAGCGACCACCTGAATCTGGTGCAGACAGCTATGCGCCAGCAGGAAAAAATCGAGCGCTACGAAGGCGATATCGATGAGCTGACCTATCGTCTGGAAGAGCAGAACGAGGTAGTAGCCGAAGCCCGCGACACCCAGGAAGAAAACGAAGCGAGGGCGGAAGCCGCCGAACTGGAAGTAGACGAGCTGAAAAGCCAGCTGGCCGACTACCAGCAGGCGCTGGACGTTCAGCAAACTCGTGCCATCCAGTACCAGCAGGCGCTGGCGGCTCTGCAGCGAGCGCAAGAGATCTGCCAGATCCGCGAACTGACCATTGATAATGCTCAGGAGTGGCAGGAGACGTTCCGGGCGAAAGAGCAGGAAGCCACCGAAAGGCTGCTGATGCTGGAGCAAAAAATGAGCGTGGCGCAGGCCGCCCATAGCCAGTTTGAGCAGGCTTTCGAGCTGGTCACGCGCATCGCCGGGCCGGTCAGCCGCAGCGAAGCTTACCAAACTGGTCGCGAGCTGCTGCGCGATGCTGCTAACCAGCGCTATCACGCCGAACAGCTACAGTCGCTGCGCTCGCGTCTGGCGGAAATGGAGCAGCGTCTGCGCGAACAGCAGGAAGCCGAACGGCTGCTGAACGAGTTCTGCAAAAAGCACGGCCAGCAGTACGAGCCGGAAGAGCTGGAAGCTTTACAGTATGAGCTGGAGGCGCGCATTGAGCAGCTTTCGGAAAGCGTCGCCGCAGCGGGCGAACGCCGCCTGGCGATGCGTCAGGAGCTGGAGCAGGTACGCGAACGCATTGCGCGCCTGACCCGCCAGGCGCCGCAGTGGCTGAACGCGCAGGAAATCCTGACCCAGCTGCGCGAGCAGACCGGCGAGGCGCTGGAAAACGGCCAGCAGGTTACCGAGCACATGCAGCGGTTACTGGAGCGCGAGCGCGAAACCACCGTTGAACGTGATGAAGTTGCCAGCCGCAAACGCGAGGTCGAAAATCAGATCGAGCGTCTGAGCCAGCCAGGCGGCTCGGAAGATGCGCGGCTGAACCAGCTGGCCGAACGTTTCGGCGGCGTGCTGCTTTCAGAAATTTATGACGACGTCACTATTGAAGATGCGCCGTACTTCTCAGCGCTATATGGCCCGGCGCGCCACGCGATCGTGGTACCGGATCTGTCGCTGGTGCGCGAGCAGTTGGACGGGCTGGAAGAGTGCCCGGAAGATCTCTATCTGATCGAAGGGGATCCGCAATCCTTTGACGACAGCGTCTTTAACGTCGAAGAGCTGCAAAAAGCGGTGGTGGTAAAAGCGGGCGAACGCCAGTGGCGCTATTCCCGCTTCCCTAAAGTGCCGCTGTTTGGCCGTGCGGCTCGCGAAAACCAGCTGGAGTTGCTGCGTGCCGAACGTGAAACTCTGGCCGAGCGGTACGCCACGCTTTCTTTCGACGTGCAGAAAACGCAGCGCCTGCATCAGGCCTTCAGCCGCTTTATCGGTGGTCATCTGGGCGTCGCCTTCGAGTCCGATCCGGAAGCGGAAATCCGCCAGCTGAATAGCCGTCGCGGCGAGCTGGAGCGGGCTATCAACAGCCACGAAAGCGAAAACCAACAGCAGCGGCAGCAGTTTGACCAGGCGAAAGAGGGCGTGGCTCAGCTTAACCGGCTGATGCCGCGCGTTAGCCTGCTGCTGGACGAAACGCTACAGGATCGTCACGAAGAGCTGCTGGAGCGTCTGGACGAGGCGCAGGATGCCGCGCGCTTCCTGCAACAGCACAGCGCCGCTCTGGCTAAGCTGGAGCCGCTGGTAGCGGTACTGCAAAGCGATCCGGAACAGCATGAGCAGCTTCAGCTGGATTACCAGCAGGCACAGCAGGCACAACGCGATGCCCGCCAGCAGGCGTTCGCTATTACAGAAGTTGTACAGCGTCGCGCGCACTTTAACTATGCCGATTCTGCCGGCATGCTCGATGGCAACAGCGATCTGAACGAAAAACTGCGCCGTCGCCTTGAGCAGGCGGAAGGCGAGCGAGCACGGGCGCGCGAGCAGCTAAGAAACCATCAGGCACAGCTGACTCAGTACACGCAGGTACTTGCCTCGCTGAAAAGCTCCTATGATGCCAAGCGGGATATGCTGAAAGAGCTGCAGCAGGAGATGCAGGCTATTGGCGTACAGGCTGATGCCAGTGCAGAAGAGCGCGCGCGCCTGCGCCGCGATGAGCTCTATGCCGCATTAAGCAATAACCGTAGCCGCCGCAACCAGCTGGAAAAACAGCTGACCTTCTGCGAAGCGGAAATGGACGCGCTACAGAAAAAACTCAAGCGCGTTGAGCGTGATTATCATCAGAGCCGCGAACAGGTCGTCAGCGCTAAAGCTGGCTGGGTAGCAGTACTGCGTATGGTGAAAGACAATGGCGTTGAACGCCGATTGCACCGCCGTGAGCTGGCCTATCTGGGCGGCGACGAGCTGCGCTCAATGTCGGATAAGGCGCTTGGCGCGCTGCGTCTGGCGGTAGCTGATAACGAACACCTGCGCGATATTCTGCGCCTGTCGGAAGATCCGAAAAGGCCCGAGCGCAAGATTGAGTTCTTTATCGCCGTTTACCAGCACCTGCGCGAACGTATCCGCCAGGATATTATCCGGACGGACGATCCGGTCGAGGCGATCGAGCAGATGGAAATCGAGCTTAGCCGCCTGAGCGAAGAGCTGACCGCCCGCGAGCAGATGCTGGCTATCAGCTCGCGCAGCGTGGCGAACATCATCCGCAAAACTATTCAGCGCGAGCAAAACCGCATCCGCCAGCTAAACCAGGGGCTGCAAAGCGTCAGCTTTGGCCAGGTACAGAGCGTGCGGTTGAACGTTAACGTGCGTGAAACCCATGCCACGCTGCTGGATGTGCTTTCCGAGCAGCACGAGCAGCATCAGGATCTGTTTAAAAGCCAGCGTCTGACCTTCTCTGAAGCGCTGGCGAAACTTTACCAGCGTCTGAATCCACAGATAGATATGGGGCAGCGTACGCCGCAAACCATCGGGGAAGAGCTGCTAGACTACCGCAACTATCTCTCGATGGAAGTGGAAGTAAACCGTGGTTCGGATGGCTGGCTGCGTGCGGAAAGCGGGGCGCTATCAACGGGCGAAGCGATCGGTACAGGTATGTCGATTCTGGTGATGGTGGTGCAGAGCTGGGAAGAAGAGTCCCGTCGTCTGCGCGGCAAGGATATCTCGCCTTGCCGGCTGCTGTTCCTGGATGAAGCAGCGCGACTGGATGCGAAATCCATTGCCACGCTGTTCGAGCTTTGCGACCGTCTGGAGATGCAGCTGATTATCGCCGCGCCGGAAAACATCAGTCCGGAAAAAGGCACTACCTATAAGCTGGTGCGTAAGGTGATCAATAATAGTGAACACGTCCATGTTGTCGGCCTGCGCGGTTTTGCCGCCGAACCGGTTGCCGCGGCTAATTCATCTGTTGAAGCTGTAGAACAGCAACTTTCTTCCTGACGCGAATAGCACAAAATAATCGGCAGCGGATATAGCAAAATTGACGCCGCCGAATTACTCTCTCAAACGGCGCTGGCGACACCCTGGCGCCGTTTTCTTTTCTATACTTATAACAATGACTAATTAGGGTTCGACTTTTCAGACCCACCAGAGGAGGCAAGGGATGTTGCTGACAGGATCTTATTTCGCAAAATTCAGTACGGGTTGCTGCCTGGCGTTAGCGCTGGTGCAGGCTATGCCTGTGGCCGTGGCTGCGCCGCATTCGTCCATGACGGCGGCTATATCCACGTCCCAGGCTCAGGCAAGGCTGCAGCTGTTGTTCGATAATGGCTATCGGCCCTTTTACCTGAAAATGCTGGCGTCGCTCTATGCCACTCAGCATATGCAGCCGATGTGGCAGGATCGGCAAGCCGTGCAGCAGTTCCAGCAGCAGCTGGCGGAAGTCGCTATTTCCGGCGTCCAGCCGCAGTTTACACAATGGGTAAAAATGCTGACCGACCCGGCGGTAAAGGGGCTGGAAAGAGACGTTGTGCTTTCTGACGCTATGCTGGGCTATCTGCAATTTGTTTCCACTGTGCCGGTAAAAGGCGAAACATGGCTCTATAACAACGTGCCTTATAAGCTGGACGTGCCTGCCATATCGGTAATTAATCAGTGGCAGCGAGCGGTAGAAAAGGGTTCAACGCTCATTTTTATTAACTCGCTGGCGCCGCAGCATCCGCAATATACGCCAATGCATCAGGCATTAAAAAGCCTGCTAACCGACAACCGTGCCTGGCCGCAGCTTACCGCGCGGCAAAGCCTGCGGCCGGGGCAACTGAGCGACGATGTCCCAGCTTTGCGTGAAATACTCCAGCGCACTAATATGCTGACGCCGGGCAGCGATACGCCCAAACCTAACGAGGATGTGGCGCCTGTTACTACTTCAGTACCGGCTACCTTTGTCGATGAGGATGCGGCAGTCAGTCCTTCTGCCGCACCGGTTGAACAGCAGTCTGCGGCAAATACGCCAGAAATAGCGGGCCAGGTGCAAAACGATGTGCCTGCCAACCCGACTCATGTTTACTCAGAAGATTTAGTGGAAGGCGTAAAGCGATTTCAGCGCTGGCAGGGACTGGAAGCGGACGGCATTATCGGCCCAAGAACACGTGAATGGCTGAACGTTTCTCCTCAGCTGCGTGCCTCGTTGCTGGCGCTGAATATTCAGCGCTTAAGGCTGCTACCTGATGATATGCATAACGGGATTATGGTGAATATCGCCAACTATTCCCTGAAGTATTATCTGAACGGCAATCAAATCCTTGCTTCCCGCGTTATCGTTGGACGTCCGGATCGTAAAACGCCGCTGATGCGCAGCGCGCTAAACAATGTAGTGCTTAATCCGCCGTGGAACGTGCCGACGACGCTGGTACGTAAGGATATTATTCCTAAGGTTAAGCAGGATCCGAGCTATCTCTACAAGCATAACTACACGCTGCTTTCAGGCTGGAGCAGCGATGCGGAAGTTATCGATCCTTCGATGATTGACTGGCGCATGATATCGGCGGCCTCCTTCCCGTATCGTATCCGCCAGGCACCGGGCGCGACCAATTCGCTGGGCCGCTATAAGTTTAATATGCCAAGTTCGGATGCTATCTATCTGCACGACACGCCTAACCATAACCTTTTCCAGAAGGATATCAGGGCGCTTAGCTCAGGCTGTGTCAGGGTCAATAAAGCTTCCGACCTTGCCAGCTTGCTGTTGCAGGACGCAGGCTGGAACGACCAGCGGATCTCCAGCACGCTGAAGCAGGGCGATACCCGCTATATTCCGGTACGGCATCATATTCCCGTTAATTTGTATTATCTGACTGCCTGGGTCGCCGACGATGGCCGCACGCAGTATCGAACAGATATTTACAATTATGACCTGACCGCTCGCTCCGGTGCACAGGTGTTGACTAAGGCTGGTCAATTATTGCTCTAGTGATTGATTCTTCGAACATTCCGCTTTAGTCCGGCGGCACAACAGCGTGGCGGGTACGGCCTTCTCTTTTTGAATTGCCGTTCCCGTCACGTTTCGTTGGTTGACGGCACATTTTTACCCGGTTATGGTTCCGGTCGGTGAACATTGCCACCGTTTCAGACCATTTTAGCCAGGTAACACAGATTGATGGATAAATTCGACTCTCATCGCCGTAAATTACTGGCCCTGGGCGGCGCGGCATTAGGCCTGTCGCTGCTCCCCGGCCAGGCTTTCGCATCGCTTTCCACTTCACGTCCTCGCGTGCTGACGTTAAATAATTTACATACCGGAGAAAGCCTTAAAACTGAATTCTTTAATGGTAAAAGCTATGACGCAAATGAATTAACGCGTCTGAACCATTTTTTCCGTGATTATCGCGCCAACCAGGTTAAAAGCATTGACCCGCATCTTTTCGATCAGCTGTATCGGCTTCAGGCGCTGCTGGATACCCGTAAACCCGTTCAGCTGATTTCCGGCTACCGTACGCTGGCTACCAACAACTCGCTGCGCGAACGCGGTAGCGGTGTCGCAAAGCACAGCTACCATACGCGGGGACAGGCAATGGATTTTCACATTGAGGGTATTGCTCTCAATAATATACGCAAAGCTGCGCTTTCCATGAAGGCTGGGGGTGTAGGATACTATCCCAGAAGCAACTTTGTGCATATTGATACCGGGCCGGCAAGGCACTGGTAAGAGAAAATCCGTGCGGATTAATGGAGCGCTATGAATTATCAAACTATTCCGGTAACGGCCTTTTCGCAAAACTGCACGCTAATCTGGTGTCCCGTCACGCTTCAGGCTGCCGTAGTGGATCCTGGCGGCGATGGGGAGAAAATCAGGGCGCAGGTTGAGGAAAAAGGGGTAACTGTTACGCAGATTTTGCTGACGCACGGCCATCTGGATCACGTTGGCGCAGCGGCGGAACTGGCCGCTTTTTACGCCGTGCCGATCGTAGGCCCGCACAAAGCGGATGAATTCTGGCTACAGGGCCTGCCGACGCAAAGCCAAATGTTTGGTTTTCCGCCGTGCGCTCCGCTGGAGCCGGATCGCTGGCTGGAAGAGGGCGAAGTAGTGCGGGTTGGCGATATCTCGCTGGAAGTACTGCTTTGTCCTGGCCATACGCCCGGCCATATTGTCTTTTTTGACCGGGCTTCCCGGCTGCTAATCTCAGGCGACGTTATTTTTAACGGCGGCGTAGGGCGTACCGATTTTCCTCAGGGTAGCCATGCTGATTTGATCGACGCTATTAAAAATAAGCTGCTGCCGCTTGGCGACGACGTAACCTTTTTACCGGGTCACGGCCCCAGTTCTACGCTGGGCAAAGAAAGAATCACTAATCCTTTTTTGCAATAACCCCTGAAGTGAAAAAAGCCTGCGTTAAGCAGGCTTTTTTATTACAGCAACCCCAGCTTTTACAGCACGGCGGCGATTGCTTCGCACAGCGGCGCCATATTGTCCGGCGTCATTCCCGCCACGTTAACGCGACCGGAGTTTACCGCATAGACGCCAAACTCTTCGCGCAGCCTGATAACCTGCTCTTTAGTCAGACCGCTGAAAGAAAACATGCCGTTCTGATTGATAATAAAGCTGAAGTCGCCCCTGGCGCCTTTCTCCTGCAGGGTATTCACAAACAGCTGGCGCATACGGTGGATACGCTGGCGCATATCGGTCAGCTCCTGCTCCCACAATGTACGCAGCGAATCGTTGCTTAAAATAGTGGCGACGACGGCGGCACCATGCGCAGGCGGGTTTGAGTAGTTGGCGCGAATGGTTGCTTTTACCTGGCTGAATGCGGTATCGGCGACGTCCGCCGCGCTGGCAACCAGGGTAAAGGCACCTACACGCTCATTGTAGAGGCCAAAATTTTTGGAATAGGAGCTGGCGACAATCAGTTCCTGATGAGCGGCGGCAAAAATACGCAGGCCTTCTGCATCCTCTTCCAGACCACGGGCAAAGCCCTGATAGGCGAAGTCGAACAGCGGCAGCCAACCTTTCGCCAGCGACATTTCCGCCAGTTCCCGCCACTGCGCCGCCGTAGGATCGATGCCGGTTGGGTTATGGCAGCAGCCGTGGAACAGCACGATATCGCCCGCCTGCGCTTCACCCAGCGCGTTCAGCATGCCGTCAAAATCGAGTGCATGATTGTTTGCGTCGTAATATTGATATTCGCAAACTTCCAGGCCGGCGGACTGAAAGACGTTTTTATGGTTAGGCCAGCTTGGGTTGCTTACCCAGACACGTTTTGCGCTGGTCTGTGAAGCGATAAAATCTGCGGCCACGCGCAGCGCGCCAGTGCCGCCTGGTGTTTGCGCCGTGCGCGCGCGCCGATCGCGTAGAATCGCGTTATCCTTGCCAAACAGCAGTTCCTGCGTGCATTTGCCGAAATCGGCCAGGCCGTCAATGCTGAGGTAATTTTTGGTGGTTTCGTTTTCCAGCAGATACTGCTCGGCTTTTTTTACGCTGGTCAGTACCGGCGTCTTGCCGGTTTCGTCTTTATAAACGCCAATGCCAAGATTGATTTTGTCCGGACGATCGTCCGCACGAAAAAGATCGGCTAAGCCAAGAATAGGATCGGCGGGTGCAGCTGCAATGCGTTCAAACATAGTGAAAGTCCGTTATAAACTGAAACGAAGTGAGGATTCAGGGTACCGCCACTCTGCAAAAATTGCCAACCGTTTGCGTGCAAAGCCGTGAAAGTTTGGCAGAGAAAAGGTATTGGCCAGGGGCGTAATCCAGGTGAGGCGGAGCAAGCTGCCGGATAGCCTGGCTTATCACAAGCTATTACAGCCAGTGAAAGCCTTTAGCCATGATACCGGCCAGGCCCAGCGCCAGGCCAATCAGCGCGCTAAACATAAGGCGAAAATCAGCGCGCATATCTTTGCGGACATCTTTTATCTCGCCACGCACATCTTTTATCTCGCTACGCACATCTGTTATCTCGGCACGAACATCTCTTATCTCACCACGGACATCTTTTATCTCATCACGCACATCTTTTATTTCACTCCGTATATCCTTTAGCTCACCTCTGATGTCGTTAACGTCGCGCCTGAGCCAGGCAATATGCGTTTCTACTCTGGTAAAGCGTCTTTCCGTAATCTTATCTGACGCTTCTGTGCGATCGCCATGCTCCGACAGCGTCAGCGTAAAAGGATTGTACATATCCATATAGATACTCCTTTGTTGAGTCGCGTTTGATTTTTCCACTTTTAGCCATAGCCGGCAATGCGTTAGCCAGAAGTTTTAGAGGGTTGCGGCATGGCTCGAGTTTTTTTGAAACGGGAAAGGGCGGTTACATAGAGAAACAGCAGCCCATTACTGTGCTGCCAGCGGATAGTTAAAGAAGGAAGATATTTTCAGGGGGAAATAGCGAATGTTCAGCAATAAAAAACGGGGCCAGCGGCCCCGTTCAGACAAATTATCGTTTGGATTAGAACTGGTAAACCAGGCCTACCGCTACGATATCGTCAGTGTTCAGGCCCAGCGCATTGTCGTTATCCAGCAGGTTGATCTGGTAGTCGACATAGGTAGACATGTTTTTGTTGAAGTAGTAGGTTGCGCCCACATCAACATATTTGTACAGGTCAGCATCGCCAACGCCTTCGATGTCTTTCAGTTTAGACTGCTCGTAGGCGATAGATGGACGCAGGCCGAAATCGAACTGGTACTGCGCTACGATATCGATGTTTTGAGCTTTGTTGGCAAAACCTGTGCCGCCGTTATTGTCGTTAGTGAACCAGGTCGCGTTACGGGTCTCACCGTAAGAAGCTGCCAGGTAGACGTTGTTCGCGTCGTATTTCAGCGCGGTAGCCCACTGCTGAGTTTTATCGCCGCGACCATAGGTAGTCTGATTTTGCGCTTCGGTACGATCGTTAGAAGCATAGGCACCTACGATAGCCACACCAATTGGTGAGGTGTAGGAGGTAGATACGCCCCAGCCGTCGCCGTTTGCACGACGTGGGTCGTCAGAACGCTCGTTTTTGCCCTGATACTGTACGGCAAAGTTCCAACCGTCGACCAAACCAAAGAAGTTGGTGTTACGGTAGGTAGCTACGCCAGTAGCACGGCCAGCCAGGAAGGTGTCAGAAGAACCAGAATAGCCACCGAATTCTGGCAGCATATCGGTCCAGCCGATGGCGTCGTAGACCACGCCGTAGTTACGGCCATAGTCCAGAGAGCCGTACTCAGCGAATTTCAGACCGGCAAAGCCCAGACGGGTTTTATTGCCGTTCTGCGAGTCGGAACCGTTTTCAGAGTTGTTTGCCTGGATGTTGTATTCCCACTGGCCGTAACCGGTCAGCTGATCGTTGATCTGGGTTTCACCTTTGAAACCAAAACGCACATAGCTCTGATCGCCATCGTTGCCATCGTCATCGGAGAAATAGTGCAGACCATCAACTTTCCCATAGAGGTCCAGCTTGTTGCCGTCTTTGTTATAGATTTCTGCTGCATTGGCTGCACCAGCGGCTAACAGGGCTGGGATAACCAGTGCCAGAATATTGCGCTTCATCATTATTTATTACCCTCATTGGAGTTATCTGGACACCTGCCACTGCCGTCAATAATTCTTTACAGAACTACGAAGAGAGTTTGGTGTCTTCCTGTGTCTGCACGCATCTTTCCATTGGCGGTGCGGTTAATCTACCCCGAAAATGCTACTAATATCCTATTCTTGTTGCAGGAAGAAAATTTGTGTTTCAGGATGTAAATAAAGCGGAACTTTGTGAACTATCTCTAAATTTACAAAAATAAAAAAAGGCCAGCGAGGCTGGCCTTAGATATATATATGAATTTCTTATATTTAATGCAGAAATCAGAAGCTGGCGTTGCGTGGCGTCCTTGGGAAAGCGATAACGTCCCTGACATTTTGCACGCCAGTGACATAAGCGATTAAACGTTCAAAGCCTAAGCCAAAGCCGGAATGAGGCACGGTGCCGTAGCGACGCAGATCGCGATACCACCAGTAATCTTCTTTGTTCAGACCCATCTCCGCCAGGCGAGCATCCAGCACGTCCAGACGTTCTTCACGCTGCGAACCGCCGATGATTTCGCCGATGCCCGGTGCCAACACGTCCATTGCCGCTACCGTCTTGCCGTCATCGTTCAGGCGCATGTAAAACGCCTTGATATCTTTTGGATAGTTTTTTACTACCACAGGGGCTTTGAAGTGTTTCTCTGCCAGATAGCGTTCGTGCTCAGAAGAGAGGTCGATGCCCCAGGAAACGGCGTTTTCGAATTTTTCGCCGCAGGCTTTAAGAATTTCGATCGCGTCGGTGTAATCAACCTGCGCAAAATCGGTGGTAACAAATTGCTCCAGGCGGGTAATAGCTTCTTTGTCTACGCGTTCCGCGAAGAAGGCCATATCATCGGCACGCTCTGCCAGTACGGCTTTAAAGACGTACTTCAGCATCGCTTCCGCCAGCGCGGCGTTATCTTCCAGATCGGCGAAAGCCACTTCCGGCTCCAGCATCCAGAACTCTGCCAAATGGCGGCTGGTGTTGGAGTTTTCCGCACGGAAGGTCGGACCAAAAGTGTAGATTTTGGAAATGGCGCTGGCGTAGGTTTCGCCGTTGAGCTGACCGGAAACGGTCAGAAAAGCCTCTTTGCCGAAGAAGTCTTCATCATAGTTAACTTTGCCTTCCGGCGTGCGCGGCAGGTTTTCCATATCCAGCGTGGAAACGCGGAACATTTCGCCGGCGCCTTCCGTATCGGAAGCGGTAATCAGCGGCGTGGAAACCCAGAAAAAGCCCTGCTCATCGAAGAAACGGTGCAGCGCCTGCGCCAGCGTGTGGCGAACGCGCGCTACGGCACCAATCAGGTTGGTACGCGGGCGCAGGTGGGCCACCTCACGCAAATACTCAATGCTGTGACGTTTGGCCGCCATTGGATAAGTATCAGGATCGTCTACCCAGCCCACGACTTCTACCGCGTTTGCCTGAATCTCAAAGCTCTGGCCTTCGCCCGGCGACTCGACGACTTTGCCAGTAATAGCTACAGAGCAACCTGTGGTCAGGCGCAGCACTTCTTCCTGATAATTATTCAGAGAATTATTAACGACAGCCTGAACAGGATTAAAGCAGGAACCGTCATAAACGGCGATAAAGGAAATACCGGCTTTTGAATCTCTTCGGGTACGTACCCAGCCGCGAACGGTGACTTCGCTGTCAACCGCGATCCGGCCTTGCAGTACATCCGCTACAGGCACAACGCTCATATAAGTCTCTCTTTTCATCAGAATTAAAATTGCCCGAAACCGGGGTAATGCTATGTTACTTGTCAGAAAACGAGAAACAAGAAGAATTCGTCGTGAGGCGGGAGATTTATTGGCTGAAGTCAGCCAGCACAGAGAGAGGAGCAGGCAGCGCCTCTCTCTGCGGGTTAACCTAACTGGCTTTCTTCACCAGCGGCAGATCGAAAGCCTTGCGCAGCGCGCGCACAAAAGCTTTATCCTGGCAGATAGTTTTGCCCGGACTGTCAGAGAGTTTAGCGACCGGTTTACCGTTGCACTCCACCAGTTTAATCACGATATTTAACGGTTTAACCTGTGGAATATCGCAGGTCAAACGCGTGCCTATGCCGAAAATAACCTCTACGCGCTGACCGAAATGACGGTAAAGATCCACCGCTTTCGGCAAATCGAGATTGTCTGAGAAAACCAGCGTTTTTTCTTTGGGATCGATGCCCAGCTTTTCATAATGCGCGATGGCTTTTTCGCCCCATTCAACAGGATCGCCGGAATCGTGGCGCAACCCCTGATAGCTGCTGGCAAAATTCAGACCGAAGTCGCGCAGAAAAGCATCCATAGTAATGCAGTCTGTCAGCGCGATGCCCAGACGGTTTGGATACTCTTCCAGCCAGGCCTGTAGTGCCGCGCGCTGGCTGTTAGCCAGCACAGGGCTGATCTGCTGATGCGCCTGGAACCATTCATGAGCCTGAGTGCCGACCGGGGCTAGCTGAAGCTGACGGGCGACGTCATAGTTGCTGGAGCCGACCAGCCATGGGAAATCTGCTTTAAGCGTGCTGACAATAGCCAGCTGTACATCGCGTGAGAAACGACGGCGCGTACCGAAATCCATCAGCTTGAAGCGCGACATATCCAGATCCGCCGTGAGTCCGCCGAAGTCTTGCAGTTTATGCTGCAAACGTTCGACGGCCATCGCTGGCGAAACCTGCGGCGAACGATGACGGTGGACTACTTCGCTAATCAGCGCCAGCAGCGGCACTTCCCACATAATCACCTCAAGCCACGGCCCGGCGATACGGATATCCAGCTTGCCCTGATGATTGCGTATGCGTACCTGAGAGGGATCGTAGCGGAACTGTTTCAGCCACTGTAAATAATCCGCGCTGAAAAAGGGCAGGTCGGCAAGATAGCGTCCTTCGGCATCGCTGAGCGCCAGCGATTGCATCATTTCTACCTGGTGGGAGATTTCCTCAGCATAGATGCCGAGCAGGTCGTCGCCACGGCAGCGAAACTCGGCCACCACGGAGACGTTCTGATAGCGATGAAATACCGCCTGCTGCATATGCAGCTTATAGGCGTCCGTATCCAGCAGTGTGGTCAGTATCGGGGAAGCATGTCGTGTCATGGTGCGTTTCAGCATCCTCTGGCGAAGAGCGTTATCCCTGGTTTAAAAATGGCAATGACGCAGGAGTATAACTTGAATACTCATTTATTGAACCCGATCACAGCATAATTCACCCGGGCAGGTCGAGGGCAATCCGTGCGCTTGTTAAGAGAATGTATCTTTTAGCGGCGGTTCGCGCTGCCCGGCACGATTCAACATGGCAACATTGCGGTAAGCGGAATAGACTTGGAAAGTTAACTAATTACCGACTTGAGAAGGATTTATGACGCAACTGCCCCAAGCCAAAAATCGCCATGATTATCGTGCGCCGGATTACACTATTACCGATATCGATCTGACGTTTGACCTGGATGCCGCGACAACCCGCGTAACGGCGGTCAGCCGGGTCAAACGTTTGGGCCAGGCAGATGCGTCGCTGCGTCTGGATGGAGAAGATCTGACGCTAATCGCGTTGGAAATCGATGGTCAGCCCTGGTCGGATTACGCGCTTGAAGAGGGCGCGCTGATTATTTATCAGCTACCGGATACCTTCACGTTAAAAATCGTCAATACCATCCATCCGGATAAAAACAGCGCACTGGAAGGGCTTTATAAATCCGGTGAAGCGCTTTGCACCCAGTGTGAAGCCGAGGGTTTCCGTCATATTACCTGGTATCTGGATCGACCGGATGTGCTGGCGCGTTTTACAACCAAAATCATTGCTGACAAAGAGCTTTATCCTTATTTGTTGTCAAATGGCAACCGTATAGACGGCGGCGAAACAGAAAACGGTCGCCACTGGGTAAAATGGGAAGATCCTTTTCCGAAACCTTGCTACCTGTTTGCGCTGGTGGCAGGCGATTTCGACGTACTGCGCGACAGTTTCAGAACCCGCTCCGGCCGCGATGTCGCACTGGAGATCTTTGTCGATCGCGGCAACCTGGATCGCGCCGACTGGGCCATGACCTCGCTGAAAAACAGCATGAAGTGGGATGAAGAGCGATTTGGCCTGGAATACGATCTCGATATTTTTATGATCGTCGCCGTAGACTTTTTCAATATGGGCGCCATGGAAAACAAAGGCCTCAACGTCTTTAACTCTAAATATGTGCTGGCAAAAGCGGAAACGGCCACCGATAAGGATTACCTGGGGATTGAAGCCGTTATCGGTCATGAATATTTCCATAACTGGACAGGCAACCGCGTTACCTGCCGCGACTGGTTCCAGCTTAGCCTGAAAGAGGGGCTAACGGTATTCCGCGATCAGGAGTTCAGTTCCGATCTTGGCTCACGCCCCGTTAATCGTATCGACAACGTCCGCGTTATGCGCGGTGCGCAGTTTGCAGAAGACGCCAGCCCGATGGCCCATCCAATCCGACCTGAGCAGGTCATTGAGATGAACAACTTCTACACCCTGACCGTTTATGAGAAAGGCTCAGAGGTGATCCGCATGATGCATACGCTGCTGGGCGAAGCGAATTTCCAGAAAGGTATGCAGCTCTATTTCGAGCGTCACGACGGCAGCGCCGCGACCTGCGACGATTTTGTGCAGGCGATGGAAGATGCTTCTAACGTCGACCTTTCTCAGTTCCGCCGCTGGTACAGCCAGTCCGGCACGCCGGTACTCTCCGTGCGCGACGATTATAATGCTGAACTGGAACAATATACGCTGCACGTTACCCAGATGACACCGCCGACAGCCGATCAGCAACATAAGCTACCGCTGCATATTCCACTGGATATCGAACTCTATGACGATGAGGGCAACGTCATTCCTTTGCAGCATAATGGTCATCCGGTTCATCATGTGCTGAACGTTACGGAAGAGTTTCAGAGCTTTGTCTTCGACAAGGTTTACCATCAGCCGATCCCCTCGTTGCTGCGTGAGTTCTCTGCGCCGGTGAAGCTGGATTATAACTGGAGCGATGCGCAGCTCACTTTCCTGATGCGTCATGCCCGCAACGATTTTTCCCGCTGGGACGCTGCACAAAGCCTGCTGGCGACCCATATCAAACTAAACGTCGCCCGCTTCCAGCAAGGTCAGCCGCTTTCGCTGCCTCTGCATGTGGCGGATGCGTTCCGTGCCGTGTTGCTGGAGGAAAACAGCGATCCGGCGCTGATGGCGCTAATCCTGACGCTGCCAGGCGAGAACGAGATCGCCGAGCTGTTTGAGACTATCGATCCCGTGGCTATCGCGGAAGTCCGCCGTGCGTTGACAAGCACGCTGGCGGCCGAACTGGCCGACGAATGGCTGGCGGTATACAACACACATCGGGTCGATGAGTATCGTATTGACCACGCGGATATCGGCAAGCGTGCGCTGAAAAATGTCTGTCTTCATTATCTGGCATTTGGCGAGGTAGAACTCGCCGATAAGCTGGTGACGGCTCAGTTCCGTCAGGCCAATAATATGACTGATTCGCTGGCAGCGATGGCGGCTTCCGTTGCTGCCCAGTTGCCATGTCGCGCGGCATTGCTTACGGAGTTTGATGAACGCTGGCATAAAGATGGCCTGGTCATGGACAAATGGTTTGCTTTGCAGGCAACCAGTCCAGCGCCAGACGTGTTAAGCCGTATTCGCACACTGCTTAGCCATCGCTCGTTTACGCTGAGCAATCCTAACCGTATTCGCTCGCTGATTGGTGCTTTCGCCTCGGCTAATCCTTCTGCTTTCCATGCAGCCAACGGCAGCGGTTACCAGTTTCTGGTAGAAATCCTGACTGATTTAAACACGCGCAATCCTCAGGTTGCTTCTCGCATGATTGAGCCGCTAATTCGCTTTAAACGCTACGACGAAGAACGTCAGGCATTAATGCGCAGCGCGCTGGAACAGTTAAAAGCACTGGATAATCTTTCCGGCGATCTTTATGAAAAGATCGCTAAAGCACTGAAGGATTAAATTAAATAACGGGGGCAGTAATGCCCCTTTTTTTATTTGTATATTTAGATTTTATAAGGATTTTTTTAGAATGGATTTTTTGTTTGTGGGGGGGGTTATCTTTTTTCTTGATTTATCTTAAGCTCGATGCTGTCGGTGGGGCTTAAGAAGAAATCTCTATTAACTTTGACTTTCTTAAGCTGATAGTGCTGAAATTTCTTTCCGTCTTTGTATAATTTTTGAAATTAAAATTAACTTTTAAATATATTCAATTATTACTACAAAGGACTTTTGATGTTGTGTATGAATTTACGCAAACAGGGTTATGTTGTCTTTCTTTTGGTTTCTTTCTTTTTCCCATCAGCCAGTAAAGCTAAACCTTCCTCTGTTTTTGAACCCGCGCCGGTAGTTTCTCAGCAGCAAAAACAGCAGGCGCTTGAATCGTTGTTAAATCCGGCAGCGAAAGCTGTGCACTTGTTTTCCGATCTTTCCAGAGGAGACAGGCTGGCTTTTCCATCGGAAAAAAAATGCTTTTTTATAAATAATATTCAGTTGGAAGATGAAGTCTGGCTGCCTGCAGGCATAACCTTTCATACTTTAATCCGACAGGCTGAAAATCAATGTCTGGGCGGGCAGGGTATTAACCTGCTAATGAGTGCAATGCAAAACCGGCTGGTCGAGCAGGGCTATATTACTGCGCGGGTAATGGCGCCGCCGCAGAACCTGACAAGCGGAACCCTAAGGATCAAACTCGTTGAAGGTAAAATTGGTCAGGTAAAACTGGCTGAAAACAGCGATCGTTATATACAGCTATATACGACTTTTCCTTCCCGCAGTGAAGATTCGCTTAATTTGCGCGATATTGAACAGGGCCTGGAAAATCTTCAACGCCTGTCAGGTACGCAAGCCGCAATGAAAATTATCCCCGGCGTAAAACCGGGAGAGAGCGATATTGAAGTAACCTGGCGGCAGGACAAGCCCTGGCGGATAAATTTTTCGCTGGATGATGCGGGTGCGAAAAGCACTGGCCACTATCAGGGCAGCGGCGCGCTTTCCATTAATAATCCTTTCTCGCTAAGTGATTTATTCTATATTTCCGCCAGCACCGATCTACACGGCGGCGATAAGAGCAGTAAAAATATAACGGCGCATTATTCCATACCTTTCGGCTACTGGATGTTTGGCACAACCGCTTACGATTATCGCTATCAGCAGAAAGTTTCCGCTTCTTATATAGATTTCCGCTACAGCGGCTGGGTTAAAAATATCACTATGAACGCCAGCCGGGTTATTTATCGTGGACGCAGCCATAAGACCAGCTTCAGTTACGACCTGCTGGCGCGTCAGTCAGGCAATGCGATTGAAGACGTAGCGCTGACGTCGCAGGCTCGCCATACGGCCGCATGGCGGCTGGGATTGCAGCATCGTCACTATGTTAATCAGGCCACGATGGACGCCGGCCTTAGCTATCAGCAGGGCACCCGCTGGTTCGGCGCCGTTCCTTCTCCGGAAGAAAGAAGCGGGGATGCAACTGCGCTCAGTAAAATCGTCACTCTTAACCTACAGCTCAATCTGCCTTTTCAGCTTGCCCGGCAGACCTTTCGCTACAACACGCGGTTCTTCCAACAATTCACCGCTACGCCGCTGACTTCGCCTGAGCAGTTTTCCATCGGTAACCGCTGGACGGTACGAGGATTCGATGGTGAACGCACCCTGATGGCCAGCCGGGGCTGGTTCTGGCGCAACGATATGGCCTGGAAAACGCCTTTGCCCAGCCAGGAACTTTATCTTGCTATCGATAGCGGCGGCGTGAGCGGGCCGGGCAGCGAATATTTGAGCGGCAACGCGCTGACAGGCGGCCAGGTGGGTATTCGTGGAAACGCCTTTAAAGGCAGCTATGACCTGTTTGCCGGCATGCCCTTTTCTAAGCCGGATGGCTTTCAGACCAGCCGTGTAACGCTGGGCTTTAATCTTAACTGGAGTTATTAATCGATGAATAAAAATTTTTACAGACTGGTCTACTGCAAAACGCGCAGCATGCTGGTCGCCGTGGCCGAATTTGCCCGTGCTCATCGCAGCGGCTCCGCTGTAGCCGGAAAAGCGGCCAGCGGTCAGGCATTTTGCAAACTGAATGCAGTTAGTTTCGGTATTATGCTGGCTTTAGGCGCGGTTCAGCCCGCGCAGGCAAATATTGCTGCTGACGGCGGCGCGCCGGCCGGACAGCAGCCAACCATCATTGCTAATCCCGGCATGGCTACCCAGATCGATATCCATGCTCCGAGCGCTGCTGGCGTATCGCGCAATAGCTATAGCCAGTTTGATGTCGATCGTAATGGCGCGGTTCTTAACAACTCGCAGCATGGCGCAATGACCCAGTTGGCTGGCGAGATTGCAGGCAACCAGGCGCTGGTGCAGGGAGCGGCAAAGATTATTCTTAATGAAGTTAATTCCGCGAATCCCAGCCAGCTTAACGGGATGATTGAGGTGGCAGGCCAGCAGGCACAGGTAATTATCACCAATCCTTCCGGTATTAGCTGCGACGGCTGCGGTTTTATCAATACCAGTCGTGCCACGCTCTCTACCGGCCAGGCGCAGCTGGAAAACGGCGCACTTACCGGCTACAAAGTGGAAGGCGGAGAGATTGTCGTACAGGGCGTCGGAATGAACTCTTCGGCCAGCTACACGGATATTATCGCGCGAGCAGTAAAAGTTAACTCGGCTCTGCATGCTGATGAATTAAAAATCACCACCGGGCGAAATCATGTTGATGCAGCGAACGAGCAGATTACCGCGCTGGAGGATAAAACTGACGCTCGCCCGGAACTGGCGCTGGATGTCTCCAGCATGGGCGGCATGTATGCTGGTAAAATTACCCTGGTAGGTACAGAAAAAGGGGTAGGCGTTAACAATGCCGGGATAATTTACACCCAGGCAGGATCGGTTACCCTGAATGCTGATGGCAGCATCACAAATTCCGGCGTTATCGACAGCAGTAATGGAGTCACGCTGATCGGAAATAATGTAATTAACGAGCAGCAGGCCGCTATTTTATCCGGCGGCGATACAGAAATTTTCGCCGCAAATAGCGTAAATAATACTGGAATGGTGCAGAGCCAGAAATCGCTCGGGCTGACGGCGAACAGCTTAAATAATAGTGGTGATATTAACGCAGGCGAAAACATAAATATCAGCGCCAAAAGTCAAGTTTCTAATGAGCATGCGCTTACCGCCGGTAAAAATATAACTATCGCCGCTGCCAGCTACTCAGGCGGACAGGCCAGCGCTCTCCAGGCCGGAAACTGGTCAGAGCATGGCGACATCAAGCTTAACACCTCGGATAAAATTAGCGCCGCGGGCAGAGTGCAGGCAAGCGGCGACTGGCTGGCAGAAGCAGAAAATATCGATCTGGGTGCCAGCCAAATCCAGGCGAACAACATCGATTTAAAAGCCAGTGCAGACCTAAACCTTGAGGGTACTGAGCTGATGGCAGGACAGCAGCTGAAACTGCAAGGGAACCACATTGCTGCTCAGGACGGAAACCTCTCAGGTGACAGAATCCTGATTGCCGCGAAAAGCTTCACACATTCGCAAGGGCAAATTTTCGCTAACAACATAGCGATCGATGCCGCAAGCGTGCATAACAATCAAGGCAGCATTAACAGTTCCGGTGACCTGACTATAAATTCGGGCTACCTGAGCAATCAGGGCGGAACTCTATATGCGGAGAATGCGCTGCTGCTTACCAGTGATTCGCTTTTAAACGATGAAGGCCTGATAGCGGGGCAACAGCTTGTCGATCTGTCCGTAGGTAATTTAACTAATAATGACGGCAATATTTCTGGTTTCGGTGATATCACCATTAATAGCAGCGGCACCGTTTTTAATAACGGAAATATTAATGCGGGCCAGGCGTTAATCGTTGCGTCACAAGATGATATAACCAATACAGGAAGCCTGTATGGCGATCGCAAACTGGCTTTAACGGCAAAAAATATCGTTAATGCCGGTGCTCTTACTGCGAACGGCGACATCATCATTGAGGCCGCCACGCTGGACAGCAAAACCGAAAGCGTTATCAGTGCGGGGGAATGGGGTAGCGGCAACCTGAAAATCACTACATCCGGGAGTCTCATAGCTAAAGGCACCAATAGTGCAAATGGCACTCTGCAATTAAAGGGGGAACGTGTAGACCTCAGCGGCAGCTTTACTCAGGCAGAGAGTATTTTTGTAGAAGCCGAAAAGATGCTGACCACCAGCAACGCCTGTGTCCGTGCTAATGAGGGAATTCATCTCAAGGGTAAGGAAATAAGCAATCAGTTTGGCTCGCTTTCGGCAAACAGGATAAATATTACTGCAGAGATACTGGATAATCAGCAGGGAGCAATCAATGCCTATGGCGATATACAGCTGGCGGTTGAAAAAACAGACAATAGCGAAGGCACTATTACTGTTGCAGGCAGAGAAATTGAAAGTATTGATGATTCCTTACCGCAGCAAGAAGAATCTGGCGAATATCTCCTGCCAAACCTGGAGGTAACGGGTAATGAATGGGCTTCCGGCCCGGCGCTGGATGCGTTAAAAGAAATCAAAGCCGCTATGGGCGTCAACCAGATTGGATGGCGACCTGGTGAAGAAGCCTTGCGCAATGTGGTCAATTACCTGTATGTGGCGCTGGAAAGCGGCTACGAAATTGACGACCAGATGGTTAACGCGCTTGCCCGATTAGCTATGGGGGCCAGCTGGACGGAAGAGGGGAATGCGGCAATGGCCAGCATTGCCAGCCTGGTGAAAATGCACTGGCAACAAGCAAAAATAACGCCGCCAGCAAATGAAGAAACCGTTACGCCACCGATGGATGAGGAAGAAGCCGTTACGCCACCGATGGATGAGGAAGAAGCCGTCACGCCACCGGCGGACGAAGAAGAAATCGTTACGCCACCGGCGGATGAAGAAGAAATCGTTACGCCACCGGCGGATGAAGAAGAAATCGTTACGCCACCGGCGGATGAGGAAGAAGCTGTTACGCCACCGGCGGACGAAGAAGAAATCGTTACGCCACCGATGGATGAGGAAGAAGCCGTCACGCCACCGGCGGACAAAGAAGAAGCCGTCACGCTGCCAGCGGATGAGGAAGAAGCTGTTACGCCAACGGCAGATGAAGACGAAATTGTTACTCCATCGGAGGACGACAATCCGCCTGCAAAAAATGACAATAGTTCTTCCTTGCCCGATCTAAATGTCACTGGCGACGAGATGTATCGCGAATGGGGCAGCTACGCCAGCGTTTTAAGCCAGGTTAAAAGCGCGAAGCTTGACTGGAATACGCCAGCAGGTAGCAAAATGCTGGAGCACGTAATCAACTATATGTATGTCGCGCTGGAAAATGGCTATGGGCTTGATGAGCAAATGGTCAAAGCGCTGGCGCAACAGGCATGGGGATTGGGTGCTACTCAGGAAAATATTGCGGCAACGGCTCAGGTAGCGGCTATCGTTAATGCCGCCTGGCAGGCGGGAAAGTAGATAAATTTGTGAGCAGGTTCAACCTGCCCGTATCAGCGTAATTGTCCCCGGCCGTGGAGAAATTCGCAGCCGGGGATTTTTTCAGCGCTGCGCGTAGCGTTTTTCCTCTTCCACCGGCGAACGCTTCATCACCCGATCCAGCACTTCGGCTTCCAGCTCCGCCAGCCGTACGGAACCTTTACGACGCGGGCGTGGCAGATCGACCGTTAAATCCAGACCGATATTGCCTTCTTCTATCAGCAGTACCCTGTCGGCCATTGCCACGGCCTCGCTGACGTCGTGCGTCACCAGCAGCACGGTAAAATGATGTTTCTGCCACAGTGACTCAATCAAATCCTGCATCTCAATGCGCGTTAAGGCATCCAGTGCGCCAAGCGGTTCATCCAGCAGCAGCAAGCCGGGACGATGGATCAGGGCGCGAGCCAGAGCAACACGCTGTTTTTGTCCGCCAGACAACGCCGCAGGCCACTCGTTGGCACGCTCTGCCAGACCAACGGCTTCCAGCGCTTCCAGCGCCGCGCTTTTCCAGGCGCGGCCTTTCAGTCCAAGTCCAACGTTATCAATAATGCTTTTCCAGGGTAACAGGCGCGCATCCTGAAACATCAGGCGGGTATCATCTTTGGCCTCGCTCAGCGGCGCGCTGCCAGCGAGCAGTTCGCCCGAAGTGCTTTTTTCCAGTCCGGCCAGCAGGCGGAGCAGGGTACTCTTGCCACAGCCGCTGCGTCCAACTACCGCGACAAACTGACCGGAAGGAATATGCAGATCGATATTATTCAGTACGGTACGGCCGTGATACTGCTTGCTGACGCCGTTGACGATCAGAGGCGTACCGGCGTTGAGACGCGCTGGAGAAGATGTTAACTCGCTCATGCGTTTTCCTCTTTCAGTTGATAAGCCGGATGCCAGCGCAGCCAGACGCGTTCCAGTAACAGCGCGCTGACGTCAGCCAGTTTACCGAGCAAGGCGTAAAGAATAATGGCGACAACCACAATATCGGTTTGTAAAAATTCGCGGGCATTCATCGCCAGATAGCCGATACCGGAGTTAGCGGAAATTGTCTCCGCGACAATCAGCGTCAGCCACATCAGGCCCAGCGCAAAGCGCACGCCGACCATGATAGAAGGCAGCGCGCCCGGCAGCACCACCTGAATAAACAGGCTCCAGCCGGAAAGGCCATAGCTGCGCGCCATCTCCACCAGGCCGCGGTCGATATTGCGGATGCCGTGATAGGTATTCAGATAAATTGGGAAAAGCGTTCCCAGCGCCACCAGGAATATTTTGGCGGACTCATCGATGCCGAACCATAAAATCACCAGCGGGATCAGCGCCAGATGCGGCACGTTACGCAGCATTTGCACCGAGGTATCCAGCAGGCGTTCGCCAATGCGCGACATCCCGGTGATCAGCCCTAAAATCAGCCCGATCGATCCACCGATGCCAAAACCTACGGCGGCGCGCCAGCTACTGATCGCCAGATGCTGCCATAGCTCGCCGCTGGCAGAGAGTTTCCAAAAAGTAACTACAATAGCTTCCGGCGCGGGCAGGATGCGCGTAGAAAGCCAGCCGGTCTGCGAGGCGATTTGCCAGACCACTACCAGCACCACAGGGAGAACCCAGGGCAACAGCTGGTTGCCGATACGGTTAAGCGGTTTACTCATAGTCACCTCAGCTCTGTGAAACTTTTTGCGGGGCGAAGTCATGCGCAACGGCTTCGCCATGCGCGACAATTTTGTTGGGCTGCGGCACTTCCGGCACCTTTAAATCCAGATGTGGGAACAGTAATTCGCCAACGCGGTAAGCCTCTTCCAGATGCGGATAGCCGGAGAGGATAAAGGTTTCGATACCCAGCTCTTCATACTCGCGCATTCTTGCCGCTACGGTTGGGCCATCGCCTACCAGCGCCGTTCCGGCTCCGCCACGCACCAGGCCAACGCCTGCCCACAGATTTGGACTTATCTCCAGCTTGTCGCGGCGGCCACCGTGTAAAGCAGCCATGCGATGCTGGCCAACAGAGTCTGTTTTCGCCAGCGCAGCCTGCGCTTTAGCGATAGTGGCGTCATCCAGATGGGAAATCAGGCGGTCGGCCGCTTTCCAGGCCTCCTCGTTGGTTTCCCGCACGATTACGTGCAGACGGATGCCGAACTTAACCGTTCTGCCCTGGGCCGCCGCTTTCGCGCGTACCTGCTCGATTTTTTCTTTAACCTGCGCTGGCGGCTCGCCCCAGGTCAGATAAACGTCAACCTGTTCCGCTGCCAGATCCTGAGCCGGTTCAGAAGAACCGCCGAACCATAAAGGTGGACGAGGCTGCTGCACGGGTTTAAACATCAGGCGGGCGCCGCGCACATGCACATGCTTGCCTTCATAATCCACCGTTTCACCTTCCAGCACGCGGCGCCAGACGCGGGTAAATTCCGCCGACTCAACGTAGCGCTCGCGGTGATCCAGAAAAACGCCGTCGCCCGCTAATTCTTCCGCGTCGCCGCCGGTTACAAGGTTAAACAGCGCGCGACCATTTGACAGGCGATCCAAGGTGGCGGCCTGGCGAGCCGCCTGGGTAGGCGAAATCACGCCGGGACGCAGCGCCACCAAAAAGCGCAGGCGTTGAGTAACAGGGATCAGCGAGGCGGCAACCAGCCATGCATCCTCACATGAGCGGCCGGTTGGGATCAGCACGCCGCCGAAACCCATCCGATCGGCAGCCTGGGCAATCTGCTGCAGATAACCGTGATCCACCGGACGAGCACCTTCCGCTGTCCCTAAATAGTGACCGTCGCCATGAGTAGGCAGAAACCAGAACACAGAAAGGCTCATTGTGATACTCCTTGTTTAGCGGCGGCGTCGTGCCAGATACGGCTGGCGATATCGACTTTAACCGGCATTAAATGATTGGCGTAGAAAAGGTCGGCAGTATGCTGCTGGGCCTGGACGGTTTTTTCGCTGACCGGCCCGATAATGGTTGGGGGACGGTGATCCAGGTAGCTGGCGATCACCGGCTTCGGCAGACCGATAGTTTGCGATAGCAGCGCTATGCTCTGCTCACGATCGCTGCGGGTCAGCTTATCGGCCTCGCTAAATGTCTCCAGCACCTGAGTGACAAAAGCGCCGTTGGCTTCGGCAAAGGGACGGGTCGCCAGATAAAACGAACCGGTCAGATTAAGCCCGTTGCCGTCCGCGAGCACCCGAACGCCGCCCTGCAGCAAAGCGGCGGAATAGTAGGGATCCCAAATCGCCCAGGCATCGACATCGCCCTGCTGAAACGCAGCGCGCGCGTCGGCAGGCGTCAGATAAGCGGGCTTGATATCATTGAATGTCAGACCCGCTTTAGTTAAGGCGCGCAGCAGCAGATTGTGCGAGCTGGAGCCTTTCTGGAAGGCTACTTTATGACCTTTCAGATCGGCGACGCTTTGGATCGGGCTGTTTTTAGCCACCAGAATCACTTCGGATTGCGGTTTCGGCGGTTCCGAACCGACATACAGCAGATCGGCCCCGGCCGCCTGAGCGAAGATTGGCGGAATATCGCCGGTGCTGCCCAGGTCGATGCTGTTAACATTTAGCGCCTCCAGCATCTGCGGGCCTGCCGGAAACTCAATCCACTTAATCTGCGTATGGGGGAAGCGTTTCTCCAGCAACTGGTGCGAGCGGGCCAGCGCCATACTCACCGATCCCTTTTGATAGCCAATACGGAAAGTTTTAGGCGCGCTTTCATCCGCCAGCGCGCCGCCGGAAAGCAGCGCGCTAAAAGCCAGCGCTGAGACAAAACGTAAAAACAGGCTCATTAGCTCTTCCTTATACTGCAGCGGCCAGCAGTTGATGACGACGAGTCAGCGCATGCCAGAAAGTGTCAATGGATTCCGCAATGCGCTCGGCAAGAAGAGGCGAAAGTTCCGGCTGGCGATCGTAATGGCTAATCTGGCTATCGTCGGCAAAGACGCCGTGCAGCACTTCCTGCGCTTTTAGCGCATTGAGCACAGGTTTCAGCGCGTAATCGACCGCCAGCATATGAGCGATAGTGCCGCCGGTGGCCAGCGGCAGCACGACTTTATGTTCCAGCGCACGCTCCGGCAGCAGGTCGAGCAGCGTTTTCAGCGCGCCGGAAAAAGAGGCTTTATAAACCGGCGTGGCAACAATCAGCCCGTCGGCATTTTCCAAATCCTCTTTTAAAGCCAGCAGCGCAGGCGAATCAAAGCGGGCGTACAGCAAATCTTCAGGATGGAAGTTATGCAGGTTCCAGGGAATAACTTCAGCGCCTCGCTGTTCAAGCGCCTGCTGGCACAGCGTTAACAGCGCCGTTGACCGTGAAGGATAGCGAGGACTGCCTGCCAAAGTGATAACGCGCATCTTCTCTCCTTATAACCAAAAGTTATTGATTAAAATCATTTCCAAATTTATGGAACTATCCTGACAGAGAGCGGCAGAGGGCTTAAATGATTTATCCGGCATATTTAAGTTACTTTTCGGATAAGCAAAAAGCAGCTGGCCGGAAAGCGCGTAAAAAGAGAGAGATAACACAACGCAAACGTTTTACTTTCCTGGCAAAGGACTTTACCATTTTCACCCGCGCCTGCAGCGTCGCTGCGCCAGTTGAAGGCCGCCGTTGCTCTTGCTCCCCAACAACATAATAAAGGTGGCAAAAACGTGTCGGCCGCGCAGTTTTCCAGGTTGCCTGGCAACCGTTAGTCTTTATCCGGCCCCTTATTGCGGGCTACTCAGGAGCGATCATGTATAACCTGGTCCGTAACGCGCTTTTTCAGCTCGACGCTGAACGTGCCCACGAACTGACTCTTCAGCAGCTGCACCGTATCACCGGCACGCCGCTTCTTCATCTCGTTCGCCAGAATCTACCTTTCAAACCTGTGAACTGTATGGGGCTGGTATTTAAAAACCCGCTGGGCTTGGCGGCCGGACTGGATAAAAACGGCGAATGCATTGATGCTTTCGGCGCGATGGGATTTGGCTTTATAGAAGTGGGCACCGTCACACCGCGTCCTCAGGCGGGCAACGACAAACCGCGCATGTTCCGCGTGCGCGAGGCAGAGGGCATCATCAACCGCATGGGCTTTAATAACCTTGGGGTGGATAACCTGGTCAATAACGTCAGACAGGCCCGCTTTGACGGCATCCTTGGCATTAACATTGGAAAAAATAAGGATACGCCGGTAGAAGCAGGTAAAGACGATTATTTAATCTGTATGGATAAGGTCTATCCCTTTGCCGGTTATATTGCGATCAATATCTCATCTCCGAATACGCCGGGCTTGCGTACGCTGCAATATGGTGAAGCATTAGACGATCTGCTGCTGGCGATTAAACAAAAACAGCAGGAACTGGAACAGCGTCACCAAAAATATGTCCCGGTAGCGGTCAAAATAGCGCCAGATTTGTCTGAGGAAGAGCTGGTACAAATTGCCGACAGCCTGGTACGGCACAATATTGACGGCGTTATCGCCACCAATACCACGCTCGATCGCTCGCTGGTTAGCGGTCTGAAACACAGCGAAGAGGCGGGCGGCCTGAGCGGCAGGCCGGTGCAGTTACGCAGTACAGAGATAGTTCGGCGGCTGGCGCAGGAGCTACAGGGAAAGCTGCCGATTATCGGTGTAGGCGGCATAGATTCACTGGTAGCGGCAAAAGAGAAAATGGCAGCGGGTGCCTCGCTGGTGCAGATATATTCCGGATTTATCTATAAAGGGCCGCCGCTGATAAAAGAAATAGTCAGTTATATTTGATTAAATGCAGGCTTTACGGCGCCAGGGGGTTTATTTTCACCTCTGGCTCGTTTATATTTTCTCCTGTTTATCTGTTATTCAGACTATTTTCAGCCGGGCGTATAACCATGGCCTGTTGAAATAATAGCCGACCTGACGATCATTACAGGATATTTCATGAAGATTAAACCTGACGACAGCTGGCGCTGGTTCTTCGATGACGAACAGGAACGCATGATGTTAGCTATGGCGGAGGGCGCGCTGTTTTGTTCACGCTTCCCTCGTAAAATGCTGACGCCGGATGCTTTTACCACTGCCAAATTCTCCGTTGACGACGCCGCGCTGTTCTCCACCTTTGCAGAAAAATGCCTGACATGTGACCTGAACGAGCAGCAGCGCGCCGAACTGGTGCTTAACGCGCTGGTCGCCTTGCGTTTCCTCAAGCCGCAAATGCCGAAAAGCTGGCACTTTTCCGCCCATCCACGCCACTGCACGCCGCAGGATGGCGATCTGGTAGCGGTGCGCCTGAGCGAAACGGGCGAAGAAGCCACGCTGCTGGTGGTAGAGTCGGGCGAAAACGCCGCGCTCTGTCTGCTGGCGCAGCCTGAACTGCAGCTGGGCGGTAAGGCCATGCAGCTGGGCGATGCCATCAAGGTGATGCACGATCGCCTGCTGCCCGCTATCAGCCAGCATATTTTCGCCTTCGCCCGCGCCGTCTAAAGCGCCGTCAGCACCACATCGCTTTCAGGTACGCAGCTGCAGCTTAACAGCGTGCCGTCTTCACGCAGGGCGCCTTTTTTCAGCGGGCGAACCTGACCGGCAGCCAGCCGGACGCGGCAGCTGCCGCAAACGCCGGCGCGGCAGGAGTAGGGGATGCGGTGGCCCTGCATCTCCAGCTGATCCAGCAAAACCTGCTGATTGTTACCGTTAAAACGCTCGCCCTGCCAGCTAATCGCCAGGCTTTCCTGCGCGGAGACCACGTCTTCCAGCGGCTCTGCTACTTCTCCTGCGCCATAAACGCGCGGCGATTTATTGGCTATCACTTCCAGCTCGTCGCCAACCCGAACAATACCGCTGCTGCGCGCGACCAGATTCAGGCCAAAATCGACATCGCCGCTGCCGTCCGTCGCGGTGCGAAATTTTTGCAGCGTATGCAGCGGTTCGCCGGTTGGATGCTTGCGGCCGCGCTCGGGGCTGACGGTGGTAAAGATGCAGCGGCTACAGGGTTTAGGCACGTCAAAAACGATGCCGCCAATGCGTACCGTCGACCAGCTATCCTCTGCCCAGGCAGCGGCGCCGGTTATAACCAAATTGGGACGAAACTGCTCCAGCTTTACGCCTGCCGGACAGCGCCGACGCAAATCGTGCAGCGAGGCTTCATTGATCAGCAGATAGGGATAGCCATCGGCAAAGCCCAGCGGCACCTGAGCAAAGCGCTTAACGCGGCGCGTCATTTCCGGGCCGACCCAGCGCAGCTGCACGGGACGAGGGAAAAAACCACTTAGCCATGTATTAATCTCTACGGGTGCAATCAGCGCGGTAAAATGGTTGCCCCAAACTTCCACTGGCGCGGGTTCGGCAGCGAAATCCGCAAAGCGAATAGTGGCGCTGCTGCCGTCCGGCGCGGCCAGTAGCAGCCCGTCCGGCAGCAGCGCGGGCGTAAAGAGCACCATTTCAGGATGCTGGCGGGCGCTAATAAAGGTGCCGTCCGTTTCGGTCAGCATAAAAATGCGATCGAAAGCCAGTCCGCTTGCCAGCGCCTGGGCATGAGAAACCTGCGTGCCGCGCATTGATTTAACAGGATGAATAAACAAACGAGACAGGCCGATCATAAAGCTCTCCGGTAAAAAAGAGGGCGTCAGCGCAAAAAAGAGCCGGGAGCGGCTGACGAAAAGACGCTAACTTTATGACATGCGACGCGGATTAGCTATAATGCGCAGCAATTTTCCAGATGATAAGTGATGTTATGAATTCTCTGTTTGCCAGTACGGCGCGTGGGCTCGAAGAGCTGTTAAAAAGTGAGCTGGAAGCGCTGGGGGCACAGGCCTGCCAGGTTGTCCAGGGCGGCGTACATTTTGAGGGCGACGATCGTCTGATGTATCAAAGCCTGATGTGGAGCCGCCTGGCTTCCCGCATCCTGCTGCCGCTGACCGAATGCGGCGTTTATAGCGACCTGGATCTCTACCTGGGCGTGCAGGCCATTGACTGGCCAACGATGTTCGGCAGCGATAAAACTTTTGCCGTGCATTTCAGCGGCCTGAATGACGTGATCCGTAACAGCCAGTACGGCGCGCTAAAAGTCAAAGACGCTATCGTAGACAGCTTTACCCGCAAAAATCTGCCGCGTCCGGATGTGGATCGCGAGCAGCCGGATATCCGTGTTAACGTCTGGCTGAATAAAGACAAGGCCAGCATTGCGCTGGATCTGAGCGGCGAAGGCCTGCATCAGCGCGGCTATCGCCAGCAGACCGGTATGGCACCGCTGAAAGAAACTCTGGCGGCCGCTATTGTACTGCGTTCCGGCTGGCAGGCAGGAACGCCAATGGTGGATCCAATGTGCGGATCGGGTACGCTACTGATTGAAGCGGCGATGATCGCCAGCGATCGCGCGCCGGGCCTGCATCGCACCCACTGGGGCTTCACCGGCTGGAAAAAATTTGACGAGGCTGTATGGCGCGAAGTGACCAGCGAAGCTAAAGTGCGCGCTCGTCGCGGGCTTCAGGAAACGACCTCGCGCTTTTACGGTTATGATAACGATAGCCGTGTGATTGAACGCGCACGCGTTAACGCCCGTCGCGCAGGCCTGGCAGAGCTGATTAGCTTTACTGCTCAGGACGTGCTGAAGCTAACTAATCCGCTACCGGAAGGGCCGGTTGGCACCGTGCTGAGCAACCCGCCATACGGTGAGCGTCTGGAGAGTGAACCCGCGCTGATTGCACTGCACAGCCAGCTGGGCCGTATTATGAAACAGCATTTTGGCGGCTGGAGCCTGTCGCTGTTTAGCGCCTCGCCAGAGCTGTTAAGCTGCCTGCAACTGCGTGCCGAGCGTCAGTTCAAGGCCAAAAACGGCCCGCTGGACTGCGTGCAGAAAAACTATCAGCTGGCGGTCAATACCACCGCTGTTGGTCAGATTGCGGAAGATTACGCCAACCGCCTGCGCAAAAATCTCAAGAAGCTGGAAAAATGGGCGCATCAGGAAGGGATTGAATGCTATCGCGTTTATGACGCCGATCTGCCGGATTACAACGTAGCCGTCGATCGCTATGGCGAGTGGGTCGTGGTGCAGGAATATGCGCCGCCGAAAACCATTGAACCAGCTAAAGCACGGCAGCGCCTGTTTGATGTGATCGCCGCCACGCTCAGCGTACTGGAGCTGCCTGCTAATCGTCTGGTGCTGAAAACCCGCGAGCGTCAGAAGGGCAAAAGCCAGTATCAGAAACTGGGCGAAAAAGGCGACTTCTTTGAAGTTTCCGAATTTAACGCGAAACTGTGGGTTAACCTGACCGACTATCTGGATACCGGCCTGTTCCTGGATCACCGCATCGCACGCAAAATGCTGGGCCAGATGAGCAAAGGCAAAGATTTCCTGAATCTGTTCGCCTATACCGGCAGCGCCAGCGTGCACGCTGGATTAGGCGGCGCGAAAAGCACTACCACCGTGGATATGTCGCGTACCTATCTGGAGTGGGCAGAGCGCAACCTGCGCCTGAACGGCCTGACCGGCCGCCAGCATCGTCTGATGCAGGCCGACTGCCTGAGCTGGCTGCGCGACGCGGATGAGCAGTTCGACCTGATCTTTATCGATCCGCCGACCTTCTCCAATTCCAAAAGAATGGAAGAGAGCTTTGACGTGCAGCGCGATCATCTGCAGCTGATGCAGGATCTGAAAAAGCTGCTGCGTAAAAACGGCACCATTATGTTCTCTAATAACAAGCGCGGCTTCAAAATGGACTTCGAAGGCCTGGCTGGTCTGAACCTGCACGCGCAGGAAATCACCGCCAAAACGCAGTCGCAGGACTTCGCCCGTAACCGTCAGATTCACAACTGCTGGCTGATAACTCACGCCGGTAAGGAATAAGTTTTATGTCACTGATTAGTATTCATGGCGCTTACCTCTCATTCAGCGATGCGCCGCTGTTGGATAACACCGAGCTGCATATTGAGGAAGGCGAACGCGTCTGTCTGGTAGGGCGCAATGGCGCGGGCAAATCAACGCTGATGAAAATCATCAACCGCGAACAGCCGCTGGACGATGGCCGCATTATTTACGAGCAGGATTTGATTGTGGCACGTCTGCAGCAGGATCCGCCGCGTAACGTAAAAGGCTCGGTCTACGATTTTGTGGCGGAAGGCGTAAACGAGCAGGCTGAATATCTGAAAGCCTATCACGCTATTTCACACCTGGTGATGAGCGATCCGAGCGAAAAGAACCTGAATGAGATGGGAAGGCTGCAAAGCATTCTCGATCACCAGAACCTCTGGCAGCTGGAGACCCGCATCCAGGATGTGCTGAAGCAGATCGGCCTGGACGGCGACGCGCCGCTGTCGTCGCTTTCCGGCGGCTGGCTGCGCAAGGCTGCGCTGGGTCGGGCGCTGGTCAGCAACCCGCGCGTTTTGATGCTGGACGAGCCGACCAACCACCTGGATATCGAAACCATCGACTGGCTGGAAACTTTCCTGAAAACCTTCCAGGGTAGCATTATCTTTATCTCGCATGACCGTTCGTTTATCCGCAACATGGCGACGCGTATTGTCGATCTGGATCGCGGCAAGCTGGTCTCCTGGCCGGGCGACTACGATTTGTTCCTGGTGGGCAAAGAAGAGGCGCTGCGAGTCGAAGAGATGCAGAATGCGGAGTTTGACCGCAAGCTGGCGCAGGAAGAGGTCTGGATCCGCCAGGGCATCAAGGCGCGCCGCACCCGTAACGAAGGCCGCGTACGTGCGCTGAAGGCGCTGCGTAACGAGCGTTCTGAACGCCGCGAAGTGATGGGCAAAGCCAATATGCAGGTTGGTGAGGCGAGCCGTTCCGGTAAAATCGTATTTGAGCTGGAAAACGTTAACTATAGCGTTGGCGGCAAGCAGCTGGTCCGCGATTTTTCTGCGCAGGTACAGCGCGGCGATAAAATTGCGCTAATTGGCTCAAACGGCTGCGGTAAAACCACGCTGCTGAGGCTGATGCTCGATCAGCTTAAGGCAGACAGCGGCCGCGTGCATATTGGGACTAAGCTGGAAGTAGCCTATTTCGACCAGCACCGCGCGGAGCTGGATCCGGATCGCACCGTGATGGATAACCTGGCGGAAGGCAAGCAGGAAGTAATGGTTAACGGCAAGCCGCGTCATGTACTGGGCTATCTCCAGGACTTCCTGTTTCATCCAAAACGCGCCATGACGCCGGTACGCGCATTGTCCGGCGGCGAACGTAACCGCCTGCTGCTGGCGCGTCTGTTCCTTAAGCCAAGCAATCTGTTAATCCTCGATGAACCGACCAACGATCTGGACGTCGAAACGCTGGAGCTGTTGGAAGAGCTGGTTGATGGCTACCAGGGCACGGTACTGCTGGTCAGCCACGATCGTCAGTTTGTTGACAACACCGTGACCGAGTGCTGGATTTTTGAGGGTAACGGTGAAATCGGCGCCTTCGTAGGCGGCTATCACGATGCCCAGCAGCAGCGCGCGGCTTACAAGCAGACCCGCAGCAATAGCGCCAAAACGGCCGCGCAGCCGCGTCAGGAAAGCGTAAAAAACGAAGCGGCGAAGCGCCCGGCGGCTAAAATGAGCTATAACCTGCAGCGTGAGCTGGAGCAGATGCCGCAGAAAATGGAGCAGCTGGAGAATGAACTGGCCTCGCTCCAGGCAAAAGTGGCGGACGCCAGCTTCTTTAACCAGCCTCATGACGTCACTCAGCCGGTGCTGGATGCCCTTGCCCAGGCGGAGCAGGAACTGGAAAAAGCCTTCGAGCGCTGGGAATACCTGGAATCGCTGAAAAACTAACAACCCCGAGGTGAACTATGTGCTCATCGCAACAGGCCGACCAGTGGATGCTTTGCCCGCAGTGCGACCTGATGACACAGTTGCCGCAACTCACGCCGGGCAGCAAGGCCAGCTGCCCGCGCTGTGACACCACGCTGGTAGTGAAATGGGACGAGCCGCGCAAGCGGCCGACCGGCTATGCGCTGGCGGCGCTGTTTATGCTGCTTCTGGCGAACCTGTTTCCGTTCGTCAACATGCACGTCGCGGGAATGAGCAGCGAAATCACGCTGATGCGTATCCCTGAGGTGATGGTCTCAGTTGACTACAGCAGCCTGGCGACGCTGTTTATGCTATTTGTCCAGGCTGTGCCCGCGCTCTGTATGATTATCATTCTGCTGCTGGTCAACTCGGTAAACCTGCCCGCGCCGCTGAAAAAAAACATGGCGCGCGTGCTGTTTCAGATTAAAAGCTGGGGCATGGCGGAAATCTTTCTTGCTGGCGTGCTGGTTAGCTTTGTCAAACTCATGGCCTATGGCGATATCGGCATAGGCACCAGCTTTATCCCCTGGTGCCTGTTCTGCCTGCTACAGGTGCGTGCTTTCCAGTGCGTCGATCGCCGCTGGATGTGGCAGCGCATTGCGCCGCTGCCCGCGTTGCCCGCCAGGCCGGTTCCGGCCATCAGCGGATTGCAACAAAATATGCGTTCCTGCAGCTGCTGCACCGCTGTGCTGGCCGCCGACCAGCTTGTTTGCCCGCGCTGCGGTACGGCTGGCCACGCTCGCCGCAGGCACAGCCTGCAGTGGACGCTGGCGCTGCTGCTGACTTCGCTGCTTTTATACATTCCTGCTAACCTGATGCCCATTATGATCACCGAATCGCTGGGCAGCAAAATTACCTCCACTATTATGGCTGGGGTAGTGCTGCTGTGGAGCGAAGGCTCTTATCCGGTGGCGCTGGTGATTTTTATCGCCAGTATTATGGTGCCTTCCCTGAAAATGCTGGCTATCGCCTGGCTCTGCTGGGACGCCAACGGCAAAAGCAAGCCGCATCAGGACAGCGAACGAATGCATAAAATCTACGAAGTGGTGGAGTTTGTCGGCCGCTGGTCAATGATCGACGTTTTTGTTATCGCCGTACTCTCGGCGCTGGTACGCATGGGCCAGCTAATGAATATTTATCCCGCGACGGGCGCGTTGCTGTTTGCGCTGGTGGTCATCCTGACGATGTTCGCCGCCATGACCTTCGACCCTCGTCTGACCTGGGATCGGGTAAGTACCAAAACTAGTGAGGAGCCAGACTTTGCAGGAAAATAATCACGGCACGGCGAAAGTCGACCGCATTAAACGCTGGTCGCCAGTCTGGATCATCCCCATCGTCACCGTACTGATTGGCGCATGGATCCTTGTTTATCATTTCAGCCATCAGGGGCCGTTGGTCACGCTGATCACCACTAATGCCGAAGGTATTGAAGGCGGAAAAACGGCGATAAAGAGCCGTAGTGTAGATGTGGGTACCGTAGAGAGCGCGGTACTGACCGACGATCTGCTGCATGTAAAAATCACCGCACGCCTTAACTCCGGTATGGAAAAGTTACTGAAAGGCGACAGCGCGTTCTGGGTCGTTAAGCCAACTATCGGCAAAGAGGGCGTTACTGGCCTGGGTACGTTGCTTTCCGGTTCCTATATCGAACTGCAACCCGGCAGCAAAGGCGAGCAGCCGGAAGAGTATAAGCTGCTGGACGCGCCGCCGCTGGCACCGCCGGATGCCAAAGGTATTCGTATTACGCTGGACAGCGCCAAAGCCGGTCAGCTTAATCCCGGCGATCCGGTGCTGTTTCGTGGCTACCGCGTTGGCTCGGTGGAAACCAGCCACTTTGATGCCGATAAACGTATGATGACCTATCAACTGTTTGTCGCGGCACCTTACGACCGACTGGTTACCACCAACGTGCGCTTCTGGAAAGACAGCGGTATTGCGGTGGATATGTCCGCTTCGGGCATGCGCGTTGAAATGGGCTCGCTGACCACGCTGTTCAGCGGTGGCGTTAGCTTTGACGTGCCGGACGGCTGGGAACTGGGCCAGGTGGCGGAAAACAAGGCGGAATACAAGCTGTTCGACGATCAGCGCAGCATTCAGGATTCGCTTTATACGGTACATAAAGACTTCCTGATGTTCTTTAGCGATTCCATTCGCGGCTTGCAGCCCGGCGCGCCGGTAGAATTCCGCGGGATCCGTCTGGGTACAGTTGCGGAAGTGCCGTTTAAATCGACTAAAGTTGCGCAGCAGTTGGGCAACGACTACCGTATTCCGGTACTGATTCGCATTGAACCCGATCGCTTCCAAAGCATGCTGGGCAAAGACTTTGATATTGAGCAGCACCTGAAGGACGGTATCAAAGCCGGGCTGCGCGCCTCGCTGAAATCCGCCAACCTGCTGACCGGCTCGCTCTATATCGATCTGGACTTTGACAGCAACGCTAAACCTTATAAGGGTCCGGCCTCTTTCGCTGATTATGAACTGATTCCGACCACCAGCGGCGGACTGGCGCAGATCCAGCAGAAACTCATGGATACGCTGGATAAAATCAACGCGCTGCCGCTGAACCCGATGATCAATCAGGCCACCGGCACACTGAAAGAGAGCCAGCGCACCATCCGCGAGCTGCAAAAAACGCTGGATAACATCAATCAGATCACCGGCAGCCAGTCGATGAAAGAGCTGCCTGCGGATATGCAGAAAACCTTGCGCGAGCTGAACGCCAGCATGAAGGGCTTCCAGCCTGGCGCGCCAGCCTACAGCAAGCTGGTCGGTGATATGCAGCAGCTTAACCAGGTACTGCGCGAGCTACAGCCGGTGCTGAAAACGCTCAATAACAAGAGCAACGCGCTGGTGTTTGAAGCTAAACCTGGCCAGGATCCGCAGCCGAAGAGGGCGAAATAATGAAAAAATGGCTACCTGTAGCATTGGCCCTGGCGCTGAGCGCCTGTAGCAGCACGCCGGAGACAACTTACTACCAGTTGCCCTCAGCGGTAAAAGGTATGGCCGTGAGCAGCGCAGACGCTATGCGGCCAGCGGTATTTGTGCAGCACGTATCGGTGCCGGATTATCTTTCCGGCAACGGTCTGGTTTATCAGACCAGCGATGTAAAATACGTTATTGCTGCCAACAACCTTTGGGCCAGCCCGTTAGATCAGCAGCTGCAGCAAACCCTGGTCGCTAACCTGAGCGCAGCCTTGCCTGGCTGGCTGGTCTCAGCTTCGCCGCTGGGCCAGCAGCAGGAAACGCTTAACGTCAACGTTACCGGTTTCCACGGGCGTTACGATGGTCAGGCAGTGATTAGCGGCGACTGGGTACTGGAGCATCAGGGGCAAATCATCAAGCGTTCCTTCTCGCTGACGCTGCCGCAAAAGGAAGATGGTTACGATGCGCTGGTCAGAACCCTGGCGGCGGGATGGCAGCAGCAGGCGCAGGAAATCGCCAGAAGTATCCAACGGTGATAATTAAATAAAATTAATTATTCAGGTTAAACCCTTGATTGTCACAAATCAGAATTGTGCACAATCAGGGGTTTTTTTATTGCCTGACAGCAGCTTATCCGGGTTTTCAGGTTAATTTCAGGCAATAAGCCGCCGTTATGGTCGCACAGGTTTATGACATTGGCGTGAATTTTGCGCGTTGATCTCCGGAGAAATTGGCGTTAGAACTAGAGTGTGACTGCGTATGCAGTTACTGATTTCTTTCCACCAGATTCCACCTGACCTGAAGAGAGGATTACAGGCATGATGAAGAGACAGAAACGAGATCGGCTAGAACGGGCACATTCCAGAGGTTATCAGGCCGGTATTACCGGACGCTCGAAAGAGATGTGTCCCTATCAAATGATAGATGCAAGATCTCACTGGTTGGGAGGCTGGCGACAAGCCATGGAGGACAGGACGGTTACCGCGTAGTCCTGTTTAATGACAAGGAAAACCTCCGCCCGGGCGGAGGTTTCGTTTTTCAGAAAGCTTAAAAAGCGGTAGTGTCTTTAAACAGGCCCACTTTCAGATCGGTAGCGGTATAGATCACATTACCATCTACCAGCACTTCGCCATCGGCTACGCCCATTACCAGCTTGCGGTTAATGACGCGCTTGAAGTGAATGCGGTAAGAGACTTTTTTCGCCGTTGGCAGCACCTGGCCGGTAAATTTCACTTCGCCCACGCCTAACGCGCGGCCTTTACCTTCCGCGCCCAGCCAGCCCAGGTAGAAACCCACCAGCTGCCACATCGCGTCCAGACCCAGACAGCCAGGCATTACCGGATCGCCGATAAAGTGGCAGCCAAAGAACCACAGATCGGGATTGATATCCAGTTCCGCTTCTACAAAGCCTTTGCCATAGTTGCCGCCATCTTCGTTCATCTCGATGACGCGATCCATCATCAGCATATTGCCGGCAGGCAGCGGCGGGCCTTCAGCGCCGAAAAGTTCACCACGGCCCGAGGCAATCAGGTCTTCTTTTGTGTAGGATTTGCGTTTATCTACCATGTTCTTAATAAGCCTTATTTTATTGAAGCACGAAGGTTAGCTTACAGCTGTAAGCTGAGCAAGCCCGATTAGCTCTGGTTGAACCAGTTCAGCCAGCGCAGCGGCCACGGGCGCTGCCTTCCTTCCTGCTGATTAATCTGCGCAATACGTTCTTGTATCGATCTTAGCAAACAAGGGGCGTCTTCTTTATCCCACTCGGTTTTCGTGAGCAGCAGAAGCGCTTCTTCAACGCTTTCGACTGCCCAAATATGAAATTTACCTTCCCGTACCGCGTCCACCACTTCCTGGCACAGGGAAAGATGGCGCACGTTAGCGGCGGGCATGATCACGCCCTGGCTACCGTTTAGCGTGCGGCTGGCGCAAACGTGGAAAAAGCCCTCAATTTTTTCATTGAGGCCGCCGACAGGCTGAACGCGACCAAACTGATCCACTGAACCCGTCACGGCAATCTGTTGAGTGATGGGCTGCCCGGCTAACGCGCTAATCAGTGCGCAAAGTTCCGCCAGTGAAGCGCTGTCGCCGTCGACTTCCGAATAGGACTGTTCGAAAACCACCGAAGCGGAGAAGGGCAGCTGCTGATCGAGTTCCAGCTCGGCAATAAGCCAGGCCTGCATGATCATCATGCCTTTAGCATGAATATTGCCGCCCAGCTCGGCCTTGCGCTCTACATCGTTAAACTCGCCGTCGCCAATATGTACGACACAGCTGATGCGGGAAGGTTCGCCAAAGGCGCGCGGATGGCCTGGAAACTCGATTACCGAGAGCGCATTGATCTGGCCGATGGCCTCGCCTTCGGTTTCAATCAGGATCTGATCGAGCAGGATCTCGTCGCGCACGCGCTCGGCCAGGAAGCCTTCGCGCCATTCACGACTCTCCAGCGCGGTCTGTAAATGCTCGCTGTTAATCAGGTTTTCGTCGCTGTTGGCGGCCGCCTCCTGAAACTGACGGGTCAGCCAGACCGGGCAGAGCGGCAGCGTTTCCTGATCGCCGGTATAGCGTACCGCCTCGCGCATCAGTACTGGCCACAGATCGTCCGCGATCAGTAGCTCCTCATCGGCGGCAACGGAACGCGCCCACTTGATCCACAGGCTGAAAGCTTCTTCATCCACAATCTGAATGTTTTCTTCAAATTCCGAATAGAAGGTCAGCGCCGCCAGCTCCGGCTCCATCTCCTGGAAATCGGCCAGCGCGTCGCGTTCGCCGGTCAGGATCAACCGGAAGCGCATTGGCATAGGCGGCACCGCTACCGGCAGCGGACGGGATTCGTCCGGGGAATGCCAGCTAAATTGCCCGGTAGCCAGGATTTGCTTCAGCCGTAACCAGAGCAGCGGCTGGGCCAGCAGCGCGCGCAGGGAAAGCAGCAGCGTTCCCCCGTTAGCCTTATGCACCAGGCCCGGCTCAAGGGTAAAAGTATTATTGTACTGGCGGAAGCAGCCGAAAAGCTGTTCTGCTTCGATCCAGTCTGCGCTGTGTACGCCGCCCGTGCTGGCAAAATTATCCTGCTCAGACTCTGCCGGACGCCAGCTAATGGTGCTGCCGTCGATATGATACTGGCCGCCGTAAAGCGCCTCGCTTTCATCAGCAAAACCTGAAATGACCCGCTGCAGCAAAGTCTGGTACGCCGGATGCTCCGGCGCCCTGAGCAGCATCAGCGGCAGTTTTGCCTGGCTATCCAGCAGCAGAGCCAGCGTACTGAACAGGCGCGGCTGAACTGCGGAAAAGTAACAGGGATCATCAGGAAGCTCGGAGAAAAGCAGCTGGACGCTGTCGGTATCGGGCTGCAGGGCGCGCCATTCAAGTTGATTGTTGGTCAAAGTTATCGCGTTTTTCTTAAAATGAGTAATGCGGCATTATACAAGATTTCAGCCTGTTAAGCATTGCAGAGATCCAATTAGCGTGGCGATATAGCGCATTTGCGAGCCCGCTCTGCTTTTCCGTGCGGCTATGTTAAAAAACCTGTTATTCTAAGTAAGTTACAGGTTTAGCATGAGATTCCGATGAAATATCAGCAACTGGAAAACCTTGAAAGCGGATGGAAATGGAAATACCTGGTGAAAAAACATCGGGAAGGTGAAGCGATCACGCGTTATCTGGAGCGAAGCGCGGCCCAGGCCGCGGTCGGTGAGCTGCTGGCGATAGAGCATAATCCCGCCGAAGTGGCGTCGTGGATTGCGCAACATATCAATCCGGCGTTGGACAATCGCATGAAGCAGAGCATCCGCGCACGCCGTAAACGTCATTTCAACGCGGAACATCAGCACACGCGCAAGAAATCGATCGACCTGGAGTATCTCGTCTGGCAGCGGCTGGCCGCGCTGGCGCAGCGCCGGCAGAGTACGCTGTCGGAGACTATAGTGCAGCTGATTGAAGATGCGGAGCATAAAGAAAAATATGCCAGCCAGATGTCATTGTTAAAGCAGGATCTGCAGGCCATTCTGGGCAAGCCGGACTAAGTATTTGGGTAATTAAACTGGCTGGCGCTTTAGCTAAACCGCGCCCATAAAAAACCCCGCCGCAGCGGGGTTTTTTATCAAAGAGGAGAATTAGCCCTGAGGCTGAGTCACCACGTCTTTGATGCCTTTAACCTGGATTTCTACGCGACGGTCAGGACCCAGACATTCGATCAGGGCGTTACGGCCTTTCACGCTGTCACAGGTGTTGCCGGTAACTGGGTTAGATTCGCCCATACCGCGTGCAGAGATCTTGTTAGCAGGGATGCCTTTAGAAACGAGGTAGTCAACAACGGACTGTGCGCGCTTCTCAGACAGTTTCTGGTTGTACTGGTCAGAACCGATGCGGTCGGTGAAGCCCAGAACAACAACGCTGCCGTCTTTAGGATCCAGGGAGCTCAGCTGGGTGTACAGCTGGTCCAGGGCCTGCTGACCTTCTGGCTTCAGAGTCGCCTTGTTGAAGGTGAACAGTACGTCTGATTTCAGAGTGAAACGCTTGGTTTCAACAACTGGCGCTGGTGCTGGCGCTGGAGCAACAACTGGTGCTGCTTCATCCTGACCGAAGCGGTAAGAAACGCCCACGCTCAGCATAGCGTTGTCTGGACGGGTACCAACGGTGTTCGCGTCACCGATGTTGTTAACCCACTGGTAGTCCAGACGGGTAGCCCAGTTTTTGGTAACGGCGTACTCAACACCCACTGCCGCCAGCGGAGAAACGCCGGTGTCGTGGTCGCTGATACGGGTGCCGTTGTTGTTCTGCTTGGAGTCTGCGCGCCATACCATGCCGCCCAGACGGGTGTACACGTCCAGATCGTCATAGATTGGGTAGCTCAGTTTAGCAGCCAGCTGAACGCCTTGTGCTTTGTAAGCGCCGTTTACAACGTTGCCTTTGTAAGGCATACGGCCCAGCCAGTCATAACCCAGCTCGAAGCCCAGGTATTGGTTAGCCTGGTAACCACCGAACGCACCTGCGCCCAGCTGGCTTTCGTGAGTTGGACCGTCATTGTTTGCATAACCGTTACCGTAGTAACCAGTGTCGTGGTACTGAGACCAGCCCAGTTTCGCACCGGCGTACCAGGTGTCATCTTTAGGGGCGGCCTGCGCTACGGTAGCGAAGCCAGCCAGTGCCACTGCAATTGCGATAGCTGTCT